>NZ_PGCM01000010.1:0-758543 GCF_002786345.1 Pseudomonas sp. FEMGT703P | reverse complement strand
GGCATATCGAGTGTTCGGTGATGTCCACTTGCTGCCTGGGTGAGACCTTCGACATTCATGGCGGCGGCCCTGATCTGGTGTTCCCGCACCACGAAAACGAAATCGCCCAGAGCGAAGCCGCTACCGGCAAGCTCTACGCCAACGCCTGGATGCACGCCGGCGCGGTGCGCGTGGACGGCGAGAAGATGTCCAAGTCCCTGGGCAACTTCTTCACCATTCGTGAGGTGCTGGAAAAATATCACCCGGAAGTGGTGCGCTACCTGCTGGTGTCCAGCCACTACCGCAGTGCAATCAACTACTCCGAAGACAGCCTGCGCGAAGCCAAAGGTGCGCTGGAGCGCTTTTATAACGCGCTCAAGGGCCTGCCAGATGCTGCACCGGCTGGCGGTGATGCCTTTGTCGAGCGCTTTGCGGCGGCCATGGACGATGACTTCAACTCGCCTGAAGCCTGCGCCGTGCTGTTCGAAATGGCCCGTGAGATCAATCGTCTGCGTGAAACCGATCTGCAGGCCGCTGCTGGCTTAGCCGCGCGCTTGAAGGAATTGGCTGGGGTGCTGGGTGTGTTGCAGCTGGAGCCTGAAGCATTCCTGCAGGCCGGTGCTGCCGGTAAGGTCGATGCTGCCGAGGTGGAGGCATTGATTGCTGCGCGCCTGCAGGCCCGTGCCGAGAAGAATTGGGGCGAGTCTGACCGTATCCGCGACCAGATCACCGCCATGGGCGTGGTACTGGAAGACGGTAAGGGCGGTACTACCTGGCGCCTGGCGGACTAGATTGATTGCTGCATGAAAAGGCCGCTTTCGAGCGGCCTTTTTTATTGCGTACGGTTTGCTAGTTCCACAGCCAGTTCCACAGGCCCGGCAGCCGAGCGTACTGCTGTGGGTCGCCGAGGGCGCGTCTTAATGCAGCACGTTGCAGGGCATCACGTTGGCCATAGAACGGCTGTTTATCGGTGGCCAGGCCCACATCTGCGGCCACATCCAGAAGAATTTGCAGGTATTCCTGCATATGCCGTGCGGTGTAGGGATTGAGGTCGTGGAAGGTCACGACTACGGGTATCACCCCATCGACTGCCGGCAAGGCACCGACGCTGATCTGCTGTGCGGCCCGCGCCAGCTGGTCACGCAGGTTACTGCGCCGGCGCAGGCTGCCATTGATGCCCCAGGTCTTGCCATCGTTGGCGCTCAAATCGGTTAGCAGTATGCGCAGACCGTGCGTCTGGTAGGCGGCGAATGTGCGCTCGTCGTAGTTCCAGAAGGGTGGTCGCACCAGGCGCGGCGCCGTGCCACTGATGACGGTCAGGTCGGCTACACCGTTTGCCAGCGATTGTTGCAACGCTTCCGGGCTGAGGAAGCGGTGGTTGGCATGGCCTGGAGTTGCCGTGTGAAAACCCAGCAGGTGGCCCTCTCGTTGCTGGCGCTGAAGTAGCGTCTGGCCGTGAACGCTGCCGCCAGCTGCTACGGCGCGGGTCTGGACAAAGAACAGCGCCTTGATCCCAGGCTGGATTGGGTTATCTGCCAGGGTGTCGAGAATCTGTTCGGTTGGATTGTCGCGGGTATTGCCGCTTGGGCCGTCATCGAAACTCAGGAGAAAACGTATAGGTTCAATCTCGGGGTTTGCTTGTGGCGGTGCAATGCTGCCGCAGGCGCTCAACAGCAGCATGCTGATTAAGGCGCAGGCCAATGGCGCGCTTCGCGCAAAAGCGTCCGTTGGAGTTGCGGGGTCACGCATTAGGTTTGGGCTCGCGAAGGAGAAGGATTGGCCTGGTGGCGGCGCTGGAAGAGAGAGTGCACGGGTGAGCGCAGTACGGACCCGTAAAGGCTACCTAATAGGTTCGACCCTACCTTGGCCGTATAAGTCCATGTCAGGTAGAGAGGGCTGGTTCAGGGCCGGTGTTACAAGAGCTACTACGTAATCTAGCGCGCCGTCAGCCCTGTTTCCCGTAAGCGTTTGTAAAGCGTGTTGCGGCTAACCCCGAGGCTGCGCGCCAGGTGCGAGATATTGCCGCCGCAGGCCTGGTACTGGCTGGCCAGATCATCCGCGCTGGTGCTAGCCAGAGGTTGTGGAGATGGCTGGGTGGAGGGCGTTTGCGCAGCTGCTGGCTGCAAATCGGCAAAGAAGTCATCCGGCAAGTGTTCCGCGCGTATCTGCTGGTCCTCGGCCATGGCCAGGGCAATCTGCAGGACGCTGCTCAGTTGGCGCAGGTTGCCGGGCCAGGGGTGACGCTCGAACAGGCTCAGCACCTCATGGCTTAGCCCGGCCCATTGTTGCGGTTCGCGGTGGTAATCCCAGATGCGCTTGACCATGGCGGCCTTGTCGGTGCGTTCGCGCAGCGGCGGCAGCTCCAGATTGAGGCCGCTGATGCGGTAGTAGAGGTCCTGTCGAAATAGCCCGCTTTCCACATCCTGGCGCAGCGGGCGGTTGGTAGCGGAAATCAGACGGATATCCACCGGGTACAGCTCGCTGCTGCCCAGCGGTTGTACGCAGCGCTCCTGCAGCACCCGCAGCAGGCGGGCTTGCACGCGCAGTGGCATATCGCCGACCTCGTCGAGAAATAGCGTGCCTTTATGGGCTTTGCGAATCAGGCCGATGCTGCCTTTCTGGTTGGCCCCGGTAAACGCGCCTTTTTCATAGCCGAACAGCTCGGACTCGACCAGCTCGGCCGGAATGGCTGCGCAGTTGACCGCGATAAATGCTTGGTTGGCGCGCGAGCTGGCGTGATGCAGAGCTTTGACGAAAACCTCCTTGCCGACCCCAGTTTCGCCATGCACCAGGATTGGAATGTCTTTTTCCAGCAACCGCTCTGCCTGGCGTACGGCTTTGTCGACGCGCGGGTCGCCGAGGTTGAGCGATGCCAGGGTGAAGTGGTTGCTTGTGGCACTGGCAGGTGGCTGTTGGGTGGGACGAAAGTCGCGGGCCTGAATTGGCGAAGGCTGCTGCGGGCGTTTGATTTGCGCGTGAAAGCGAAAGCGCCCGCTGGCGCGCAGGTTGAATGGCAGCGCCTCAGGCTGGTTGAGCAGTTGCTGCAGCGGTACGTCGAACAGGCTTTCGATATTCACCTGGGCCAGGCCGACGCCGAGCAGGCTGTCGGCACGGCGATTGGCGGATACTACCTGACCTTGCTCATCGAAAATCAACAGTCCGGCCCAGGGGCTGCTGAGGTTATCCAGGCTGGTGTTGAAACTCAGCTGAAAGTAGCGCTGCTGGAACAGGTTGAGAATCAGGCGGTTCTCCACCGACTGGCTCATCATCTTGACCATGCCCAGGGTGTGCGAGGGCGGCAGGTAGCTGTCGCTCGACACATCCAGCACCGCAATCATCTGCCGCTGCTCGTCAAAAATCGGCGAGGCCGAGCCGGTCATAAAGCGGTTGGCCTTGAGGAAATGCTCATCGTGCTGAATATGTACCGCCTGGGCGCAACTCAGGGCGGTGCCGATGGCATTGGTGCCGGTGTAGCGCTCCAGCCAGGTGGCCCCAGCGACAAAACCGGCGGCGCGGCTCGGTTCGATAAAGCGTTGGTCGCCCCAGGACTGCAGCACCTGGCCCTGGTGGTCGGCCAGCATGATCAGGCAATTGGAGTTGGCCAGGATGGTGCCGTAGTAGGGCAGCACTTCCTTGTGGGTGGTGTGCACCAAGGCGTGCTGGCTTTCTAGCAGCGCGCTGACTTCACCGCGTTCGGGCTGGCTGAAAATCGGGCTGCTCTGGTGGGTCAGGCCGTAGTCACGGCAGCGTGTCCAGGAGTCCTGGATGATGGTCTCGTGGGGCAGGGCAGTGACAGCGTCAGCCATGACAGGTCTCTCGCGCGGGTTCTTGTTGTTATGGGCCTCGGTCTGCGCCGAGCTCCTGCAGTGTCGCCGAAGGCTGTTCAATGTCAACGCTGTGACTGTTCAGTTGTTCACTGTGCACTGTTCAAAAGTGTTCAGTGGTGTTTGAGCTGGATGCCTACATTCACCTGCAGTTGTTTTAAATCAATGGTTTGCAGGCGCTGAAACAGGTTGGCACGGAACTCGCCTTGTTACTGGGCAGATAACAAGAAAAAGGACGGCCCATGTCACTTACCCTGGAGCATGTCACGCGGATCGTTGATCACCAGTTGCATATCGACGATGCCTGCCTGAGCTTCGAACCTGGCTCCTTCAATGTGCTGCTGGGGCGCACGCTGTCGGGCAAGACCAGCCTGATGCGTCTGATGGCGGGCCTGGATAAACCAAGCAGCGGACGCATCCTGATGAATGGCGCGGACATGACCAATGTCTCGGTGCGCCAGCGCAACGTTTCCATGGTTTATCAGCAGTTCATCAATTACCCGACCCTGACGGTGTTCGAGAACATCGCTTCGCCGCTGCGTCAGGCTGGGGTGAGCAAGGCCGAGATTCTGGAAAAGGTCCACGCAACGGCGAAGATGCTGCGTATCGAGGCTTTGCTCCAGCGTCATCCGCTGGAACTGTCCGGCGGTCAGCAGCAGCGCACGGCGATGGCGCGGGCGCTGGTCAAGGATGCTTCGCTGATTCTGTTTGATGAGCCGCTGGTCAACCTTGACTACAAGCTGCGCGAAGAGCTGCGTCAGGAGATGCGCGAGCTGTTTCAGGCCCGTCACACCATTGCCATTTATGCCACCACCGAGCCCAACGAGGCTCTGGCCCTGGGCGGCACCACCACAATCCTGCACGAGGGGCGGGTGGTGCAGAGCGGCAAGACTGCCGTGGTCTATCACCGTCCGCTACAGGTGCTGGCTGCAGAACTGTTTTCCGAACCGGCGATCAACCTGATGCCGGGGCGCGTCAGCGGCACCGAAGTAAGTTTTGCCGATACCGTGCATTTCCCGCTCAACCCGGACCTGCAAGGCATCGCCGAAGGTGAATACCGCTTCGGTGTACGCCCCAGCCATATCGGCCTGGTGCCTTCTAATGATGACGATCTGGAGCTGGCGGTAACGGTCGAACTGGCCGAGATCAGCGGTTCGGAAACCTTTCTGCATGTGCGCAACGAGCAGTTCGTGCTGGTGCTGCATCTGCCAGGGGTGCATGAGTATGACGTGGATACGCCGATCCTCATTTATATCCCCACTCACAAGCTGTTTGTCTTTGCCGCTGATGGGCAGTTGATTCAGGCGCCCAGCCGCCGTCTGGGGAGGGTTGCCTGATGGCCGAGATCCGTTTGCATAACCTGGCCCACAGTTACAGTCGCGCGCCGACTGAGGCAGCCGATTACGCCATCCGCGAGATGAACCATGTGTGGGAGCAGGGCGGCGCCTATGCGCTGCTGGGGCCTTCCGGCTGCGGCAAATCGACTCTGCTGAATATTATTTCCGGGCTGCTTAGCCCCTCCCATGGTGAGGTGCAGTTCGATGGCAAGGTGGTCAACGCGCTGCCGCCGGAGCTGCGCAATATCGCCCAGGTTTTCCAGTTTCCGGTGGTCTACGACACCATGACGGTGTTCGACAACCTGGCTTTCCCGTTGCGCAACCAGGGTATGAACGAGGCAAAGATACTCACCAAGGTCAATGAGATTGCCGAGGTGCTGGAACTGCATCCGTTGCTGCACAAGCGCGCCCGCAACCTCACCGCCGATGAGAAACAGAAGGTTTCCATGGGCCGCGGCCTGGTGCGTGATGATGTGTCGGCGATTCTCTTCGATGAGCCGCTGACGGTGATCGACCCGCACTTGAAATGGAAACTGCGGCGCAAGCTCAAGCAGATCCACGAGCAGTTCAATATCACCATGGTCTACGTCACCCATGACCAACTCGAAGCCTCGACCTTCGCCGACAAGATTGCGGTGATGTACGGCGGGCAGATCGTCCAGTTCGGCACGCCGCGTGAGTTGTTCGAGCGCCCCAGTCATACGTTTGTTGGCTACTTCATCGGCAGCCCGGGAATGAACCTGATTGATGTGCTGCCTTATGCCGGCGGTGTGCGCTTCAACAACACCGTGCTGCCGTTGTCACCGGCGCTCAATCGACGCCTGGCTGAGCTGCCTGGGGCCAAACTGAAAATTGGCATCCGTCCGGAATTCGTTCATGTCTGGGATGGTCCCAACGAGGATGCGCTGTGCGGCGAGGTGGTGCATGTCGAAGACCTTGGCACCTACAAGATTCTCACCCTAAAACTCGATGGTCAGTCGCTCAAGGTGCGCCTGCAGGAAGACCAGCTCGTGCCGCAACAGCAGGTGTACCTGAGCTTTCCAGCGCAGTGGCTGATGCTCTATGCCGATGACGTTCTGGTTGAGGCGCAAGCGCAGGAGGTGCAGCCATGAAGGTGCAAAACAACAAGGCCTGGTGGCTGGTGCTGCCGGTGTTTCTGTTGGTGGCGTTCAGCGCCATCGTGCCGATGATGACGGTGGTCAACTACTCGGTGCAGGACATCTTCGACCATTCCACGCGCTATTTCGTCGGCGTCGACTGGTACAAGCAGGTGCTGCAGGACACCCGTCTGCATGACTCGCTGCTGCGCCAGTTCATCTTCTCCGCCTGCGTGCTGTTGATTGAGATTCCCTTGGGCATCGCCATCGCTTTGTGCATGCCGACCAAGGGGCGCATGGCTTCGTTGGTATTGATCGTGCTGGCTATTCCGCTGCTGATTCCGTGGAACGTGGTTGGCACCATCTGGCAGATCTTCGGCCGCGCCGACATCGGTTTGCTGGGCTGGAGCCTGAACAGCCTGGGCATCAGCTACAACTATGCCTCCAACACCAGCGACGCCTGGGTCACGGTGCTGATCATGGACGTCTGGCACTGGACCTCGCTGGTGGCGCTGCTTTGTTATTCGGGGCTGCGCGCGATTCCCGATGTGTATTACCAGGCCGCGCGTATCGACCGTGCATCCGACTGGGCGGTGTTCCGCCATATCCAGCTGCCCAAGCTGAAGAGCGTGCTGCTGATCGCGGTGATGCTGCGCTTTATGGACAGCTTCATGATCTACACCGAGCCTTTTGTGCTGACCGGCGGCGGGCCGGGTAACGCCACCACCTTCCTTAGCCAGACCCTGACGCAAATGGCCATCGGCCAATTCGACCTGGGCCCGGCGGCGGCGTTTTCGCTGGTGTACTTCCTGATCATCCTGTTGGTGTCCTGGCTGTTCTACACCGCCATGACCCACAACGATAAGACTCGCTGAGGCCGACCATGACCCTACGCAAGAAGTTGGTACTGGGGCTGTATGTCCTGTTCCTGCTGGTGCCGATCTACTGGCTGCTAAACATGTCGTTCAAGAGCAACACCGAGATCCTCGGCGGCCTGACGCTGTGGCCGCACGGCTTCACCCTGGATAACTACAAGGTGATCTTCACCGATCCGAGCTGGTACGAGGGCTACCTCAACTCGCTGTACTACGTGTGCCTGAATACGGTGATCTCGCTGACGGTGGCGCTGCCGGCAGCCTATGCGTTTTCGCGCTACCGTTTTCTCGGCGACAAGCACCTGTTCTTCTGGCTGCTGACCAACCGCATGGCGCCACCGGCGGTGTTTCTGCTGCCGTTCTTCCAGTTGTATTCGTCGATCGGCCTGTTCGATACGCATATCGCCGTGGCGCTGGCGCACTGCCTGTTCAACGTGCCGCTGGCGGTGTGGATTCTTGAAGGCTTTATGTCCGGGGTGCCGAAGGAAATTGACGAAACCGCCTATATCGACGGCTACAGCTTCCCGAAATTTTTCGTGAAGATCTTTATTCCGCTGATTGGCTCGGGTATCGGCGTTACCGCGTTCTTCTGCTTCATGTTTTCCTGGGTCGAGCTGCTCTTGGCGCGCACCTTGACCTCGGTGGATGCCAAGCCGATTGCCGCGGTGATGACGCGCACAGTGTCGGCATCGGGGATCGATTGGGGCGTACTGGCGGCGGCAGGGGTGTTGACCATTCTGCCGGGCATGCTGGTGATCTGGTTTGTCCGTAACCATGTGGCCAAGGGCTTTGCCCTCGGCCGGGTATAAGGAGTCGCGACGATGGATTGGATGGCCTGGACGCTGCCGACAGCGTTGTTTTTTGGCTTTATCGGCATGCTGCTGGTCGGCATGACGATCTGGGAGCTGCGTTCGCCCTGTATCGAACGCAAAGGTTTGTTGCCAATCAGCACCACCCGTGGTGATCGGCTGTTTATCGGTCTGCTTGGAAGTGCCTACCTGCACCTGCTGGTGGTGGGCGCGACCGATTGGAGTGTCTGGATAGCTTCGGTGCTGTCCCTGTTCTGGTTGTTTGCAGTGATGCGTTGGGGCTGAACCGGGCTGCCTTGGCCGCGCCTGTTGGTTGGGCGCGGCCATGACCCGCTTGCCTCATTCCAAACCCTGAGATGGAGGTCTCTATGTTCGACAATAACAACAAAACTCGACATAGCATGGCGCTGGCTGCCCTGCTGACGTTGTCCGGCTTGAGCGGCGCAGCCTGGGCTGATGCCTACGAAGAAGCGGCAAAAAAGTGGATCGGCGAGGAGTTCAACCCCTCGACCCTGACGCCCGAGCAGCAGCTTGCTGAACTGCAGTGGTTTATCAAGGCCGCTGAGCCGTTTCGTGGCATGAGCATCAGCGTGGCCTCGGAAACCATTGCCACCCACGAGTACGAGTCCAAGGTGCTGGCCAAGGCTTTCAGCGAAATCACCGGGATCCAGCTCAAGCACGACCTGATGCAGGAAGGCGATGTCGTCGAAAAGCTGCAAACCCAGATGCAGTCGGACAAGAACATCTACGACGGCTATATCAATGACTCGGACCTGATCGGTACGCACTTCCGCTACGGTAAGGCCGTGGCCATCAGCGACATGATGGAAGGAGAAGGCAAGGCGGTGACCTCGCCGACCCTGGATCTGCAGGACTTTATCGGCATTTCCTTCACTACTGGGCCGGATGGCAAGCTCTATCAGCTGCCTGATCAGCAGTTCGCCAACCTCTACTGGTTCCGCGCCGACTGGTTCGAGCGTCCGGAGCTGAAGGCCAAGTTCAAGGAAATCTACGGCTACGAGCTGGGCGTACCGGTCAACTGGTCGGCTTATGAAGACATCGCTGAATTCTTCTCCGAGAAGGTCAAGGAGATCGATGGTCAGCGCATCTATGGCCACATGGATTACGGCAAGAAGGACCCATCCCTCGGCTGGCGCTTTACCGATGCCTGGTTCTCCATGGCGGGTGGCGGCGACAAGGGCCTGCCTAACGGCCTGCCGGTGGACGAGTGGGGTATTCGCGTGGACGGTTGTCGCCCAGTGGGCTCCAGTGTTGCCCGTGGCGGCGATACCAATGGCCCGGCGGCGGTGTATGCCACCACCAAATATGTCGACTGGATGCGCAAGTACGCGCCGCCAGAAGCCCAGGGCATGACCTTCTCCGAGTCCGGTCCGGTGCCAGCCCAGGGCAGCATCGCTCAGCAGATCTTCTGGTACACCGCTTTTACCGCGGATATGACCAAACCAGGTTTGCCGGTGGTTAATGAAGACGGCACACCGAAGTGGCGCATGGCGCCTTCACCTAAAGGTCCGTATTGGGAAGAGGGCATGAAGCTGGGCTACCAGGACACCGGCTCCTGGACCTTCCTCAAGTCCACCCCGGAGAAACAGCGCCTGGCCGCCTGGCTGTATGCGCAGTTCGTCACTTCGAAAACCGTGTCGCTGAAAAAGACCCTGGTTGGCCTGACGCCAATTCGTGAGTCGGATATCAACTCGCAAGCCATGACCGACGTTGCGCCGAAACTGGGCGGCCTGGTGGAGTTCTATCGCAGCCCGGCTCGGGTGCAGTGGACCCCGACCGGCACCAACGTACCGGACTACCCACGTCTGGCTCAGCTGTGGTGGCAATTCATTGCCGAAGCAGCCAGCGGCGACAAGTCGCCACAAGAGGCGCTGGATGGCTTGGCAGCGGCGCAGGACACCATGTTGGGTCGTCTTGAGCGTTCCGGCGTACTGGGTGAGTGCGGGCCGAAGCTGAGCGAGCCGAAAGATCCGCAGTACTGGCTGGATCAACCGGGTGCACCGAAGCCGAAACTGGCCAACGAGAAGCCCAAGGGTGAAACCATCAACTACAACGAACTGCTGAAATCCTGGGAGCAAGCCCGCGACTGATGCTGTGAGTTGGACTCAAGCATAAAAAACGGCACCTTAGGTGCCGTTTTTTATTTCTGCCAGCGCTGCACTCAGTCGTGCAAATGCTCGGCGGCATGCAGGGTGTTCTCCAGCAGGCAGGCGCGGGTCATTGGACCAACGCCGCCCGGCACCGGAGTAATCCAGCCGGCGCGGGGCAGGGCGGTTTCATAGACCACATCGCCAATCAGCTTGCCGTCGGTCTGACGATTGATGCCGACGTCGATGACGATGGCGCCAGGCTTGATCCACTCGCCGTGAACCAGGCCAGGCTTGCCGGCAGCAACCACGACGATATCGGCTTGGCCGACATGCATGGGCAGGTCTTTAGTGAAACGGTGGGTAACTGTCACGGTGCAACCGGCTAGCAGCAGTTCCATGGCCATTGGCCGGCCGACGATATTCGACGCGCCAACCACCACCGCGTGCATGCCATATAGGTCGACGCCGGTGCTTTGCAGCAGGGTCATGATGCCTTTCGGGGTGCAAGGGCGCAGCAGTGGCATGCGCTGGGCCAGGCGGCCGATGTTGTAGGGGTGGAAGCCGTCAACGTCTTTATCCGGGCGAATGCGCTCCAGTAATAAAGAGGCGTCGAGGTGTTCTGGCAGTGGCAGCTGCACCAGAATGCCGTCGATGCTCGGTTCGTCATTCAGGCGGTCGATCAATGCCATCAGCTCGTCCTGGCCGGTGGTGGCCGGAAGGTCATAAGCCTGTGAGACAAAGCCGACTTCTTCGCAGTCTTTGCGCTTATGCGAAACATAGACCTGGGACGCAGGGTCGCTACCGACGAGAATCACTGCCAGCCCGGGTGCGCGCAGGCCTTGCTGGCGGCGTTCGGCGACACGATGGGCGATCTGCTGGCGCAGGCTGGCGGCAATTGCTTTGCCATCGATCAGTTGTGCGGTCATTGCGCTTGGTTAACCATAAAGAAAGGATGGAAAAAGGACGCGCATTCTCGCATGACCGTGCTGTGGGGCAAAGGCGCACGCCACGGTTTTCGCGTAACTCCTTTAAATGGCTGAATTTTTTTAACTTTTCCTGTTGACGGCCTGAAACGGCCTCTATAACATTCGCCCCGCTTGTCGAGCACAGCCAGTCGCTGGGTAAGACGGCAAAGGTCGAAGCTGCAAAGTTTTTTCCGAAGCCGAAAGCTTTAAGTCTGCATCTGCAGATGTACAGGCGCCCGTAGCTCAGCTGGATAGAGCATCCGCCTTCTAAGCGGATGGTCGCAGGTTCGAGTCCTGCCGGGTGCGCCATTTGGCGGTCTTGGCTCAAGCAAAATGCAATATGGTGGGCGTAGCTCAGTTGGTAGAGCACAGGATTGTGACTCCTGTTGTCGTGGGTTCGATCCCCATCGTCCACCCCATATTCCAAAGCGCCAGGTTAATTCCTGGCGTTTTTGTATAAAGCTTTACCACGCGGACGTGGTGGAATTGGTAGACACACTGGATTTAGGTTCCAGCGCCGCAAGGCGTGAGAGTTCGAGTCTCTCCGTCCGCACCATCTTTTAGCTCCCTCCCGTTTGCCGCCTGCATCTAGGGTGACTTCTGCAAATCGACCCTCTAGAATGCATGCCCTTGATTAGGGGCCGGCAAGCGGCCGGCTTATGTCTGTGCAACGAGGATTATCCATGCAAGTTTCTGTTGAAAGTACCTCTGCTCTCGAGCGCCGTATGACCGTTGGCGTCTCTGTTGAGCGCATCGAGACTGAAGTCAACAAGCGTCTGCAGCAGACTGCCCGTCGTGCCAAGGTCCCTGGTTTCCGTCCTGGCAAAGTACCAATGAGCGTGATCCGTCAGCGTTATGAAGATGCTGCGCGTCAGGAAGCTCTGGGCGACCTGATCCAATCCACTTTCTACGAAGCCGTTGTTGAGCAGAAGCTCAATCCAGCTGGTGCTCCGGCCGTTGAGCCGAAGTCATTCGAGAAAGGCAAGGATCTGGAATACGTTGCGACCTTCGAAGTGTTCCCGGAATTCATCGTTGGCGGCTTTGAATCCATTGCCATCGAGCGCCTGCAGGCTGACGTAGCTGACGCTGACGTCGACAACATGCTGGAAATCCTGCGCAAGCAGAATACCCGTTTTGAAGCTGCCGAGCGCGCTGCCGAAAATGGTGACCAGCTCAACATTGATTTCGTTGGCAAGATTGACGGCGAAGCCTTCGCTGGCGGCTCGGCCAAGGGCACTCAGCTGGTTCTCGGCTCCGGTCGCATGATCCCTGGTTTTGAAGATGCACTGGTCGGCGCCAAGGCTGGTGAAGAGCGTGTAATCAACCCAACTTTCCCGGCTGATTATCAGAACCTGGATCTGGCAGGTAAAACTGCTGAGTTCACCGTTACCGTTAACAGCATCGCTGCACCTCAGCTGCCTGAGCTGAATGATGACTTCTTTGCCCTGTTCGGTGTTAAAGAAGGCGGTCTGGAAGGCTTCCGTGCTGAAGTGCGCAAGAACATGGAGCGCGAGCTGCGCCAGGCCATCAAGTCCAAGGTTAAAAACCAGGTTATGGATGGTCTACTGGCTGCCAATCCGATCGAAGTGCCGAAGGCGCTGATCAGCAACGAAGTGAACCGTCTGCGTGTGCAGGCTGTTCAGCAGTTCGGTGGCAACCTCAAGCCTGAGCAGCTGCCAGCTGAACTGTTTGAAGAGCAAGCCAAGCGTCGCGTTGTGCTGGGCCTGGTTGTGGCTGAAGTGGTCAAGCAGTGTGAGCTGAAGCCGGATGATGCACGCGTTCGCGAAATGATTCAGGAAATGGCTTCGGCTTATCAAGAGCCTGAGCAGGTTGTGGCCTGGTACTACAAAAACGACCAGCAAATGAACGAAGTACGTTCAGTTGTACTGGAAGAGCAAGTTGTAGATACTGTTTTGCAGAAGGCCAACGTGACCGATAAAGCGGTCTCGTACGAAGAAGCTGTCAAGCCGGTAGAAGCACCTCAAGCCGCCTGATTTCTTTACCTCGTTCGAATACGCCATAAGCCAGCCTCCGCGCTGGCTTATGCGTATTTGTGACATGACTATTTAGGGAGCGAGTGCAGCATGTCCCGCAATCCTTTTATGCATCAAATGTCTGATATCCAAGCTGCTGGCGGCTTGGTGCCAATGGTTGTTGAGCAGTCTGCTCGCGGTGAGCGTGCGTACGACATCTATTCGCGTCTGCTCAAAGAGCGCGTGATCTTTCTTGTCGGTCCTGTAGAAGACTACATGGCTAATCTGATCTGCGCGCAGTTGCTGTTCCTTGAAGCGGAAAACCCGGACAAGGACATCCATCTGTATATCAACTCCCCGGGCGGTTCGGTGACGGCGGGTATGTCGATCTACGACACCATGCAGTTCATCAAGCCCAACGTGTCCACCACCTGTATTGGTCAGGCGTGCAGCATGGGCGCATTCCTGCTGACCGCTGGCGCCGAGGGCAAGCGTTACTGCCTGCCGAACTCGCGAGTGATGATTCATCAGCCACTGGGTGGCTTCCAAGGCCAGGCGTCGGACATTGAAATTCACGCCAAAGAAATCCTCTTTATCCGTGCGCGCCTGAATACGCTGATGGCGAAGCACAGTGGGCGGACCCTTGAGGAAATCGAGCGCGATACCAATCGTGATAACTTCATGAGCGCCGAAGCCGCTCGTGAGTACGGGTTGATCGATGCTGTGATTGAAAAGCGACCTGCTTAAATATAAGCAGCTCAAAATAGGGCGGGCCGGCTTGTCTGGCCTCCGGCGGGCTTGAAAAAGCCCGCATAAGCCTTCATCTTGTGTTGCAAGCCTATCGGATTTGGATCGAACGAATGACTGACACCCGCAACGGCGAGGACAACGGCAAGCTGCTTTATTGCTCCTTCTGCGGCAAAAGCCAGCATGAAGTGCGCAAATTAATTGCCGGCCCCTCGGTCTTCATCTGCGACGAGTGCGTAGACCTGTGTAATGACATCATCCGCGAGGAGGTGCAGGAAGCCCAGGCCGAGAGCAGTGCGCATAAATTGCCTGCCCCCAAGGAAATCAGCGGCATCCTTGATCAGTATGTGATTGGTCAGGAGCGTGCTAAGAAAATTTTGGCTGTAGCGGTTTATAACCATTACAAGCGCCTCAATCAGCGCGATAAGAAAGATGACATTGAGTTGGGCAAGAGCAACATCTTGCTTATCGGCCCGACGGGTTCTGGTAAGACCTTGTTGGCTGAAACCCTAGCGCGGCTTCTCAATGTGCCGTTCACTATTGCAGACGCAACCACACTGACCGAGGCTGGTTATGTGGGCGAGGATGTAGAAAACATCATTCAAAAGCTGTTGCAGAAATGCGACTACGACGTAGAAAAGGCCCAGATGGGTATTGTCTACATCGACGAGATCGACAAAATCTCGCGTAAGTCTGATAACCCTTCGATTACCCGTGATGTATCGGGTGAAGGTGTGCAGCAGGCGCTGCTGAAACTGATTGAAGGCACTGTTGCCTCTGTTCCTCCGCAGGGAGGGCGTAAGCACCCACAGCAAGAGTTTTTGCAGGTTGATACTCGCAATATCCTGTTTATTTGTGGTGGTGCTTTTTCTGGCCTGGAAAAGGTCATTCAAGGCCGTTCTACCAAAGGTGGAATCGGTTTTAATGCAGAGGTTCGCAGCAAAGAAGAAGGCAAAAAAGTTGGCGAGTCACTTCGTGCTGTTGAGCCCGATGACTTGGTCAAGTTCGGCTTGATTCCTGAGTTCGTTGGTCGCTTGCCGGTCATTGCAACCTTGGATGAGCTTGATGAGGCGGCCTTGGTACAGATTCTGACCGAGCCGAAGAATGCCTTGACCAAGCAATATGCCAAGCTGTTTGAAATGGAAGGGGTGGATCTTGAGTTCCGTCCTGATGCGCTTAAGTCGGTTGCCCACAAGGCGCTTGAGCGTAAAACCGGTGCTCGCGGTTTGCGTTCGATTCTCGAAGGTGTGCTGCTCGACACCATGTATGAGATTCCTTCGCAGTCGGACGTCAGTAAAGTGGTTATCGATGAAAGCGTTATCGATGGCACCTCCAAGCCGTTGCTCATTTATGAGAACAACGAGCTGCCAGCTAAGGCTGCGCCTGACGCGTAACAGCGTTGTAACATGTTGAAAGCAAGGGGCCTGCGGGCCCCTTTGCTTTTACTGTGTCGACGCTTGTTTTTTGTTGGGGCTGCCCCCATCTTAGGGTTAAGGGTTATCCCATCCGTTCACGGCCATATGGCCGCCGTAGAGCCGAAATCATGAAGACAACCATCGAATTGCCTCTCTTGCCGTTGCGCGATGTTGTGGTCTATCCGCACATGGTCATTCCGTTATTCGTCGGGCGTGAGAAATCCATTGAAGCGCTTGAAGCTGCAATGACGGGCGAGAAGCAGATTCTGCTTCTCGCTCAGAGAAATCCTGCCGACGATGATCCAGATGAGGCTGGCCTCTATCGGGTTGGTACAGTCGCCACCGTTTTGCAGTTGCTCAAGCTTCCAGACGGCACCGTCAAGGTACTGGTCGAAGGCGAGCAGCGTGGTGAGATTGAGCGTTTTATCGAGGTCGATGGTCACTGCCGTGCTGAAGTGCAGCTGATCGACGAAGTTGATGCCGCGGAGCGTGAGTCTGAGGTTTTCACCCGTAGCTTACTGAGCCAGTTTGAGCAGTATGTTCAACTCGGTAAGAAAGTACCTGCCGAGGTGTTGGCATCGCTGAACGGCATTGATGAGCCGAGCCGTCTAGTCGACACCATGGCGGCACACATGGTGCTGAAGATCGAGCAGAAGCAAGAAATTCTGGAAATTACCGATCTGGCTGCTCGGGTTGAGCATGTTTTGGCGCTGCTGGATGCGGAAATCGACCTGCTGCAGGTTGAGAAGCGCATTCGCGGTCGGGTCAAGAAGCAAATGGAGCGTAGCCAGCGCGAGTACTACCTGAATGAGCAGATGAAGGCCATTCAGAAAGAGCTTGGTGATAGCGAAGAAGGCCACAATGAACTTGATGAGCTGAGAAAGCGCATCGATAACGCCGGCCTCACAGCTGAAGCGCTGAACAAAGCCAATGCGGAGCTCAACAAGCTCAAGCAGATGTCGCCGATGTCCGCTGAGGCTACTGTGGTGCGCTCCTACATTGATTGGTTGGTCAATGTGCCATGGAAAGCGCAGAGCAAGGTACGTCTCGATCTGGCACGCGCTGAGAGCATTCTGGATGCGGATCACTATGGCTTGGAAGAGGTCAAAGAACGCATTCTTGAGTACCTCGCCGTGCAGAAGCGCGTTAAGAAACTCAAAGGCCCGGTATTGTGTTTGGTCGGACCACCTGGTGTGGGTAAAACCTCACTGGCCGAGTCGATTGCCAGTGCCACAAACCGTAAGTTCGTGCGTATGGCACTCGGTGGTGTACGTGATGAAGCTGAAATCCGTGGTCATCGCCGTACCTATATTGGCTCTATGCCGGGTCGATTGATTCAAAAGATGACCAAAGTCGGCGTGCGTAACCCGCTCTTCTTGCTCGA
The DNA here is from genome assembly GCF_002786345.1 of Pseudomonas sp. FEMGT703P. NCBI lineage: Bacteria > Pseudomonadati > Pseudomonadota > Gammaproteobacteria > Pseudomonadales > Pseudomonadaceae > Pseudomonas > Pseudomonas sp. FEMGT703P. The sequence continues at coordinate 742,027 of NZ_PGCM01000010.1, read as the reverse complement.
TGAAATCGACAAAATGGGCCAGGATATGCGCGGCGACCCTGCGTCGGCGCTGCTTGAGGTGCTGGATCCAGAGCAGAATCACAACTTCAACGATCACTATCTGGAGGTCGACTACGACCTGTCCGATGTGATGTTCCTCTGCACGGCTAACTCGATGAATATTCCGGGTCCGCTGCTGGACCGCATGGAAGTGATTCGCTTGCCGGGTTACACCGAAGCCGAGAAGATCAACATCGCGATCAAATACCTGGCGCCTAAACAGGTTCAGGCCAATGGCCTGAAAAAAACCGAGTTGGTATTTGAGGATGCGGCTATTCGCGACATCATTCGCTACTACACTCGCGAAGCAGGTGTGCGCGGCCTGGAACGCCAGATTGCCAAGGTGTGCCGCAAAGTGGTTAAGGAGCACTCCACCGAGAAGCGCTTCCAGGTCACCGTTACGGCCGAGTCGCTGGAGCATTTCCTCGGCGTGCGCAAGCATCGCTACGGTTTGGCCGAGCAGCAGGATCAAATTGGCCAGGTCACCGGTCTTGCCTGGACTCAGGTTGGCGGTGAGCTGCTGACCATCGAGGCAGTCGTGGTCCCTGGTAAAGGTCAGCTGATTAAGACTGGTTCGCTTGGCGATGTAATGCTGGAATCCATCACCGCTGCGCAGACCGTTGTTCGCAGTCGGGCCAAGAGCCTGGGCGTGCCTGTGGACTTCTATGAGAAGCAGGACATCCACATCCACATGCCGGAGGGAGCAACGCCCAAAGATGGCCCCAGCGCAGGCGTTGGTATGTGTACGGCGCTGGTTTCAGCCCTGACACAGATTCCTGTGCGTGCCGACGTGGCCATGACTGGGGAAATTACCCTGCGTGGGCAAGTACTAGCCATCGGTGGTTTGAAAGAAAAACTGCTGGCTGCTCACCGTGGTGGAATCAAGACCGTCATCATTCCGGAAGAGAATGTGCGCGATTTGAAAGAGATTCCTGAGAATATTAAGCAAGACCTGCAGATTAAACCGGTTAAATGGATTGACGAGGTCCTGCAAATTGCGCTGCAATACGCCCCGGAGCCCTTGCCTGATGCGGCTCCCATGGTTGCAAAGGATGAAAAACGCGAGACTGATTCCAAGGAGCGAATTAGCACGCATTAGCCGGAGGGGTTTCTTGACACATTTTTAGAGCCCTTGTTATAAAGCGGCTCTTATCGTGTCGGCAGGCTCTCCGCACCAGCTTCGCTTACATTTAAAAGCAAGAAATAAACTCAACAGAAATTAAGGGGACTTAAGAGTGAACAAGTCGGAACTGATCGATGCCATCGCTGCATCTGCTGATATCCCAAAAGCTGTTGCCGGCCGTGCGCTGGACGCAGTAATTGAATCCGTTACTGGCGCTCTGAAGGCCGGTGATTCCGTAGTACTGGTTGGCTTCGGCACTTTCGCTGTGAAAGAGCGTGCTGCTCGCACTGGCCGCAACCCACAGACTGGTAACCCAATCAGCATCGCTGCTGCCAAGATTCCAGGCTTTAAAGCCGGTAAAGCCCTGAAAGACGCTGTCAACTAAGCCTCTTTCGGTTTTGCCCAGCAGATCAGTTGAATGGCTGATCTGATGCGGGGCGGGATGTTCAGCCGAGCATTGCTCGCTGAGCACGACGAATCAGCTGCTTGAGTTCGATCCGCTTCGCCAGTTACGAGAAGGCGCATCCACTGATGCGCCTTTCTTCTATCCGGATTTTACCCACACTGCGCGACTGCTTTATTTTTACAGTCGTTCTGGGGGACGCATGCTGCAAAACATCAGGGACAATTCACAGGGTTGGATTGCCAAAACCATCATTGGCATTATCGTCGCGCTGCTCGCGCTGACAGGTGTTGATGCCATTTTTACAAGCACCAGCAACAGCCAGAATGCGGCTGAAGTTAACGGCGAGAAGATCACCACTACTGAACTCAGCCAGGCGGTTGAGATGCAGCGTCGTCAATTGCTTCAGCAGTTGGGGCGTGATTTCGATGCGTCCTTGCTGGATGAGAAACTGCTGCGCGAAGCCGCGCTGAATGGCTTGGTTGAGCGTACTTTGTTGCTCGATAGCGCCAAAGACGCCAAGTTTGCCTTCTCGCAACAAGCGTTGGACCAACTGATCCTGAAAACCCCTGAGTTCCTGGTTGATGGCCAGTTCAATGCAGAGCGCTTTGATCAGGTTATCCGTCAGTTGGGCTACAGCCGTTTGCAGTTCCGTCAGATGCTTGAGCAGGAAATGCTCATCGGTCAGCTGCGCGCCGGTTTGGCTAACAGCGGTTTTGTCACTGATGCTCAGGTGCAGGCGTTTGCCGCACTGGAAAAGCAGACACGTGATTTCGCGACCCTGACTCTCAAGGCTGATCTGAACGCGGTCACGCTCAGCGATGACGATATCAAGGCCTACTATGACGCTCAGGCCAGCGAGTTCATGACTCCTGAGCAGGTTGTGCTGGAATACGTCGAGCTGAAAAAAGACGCTTTCTTCGATCAGGTTGAAGTCACCGATGAGGCGCTGCAAAGCGCTTATCAGAGTGAAATCGCCAACCTCGCCGAACAGCGCCGTGCCGCGCACATTCTGGTTGAGGTCAACGATAAGCTGAATGACGAGCAAGCCCAGGCCAAGTTGGTCGCGGTGCAGAAGCGTCTCGAGCAAGGCGAAGAGTTCGCCGCACTGGCCAAAGAAGTCTCCGATGATTCGGGTTCGGCAGGTGAGGGCGGTGATCTGGGCTTTGCCGGCCCTGGCGTTTATGACCCGGCCTTTGAAGAAGCGTTGTATGCGCTGGAAGAAAATGCCGTATCTGCTCCCGTGCGCAGCGAGTTTGGTTGGCACTTGATCAAACTCCTCGGTGTTCAGGCGCCGGAAGTGCCGAGCTTCGCCAGTCTGGAAGAAAAACTGCAGCGCGACCTCAAGGCGCGTCAGGTTGAGCAGCGCTTTGTCGAAGTGTCAAAAGACCTCGAAGATGCCGCGTTTGAGTCATCTGACTTGGCTCAGCCCGCTCAGGAACTCGGCCTGGAGGTCAAGACGACCGAAGCGTTCGGTCGCCAGGGCGGCGCTGAAGGTCTGACGGCCAATCGTCAGGTGATTCAGGCGGCATTCAGTGATGAAGTGCTGGAAGACGGCAGTAACAGCAGTGTGATCGAGCTTGATCCGAACACAGTGGTGGTGGTGCGCGTTAAAGAGCACAACAAACCTGAGCAGCTGCCGCTTGAGCAGGTTGCCGATAGCATCCGCGCCCAGTTGACCAAGGTTCGCGCAAGCGAAGCCGTGAAAGCCAAGGGTGAAGAGCAGCTGGCTGCTTTGCGTGACGGTCAGACGCCGGTTACCCAGGCCGATGCCAAGCAGGGCTGGAATGTGGTCGAAGCGGCCACTCGTAGCCAGGAAGGCGTTGAGCCGGTGGTGCTGCAAGCGTTGTTCCGTATGCCTAAGCCTGAAGCAGCTGACAAGCCGACCTTCACTGGCCTCAGTTTGAGCAACGGTGATTTTATGATCATCCGTCTCAATGGCGTGAGCCATCCGGAGCAAACACTGTCGGATGAGGACAAGGCCATGTACAGCCGCTTCCTCGCTTCACGCGTCGGTCAGCAGGACTTCGAAGCGTTCCGCAAGCAGCTGGAAGAGACAGCGGATATCGAACGTTTCTGATCAATATCACTGAAGAATAAAAAAGGCCGCTTAATTAAGCGGCCTTTTTTATTGCTGCGATTTAACTGCTTACTCTTCCATAGCGCCCATGGCAGTGGTGTTGAAACCGCCGTCGACGTACATGATCTCGCCGCTAACGCCCGAAGCCAGGTCCGAGCAGAGGAAGGCGCCGGCGTTGCCGACTTCTTCGATGGTCACGTTGCGACGCAGCGGGGTCTGCTTCTCGTTGGCGGCGAGCATCTTGCGGAAGCTCTTGATCCCGGAGGCCGCCAGGGTGCGGATCGGGCCAGCGGAGATGGCGTTGACGCGGGTGCCCTCTGGGCCGAGGCTGCCGGCCAGGTAGCGTACGCCGGCTTCCAGGCTGGCCTTGGCCATGCCCATCACGTTGTAGTTGGGCATGGTGCGCTCTGCACCCAGGTAGGACAGGGTCAGCAGGCTGCCATTGCGGCCTTTCATCATCTCGCGGCCGGCTTTGGCCAGGGCGACGAAACTGTAGGCACTGATGTCGTGTGCGATGCGGAAGCCTTCGCGGGTGGTGACGTCGGTGAAGTCACCGTCCAGTTGGTCGCCTGGGGCGAAGCCAACGGAGTGAACGATGCAATCCAGGCCGTCCCACTTCTTGCTCAGGGCTTCGAAGACCGAGGCGATTTCCTCATCGTTTGCCACATCGCATGGGAAGCACAGGTCAGCGTTCGAGCCCCAATCAGCGGCAAAGCCTTCAACGCGGCCTTTGAGCTTTTCGTTTTGATAGGTGAAGGCCAGTTCGGCGCCTTCACGGTGCATGGCTGCTGCGATACCGGAGGCAATGGACAGTTTGCTGGCGACGCCAACGATCAGTACGCGCTTGCCGCTTAGAAAACCCATGGGTGTGATTCCTCTTCCTGTCTACAAGAATTAGCCAGCTGGGACCATAAAGGCCGCTTCCAGCAACTGTTGTGTATAGATGTCCTGTGGCGCGGCAAAGACACGTTCAGCCGGGCCTTGTTCGACCACTTTGCCTTGTTTCACCACCATCACCTGGTGACTCAGGGCCCTGACCACGGCCAGGTCATGGCTGATGAACAAGTAGGTCAGGTTGTATTTGGCCTGTAGTGAACGCAGTAATTCGACCACCTGGCGCTGCACGGTGCGGTCGAGGGCTGAGGTCGGCTCATCCAGCAGGATCAGCGCGGGTTTCAGCACCAGGGCGCGGGCGATGGCGATGCGTTGGCGCTGGCCACCGGAGAACTCGTGGGGATAGCGGTGACGGGTTTCAGGGTCCAGCCCCACTTCCACCAGTGCGTCGATAATGGCCTGTTCCTGTTCGGCTTCGCTGCCCATGCGGTGGATCTGCAGGCCTTCGCCAATAATCTGGCCAACTGACATACGCGGACTGAGGCTGCCGAAGGGGTCCTGAAACACCACCTGCATTTGCCGGCGCAGAGGGCGTACATCCTCTTGCGACAGGCTATCGATCGCCTGGCCCTGGAAGCGGATACCACCTTGACTGCCGAGCAGACGCAGAATCGCCAAACCCAGGGTGGATTTACCCGAGCCGCTTTCGCCGACGATACCCAAGGTATGACCCTGCGGCAGGCTGAAGTTGATGCCGTCCACGGCTTTGACATGGTCGACCGTGCGGCGCAGCAGGCCCTTCTTGATCGGGAACCAGACACGCAGGTTGTCGATTTCCAGCATGGTTTGGCCAGGCGGCTGATCGACTGGGCCGCCAGTTGGCTCGGCGCCTAGCAGCTCTCGGGTATAGGGGTGCTGTGGATCTTTAAATAGCGTTTCGCAGGCCGCTTGTTCGACGATATGTCCGCGCTGCATGACGCAGACGCGATGGGCTATGCGCCGCACCAGGTTGAGATCGTGGCTGATCAGCAGAATCGCCATGCCTAGGCGCGCCTGCAGGTCCTTGAGCAGCTCAAGGATCTTCAGTTGCACGGTGACGTCCAGCGCGGTGGTTGGCTCGTCGGCGATCAGCAGTTCCGGCTCGTTGGCCAGGGCCATGGCGATCACCACACGCTGTCGTTGGCCGCCTGATAGCTCGTGTGGATAGGCCTTGAGGCGCTTATGCGGTTCGGGAATGCCGACCAGTTCGAGCAGTTCCAGAGTGCGAGCCGTGGCGGCCTTGCCGCGCAGGCCTTTATGCAGGGTTAGCACTTCGTTGATCTGCTTTTCGATGCTGTGCAGCGGGTTCAGCGAGGTCATGGGCTCTTGAAAGACCATGGCGATGCGGTTGCCGCGGATGCCGCGCAGCTTGTTCTCGTTCAGTTTGAGCAGGTCTTGTCCGGCGTAGTGAATGCTGCCGCTGGGGTGCTGCGCCAGCGGGTAGGGCAGCAGACGCAGGATTGAGTGCGCGGTGACTGATTTTCCCGAGCCGCTTTCGCCCACCAAAGCCAGGGTTTCGCCGCGCTTGATGTCGAAGCTGACGCCTTCGAGCACGCGCTGTTTCAGGCTGCCGGTGACGAATTCGACCGCGAGGTCGCGGACTTCGATGAGGGTGTTGGAGTCGATCATGTCATTTCCTCGGATCGAAGGCATCGCGTGCCGCTTCGCCGATAAACACCAGCAGGCTGAGCATCAGAGCGAGCACGGCAAAGGCGCTGATACCGAGCCAGGGCGCCTGCAGGTTGGATTTGCCCTGGGCCACCAGCTCACCCAATGACGGCGCGCCCGGCGGCAGGCCGAAGCCGAGGAAATCCAGCGCAGTGAGGGTGCCGATCGCGCCGGTGAGGATGAACGGCATAAAGGTCATGGTGGAAATCATCGCGTTGGGCAGGATGTGACGGAACATGATTGAGCCGTTCTGCATGCCCAACGCACGGGCTGCGCGCACATATTCCAGGTTGCGCCCACGCAGGAACTCGGCGCGCACCACGTCCACCAGGCTCATCCAGGAGAACAGCAACATGATGCCCAGCAGCCACCAGAAGTTCGGCTGCACGAAGCTGGCGAGGATGATCAGCAGATAGAGCACTGGCAGCCCGGACCAGATTTCCAGAAAGCGTTGCCCGGCCAAGTCGACCCAGCCGCCATAGAAGCCCTGCAGGGCGCCGGCAAATACTCCGATTACCGAACTGGCCAAGGTCAGAATCAGGGCAAACAGCACGGAAATGCGGAAGCCATAAATCACCCGTGCCAGAACATCGCGGCCCTGGTCATCAGTGCCCAGCAGGTTTTCCGCTGACGGTGGCGCTGGGGCGGGCACTTGCAGGTCGTAATTGATGCTGGAGTAGCTGTAGCGGATCGGCGGCCAGATCATCCAGCCGTCCTTTTCCTTGATCAGCTCTTGGATGTAAGGGCTTTTGTAGTTGGCCTGCAGCGGGAATTCACCGCCGAAGGTGGTTTCCGGGTAGCGCTTGAATACCGGGAAATACAGTTCGCTGTCGTAGCTCACCACCAACGGCTTATCGTTGGCGATCAGCTCGGCGCCGAGGGTGACGAAGAACAGTGCGAGGAACACCCACAGCGACCACCAGCCGCGTTTGTGCGCCTTGAACAGCTGGAAGCGGCGTTGATTGATTGGGGACAGTTTCATCTCAACCCTCCCGGCTTTCGAAGTCGATACGCGGATCGACCAGGGTGTAGGTAATGTCGCCGATCAATTTCACCACCAGGCCCAGCAACGTGAAGATAAACAGGGTGCCGAACACCACCGGGTAATCGCGGTTGATTGCGGCCTCGAAACTCATCAGGCCGAGGCCATCGAGGGAGAAGATCACCTCGATCAGCAATGAGCCGGTAAAGAAGATGCCGATAAAGGCCGCCGGGAAGCCGGCGATGATGATCAGCATGGCGTTACGGAACACATGGCCATAGAGCACGCGGATGTTGCTCAGGCCCTTGGCGCGAGCGGTGACCACGTACTGTTTGTTGATCTCATCGAGAAAGCTGTTTTTGGTCAGCAGCGTCAGGGTGGCGAAGTTGCCGATCACCAGTGCGGTGACGGGCAGCGCCAGGTGCCAGAAATAGTCGAGCAGCTTGCCGGTAAAGCTCAGCTCGTCGAAATTGTTAGACGTCAGCCCGCGCAGCGGGAACCAGTCCCAGTAGCTGCCGCCAGCAAACAGCACGATCAGCAGAATGGCGAAGAGGAAGGCAGGGATGGCGTAACCGACGATGATCGCCGAGCTGGTCCAGACGTCGAAGGCGCTGCCGTGGCGAGTGGCCTTGGCAATGCCCAGCGGGATCGACACTAGGTACATGATCAGCGTGCTCCACAGCCCAAGGGAGATCGACACTGGCATCTTCTCGATGATCAGGTCGATGACCTCAGCATCGCGGAAGAAGCTCGAGCCGAAGTCCAGCTGCGCATAGCTTTTGAGCATCAGCCAGAAGCGTTCCGGGGCGGATTTATCGAAGCCGTACATGCGCTCAATTTCTGCCACCAGCTCGGGGTCCAGGCCCTGGGCGCCGCGGTAGTTGGAACCGGCCACCGAAACTTCGGCACCGCCGCCGGCAATCCGGCTGGTAGCGCCGTCAAAGCCTTCCAGCTTGGCGATCATCTGCTCGACCGGGCCACCGGGGGCGGCCTGGATGATGATGAAGTTGATCAACAGAATGCCGAACAGCGTGGGGATGATCAGCAGCAGCCGACGAAAGATATACGCCAGCATCTTATTGCTCCACGTCTACGGCGGGGTGAGCGGCAGCTTCGTCGGCTACGGCTTCAGGTGATTTCTCGCGGGCCCACCAGGTGTGCAGGCCTATGTCGTATTTCGGGCTTATTTCCGGGTGCTCAAAGCGGTTCCAGTAGGCCACGCGCCAGGTCTTGATATGCCAGTTGGGCACCACGTAATGGCCCCACAGCAGCACACGGTCGAGGGCACGGGTGTGGGTGATCAGGCTCTGGCGCGAGTCGGCGTTAATCAGACCCTCTACCAGACTGTCCACGGCCGGGTCTTTCAGGCCAATAAAGTTTCGGCTGCCGGGGTTGTCGGCGCTGCTGGAGTGCCAGTATTCGCGCTGTTCGTTGCCAGGGGAGTTGGACTGACCAAAGCCACCGACGATCAGATCAAAGTCACGTGAACGCAGGCGGTTGATGTACTGGGACACGTCAACGCGGCGGATAACCAGTTCGATGCCCAGGTCAGCCAGGTTACGTTTGAACGGCAGCAGGACGCGTTCGAATTCGGTTTGCGCCAGCAGGAACTCGAAGCTCACCGGTTTGCCTGTGCTGTCGAGCATCTGATCGCCATCCACGCGCCAGCCGGCTTCCTGCAGCAACTGATAAGCGCGGCGTTGTTGCTCACGAATGATGCCGCTGCCATCGGTGACAGGGGGGTGGTACTCGTCGGTAAATACCTGGGGCGGAATCTGCACGCGCAGCGGCTCAAGTAGCTTCAACTCATCTGCGGACGGTAGGCCGACTGAGGCCAGTTCGGAGTTGTCGAAGTAGCTGCGCGTGCGCGTGTAGGCGCCGTTGAACAGCTGGCGGTTGGCCCACTCGTAATCGAACAGCAGGCCCAGGGCTTCACGTACGCGGCGGTCCGTGAACAACGGGCGGCGGGTGTTGAAGATAAAGCCCTGCATGCCCGTGGGGTTGTGGTTGGCGATTTCTTCCTTGATCAGCTGGCCATTGGCAACTGCGGGGGTGTTATAGGCGGTAGCCCAGTTCTTTGCGCTGGTTTCCAGCCAATAGTCGAATTGCCCAGCCTTGAGTGCTTCAAGAGCGACGGTGTTGTCGCGGTAATAGTCGATTTCCAGTGTGTCGAAATTGTAGAACCCGCGATTGACCGGCAAGTCCTTGCCCCACCAGTCCTTGACCCGCTCATAGCGAATCGAGCGGCCGGCCTGCACGTCCGCCACCTTGTAAGGCCCACTGCCCAGCGGCACATCGAGGTTGCCTTTACTGAAGTCACGCTCGGCCCACCAGTGCTTTGGCAATACCGGCAATTGGCCGACGATCAGCGGCAGCTCACGGTTCCCAGCCTGTTTGAAGACAAAACGGACACGCTGGGGGCTTTCGACCTCGACCTTTTCGACATCGGCGTAGTAGCCGCGGTACATCGGTGCGCCTTTGCTCATCAGCGTATCGAAGCTGAACTTGACATCTTCGGCGGTCACCGGCTGACCGTCGTGGAAGCGTGCCTCGGGGCGCAGGTAGAAGCGTACCCAGGCGTTGTCCGGGGCTTTCTCGATCTTTTCTGCGAGCAGACCGTATTCGGTAAAGGGTTCATCCAGACCATGGCGTGTCAGGGTGTCGTAGATCATGCCGATATCGTCGGCCGGCACGCCCTTGTTAATGAAGGGGTTGAGGCTATCGAAGCCGCCAAAACCGGCCTGACGCAGGGTGCCGCCTTTGGGCGCATCCGGATTTACATAGTCGAAGTGCTTGAAGTTAGCCGGGTACTTGGGTGGCTCGTCGTACAAGGTTTGTGCGTGCTTGGGGCCGGCCAGGGCCAGGCTGGCGACACCAAGCAGGGCAATGCTGCTGATGTGGATAAACAGGGCGCGCAATGCATGGGTCATTCAGCGTTCTCCATGGATTTCAGCCACCAGGTACGCAGGCCTAGGGTGTAGGGCGGCGTGGTGACGAAGGCAAATCGGTTGCGGTAAGCCAGGCGGTGGTAATCGATATACCAGTTTGGAATGCTGTAGTGCTGCCACAACAGTACTCGGTCAAGGGCTCGAGTGGCGGCGATCTGCTCGTCGCGGCTCTGCGCCGACAGCAGTTTTTCGATCATGGCGTCGACCACCGGGTGGGTAACCCCCGCATAGTTTCTGCCGCCTTTGACCTTGGCCTGAGACGAGTGGAAATACAGCGACTGTTCAAGGCCAGGGCTGAGGGTTTGCGGCAGGGTCAGCAGAATCATGTCGAAGTCGTATTGGTCTAGGCGCTGCTTGTATTGGGCGCGGTCGACGGTGCGCAGGTTGGCTTGTATACCAATGCTGGCGAGATTTTCAGTAAAGGGCTGCAAAATGCGTTCAAGGTTCGGGTTGACCAGCAATATTTCAAAGCGCAGCGGCTGCCCCTCACTGTTGAGCAGGCGTTGGCCGGAAGGCTTCCAACCGGCTTCGGCCAATAGACCGAGGGCGCGGCGCAAGGTTTCCCGCGGTATGCCCCGGCCATCGGTCTGCGGCATGCTGAATGGTTCGCTGAACAGGCGCGCCTGCAACTGTTTGCGGTAGGGCGAGAGCAACAGCCACTCGGCGCCTTCTGGTTTGCCGCTGGCTGAGAACTCGCTGTTGGGGTAATAACTTTTGGCGCGGGTGTAGGAGCTGTTGAACAGTGCGCGGTTGGCCCACTCGAAGTCGAACATCAGGCCTAGGGCTTCGCGTACCTGGCGGTCAGCAAACACCTCGCGGCGGGTGTTCATAAACAGCGCTTGGGTCTGGGTCGGGATCTGGTGCGGAATCTCGGCGCGGATCACTTCGCCACGGCTTAATGCCGGGAAGCGATAGCCATTGGCCCAGTTCTTCGCCTGCTGTTCGATATAAATGTCGAATTCACCGGCCTTGAACGCCTCAAACGCCACATGGCTGTCGCGGTAGAACTCCACGTCGACTTGGTCAAAATTGTACTTGCCGCGGTTGACCGGCAATTTGGCGCCCCACCAGTCCTTAACTCGTTCAAAGCGCAGGCTGCGCCCAGGGCTGACTTGGGTAATTCGGTAAGGGCCGCTGCCCAGCGGCGGCTCATAAGTGGTGGCCTTGAAGTCGCGGCCTTTCCAGTAGTGCTGCGGCAGCACCGGTAATTCACCGAGGCGCAGGATCAGCAGGGAGTTGCCGGCACGCTTGAGAACAAAACGGATGCTGTGGCGATTGAGGATATCGACCCGTTTTACTTCCTGCAGGTTGGTGCGGTACTGCGGGTGACCGTCTTTGAGCAGCAGGCGGTAGGAGAAGGCCACATCATAGGCGGTAATCGGCTTGCCGTCGTGAAAGCGCGCCTCGGGACGCAGGTTGAACACCACCCAGCTGCGATCATCGCTGTACTCCACCGACTCGGAGATCAGGCCGTAGCTGGAAGCTGGCTCGTCACCGGAAGGGTCATAGGCGCCGGTGCCGACCATCAGTGGCGCGTTCAGCTCGTTGACCCCGTACTGCAGGAAATTGGCCGTGCTGATCGGGCTGCTGCCCTTGAAAGTGTAAGGGTTGAGCGTGTCGAACGTGCCGTTGGCCATCATCCGCAGCGTGCCACCTTTAGGGGCTTCCGGGTTGACCCAGGCGAAATGGGTGAAGCTGGCGGGATACTTCAGCTCGCCAAACTGGGCGTAACCGTGGCTTTTATACAGAGTGGCCCAGGCAGATGAACTGATGGCCATGCAGAGAAGTAACGAGAGGAGGGGACGTATCAAGTGAAATATCCGATCCGTGGCGTCTTGTGGGCTGCTGGTCAGGCACATTAACAGCTTGTATCGGCTGGAAAAAGGGTAGGTTCGACAGCCGTTGATGGCGGCACTTTGACTACACTCAAGTGATCCACTGCGAGGGCATCATTTTGCTAACAGCCTGCCATGGTTTGCAGTCATGGATCGATCGCTTCAACCAAGCCGAATTACCCGCCCTGGCTACGGTGGTGCAGGATCTGCATCGTTTGACCCTGGGTGACAAATCGTCCGTGCAGCAACTGGCAGACGTTCTGCTACGCGACGCGGCCTTGACCACCAAGGTGCTGCGTATCGGCAATAGTGTCTACTACAACCCCTCGCAGGAGCCTATTCGCACTATTTCCCGAGCAATCGTGCTGATTGGCTTCGACAACGTACGGCAGATCGGCCTGTCGGTCAGCCTGATCGACGGCCTGCTGGCACGCAGCTCCCGCGATCAGCTTGCTGAACTGTTGGCGCGCTCGTTTCACGCCGCCGTGCAAGCGCGCAATATCGCCGGCTACGTGCTGACTAAAAATGATGAGGAAGTGTTTATCGCCGCCTTGTTACATAACGTCGGTGAGCTGGCGTTCTGGGGCTGCGCCGGTGATGCGGCGGATGATCTGGCCAGTGCTCTGGCGCAACCTGGAATCGATGTGGACGAGCTGGTGATGCAACAACTGGGCACCAGTTTCCGTCAGCTCAGTTTGGCGCTGGTGAAAAGCTGGAACCTGGGTGACACCGTCAGCCTGGCGCATCAGTCCACCAGCCAGAATGACCCGGCCGTCAAAGCCGTGACCCTAGGGGCAAAGATCAGTCAGGCCGCGCTGGATGGCTGGGATACTCCAGTAATGGAGGCGCTGGTAGGGCAGTTGGCCAGTTTCATCGGGGTGACCCCTCAAGAAGCCATGCAGCAGGTGCTGGCCAGCGCTGAGGAAACCGTGAAGATGGCGGCGACCTTTGGCGCCAGTCAGCTATGCAAGCTGATCCCCAATACCGACCCGGAGCAGATTCGTCTGCAACAGGAGCAACGCAAGGCACGCCTGCTGCAGCCCAACTTGCTGGTTTTGCAGCAAGCGCTCCAGGACCTTGGCTTAATGGTTTCGCGCCGTGGTGATCTGGGTATGGTGCTCGATACCTTGTTCAAGGGGCTTCATCTGGGCGCGGGGCTTGAGCGCATCATGCTGGTGGTGCTGTCAGATGGGCAGAGTTGTTTCCGCTGCAAGCGTGTGATGGGCGAGGGAACGGCCGGTTGGGCCCATGATTTTATTTTGCCGGTTGAACAAACCGAACAGCCGCATATTTTCAGTTATGCCCTGCGCAACAAAGAGGCCCTCTGGATGGGGGTGCCGGCCAGTTACAACCTGAATGAGTTGGTCACTCAACCGATTCGCCAACGCCTAGGGCAGGGGATGTTCTTTATTGCCCCGTTGTTGGCCGGCACCCGCGAAATTGGCTTGCTGTATGCCGACAGTCGGGTATCGGGGCGGGCCTTGAAGCACGAGCAGTTTGTCGCCTTTCAGCGTTTTACCCAGTTGACCGGGCGTTGCCTGGAGGCGATGAGCAAGAAGGCGTAATCAGTTTAGGCTGTACAGGGTCAAGGTCTGCCCTGGCTTGAGCGCCCTGCCAGCTTTGGGATTCCAGCTCTGCAGGCTCTTCATCGGCACCTTGAAGCGCTTAGCGATCAGGTACAGCGAGTCACCCTGGCGCACCTTGTAGTAGGTTGCGCCCTGACGCCGTGGGGCGCTGCCACTGCTGCCGCTTGCACCACTGAGTTGGCTGCCGGCGTGTAGGGTGAGCACTTGACCGACACGCAGGCTGTTGCCGGAAAGCTTATTCCAGCGCTGCACATCCTTCACGGCGACCTGGTGGTTTTTGGCGATCTGCCAGAGGTTGTCACCGTTTTTCACCCGATAGGTACGGCTGGGGGCACTGTGGGCCACGCTGCGTTGGAATACCGGTTCGCGCGCGGGTACACCCGGTTGCGCGGGGATACTCAGCACCTGGCCAATGCGCAGGTTATTGCTTGAAAGCTTATTGATGTCTTTGAGGGTGTTCACCGTGAGCTGGTGCCGGTTGGCGATGGTGTGCAGGCTGTCACCGGAGCGTACGCGGTATTGCTGCCAGTCCACCTGCTCCTGAGGCTTCATCAAGGACAGGTTGGCGGTCAGCAACTCGGCTTTATCAGTGGGTATCAGCAGGTGCTTAGGGCCGTCGAGGGTAATGCCTTTTTTGAACGCGGGGTTGAGCAGGTACAGCTCGTCTTCATCCAGATCTGCCATGGCGGCGACACGTGCAAGGTCCATGCGCTGAGTGAAGGCAACCTTCTCGAAGTAGGGTTCATTGGCAATCGGCGCGAGGCTGACGCCATAGGCTTGCGGCGTCATCACCACTTGCGAGAGGGCCAGTAGCTTGGGCACGTAATTCTGGGTTTCCACTGGCAGCGAGAGGTTCCAGTAGTCGGTCGGCAGACCGAGCTTCTGGTTGCGCTCAATCGCTCGGCTCACTCGGCCTTCGCCAGCGTTATAGGCTGCCAGGGCTAACAGCCAGTCGCCGTTGAACATTTCTTTTAGGCGCGTCAGATAGCTGATTGCCGCATCGGTCGAGGCCATTACATCGCGGCGGCCGTCGTACCAGTTGGTTTGGCGCAGGTTGAAGTTGCGCCCGGTGGACGGGATGAACTGCCACAGCCCAACCGCATGAGCATGGGAGTAGGCCAGCGGGTTGTAGGAGCTTTCGATCATCGGCAGCAGTGCCAGCTCCATCGGCATATTGCGCTGCTCCAGGCGCTCAACGATGAAGTGGATATAGGGGCTGCTGCGCTCGCCGGCTTTCTCGATAAACGTAGGGTTACTGACGAACCACAGACGCTGTTGCTCGATACGCGGGTTGAGGGTGATGGTGTCCTGCAGTTGATAGCCGTTGCGCACCCGTTCCCAGATGTCTTTTGGCTCGTCGGGCGTCGGCGCGACGCCGCTGTTGAGCCACTCCGGCTCTTGCTCAAGGCCAACCGCACGGTCAGTGTCGCGGCCACTGTCAGGGCGGTATTGGTTACTGGTCTGACAGCCGGCCAGGGTTACGCACATGATCACCACAAGCGTCTGAGCGCTTTGTGCCAATGCCTTTAAAATCAAGGTCTTGCGTGGTGATAAGGGCATTGGCGGCGGTGTGCTTCCCGGCGAAAAGGTCGAGCGATTCTAGGAACCAGTCTGCTCCTGGTCAAGTTTTAACCAGCCTTTTGTGTGGTTGTCGAGGTTTAGAAATGGTCCTTCCAGGCGCGCAATGCCGCGAATACCTGAGCGGGGGTTCGATTTTCAGGCCCATCACGTTCAGTGATGCGGGCGCTGACCGACGGTTGTGCGCTACGCAGAAAAGGGTTGGTAGCGCGCTCTAGGCCAATCGATGAAGGAAGGCTCATGTGCCCAGCTTCGCGCCATTGGCTGACCTGGGCCAGGCGTTGATTGATGTCTGGATTAGCGGGCTCAACGGCCGCGGCAAAGCGCAGGTTGCCCAAGGTGTATTCGTGGGTGCAGAACACTTGCGTTTGTTCGGGGAGGGCAGCCAAGCGACTGAGCGAGTGATGCATTTGCTCGGGGCTGCCTTCAAACAAGCGACCACAGCCGCCAGCAAAAAGCGTGTCGCCACAGAACAGCCAGTGCTGTTCAGGCTGGATAAAAGCGATATGCCCGAGTGTGTGCCCCGGTACTTCGTATATGTCGAATCGTTGGCCCAGCACTTCAGCCTGGTCGCCGTCTCGCAGCGCCAGGTCGCGCCCTGGAATTTTTTCGTTGGCCGGCCCCATTACACGCGCACCGGTGGCCGCCTTCAGTCGTTCAATGCCGCCGACGTGATCGAAATGATGGTGGGTGATCAGAATATCGCTCAACTGCCAGCCTGGGTTGGCCGTCAGCCAGGCCTCGACCGGCGCGGCGTCACCCGGGTCAACAACCGCGCAGCGACGCTGCTTCAGGTCTTGCAGCAGCCATATATAGTTGTCGGAGAATGCGGGCAGGGCGTCGATTTTTATCATCAGTCGGTCGCTAAGCAGGGCACAAAGGTGCATCTTAGGGTGCAATGGCGATGCTGGCTATGCAGCACGATCTGCTGCGCGTCAGCCCTGCTGCGTTAAAAACAGGCTCGGAATGCTCATGTACAAAAGTACACTCCGCTTCCTCGCCTGTTCTTGCCTTGCAGGACTCTAGCTCGCGAGGTCGTGAGTAGACTCTAAGCTCGAGCTCGGTCGCGAATAATACGGGAGTAGCCCCTTATGTCCGATCACCCTTTTGCCCATGCAGACAGTGAATGGCTTGACCTTGTTGCCTCAGCGCGCGCTTGGCTGAGTGGCCCACTCGGGCAGTTGCTGCTGGAGCAGGAGCGGCAATTGCTGGAGGAAGAGCTGGCGCGCTTCTTTGGCGGTTACCTGGTGCATTACGGCCCAGCCGCCGAAACGCCGCCGGATGCTCAGCAGATTCAGCGCAGTGTGCGCCTGGGCGCGCCGTTCAAGGGCGTGGAAATTGTTTGTGAGGAGCAATCCTGGCCGCTCACCGAGCATGCGGCCGATGTGGTGGTGGTTCAGCACGGCCTGGATTTCAGCCTGTCACCCCACGGTTTGCTCCGTGAGGCGGCGCGCAGCGTACGCCCAGGCGGTCATCTGCTGATCGTGGGTATCAACCCGATGAGCACCTGGGGTATGCGTCATTTCATAACACGCGATGCCTTGCGTCAGGCGCGCTGTATCGCGCCCAGTCGGGTCAGTGACTGGTTGCACCTGCTGGGTTTCGCGCTGGAGAAACGCCGCTTCGGGTGCTATCGTCCGCCGCTTTCTTCGCCGGCCTGGCAGGCGCGGTTGGCGGGGCTGGAACGTTTAGGCGCGGCATGGCAGCCACCCGGTGGCGGTTTTTACGTGCTGGTGGCCCGTAAGCTGGTTGTGGGGCTACGGCCATTGCGCCAACCCAACCGGCAGCCGGTAGGTAAATTGCTGCCGATGCCCGTGGCCAAAGTCAGCCGCCGCGAAACACCTCAGAAATAGCACCGGCCGGACTAATTGAGCGAGAGATTGCAGATACATGAGTGAACAGGTCGAGATCTACACCGACGGCGCCTGCAAAGGTAATCCTGGCGTGGGTGGCTGGGGAGCGTTACTGATTTGCAAGGGTGTAGAGAAGGAGCTATGGGGCGGTGAACCCAACACCACCAATAACCGCATGGAACTGATGGCGGCGATTTGTGCCTTGATCGCGCTGACGCGTCCCTGTTCGGTGCGCCTGGTGACTGACTCGCAGTATGTGATGAAAGGCATCCAGGAGTGGATGCCGAACTGGAAGAAACGTGGCTGGAAGACCGCCGCCAAGGAGCCAGTGAAAAACGCCGACCTTTGGCAGGCGCTGGACGAACAGGTCAATCGGCATAACGTTACCTGGCAGTGGGTGCGCGGTCATACCGGCCATCCGGGTAACGAGAAGGCCGATCAACTGGCCAACCGCGGTGTGGATGAAGTGAGGGCAAAGAAGCATGCGTAGCGTCGTACTCGATACCGAAACCACCGGTATGCCGGTGGCCGATGGTCACCGGATCATCGAAATCGGCTGTGTTGAACTGATCGGCCGGCGTCTGACCGGTCGGCATTTCCATGTTTATCTGCAGCCTGATCGCGAAATCGACGAAGGCGCGATTGCGGTGCACGGCATCACCAACGACTTTGTCAAAGACAAGCCGCGCTTCAAGGAAGTCGCCGATGAGTTCTTCGAATTCATCAAGGGCGCGCAGCTGATCATTCACAACGCGGCGTTCGACGTTGGCTTTATCAACAACGAATTTGCCCTGATCAAGCAGGACGACCGCGCCGATATCAGCGAGCACTGCTCGATCCTCGACACCCTGATGATGGCCCGCGAGCGCCATCCAGGACAGCGCAACAACCTCGATGCCTTGTGCAAACGCTATGGCGTTGATAACTCTGGTCGTGATCTGCACGGCGCTTTGCTCGACGCCGAGATTCTGGCTGACGTCTACCTGACCATGACTGGTGGGCAGACCAATCTGTCCCTGGCTGGCGATGGCTCGGAAGGCGACAGCAATGGCCGTCAGCAGCCCAGTGCGATCCGCCGCCTACCTGCTGAGCGCGCGCGTACACGGGTGATCCTGGCCAGCGCTACAGAGCTCGCCGAGCACGCGGCGCGCCTTGCGATCATCGAAAAATCTGCAGGTGCGCCGCCGCTCTGGGTGCAAATGGAGCAGCCCAAGGCTGAGGTGTAGGAACGTCGCGAGTTATCCACTCGCGACCTTTTCGTACAGCGTCACGCAGAGGGGGTTCCGCCTGGCGGAGCCAGCCTCTACCCTGAGGCGATAGGCAGGCTCAGCCTGTCACACTCAGGGACGCCACAATGTATAAAGACCTCAAGTTCCCCGTCCTGATCGTGCACCGTGACATCAAGGCCGATACCGTGGCCGGTGACCGGGTGCGCGCCATCGCCCAAGAACTGGAGCAGGACGGCTTCAGCATTCTGTCTACCGCCAGCTCCGCCGAGGGGCGCATCGTCGCTTCCACACACCACGGCCTGGCCTGCATCCTGGTCGCGGCCGAAGGTGCGGGTGAAAACAAGAACCTGCTGCAGGACATGGTTGAGCTGATCCGCATCGCCCGCCGTCGTGCGCCACAGTTGCCGATTTTTGCCCTCGGTGAGCAGGTGACCATCGAGAATGCGCCGGCTGAGGCCATGGTGGATCTCAACCAGTTGCGCGGCATCCTCTATCTGTTCGAAGACACCGTGCCGTTCCTGGCCCGCCAGGTGGCCCGCGCGGCGCGCAATTATCTGGATTGCCTGTTGCCGCCATTCTTCAAGGCGCTGGTGCAGCACACGGCGCAATCCAACTATTCCTGGCACACGCCCGGCCATGGCGGCGGCGTGGCCTATCGCAAGAGCCCGGTGGGGCAGGCGTTTCACCAGTTCTTCGGGGAAAACACCCTGCGTTCTGATCTATCGGTATCGGTGCCTGAGTTGGGTTCGTTGCTCGATCACACCGGCCCGCTCGCCGAGGCTGAAGCCCGCGCGGCGCGTAACTTTGGCGCCGATCACACCTATTTCGTGATCAACGGCACCTCGACTGCCAACAAAATCGTCTGGCACAGCATGGTCGGCCGGGATGACCTAGTGCTGGTGGATCGCAACTGCCATAAGTCGATCCTGCATTCGATCATCATGACCGGTGCGATCCCGTTGTACCTGTGCCCAGAGCGCAACGAGCTGGGCATCATCGGGCCGATTCCACTGAGCGAATTCAGCCGTGAATCGATCCAGGCCAAGATCGATGCCAGCCCACTGGCACGCGGTCGTGTGCCGAGCAGCAGCGGGGCGATGGTCAAGCTGGTGGTGGTGACCAACTCGACCTACGACGGCCTTTGCTACAACGCAGAATTGATCAAGCAGACCCTGGGCAACAGCGTTGAAGTGCTGCATTTCGACGAGGCCTGGTATGCCTATGCAGCATTTCATGAGTTCTATGCCGGGCGTTACGGCATGGGCACCGCACGTACCGAAGCAGCGCCGCTGGTGTTTACCACGCACTCCACCCACAAATTGCTGGCCGCATTCAGCCAGGCTTCGATGATTCATGTGCAGGATGGCGGTGTGCGCCAACTGGATCGAGATCGCTTCAACGAAGCCTTTATGATGCACATCTCCACCTCGCCGCAGTACGGCATCATCGCCTCGCTGGATGTGGCTTCGGCGATGATGGAAGGTCCAGCAGGCCGCTCACTGATTCAAGAAACCTTCGATGAAGCGCTGAGCTTCCGTCGCGCCCTGGCCAACCTACGGCAGAACCTAAGTGCTGATGATTGGTGGTTTAGCATCTGGCAGCCGGCCAAAGCCGAAGGCACCGATGATGTGGTGACTCAGGATTGGCTGCTGCAACCGCAAGCCGACTGGCACGGTTTTGGTGAGGTGGCTGAAGACTATGTGCTGCTTGACCCGATCAAAGTCACGTTGGTCACGCCAGGGCTGACCGCCGACGGCAAGCTGGCCGAGCGGGGCATTCCGGCTGCCGTGGTCAGTAAGTTCCTCTGGGAACGTGGCTTGGTGGTGGAGAAGACCGGTCTGTATTCCTTCCTGGTGCTGTTCTCTATGGGCATTACCAAAGGCAAGTGGAGCACGCTGCTGACCGAGTTGCTGGAGTTCAAGCGCAGCTATGACGCCAACTTGCCGTTAAGCGATGTATTGCCGTCTATCGCCCAGGCTGGCAAGGCGTTTTATCAGGACATGGGGCTGCGTGACCTGTGTGATGCGCTGCATGCCTGCTACCGCGAAAACGCTACGGCCAAGGCACTCAAGCGTATGTACACGGTGCTGCCGGAAGTGGCGATCAAACCCGCTGATGCCTACAACCAACTGGTACGCGGCGAAGTCGAGGCGGTGCCGATTGAGCAGCTGGAGGGGCGGATCGCTGCGGTGATGCTGGTGCCCTATCCGCCAGGTATTCCGCTGATCATGCCAGGCGAGCGTTTTACTGCGCAGACGCGTTCGATCATCGATTACTTGGCCTTTGCCCGTACCTTTGACCGCAGCTTCCCTGGTTTCGATGCCGATGTGCACGGCCTGCAGCGTGAGAGTGGCGTCTACACCGTGGACTGCATCAAGGCCTGATCCTGCTCTGGCCTGTACCTTTGCCCGGCGGCACCAGCTATATGCGCTGGTTTGCCGCCAGTCTTTCTCAGTAGATCAAGCGCTTATCGCCGATAAGTAAAAATTGAGCTTAACTTTGATGACGTGGCCTGCGTCACAGTGGCCAGCATCGACATTTGTCGGTTGGTTGTTATAGTTGCTCGATTTTTACCCTAATAAGATTTACGCGCTCCGCGCCCTTGCTGAGGATGACTGCCGTGTCCGACTACAAAGCCTTTAATGTCGAGTTGGCAGATAAGGTCGCCCACGTGGTGATTAACCGCCCAGAAAAAGTCAACGCGATGAATGCGGACTTCTGGCGCGAGATTATCGAGATCTTCCGCTGGATTGATGACACCGATGAGGTGCGTGCGGTGGTGATCTCCGGCGCGGGCAAACATTTCTCCTCCGGCATTGACCTGATGATGCTCGCGTCGATTGGCAGCCAGCTGGGCTCGGATGTCGGTCGCAATGCCGAAAAGCTGCGGCGCAAGATTCTTGAACTGCAAGCCTCGTTCAACGCTGTAGACAATTGCCGTAAACCGGTGCTTGCAGCCATTCAAGGCTACTGCCTGGGCGGCGCGATTGATCTGATTTCGGCCTGCGACATGCGTTACTCGACGGTCGATGCGCAGTTCTCGATCAAGGAAATCGACATTGGCATGGCCGCCGACGTGGGTACCTTGCAGCGTCTGCCGCGCATCATTGGTGATGGCATGATGCGCGAGCTGGCCTTTACCGGCCGCACCATTGAGGGTGAGGAGGCGCGCAGCATTGGCCTGGTCAATCGTACCTATGCCGATGTCGATGCCTTGCTTGAGGGCGTGATGGGTATTGCCCGTGAGATCGCTAGCAAGTCGCCGGTCGCCATTCGTGGCACCAAGGAAATGATTCGCTACATGCGCGATCACCGCGTCGATGATGGCCTGGAATACATCGCCACCTGGAACGCCGCCATGCTGCAATCGGCCGATCTGCGGGTGGCCATGGCCGCTCATATGAGCAAGCAGAAACCGGAGTTTGCCGACTGATGTTGCCCTTCCACCTGTCTTTTTTCCTAACGCGGGAGGCGCAATAGCTCATGGTTTCTGGAGCCACGTCGCTTAATCTGGTGCGCGATGAGTTGTTTGCCACCATGGAAGAGGCCGAGTCGAGCCTCGAACACTTTATCGCCGACCGTCACAACGGCAGTCTGTTGCAACAGGCCGTGGAAAACCTGCATCAGGTGCGCGGTACGCTTAATCTGATTGAACTAGCCGGTGCCGAGTTACTGGCCCAGGAAGTGCTGGATCAGGCCACTGATATTCCCGCCGGTGCCGGCGAAGAGCGCGATGCGCAGCTTTCCGCCCTGAGCAACGCATTGCATGTGCTGCGCCGTTATCTGGAAAACGTTGAAGCCCACCGTCAAGAAATGCCGGAGCTGTTGCTGCCGGCGATCAATGATCTCCGTCAGGCCGGCGGTCAGGCCGCCTTGCCAGAAAGCTTCTTCTTTAGCGTGCGCCTCGACCATGCCCGCCCGCGCACCTCGCCGCCCTCGGTTGATGGCGCTGCCCCTGAGAGCGAAGCGCGTCGTTTACGGCACATGTATCAAGTGGGGCTGCTGGGCTTTATCCGTGAGCAGAACCCACAAGCCAGTCTCAAATTGATGGGGCGTGCACTGAGTCGTCTCGATAGCTTGTTTGCCAACGAGCCGCGCGGTCGCCTGTGCTGGGTTGGTGCAGCGGCTGTTGAGGCGCAGGTGGACGGTCAGCTGCTGGCGCGCAAGTCGCGTAAACAGCTGTTTTCGCGAATTGACCGCGAGCTCAAGCAACTTTTCGTAAATGGTCAATACGAAGCGCCTCGTGGGTTACTCAAAGAATTGCTCTACTTGGTGGCCCTGGCCGACAGTCGTGGGCCGCAAGCGACCGCCCTAAGTGAAGTGTTCGGTTTGACGCCCTTACCCTTTACCGATCACCTACTGGAAGAGGAATACCAGCGCCTGGCAGGTCCCGGACAGGCCGTAATGCGCTCGCTGAGCTCGGCGATCCGTGAGGAACTCAACAGCGTCAAGGATATGCTTGACCTGATCGAGCGCGGCACCCTGCAAAGTGACAGTCTCAATAGCTTGCATGCCCTGCTTGGTAAGTTGAGTAAGACCTTGGGTATGGTTGGCCTCAGTTCGGCTGGCAACTCCCTAAACGCTCAACTGCAGACTGTCGCCAGCTGGAGCGAGGAGAGTGCGCCGCAAGCGCACGAGCTGCATAAACTGGCCGATGCGGTGCTGTACGTCGAAGGCATGGTTGCCAGTCTGGATCGCGGCGAGCGCCGTGAAGTAAGACCCACGCAGGCTCAGCCTGGTGAAGAAGCTGACTCCTTTGCCCTGCACCAGCTCAATGAGGCCCGTATTGTGGTGGTCGACGAGGCCCAAGCCGGGCTGGCTCTGGCCAAGCGGGCAATTACCGCCTACCTCGAATCGGGCGGCGAGCGCATGCATCTGTCGAATGTTCCGTTCAGTTTGCAAGCCGTTCGTGGTGGGCTGTGGTTCCTTGGTCAGGAACGCGCCGCTCAGTTGGTCGGTGCCTGCGCCGATTACATTCAGCAGCATATGTTCGATGCGCCGCATATGCCGTCCGAGCAGATGTTGGAAACCCTTGCCGATGCCCTTAGCAGCCTTGAGTACTACCTCGAAGCCGGGGCGGTGATGCGTCCGGAAACCCAGCCCAGCGTGCTTGATCTCGCGGCAGAAAGCGTGCGTGCCCTGGGCATGCCGCTGGAGGTGTGAGCATGATCCGCTGGCAACCTAAACTGCTTGACAGCCAGCAGCCTGGTGGCTGGGCGGTTGTGCATTGCAAACAGCATTTTCTAGCAGACAGCAACGGTGTGCTGTTTCCCCGTGAGTGGTTGAAAAAGCAGGATTTACCGATCATCGCTGAGCATGGCTTAGGCCACTTTGATGGCGATGCTGTTTATCTGCTGGAGTTGAGTCAGCCATTCGAGATGCCGGGCTGCGCCTGGCAGAGCCTGCGCCAATTTATGCTGCAAGGCGATGCCGATACCTTCAAGTTGCTCAGCTACGCCACCCAGATTGGCACTTGGGCCAGCCAGCATCGTTTCTGTGGCAGCTGTGGTGGATCGATGCAACATATGCCGGGCGAACGCGCGATGCACTGCGTAAGCTGTGAGCTGCATCATTACCCGCGGCTTTCACCCAGCATGATTGTGCTGGTTACTCGCGGCGATGAGGTTCTGCTGGCGCGCTCGCCGCGCTTTGTGTCCGGGGTTTACAGCACTCTGGCAGGCTTCGTGGAGGCGGGGGAGTCGGTCGAGCATTGCGTAGCCCGTGAAGTACGCGAAGAGGTCGGGGTCGAGATCAAGAACCTGCAGTACCTGGGTAGCCAGGGTTGGCCGTTTCCGCATTCGCTGATGCTGGGCTTCCATGCTGAATACGCCAGTGGCGATATCGTCATGCAGGTCGATGAAATCGAGGATGCGCAGTGGTTCAGTGTGCATGACCTGCCGCCACTGCCGGCTTCGCGTTCGATTGCCCGTTATCTGATCGACGTCTATGTGGCGCGCCGTCTAGGTCAGCCCGAACCAGTGCTGCCAGGCTAAGCGCACGGTCAACGCCAAGACCACCAGGATAAATACCGGGCGGATAAACTTCGATCCGCCCTTGATCGCGGTGCGTGCCCCGAGAAACGCACCGACCATCAACGCCAACCCCATGCAGATACCCAGCAGCCAGGCCACTTGTCCGCTGATGATAAACACGGTCAGTGCGCAGATATTGCTGACGAAGTTCATGCTGCGCGCCACGCCGCTGGCCTTGACCAGGTCGAGCGGATAGAGCAGCAGGCTACTGACCGTCCAGAAAGCGCCCGTACCAGGGCCTGCAACCCCATCATAGAAACCCAGGCTGAGGCTTTGTGGCCACTGCCGGCCTTTGGCAATCGGCGCTTCGGCAAGCAGCGGCGCATCCGGAGTTTTGCCAAACAGCAGGTACAAGCCGCAGCCAAATACCACGGCGGGTAGCAGTTGGTTCAACCACTCCGACGGCAGCCATTGCGCCATCGCGGCTCCGAGAAGCGCGCCGACGGCCGTGCCAATCAACGCGTTGCGCCATTGGCCGGGGTCAAACAATTTGCGCCGGTAGAAGGTGTAGCTGGCAGCAGCCGAGCCAAAGGTCGAACTGAGTTTGTTGGTGCCCAGAGCAAGGTGCGGCGGTAGGCCGGCCGTCAGCAGCGCCGGGATGGTCAGCAGACCGCCACCGCCGGCAATTGCATCGATAAAGCCAGCAATAAACGCGACCATGGCGAGAATTGCCAGTGTGCTTAGATCAACGCTGAGTTCAAACGGGAAAGCCATTTAAAAACACGTCCTGTGTCTAATTGTGGTGTTCTCTGGCTGTTCTATAGCCAGGTAGCTGCGCATAATGCCGGCAATCTCACGCATAAGGAATGCACGGCAATGCAATACGGCGGACTGGCATGGGCAACGGCATTGCTAGGGTTATTGGCGGCGTTTGTTGCGGCGCGCATCCTGTTCAATCGTCACTGGTTTCTCGGTTGGTTGCGTGGCACCTGCGGCCTGGCATTTCTCGCCTTGGCGGCGCTGGTTGGTCTGTTGGCCAACGATTTGCGCAGCTACGCAGCAATTCCTGAAGGTAAGCCGCTGGCCACGTTGAGCTTCAAGGCTGACGGCCCGCTGTATCGCGTCAGTGTGCTGGAGGGCGGTCGTGAGCGCACACTGACCATGGAGGGCGACCTCTGGCAGCTTGATGCGCGATTTCTGCAGTGGAAGGGGCTGGCCGAGTTGATTGGTTTGCAGCCAGGTTATCGCCTGGAAAAGCTCTCAGGGCGTTTTCTTTCCATCGAACAGCAGAGCCTGGCGCAGCATACCCGTGTCGAGCTGGCGCACAGCCCGTATGGTATCGATCTTTGGCGCTGGCTGCGGTTGGGTCAGCATGATCTGTTTATCTTCGATCCACAGGCGCGCCGGGTAACGTACCTGCCGCTGGCCGATGAGGCGGTGTACAGCATCAACCTTACACCTGCTGGCTTGCTCGCCGAGCCAATGAATCCGGCGGCCAAGCAGGCGCTGAAGGACTGGCAGTAAATTCCAGGCAGTAAAAAAGGGACCCGAGGGTCCCTTTTTTATTGGAGTGGCTATCTCAGGAGAGGAAGCCACCATCCACATTCAATGCAACGCCAGTGGTGTAGCTGGAGGCATCGCTGGCCAGGTACAGTACGGTGCCAGCCATTTCACTCGGATCAGCCACACGCTTGAGCGGGATGCGCTGCAAGGCGACTTTGAGGATGGCATCGTTCTTGGTCAGCGCTGAGGCGAACTTGGTGTCAGTCAGGCCTGGCAGCAGGGCGTTGCAACGAATGCCGAACTGCGCGCATTCCTTAGCGAAGACCTTGGTCATGCTGATGACGGCAGCTTTGGTGACCGAGTAAATACCTTGGAATTCACCCGGCGAGACGCCATTGATCGAGGCCACGTTGATGATGCTGCCACCACCGTTGGCCTTCATCAGTTTGCCGCCCTCGATGGACATGAAGTAGTAACCGCGAATGTTCACATCAACGGTCTTCTGGAACGCGCCCAAATCGGTATCGAGCACGTTGCAGAACTGCGGGTTGGTGGCGGCGTTGTTGACCAGTACGTCGAGACGGCCGAATTGCTCTTTGATCTGCGCGAAGACGTTGCTGATCTGCTCCATCTCGCCAATGTGGCAGGCAATTGCCGTTGCCTTACCGCCGTCTGCGATGATGGCATCCGCGACTTTTTGGCAGTCGTCGATCTTGCGGCTCGAAACGATGACGTGAGCGCCTTGTTGGGCCAGCAGTTTGGCAATGGCCTCGCCGATGCCACGGCTGGCGCCGGAGACGAAAGCGATCTTGCCGTCGAGGTCGAACAGATGGGTCTTGGACATGGGCTTTTCCTTTCTTATGAGAGGCCTGTTCGGCCGTTTACAGCTGCGATTTATTGATGACCTGCAGGCTCATCTGCTCCAGCAGCTTGTTCATGTGAATGAACTGCGCGAAGCGTTTGTCCTGAGTCTGGCCATGGAAGTAGCGGTAGTAGATCTGCTGCACGATGCCGGCCAGGCGGAACAAGCCGTAGGTGTAGTAGAAGTCGATGCTCTTGATCTCGATGCCTGAGCGTTCAGCGTAGTAGTCGGCGAACTGCTGGCGAGTCAGCATGCCAGGGGCGTTGCTCGGCTGGCGGCGCATCATCTGGATCGGCGCCGAGTCGCCGGCTTCGATCCAGTAGGCGAGGGTATTGCCCAGATCCATCAGCGGATCGCCGATGGTGGTCAGCTCCCAGTCCAGTACGCCGATAATTTGACTTGGGTTCTGCGGGCTGAGGATGACGTTATCGAAGCGGTAGTCGTTGTGCACGATACCGGGCTTGTGGTGGTCGGCTGGCATCTTGTCCTTGAGCCAGGCTTTGACTGGCTCCCACAACGGTGCGTCGGGGGTCAGCGCCTTGTCGTAGCGATCACTCCAGCCGCCGATCTGCCGCTGCACATAGCCCTCAGGCTTACCCAGGTCACCCAGGCCGCAGGCTTGATAGTCGACGTTGTGCAGTTCGACCATCTTGTCGATAAAGCTCTTGCACAGCTCGCGGGTCTGCTCGGCGCTGAAGTTCAGCTCCGCTGGCATCTCCGAGCGCAGGATGATGCCGTTGACCCGTTCCATGACATAGAACTCGGCACCGATCACCGACTCGTCGGTGCAGTGCACGTAGGCTTTCGGGCAGTAAGGAAAACCGGCGTTAAGCTGATTGAGGATGCGGTACTCGCGGCCCATGTCGTGAGCCGATTTGGCTTTGTGGCCGAAGGGCGGACGACGCAGTACAAATTCCTGGTTGGGGTATTCGAGCAGATAGGTCAGGTTCGAGGCGCCGCCAGGAAACTGGCTGATGCGCGGCTCGCCTGCCAAGCCAGGGATATGCGCCTTGAGGTACTGGTCGATGACCGCAGCGTCGAGTTCTTCGCCTTCGCGGATTCGGGTGGACTGGTCAGTAAGCGCCATGTTTATCCCTTCTGCTTATGATGGGTGCCTAAGATAATTAGCTAATCTAATGCTGCAGCTTGCTGCTCACAAGGAATACCCGCCGTTATAGGTGGGCGTGTTGCTACCCAATCAAGCTGCCTGATTGGTCATTCAAGCTTAGTTTTTAGCCATAAAACAATGGTCGGGAGCCAGTGTTAACGTCGCGTAGCGACGGCCCGTAGGGTGGCCGCCATGGATGGCGGCCATAAAAAAACCGGAGTCAATGACTCCGGTTTTTGGTGCCGCGCAGTAGCTTTACCGCTTAAACCGGGAACAGCTCGCCCAGCTTCATGGCCAGCATCATGTCGCCTTCGGCGCGCAGTTTGCCGGACATGAACGCTTGCATACCGTCGGTTTCGCCGCTGGTGATGCCTTTCAGGGTCTCGGTGTCCATGATCAGGGTCACGTTGGCGTTGGCGTTGTCGCCTTTCTCAACGGCGCAGGTGCCGTCCTTGACGATCAGCGCGTAGTTCTCGCCATCTTCGATGTTGAATTGAAACACCAGGTCCAGGCCTGCAGCGGCACCGGCGTTGAATTTGGACTGCATGGTATTGACGATGTCTGCAACGCTCATGGTTTCTTCCTTTTTCTCAGGTTTTTCTAGCGCCCGTGATGGGTGCAGTGGGCCGAAGCTCAGCGATACGTGATGAGCTCCGGCGCCTTCAACAGCTGTAAATGCACATGGCTGTTGAAGGAAGCCAGGCTCACTTGGCTGCCACGAAACTTAAGGCAGCTTAGTGAGGTGTTAACAATTTGCCAGTTCAGTTCAAACGCCTGTGCAGGCGCGATACCGGTAATCAGATGCAATAGGGCGGTGATGGTGCCGCCCGAGGTGAATACGGCAATGTTTTGTTTGCTGTCAGCCTGTTCCAATAGACGGTTGAGGCCGCCCTGAACCTGCTCGACGAAGCCTTGCCAGCTTTGCAGTTCCGGCATGTCGTGCTCACCGGAAATCCAGCGGCCAATCAGCTTGGCGAACAGGCGCTGAAATTCAGCTCGGTTCTGCGCGCCATTGCGCAGAATGTGCAGGGCTTCGGGTTCTTCGCCAAGCATGTCCGGCAGCAGGCTGCGGATTACGGCGTCGGCATCAAACTCATTGAAAGCTGAGTCAATCTCCAGCGATGGAATGGCAATGCCGGCTTGCTCCAATTGCTGTAAGGCACTGTTAGCCGTGTGCTGCTGGCGGCGCAGATCACCGCTTACACTGCGGTCAATGCGTATACCCAGTTGAGCAAGGTGCTCGCCCAGCACTTCGGCCTGGCGAATTCCAATGGGCGATAGCACATCGTAATCGTCTGCACCGAAGGAGGCTTGGCCATGTCGAATCAGGTAGATGCTGCCCACGTCCGCTCGATTCCGCTGCGGTGAAAGTTTCGCGAGGGTATGAGGAAGCTCAAGAGCTGTCAACGTAAAAACATACGCTTGTTTGAATTGCATGAATGCGCTGAATGTCTAGACCTTGCTTGCTGGCCGTGAACCCATGGCCTCGGTATGCTTGGGCGCTAATGTGCGCAGTCAGTGAGTGCGCGCAGCCATGGGGAAAAGGGGGAATACGTGGAGTTTTTTGCAGAGTACATCGGCTTTCTGGCCAAGACAGTGACCCTGGTTATTGCCATCGTGGTGGTGCTGGTGACGATTGCCGCTCTGCGTAGCAAAGGCCGTCAGGGCACGGGTCAGTTGCAGGTGAACAAGCTCAATGATTTCTTCAAGCAGCTGCATCAGCGCATGGAACATGCGGTGCTCGATAAAGAGCAACTGAAAGCCGCGAGTAAAGCTGAAGCCAAGGCTGCGAAGCAGGAAAAGAAGGCCGGTGTTCACAAACCGCGCGTTTATGTGCTGGATTTTGATGGCGACATTAAAGCCTCGGCCACCGACAGCCTGCGGCACGAAATCACTGCTTTACTGACTATGGCAACGCCGCAGGATGAAGTGGTGCTGCGCTTGGAAAGTGGTGGTGGCATGGTGCACAGCTATGGGCTGGCCTCTTCACAGTTGGCGCGCATTCGTCAGGCGGGCGTGCCACTGACCGTCTGCATCGACAAAGTCGCGGCCAGCGGCGGATATATGATGGCCTGCATAGGCGAGAAGATCATTTCCGCGCCGTTCGCCATCCTCGGTTCGATTGGCGTGGTGGCTCAGCTGCCCAACGTGCACCGTTTGCTTAAGAAGCATGACATCGATTTTGAAGTGCTTACCGCCGGTGAGTACAAGCGCACCCTGACCGTGTTCGGCGAGAACACCGAGAAGGGCCGGGAGAAGTTCCAGGAAGACCTGGAAACCACCCATGAGTTGTTCAAGGGCTTTGTTGCCCGCTACCGGCCGCAGCTGGACATCGACCAGATTGCCACGGGTGAAGTCTGGCTGGGCCTGGCGGCGTTGGAGAAGCAACTGGTCGATGAGCTGAAGACCAGTGACGAATACCTGGCAGAGCGCGCCAAGAGCGCCGAGCTGTTTCATTTGCACTATGCCGAGAAGAAAACCCTGCAGGAGCGCGTTGGACTGGCGGGCAGCGTTGCGCTGGATCGTTTCGTTCTGAACTGGTTGAGTCGTTTGAATCAGCAACGCTTCTGGTAATCGGTCCGTCATACAGAGGAAGAACATGAGCAAGTTCAGTGCATTGCAAGCCCGTGAAAGCGCCGCGGGCGGTTTCGAACAGGTGATTGTGCAGCGTGATATCGATGACTTGCCCGCCGGCGAGCTGTTGATTCGGGTCAAGTATTCCTCGCTTAACTACAAGGATGCGTTGTCCGCGAGTGGCAACCGTGGCGTGACCAAAAGCTTTCCACACACACCGGGTATAGACGCCGCGGGCGTGGTGGAGGCTTCCAGTGTGGCTGAGTTCAGCGCCGGCGATGAGGTGATCGTCACCGGCTATGACCTGGGCATGAACACCTCGGGCGGGTTGGCTCAGTACATTCGCATTCCCGCCAGCTGGGCGCTGAAACGACCTAAAGGGTTATCGCTGCGCGAGGCTATGGTGCTTGGCACCGCTGGGCTGACGGCTGCGCTGTGTGTCGACAAACTGGAGCAAAGCGGGCTGACGCCGGATGCCGGCAGCGTACTGGTGACGGGTGCCACAGGTGGTGTTGGCAGTGTCGCGGTGGCTTTGTTAACTACCCTGGGTTACCGCGTGGCGGCATCGACTGGCAAGGCGGAGCAGGCGGATTACCTCAAGGCGCTGGGCGCGCAGCAAATTGTGTTGCGTGCCGAGCTGCAGGACGGCACCGATAAGCCGATGCTCAAAGAGCAGTGGGCTGGTGCGGTGGATTGCGTCGGCGGGGATATTCTGTTCAACGTGGTTAAGTCGCTGCGCTACGGTGCCAGCGTTGCCTGCTGCGGTCTGACGGCTGGGGTCGGTTTCAAGGGCAGTGTGCTGCCCTTTATTCTCCGTGGGGTGAATCTGCTCGGGGTTGATTCGGTTGAGCTGCCGTTGGTGGTTAAGGCGTCGATGTGGGACAAGCTGTCGCTGCAGTGGAAGGTCAAGCTCGATGCACTGGTCACCGAAGTGACGCTTGAGCAACTGCCGGATGCAATTGCGCAGATCCTCGCGGGCAAGCAGGTCGGTCGGGTGCTGGTCAATCTGGGTTGAATCGCAATAAACAAAAAAGGCCACCCCAAGGGGTGGCCTTTTGAATTGCCGGCAGAATCAGGCGCGGCGACGGAACAGCGGTAGCGGCTGGTCCGTGGAGGCCTGATAGACCTCGCTGAACTCCTCGAAGGCTTTCAAGGCATCCAGCGGATCTTTGTCCTCGCGCAGGGCGAAGGCATCGAAGCCTACGCGTAGATAAGAGAACAACTGATCGCGCAGCACATCGCCAATGGCGCGCACTTCGCCTTTGTAGCCGTAGCGGTTACGCAGCAGGTAGGCGGTGGAGGTGTGGCGTCCATCAGTAAAGGCCGGGAAGTTCAGCGCGATGACCTGGAAGTTATCCAGCTGATCGGCGATTTCCTCTATTTCCTCACCGGCATCCAGCCACACGCCCAAGCCGCCATCGCGGGCCTTGAGCGCGGTGCTGTGCTCGACCCACAGGCCCAGCGGCACGATCAGGTCGTCGCAGTTGGGTATGCCGTCCAGCGTGGCGTCCTTGGGCAACAGGTGCCAGCTTTCATCGATCAGCTGGCCGTTCTTAATGATTCGCTGCATATACGCGCTCCTTGAACGGGTCGACGCCAATACGGCGGAAGGTGTCGAGGAAACTCTCTTCTTCGGTGCGGCGCTCGACATAGACCTTGACGATCTTGTCGATCACGTCAGCCATGTCCGCTTCGGCGAAGGAGGGGCCGAGGATCTGCGCCAGGCTGGCGTCACGGCCAGCGCTGCCGCCGAGGGACACCTGATAGAACTCCTGACCTTTCTTGTCCACGCCTAGGATGCCGATATGGCCCACGTGGTGGTGACCGCATGCGTTCATGCAACCAGAGATATTCAGGTCGATATTGCCGATGTCGAACAGGTAATCCAGGTCGTCAAAACGGCGCTGAATGGCTTCGGCAATCGGGATCGACTTGGCGTTGGCCAGCGAGCAGAAGTCGCCGCCCGGGCAGCAGATGATGTCAGTCAGCAGGCCGACGTTCGGCGTGGCGAAACCGTTTTCACGCAGCTCGCCCCACAGGGTGAATAGCTGCGCCTGCTCAACATCCGCGAGGATGATGTTCTGGTTGTGGCTGTTGCGTACTTCGCCAAAGCTGTAGCGGTCGGCCAGGTCAGCAATCGCATCAAACTGCTTGTCGGTGACATCGCCCGGCGCCACGCCGGTTGGCTTGAGCGACAGAGTCACGGCGACATAGCCTGGCTTCTTGTGCGCGAAAGTGTTGCGCTGACGCCAGCGGGCAAAGCCTGGGTGTTCGGCATCCAGGGCAGCCAGAGCGGCATCCTGATCGTCGAGGGCTTTGTAGCTTGGATCGATAAAGTGCGCGGCAACGCGGGCCACTTCGGCTTCGGTCAGGGTGGTCGGGCCATCTTTCAGATGGACCCACTCAGCATTCACGCGCTCGGCGAACACTTCAGGGGTCAACGCCTTGACCAGAATCTTAATGCGCGCCTTGTACTTGTTATCACGACGGCCGTAGCGGTTGTACACACGCAGGATGGCGTCGAGGTAACTGATCAGGTGCTGCCACGGCAGGAATTCGTTGATAAAGCTGCCGACGATCGGGGTACGGCCCAGGCCGCCACCAACGGACACACGGAAGCCCAGCTCACCGGCTTCGTTCCGTACCGCTTCCAGGCCGATGTCGTGCACTTCAATCGCGGCACGGTCGCTGACTGCGCCGTTTACGGCAATCTTGAACTTGCGCGGCAGGTGGGTGAACTCAGGGTGGAAGGTCGACCACTGACGAATGATCTCGCACCACGGACGTGGGTCGATGATTTCATCCTTGGCCACACCAGCGAACTGGTCGGTGGTGGTGTTACGGATGCAGTTGCCGCTGGTCTGGATCGCGTGCATCTGCACGGTGGCCAGCTCGGCAAGAATGTCAGGCACATCTTCAAGGTCTGGCCAGTTGAACTGGACGTTCTGACGGGTGCTGATGTGCGCGTAACCCTTATCGTAGTCACGGGCAATCTTGGCCATCATGCGCACTTGGGCGGACGACATCAGACCGTACGGCACGGCAACGCGCAGCATGGGCGCAAAGCGCTGGATGTACAGGCCATTCTGCAGGCGCAGCGGGCGGAATTCTTCACCGCTCAGTTCACCGGCAAGGTAACGGCGGGTTTGATCGCGATACTGCTTGACGCGGTCTTCGACGATTTTTTGGTCGTACTGGTCGTATACGTACATGGAGTGTCCTGTTATCAGGCTTTTTACAGCTATCAGCGCGCACGGCCGCGCACTCCCTGCGGAGCCGGAGGAAGATACCAGCTCAGGGTTATGCGCAAAAGTGATGTTTGAGTATATGGAAAGAACTTAAAGGGATAAGACGGCCGTTGAACATAGCCCTACGGCTTGAGTAAGCGGGCATGCTGGTCTTAACTGCAGAAGACGATTCACCCATAAACACAACAAGAGGGGTAGTCCATGAGTGAACACAGTGAGCCGGATAATGCTGACAGCGTGGTCGATGCCAAGGCTATTTTCGCCTTGATTGTGATTTTCGTCGTCACCGCGGTGTTCTGGGTCAGCCAGCAATAAGATTTAGCGCAGCTAAAGCATAAAGCGGGCATTCCTTGACGGATGCCCGCTTTTTTATTGCCCTCACGGCAGGGCTGCGTCTCAGTGGCAGGTGAGACTGTCGGCCTGGCGATAGAGCATAAGCAGTTTGCGCGTAATGGACTGCTGAATATCGTCGCGCTCGAAGGTCGATAGCCGCGTCAGGCGACTAACCTGCAGGCGGTGCAGGTGGATATAGGGCATCTGCTGGTCGAACTCACGCAGATCGCCCTTCATCATGATTGGCAGGAAGATATCGCCTGCCTTCTTCTGGTTGCTGATGATTTGCGCCAACGCTGGTTTGAACGGCATGGTTTTCGGTGCTGGGCCGCCTTCCTTGATCATCGTAGTCAGCAGCAAGCCAGGCTTGCGCAGGACCACGCCGGGCAGCACGCACAGCCCGGTTTTACGGACAGCATGCGCCTCGATGCCATGCAGGGTGTCGTGGAAGGCATAGGGATTGGGCAGCACCACCATCTTGCGGCCCATATCGCTGGGGAAGTGTAGGTCGTAGTTGGTGTACAACTGCCGCGTTGACTCCGAATACACGCACAGGCGGTTCTCGAACAGCTTGATAAAGCGTTCCGCCAGTTCGCGCCGGGCGATGCTGTCCAAGTCCCAAATCAGGTCTTGGTTTTGCGGTTTGCTCAGGTCGACTTCCTGGTGTTCCATGTTGCTCATTGCGTTCTCATACCCTGAACTGTCCAAGCAGACGATTGAGCTGCTCAGCCAACTGACCTAAGTGTTGCCCGGCATCGCTGGATTGCTGCGCCGCCAGGGCGTTGTTATGGGCCAGGCTGGCTGCCTGGGTGACGTTCTGATTGATGTCTTCGACCACGTGCGATTGTTGCAGTGTCGCGCTGGCGATGGAAGCGTTCAAACCGCTGAGGTTGCGCAGCCCGCTGGCGATTAACGTCAGGCTGGTTCCGGCCTGACGGGCTTGCTCGATGGTCAGCTGAGAGGCTTGACTGCTGTCGTTGATCACCTTGACGGCTGCTTCGGAGTTGCCTTGCAGGCGCTCGATCATGACCTGGATTTCCGCTGTGGATTTTTGCGTGCGTTGCGCCAGCAGGCGCACTTCATCGGCCACTACGGCAAACCCACGGCCTTGCTCACCGGCACGGGCGGCTTCGATGGCCGCGTTGAGCGCGAGCAGGTTGGTTTGTTCGGCAATCGAGCGGATAACTTCTAATACGCTGCCTATCTGCGTGCTTTCCTGAGCCAGGGCCTGAATCACCGTTACCGCTTGGTCGATGGTGGCGGACAGCGCATTGATCTGGCGCAGGCTGGCTTCAATGTTCTGCTGACCTTGCAGCGCTTGCTCTTCGGCCGTGTGCACCTCTGTAGCGGCGTGTTCGGCATTTTTTGCCACATCCTGCACGCCATAAGTCACTTCATTGATCGCTGTGGCAACCAGTTCCATTTGCTGCGACTGCTGCTCGCTGTGCTGTTGCGATTGGCCCGCAACATCACCGAGGTTGCGGGCAGCAGCATCGAGTTGGCCGGCAGAGTCGAGGGAGTGTTTGATCACCTGGCGTAACTTTTCCGTAAACGCATTGAAGTGACGGGACAAAGCGGACAATTCGTCGTTGCCCTGGGTATCGAGGGTTCGTGTCAGGTCGCCATCACCGCTGGCAATATTGGCCATGGCATCGACCGCGTGCTGCAGCGGCTGGGTGATGCTGCGCACGATCAGCACAATGAGCAGGGCCACCAAGGCGGCAATCACCAGGCCAATCAGCAGGGTTTTCAAGGCCTGGGTGTGAAACTCGGCCTGCACATCATCGACATAAACCCCTGAACCGATGATCCAGCCCCAGGGCTGGAACAGTTGCACATACGACACCTTGGGCACAGGGTCACTGGCACCAGGTTTGGGCCAACGGTAATTGACCTGGCCAGCGCCCTGACTTTTGCTGATAGCGACCATTTCATTGAACAGTGCCTTGCCGTCTGGGTCTTTGAAACCTGAGAGGTTTTGCCCTTCCAGTTTGGGGTTGGTCGGGTGCATGACCATCACTGGGGTCTGATCATTAATCCAGAAATACTCCTGGCCGTCGTAGCGCAGGTTACGAATGATCTCTGCAGCCTGTTTCTGCGCCGCTTCGCGGGTGATTCCGCCCGCCGCTTCCAGTGCATGGTAATGCTGCAGAATGCCCGCGGCGCTTTGCACCACATGCTGGGTTTTTTCAGATTTGGCGGCATATAGGTCGGCCTCGATCTGCTTGAGTAACAGGGCGCCCTGAATAATCAGCATGACAATGGCAACCACCAGAATCAGCCAAAGACGACGGTTAATAGGCAAGCTGCGCAGGTTATTCATGGTGGGCTCCCTGGTTGTTTAGGCGCGGGGTCGCCTCTTATAGATGATGAGTCTTGCTTCGCTACTTTAGACCTTAGGCTAATTGGTGGATTAGTGACGGCTCGGTTGGCGATTGCTTTCATCAGGTCGAGACCAGTACAGCGTGCTGTAGCCTCAATACTCAGGTTCTCTGCTAGGATTCGCGCGGTGCGGGTTAAGTGTGTGATTTGATTATTTATTCTGCCGGCCGGAACCTTTTAATAGCCGGTTGGTAGGAAGCCCACGCGAGTTCGTCATCATAATGTTGCTGTTCGTGCCGGTGCGCACGTATTGAGGAGTGAGGATGGATCTTTGGGTGGCTGTTCAGGCACTGATTTTGGGTATCGTGGAAGGCATTACGGAGTTCTTGCCCATTTCCAGTACCGGACACCAGATCATCGTCGCGGACCTGATTGGTTTTGGCGGTGAGCGGGCGATGGCCTTCAACATCATCATCCAGCTGGGGGCGATTCTCGCTGTGGTCTGGGAGTATCGGCGCAAGATCCTCGACATTATCATCGGTCTGCCCAAAGAGCCGCAGGCTCAACGGTTTACCGCCAATTTGCTGATCGCCTTTCTGCCGGCCGTGGCGCTAGGTGTGCTGTTCGCCGATCTTATTCATCATTACCTGTTCAACCCGATCACAGTGGCGCTGGCGCTGGTGGTGGGTGGGGTGATCATGCTCTGGGCCGAGCGGCGCACGCACTTAGTGCACGCCGAGAGCGTCGACGACATGACGTGGAAGGACGCGCTTAAGATTGGTTTTGCCCAGTGCCTGGCGATGATTCCGGGTACTTCACGCTCCGGCGCGACGATTATCGGCGGCTTGTTGTTCGGCTTGTCGCGTAAGGCGGCCACCGAGTTTTCCTTCTTCCTTGCCATGCCGACCATGGTCGGTGCTGCGGTGTACTCCGGCTACAAGTACCGCGACTTGTTCCAGGCCAGTGATCTGCCGGTGTTTGCCATTGGTTTTGTCACCTCGTTTATTTTCGCCATGATTGCGGTGCGGGCACTGCTCAGCTTTATTGGTAAGCACAGTTATGCAGCGTTCGCCTGGTACCGCATCGGTTTTGGCTTGTTGATTCTGGCGACCTGGCAGTTACAGTGGATTGACTGGAGCACCGCGCAGGGCTGATTGCTGCCGTTGTATTCGTCGGATGAATAAAGGCGCAGCCCAGGGTGCGCCTTTGTCATAGTGGGACTTCACACAGGAGGTGCCATGCACAATACGGCCGATCATTTCCAACTCGATCTCAACGGTATATCCCTCAGTCTTTACTGCGCAGGGCCGGAACAGGGCAAGCCTGTGTGGTTATTGCACGGTTTTCCGGAGTGCTGGTATTCCTGGCGTCAGCAGGTTGATCCGTTGGTCGCGGCCGGCTATCGGGTGTTCATGCCTGAGATGCGGGGGTATGGCCGCAGCGAGGCGCCGGCGGACGTGGCGGCCTATGACGTACTGACGCTGTGCGCGGACATACGTGCGGCCATGGATCACTTTGGCCACACTCAGGTGGCAATAGTCGGCCATGACTGGGGCGCAATGGTCGCCTGGTATCTGGCACTGCTTGAGCCCGTGCGGATCAAAGCCCTGATCACCCTATCGGTACCTTTTGCCGGGCGGCCTCGTCGTCCAGCCACCGAGATCATGCGTGAGGCCAGTGCCGGGCGATTCAATTACATCCTCTACTTTCAGGAACCTGGCCGCGCCGAACACGAGTTGGACGCTGACATCGACCGCACCCTGCGCCTGCTGATGTATTTCGAGGAGCGAAACCTGTTACTGCAGGACAAGCCTGCCGATGGGCGTTTGTTCGAGGACGACATGCAGGTGGGTGCGTTGCCCGACTGGTGCACGGAGGACGACTTTGCGGTGTATCGCCACACCTTTGCTCAGCACGGTTTACGGGGAGCGTTGAATTGGTACCGCAACTTCGAACGCAACTGGCACGTGACCGAGCCATTACAAGGGCAGACGATCAAACCGCCGACGCTGTTCTTGATCGGTGACCATGACCCGGTAGGTAAACTGGAAGCCTACACCCTGAAGAAAATGCCGGAATGGGTGGATGACTTGCAGCAGTTCGTCTTAAAGGACTGTGGGCACTGGATCCAGAACGAGCAGGCTGAGCAGGTCAATCAGTATCTGCTTGAGTTTTTGGATCGCCATTTCCCAGGCTGCTAGAGTGCGCGCGGCGTATACCTGTTGAGAGTGATGGGAATGGAACAACGCGGCGTGTTGCGCAGCTGGAATGACGACAAAGGCTTTGGTTTTATCCAGCCGGAGCAGGGCGGGACTGAGCTTTTTGCGCATATCTCGGCCATGCGCGGAGACCGTCGACCCGTGACCGGGGATCAGGTGATGTACGTGCCGGGTAAGGACCCTCAAGGGCGTGCCCGCGCCGAGCATATCCGCGTTGCTGGCGAACTTGCGTTGGACCGTCCGGCGATTCGCCGTAAGCCTCGCGCTGTTAAGCCCAGGGTTGCACCATCAGCGAAAGCCAGGGTGCGTCAGGTTTCGTCGGGGCGCAGCCATGAGCCGATTCAGAGCCTCGGACTGAAGTTAGTGCTGCTGATGACGCTGTGTGTGTTGCCTCTAATGGGCGCTTGGCAGCTGTTCCTAACGTCTGGTTTTGTGTGGGTGCTGGTTGCTTACCCGCTCGCCAGCCTGATCAGTTTTGTGCAGTACTGGCAGGACAAGTCCAGTGCCCAGCGAGGCCGTTGGCGCACGCCGGAAAAAGCATTGCATTTGGTCGAATCGCTGGGTGGCTGGCCCGGCGCGTTGATCGCGCAGCAGTGCTTTCGGCACAAAACGCGCAAGCTCTCCTTCCAGCTGGTGGTTTGGCTGATTGTTGCAGCCCATCAACTGGTATGGATTGACTGGCTGGTGTTGGATGGCCAACTGTTCGGTGAACTCTTGCGCCGTTACAGCTGATGCAGCGGCGCTAAATCGGTTGGTCCCAGCGGCTGAAGGCGTCGCTGATATGCTCAATCCATGCCCGAACGGCTGGTAGCATGCCGCGCCTGTGGGTGTACACCGCTTGCAGGTGGGCAGCAGGCAGTGCCCAGTCCGGTAACAGGCGGATTAGTCGTCCATCGGCCAGTTCATCCAAGCACAGGGGGGCGGGCAACATGGTAAATCCGAGGCCGCTCATCGCTGCATGTTTGCGGACGTTGAAGTCCTCAATGGCCAGGCGCGCGTCCAGCACCACTTCCTGCACGCGCCCATTGTCATGCTGCAAACGCAGGTGAATTTTGCGGTCCGCTTCCAGTGCGCCAAGGGCCGGCAGTTTCGCCAGATCGTCAGGTGTGCTGACCCGCGCGTGCTCCAGCAGGGCCGGTGCGGCAACCATAAAGGCCTGCGCGGGCCGCAAGCGCCGGGTGATCAGCGTAGGGTCTTCATCCTCGGCGCTACGTACGCGCAAGGCGACGTCTACGCCTTCGTTGAGCAGATCAATACGCCGGTTGGTCTGAATCAGCTCCAACTGCACCTTGGGATAGGCCGCGAGAAAGCTCACCACCAACTCCGAAAGCAAAGCAATGCCGCCTGGCGCGCTGACACGTAGGCGGCCGCGCGGCTCGCTGGTTAGGCTGGCCACAGTTTCCTCGGCCTGTTCGGCCTCCTGCAGCATGGCTTGGCAATGGCGCAAGTAGCGCTCACCAATGTCGGTCAATGCCAGTTTGCGCGTGGTGCGTTGCAGTAGGCGCGCGCCGAGGCGATTTTCCAGCTCGGCAATGCGTCGTGACAGGCGGGATTTGGGAATGCCAAGGGTGCGCCCGGCGGCGGCAAAGCCGCCGGCTTCTACCACTTTGGCGAAATAAAACAGGTCATTGAGATCATGCATGGTTTTATCGTCCTATTAGTGGGACGAACTATCGCATTTACACGGACTAATCGACCATTGCTTTCATCGATAGTATCTCCAACATCTTGATCGCCGTGGGGCGATCTCACTTTGGAGATTGTCATGAAACTACTGCACCTCGATTCCAGCATCCTCGGCGACTCGTCTGCTTCCCGCCAACTCAGCCGCGCCGTGGTCGACGCCTGGCTGGCCGCTGAACCTGAAGCTCAGGTGAGCTATCGCGATTTGGCCAGCGATGCGCTGAGCCATCTGTCCGCCGCCAGTCTGGTCGCCGGCGGTACACCTGCGGAGCTGCGCGATGCGGCGCAAAAGCATGAAGTCGAGCTTGCGGAAGGCACCCTCAACGAGTTTCTCGCGGCCGATGCCATCGTGATTGGCGCGCCGATGTACAACTTCACCGTGCCGACCCAGCTCAAGGCCTGGATCGACCGCGTGGCTGTCGCCGGTAAAACCTTTGCTTACGACGAGAATGGCCCCAAGGGCCTGGCAGGTGGCAAGAAGGTGGTGATCGTGTCCACCGCAGGCGGTATTCATGCGGGCCAACCAAGCGGTCAGGCGCACGAAGAGTATTTGCTGCTGGTGCTGCGCTTCCTCGGCATTACCGATATTGAAATTGTGCGCGCCGAAGGGCTGGCTTACGGTGATGAGCCGCGCGCGAATGCCTTTGCGGCAGCGCACGCCGAGATCGGTGGTTTGTTCGCCGCAGCGTAATAACCGCACCCAACAAAAAGCCCGCTCAGTGAGCGGGCTTTTTTATGCCGGCGACAAACCGGTTAGACGATCACGCCCTG
The DNA here is from genome assembly GCF_002786345.1 of Pseudomonas sp. FEMGT703P. Taxonomy (NCBI): domain Bacteria; kingdom Pseudomonadati; phylum Pseudomonadota; class Gammaproteobacteria; order Pseudomonadales; family Pseudomonadaceae; genus Pseudomonas; species Pseudomonas sp. FEMGT703P. The sequence continues at coordinate 701,235 of NZ_PGCM01000010.1, read as the reverse complement.
GCTGCGCAGGTAGTCATCGTAGGTACCGCTGAAGTCCGTGATGCCGTTGGCTGACAACTCGATGATGCGCGTAGCCAGGGAGCCCACGAACTCGCGGTCGTGGCTAACGAAGATCAGTGTGCCTGGGTAGTTTTCCAGCGCCAGGTTCAGCGCTTCGATGGATTCCATATCCAAGTGGTTGGTCGGTTCGTCCATCACCAGCACGTTAGGCTTTTGCAGAATCAGCTTGCCGAACAGCATGCGGCCTTGCTCACCACCTGAGATGACTTTTACCGACTTGAGGATCTCGTCGTTGCTGAACAGCATACGACCCAGTGTGCCGCGGATCATCTGCTCGCCGGTGGTCCACTGGCCCATCCAATCGAACAGGCTGACGTCGTCTTCGAAGTCGTGGGCGTGGTCCTGGGCGTAGTAGCCGATTTCCGCGCTGTCGGTCCATTTCACCGCACCGGCATCCGGCGCCAGTTCGCCAACCAGGGTGCGCAGCAGGGTGGTTTTACCAATACCGTTCGGGCCGATGATGGCTACGCGCTCGCCCGCTTCAACCTGGAAGCTGAAGTTCTTGAACAGCTCCTTGCCGTCGAAACCCTTGGCCATTTTCTCGATCATGACGGCCTGGCGGTGCAGCTTCTTGTTCTGTTCGAAGCGAATGAACGGGCTGACACGGCTGGACGGTTTGACCTCGGCCAACTGGATCTTGTCGATCTGCTTGGCACGCGAGGAGGCCTGCTTGGATTTCGAGGCGTTGGCCGAGAAGCGGCTGACGAAGCTTTGCAGCTCGTTGATCTGCGCCTTTTTCTTGGCGTTTTCGGACAGCAACTGCTCGCGCGACTGGGTCGCTGCAGTCATGTACTCATCGTAGTTGCCTGGGAACAGGCGCAGCTCGCCGTAATCCAGGTCAGCCATGTGCGTGCACACGCTGTTCAGGAAGTGGCGGTCGTGCGAGATGATGATCATGGTGCTGTTACGCTGGGTCAGGATGTTTTCCAGCCAGCGGATGGTGTTGATGTCCAGGTGGTTAGTCGGTTCGTCCAGCAGCAGCACTTCTGGATCGGAGAACAGCGCCTGGGCCAGCAACACGCGCAGTTTCCAGCCGGGCGCTACTTCGCTCATCGGGCCAAAATGCTGCTCCAACGGAATACCCAGGCCCAGCAGCAACTCACCGGCGCGGGATTCTGCGGTGTAACCGTCCATCTCGGCGAACTCACCTTCGAGTTCACCGACCTTCATGCCGTCTTCTTCGCTCATTTCCGCCAAGGAATAGATACGGTCGCGTTCGGCTTTGACTTTCCACAGCTCTTCGTGACCCATGATCACAGTGTCGATTACCGTGAATTCTTCATAGGCGAACTGGTCCTGACGCAACTTACCCAGGCGCACGTTCGGCTCCAGCATCACCTGGCCACCGCTCGGCTCTAAATCGTCGCCGAGAATTTTCATAAAGGTCGACTTGCCGCAGCCGTTGGCCCCGATCAGACCGTAACGATTGCCGCCGCCAAACTTGACGGAAACGTTCTCGAACAAGGGCTTAGCCCCGAATTGCATGGTGATGTTAGCGGTGGAAATCAAAGGTCTTACCTATCAATGACTTATGGCTGGCTGAATGGTGTTGATACCAATTTGATACCAATATTCAGCTTTTCCAGTTCGCTCCAGTCGGAGCTTGAGTTGATCCAGCGGGCATACGTCGACAACAACATTTGGACGCTATGGCCCAATTGCTGAGAGATGAAAGCGGGGTTCATGCCGGACATTAAGCATATTGTCGCATAGGTGTGACGGCAGTTATATGGCGGCCGGTAGCGGATACCCAAGGCTTTAAGGGTAGGGCGCCACTGGTGATGCACGTTGGAGGTTTCCTTGATGTACTCCTGGCCTTTTGACGGCGGAAACACATAAGGCGTGGTTTTGACTCGACCAACACCGTGCTGCCGGCGTTCCGCATAGTTTAGGGCGAACCATAATGCCCGCAGCGCACGTTCATTGAGCAGAACGTACCGAGCACTTTTGGTCTTTGTCCGTTCTTCTACCACGCCTAATGCAACTGTGCGACAGACGTGCACCTGTTTCCGATTCCAATCCACCGATTCCCATCGCAGAGCTAGCGCTTCTGATAACCGCAGGCCTGAGAAAAATAAAAACTCGAACAAGGCTGCATAGATCAGGCTTGGCCAGTGCGAGGTTGAGTAGAGTTTTTCGATTATCCGATTAGCGTCGTCTAGGGTCAGCGGATCTGGATCCTTGCGTGATCTGCGTGGCACTTCCAATGTTTCTGCAGGGTTCCGCTCTATCAGGCCGTCACCAACAGCAGCTTTCAGGATCGTCGATAGCTTTACGAGTGCGTTCCTTTTTACGCCGGGGGACGTCCATTTCGTATCAGCAATGATGCGGCGTAGCAGTGTGGTGGTGATCAGATCGATGCGGATTAACGCCAAGCGGGGCATCCAATACTGGTTCAGCGTGCTTTTGTAGTTCAACCTGGTTCCTTCAGTGATGTCACGACTGTCCAACCAAAGTTGAGCAAACTCACCAAAACAGGAAAGCCCACCTGCGGGCACCATCGAATTTGGGAAAAGTTCGATGTATTTGGCGTCATCCAGCAAGTCCATCTTGGAGAGGAGCACTACTTGATCTCTAAGTATGGACGCAGTTGCGATCCCTTTCGGCGTGACTGGGTAGGGGAGCGTTTCGCTGCACCGGCGTCCATTCCGGGTGAACCTAATGCGTAGGGAGTTTCGGAAGACTTCCACCCCGGTGGGCATATCCATTGACTTTCGAGCCATTCTTCGTATCTCCGCAGGCTATAAATAATGTTTCGACCAATTTTGAGCCAGACACCCTCCGGGATCTGTTTGCGAGCGCGCTTTGCTTGCAGCGCGCGCTTGGTTGTGCCAAGTAACTCAGCCATTTTCTCTTCCGATATCTTGTCGAGATCGATTGAGTGAGCGTCGGTTGTCATAGCCGCACCTGACTCGACATCAGGAGTTGTCTAAACCATGCTTTTCTAGGCCCAGAAGGTTTTGATTTTTTTCCCCCACCCATGAACACCTCTTCGTTCATCAACGTTTGGTGCGTACATGGTAGGGGGCAATTTTCTGAAAATTCGGGCTATCTGTGCCCTAAACAGGGTCTGAACTCCCGGGTCAAGATTTGTGGTGATTCATCACGATCTGCTGGAGTGATTGCCATAAAGTTACTTTTGAGTTTCCGGCTGGCCTTAAACCAGGCAGTTCGAGGCACCCGTATGCATAGGTTGCGTGGGCGTTTGTCAGTGGCGTGACGGAAGTTTCGAAGCTCTTTCGCTTTTATCTGAGCATGAGATCTTCGATCTGCAAGTTAGTGTGGTAGGGGCGTCGTGAGAATTTGTGCTGGTAAGAAACTCAGCGACAGCGTGCGTGGTAAACGTGTTGAAAGGTTCGTGCCGAGGTGGCTGCTTGTACTACCCTAGGCGGCATTCAAGTTGCTGGTGACGCATTGCGCTTGCGGGGATGAGCGGCGAAATTTCGAGACCGATTTCGGCCCAGGCCGTGTAAACCGAAGCGAGCCGGTAATCAATTTACGGCGGGATTTATCGGTGTCTAGGAGGGCGTCGAAGGCCGGCAATCGCTACGGTGTGGTGGCAATAAAGTTCACTTTTGTGAACATCTATTGATGTGCAGCTTCACACTAGGAGTTCACAAAAGTGAACTCTACGAGCACTTTTGATACTCAGAAACGCACCAATTTCATATACCCAACCCTCGATCTGAGCTCGGTTGAAGGCTGCCTGCTGGTCGATTTTTGGGCCGGGCTGCCAGGTATTGCGAATCATCAAAAAACATCGAAGTATGTGAGTTGATGTTTTTATTAATTCCACTATAACCCTTATGAGTAAAGGGCTCCAGCATGACCTGATGTTTTTTGGGTGTTATTGCATTTCATCTCCCACACATCAACATCCCTGCCAAATCGGTGAGTACTGGCCCAATATAAAAACATCGCAATCAGGGTTTCGATGTTTACGTCATTTCTGCTCAAGCCTCAGTGAATAGGGGCTTGCAGCATGGTCTGATGTTTTTCTCGCGTTAATGCATTACATATTTCATACGCAGTGACCCTACCGATAGGTTCGTAATCGGTCGGTTCGGTCATGAAATTCAGTAAAGGATGCGGTTTTTACAACTAAAGAAAGGCTTTTCAGCCATTTAATGGCTAAATCACTGGGTCTGTGAGGGTTGTATTTGACCTGATCTGCGTTGGTCGGGGCTATGCCCGCGAACCTAGTATTTGCGGGCACCGGAGCCTGATATTTTGCAATAGCACCGCTGTTGCATAGGTGCATTAAGAAGGAATGTCACGGTGGACACATTTGAGCGGTTCGGGCGGGCACATCTGGCAATGTTCGATAGTGCGTGGCTTTAGGCCGACAGAAGCATGGGATTGGGAAGGAGGCGGCCTGGTGTAGCTGGCACGACAAGTTTGTCGCTTATGGGAGGCAGTAGGTGACAGGCTGCCGAGCTATGGTCTGCTGTGATGGATATCCACTCTGGGCTTCCACTTGTTTAAGCCTGGAGTGCAAGTGGCGGAGAGGTAACCACCTCCATAGTGGCAATTGATGTTTGCCATAAGCGTCGATATACGATCCCATCGAAATCGTGTGTATCGAACGGCAAAGACTGCGCGCAAGTCATGGTATGGCGCGGAGTGGAACGGAGATTGTCGAGCACGGGGGGGGGATGCCGCAAAAGCTCACCGCCAGGGCAGTGTTGTCATATGGATAACAAGGCCGGGAGTGTTCACTATCATTGAGGCCTAGTGCTTGCTGAGCGCCTCAAAAATGACTCACATGATGGCTCCAACCGACTTGGTACCCGAACGCGAACTGGAACCGCAGACAAAAGTGTTTCACGAGGCCGTATCCCGAGGATCAAAGAGATTGGCTGATCAGCTCAAATTGCAGATACTGACAATAAGCCAGTATGGACTCAGAAGGGCGGTCAGATCTGATGGCACGGAAGCGAAGAAACAAATCTGAAATTTCCGGGATGGCTATCCTGGGAGTCCTGTTCTTGGGAGCGATTGCCTCTATCCCCAAAGAAGCCTGGATTGCTCTTGTTGGAGTCGGGGTTATCGGCTTCGGTGTATGGCTGATCGTAAAGGCCAACAGCAACTCGTCCAGAACCCCTCCCTCTGTGACGCATCAACAGCACCGCCCTTCACCTTCGAGAAATTGGCCTAGAGCTGTAGAGGCTGATCCGAATCGTGGTTTAGTGTTCTCTCTGGACGAGGTCGAAGTCCAAGATCAGGCCTATACAGGCAACACTCGGGAACTGGCACCTGCTGCGGAGGAGAAAGTCAGGAGGCGAGAGGACTCAGAATTTTTCACGGTCACCCTCGAGGTCTCGACGCCATCTTCATATCGCCTGCCGAGTGCGCCGGCGACACTGATGGATGAAAATGTCCGATGGATTCCGGCCGGTGAATTCGTTGAGGTAGCCGGAGAAAAGATTCCTGGCGGCATGATCTATGTGGGTACAGGGCGAGTTGATCGTTATGCTGCACCCGAGCCATCTTTGATCAACCCCAAACTCAAGGTTGCGCGTGGTGTTATCGACATCGCCGAGAGGCTGACTGGCTACTGGGCCAGTTACGACTCGATTTCACCCGAGGCGCGTCGCGCTTACTTGCAATGGCTGTCCAGTGGGCGGAAAGCACCTCATGCCAATATCGGCTACGTATTCCTGTTCTTCTACGGCCTTGAGCGGCGTGTATTCGTAGATGCGAAGAGCGATCCTAATGTCGCTTCCGAAATCGCTGGCATCGTGTCGGAAGTCGAGCGCCTTCTCGCCATCTATGGGGGGAGCGGCTCATTTAGCAACTACGCCGGTCGGTTTCTCGCGTTTCTACGAATGTGTGAGACCCCGCCGAGACGTTATTTGGCACCGCCGCCGGACAACCAGGCCTACGGTTATGAAATGCCCATGGAGTTGCGTATTGGCCTGGGACAACTAGCTGCCGACAAGCAACGTGTGCCCGCCGAATGGGCCTTGTCCTGGGCGCTGGCGGATCAGAATATTGGCAAGCGAACGCCAGTGAGCCGTTGCCAGGACGCCTTCGCAGCGTTGTTCAAGATCAAGTATGAGCAGCTTCATGGCGATGGCATGGTTCTGCCCCAGAACAAGACCAGGTTGAAGTTGCAGTACAACACCGCGTCGGCTGCCTTGCCGGTTCAAGCGCTTGAGGGGGTGGGTGATATCCCAGACGTAACAGCGACTTCAGTACCTCGCAAAAAGCTGCAGCAAATAGTCGATGAATGCACGGCGGAGCTGGAGCCCTACAGCCGATATCTCGGTCGTAATCCCGATACCCCCGAAGCCTTGGAAGGCTTGCTGCAGCTTCCCATCATGCTGTGGCCGGCGGCGTCGCGTGCTGAGTTGGATGCGCTGAAACAGCGCATAGGCGATGGCATGGTGGTTATGAGTTTCGGCGAATTGGCGGGGCGACTGAAAAGTGCCGGAGCCCTTTCGCGGGACAAGGTGATCGCACTGGCGCGGGCGTTGGAGTCATTGCATATCGGCATTGAGCCGGATGTATTAGCCGGCAGCAAAACACCTAAGGCGGAAGATACCGTAGCGCTATTTGCCACCCAGATCGAAGACGGGGATCTAAGAGCATCTCCCGCTTACAATGCCGCCTCGGTCACCTTGGATCTAGCCTGTGCCGTTGCGGCGGCGGATGGCGACACCTCTCCAGAAGAGATCATGCTGCTGTCCCGTCACGTCGATTCCTGGAGCCACTTGAGTGGAGCGCATCGCAAGCGCCTGAAGGCCCACCTCCGTCTAAAACTCAACCAGCCGCCGACCTTGCCAAGTCTGAAGAAAAAGCTGGAACCGCTGACCAGCTCGGCGAAGCGAACTGTGGCGGCGTTCCTTGCCCACCTAGCTCAAGCGGATGGGGAGGTGAGCCCTGAGGAAGTGAAGTTGCTTGAGCGCGTCTACAAGGTTCTTCAACTGGACTCTCAGCTCCTATACGGCGACCTCCATGTGGCAGCTAGCGGCGCGTCGACGAGCACTGTACCCACGGTCGCGTCGATATCACCATCCTCCGCATCATCAGCGTCGAAGGCTGGCTTCACGTTGGATCATGAGCGGATTGCCCAGCTACAACGTGAAACCGAACAGGTGTCGGCGTTGCTGGCCCAAGTTTTCGTAGATGAACAAATCGTCGAGCCTGAGGAGCCCGATAACAGTGGCGCTTCGGATGACACCAGTAGCATCTGTGGGCTAGATGCTGATCACTCGGCCTTCCTTCGCTTGCTTGTCTCTCGGATGGAATGGTCACGGGAGGAGTTGGAGGCGGTGGCCAGCGATATGGATCTCATGCTCGATGGCGCGCTTGAGCACATTAACGACATGGCCTTCGAGCATTTCGATATGCCTATTACCGAAGGTGAAGATCCCCTCGAGATCAATCCTGACATCATGGGAAAATTACCGTTATGAGCAGCATCAGAGCTAAAGATCGCGATGCGGTTATTCAGTCCCTTCGTGCGGGAGTCGTTCCGCGGGCAGGTCAACACCTGATCCAGGTGGGTAGGGTTGGTGAGCTGGAAGCGCTCATTCGTGATGTCGAACGCTTGACCGAGAGCGGTTCAGCGTTTCGAGTCGTAATTGGTGAGTACGGCGCGGGAAAAACCTTTTTCCTGAATCTTGTGCGCTCCATTGCGATGGAGCGCAAGCTCGTGACCATGCATGCGGATCTGAATCCCGATCGTCGGCTCCATGCCTCTGGTGGCCAGGCTCGCTCGCTCTATGCTGAGCTGGCGAAAAACATGTCAACGCGTACCAAGCCCGATGGCGGAGCCTTGCAGGGTATTGTCGAAAGGTTCATATCCCAAGCCAAGAGCGAGGCCAAGGTGTCCGGTAAGGACAGCGAGGCTGTGATGCGCGAGCAATTGGGCCAATTGACCGAGATGGTCAACGGCTATGATTTCGCTGATGTGATCGCGGCCTATTGCAAGGGCTTCGAGGAGGGCAACGAACAGCTCAAGGCCGATGCCATCCGCTGGCTGAGAGGTGAGTTCACCACAAGAACCGATGCGCGCGCTGCCTTGGGTGTACGCACAATCATCGACGATGCTTCCGTTTATGATCAGCTCAAGCTCCTGGCTCGGTTTGTCCGCTTGGCGGGTTTTGAGGGGTTGATGGTTTGCCTGGATGAGCTGGTCAATCTCTACAAGCTAGCCAATACCCAGGCGCGTAACGCCAACTACGAACAGATCCTGCGCATCCTCAACGACTCTTTGCAGGGTTCTGCCGAAGGCCTTGGCTTTGTGCTCGGAGGCACCCCCGAATTCCTGATGGATACCCGCCGCGGCTTGTACAGCTATCCGGCTTTGCAGTCGCGTCTGGCGGAAAACAGTTTCGCCAAGTCTGGGTTGGTGGATCTGTCAGGGCCAGTCATCCGCCTAGCGAGCCTGACACCCGAGGACTTCTATGTGCTTCTTCAGAAGCTGCGTCATGTCTACGCCTCGGGCGACAGCGCACGCTACCTCCTACCTGACGAGGCGCTGCCTTTGTTCATGGCGCATTGCAACCAACGGTTGGGGGATGCCTATTTCCGTACACCCCGCACCACGATCACGGCATTCATCAACTTGCTGGCCGTGCTGGAACAGAACCCGGGCGCGGACTGGAGACATTTGTTGGGTGCTGTGGAACTGAGCCCGGATAGAGGTGGTGAAGCCGATACTCAAGTAGATGCCGACGATGAGCTCGCAACCTTCCAGCTCTGAGTCGGAGGGCTTCAGCCTTCTTGACTCCCGGATTCAGCGCTGGATCTGGATGGAAGGCTGGACCTCTCTCCGGGATGCCCAAGAGCGGGCCATCCCCGCGCTGCTCAATGCTGATCAGGACGTCATAGTCGCCGCAGCGACGGCGGCGGGGAAAACCGAGGCCGCGTTCCTGCCCATTCTGACGAACCTGCTGAAGCAGCAGGAACCACCAGGGGCAGTGCTTTACATCAGCCCGCTCAAGGCACTGATCAATGACCAGTGGGAGCGATTGAGCAAGCTATGCGACGAACTCGAGATTCCCGTCGTTGCCTGGCACGGCGATATCTCGTCGAGCCGCAAGCACCGCTTTCTAAAATCCCCTGAAGGCGTGCTGTTGATCACCCCGGAGTCTCTTGAAGCGCTGTTCGTGAACCGGGGGACGAGTCTGCCCGGGATTTTCGCGAACTTGCGCTACCTCGTGATCGATGAGCTGCATGCCTTTATAGGCAGTGAGCGAGGCAAGCAACTGCAGTCCTTGTTGCATCGGGTCGAACAGGTGATCGGACGTCCTCTCCCGCGAGTAGGTTTGTCAGCGACACTGGGCGACATGATGCTGGCTGCTACCTTCTTGCGCCCAGCTTCCCCGAGCAAGGTGACGGTGATCGAATCGAAAGGTTCGGGGCAAATTCTGAAAGTCCAGATCAGAGGCTTTCAGGAGCCAGAGAAAGACACACTCCAACAGCCCGAAGATAAGGAGAGCCTAGAAGACAACTCAGCCTCCGATCACGCAATTTCCGAGCACCTCTTCCAGGTGCTGCGTGGAAGCAACAACTTGGTGTTCCCTAACAGCAGGACTCAGGTCGAATGGTTTGCCGATCAGCTACGGCGTCGCTGCGAGCAAGACGGTGTACCTAATGAGTTCTGGCCCCATCATGGCAGCCTGTCGAAAGATATTAGGGAGGATACCGAGCGGACCCTTAAAGCGGGGGACCGGCCGGCGACTGCGATCTGTACCACTACGCTGGAGCTGGGCATCGACATTGGCAGCATCAAAACGGTTGTACAGATAGGGCCGCCACCTTCAGTTGCCAGTTTGCGCCAGCGTCTTGGCCGTTCTGGGCGTCGCCCAGGAGAGGCAGCCATTCTCCGCGGATACTGCAAGGAGCGTCGACTGACGGATGGCTCTCCAATATCGGATCGCTTGCGCCAAGGATTGGTACAAAGCATCGCGATGATCCGGCTACTGATGAGGGGATGGTTTGAGCCGCCAAGAGCAAAGGGGCTGCATTTGTCGACCTTGGTGCAACAATGCCTCTCGATGATTGCGCAGCAAGGTGGTGCCACTGCGGCTGAGTTGTGGGGAACGTTAGTACGCAATGGCCCTTTCTTGGCCGTTGAGCAGGGCAGCTTTCTGAACCTCCTGCGTGCTTTGGGTGAGCGAGATCTGATCATTCAGGAACCGGCCGGGCTTTTGCTGCCTGGTGAGTTGGGCGAGCGGCTGATCAACCACTATGACTTCTACAGTGCATTCACAAGCAATGAAGAATTCCGAGTTGTTTGCGATGGAAGACCCCTTGGGGCCCTGCCTGTCTCGCGACCACTGTGTGCTGAACAACGCATCATCTTTGCCGGGCGTCGTTGGCAGGTGATTAACGTTGATACGGAGGGCAAGGTGATTGTCGTCAGGCCCTCTCCAGGAGGAGCCCCTCCGGCTTTTGATGGTCTGGCTGCTCGAGTTCACGACAATGTTCGGCAAGAGATGAAAACCGTACTGCAGGAAGAGGAGGCTTATCCCTACCTCGATCCAGTGGCACAGAATCTACTGACGGAGGCGCGGCAAAGCTTTGCTGATCTTAGGTTGGGCCATCAGAGCTTTATTGAGAGCGGAGGAGGAACCTGTCTTTTCACCTGGCAGGGCGATTGGACCAACGACGCCTTGGCCGTTCTTCTCGAGTACGTCGGCTTGCCTACTGAGAACTCAGGGCTGGTCATTGAGGTGCAGGGTGGAGGAGCGTTGCTTGAAAGCAAGCTTCGAGAGATTGCGGCTTTGAAGGAGCTTAAGGCGAGCACTGTTCTTCACAACGTTCAGAATATGATCAGGGAGAAATGGGACTGGGCGCTGCCTCCTGAGCTTCTTATGGAGTCGTTCGCCACGATGTATCTCGACCTGGAGAAAGCACAGCAAACCGCAGCTCATCTGATTGGACTTGAGGCCCCGGCTTCTCTTTCGTGATGCCATGTATTGCTAGATTGAAGACGGCGTCCTACCGAGATCGGCCGCTTGTGGCCGAATGTAGCCGTTTCTCGACCGCAACTGACGGCTAGCGGCGATAGTCGAATGCGCCATGAGATTCTGGGGTGATTTGGTGGTATTCGGCATCCAAGAGAGTCTTTCTATCTGGTTTCTGTTGGCCGTAGGCTGGGTAGATCAGCATTTTTCAGAGAGGGGCGTATGCTGGAGACATTATCAATCCACTGAGCTGGACCATGGGGGCAGTATGGAACCTATTGGTTATTTTATTTTGGGTACAGTATTGGCCATTGCTTTGATCGGAACCGTAGGTTTTTTGTTCACTAAGCTGCTTGAGCGGAAACTAAATAGCCAAAAGCCTTGAGCCACAACACTGCAGGCCTTTGAGGTGCCATAGGTACCTATAAACAGATTTCCTCACCGGCACTTGGGCAGTGAGGAATGCGGCTCATTTTAGCCTCGCTTCGTTCGATATAGGATAGTGTTGCACTGGTTGCATGAGTGGATTCGGCGTTGGTCATTGCGCGCCTCAAGTCCGTATTGCCAGATGCGGGATGACCTGCAGTTCCAGCATTGAATACGTCCGAATTTGGTCTGCTTGGCGTACTCATCAATAGTGGGTAATTGCAGCCAGTCTTGATGTTTGCGTTTCCTAAGGTCGTCTCTAAGCCAATCGGCTACCAAGGCGCAAACTACTATGAATATGATGAATGCTGAAATTACATACATAGGGTTTACTCTATTGTTTTTGGTGTTTTATAAAATTCAAATTTATCGCTTTGTATTTAATCTTCCTCTTCCTCTTCAGCCCACCTTTGGTGAATACGCCGGCTAGCTGCTACTTGTGCAGGTAACAGCGGTAAGAAGCCGTTATTCGTCGGGATGTGAGGGGCTGTCAGCCATGCAAGGAAAAGATATTTTCCCGGGTTTATCAGGAATTGTGAGAGCGTAATGCCGAGCCTTTGCTGTATGTGAGCATCGATGTAAACCGATGACCAAGCATTCAGGTGAACCTGTTGGTCAGAGGTGAAAGTGATCTGTTCTTCGAGTGACATGGGAATGGCTCCGTTTGGGTTACGGTTCCAGTTTCCCCATTATTTTGAATATGCAAGCAGCCTGGGAATACACTCGCAGGCTTGGCCATTTCGATGCAAACTTGCCAATTTGCAGTGCCACAGACCGTCGTGACAGTTAGCGTTTACGGCTCAACGAAAAGTAGCTTTTGTCCCTGGTTTAGGATTGACCTAGCGGAAACCCCTTGCAGGCCAGGGTTATAGATGTAGAACCAGGATGGCAACGCCTTGGACATCTCAGTAATCAATCGGATGTCTTCTGCATTTGCAGGTGTTCCCCAGGCATCTAGGAAAATAGGGCCATAAGCCTTACCGTTTTCCGGGATAAATGAAGGGACGGGCGCCAGGCTTGGGGAATGGTCAGCAATCAGATCGAATAGTTGGGCATAGGTCTGTACCAAACCACCTTCACCGAATGGTTGGCCGAGCACATGCCTAACCTTGGTCGAAAGTAACTTTTCCCGGCCATGCTCATCCTTGCCGTAAACATCCGCGCGCGCCTCTATATAGGCCTGTGAAGCAACAGCCACAGCTTTCCTAGGAGTGGATGCCAGGCTTTCAGGCACCCATGCGGCGATTTGTATTCGCGCGGCAGGGCTCCCCGGAGTTAATCCACTCAACAGCAGCATTGTTGGATCTCCGGATGCAATCAGCTGTGCAGCGCCGCTTACTGAGTGATCAAGATTGCGACCGCTAGGCCCAGTCACTTCAAAGGTTTCTTCATGCTCGGTGCGTGACATGTCATAGGCAGGAATGCTCATCGCATCCGCTATTTGCAATGCCACTGATGGTGTATCGGTTCGAGGGAGCAGGCCGCAACCACTCAGGACGGTTATGAAAACGGCAGTTAGGATAGTTCGGGACATGGCGTACCTAGGCTGACCAAATATTAATGAAGGTAGAGAGAAGTGACTTTCAAGCGCGCATCATTGGCCACAGAACGGTGCTGGTGAGCAGGCACCCACATGTCCATGTCGCTAGCGGTAGCCTCAGCAACTTCATGGATTCGTGGAGCGGGATTAGTAGTCGTCTGTGCTTATAGCCTTTGAAGAGAAACACAGCCCAGGCCAGCGGAGCCGATTGAAAAGACAGGAGCAAGGCGAGTCGCCAGAAGGCTAATTCAATCAATTGAGGTGCTGACGTGGATGGGGGATATTCCAAGTAGCCCAGACGAATTGTCATTGCGGATACCACGATCACAATCGACTGGCTGCTATAGAGCAGATGTCTCCAAAGCGCTGCGCGAACTTCTTCTGATGTTCTGTACATGATTGATGGCCTCAAGAAATAGGGCCTTCAGGTGAGCATGACTTCTCGGATATGCAACCCGCTCAAGAGTGCTGGTTTTGGTGCCATGACCAGATGTTTTCAGAGTTCGTACTGAATTTTAAATGAGGGTGAGTCGCTCGCGCGGTTTTGGCGGCGATCATACAGTCGGGTGGTACTGATGCTCGCGTGTCCAAGCCAGTGCTGGACTTGAGCAATATCAGCGTTGTTTTCTAACGCATTGGTAGCCGCAGTCACGCGCAGGCCGTGTACGCCTAATCCAGCCACATCGATTCCGGCCTGCAGCGCGTAGTGGCATACAAGCTTATAGATGCCATCAGCGCTCAGGCTCCTGCCAGCTTTGCTACCCCGAAGGCTGGTGAACATAAAGTTGTTTTTGTCTCTCTCGACGCAAGCACCTCCCAGGTACTGATTGATGCTGTTCTCTGCATCGCCATGAAGAGGGATGTAACGCAATCGACCACCTTTGCCGTGGATTCGTAGATGCAGCAAACCATCCCGCTTCTGCAGGTCGCACACGCGTAGAGAAGCAACTTCTTGGCGCCGCAGGCCGTGATAAAGCAGTACCGCCAAGATGGCCCTGTCTCGTAAGCCTTTTGCTGACTGCAGGTTGGGGGCGTCGAGAAGTAACTTTGCTTGGGCGCGGCTCAAAGCAGGAGTCTTGCCCTCGTAGTATTCAGTACGTGGACGTTTAATCCCGTGGACAGGGTTGCGTGTGTAGCGCGGATCTCGTTCGATCAGGTAGTCGAATAAGCATGCCAAAGCTGCAAGTTTTCGCCTGCGTGTAGCTGCGCTTAAACATTCCTCTTCTAGTGCGGCGCGCCACATCAGTACATGCCCGCGAGATATTTCAAGTAGGTCCTCGACTGAGCGCGCTCCGACTAAAACAAAGAAGTCTTGGATATCGGAACGATAGGCGCGCCGTGTCTGCTGGTTGTCGAGGTTAGCGAGCCATTCTGAAACCAAACAAACGGAGGAGGGCGCTTCAATCATCTTCTTATGATTGTTGGCCCAAAGTCGCTTTTCTGACTGCATAACCGGTCATGCCCTTTTCGCTAAAGTGACTTTTCCGCGGGTCAAATCGATAACGGCAACAGCTCTTGATAACGTGTTTTTTCGAGAGTTTTGCGCTGACGCGCTGTAAGCAGGCGCGGGGTGCCATCAACTCTCATCACAGGTGACCACAGTGTTTGAACTATGCAAGAGAGGGGGCGGCGGCGTTGCGACCAAGTTGCGAGTTCAGACGAATGAGCAGGGAAGGTCGCGTGGAGTAAGGTCAATGAAAATGTCGGTATTGCTCAGAAATATCTCAGGGACTTTTTCGGGAAAGCGTTGAAAATCGTTAGATTGCGTGGGCACCGAATGCAGCGAGCGCCCTAGTTGGTGCTCGATTAATCAGTCGTTTAAAACGCGTTAGCCTCTAACTGTCGAGTGCTCGAATCACTCCGTCCCGACCATATAATTCAAGCATTAGAACCCGGTTAATGACGGCCAGGCTTTTTTGTGTCAGGAACTTTTGTGGGAATTATCATGTTAGAACTTCTTCCTCGGTCATCCCCAAGTCCGAAAGGCAGGGACTGTTTCAATTGTCAGTTTTCGATGCTCTTGGGTGCGCGCGCAAAAAATTTTCTTAGAATTGTCCTGTGTTTAATACTTAAGTAGAAAGTAAAATATTTAACTATGGAAGCGGACTGGTGTTCCGTCTCTGTCAAAAGCTATGTAGTTAGATAGATCACCACCATTTTCTACAGTGGTTTGCATGATTTGTAGTGGTTGTGTTGCGTCATCAGAGCTGGGCATTATTCCATTGCGTCCAGAGAGGCAGGCCACCAGTACAATGTGCCACGCTTGTTTCATATTTCCAGCTTCTGATACTAAATCAACAAAAGTTCCAAGTTCTTCCAGGGTTTTATCAACGCACATTACTGGTTGTAATTGACCTCCTTGCCCAGAATGAAAGCGAACTGCTTCTTCGGTCTCATGATCTTCAGGTAAAGATGCTCTTAAGAAAACAAAGAGTAATCGCTGTGGCTCTGATTGGCTTTTTGCGGCTAATAATAGAGATTCATAGTCTGTGATGTTGATTTTATGTTCTCCTTCAATTATCTAAAGTGTAGTGTCTGATCTGCTCGATATTTACCGATTTGATCGGTTGGGGTGTTTATGGTCAAGTCCTGATTTGCGGTAGAGTCAGATGCAGATAGTATTGTTATTGCGCGTCAGTATTCCCATGTGTTGCCTAGAGTAACTGTAATCAGTGTTGCGTTGAGCTAAAAATAGCTGCTGTGCAAATAAAGCCAATATCCTGCCCGCTTCCTTCGTCTTTTCCTATATCCCCAAAGGGGTAGTTAAAGTCGGTTCAGAACAATGTTCGTGGTAGCCATACGGCCATTGTTAAGCAAAATATCGTTAACGCAGCACAGAACCAGACAAAACGACGCTCGCGTTGCTGTTTATCGCGTTGGTTATGGGCTGGCAAAAGCATGCCGCATTTTTGGCAGTCAGTGGCTTTTTCTGGGTTTTCACGCTGGCAATAAAGGCAGTTAGGCATGGGTGGACCTCACTCGAACTGTTCCAGCCGAAAACGATTGAGGATGTTGATCTGGCGACCGTTCTGACTGATGACTTGCTCGTCAGTCAGGCGACGAATCACCCGCGAAAAGGTTTCAGGTTGGATTGATAGATGGCCGGCTATCAACTGTTTAGCCATCGGTAGATTGAAACTGCTGATGTTCTCATTGCATTGGTTAAGCTGGTTTAGCAGGTAGCGCACAACGCGATGGGTGGAGTTTTTCAGGGACAAGGTTTCGATTTCATTCAGGCGCTGCTGCATTCGCCCGGAGAGCCGACTAATCAGTGCGAAAGCTAATCGGCTATTGCTTTGCAGCAAGTGCAGATAAACGCTGCTGGGCAGGCGATAAAGCTGCGTAGGCTCAAGTGCTTCGGCGCAGGCACTGTAATTTGCTGAGTCCGTCAGTAGCATGGCTTCGGCCACGGTCTGGCGCGCGCTGAGGACGTCAAAGACTTTTTCTTGGCCATCGGCGGCTAAACGGAAAACCTTCACCGAGCCGCTGATGACGAAATAAAACGAAGTAGCCGGATCGCCTTGGCGAAATAGAGGCGAGCCTTTATCAATATTGAGCAGGTGGCTACTGCTCATGAGCTCTTCCATTTGTTCTTCGTTCAAGGGCTCGAAGAGGTGATGGCTGCGAAGTATCTGTTGATGTACGCGGTGCAACGCCATGACGGGTATCCTGATCCGAGGGTATGGTCGAGTCAGGAAAACGCTGCTCGATCCGGGTGTGGCTTTGTATGGGTTAAATGACCAGTTCCATTGCAAGGCTTGTGGCGCCAGCGAGGGTTGAGGCCACTAGCAAGAACCAGATCATCGGCTGTAGTGCTCGGCCCAGCGCGCTATTGCCCGCTTGCTTGTTTGCGTCGCTCATACAGTCGGCCTAGGCGTGGGGTTGAGGGCGTTAATAAACAGCACGTTGTTCTCCAGATGGATGTGCTGCATTAGGTCGCGAACAAATTCGTCGAGCCCTCGATACAAGGCACGCCAGGTGTTGCAGGCATCTTCCGGTGGAGTGATCTGCCGCGTGAGTTCGAGCAATCTCTGTAATGCTTCGCTGTGATGCTCATGCTCCATACGCATTACCGAAATGGGCGCTGCAGTCTTTGGCCCGAGACCGTCGAGCAAGGCAGGGAACAGTATTTGCTCCTCCTTGAGCATGTGGCTTTCGAGTTCCTGCAGCAGGTAACGAAGCAAGTCGGTGAGGCCGGCAGGGCAGTCATTGCGGTCGCCGTGTACCTGCTCCACGCGTTGCGCCAGGCGGATCAGCTCCGGCAATTGCTCGCGATGGCGCGCGTGATAGCGCGTAAGAATGTGGCCGATCAACTCTGCTTCCGGCGCCACGCGCCAGTCCACTTCGTCGCTGTTGAGCGATTCCAGCGCCTGTAGTTCGGCCAAAATGGCGTCGACGTCGATGCCACGTTGCGCGACCGCCTCGCTCAAACTCAGATGGCCGGCGCAACAGAAGTCGAGTTTATGTACATGAAAAATGCGCGTGGCACCGGGTATCTCGCCGGCGATGTTGCCGAGCGATTGCTGCAGTAGGGTGTGATTCATGGCAGCTTCCTTGATTGCTAAAAGGGTTTGCTGTCATCCGTTGCAGTTCGTGTGCCAAATATAAGTTATTGAAAAACAAGTAAATATTTTTATGAATGGTTTTATATACCCTTGCTTGATAGGGTTGTAAAAACCATTTGGGTAGATATGACCATGCTGTACGAGACACTGCTTGCTGACTTGCTCGTTGATTTGCCGAATGCCGTACGCCTGCAGCGTCTAGTGAGTACCTTACGTGAGCGCTTTCACTGCGGCGCAGTGGGCCTGCTGCGACTGGATGGCGACAGTCTGCGCCCGGTGGCGGCTGAAGGGTTGGTGCATGAGGCCCTTGGGCGGCGCTTTGTAATTGCCCAGCACCCGCGCCTGGCGGCGATCATGGCGAGTCGCGAGCCGACCTGGTTCGAGCCTGACAGTCGCCTGCCGGACCCTTATGACGGCTTACTCGACAATCACGTAGGTGAACCTCTGCCGGTTCATGACTGCATGGGCATGAGCCTGTATGTCGAGGGGCAGTTGTGGGGGGCGCTAACCTTGGACGCGCTGCACCCTGGCACCTTTGACAGCGAGACTCGGCGAGACCTGGCGCGCTACAGTCTGTTGATCGAAGCGGCAGTGCGGGTTACCCGTTTGGAGCAAGAGTCCCGCAGCTTGCGCCTGTCACGCAGTGAGGTGCACACCCCGCAGCAACTGATCGGCGAAGGCGAAATCATCGGTCAGAGCGCGGCCATCCGGAATTTATTGGCCGAGCTTGAAGTCGTGGCCGTTTCTGAACTGCCAGTCTTGCTACTGGGTGAAACTGGGGTAGGCAAAGAGCTGTTCGCGCGGCGTTTGCATGCACTGTCCAAGCGCTGCAATAAGCCGTTGATTCAAGTTAACTGCGCCGCCCTGCCTGAGTCGTTGGCCGAAAGTGAGCTATTTGGCCACGTCAAAGGCGCCTTCTCCGGGGCCGCCGCTGATCGCCCTGGACGCTTCGATGCGGCGAATGGCGGCACCCTACTGCTGGATGAGGTAGGTGAACTGCCACTTAGCGTGCAGGCCAAACTGCTGCGAGTGTTGCAGAACGGTGAGATCCAGCGGCTGGGAGCAGATAAGCCGCTGCATGTAGATGTGCGCATCATCGCGGCGACCAATCGAAACCTACCAGACAGTATCCGCGATGGACACTTTCGCGCCGACTTGTACCACCGGCTTTCGGTTTACCCTGTGCTGATTCCACCACTGCGTGATCGTGAGCAGGACGTGTTGATGCTCGCCGGTCATTTTCTCGAACTCAACCGCGCCCGCCTTGGACTACGAAGCATGCGCTTATCACCTGCTGCGGAGCGTGCCATGCTCACCTATGGGTGGCCGGGCAATGTGCGCGAACTTGAACATGTGATCAGTCGAGCGGCGGTCAAGCTGCTCAGTCGCGGTGCCAGTCGCATGGAAATCCTTACGCTGGAGCCAGACCTGCTTGATCTGGATAGCACGGCTGAACAGTCAGTAAGCTTTGTCCCAATGCCGCCGCAGGGGGCGCAGGATGTTCGCGTACAGGCGCTGCGTGAAAGTGTCGAGAACTGCCAGAGGCAGAGTATTCAGCAGGCGCTGGACACCTTTGCGGGCAACTGGGCCAGTGCTGCGAGGGCACTAGAACTAGACCCAAGTAACTTGCACAAGCTGGCGCGGCGCCTGGGTTTGAAATAGCTCATGCGCTTGCGCTTGACTCAGGTCAAGTACCCGTTGCGGGGTTCGCCGTGACACTGCAGGCTGTTTAAGCGCCGGGAGCGCGTTATGCCTGCAGATATCCAGTCGAGCCGCCAGTTGATCAAGCGCTACGGGCATGCCGCGGCTACCTGTAGCGACTACCCACCGATCGGCCCGCTCCAGCAGGGTGTTGCAGCGATTGATCTGCTCCGTGCATTGCGCAGTGGCCAGCGGCCGTTGCATTTGGCTGTTAGCTTGCTGCCCATGCAGAGCGCGTTTAATGAGCGCTATCTTGCTTGCCTAGGACGGGAAGTCGAACTGCTCGGGTGCCACATTGGCGCTAAGCAATCGGTTCAACGGCTCCATTTAAGCCGTGGCGCCGTGAGTGCCGAGCAGCTGCAGCGCTTGCTTACATTGGTGCGCAAGCGTTTTGCTGTTCACTCCTCGGCATTCGGCGATGACAGCGTCGAGATAGATCCGGCGCAGACCGATTGGGCCCGCATGGGCTTGCTCCGCGAGCTGGGTTTCAATCATGTCAGTATTGGTGTGGCAGACGCCTGTTCGCCGGCCGCAGGGGTGGTTGTGGATTTTCGTGACTCGCGCAAAACTCGCTGGCTGATCGAGGCGGCGCGCACCCTGCAGTTCACCTCAGTGAATATTGATCTCGGCTACGGTCGAGCCTGGCAGAGTCTAAACAGCTTTAGGAACAAACTGGCGGCAATTATCGAACTGCAGCCTGGGCGGATCTTGCTTTTTGATTACGCTTATCCGCCTCAGCGCTATCGGTCCAGCCAGCGCCGCAGTGCGCGCGATTTCGCCGCAGCACCCGACAAACAAGCCATGTATCAACACGCGCTCGAGAAACTCGACGCGGCCGGTTATTGCTATATCGGCTTGGGGCAATTCGCATTAAAGGATGACCCATTGGTTGGGGCCCGCGAGAGCGGGGGCTTGCAGCTCAATTGGCTGGGCTATAGCTGCGAAGCCAGTGCCGACCTGCTTGGTATTGGGGTGGGTGGCATCAGTCATATTGGCACGCTGCAGTTGCAGAATCGGCGTGATTTGGCCAGTTATCAGATGCAGCTGGCGAACGATCAGTTGGCCACTTTTCATGGCCGCCATAGCTCTGCGCAAGAGCAATTGCAGAGTGCGCTGAGTGAGGCTCTGCTGTGTGATTTGCAGGTCGATTTGCAAGCCTTGGAGGCGAGCTTTGGCGAGCTATCGCGCGACTATATGAGCGCATGTCGACCGGCGTTGGAGCAGATGGCGGCAGATGGCTTGCTGCAACTGACGCCCCAGGCTCTGAGTATTCTGCCGGCTGGGCGTCTGTTGGTTGGTGCGGTGTGCAAGGTGCTGGAGCAAGGCCGAACTGAGCCCGCCGCGACGCAGCGGCGGTTTGGCACACTCTCGGCGATGCCTTGAGCGGCGCGACCCGCTGCATGCCTGAGCTTTTATAAGAAGGCATAACAGTTCGGTCTGAGCCTGTATTGCTGATACGTCTGCTAGACCCTCTGGATCGGCGCCCTGAGATTGCTGCTTGATAAGTCGAAACTGCTCACCTGGTCCCAGCTCTCTGAAACCATATTCGGCTTGCTGCCAACGCAGTGCCGCGGACTGGCAGTCGTCGCTGCGGTTATGTTCTGTGCTTACTATTAAGTGATGGTAAAAATCACCACTCGGGGGTCTTTACTACCATGCTCTATTTGGTAATTTATACCGTTATTAGTTTTATAGTATTGATTTTTAAGGATAATTTATTGGCATGATTTGTGATGGTACTGAGTGAGACTCATAACCTAAGCAAGGAAAATGTCATGCGTAAAATCATCACTTTGTGCGCCGTTGCAGCTCTGTTGAACAGCCCACTGGGACAAGCCGACCAGATAATCTCGGCGCAAAGCGATACGCGGGTCGGCGGCGGTTTTAGCGGCTTAACGGGCTTCATGCTCGGCGGTGCGGCGGGTGGCCCGGTGGGCGCGTTGATTGGGGGTGGCCTCGGTTACCTGGCTGGAAGCCAGGCCCAAGAAACGATGGGAATGGAACAAACGCTTTATGTGCTTAGGGATGAAAATGGCAACACTCGCAGCATTCGTTCTTCTGATGCGCGCTTTGTCGAAGGACAGCAGGTGACTCTGCAGGGCTCGCATATCACAGCATCAGCGCCATAGTTGGCAGGCTGCCTGAGTGCCGTTAGTGGATAAACAGGAGAGTGTTCTGTGTGGTATGCGCTGTTTCATACGTTACATCTGCTAGCGGCCATCGCGTTTGTCGGCGTGGTGTTTTTTCAGTTAGTGATTTTGGCCCGTGTCAAACATCAACTCGATTACGCAGTCCTGCCGTCGCTGGAGTATGCGCTGAGTGTGCGTACGCGGGAGGTGCTGCATTGGGTGGTGCTGCTGTTGTATGGCGCCGGCGTTGGCTTGGCCTGGCACTATCGGCAGGTGCTGAGTGCGCCGTTTTCGAGCAGTTTCGCAACCCTGTTGACACTGAAAATTGCGCTGGCACTGGCCGTGTTCATTAGCTACGGCGCCTTGGCAATGTTGCTGCGCAGCGGGCGCATGACCCCCGCGATGTATCGTAAATTGCACTGGGCTGTGCTGCTACAAATGTTGGCTATCGTGCTGTTGGCTAAGGCAATGTTTTACCTCCACTGGTAGGCCAGTGAGAATCGGCCTACCTCTCGGGGGGATAGTGATGCTAATCGCTGTGCTGCAGCCGTATCAAGGTGACCAGCACGATGGCGTCTACCTTGGTTTGCAGAGCGTGTTCCACACCTTCCGCGACGAACATCAACTGATGCTCGTGCAGGCTTTGCCAGATCCCCTCAGCCTCCACTTCGACGCAACCCTGCAGGCATTGAATGGTCAGTGGGCCGGCTACGGAATGGACGGGTATTATCTTGCCGGCCTCCAGCACCAAGCGCATGACTTCTAAACGTGGGGCGCAAATCAGTGCCTGGGAAATTTGCGTCGACGTGGTCATGGTCGGCAGTAGCTCGATAACCTCTCCTGAACCTGCGTGTTTTAGAGCCATAAGACTGATCTCCACAATAAGCTGGGTATCGACCATAACGCAGAGAGCCGACAATGTTCAAAGCGCACGGTAGTCGCACGTCGCACGTCGCTTGTACGCGTTGACGCGCTGGCGAGCGATGACTTTAGTCAATAACTGGCGCTGTTTAGGGCGCGCTGATAGGGCCTGATTCAACACTCGGAGCATCCTCGGTTTTGCTTAGATGGCAAGTTACAGTGCGGCATTCAACCAATGCTCAGCCTGCCTCGAGGTTCGCCATGAATTTTGCCTACAGCCCCCGTACAGACGCACTGCGTCAGCATCTGCAAAGCTTTGTTGAGGCGCATATCGTGCCGCGTATTGGCCAATGGCAAGCCGAGGTTGCGGCCGGTCAGTTTCCGCCCTCGTTTATGTCAGACTTGAAAGCACTGGCGCGCGCCGAAGGCTTGTGGAATCTGTTTCTGCCGGCGCTACATGCCGATGAGCCGGGCACGCCACTGAGCAATCTTGAATACGCGCCGTTGGCGGAAATCATGGGCCGTGTGTCGTGGGCCTCTGAGGTGTTTAATTGCAGCGCGCCGGACACCGGCAATATGGAGTTGCTGCATCTATTTGCGACGGACGAGCAGCGTCAACGCTGGTTACAACCCTTGCTGGAGGGGCAGATTCGTTCGGCGTTCGCCATGACCGAGCCAGACGTACCTTCCTCCGATGCCAGCAACATTCAGACGCTGATCCGCCGTGAGGGCGATGAGTATGTGATCAACGGCCGCAAGTGGTTTATTACCAATGCCGCCCACCCAGACTGCAAGCTGCTGATCGTCATGGGCAAGACCGACCCGGATGCTGACGCCCATCACCAGCAGAGCATGATTTTAGTGCCGCTCGACACGCCCGGCGTTCAACTTTTGCGCAATATCCCAGTGATGAACCATATCGCCCCGGAAGGTCATAGCGAATTGTTGCTGCGCGAAGTGCGGGTGCCGGTTAGCAATTTGCTGGGGGAGGAGGGGGCGGGCTTTATGATGGCCCAGGCGCGCCTCGGCCCCGGGCGTGTCCACCATTGCATGCGTTCCATCGGCATGGCTGAGCTCGCTCTAGAATTGATGGTCGAGCGCGCGCAGGAACGCAAGGCCTTCGGCAAATACCTGCATCAGTACGCCAATATTGGCGATTGGATCGCCGAGTCTCGTATCGAGATTGAGCAGGCGCGTTTGTTAGTGCTCAAGACCGCTTGGATGATTGATGAGGTCGGCACCAAGGCCGCGCGCAAGGAAATCGCCATGATCAAGGCGTTGGTGCCAGGCATGCACACCCGTGTGGTCGACCGCGCCATGCAGGTCTACGGTGCCATGGGTCTGACCCCGGACACGCCTTTGGCTGATATGTGGACCACCGGCCGTGCCTTACGCTTTGCCGACGGTCCTGATCAGGTTCACCTGCGCAGTATCGCCAGCATGGAGCTTAAGGCCAGCCAAGCAACCCGTGGAGCGACCGCAGCATTTTTGACCCCGTGCAGTAGCTAAACGGCTGACCATCTGACGACCGAACCACTCCAGTGGAGTCGTCCCTAAAGGACTTGGTCTGTTGGACCCGCCCAACAGGGCTTTAGCCCAGATGTAATCCGGAGGCTATGGCCCCGGAAAACTGTTTCCGGATCGTATCCAGGCTGCGTGTGCCAACGCACCGATGCATCGCTCGATACTTGATTATGATCAAGGGGCGGGTAGATGGACATGCCTACCATGGCGGTACGTTCTAGCCGCCTAAGGCGGATATTCCATATGCACGCTTGTCAGCTCCCGAAGAAAATATCTGTCGTTCGCCTGCCTGGACTACGGTGGTCGTCCGATCCAGCTACCAATGCCGGTCAATCATGAACAGCTTCATCTCCCTGCAAAGAGGCTGGCGCTTATGGGGGGCGGCTGTCGCAGTTTTATTCGCGTTCATATTGGCAACCACCCAGACCGTGCTAGCCAAAACTTACGGCGAAATAGAACAGCAACGCATCGACTCAATTTTCCCCGACGCCGATGAGCCATCCGAACCACAGGGCGAGTTCAAGGTGCGCACCCTGTCCAGTGGCGACAAGGTGCTCGGCTACGTGTTTCAGAGCCTGGATGTGGTCGATATCCCAGCCTATTCCGGTAAGCCAATCAATATGCAGGTGATCCTCGATACGGCCGGCGTGATTCAAGACGCCTATGTGCTTGAGCACCATGAGCCAATCCTGCTGATCGGCATTCCCGAGGCCAAGCTGCATACCTTCAACGCCAAGTACAAAGGCATCAAGGTCAATCAGCGGGTGGTGGTTGGGCGTTCCAGTGACACGAATGCCGTGACAGTCGATGCGGTTACCGGTGCCACCGTGACGGTGATGGTGGTCAATGAAGTGGTGATGCGTGCCGCCCATACGGTGGCGGTTTCGCTAGGTCTGGTCGCGGATGATGTCGGCCTGACGCGGAAGCCAGCCACGCTACGCGAGGATATTTATCAACCTGCCGACTGGATTCAACTGACGGGTAACGGAGCCATTCGCCGCCTGCACCTGACCCGTGGTCAGGTCGACGAGGCGTTCAAGGGCAGCGAAGCTGAAGGGGTCGAGGTAGCTGCGCCTGAGCAGGTCGACGACACCTTTATCGACCTTTATACCGCGCACCTGAATGCGCCGACCATCGGCCGAAATCTCCTCGGCGATAACCAGTACCGTTCGCTGATGGAATCGCTCAAGCCCGGCGAGCAGGCGATTGCCGTGCTGGGCAGCGGCAGCTACTCGTTCAAGGGTTCGGGTTACGTGCGTGGCGGCATCTTCGACCGGGTGCAGTTGCGACAGTTTGGCACCACCATCAGCTTTCACGACCGTGATTTCGAGCGTCTGAGCGATGTCTATGCCGAAGGCATGCCGGACTTCAGCGAGATGGCGATCTTTATCGTGCGCGAGCCCTATGGCTTCGATCCTGGCTCTCCCTGGACTCTTGAGCTGTTGGTAAAGAGACAGACCGGCCCCATCAGCGGCATTTTCAGCAGCTTCGAACTGGCTTATCAGATGCCCGAGGAATACCTCGAACGGCCACAACCGAGCGCCGCCGAGTTGGCGGCCATCGAGGAAGCCAACCGGCCGTTGTGGCTGAACATCTGGTACCAGAAGAGCTTTCAGATCGGTGTGATACTGGTCGCCTTGCTACTGCTTACGGTGATCCTGTTCCTCCAGGACAAATTCACCCAACGTCCGCACTTCCTCCATTGGCTGCGTCGCGGTTACCTGATCTTCACTGTGGTGTTTATCGGTTGGTACGCCCTGGGCCAGTTGTCAGTGGTCAACGTGCTGACGTTCGTGCATGCCCTGGTGCAGGACTTCCGTTGGGAGTTGTTCCTCACCGATCCGATCATTTTCATTATCTGGACCTTCACCGCCGCTAGCATCCTGCTTTGGGGCCGCGGCGTGTTCTGCGGCTGGCTGTGCCCGTTCGGCGCGTTGCAGGAGCTGATCAACGAGGCCGCTCGCAAACTGAAAATCCCTCAGTACGAGCTACCCTTCGCCCTGCATGAGCGACTGTGGGCGATCAAGTACATCATTCTGTTGCTGCTATTCGGCCTGTCCCTGGAGTCGCTGTCTAGCGCCGAGCGCTTCGCCGAAGTGGAACCGTTCAAGACCGCCATCACCCTCAAGTTCGACCGCCAATGGTGGTTCGTGCTCTACGCCGTGATTCTCCTGGTGATCAACATTTTCACCCGCAAGGTCTACTGCCGTTATGTCTGTCCCCTGGGCGCCGCGCTCGCCATTCCGAGCAAGTTCCGCCTATTCGACTGGCTCAAGCGCCGTAAGGAATGTGGCAACCCCTGCCAGCTTTGCGCCAAGGAATGCGAGATTCAGGCGATCCACCCTGACGGCCATATCAATCACAACGAGTGCCACTACTGCCTCGATTGCCAGATGACTTATCACAACGACGACAAGTGCCCGCCACTGATTCTGAAGAAAAAGAAGCGCGGCAAACAGGCACCTGTGCAGACAGATCTGCCCCCCCCGACTTTGATACCCGTAGTGCATGTGGTTGAGCCCTGAACTAGCCCGGTGAGTCTCGCGTAGTCCGGTCGACAACCGCTTTTATTTAGCCTAGGAGCAGAACCGATGAGCGATAAAGAATCGAAGAACAGCAACCCGAAAAGCGCAGCCGAGCAGCAGGAAAAACTCGGTTTGAGCCGCCGCGGTTTCCTTGGTGCCTCGGCCATAACTGGTGCGGCAGTGGCTGCGACGGCGCTGGGCGGCACAGTGATGACGCGCGAATCCTGGGCGGCTGCAGTTAGCGAGTCGAAAACCAAGATTCATGTCGGCCCGGGCGAGCTGGACGATTACTACGGATTCTGGAGCGGTGGCCACCAGGGCGAAGTGCGGGTGGTCGGTGTGCCCTCGATGCGCGAATTGATGCGCATCCCGGTGTTCAACGTCGACTCGGCCACCGGCTGGGGCCTGACCAACGAAAGCAAGCACATCATGGGTGAAAGCGCCAAGTTTCAGAACGGCGACTGCCACCACCCACATATCTCCATGACCGACGGCAAATACGACGGCAAGTACCTGTTTATCAACGACAAGGCCAACAGCCGGGTCGCGCGTATCCGTCTGGATATCATGAAGTGTGACAAGATGATCACCGTGCCCAACGTCCAGGCCATCCACGGTTTGCGTTTGCAGAAGGTGCCGTACACCAAGTACGTGTTTGCCAACGCCGAGTTCGTTATTCCGCACCCCAACGATGGCAGCACCTTCGATCTGCAGGATAAGAACAGCTACACCATGTTCAACGCTATCGACGCCGAGACCATGGAAATGGCCTTCCAGGTCATCGTCGACGGTAACCTGGACAACACCGACGCCGATTACACCGGCAAGTACGCTGCCGCCACCTGCTACAACTCGGAGAAGGCTTACGACATCGGCGGCATGATGCGCAACGAGCGCGATTGGGTGGTGGTGTTCAACATCCAGCGCATCGAAGCGGCGATCAAGGCCGGTAAGTTCACGACCCTTGGTGATTCCAAAACACCGGTGGTCGATGGCCGCGAAGGCTCGCTGCTGACCCGTTATATTCCGGTGCCGAAGAACCCGCACGGCTGCAACACTTCATCCGACGGTAAATACTTTATCGCCAACGGAAAGCTGTCGCCGACCGTGTCGATGATCGAAATCGCCAAGCTCGACGACCTGTTCGACGACAAACTTAAGGACCCGCGCGACACCATTGCCGCCGAGCCGGAACTGGGCCTGGGCCCGCTGCACACCACCTTCGACGGTCGCGGTAATGCCTATACCACGCTGTTTATCGACAGCCAGGTGGTTAAGTGGAACATGGCCGAGGCCGTGCGCGCCTACAAGGGCGAAAAGGTCAACTACATCAAGCAGAAGCTCGACGTGCACTACAACCCTGGGCACATTCACGCCTCGCTGTGCGAAACCAGCGAAGCGGACGGCAAGTGGCTGATCGCCCTGAGCAAGTTCTCCAAGGATCGTTTCCTACCAACCGGCCCGCTGCACCCGGAAAACGATCAGCTGATCGACATTTCCGGCGACGAAATGAAGCTGGTGCATGATGGCCCGACCTTCGCCGAACCGCACGACTGCACCATGGCGCGTCGTGACCAGATCAAGACCCGCAAGATCTGGGACCGTAACGACCCGTTCTTCGCTCCCACAGTCGAGCGGGC
The DNA here is from genome assembly GCF_002786345.1 of Pseudomonas sp. FEMGT703P. Taxonomy (NCBI): domain Bacteria; kingdom Pseudomonadati; phylum Pseudomonadota; class Gammaproteobacteria; order Pseudomonadales; family Pseudomonadaceae; genus Pseudomonas; species Pseudomonas sp. FEMGT703P. The sequence continues at coordinate 673,342 of NZ_PGCM01000010.1, read as the reverse complement.
AAAAAAGGACGGGATCAACCTGGAGGCGGATAACAAGGTCATCCGTGAGGGCAATAAAGTCCGCGTGTACATGACCTCGATGGCACCCGCTTTCGGTCTGACCGAGTTCAACGTCAATCAGGGCGACGAAGTCACCGTGACCATTACCAATATCGACCAGATCGAAGACGTGTCCCACGGCTTCGTTATGGTCAACCACGGTGCGAGCATGGAAATTAGCCCGCAGCAGACTTCGTCGATCACCTTTATTGCCGACAAGCCCGGCCTGCATTGGTACTACTGCAGCTGGTTCTGCCACGCGCTGCATATGGAAATGGTCGGCCGCATGATGGTTAAGCCAGCGTAAGTATGCAGCCACACTGAGGGTCCCCACGCTCCATCGTGGGAACTCTCAATAACCCAGCCCCTCACCCTGGCCGGGTCCCTCCTTACCCTCTCCTCAGAGGAGCGAGGGGACCGATCTAGGTAACCCCTTAGCCCGGATGGAGTCCGGGAAGGCCAAAGCCCTCGGATTGCATCCGGGCTAAGGCCCCCATTTAGTTCGCGAGCCCTATGCGGTTCGCGAATCAAGGTAAGCGCAGTGCTCAGACCTCAGGCAATCTTTTCGCTTTACGCCGCTGCGCTGTCGCTGCTTATTCTCTGCGGCGCAGCCCAGGCGGCACCGCAACCCATCACCGTTTTGCCGCTGCAGGCCGAGGGTGGCCAGCGCTGGCGGTTACCCGCTGGCGAGTATCAGGGATCGTTCAGTATCGATCAGTCGATGCATATTCTTTGCGAGCCTGGTGCCGTGCTACAGGGCCAGGGGAAGGGCAACGGCCTGATCATCAGCGCGCCCGAGGTGACCGTCGAAGGCTGCACGCTGCTCGACTGGGGCCGCGATATGACTGCCATGAACGCCGCCATATTTATCCAGCCCAAGGCCAGCGGCGCACTGATCAAAAACAACCGCATGCAGGGCCCGGGCTTTGGCATCTGGGTCGATGGCACGTCGGACGTCAGCCTGATCGGCAACAGCATCCAGGGCGATGCCAGCATCCGTTCGCAGGATCGCGGCAATGGTATTCACCTGTACGGGGTGCGCGGTGCCAAGGTTATCGGTAACCAGGTGCGCGATACCCGTGACGGCATCTATATCGACACCTCCAACGGTAACCTCCTCGAAGGCAACACCCTGGAGGACCTGCGTTACGGGGTGCATTACATGTTTTCCAACGACAACCAGGTGCTCGGCAACACCACCCGCCGCACCCGTACCGGCTATGCCCTGATGCAGAGTCGCAAGCTGACGGTGACCGGCAATCGCTCAGAGCAGGACGAGAACTACGGCATTCTGATGAACTACATCACCTATTCGACTATCCGTGACAACTTCGTCAGCGATGTGCGCAGCGGCTCGACCAGCGACAGCATGATCTCCGGCGCCGAAGGTAAGGCGCTATTTATCTACAACTCGCTGTTCAACAGCATCGAGCACAACCACTTCGAACGCAGCGCCCTTGGCATTCACCTGACCGCGGGCTCCGAGGATAACCGTATCGCCGGTAACGCCTTCGTCGACAACCAGCAACAGGTCAAATATGTCGCGGTGCGTACCCAGGAATGGTCGGTGGATGGGCGCGGCAATTACTGGAGCGATTACCTCGGCTGGGACCGCAACGATGACGGTCTGGGCGATGTCGCCTACGAACCCAACGACAACGTCGACCGCCTGCTGTGGCTCTACCCACAGGTGCGTCTGCTGATGAATAGCCCAAGCATCGAACTGCTGCGCTGGGTACAACGCACTTTTCCGGTGATGAAATCCCCGGGCGTGCAGGACAGCCATCCACTGATGCAATTGCCCACGGTCGATCTGCTGAAAAACCGCCAGGAGCCAACGCCATGAATGCCGTCGAAATCAAAGGCGTCAGCCAGCAGTACGGCAGCATGACTGTGCTGCACGATCTGACCCTGAGCCTAGGTGAGGGCGAAGTGCTGGGCCTGTTCGGCCATAACGGTGCGGGTAAAACCACCACCATGAAGTTGATTCTCGGCCTGCTGCAGGCCAGCAGCGGCACGGTGCAGGTGCTTGGGCGCAACCCGAAGGATTCGCTGGTGCGCCAGCAACTCGGTTATTTGCCGGAGAACGTGACCTTCTATGCGCAACTCAGCGGCCGCGAAACCCTGCGGCACTTCGCCCGACTTAAGGGCGCGCCACTAAGCCAGGTGGACGAGTTGCTGGAACAGGTCGGCCTGGCTCCGGCCATGGAGCGTCGGGTCAAGACCTACTCCAAGGGCATGCGCCAGCGTCTCGGTCTGGCCCAGGCGTTGCTTGGCGCGCCGCGTCTACTGCTACTCGACGAACCCACGGTCGGCCTCGATCCCATCGCCACCCAGGATCTCTACCAACTGGTCGATCGTCTGCGTCAGCAGGGCACCAGCATCATTCTCTGCTCCCATGTGTTGCCGGGGGTCGAGGCGCATATCAATCGCGCAGCGATTCTCTCCCATGGTCGTTTGCAAGCGGTCGGCAGCCTGGCCAGCTTGCGCGAAGACGCCGGCTTGCCGGCGCTGATCCGCGCCAGTGGGCTGAAACAGAGTGCACAGTTGTTGCAACGCTGGCGTGCTGGCGGGCACCAAGCCCGCTCGGTCGGCATTGATGGCATCGAAGTGGTGGCGATCAATGGCCATAAGCTTGATTTGCTGCGCGAACTGCTCGGCGAAGGCGGTGCTCAGGACATCGATATCCACCAGCCGTCGTTGGAAGATCTCTACCGCCATTACATGGATCAGGCCCAGAGCACACAGGCCCGGGAAGGTGCGGTATGAGCCAGGTCTGGAATATCGCCCGCAAGGAACTAAGCGACGGCCTGCGCAATCGCTGGTTACTCGCCATCAGCCTGCTGTTCGCGGTGCTGGCGGTGGGCATTGCCTGGCTTGGCGCGGCGGCGTCCGGGCAACTGGGCTTTACTTCGATCCCGGCGACCATCGCCAGCTTGGCCAGCCTGGCGACCTTTCTGGTGCCGCTGATCGCGTTGCTGCTTGCCTACGACGCCATCGTCGGCGAGGACGAGGGCGGCACCCTGATGCTGTTGCTGACCTATCCCCTAGGTCGCGGCCAGTTACTGCTGGGCAAATTCGTCGGCCATGGTCTGATCTTGGCTCTGGCCACCCTGATCGGCTTCGGCTGTGCGGCCCTGGCCATCGCCGTGTTGGTCGAGGATATCGAACTGGGTCTGCTGGCCTGGGCGTTCGGCCGCTTTATGTTGTCCTCGACCTTGCTCGGTTGGGTGTTTCTGGCCATGGCCTATGTGCTGAGCAGCAAGGTCAGTGAAAAATCCAGCGCCGCCGGGCTGGCCCTGGGGCTGTGGTTCCTCTTCGTACTCGTGTTCGATCTCGCGCTGCTGGCGTTGCTGGTACTGAGCGAGGGTAAGTTCAACCCCGATTTGCTGCCCTGGCTATTGCTGCTCAACCCGGCCGATGTCTACCGACTGATCAACCTGTCCGGCTTCGAAGGCAATGGTAATGCCTTGGGTGTAATGGCCCTGGGTGGTGATCTACCCGTAGACGGCCAGTTGCTGTGGGTGTGCCTGTTGATGTGGGTTGGCGTGCCGTTGACTCTGGCTCATTGGGTCTTTCTGCGTCGACCGACGTGACTTTTTACGTGCATCGTAATTACGCATGGATTGCTATGGGCGCTGCATCGCGCCTGATGGGGGCGATATGTAGTTGCGAGTCTTGTTACAGATATGGAGAAAGAAAAATGAGAAATGCGTTCTTAGATACGTCTCGAACCCTGCTGGTTTTGCTGTTCGGTCTGTTTCTGGCGGCCTGTGGGGAGCCGGTAGAACAAAAACAGAATCTGGGGCCGGTGGCATTCCACAGCTCGGATGAATGCCATGTGTGCGGCATGATCATCACCGACTTTCCGGGCCCCAAGGGCGAGGCGGTGGATGGCGCTTCGGTTAAGAAGTTTTGCTCTGCTGCCGAAATGCTTGGTTGGTGGTTGCAACCGGAGAACCGTATTGGTGCAGCCAGGCTGTATGTACACGATATGGGGCGAGGCGAATGGCTCAAGCCGGACGACAGCCACTTGATTGATGCCACCAAGGCTTTTTACGTGGTCGACCTAGGCGATAGTGGGTTGAAAGGTGCTATGGGCGCGGTTATCGCCTCGTTTGGTGATCAACAAGCAGCGAAGAAGCTGGCCGCAATTCACGGCGCTCGCGTATTGCGCTTCGGCGAGATGAACCAGGACGTGCTCCAACAAGCTGCGGGAATGCAGCATATGAGTCCGCATTGAGCACGTTCCACTATTCAAAAAGAGAAAATCACCATGGGTATAAGCATTTGGCAACTCCTGATCGTTCTGCTGATTGTGATCATGCTTTTCGGCAGTAAGCGCTTACGTAATTTGGGCTCTGATATTGGCGGTGCAATCACTGGCTTTCGCAAATCGATGAGTGGTGATGATCCGCTGCAGTCGCCTGAATCGAACAAACAGCCATTGCAGTAGCCTGGTTAGGTATATGGCTGCGTACACCGACCACCTGCGAATTCCGGATGCACTCTAGTCCATCATCGACTGTCGGGAATTCGTTTTGCCTGGAGGATTGCGTTGCTTAAAAGGCCGTTATGACTGTGGACGGTCCTAGCACATCCACGAACAAAACCGAGTCAGACCCTTTGCGCACCTCTAAAGCACAAAGCTGATTGCGGTCAAGTCGCTAAAGCCCGTGCTACCTGTAAAAAGACTGTAACGGCGGTTGATGCCTTGCCGTACGGATGGGCGGCCTTGTCGTTCGGTCTTGCCAAGTATCGGAGTAGCTGATGAGAACCGAGTTTCAGGATCGTCTGGCTGTTGTAACAGGGGCCAGTTCAGGTATTGGTTTTGCTTTATGTGCTGCCTTGCTGCAATACGGCACCAGAGTGGTGGCAATGTCGCGCAGTCTTGGAGCGCTACAGAGCCTGCAGGCGAGCTATCCCGGTCTCCTGTTCTGGCAGGCGGGGGATGTCACTTCGATTAAGGATTTGACGAGCCTAGGGCAACGCGCAGCAGAACTAGGGCAAGTAGATTATTTGGTGCCCAATGCAGGTGTCGCCGAGTTGGCCGAGAGCTTCGACCTGGCAGCATTCGATAGACAGTGGGCGGTCAATGGCGCAGGGGCATTGAATACCTTGGCTGCGCTGCGCCATACGCTGGCAGCCCAAAGTTCGGTGGTGTTCATCAGTAGTTTTTTAACCCGTTCTACCTTTCCCGGCTTAGCAGCCTACATTGCCAGCAAGGCGGCACTCAGCGCTCAGGCGCGGACCCTTGCGGTTGAGTTTGCACCTATCGGTGTGCGTATCAATTTAGTCTCTCCTGGTCCCACGGCAACTGCACTCTGGGGCAGTTTGGGGCTTAACGACGAGCAATTGGGCGCGGTCGCGGACAGCGTCACTCAGCGCTTGCTGCCAGGACACTTTCTCGATGCTGCGGCGGTCGCCAGCGTGATCCTGTTCCAGTTATCGGCCGGCGCGCGCGGCGTCTATGGCCAGGACTGGGTGGTCGACAACGGGTATACATTGGGTTGAGCGGCTGGGAAAAAACGCTCACCTACTACGGCTGCCGGCAAATGTGCTCAGCGGTGTTGCAGTCCGTGAAAGCGATGCCATTGAACTCACCAAACTCCTCTGCTTTTCCTCTGGCGCGCCTTGCTGCGAATGCTTGAAGACGGCCTTGAGGTGGCGCTTGAAATTTTTACAACTCCGAGGCGAATGAGGTGGATATGTGGTTCAAATGGAAAAAAACCGCCCTCGGTTTGATTGAACAGCAGCGGCGCGCGCAGGCAGAACAGGCATCGCAGGTAGAGCGGATCGAGGCACTCAAGCAGGCGCTGGCGCAGGAGCAGGCGGCCAATGTGCAGAGCCAGCGACAGCTCGACTACTACCGCGGTGTGTCCGGCCATCTGATCCGCTTCAGCACCTCGGTAGCCCAGCTCGGCGATTCGTTCGAGTACCTTGCCGGACAATTGTCAGAAAATCAGACCACGAGCCGAGCAAGTGGCCAGCGCAGCCTTGAGCAACCAGAGGGATTTCAGCGAGCTGCAGGGCAAGGCCGCAGACATGGAACGTGGCTTGAGCGAGGCCTCGAGCAAGGTCGACACCTTGGCTGAACGTTCGCAGGAGATCAACGGCATAGTCGACTTGATCAGTGGCATCGCCAGCCAAACCAATCTACTGGCACTGAACGCGGCCATCGAAGCAGCCCGTGCTGGTGAGGCCGGCCGCGGCTTTGCGGTGGTCGCCGGGGAAGTGCGTCAACTTGCGGAAAAGACGGCTCTGGCTACTGGCGACATTGGGCGCAAGATCGCTGAGGTGCAGGCGGAAATCAGTAACGTTCATCAATACATTCAGACGCAGGGCTCTCTCGCCAAAGGCTTCAGCAACACTACCGAGCAGGCGGTGAGCGCGATGCAATCCCTTCGCCTGCTGGCCAGTAGCATGCGCCAGGGCATTGAGGCTTCAGCCTTTCGCGCCGGCATCGAGCTGGCCAACCTGGATGAGCTGTCACTCAAGGTCGTGGTCTACAACCAGGTGCTCGGTAGCAGTCGGGACGCGGCACCGCTACCGAGCGAGCGCGAATGCCGCTTCGGCCGCTGGTACTACGGCGAGGGCAACCGCGATCTGCAGAAGCTCGACTGTTTCGGACAAATCGAACGGCCACATACTGCTGTGCATGCGCAAGGTCAGGCGGCCCTCGATGCCTACCAACAGCTGGAACTGGAGGCCTCGCTCGAGCATCTCGGACGGATGGAGGAGGCTAATCTCGAGGTTATGCGCATCGTCGAGGCCGTGGTGGCGCAATTCGAGACAGGGCGTTCGCTGGCTTGAGTGCTACCGCTAGGCGGTCGCTATGACGTTGGCAACCGCAAGGCGCGGCAGGGGGAATGCGAAGCTTTGCTCAGGACCCGTCGCGCAACAAAGCATAGAGGTGTCAGCCCGATGATGATTGCTGAATTGGTTTGCCGGCAAGCTGGCGGCGGCAGTAGGGTTCAATCGAAGAAGGAAGATGCAGGACACCAGCAACCTGGCGTCCTGCGGTGGATCATTTGAGGCTCAGTACCCACTCGGCGAGGATCTTCGCTTCTTCATCGGTGACCGGGTTAGCCGGCATCGGCATCGGGCCCCAGTTGCCCTGGGTGCCGTTCTTAATGCGTCCGGCCAGCAATTCGACGGCACCTTCGGTTCCTGCGTATTTCGCTGCGACTTCTTTCAGCGCCGGGCCAACCATTTTCATGTCGATGTTGTGGCAGGCAGCACAGGGCTTGCTCTTGAACAGCGCTTCGGCGTCAGTGGCGAAGGCAGGCTGCACACTCAGCGCAGCCCCCAGAACGAGCAAGGGGAGCAGAATTTTCTTCATGGTGATTATTTCCTCAAGGCTATTGAAGAGCAGGGTATGAGCCCTGCCAATTTCGCTGCAGTTACTGTTGAGCGTCTTCTTCTGGGTGCTGCCTGAGCCTCTCTGCGTGAGCACGGATCTCTACGGTTATAGGTATGGACCCATGCTGATCGTAAAGGGTTCGGATACGAGGGCTGACAGTAGTCATTGCCTGGTTGAGAGGTGATTGGGCTATATCCGACCACTTCATTCAACGCTGGGGGCAGCATACTCAGGCCGATTGCCGATGGGCTTGACCAGAATCAAGAGTTGCCCGCGCGCGGCTTGAGGGCCGAAGTAGGTCGCAGGTAGCGTGCAGGCATGATTAATCACCGCGGTGAGGTACTGACTGTGAATGCGCCTGTGAAACTCGTCGAAACGGCTGCTGTGTTGGATGCGCCGTTCTACCAACCCCTGGGTAATGAGCAGGTGCTGTTCGAACAGGCCTGGCAGCACGGCATGCCGGTACTGATCAAGGGCCCGACCGGTTGCGGCAAGACCCGCTTCGTGCAGTACATGGCGCACCGCCTGAACCTACCGCTTTATACCGTTGCCTGCCATGACGACCTAAGCGCCGCCGATTTGGTAGGGCGCCACTTGATTGGTGCGCAGGGCACTTGGTGGCAGGACGGGCCGCTTACTCGTGCCGTGCGCGAGGGCGGCATCTGCTACCTGGACGAGGTGGTCGAGGCGCGCCAGGACACCGCTGTGGTGCTGCACCCGCTGGCCGACGATCGCCGCGAGCTGTATCTGGAGCGCACCGGCGAGGTATTGCGCGCGCCGCCGGGGTTTATGCTGGTGGTGTCCTACAACCCTGGCTACCAAAACCTGCTTAAGGGTATGAAACCTAGCACTCGCCAGCGCTTCGTTGCCCTGCGTTTCGGCTATCCGCCGGTTGCCGAGGAAGAACGCATCGTCGCCAATGAAGCGCGGGTCGGGCCCGAGCTGGCCGCGCAGGTGGTCAAGCTCGGGCAGGCTCTGCGCCGGCTGGAGCAGCATGATCTGGAGGAGGTGGCCTCGACCCGCCTGCTGATTTTTACCGCACGTATGATCGGCTCCGGCATGAGCCCGCGCGAGGCCTGCCTGGCCTGTCTGGCCGAGCCGCTGTCGGACGATCCGCAGACCGTCGCCGCGCTGATGGACGTGGTCGATGTCCACTTCGCTTGAACTGACCCTGCGTCCAGACGCTAGCCCTACGCGCCATCTGCCGGGTGACCTGGCGATGTGGTTCTTTATCCTTGCCGAGCTGACGGTTTTTGCCTTGCTGCTCCTCACCTTCGCGGTGGCCCAAGCATTACAGCCGCAGTTGTTCCATGACGGCCGGCAGTTGCTTGACAGCTCCACCGGCCTGGCCTTGACCCTGAGCCTGCTGACCTCCGGACTGTTCGCCGCGCTGGCCCAGGAGCAAGTGCGCCAGGCTCAGGCACGGCGGGGGGCCTGGTTGCTGCTGGCGGCGTTGCTGTCGGCCAGCGTCTATGTGTGGTTGAAGCTCGGCGAGTACAGCCATCTGGCTAATAGCGGCCTAGGCATGGAGCACAACACCTTCTTTATCCTGTACTGGATTCTCACCGGTTTTCACTTCGTCCATGTACTGCTCGGTTTGGTGATCCTCAGCTGGCTAGCCGAGCGTTGCCGACAGGGTGCTTATGGGCCGGGCAATTGCAGCGCACTGGAATCCGGCGTGCTCTATTGGCATATGGTCGATCTAGTTTGGGTGCTGTTGTTTCCGCTGGTCTATGTGCTCAATTGACCGAGGAGGTCGCCATGTCCGCTTCGACTACCCTGATCGCCTGCTGGCTGGGCCTGGCCGTACTGTCGTTTGCCAGCGTACAGCTGGGCAGTGCCGGGGCGACCCTGCTGATGGTCTGCGCGGTATTACTCGCAGCCCTGGGCAAGGCCTGGCTGATTGCAGACGGTTTTATGGAGTTGCGTCATGCGCCGCCAATGTGGCGCTGGTTGATACTGAGTTGGCCGGTGGTGATGGCCGCGGGTGTGTTGCTGGCCTTAAGTGTCTCTTTGTAGCCTGGATTGCATCTGGGCTACGTCTCACTGGGGGGGGTATGGCGTGAGCGCATAGCCATGCAGCTCATCGCGTCCACGGACCACTTCTACCCTCATAGCACATAGTGCCCTGAATGCACGGCTGCCTTGTCCTGCTAGATATCAATCCCTCCTCCTCAACCCCGTCGTTATACCTGAGCATAACCATCGGATTTTCTTGATTGCCATCAAGCGGGTTTCGTTAGCAGGCTTTCTAGAATGGTCACGCCAAGCAAAGAGGAAGCGACCATGTCAGAGACCTTCACCAAGAGCATGGCCAGGAATATTTACTTTGGAGGGAGCGTGTTCTTCTTCCTGGTATTTCTGGCCCTGACCTATCACACAGAGCAGACCTTTCCAGAACGCAGCAACGAGTCAGAGATGAACGAGTCGGTGGTGCGCGGCAAAGCGGTCTGGGAAAACAACAACTGCATCGGCTGCCACAGCCTGCTGGGCGAGGGTGCCTACTTCGCGCCCGAACTGGGCAATGTGTTCACCCGGCGTGGCGAGGATGCGGCCTTCAAGCCGTTTCTGCATGCCTGGATGAAGGCGCAACCCCTGGGCATTCCGGGCCGCCGAGCGATGCCGCAATTCAACCTTAGCGAGCAAGAAGTGGACGATATGGCGGAGTTCCTTAAGTGGACTTCGAAGATCGATACCAACGACTGGCCGCCAAACAAGGAGGGCTGAGAGATGACCATCATGAACCCGCATCTCAAATTCCAATCGCAAGCAGTGGCCAAGCCGTACTTTGTGTTCGCCCTGATGCTATTCCTCGGGCAGATACTATTCGGTCTGATCATGGGTCTGCAGTATGTGGTCGGCGACTTCCTGTTCCCATTGATCCCCTTCAATGTGGCGCGGATGGTCCATACCAACCTGCTGATCGTATGGCTGCTATTCGGCTTTATGGGCGCTGCCTACTACCTGATTCCCGAGGAGGCGGACCGCGAGCTACACAGCCCGATGCTGGCGATGATCCTATTCTGGGTGTTCGCTGCCGCCGGTGTGCTGACCATTCTCGGCTACCTGTTCGTGCCTTATGCGGGCCTGGCCAAAATGACCGGCAACGATCTATTGCCGACCATGGGCCGTGAGTTCCTCGAGCAACCGACCATCACTAAAATCGGCATCGTGGTGGTAGCCCTGGGCTTCCTCTACAACATCGGCATGACCCTGCTCAAAGGTCGAAAAACCACTGTCAGCATGGTCATGATGACCGGACTGATCGGTTTGGCTGTGTTCTTCCTGTTCGCTTTCTATAACCCGGAAAACCTGGCGCGCGACAAGTACTACTGGTGGTTCGTGGTGCACCTGTGGGTGGAAGGGGTGTGGGAGTTGATCATGGGTGCGATGCTCGCCTTCGTGTTGATAAAGGTCACTGGTGTGGACCGTGAAGTGGTCGAGAAATGGCTGTACGTGATCATCGCCATGGCTCTGATCACCGGTATCCTCGGTACCGGTCACCACTTCTTCTGGATAGGTGCGCCCGAGGTCTGGCTGTGGGTCGGCTCGATCTTCTCTGCGATGGAGCCGATACCTTTCTTCGCCATGGTGTTGTTCGCTTTCACCATGGTCGGTAATCGGCGTCGGCAACACCCGAATCGTGCTGCCACCCTGTGGGCAAAGGGCACTACCGTGACAGCGTTCCTCGGCGCGGGCGTGTGGGGCTTCCTGCATACTTTGGCACCGGTGAACTATTACACCCACGGCTCGCAACTTACCGCAGCCCATGGTCACCTGGCGTTCTACGGGGCCTACGCGATGATCGTGATGACCATGATCAGCTACGCCATGCCACGTTTGCGCGGCCTTGGTGAGGCACCGGACGCGCGGGCGCAAACTGTCGAAATTTGGGGATTCTGGCTGATGACCCTGTCGATGGTGGCGATCACCCTGTTCCTTACCGCTGCAGGCGTGGTGCAGATTCAGTTGCAACGTTGGCCCACGGATGGCACCGCGCTGTCGTTTATGAACACCGTGGATCAGATGGCCGTGTTCTTCTGGTTGCGTCTGGCTGCCGGAGTGGTCTTTTTGATCGGTTTGCTCTGCTACCTGTTCAGCTTCAAGCAGCGCGGCCGTGCCACAGCCCGTGACGAAGCTGCGCTAGCCGTTTCGACTTGAGCGATGTGGCAGGTCGCTAGATAGATCTCGGCCCGGCTGGTACAGCGGGCCGTTTTTGCATTTGGCTGCGGGCCTTTGGCACGGAGCACAGCGAGCAAGGTGAACCAGATGGCTTTTACCATCGAAGTGGAAGAGTGGGTAGGCAGCGTTTGGCACCGCTTTATTACCCGGCGTGCCAGCCCTGACTTTCCCGAGGCGCGGGTTGAATTAGCCAGTATGCAACGGCCTTTGGCATTGCTATTTCGAGCCATGGGTGGCGCCAGCGGAGTCGGCGTGGCAGCCGCCAGCGCGCGCGACCTGCTGTTGCGGCGCAACCTGTTGCAGCAGGTGGCAGGTACCTGCAAGCAAATGTCTGTGGCCTGGTGTGATGCCAATAATCTTCGCCTGCCACCTAGTCTGGCAGTCTACCCTGAGGTCGCGCTGAATCAGGATCTCTATCGCTGGCTGGCGCTGCTGGCCGCGCAAGCGGGGGAGATGCGCCACTGGGCGCGGGACAACCAGCGCTGGACCCTGCAACTGCTGGAAACCTACCCGGCCATGCGCCCGCGCTACCAGCGGTTGGTCGAAGCCCACCTTCAATTGCGCCCGGATCCCGTTTCGTTGGCCAAGGATGAGGCCGAGCTGGAGATTGCACTTTGTCAGGCCCTGCGCGAACCGGGCAGTGTCGAGCATTTTCCCCGTAGCGAACTGGCCCCCTGGCCGTTGCCGCTGTGGCTGTACCCGGCGCAAAACCTCGGCGAACCCCAGGCCTGTGAACTGGGCGAAGAAAGCGAGGGCAACCTGCTGACCCCTCCGGGTGAAAGCCAGGGTGGTCCCAAGCGTGCCAAGCGGGTCGAGGAAAGTACCAGCAAGGGAGGCCTGCTGATCTTCCGCCTGGAGAACCTGTTCAGTTGGTCCGAGCATGTCGAACTGGATCGCTGTACGGACGACAGCGAAGACCTGGACGCTGCCCGTGTCGCCGAGGATCTCGACGAATTGGCCTTGTCCAAGCAACGCCTGCGCAAGGGAGGCGGGCTCAAGTTGCACCTCGACCTGCCGCCTGCGGATGTCGACGACATTCCCTTGGGCGAGGGCATCAAACTGCCGGAGTGGGACTATCGCAAGCAGAGCCTGTGCGAAAACTTCGTCAACCTGCAGATGATGGTGCCGCGCGGCAGCGAGCCGCAGCCGCTGCCTTTGCGTCTGGCACCGCTAGCCAAGCGCTTGCGTCGTCAGTTCGAGCACCTGCGCAACGATCGCCAGTGGCTGCGTCAGCAGCCCCAGGGCTCGGAGCTGGATATGCAGGCCTGGCTGGATTTTCATGTCGAGCGTCAGCATGGTCAGTGCGTCGAACGAGGTTTGTTTATGGAGCAGCGGCAAACTCGGCGCGACCTGGCCTGCCTGCTGCTGGCGGACGTTTCTATGTCCACCGACGCTCACCTGGACGACCAGCGCCGGGTGGTCGAGGTGATCAGCGACAGTCTGTTGCTGTTCGGTGAAACCCTGTCGACTCTGGGTGACAATTTCGCCCTCTATGGCTTCTCATCCTTGCGCCGTCAGCAGGTGCGCATGCTCGAACTAAAATCCTTTAAGCAGCGCTATGACGACAACACCCGTGGACGCATTCAGGCGCTCAAACCCGGCTATTACACCCGTATGGGCGCGGCCATACGCGAGGCCACTGTGCTGCTCGGTGCGTGCAGGCAGCGGCGCAAACTGCTGCTGTTGGTGACCGATGGCAAACCCAACGATCTGGATCTCTACGAAGGTCGTTATGGCGTCGAGGACACCCGCGAAGCGGTGCTGGAGGCGCGGCGTCAGGGCTTATTGCCGTTCTGCATCACCATCGACCAAAAAGCCGAGGACTATCTGCCCTATATGTTCGGTGCCAATGGCTACACGTTGATCCGCCAACCCGAGCAACTCCCTTTGCGCCTGCCGCAGCTGTATCGGCAGTTGACACAAAGCTGAGAGTTATCGGCCGCGTTGCAGTCGTTAGAAGTTGACCTTTATCAAGCGTCGTTATGCGGAGTGAGCGCATGATGCATGCTATTAGATGAGGTGTGGGGCATGCAGGTGAGCTTTTCAGGGCTGGTGCTCAGTGGAGGTCGGGGCAGCCGTATGGGTGGAGTCGACAAGGGCCTGGTGAACTGGCATGGCACGTCTATGGCCGAACAGGTTTGTCGACGGCTTGAGCCGTTGGTGTGTGAAGTGCTGGTGTCGTGCAACCGTAACCAGGCGCGTTACGCCGCATTTGCTACGCGTGTTCTGGGCGATACACAGCAAGATTACCCTGGCCCCTTGATGGGAATCTTGCAGGGACTGAGGGCGCTGCGTGGTTCGCATCTGCTCGTAGTGCCTTGCGATTTGCCGGCAATCAGCACGGCCTTGCTAGTGGGTCTGCAGTCTTTATCTCGAGCGCATCCTGAACGGCCCGTGGTGGTACGCCAGGGAGCGTTTTTGCAGCCCTTGGTGTGTGTGTTGCCGGGTACTCTAGGCAAGGTAGTGGAGGCTGCCTGGGCGGCAGGCGAGCGCAGCCCTGCTCATTTATGGCAGCAGTTGCAAGCCGTTGAGCTGCCTTGTACCGAAGATGATCCACAGCTGACCAATGTAAATACTCCGGTAGTGTTGGCTGCAGCTCTTGAACCCGTCAGACACAATAATCGGAGCACCTATGCAGGTTACTGATAAGCGCCGGGCCATGGCCATTACGCCTTTGTTACGTTTGGGCTTTCGGCCATTCTTTTTGTTTGGTGTGGTATTGGCTGCTCTGGCTATTCCACTCTGGGTGGTTGCCTGGCTTGGTGGTGCGTCTTTCCCCGCGCCGCAGGCGGGTTGGTTGGCCTGGCACCGGCATGAACTGGTGTTCGGTTTTGCCGGGGCCATTATTAGTGGCTTTCTACTAACGGCCGTGCAGACCTGGACCGGCCAGGCAAGTATTTCGGGCAGGCCGTTGGGGCTGTTGGCCGTGCTCTGGCTGTTGGGGCGGTTGAGCTGGTGGCTGCCCTCGGCTGAGGTGCTGCTGGCGCTGAATGTGCTGTTTTTGCTAGCCGTAGCGGCGGTCATGGCGCGCCTGTTATGGGCCGTTCGGCAACAGCGCAATTACCCGATCGTTGCGGTATTGCTGTTGTTGACGGCTGCCGACACCCTAACCCTGCTCGGCGTGCTGCAGCACAACGATGCCTGGCAGCATCAGGGCAGTCTGGCGGCGGTATGGCTTGTGGTGGCGATGATGACACTGATCGGCGGCCGAGTGATTCCGTTCTTCACTCAGCGAGGGTTGCTGCGTACAACAGCCGTGCAACCCTGGCCGTGGCTGGACTGGTCGTTGCTGTTGGGCAGCGTAGTGGCGGGTGTGCTTGCCGGTCTTGGTTGGTTTTCAATGCCGTCTGTAATGGCCGGTGTGTTGCTGATGTTGCTGGGCATTGGTCATGCTGTGCGCTTGTACCGCTGGTTTGATCGCGGTCTGTTGGGCGTGCCGCTGTTGTGGTCATTGCATCTGGCGTATACCTGGCTAGTGATTGGCTGTGTGGCCTTGGCATTGTGGCATTGGGGCGCGCCGATAACGGCCAGCCAGGCACTGCACGCACTGACGGTGGGTTCGGTCGGCGGGCTGATTCTGGCGATGCTGGCGCGGGTTTCGTTGGGCCACACGGGGCGTCCTCTGACATTACCCAAAGGCTTTGCCGTAGCGTTTGTGCTGCTTAACCTGGCCGCGCTGGCGCGTGTCGTTGGGGTGTCGTTTGCCTACCAGCCGGCTTTGTGGATGGCGGCGTTGTGCTGGAGCCTGGCTTTTGCGCAGTACCTTTACTGCTACGGACCCATGCTGTGTCGCACCCGGGTTGATGGTCATCCGGGTTAAGGAGAAAGTGTCTGATGTATCTACTGCTTAAATTCGTGCACCTATGCGCTGCGGCGTTCTTTATTGGTGGCGTATTTTTTGAGGTGATGATCCTCAGTCGCGTTGCGCGTGAATTGCCGTCTGAGCCTCGGGAGCAATTATCCAAGGCCCTTGGGCAACGTGCGCGTGGAGTGATGCATTGGGTGATCATGGCGTTGTACG
Source organism: Pseudomonas sp. FEMGT703P (assembly GCF_002786345.1). Classification (NCBI taxonomy): domain Bacteria; kingdom Pseudomonadati; phylum Pseudomonadota; class Gammaproteobacteria; order Pseudomonadales; family Pseudomonadaceae; genus Pseudomonas; species Pseudomonas sp. FEMGT703P. Next base: position 657,737 of record NZ_PGCM01000010.1, on the reverse strand, counting down.
GCGCCGGGCTGGCTTTGGCCTGGAACTACCGCGCGGCGCTCGCAGAGCCTTTTGCCAGCAATTTTTCCACCATGCTCACCCTGAAAATATGCTTGGCATTGAGCATCCTTGGGCATTTTTTAGCGGTGGTTTGGCTGATGCGCACTGGACGTATGAATCCAGCGCGCTCACGTTTGATTCACTTGAGCGTGCTTACGCAAATGATCCTGATCATTTTTCTGGCCAAAGCAATGACCATCCTTACTTGGTGACTATCAGGTAGGCGTATCACGTCCGCCAGAATGTACAAGGCCCGCAGTCAGCGGGCCTTGGTGTTAGTGTGATGTAAAAATCCACGAGCCGTTGCTTAAAACAACGCGGGAAACGGCTTGGTGACTGCGTTCAAATGGCTGAGAAACAGGAACCCTGAAACCAGTACCGCGTTGATTGACCAGGCCACTGTGAGAAAGCGGGCAATCTGACCATATATAGGTTCACCGACATTATCGGCATTGCGCCAAACGACATTCAAAACCCAAGCGGTGTAAGCGACAAATACCAGTAACAATACCCCAAACTGCGGGGTGGCCACTTGGTTGAAGGCCAGCATGATTGAGCCAAACAGCACATGGCTGATGGCCACGCCATAAAGCCAGAAGGCTATCCACAGTGGTGTGTCTCCGGGTGCATTCAAGGCTTCTTGAAGCTTGTTCATCTCACTTACCTCTCAAGGTTGCGGATTGTCTTTGTAAATCGACGTCGCACCGTTATGAACGTGATTTGTCTGTTATTTACACCTCTTCATTACAGCCTAGCGCGTATTGTGAGATTTCCCAGACGCGCTGATGGATACTTAAAAACGTTCCAGCCAAACCACACGATCGTTCAGCTGGAAAGGTTGCCTATTTAGCGATTTAGACCTTCCTCGTCGAGTGCTCGTTGGAACAGCAGGTTGTTTTCCAGGTGAATGTGCTGCATCAGGTCAACGCGCAGTTCATGGAGGCCGCGATACAGCGCACGCCAGGTGTTACAGGCTTCGCTGGGTGGTTGCATGTTGTCAGTCAGTATGACGATGCTCTCCAGGGCGTCACCGTGTTGATTGTGTTCATAGCGCATAACCGCAATAGGCCCGCCGACTAATGGGTGGTCGCCCTGTTTGATCATGGGGAAAAGAATCTGCTCTTCTTTTTGCATATGGCTTTCCAATTCCTGCTGCATGCTCAGCAGCAAATCAGTCAAGCCGCGCGGACAATGTTCCCGAGCACCGTGCACTTGTTCGACCCTTGCGGCCAGACGGATTAGCTCTGGTAACTGCTGCCGATGTGCTGCGTGGTAGCGCTCTAGTAAGTGCTCAATCAGTTGCGCATTGGAAGCCTCATGCCAGTCGTGTTGGTGAGGCTCGTCCGGGCTTAGGGCCAGCAGCTGATCTTCTACCTGCAGTGCATCGATGCCGTTTTCCAGCGCGGCCTGACGCAGAGTTTTCTGTCCTCCGCAGCAAAAGTCGAGATGGAAGGTGTGAAAAACCCGTGTGGCTCCGGGGATTCGGCTGGCTAGGCTGCCGAGGGTATGGTCGAGCAATTGAGCAGTCATGAAGCACTCCTTATCAGGTTGAATACTGAGTGTGCTATCGCAACTCTCATGCCGAGTTCAGGCTTGATGCAAATCAAAGGTTTGCAGGTATTAGAGGTTTAATCTACTAGGCATCTTCAAGGTGCCCGGTACCTGAAATGGTAAATTTGACCCCGCTGCAGAGTGGCCTGTTGGCCGATCTGGCCAGTGAATTACCGCCGGCCATTCGCATGCAGCGTTTGGTCGCTTGCCTGCGTGCAGAGTTCGCCTGCAGTGCCGTAGTGCTAATGCGTTTGGACGGAGAAAGCCTGCGCCCGCAGGCGGCGGTGGGGTTGGCCCATGAGGTGCTTGGGCGCAGCTTTAGCCTTGCGCGCCACCCTCGTCTGGCGCAGATACTGGCGCAGCGCGAACCCTTACAATTCGAAGCGGACAGCGATCTTCCAGACCCTTTTGACGGTTTGTTCGCAGACAACCCCGATGAACCCCTGCCGGTGCATGATTGCATGGGTATGAGCCTTTATTTGGAAGGCAGTTTGTGGGGCGCGGTGACATTTGATGCGCTCAAGCCCGGGCACTTCAATAGCCATGCCCGCCAGCGTTTGCAGAGTTACATCTGGCTGCTTGAAACTAGTTTGCGCGTCAGTCGGTTGGAAGGTGAAGTGCGTAGTTTGCGTCTGGCCCGGGGGGAGCATGTGGACGATAGCGGCGACACCCAGTCGATGATTCTGGGTAGCAGCGCGGTGCTGCGCGAACTGCTCGATGAGTTGGGTGTAGTAGCTGACTCCGACCTGCCCGTGCTGCTACAAGGTGAAACCGGTGTGGGCAAAGAGCTATTTGCCCGTTGGCTACACGCGCATTCGCCCCGTGCGCGCAAACCGCTGGTGTATGTGAACTGCGCTGCGTTGCCGGAAACCCTAGCTGAAAGTGAATTGTTTGGACATACCCGCGGCGCCTTCTCTGGCGCGGGGCAAGATCGTCCCGGCCGCTTTGAGGCCGCAAATGGCGGCACTTTGTTTCTCGATGAAATTGGCGAGCTGCCCCTGTCTATTCAGGCCAAGTTGTTGAGAGCGTTGCAAAACGGTGAGATCCAGCGTTTAGGTGCTGACCAGCCGCGGCATGTCGATGTGCGGGTTATTGCGGCTACCAATCGACGGTTGTGGGAGGAGGTGCGTGAAGGGCGTTTCCGTCCCGACCTCTATCACCGTCTTTCAGTATACCCGGTGCATATTCCGCCGCTGCGTGAGCGCGGCCGTGATGTGTTGGAGCTTGCGGGACACTTTCTGGAACTCAACCGTGCCCGGCTTGGTCTGCGCTGTTTGCGTCTGTCCGGCGATGCAGAGCGCGTACTGCTGAACTACGAATGGCCCGGAAATGTGCGTGAGCTGGAGCATGTGATCAGTCGGGCAGCGCTCAAGGTACTCAGCCAGGCGCAATCACGCACCGCGCTGCTGAGCATCGAAGTGCCCTGGCTGGGGCTGGACAACGCCCCTGTCAGTGGGCAAAAACAGGTGCCCGTCCAGCTGTCCAGTTGCGTCGAAGCAATGCACACAGCGATGGGGCATTTCCAGCGCGAGCTGATCAGCGCCACTTTGACGCGCTGTCAGGGTAAGTGGGCTGCGGCTGCCCGTGATTTGCAGATGGACCCGAGCAACCTGCGCAAACTGGCGCGTCGTCTCAATCTGATCTGACCCATGAGGAACCACAATGCTGACTCACCTTGATGCCCAGGGCCGCGCCAATATGGTCGACGTCTCCGACAAGCAACCGACCACCCGTGACGCCTTGGCTGAAGCCCGTGTGCGCATGCTACCGACCACCTTGCAGATGATCGTCGCCGGCGGTCACCCCAAAGGCGATGTATTTGCCGTGGCGCGGATTGCCGGCATCCAGGCGGCCAAGAAAACCGCAGACCTGATCCCTTTATGCCATTCGCTAATGCTGAGCAGTGTCAACGTCGAGTTACAGGCTGAGGGCGATGACTGTGTACGCATTAGGGCGCGCTGCAAATTGACCGGACAGACCGGGGTGGAAATGGAGGCATTGGCCGCCGCCAGCATCGCCGCGCTGACCATTTATGACATGTGCAAAGCAGTGGATCGGGGCATGCAAATAGAGTCTGTGCGTCTGCTTGAAAAAAGTGGCGGCGCCTCCGGAGATTTTTCTGCACCTTGAGTTTCATCAAGACGCGCATGTGGCGAACTGTTGATATGGGCACACCGTCAATCTGGAGCCATTGTCATGAGTGAGTACTTGCAAAATATGCGGCGCAATTACCAGTGTGATGCTCTTTTAGAGAGTCAATTAGGTGACGAGCCAGTCAGTCTTTTGCAGGCTTGGTTACTCCAGGCCATTGAGTATGAGGTGGCTCCTGTGGAGGCCAATGCGATGTTCTTAGCCAGCGTTGACGGCTATGGCCGGCCACATGGTCGAGTGGTTCTACTTAAAGCACTGGAGGCCGAGGGGCTGATCTTTTACAGCCACTATGGCAGTGCCAAAGGTGTAGATTTCGTGCTGAACCCATATGCCGCCGCGACCTTTCATTGGCCAGGACTAGAGCGTCAAGTGCGTGTAGAGGGGGTGATTGAAAGAGTCACCGCCGATGAATCGGACCGTTATTTTCACAGCCGGCCATTGCTCAGCCGTTTAGCGTGTATTGCCAGTCCGCAGAGTCAGCCTGTTGCCAGTCGTGATGAGCTGGAATCACGGATGGATCAGGTTCAGCAGCAGCACGTGCAAAGCGTCCCCGCCCGTCCTCAGGACTGGGGTGGTTATCGCCTATCGATGCAGCGGATCGAGTTCTGGCAAGGTCGCCCTGATCGCCTACATGATCGTATCAATTATCTAAAGCAAGATTCGGGCTGGAGCCGCGAACGCCTGGCTCCCTAACAATTTAAGGAAGTCACTCATGCTCACCATTCATTACTTTGCTCGTTACCGCGAACAATTAGGTTTAGAACACGAACAGCTGGCCTGGCAACCCGCGCTGACGACCATTGGTGCGCTGCGCGAACTGTTGGTTGTGCGAGGCGGTTGTTGGGTCGAGCTGGCTGCTAATAACTTGATGTGCGCGCGCAATCAAGAGCTGTGTAATCTCAATGAATCGTTGAGTGACGGCGACGACGTGGCCTTCTTTCCGCCTGTGACCGGAGGTTGAAATGAGTATTGTGGTGCGCGGCGAACTGTTCGACGGTGGTGAGCTGCTCAATGCCATGCACGGTCGTCATCAAGGTGTCGGGGCAGTGGTCAGCTTTGTCGGTTATGTGCGTGATTACAACGAAGCGCATGCTGTGCATGGGCTGTTTCTAGAACACTACCCGGGCATGACAGAAAAAGCCCTCGCAGCAATCGAGACTGAGGCCCGCGCACGCTGGCCCTTGTTTACGGTGGAAATTGTGCACCGTGTTGGGCTGTTATTGCCCAGCGCACCAATCGTGTTTGTTGGGGTCAGCAGCGCGCATCGGCAAGCGGCGTTCGAGGCCTGTGCTTTTATCATGGACTACCTGAAAACCCGCGCCCCGTTTTGGAAGAAAGAGCACAACGGCATTACGCAGCAATGGGTTGAGGCGCGTGCCAGCGATCAGCACGCCGCGCAGCGTTGGAGTGGTGAAACCTAATGGCGGATTAAGGTGTTTTCTGATCACGCTTAGGCTTTGCGCTGTCGTCCGGTGGTTCAATGCCCCACTCGCCACCCAGCTGCCAGTCATCCCCGAACATTTCCATGGGGTGCATGGTGCGCTCTGAGCCGTTACCGCAAGCCAAATCATCTTTCGCGCAGTAGCGGTCGCAGCCCCAGCAGATGCGTTCCGGATGTTTGGGTTGCAGGGGGAATATTTTGCTCACAGGGCAGTCCCTCTAGGCCAGCATATGCACTCAGGTTAGGCCCCTGCCGGGGTTGAGCCTTGATCTCGATCAAGTCTGCACAGATTGCCCATGGGGCATACCTCCAACGGGGAATGGGCGTGCTTGTGCGGACGGTGCAGGCTGCGCGCAAGAAACTCTTGGAGGTTTGCATCATGGCCCATTTATCCAGCGACGTATTTCACTCATTGCGTATTGCAGTGCTCACCGTCAGCGATACTCGCACCTTGGCTACCGACACATCGGGCCTAACTTTAATCGAAGGCCTGGAATCGGCGGGTCATGCCCTGTTCGAGCGCGCCATTGTGCCGGATGACATCTGGCAGATCCGTGCGCGCCTTTGCACCTGGATTGCCGACCCATTGGTGCAAGCGGTGTTGATCACTGGCGGTACTGGTTTCACTGCGCGCGACAACACCCCGCAGGCGGTGATGCCTTTGCTAGATAAATCGGTGGACGGTTTTGGCGAGTTGTTCCGTCAGGTATCGCTTGCGGAAATCGGTACCTCCACTGTGCAGTCTCGCGCGCTGGCAGGTATCAGCAATGGCACGTTGGTGTGCTGCGTACCGGGATCGCCGGGCGCATGTCGCACCGCTTGGAACAAGATTCTGCTGGAGCAACTGGATAGCCGTACGAGGCCGTGCAATTTTGTCCCGCACCTCAAACAGCTACCGCAACAACCGGTCAGCGCTTGCGGTAGTCGGTCATGAGTGCCTGCGGTTGTGATGCGCATGGCCAAAGCTTACGTCCAGTTGATCAGGCCATCGCCGAGCTACTGACCCGTGTGCCTACCGCGCTGCCTAGAGAGCGCGTCGCGCTGAGTGAGGCCGCCGGCAGGGTGCTCGCCGAGGATGTGCGAGCGCCTTGGCCAATGCCCGCGTGGGACAACAGCGCCATGGATGGTTATGCACTACGTGCTGCAGATGTGCCTGCTCAAGGTGCCTGGCTACCCCTGGCCGGGCGCATTGCGGCGGGCGACAGCGCCTTGTATGCGCTACCTGCTGGGCATGCGGTGCGTATTTTCACCGGTGCACCGCTGCCGCCCGGCGCCGACAGTGTGGTGGCGCAGGAGCAGGCCGAAGAGGAGGGCGTTACTGTGCGTGTGCCCGCGACCGAGTTGGGCAGCCATGTACGCCGTTGCGGCGAGGAATTTGCCGTAGACAGCTGCGTGCTGAAGGTAGGGCAGCGTTTGCGCCCGCAAGAGTTGGGGCTACTGGCTAGCCTGGGCGTTGCCGAGGTATTGGTGTATCGGCGCCTGCGCGTGTGCTTATTGAGCAGTGGCAATGAGTTGCGCGAACCGGGCGAAGCGCTCCAGGCCGGACAAATCTACAATGCCAACCGCTACAGCATCGCAGCCATTTTGCGTGGTCTGGGCTGTGATGTGGATGACAGTGTGCTGTTGATCGACGAGCTGGATGTCAGCTGCGCGGCGTTGCGTTTGGCTGCTGCGCAGTGTGATGTGTTGATCAGCACCGGTGGGGTGTCGGTGGGCGAGGAGGATCACCTCAAGCAGGCTGTCAGTGAATTGGGCGAGTTGCAGCTGTGGCGGTTGGCGATCCAGCCGGGCAAGCCGCTGGCGTTCGGCCATATCTGCGGCACACCCTGGATTGGCTTGCCGGGCAACCCGGCTGCGGCGCTGATTACCGCCCTGGTGGTGGCACGGCCTTTTCTGCTGCGCGCTCAAGGTTGTCGCGAGGTTATGCCGCAGCCGCTGCGTATTGCGGCCGGTTTCACTTGGAGCAAGGCCAATAGCCGCCGGCAGTACTTGCGTGCGCGTTTGCAGCTGTCCGCGGGGCAACTGTGCGCGGTGCCGCATGCCAAGCAAGGTTCGGCAATGCTCACCGCCGCATGCTGGGCTGATGGCCTGGCGATTGTCGAGTGTCAGCGCACTTTGGTGGAGGGTGAGCTAATTGACTTTCTGCTCTTTGACAGTCTGTTGCACTGAACCGACTTGACCAGCGTCAAGGGGCAATCCTGGCGAGCACCCTAGAGTGTCGTCACGCTTTTAGACAGAGGGTTTCAGCATGCATCTGGTATGTCCGGCGGGCAGTTTGCCCGCCCTCAAGGCGGCCTTGCAGCAAGGTGCGGACGCTATTTATGTAGGTTTTCGTGATGACACCAATGCCCGCCATTTTGCCGGCCTTAACTTCGATGACAAGCAGCTGGATAACGGCCTGCAATTGATTCGTCAGCGTGGCAAGCAGCTTTATGTGGCGGTCAATACCTATGCTCAGCCGCAAGGTTGGACGCGTTGGCAGCGGGCTGTCGATCAAGCCGCTGATTTGGGTGTGGATGCACTGATTGCTGCCGATCCAGGTGTGCTGGCATACGCCAGCCGGCGTTATCCTGATCTCAATTTGCACTTGTCCGTGCAGGGATCAGCCACAAATGTTGCCGCGCTGACGTTCTACCAAAAGCGTTACAACATCCGCCGTGCGGTATTACCGCGTGTGCTGTCGTTGGCGCAGGTGGGCCAAGTGGCGGAAAAAAGCACGGTGCCGCTGGAGGTTTTCGCCTTCGGCAGCCTGTGCATTATGGCCGAGGGGCGTTGCCATTTGTCGTCCTACGTCACGGGTGAATCGCCCAACTTATGCGGCGTGTGTTCGCCGGCTAAAGCGGTGCGTTGGCAAGAGGATACCGATGGGCTTAGCTCGCGCCTCGGAGGTGTGCTGATTGATCGTTACAGCCCTGGGGAGCCGGCGGGTTACCCAACCCTGTGCAAGGGACGCTTTATGGTCAACGGCCAGCGTTTCCACGCCTTGGAAGAACCGACCAGTCTGAATACCCTGGACCTAATTCCGCAACTGGCGCAAATCGGCATTGCCGCTGTGAAAATTGAAGGCCGCCAGCGCAGCCCTGCGTATGTCGAACAAGTCACTCGCGTATGGCGCGCTGCACTGGATGCTCACGCCAAGGCTCCTGCGCATTTCAGTGTGTTACCGCAATGGCGCAGTGCGCTCGATACGTTGTCGGAAGGCAGCCAAAGCACTCTGGGTGCCTACCATCGTTCCTGGCAGTGAGGCGGTTATGAAATTGAGTCTGGGCCCTGTTTTGTTTTACTGGAGCCGCGAAAAGCTTCTGGATTTTTACGCAGAGATGACGAGCCAGCCGCTCGATATCATCTATTTGGGCGAAACAGTGTGCTCCAAGCGCCGCGCCCTGTCGCTGGACGACTGGCTCGGGTTGGCCCGCGAGCTGCGCGAGTGCACCAAGGCCGAACTGGTGATCTCCGGTTTGGCGTTGATCGAGGCTGCCTCCGAGCTGTCCAGCCTCAAGCGTTTGTGCCACAACGGTGAGCTTTTGGTGGAAGCCAACGACATGGGCGCCGTACAGCTGTTGCATGAGCAGGGCCTGCCTTTTGTCGCTGGTCCTGCGCTCAATTTGTACAACGCTCCGGCCTTGGCCGAGTTGCAAGACTGTGGCTTGCAACGCTGGGTGCCGCCGGTGGAGTGTTCGGCGGCGCTGCTGCATGATTGTCTAAAGCAGCTCGATGCGCTGGGACGGCCACGTCCTGAGGTGGAACTGTTTGCCTACGGTCATCTGCCCTTGGCGTATTCGGCACGCTGCTTCACCGCCCGTGCGGAGAATCGGCCAAAGGACGACTGTCAGTTTTGCTGCATCAGCTACCCCGAAGGTATTCCGTTGCTAAGCCAGGAGGGTGAAGCGCTATTTACCCTCAACGGTATTCAAACGCTTTCGGCGAGAGTGAATAACCTGCTGGCCGACTATCCGGCGTTGCAGCGTAGCGGCATTGATTGTTTGCGTTTGAGCCCGCGTGCTGAAGACATGGCGCAGGTGGTAGCGGATTACCATGCGGTGCGTCTAGGAGGCCTACCGCCGTTGCTGGCGCAAGGCTGCAATGGTTACTGGCATGGCCGTCCGGGCATGCTCAATGCGGAGGAGGCTGGCCTGTGTTAAGTGTTCAGCAATGGGCGCTGCGTAGCGCCGATCCTTTTTTAGGCCTGGCTAAGCATGTGCCATTTACCCTGCAACGCTGGGTGCTGGAAGCGGCTGTAGCCCGCCTTTTTTCCGCTTCTGTGAATGAGGGCGCGTTCGATTTACTGCAGGGCCGCTGGCTTCGTTTAGAAGTCAGTGATCTGCAGTTGGGGTGGTGCATCACCCGAAACCGTGAAGGCTTGCGCATGGCCGCGCGGGCCCCTGTTGATGTATGCATCCGCGGTAATTGGCGTGAGTTCGTGTTGCTTGCCAGTCGTCAGGAAGACCCAGATACCTTGTTCTTCCGGCGACGTCTGGTTATCGAGGGTGATACTGAATTGGGCTTGGCAATGAAAAATCTAATCGACAGTCTCGACCCCGATCAACTGCCTCCGCGCTTGTGGCGCTCGTTATGCCGGGTAGGGGAAGTGCTGCGCGATGATCTGGCGCAGCAGGCAACTGCCAAGGCAAGTTAGCTCTTCAGTACGTGACCGGTGTTAAGGCTGTAGCGCAGCAGATAACCCTGAGGAGTAGAAATCGCGTCAGGCCTGGGCACTCTGTTGCAGATTGTGCAAACGCCGGTCGCTGGCAATCAACTCGACCATTTCCCCATACACCAGGTCAACGGTTTCACCGCTGAAGTCTTCGCCGTAGCGCTTCTTCAAACCCAGGCTGCTGAGAATGATATGCACGTTGGCCTTGACCCCATGCTGCTCAAGACAGCCACGTACACACTCCAACTTGCAACCATCGAGCGCGAGAATCGGGCGGCCGCTGCTGGCCCGATTGACCAGCGAAGCCACTCGACCGCCGACGCCAGCGATGCAGGACATTTCCGCCAATCCGGCCCGATCGAGGCGCACAGCAAGTGTATTGGCTAGTTGCGCTACATTCGAGCAGCCAGAGCAGGAATAAACTAGGGGCAAGGTAGGGGCGGACATAAGCACTCCTTTGTTGGGCTACCGCATCAAGGCGGTGCTCACTCGTAGTAGTTGGCCAGGCTGGGGCGGTCTAGTACACGGATGTTGCGGCGCTCCATGGCGATCAGCCCAGCATCGATTAAGCGGTGCAGGATGCGAGAGAAGGTTTCCGGTTGGATGCCAAGTTGCGAGGCAATCAGGCGTTTGGGCACGCTGAGATGAATCTGGTCGTTACCGTCATCACCTTGTTCCTGGCAAAGGAAACGCACCACGCGGCGACTGGCGTTGCCGGCGGTGAGGGTGTCGATTTCGTCGAGGCGCTGGTGCAGACGAATACTCAGGTTGGCCAACAGGTCGAGACAGATCTTCGGCTGTTCTTCTAGCAAGCGTCGGTAGTGGGTGCCATCAATACTGATCAGGTTGCTGGTCTTCAGCGCATTGCAGGTTACGGGGTAATGTTTGGCTCCAGTAAACAGTAGGGCCTCAGCAAAACTCTCGCCCGGGTGAATAACCTCCACCAACTTTTCCTGACCTTCGAGCAATACACGGGTGAGTTTTACCTGGCCATTGAGTAACAGGTAGAAGCGATCGGCGATATCACCCTGGTGAAATAACGCTTCGCTGCTGTCCAGTTTGCGGTGAATAGCCAGGCAGCTGACTTCGTTGAACAGCTCCTCGGGCAACCGGTTGAACAAGTGGTGCTGGCGCAAGGCCTTGAGGTTTTCTGAATCGGTCAGCATGGGGGACACCTCCTAAGCTGCCATCTTATGCGCGCTGCTCAACTACGCCCATTCCCCCATGGGGCTACCTCTAAGGAGGCAGTGTGCAATAGCTGAGTATCCAAGATGCTAGGGGCTGGCATGTTCACGCTTGAGTGCCGCTAATCACTGATCAATGAGGACGGCTCCGTGGATGTGAAGCAGCTTTTGAGTAACAACCGAAAGTGGGCCGAATCGATGAGCGCTCGTGATCCGGACTTTTTTCCTCGGTTGGCGCGTCAGCAGAAACCGGAGTTTCTATGGATCGGCTGCTCCGACAGCCGTGTGCCAGCTAACGAAGTGGTCGGGATGATGCCCGGTGAGCTGTTCGTGCATCGCAACGTGGCCAATATGGTGGTTGCCACCGACATGAACTTTCTCTCGGTGTTGCAATTCGCTGTGGATGTATTGCAGGTCAAGCAAGTGATTGTCTGCGGCCACTATGGCTGTGGCGGGGTACGGGCGGCACTGGGGCATGAGACACTGGGGCTGATTGATAACTGGCTGCGAGCCCTCAAGGCGTTACATCATCAGAACTTGCCACGCTTTGCCGGGCTGAGTGCCGAGCAACAGGTCAATTTATTGTGCGAGCTGAATGTGCAGCGCCAGGTGCGCAACGTCTGCCACACCACTATTGTGCAGAGTGCTTGGCGGCGAGGACAGAGTCTGGCAGTGCATGGTTGGATATATGGCCTGACTGACGGCTTGGTCAAAGACCTGATGGTGACTGTCGACAGTGCTGCGCAATTGGATGAGACCTTTCTCTACGACCAATAGCTGGTACGCACAGCGGCTGGCTCAGTGCAGGTGTTCCATCGACCATACAGCGGCTTCGACGCGTGAACGCAAGCCGAGTTTGTGCAGCAGGTTCTTCACGTGCACCTTCACCGTGCCTTCGGTGATGCCCAACTTGTTGCCGATCATTTTGTTGCTCAGGCCGCCGGCGATCATCTTCAGTACCTGCCGCTCGCGGTCAGTCAGATCCAGTGAGCTTGCGCTCTGCGGGGCGCGCAATGCCTGAGCAAGTACTGTAGTCAACGCCGGGCTGACCACCAGCGCGCCCTGCAGAGCCTCACGTAAACGCATGATCAGCAGCTCCGGCTCCATGTCCTTGAGTAGGTAACCGTCGGCTCCAAAGCGCATTGCATCGCGAACATCATGTTCAGCATCGGAAACGGTAAACAGCAGCACCTTGCCGTCGTAGTGTTGCTCGCGCAGGCGTTTGAGAGTTTCTACCCCGTTGAGTTGCGGCATGTTGTTGTCCAGCAGCACCAACTCCGGGTTCAACTGCGCCACCAGGACGATGGCCTCTTCGCCGTTATTGGCTTCCCCGACGACGCACAGGTCGCTCTCCAGTTCTATTAGCTGGCGAATGCCGCGACGCATCATGGGGTGGTCGTCTACCAGTAACAACGTGTGAGGGGCGGAAGACTTCATTACGGATTGTCTCTGTTGGGTTGGCGAAGGAACTCGGGGCAGAACAGTACATGGACCCGAGTCCCACTGGGCGTGCGTGAGGTAATGTTGAGGTCGCCGCTCAGGCTGCGGGCGCGCTCCTGCATTATGGTTAAACCATGGTGCTGGCGTGTATCGAATCCTTCGGCAATGCCGCAGCCGTCATCCTCGATCAATAGCTCGACTTTTTCGCCGAGCTGACGCAGATGCACCCAGGCCTGCTTGGCCTGAGCATGACGGGTACAGTTGGATAATGCCTCGCGCACGATCTGTAAAAGGTGTATCTGCTCGGTGGCGGTGAGGCCAAAGGCCAGGGGCTCGCAATGCAGCAATATTCGGATATTGCCGCGTTCGGCGAACTCGCGGGCGGTGTCGTTGAACGCCTGGTCGATGCCACCTTCTTGGATTTGCAAGCGGAAAGTAGTTAGTAGCTCGCGCAGTTGGCGGTAGGCATTATTCAGTCCGTCACGCAGCTCATCACTGACCTGGATCAGTTGCTCACCTGATTCGCCGCGGCGAATCAGGGTCTGTAGGCGACTGACTTGTAGCTTCATGTAGGACAAGGCCTGGGCCAGTGAGTCATGCAACTCACGGGCGATAATGGTGCGCTCATCCAGCAGGAGTAAACGGTTATCCTGTTCGCGTTGATGTTCGAGCAGTAGAGAGGTGCCGATCAGGTTGGCCAGCGCTTGAATTAGCTCTTGCTCCCAGATGCGTGGAGAGTGGCTGTCTAGGTAATGCGCGCGCAATTCGCCCAGGCTTTCGCCCAGGGCGCTGACCGGAAAGATTAACCGACTCGGTCCTTGGTGGCGTTCACAGCTGGCGCAGTCGTTGCGTGCGCAGATTTCTCTCGATTCGTTGCCGTGCAGTGCAATCAAATGTTCAACTGGCTCATTGGCATCGCCTCGCAGGCAGAGGGTCAGGCGCAGGCCCGGCAGGCGCTGCTGAAAGTGATCGATCAACTCGTCCAGTTGCTCTGCGTTGGCCGGGTTACTGGCCATGCTGCGGCTGCTCAAGTAAAGCAACGCCAGCGCCGCATTAGATTGTTCGAGGTCCTGGGTTTTTTCTGCAATCCTCGACTCGAGAGTACGGTGCGACTCCTCGATGGCGTCAGCCATGCTGTTGAAGCTCAGGGCCATCTGCCCCAGTTCGTCCGCGGAACGGTATTCGACACGCGCGTTCAGATCACCTGCACGAAAGCGCTCCGTGGTGCCCACTATCTCCTGTAGTGGGTTGATCACACTGCTTTGTAGCTCGTACATGCCGATCAACAGGATTACCACCGATAACAGCAGTGCTGCACCCTGAATGTTCTGCTGCCAGCTTTGACGCTTTTCACTGAGCTTCTGCAACAAAAGCACAAACTGTTCGAGCTGGTCGACAAACCCTGCCGATGCTTGCTGGAACGCAACTTTGTCGCCCCGTTGAAGCGCCGGCCTCAGCTGTGTATCCCAGGTTTTGAAAATGCTCCCGAAAGCTAGTTGCTGAGGGGTTTCGGTCTGCTCGTTGAGTAAGTGCTGCAGGGGGCTGCTGTCGAGGCGCCGCTGCATGTCATTGCTTAGTTGAGCAATTTGCTCGGGCGAGGCGTTGGCCTCCAGCTGCCAGTTCAGTCGGTAAGTGGCCATACGCAGCGAACCTGCAGTATTGATGGCCGCAGCGTCGTCCTCGCTGACCCAGGCAATCAACACTGCACTGAAGGCGCTGGAGAATGCCAGTGCGGCAATCAGTATGACTGCGAGCCCGGCTCGAGCCGGTAGTGAGCTTTTCAGCCAGTCAAGCATGACGGCTACCTCTAAAGAGATTTTGGCCAAGGTTCAGAAATTTTTGAATACTGCACTTGTTATTCAAGCTATTGATTCTAATGGATTTATTGGTTGATTTTGGCGCTACCACTTTAGTGGTAGATGCGGCGATGGTAGGCCTTGGAAGCGATGGGCTCCCTTGATCTAGGTCAATTATCTCCGGAGATACGAGATTAGCCTGCCCCCATGAACAGACATGCGGGGAGCGGTCATGGTAAGCCAGAAAGTACAGCAAGGTTTGGTGCTGGGCATGAGTACCACCGCATTCACCATCTGCTTCATGGTGTGGATGATGTTTGCTGTACTGGGGATACCCGTCAAAGAGCTATTACAGCTCAACGAAACTCAGTTCGGTTTGCTGGTCTCAACGCCGGTACTCACCGGGTCGCTGGTACGCCTACCGTTGGGCATGCTCACCGACCGCTTTGGTGGGCGCATTGTGTTCCTACTGCTGATGCTGGCATGCGTGCTGCCGATTTACTTGATCAGTGCTGCCACCCAGTACTGGCAGTTCCTAGTGCTGGGTCTGTTTGTCGGTCTGGCCGGTGGATCTTTCTCGGTGGGCATCGCATATGTCGCTAAGTGGTTCAGCAAGCAAACTCAAGGTACGGCTATGGGGGTGTTTGGTGCCGGTAATGCGGGTGCTGCGCTGACCAAATTTGTCGCACCAGCGATTATCGCTGCCAGCAGTTGGCAGATGGTTCCCAAAGTCTACTCGGCCATCATGTTTATCACGGCCGTGCTGTTCTGGTTCTTCACCTACGAGAACAAGAAGCACCGCATGCCCAGTTCGGTGTCGTTCGCCGAGCAGCTGAAAACCCTTAAAGATCCTCGGGTATGGCGCTACTGCCAGTACTACTCGATCGTGTTTGGCGGCTATGTCGCATTGGCCCTGTGGATGACCAAGTACTACGTCCAAGAGTACGAGTTCTCCCTGCAGAGCGCTGCGTTACTGGCCGCCTGTTTCTCCTTACCAGGTGGCCTGCTTCGCGCCATCGGTGGCTGGATGTCTGATAAGTGGAGCGCCCATAGCGTGACGTGGTGGGTGATGTGGGTGAGCTGGATCTGCCTGTTCATCCTTTCCTATCCACAAACCAGCCTGATCGTACAAACCGTCGATGGTCCGCAAAGCTTTCATCTAGGCCTAAACGCAACCGTGTTTACCGTGCTGCTATTCGTCATGGGTATCGCGTTCGCGTTCGGTAAGGCCTCAGTTTTCAAATACATCTCCGATGAGTTCCCTGATCGTATGGGTGCTGTGTCCGGCATCGTCGGTCTGGCCGGCGGCCTGGGTGGCTTTGTGCTGCCGATCATGTTTGGTGCGCTGGTAGATCTGACGGGCGTGCGTAGTTCCTGCTTCATGCTCATGTACGGCGTGGTCTGGGTTTCCCTGATCTGGATGTACTTCAGCGAAGTTCGCAGTACCCCGGTTATGGGCCATGGCTCTTCGAGCCCGATGGCTTCTGCTTCTGACGCTTAAGGAGACAGTTATGTCTGCAACCAAAAACATGACCAGCAATCTCCCTCCCCCCAAGGGGCCGGTGATTGAGGACTGGCAACCAGAAGACCCTCATTTTTGGGGCACGGTCGGTAAGTCTATTGCTAACCGCAATTTATGGATCTCGATCCCCGCGCTGTTGCTGGCGTTTGCCGTATGGATGGTCTGGAGCACGGTGATCGTGCGCCTTAACGCCATTGGTTTCGGCTTCAGCACGGATGAGCTGTTCTGGTTGGCGGCTCTGCCTGGGTTGTCCGGCGCAACGTTGCGGATTTTCTACTCGTTTATGGTGCCGATCTTCGGCGGGCGCCGCTGGACGGCGTTGAGCACTGCTTCACTGTTGGTCCCGGCCATCTGGATGGGTTTTGCCGTGCAGAACCCGGCGACGCCTTACAGCGTGTTCGTGATCATTGCCTTGCTCTGCGGATTTGGCGGCGGAAACTTTGCTTCGTCGATGTCCAACATCAGCTTCTTCTACCCTAAATCGCAGCAAGGCACCGCGCTGGGCTTGAATGCCGGCCTGGGTAATCTGGGCGTATCGGTGATGCAGTTTCTGGTGCCCCTGGTGATTGGTTTCAGCCTGTTTGGCGCTGCGGGAGGAGAGGCCCAAGAGTTAGCTGAAGGCGGCCAGTTGTGGCTGCAGAATGCAGGCTTCGTCTGGGTACCGCTGATTATCGCGGTGACAGTGGCTGCCTGGTTTGGCATGAACGATCTGAGCAGCGCTAACGCGTCCTTCTCTGAACAGGCGGTGATCTTCAAACGCAAGCACAACTGGTTGATGTGTTGGTTATACCTGGCCACCTTTGGTTCGTTCATCGGCTTTGCGGCCGCGTTTCCGCTGCTGATCAAACACTCATTCCCGGACGTTAATGCTCTGAAGTTTGCTTTCCTTGGGCCGTTTGTCGGTGCGCTTATGCGCCCGCTGGGCGGCTGGGTAGCGGACAAACTGGGCGGTGCACGGGTGACCTTGTGGAACTTCGTTCTGATGATTGCCGCTGTGTTCGGCGTTATTCACTTCTTGCCCCAGGACGGTGGCGCCGGGAGCTTCTACGGTTTCCTGACCATGTTCATGTTGCTGTTCGTCACCACCGGTATTGGTAACGGTTCGACCTTTCGCATGATTCCGGTAATTTTCCGCACCCTGCATGAAGGTTGGAGCGCAGGTAAAGGCGCCGCTGCTAAAGAGCTGGCCAGCAAGGCTGCCGGCAAAGAGTCTGCTGCGGTGCTGGGGTTCACCTCGGCGATTGGCGCCTTTGGTGCGTTCTTTATTCCTAAATCATTCGGTTCTTCCATCGCCCTGACCGGTGGTCCCGAAGTCGCTCTATATGTGTTCGTTGGCTACTACGTGAGTTGCATTCTGGTGACCTGGTGGTGGTACGCACGCAAGGGTGCCAAGACACCCTGCTGAGTCATTAACCGAATCTAAGAAATGACGAATGCAGGGTCGCCTGCATTCAGCCTGAGAGGAAGAAAAAATGAGCCACCTACTCGACCAGCTGCGCTTCTTTAATCGTAAGCAGGGTGAGTTCGCCGATGGTCACGGTGAGACCCGCAAGGAATCCCGTGATTGGGAGAACGTATACCGCTCACGCTGGCAGTACGACAAGATCGTGCGTTCCACCCACGGGGTGAACTGCACCGGTTCCTGCTCGTGGAAGATTTACGTGAAGAACGGCCTGATTACCTGGGAAACCCAGCAGACCGACTACCCGCGTACCCGTAACGACCTGCCCAACCACGAACCACGTGGCTGTCCACGAGGTGCCAGCTATAGCTGGTATATCTACAGCGCCAACCGTCTCAAGTACCCGAAAATCCGCAAGCCGTTGCTCAAATTGTGGCGTGAAGCGCGGCAGACCATGGCGCCGGTAGACGCCTGGGCCAGCATTGTTTCTGACCCGGTCAAGGCAGACTCATACAAGAGTAAGCGAGGCATGGGTGGCTTTATTCGTTCTAGCTGGGATGAAGTGAATGAAATTATCGCCGCCGCCAACGTTTACACCGTCAAAGAGTTCGGTCCAGACCGGGTGATTGGCTTCTCGCCGATCCCGGCGATGTCAATGGTCAGCTACGCTGCTGGCGCCCGTTACCTATCGTTGATAGGCGGTGCTTGCCTTAGTTTCTATGACTGGTATTGCGACCTGCCGCCGTCCTCGCCACAGGTGTGGGGCGAGCAGACCGACGTGCCGGAATCGGCCGACTGGTACAACTCCAACTACATCATCGCTTGGGGTTCTAACGTTCCGCAGACCCGTACCCCGGATGCGCACTTCTTTACTGAAGTTCGCTACAAGGGCACCAAAACTGTTTCGATCACCCCGGATTACTCCGAGGTGGCAAAACTCACCGACCTCTGGCTGAACCCCAAACAGGGCACCGATGCTGCCTTGGCGCAGGCGTTCAACCACGTGATCTTCAAAGAGTTCCACCTCGACAAGCCGAGTGCTTATTTCAAGGATTACGCCAAACGCTACACCGACTTACCGGTTTTGGTGTTGCTCAAGGATCATGCTGACGGCAGTTATCAGCCGGATCGCTTCCTGCGCGCGTCCGACCTGGCTGACAATCTCGGCCAAGAGAACAACCCTGAGTGGAAAACCATCGCCCTGGATACCAACAGTAATGAGTTGGTGTCGCCGCTGGGTTCGATCGGTTATCGCTGGGGCGAGAAGGGCAAGTGGAACATCCAGGCCCTGGAAGGAGGTACAGGCCGTGAGATTGATCTTCAGCTGAGCCTGATCGGCGAGGACGTGGCCGAAGTGGCTTTCCCGTATTTCGGCGGCCAAACTCACGAACATTTTCAGCACGTCGCGGGTGAGACAGTGCAACTGCGTCGCGTACCTGTGCGCAGCATCACCCTCGCTGACGGCAGCACCGCCAAAGTCGCTACCGTGTTCGACCTGTCTGCCGCCAACCTGGCAATTGATCGTGGTCTTGGCGGTGCTAACGTAGCCAAAGATTACGACGATGCTGATGTCCCAGGCACGCCGGCCTGGCAAGAGCAGATCACTGGCGTTAGTCGCGAAAAAGCCATCCAGATCGCCCGTGAATTCGCCGATAACGCCGACAAGACCAAAGGTCGCAGCATGATCATCGTCGGTGCGGCGATGAATCACTGGTACCACATGGACATGAACTACCGTGGCCTGATCAACATGCTTATGTTGTGTGGTTGCGTAGGGCAAACCGGTGGCGGCTGGGCGCATTATGTTGGTCAGGAAAAGCTACGTCCGCAGTGCGGTTGGTTGCCACTGGCCTTCGGCCTGGACTGGAGTCCGGCACCTCGGCAGATGAATGGTACCAGCTTCTTCTACAACCACAGTTCGCAGTGGCGGCACGAGAAGATGAGCATGCACGAGATTCTCTCGCCGCTGGCCGACAAGTCACAGTTCCCCGAACACGCACTGGACTACAACATCCGCGCCGAACGTGGCGGTTGGTTGCCGAGTGCTCCGCAGCTTAACCGCAACCCGCTGCAGATCACCCGTGACGCAGCTGCCGCCGGTATGTCGCCGGTAGATTACGTGACCAAGTCGCTGCAAGACGGCAGCCTGCGCTTCTCCTGTGAGCAGCCGGATAGCCCGGCCAACTTCCCTCGTAATATGTTCATCTGGCGTTCCAACCTGCTGGGCAGCTCGGGTAAGGGCCACGAGTACATGCTCAAGTACCTTCTGGGAACCAAGAACGGCGTGATGAACGAAGACCTTGGTAAGCGTGGCGGGGTCAAACCGACTGACGTTGAGTGGGTAGACGAGGGGGCAATCGGTAAGCTCGATCTGGTCACCACCTTGGACTTCCGCATGTCTTCCACCTGCGTGTACTCGGACATCGTCTTGCCGACGGCGACCTGGTACGAGAAGGACGACATGAACACCTCAGACATGCACCCGTTCATTCACCCACTGTCGGCGGCGATTGATCCTGCCTGGGAATCGCGTTCCGACTGGGAAATCTATAAGGGTATCGCCAAGCACTTCTCGAAAATGGCGGAAGGTCATCTGGGCGTTGAGCAGGACTTCGTCACCACGCCGTTGCTGCACGATACCCCAGGTGAACTGGCGCAGCCGTTTGGCGGCATGGACTGGAAAACTAAAGGAGTGGCCCCGATTCCGGGCCAGAACTGCCCGAACATGCGCGTTGTCGAACGCGACTACCCGAACGTGTACAAGAAATTCACGTCCCTCGGCCCGTTGCTGGATAAGAACGGCAACGGCGGTAAGGGCATCAACTGGAACACTCAGCATGAGGTCGATTTCCTTGGCGAGCTCAACTATAAGGTGCGCGAAGCGGGCGTGAGCCTAGGTCGGCCGAAGATCGATAGCGCCATCGATGCCTGCGAGGTAATTCTGTCCCTGGCCCCAGAAACCAACGGTCATGTGGCGGTTAAAGCGTGGGCGGCATTGTCTGAATTTACCGGTCTGGATCACAGCCACCTGGCAGTGCCTAAAGAGCACGAAGCGATTCGTTTCCGCGACATTCAGGCCCAGCCGCGCAAGATCATCTCCAGCCCGACCTGGTCTGGTCTGGAAGATGAACATGTTAGCTACAACGCCGGCTACACCAACGTTCATGAGTACATCCCGTGGCGCACTATCACCGGGCGTCAGCAGTTCTTCCAGGATCACCCGTGGATGCAGGCCTTCGGTGAGGAGATGATGAGCTACCGGCCACCGATCAACACCCGCACTATCGATTATGTGAAGGACAAACGCTCGAACGGTAATACAGAAATCGTCCTCAACTGGATTACTCCGCACCAGAAATGGGGTATCCACAGCACCTACACCGACAACTTGCTCATGCTCACCCTGAGCCGCGGTGGGCCGATTGTTTGGCTCTCGGAAACCGACGCGAAACGCGCCGGCATCGTGGACAACGACTGGGTCGAATGCTTCAACGCCAACGGTGCGCTAACTGCCCGTGCAGTGGTCAGCCAACGGGTTAAAGACGGAATGGTGATGATGTATCACGCTCAAGAGCGGATCGTGAACGTGCCTGGCTCGGAAACCACAAAGACCCGTGGTGGCCACCACAACTCGGTGACCCGCGTGGTACTCAAGCCGACCCACATGATTGGTGGCTACGCCCAGCAGTCTTACGGCTTTAACTATTACGGCACTGTTGGCTGCAACCGTGATGAGTTCGTTGTGGTGCGCAAGATGAGCAAGGTGGACTGGCTCGACGGCACCGATGTCGGCGGTCTGGGTGGCGACGCCCTGCCACAACCCCTGCCAAAAGACCTCTGAGGAGAGCTGAGATGAAAATTCGTTCACAGGTCGGCATGGTTCTAAACCTCGACAAATGCATCGGCTGCCACACATGCTCGATTACCTGTAAAAACGTCTGGACCAGCCGCGAAGGCATGGAATACGCCTGGTTTAACAACGTTGAAACCAAGCCTGGTATCGGCTACCCGAAAGAGTGGGAAAACCAGGACAAATGGAAAGGCGGCTGGGTGCGCAACAAGGATGGCTCGATCAACCCACGCATCGGCGGTAAGTTCCGCGTATTGGCGAACATCTTCGCCAACCCGGATCTACCGAGCATTGATGACTACTACGAACCATTTGATTTCGATTACCAGCACCTACACACCGCACCGCTAGGCCAGCATCAACCGGTCGCACGGCCGCGTTCGGTGCTGACAGGCAAGCGTATGGAGAAGATCGAGTGGGGCCCGAACTGGGAAGAGATCCTCGGCACCGAGTTCGCCAAACGTCGTAAGGACAAAAACTTCGACAAGATCCAGGCCGACATTTATGGCGAGTATGAAAATACTTTCATGATGTACCTGCCGCGTCTGTGCGAGCACTGCCTGAATCCGACCTGCGCGGCTGCGTGCCCGAGCGGGGCGATCTACAAGCGTGAAGAAGATGGCATCGTGCTGATCGACCAGGAGAAGTGCCGCGGCTGGCGCATGTGTATCAGCGGCTGCCCGTACAAGAAGATTTACTACAACTGGAAGAGTGGCAAATCCGAGAAGTGCATATTCTGCTACCCGCGCATCGAAGCCGGTATGCCGACTGTCTGTTCAGAAACCTGCGTTGGGCGTATCCGCTACCTCGGCGTATTGCTGTATGACGCAGACCGGATCGCCGAAGTGGCCAGTACGCCGAACGAGCAGGACCTGTACCAGAAACAGTTGGATATCTTCCTCGACCCTAATGACCCGGCCGTAATCAAGCAGGCACTTGCCGATGGTGTGCCGATGTCGGTGATCGAGTCGGCGCAGAAATCGCCGGTGTACAAACTGGCCGTGGACTGGAAGCTGGCCCTACCGCTGCACCCGGAATACCGCACGCTGCCGATGGTCTGGTACGTACCACCACTGTCGCCAATCCAAAATGCCGCCACTGCTGGCACCGTGGGCATGAACGGGGTGATCCCTGATGTCGACAGCCTGCGTATTCCGCTGCGTTATTTGGCCAATCTGCTTACCGCCGGTGACGAGCGTCCGGTCAAACTGGCGCTCAAGCGTTTGCTGGCGATGCGCGCCTACAAGCGTGCCGAACAGGTGGAGGGCGTCCAGGACCTGCAAGTACTCAAAGACGTGGGGCTGTCCGTGGCCCAGGTCGAAGATATGTACCGCTACCTGGCCATCGCCAACTACGAAGATCGCTTCGTGATTCCGTCCGCGCACCGCGAAGAGGCTATGAGCGATGCCTTCGCCGAGCGCTCCGGTTGTGGTTTCAGCTTCGGCAGCGGTTGCAGCGGCAGCTCTGACACCAACATGTTCGGGGCGAAAAAGGCCAACCAGCGCGACATCCTGAAAACCGTACAGTTGTGGGAGGACTGAGCATGCAAATTCTCAAGGTAATCTCGTTGTTGCTGGATTATCCGACCGAGCTATTGCTCGACGGCCGTGATGAACTGGTGGCGGCAATTTCCGCCAGCCGTGAAACCAGCCCGCAGCAACGCGCATCGCTGCATGAGTTACTGGCGCTGCTCTGCGACAACGACCTGATGGACGCCCAAGAGCACTACGGGGCTTTGTTTGGTCGCGGTCGTTCGTTGTCCCTGCTGATGTTTGAGCATGTGCATGGTGAGTCGCGTGATCGTGGCCAGGCCATGGTCGACCTTATGGCGCAGTACGAAGAGGCCGGTTTTGCCATCGGCGTCAAAGAGCTGCCGGATTACATCCCTCTCTATCTGGAGTACCTCTCCACCCGTGAAGACCTGGAGGCCCGAGAGGGCCTGGCTGATGTCGCACATTTGCTGGCGCTATTGGCAACCCGCCTGGAGGAGCGCGAAAGCGCTTACGCCGGCTGCTTCCGCGCGCTGCTGCAAATTGCCGGCGTGGAACCGCAGACGGCTATGGCCGAGGTGCGCGAGCAGGTCGCCGCCGAAGTACGCGACGACTCGTTGGAAGCCTTGGACAAGATCTGGGAAGAGGAGGCCGTCGACTTTATGCAGGCTGAGCAGCAGGACCGCTGCCCCAGTCAGACCACGCTGCCCGGCAAAGCCCGGGAGGAGTCCGCGGTACCGCTGCACTGGGTTGATTTCCAACAGGACGGGTTAGCCAGCGAGCTGCCCCAGGAGGCACGTCATGTCTAAGGTTGATCTGCTTTTGTTCGGGGTCTATCCCTACATTGCTCTGGCCATCTGTCTGCTTGGCAGCTGGGCGCGTTTCGATTTGTCGCAATACAGTTGGCGGGCCGGTTCCAGTCAGCTGATGAACCGCAATCCGGCTGAGCAGCGCTACATGCGCATTGCCAGCAACCTGTTCCACGTCGGAGTGTTGTTCGTGCTGGCCGGGCACTTTGTCGGCCTGCTTACTCCCGCCTCGGTCTATCACTATGCGATCAGCACCGAGAACAAGCAGCTTTTGGCGATGGTTTCTGGTGGCTTCTTCGGTGTGCTGTGCCTGATTGGTCTGCTGATGCTGCTCAAGCGTCGTCTTACCGACCCACGGGTACGCGCCAGTTCCAGCACCTCGGATATCCTCATCCTGGTGGTGCTGCTGGTGCAGCTGCTACTTGGCCTGGCCACTATTTTCGCCTCGGCCGAACATATGGACGGCTCGGTGATGGTGATGCTCGGTAACTGGGCACAAAGCGTGGTTCTGCTGCAACCGATACAGGCTGCTACAGCTATTGCTCCGGTGGGCCTTGTGTACAAGCTGCATGTTTTCCTCGGCCTGACTCTATTTGTGCTGTTTCCCTTCACCCGTCTAGTACACATCGTCAGCGCGCCGGTGTGGTACCTGGGTCGACGCTATCAAATAGTGCGGCAAAAAGGCTGAGTCTGCGGTTTCGGCCGGTTATCTAAATCATCTGTTGTGCGGGGCACGCTGTGCCCTGTTCTAAGCGAGGAGTACCGTCATGGCGTGTGGATGCGGTGGTGGAAATGGGGGCGGGGGGTGCGCTGGTGGGCAAGAGCCTGTTCTGGCGCCAGTTGAATTGCCTACTGTGCAGGAGTTTATTCCGCCGGTGCGCGAGGCCGACAATCAAGCGGCCAGCGAGGCACCGGAGCTGATCGCCTCAAGTGAGCAAGAGTGGCCTCGAATCAAAGTCAATGGTATCGGCCTGGCGGTTGAGAATATTGCTCAAGAGCTTCAGTACCATCCGGCTGATACTCGCCAAGAAGCGGTATTTCTGGCTAGCCAGGCGTTGGTAATTCGTGAGCTGTTGACCCAGCGTATAAACGCCCTAGGCCTCAAGGTACAGCCTATTGATGGCGAAAGCCGCGAAGAAGCGGCTATTAGCGAACTAATTAAGCGCGAAGTGGTGCTGCCCAGCGCAGATCCTAAAGCGTGCCGGCAGTATTACGAAAATAACCGGGAACGCTTTGCCAGCGCGCCGTTGTTGGCAGCGCGGCATATCCTGCTGGCCTGCGCTGCAGATGATGTAGAAGGGCGCTCGCTGGCTAATGAGCAGGCGCATACTTTACTCGCGCAATTGCAGGCTGATGCCAGCCTTTTTGGCGAGTTAGTGCAAGCTCATTCAGCATGTCCTTCCAAGGCTCAAGGTGGCGCGCTTGGACAGATCAGCCAGGGGCAAACGGTCCCCGAGTTTGAGCGACAGCTGTTTCGCCTACCGGAAGGCTTGGCCGGTCGGCCACTAGAAAGCCGCTACGGTTTTCATCTGGTATGGGTGGACCAGCGTATCGAGGGCAAGCAGTTGCCTTTCGAAGTGGTAGAGGGCTCCATCCGCGCTGAGCTGGATCAACGCGTCTGGCAGGTAGCTGTGGTTCAGTACATCAAAGGCCTGATCGGTGCCGCAGACATCCAGGGCATCGTGTTGGAAGGCGCGGATTCGCCTCTGTTGCAGTAATCAGCGGCCAGGTCGCTAAGGCCAGGCGCATTGAGGAGCGTGAGATGGAAAGCAGTCTGCAGGATGGTTTTGGCCGTCACATCGATTACCTTCGCATGTCGGTGACCGATCGCTGTGATTTTCGCTGTGTCTATTGCATGGCTGAAGACATGACCTTTCTGCCGCGCCAACAAGTGCTGGGCCTGGAAGAGTTGTATCGCCTGGCGGCGTTGTTCGTACGCAACGGGGTGAAGAAAATTCGCCTCACCGGCGGCGAGCCGCTGGTGCGCAAGGGCATCATTGGTCTGTGCGAGCAGATTGCCGTGTTGCCGGGTTTGCGCGAACTGGTGATGACCACCAACGGCTCGCAACTGAGCAAGATGGCACAACCGCTGGCTAATGCGGGGGTCAAGCGGCTGAATATTAGTCTCGATAGCCTACGCGTCGAGCGCTTTCGCGCCATCACTCGCACAGGCGAATTGACGCAGGTGTTGTCTGGCATCAACGCCGCCAGTACGGCAGGTTTCGAGCGGATCAAGCTCAATACCGTGGTGATGCAGGGCCGGAACGCCGATGAGGTAGTTGAACTGGTGGATTACGCCGTCAACCGCGGGTTGGACATCAGTTTTATTGAAGAAATGCCGCTGGGTGAAGTGGGGCGCTCCCGTGGCGAGAGTTTCTGTTCCAGTGACTGGGTGCGCGAGCAAATTGCCGAGCGCTACAGCTTGGTCGATAGCGCCGAGCAAAGCGGTGGGCCGGCACGCTATGTGCGGCTAAAAGATTTTCCCGATAGTCGGATTGGCTTTATCTCGCCGCACAGCCACAACTTCTGCAGCACCTGCAACCGCGTGCGGCTCACAGTTGAAGGGCGTCTGTTGCTGTGCCTGGGCCACGAAAACTCGATCGATCTGCGCGCGCTGCTGCGCCGTTATCCGGAAACCGACACCCCATTGCTGAACGCCATCAATGCCGGTCTGGCGAGCAAACCGCTACGCCATGAGTTCAGCGTGGGTGGTGAGGTGCAGGTGCTGCGCTTTATGAACGCCAGCGGCGGATAACCCGATTTTACCCTCCTCGACCTGCTTTGCAGGTCGCTTGCCACGTGCGGATCTAACGGTCGGCCGTGGCTTTTTTGTTTAATTTCCCCTGTGGCTTTTCACACGCACTTTGCAGCCGTGACTCTCATCACAGAGGCTTTTCTGTGGTTCTTGACCGTGGTCAAGTTATAACCCGGCTTCGCGAGTAGATTACACATCATGTTGTGTTTATTTCTGGTGATATAACTAGATGATGTGTTTTTGGAGGTAGTGATGCAGCTCGATAAATTAACCTTTATGCCGCAGGTATTACTCAAGCGCGATGGCAGCGAAGTCCCCTTCGACCTTCGCAAGATCGAGCGTGCCATTGACGCTGCTGGCCAGGCCAGCGGTGAGTTCACTCGTGAGGAGGTGCGTGCCCTAAGTGATGCTGTGCATGCACGCTTGATTCCGCCACATCCGCTTGATGTGGAGCGGGTGCAGGACACTGTGGAGCGAGTGCTAATGGAGGCGGGCTACTACGCGACCGCCCGCGCTTATATCGTTTACCGCGAGCGTCATGGCCGCCTGCGCCGCGACCGCCACAGCTTGATCGACGTAGCTGCATCGATGAATGAATACCTGTCACGCGAAGACTGGCGCGTGCAGGCCAACGCCAACCAGGGTTATTCACTCGGAGGCTTGATCCTCAATGTATCGGGCAAGGTCACCGCCAATTACTGGTTGGAAGAGGTGTACAGTCCGGCCATCGGCTTGGCCCATCGCGAGGCCGATCTGCATATCCACGACCTCGACATGCTCGCTGGTTACTGCGCAGGCTGGTCACTGCGTACTTTGCTTAACGAAGGCCTCAACGGAATTCCCGGGCGGGTTGAAGCAGGACCGCCGCAGCACCTGTCCAGCGCTCTGGGGCAGATGGTTAACTTCCTCGGCACCTTGCAAAACGAGTGGGCCGGTGCCCAGGCTTTCAGTTCCTTCGACACCTATCTGGCACCCTATGTGCGCAAGGACAGCCTCAGCTACGCCCAGGTACGTCAGTCGGTGCAAGAGTTCATCTATAACCTCAACGTGCCTTCACGCTGGGGTACACAAACCCCATTTACCAACCTGACCTTCGACTGGGTTTGCCCGGAGGATCTGCGTGAGCAGGTGCCCCTGATTGGCGGAGTGGAAATGCCGTTTTGTTACGGCGAACTGCAAGCCGAAATGGAGCTGATCAACCGTGCCTACATCGAAGTGATGATGGCCGGCGATGCCAAGGGCAGGGTATTCACCTTCCCGATCCCGACGTACAACATCACCCACGATTTCCCCTGGGACAGTGACAACGCAACGCGCCTGTTCGACATGACGGCGCGCTATGGCTTGCCGTATTTCCAGAACTTCCTCAACTCTGATATGCAGCCCAATCAGGTGCGCTCGATGTGCTGCCGCTTACAACTGGATGTGCGCGAGTTGCTCAAGCGCGGAGGTGGGCTGTTTGGTTCTGCCGAACAAACCGGTTCGCTGGGCGTGGTGACGATCAACTGCGCGCGTTTGGGTTATAGCTTCCGGCAGAACTGGGAGGGTTTGCTGCAGCGTTTAGACGAGCTGTTGCAGCTGGCTTATGAAAGCCTGGAGGTCAAGCGCAAGGTCATTCAACACCACATGGATAACGGCCTGTACCCGTATACCAAACGTTACTTGGGCACCTTGCGCAATCACTTCTCCACCATCGG
This sequence comes from Pseudomonas sp. FEMGT703P, assembly GCF_002786345.1. NCBI lineage: Bacteria > Pseudomonadati > Pseudomonadota > Gammaproteobacteria > Pseudomonadales > Pseudomonadaceae > Pseudomonas > Pseudomonas sp. FEMGT703P. The sequence continues at coordinate 629,956 of NZ_PGCM01000010.1, read as the reverse complement.
GGTGAACGGCCTGCACGAGATGCTTCGCAACTACAGCGATGATGAGCAGGGCCTGCACACTGAAGCCGGTCGCGAGCTTTGTCTGCGTTTGCTCGACCATGTACGGGCACGCTTGGTCGAGATTCAGGAGCACAGCGGGCACTTGTATAACCTCGAAGCTACACCGGCCGAGGGCACCACCTACCGCTTTGCTAAGGAAGACCAGAAACGCTTCTTCGATATTCTCCAGGCGGGCAGCGCCGAGGCGCCGTATTACACCAACTCCTCGCAGTTGCCGGTGGGGTTTACCAGCGATCCCTTCGAAGCGCTTGAACTGCAGGATGCTCTGCAGTGCAAATACACCGGCGGCACGGTGCTGCACCTCTACATGGCCGAGCGAATTTCGTCCGCCGAGGCCTGCAAAAAATTAGTACGCACAGCCCTGGGCCGCTATCGCCTTCCGTACTTGACGGTGACTCCTACATTCTCGATCTGCCCGGTGCACGGTTACCTGGCCGGCGAACATGAGTTCTGCCCGAAGTGCGATGAAGCTTTGCTGAACAAAAAGTCCTGCTGCGGTGCCTGCGGCGGCTAACTATTTCCCCCACAACAAGGAGTATCACCATGAGCACTGCCCAGCAATTACCAGAAGCCCAACGCCAGCGCTGTGAAGTCTGGACCCGCGTGATGGGTTATCACCGTCCGGTGACAGCCTTCAACCTCGGCAAGCAGTCGGAGCACCGTGAGCGTCGGCATTTTGTCGAGTCCAAATAAGTCTAAGTAACCTGCCGCCGCCCGTTCAGCGCATTTCTCATGCGCGTGAGCGGGCGGCGTTTTGCGTCCAGCAAGGAGGTTGTATGAGTAGCCCCTGTCAACAGTCTGGCTCACCTGATGCACTGGAAACGCCAATCCGAATCGGCGGCCTGCTGCCCATGACGACCCTCGATTACCCCGGTCATCTGGCCTGTGTGTTGTTTTGTCAGGGCTGTGCCTGGCGCTGCAGCTATTGTCATAACCCGGAACTGATCCGCGCACGCGTACCCACCGATATTAGTTGGCAACAGGTGCTGAGCTTTCTACGTAAACGCCGTGGTTTGCTCGAGGCTGTGGTGTTCAGTGGCGGTGAGGCGACCCTGCAAAAATCCCTACCGGACGCCATGCGAAAGGTGCGTGAGTTGGGCTTCAAGGTGGGCCTGCACAGCGCGGGAATCAAGCCGGGGGCTTTTCGCAGAATATTGCCGCTATGTGACTGGGTGGGGTTTGACGTCAAGGCGCTGGAGGACGATGTGGCGCTGATCACTGGAGTGGCGGGCAGTGGCCAGGCTAACTGGAACAGTCTGGACATACTTCTGGAAAGTGGTGTTGCCTATGAATGCCGTACCACTGTGCACTGGCAGCTGTTTGACTGTCAGCGCCTGCAGCGACTGGCCGAGCGCTTGGCCGGGCAGGGGGTGACGCACTTTGTGGTGCAGTTGGCCCGTGGGCAGAGCATGCTCGACCCCACTTTGGGCACCAGTATTACGCCTGCTGAAGCGGCGCAATTGTGGCCTTATTTACAGCAACTTTTCTCCTGCTTCGAGCTGCGTGAGGCGTGATGTGGATTACCAACCCCAGAATTGCAAGCGCCAGGCGTAACCTATCAACAGGTTGGCCAGCAGTAACGTTGCCAGTAATGGCAATCGTTGCTGAGCCGCTAGCGGGCGGCAAACCTGCCAACCCAACCATAGGCTCCAACAAATGGCCGCTAGCAATAAGCTGGCTCGGGCCGGTTGGATCCAGAGCAGCTGCAGTCCCTCGTAACGCAATAACTTAACTGAAGTGGCGGATAACCCTAGAAAAAGCCCGGCAGCGCCTAGTGGCAGCAAACAGAGACTCAGTTGTCGAGTAAATGAGTGCGACTGACCCGCGAGGCGTGTGGAAAAGTGCAAAAGAACATGCAGAGCGCCTCCAAGCAGTAGGCTACTAGCTGCTAGGTAGAGCACGATGCACAGACCGTCGAGCCATGTGAATGTATCGTTCTGGTTGGGGTAGTTAGTTAGAAGCCACCAAGGGGCATCAGCTTCCAACAGCCAGAAGATTTTCTGCTGTACCAGCCACTCAGCCATCGTTTGTTTAAGGCTTACAAACCAGGGGCTAACCGTCCACTGGAATGCGCCAATCGCAAGCCCGATGACTCCATATAACAGCAGGCACACCTCCCACGGGCGGCTGTCGCTGGCCCCATACTTAACGATTTCCTCATTACTGGATCGAGCAATCAGTTGCACCGCATCACGCTGCCCGCTGCAGCGGCCACAGGCGTGGCAGTCCGAAGCACCGCGCATGCGGCGGATGTCCAGCAGCGGCGCGCAATTGGGTGGTGGTAAATGTGGACCAGCATTGGCACGCCAGCGTTGCTCATCGACCTGGAAATGTACCGGCGCGAGTTTGGCTAGTAGGGCGAACACCCCACTTACCGGGCACAAATAGCGGCACCACACGCGCTTGCCACGGCCATATAAATAACCCACCAGCATTGCGGCGATGGTTGAACCACCGAGAATCAGCAGGGCGGCCTGGGCGTAGTCGTACACGCTGATCAACTGGCCATACAGCGTGGTGAGTAAGAAGCCGAACGTTGGCCAGCCGCCCCAACGCATCCAGCGTGGTACGCCCCAGCCTCGACCCCGTTGGCTGGCCCATTCGCTCAGCGAGCCTTCTGGGCATAAGACGCCGCACCATAGCCGGCCGAACAGCACTATCGACACCAGTACGAATGGCCACCACAATCCCCAGAAAACGAACTGGGCAAACAGCGTCAGATTATCTAACAGACGGGCATCGCCGGCGGGCATCGGCAAAAGGGCAGGCACCATCACCAGTCCCGCGTAGAACAGCACCACCAACCATTGCAGCCTGCGGATCAGCGCGCCGTTACGACGCATGGCATTCCCTAGGCTGCTGAGACGGCGGTTGACGGCGTTTTTCATGCGACTTTGCCCATCAAGGCTCTGCGCGGCGGTCGCAACAGGCTCCAGGCGAGCAGCCAGTAATAACCCAGTCCAACCACATGCAAAGCCGAAGGTCTGGCTCGGTAGCCACTGAGGTTGGACACCAGGGCGCCTATTTTACTGCCGTCGTCCAGTAGCGCCGAGGTGTCCCACATGGGGTTGCTCAGCACGGAGTAGATCATCTCCGGTAAGTCCATGGCCATCCACTGGCTACTGGCGCGATCGAGCGTGCTCATCAGCAGTGCACTGCCGAGTAGCAGTAGCAGTACTTCGCTGACCAGAAAAAACTGACGCCAGGCAATAAAGCGGCTGCCAGCTTGCAGTAAGCCAAAGCACAGCAGTCCGAGCAGCAGGCCCAGCCCAGCGCCCAGCGCCAGACTAGTGGAGTTGACAGAGGTGCTGACGCCGTAAAGGAAAATGACGGTCTCGCTGCCTTCGCGCGCCACCGCCAATGCTGCCAGCAGAGTTAGGCTGTTCAAGCGGCCCTTCTGCAGAGCCCTGTCGGCTTGATGCTCCAGTTGCTGACGCAGTTGTCCACTGTTGCGGGCCATCCAGTGCACCATCTGCAGGATCAGCCCGCAGGCGAGCAGGCTCAGCGCTGCTTGGAACCATTCCCCGCCTGGGCCACTCATCCAGTTTCCGGCCGCGGCCATCAGCGTTGCCAGCAGGCCGGCCAGTAGCAGGCCAAAACCGACGCCTGCCCACAGGTGTATCAGGGCTTGCTGCTTACCGGGTTGGCGGCGCAGCCAGGCATACAGAATGCCAATTACCAGAAGGGCCTCGACGCTTTCGCGCCAGACGATCAGCAGGGCTTGCTCCATTACGGATACCTCGAAGTGTAAGGGTCAACGAGCCTCAATCACGCCCTGCGGTAGTTCGGGATGGAACTCGTCGAAGAACAGGTAGCGTCCGGGTTTTAGTGGGTGAATAACCACGAAGGAGCTGACGCCGGGGCTGAGCACCTTCTCCACGCGCAGCGGGGTGCTCTCGAACTCGATGGGCCCATTACCGACGTTGTTGACGATTATTTTGAAGCGCTGCCCCGCGTCCACCTGCAGGCTGGCCGGGGAGAAGTGACCGTCACGGATATTCAGTTCGTAACTCGGTAGCGGTGCAGCTAACAACCCGTAGGGCAGGGCGGCGAGCAGCAGGCATAGGGCTGGATAGTGCATGCAACTCTCCCGGGTAAGGTGGCCTGTGCAGATACGCCGCATAGGTCAGTAACCGCCCTTTTTGCCGATGCCGGCGAAGATGAAGCTGTAGCTCAGTTCGCATGTGGTGAACCACGGGGCTACGCCGGTCTCCTTATCGATATGCCGGCCGAAGTGCTGCCCGTGGCTACCAGGGGCACTGACCCAATAAGTCAGCAGATAGCGGCCAGGCCCGAATAGCTTGAGGTTGTCGCCATAATGCGGTCCGTCATTGGCCACCATGGCATGGAAGTCGCCCTCAAGTACCTGGTCGCTGCCGTCTTTAGTCAGGCGATAGCGCACACTCAGGTAAGGCACAAAGCTGCCTTCCTGAAAGCCGTGGGTGTTGTTTTCTAGGGCGCTAATATCGGCTTCCATGTGCACGTCGGAGTCGATCGCAGGGCGCATCATGCCGGGCGGGTCCATTTCGATCGGCTGCAGGTACACCGCACCGACCTCCATGCCCGCACACTGCTGGGGTTCACCAATCGGGTATTCCTTGGCCTGAGCGCTGATGACGGCCAATAGGCTTGCCAGAGCCAATATGAAGCGAGGTTTCATTTATAGGTTTCCTTCGGTGTTTAAGTTGACCGAAGGATATGCATAAGAAACGCAATCAATAATGATTCTCGTCAATTTTTATCAGCAATCGCTAGCGCGGAGGAGATACCTAACTGGAGGTATGGCGCACACCGATTAAATGGTTGAGCCTAATACGCATAAAGTCCTGATTTAAAGCGCGGGAATTAGTCGATGCCGCAACGCCATATGATCGCTAATACGCTGGCCCTAATGCACCAGAACCAGCTTGCTCTAGGTGAGTCTATCCAGTTCATTTCAGCTTGGTGCCAGCACCAGGGGCTTAACGAACTGACCCTAGGGTTGCAGCCGCATATGGCTTTGCTGACACGTAATGCCCTACAAATCAACGATCGCCTGCAAGACCTGCTTGAATGTCTGCCGGCCAGCGAGCAATCATGAACCAGCCAGTGACTTTCAACCGCGCCCTGGTCGAAAAGTACGACCGGCCGGGTCCGCGTTACACTTCGTATCCCACCGCGCCTCAGTTCCATTCCGCCTTTGCCTTAGATGACTATCAAACTGCAGTTCGCCTCAGCAACACAGGCGCCGCCAAAGCATTGTCGCTCTATATTCACATCCCTTTTTGTCAAAGCCTTTGTTACTACTGCGCGTGCAACAAAATCATTACCCAGAAAACCCATCGTGCAGTCGAATACCTGGAATACCTAAAGCGTGAGATCGCCATGCAAGGTGCTTTGTTCGCGCCCTCGCGTACGCTCACACAGCTGCATCTAGGGGGGGGTACGCCCACTTATCTGACCCATGAGCAACTGGTTGAACTGATGGCTGCGTTGCATGAGGCCTTCAATTTGGATGACAGCGATAATCACGAGTTCTCCATCGAAGTTGACCCGCGCACTGTCAATACTGGGCAAATTCACCAGCTTCGTGCGCTGGGCTTCAATCGTCTGAGCTTTGGCGTGCAGGATTTTGATGCGGCCGTACAAGCGGCGGTCAACCGCGTGCAGAGTGAAGCGCAAGTGCGCGAACTGGTAGCAGCGGCCCGTGAGGCCGCATTTAAGTCTGTGAGTGTGGACCTGATTTATGGCCTGCCGTTGCAAACACGCGCCAGCTTCGGCGTGACCCTCAACAAGGTTATCGACCTGCTCCCGGATCGTATCGCTGCTTACAGCTATGCCCATTTGCCTGAGCGGGTGCGAGCACAACGGCTGATCCGGCGTGAAGACATGCCGCCGCCTGAGCGGAAAATGGAGCTACTGGAACTAACCATCGAACGCCTGACCGAAGCGGGCTACGTTTACATCGGTATGGATCACTTCGCTCTGCCCAATGACGAGCTCAGTCTGGCTCGCGAGCAGGGCACGCTACAGCGTAACTTTCAGGGTTATTCCACCCATGCCGACTGCGACTTGATTGGCTTGGGCGTGTCCTCCATCGGCAAGGTGGGCGATACCTACAGCCAGAGCGTCAAGGAACTCTCGCAGTATTACGCCCGTCTCGATGAAGGACTGCTGCCGGTCCAACGCGGTTATCAGTTAAATGCGGATGATCGCCTGCGTCGCGACGTGATCAATGCCCTGATGTGCCATGGCCGGGTGGAGTTCGCCATGATCGAAGCGCTACACGGCATCGACTTTTGCGCCTATTTTGCCGATGCGCTAAAGCAGTTACGAAGCCATGTAGACGATGGTCTGGTTCTGCTGACTGACGATCATTTGACACTGCTGCCGCAAGGCCATCTGATGATGCGCAGTGTGGCCATGGCCTTCGATGCGTACCTAGGTATGGAGAATGCTGAGCGTTTCTCACGCACGGTCTAGGTGGGGTCTGGCTATGACGATTTAGCCGTCATTCAACACAGATTTCGTGCTTATGGTACGGGTAGAGAGAAGTGACTTTCAGGCGAGCATTGGCCGCAGAGCGGTGCCGGTGAGCAGGCACGCAGTTGTCTCCGTGAGCAACTGCTGAATCTCGTTAGCTGCAAGGGGGTTCTTACTCTCGAGAACCCCCACTCCCTCGGAGATACACTCGCGATATGCCAGGCGTTGAAACCCTAATGAATTTGCTAACAGGAGGTTTTCAAACGCGCTGACATAACTGCAAAAATCACTTCGTTCACGTTGTCGAATCGTTGGATTGGTTGTCCCCATCGATTGGTAAACCCACATCTTTAATTCGGGGTTCAACGGGCGAATAGCGCGAACCTGGTCCTCTAATTCCTGCAGCGTTTCTAGGTCAAGTTGGCTGCACGCATAAGGGGAAATGACTACGTCCGCAACGGACATTGCACTGATCAGCTCAGGGCTGTTTCTGCCGGGCACATCAACGATTACAACCTGATTTTGGCAGCTTAGAACCTTCAGAGCGTCGACCAGGTTTCCTCGCCGCTGTGCGACATGAACAAGTGGTGTATGTTGCTTTTGCTGTCTTACTGAGCCCCAGTAAAGAGCTGACCCCTGCGGGTCCGCATCAACGAGCACCGCCTTGTTCATCCGGATTGCAAATGCTACGGCCAGGTTGGTGGCAAGCGTTGTTTTGCCAACGCCGCCTTTGTTGCTACCAATGACGATGATCAAATGCTGATCTCCTATGAGCTGTGATGTATGAGGTCATAGGCATCGTGTCAGGGCTTTTGAAAATGCAACTGTTGCTACAGCGACTAGGCATTTTTGGATCCGGCACGGCTTATCCAATTACCCTTAAGCCGAGGTTTCCAGTCTCGAGCTTTTCCCAGCCGCACCAAAATCACTTGCAGGGTCAGCCAATACCTATACCGAGTTTCTTGAGATGAGTTTTTGAGATGGATATCGAGGAACCAGTGGATGTGCTTGAGTCGCCATTGTTCGGGGTGATGGCGTTGCCAGCGATCGGCAATAGCCTGTTGAATGCAGGTGGTCTGCATGATGTGACGAATTTTGGTGTGAGCGGACCCTCTGAGCACTCCGCCAAGAAATGCTTTCATACAGATGCTCATGACGAGTGCTTACCCAGATAGGCGTTGGTGACATCCAGTCTTTCGTGCCCTAGCTCACGGCTGATTTTCTGTCGTGCCTCTCGATTGCTCGACTTCGATAGAACTGGTGATTCATCGTCCGATACGCACACGGGGGCCTGAACTCCAGCTAAATCCTTATAACGGCTGCAGGCATAAGCCGCGCGCAGGTCATGAAAGCGTGGTATGCCGTGGGCCTTGAGGGTATTGCGTGAGGGGTTAACTGTGCCCCTCAAAAAATCAACGTAACTTTCGGTAGGGGACAGTAAGTTTCGACTTCCTGGTGGCGAAACGCTTCTGGCGAACTCAATCACTGAAAGCACAATGTCCGTTGCGGGTACCCAGCGAGGTGCAAATGCACCGCCGCGGCCGCCCTTGCAGCCGTCCTGGATGTTGATCTCTCCAAACTTCGAGGCCTCCCGCGCTAAGCGGGGAAGGTCTGCAAGGATGGCTTCTCTCAGTCGCATACCTGTAACCCTAGCTAGCAGGATTATTGCAGCCACTCGCGGAAAGTCGGTCTTGATCAGGTCATCAATCAATGGGTTCAGGTGTTCAAAAATCATTCCGTGCGGAGCGACGGATCTGATGTGGCTGCGCTTTTCTCCGAGTACTTTTCCAATCTTGGAAATATGAACTTTGGTGTCGCCACGAAGAATCTTCATAACCACATTTACGCTGGAAATTCGATTTGTTGCCGTGCTGACGGAGATGTCACCGTTTTCTAGCAAGCCGCGAACATGGGCAGCGTACGCATAGAAAACTTCTTGGTTGATAAGACGAGCATCTGCAATTTGATGCGATGACAACAGCCAGTCGCAGAAAAGGCGGCAGCGCTCTGAATGTGCTTGCACTGTTGCGTAATGCCCATCTGCGAAATGTGTGCGGAGGCAATTTTTGATCGCGTAATGCAGCTTGCGGCCAAAGCCGAAGTTTCTACTGTCACGTGAACCGTGATTTTTTGACATGGATACTCCTTGCCTAGTTAAAGGCGAACATTCTGAAAAGTGGTTGTCCGGATAGAACGAAAAGCAGTCAGCCAACTCCCGCCGGGGATGTTTAGTGTTAACGCGATATGCGCACTGGCTGATGAGCGAAACTGTGGAGCGCCGATAGGCACTCCTTTGCAATGCATGGCCCTGAAGGCCCGAAACGGGCGGCGGGAAGGCTGGCTACCTGACAAAAACAGCCGCAAAGCTTTTTAGGTCTGCATAGCTACAGGTCTACTTGTCAGGTAGAGGTCCATTTTGGACGCAGCGTATGAGTTGGCACCGTCTAGCCTAGCTAGAAACAGGTGATTGTCAGTAGGAATGTCTGGGGCGCTGATTGGTGAAAGCTATAACCGGCGTGGCTTTGAGCTTTCCCGACCAAGGCCGTCTCTGTTTAGGGCAAGTCATCTTCTAACGACAGTCGAGACTATGGCTAGGATGGCGGTCTAAACAGCTTGTTGTCGAACTGGAATCTTTTCGGAGTAGCGATAAGACCGCGGTTATGGTCATTGACGAACGTCAGGACATCGCACCGTGACTTTAAGGCCGGAGATGAAATTGGCGTGTGATGCATGCTGAGCGCAAACAATACTGCCGCATGGTTGGCAAAATGACTCTGCCAAGGTGGTGATCACGCCTATAAGTTCCGGACGTGAACGAATTGAGGTGCTGGTGCCACCAGCTAGGGTTGATGTCCGCACATGGGTCATCATTACGAGTTAATATTTCCACGATACAGTGGGTTTTGACAAGCGAAAAAATGGCCCGATTGCGTGCTTGCTCACATCCTTGATGCTAGATGCAGAAAAAATTCACTTATGTGAACTTTATTCAGGGAAGGATGAGGACTGGTCATTAAAAAGCGTTCAAGTGGATAAAAAGTTCACTTTTGTGAACTTAAACCAGCAGTGAGCAAATGGCTGAAGCTTTGGGACACCGTTCTGGCGCATGGAAGGTTCACATTTGTGAACTTATTCCTGTGCTCAGCGTTTTGTTAACTGAGCGCGCAGTGATCGATTGAGCTGGTTTACAGGGGCGAATAGCTGCAATCGGCCTGTATTGATTAGTTCCAAAGAACTATTGTGCCTCAGCTTGATGTGGTCAATGCTGGTTCTTAAACCTACGTCCTACGGCTTTGCCCGTTATGTCCGATGTAATCGATTGTTACTCCCTCCAGAATATGAGCCCCGTTTGTTTGCGCCTAGATAACGGGTTATCAGTCAGGTTGTTCAGCCTTCCTTGGCTAAACCAATCGGCTCTGTGTTTGCAGGTACATGCCGGCAGCCATGATGAGCCGCTGGAATATCCGGGGTTGGCGCATTTTTTGGAGCACCTGCTGTTTCTTGGCAGCGCCGGATTTACCGCTGAGCAACGCCTGATGCCCTTTGTGCAGGCGTGCGGCGGCCAGGTGAATGCCACCACGCAGGCGCATTACACCGAGTATTTCTGTGAGGTACCGACCTTTTATCTGGAAGAGGCGCTGGTGCGGCTGTTGGACATGCTGGCTCGGCCGCTGCTGGAAGAGGCCGAGCAACTGCGCGAGCGAGAAGTAGTGCATGCCGAATTCATTGCCCGTAGCCAGGATGTCGACACCTTGCTTGGCGCTGCGTTGGGGCAAGCCCTGGCCGAAGGGCATCGTTGCGCTGTGTTTCAGGCGGGTAATCGCGACACGTTGCCGGTTACTGATGCAGCGTTCCAGCAGGCGCTACGGGCTTTTCATCAGGCGTTCTACCACGCTGGCAATTGTCAGTTAAGCATCGTGGCGCCGTTGTCACTGGCGGATCTCACGGCTCTGTCGCAACGCCATGGGGCGCTGCTGCCCGAGGCGCAGGCAGTCGTTCGCAGTCGGCTGGCGCCACTGTTACCGCTGCGCACTGAACGGCTGCGATTGAACCTGCCGAGTGCAGCCGCCACTCTGCATCTGGGGTTTGCCCTGGAGTTGCCTGAAGCGCGTGCGGACAGCGCACTTGATTGGCTGCTCGGCTGGCTATTGGATGAAGCGCCGGCAGGCTTGAATGCCGGCTTGCGTGAGAGTGGATTGGGCGAGGTGGCGCGTGCCCAGGTGTTGTACTGCCATGCGGGACAAGCCTTGTTGCTGTTGAGTATGCGCGGTGGTGTTGCCCCGAATGAGGCGGTGGCATTGCTGCTTGATTGGCTGGCCTTTGTCAGTGCGCAGGCCGATCCTCTGGCGTGGCATGAGGCGTATCAGCAGACTCGCCAGTTGCGCCTGTGTGGCATGACACCACTGGCGTTGGCCCGTGACTGGCAAGCTCCCGCATCTGATGATGGCGGGGCGATTTGCCAGCTGTTGCAGCAGTTGCAAGAGCCGCAGCGCCGTTGTGTGCTGCTGGCGGATGAGCGCGAGCTGCCACCCTGGCCTGGTACGGGTTTCCCCTTGAAGATGCGTGCCGAGCCGGCGCTGCCGCTGCCAGTGCTGCGTGGTCGTTGGCAGTTGCCGGCACGCAACCCCTTGCTGGCAGCGGTCGAGTTGCCGACGGTGAAGCTTGCCGTGCCTGCGGCATGGCGCTGGCTAGCGACGCCGGTTAATTACAGGGTGCCGGCGGCGGCCATGGCGGTGTGGCAGGCGCGTTGCTGTTTTGCTGAGCCATTGGGTGCGAGCGTATTGCTCAACCTGGCGCACACCGCTTTGCGGGCCGTGACCCAGCATCTGCATAACGTCGGTATCAGCCTGAGTCTGGAGGCAGAGGCCGCCAGCCTGAGTGTGCGTGTGCAAGGCAGTGCCAGGTTGATTCCCGCGGCGGTTGGTCTTTTGATGCCGGCGTTGTTGCAGCCTGCGCTGGCGCAGTGGTCGGCGCTTGCGGAGGCTGAGGCGCCGAGTATGCCGATACGCCAGTTGTTGGCGGCGTCTGCCGAGCTGATGCAAGGTCAAGCACAAGCGCTTGCGGGCGAGGTGGCTATTACGTTGCAACAGCGTTATCGCCCGATGCGCATCGAAGCCCTCGGGGTAGGGCTGGATCGCCCGGATCAGTTACGGATTGAGCGCCTGTTCAGCACCTCAGCGCTCTGGCCGTCTGCGCTCGTTGCCCCGTTGCAATCTGGCTTGTATTGGCGAACATGGACCGCGCCCGGGGACAGCGCGCTGCTGCTGTTCTGCCCGCAAGTGGATGAGTCGCCCGCTACCGAGGCCTGCTGGCGGCTGTTGGCGCATCTGCACCAGGGCGCGTTCTACCAGCGTCTGCGCAGTGAGTTGCAGCTGGGGTATGCGGTGTTCTGCAGTTACCGGCAGGTCCAGGGGCGACGCGGGTTGCTGTTCGGTGTGCAATCACCGGGGTGCAAGGCTGGAGAAATTCTGCAGCACATTCAGGCTTTTCTGCAGGCGCGCAGTGCCTGGCTGGCTGGGCTGGATCAGGCTGCATTGGCTGCGTCGATTACTGCACTGCGTGGCCAGTGGCAGGTGCAGGCGCGCAGCTGTGACGGGCTGGCCGAGCAAGCCTGGCTGGCGCACCTGGCCGGTCTTGCAGATGCACATGGCGAGGCCGTGCAACAGGCGTTGCAGTCGCTCAGCCTGGAGGCCGTGCAGCAGGCTCAGCAGGCGCTGCTTGAGGCTTCTGCGGGCTGGTACGTGCTGAGCAACGAGCCCGCGCCCGCTCACATCTAAGGGCTGCTTCTCGCCACGTTCCTTCTCTACGTTTGCGCGCCTCTCGGGTTCAGCCCGTTTGCGGACGGGTTCGTTCGCGTCCATGTATTTCTCACCCGTACCCATGCCGCCATTGTTCATCTGAGCAGGGCTTAGTCCGTCTACGACCTTGGGTGGGCATCCTTGCGGGCAGGGTCTTTGGGAGCGGCGGTCGTACACCGTTCCGACAGCTCCTCCAGGACGCGCCAAAGCAGCAGGCAATCAAGGCCATGGCAGCGTATGGCCGCTATCAGGGCTTTTCGATAATCGCCTCCGACCCGACTGACCGTTGCCGGTCGTCCCATCCAGCGGAGAGTGTTATGAACAACAACAAGATCGCCAGCACCCGATTTCTGCCTCTGACCCTGGCTGCTGCCGTCGCCATGGCGACAGCACAACATGCAGCTGCCGAGATCGTCCTGTATGACCAGGACGAAACCACCTTTTCCACCGATGGCTATATCAACGCCTTCTATGTGAGCAGCGATGTCGACCGTGAGGGCGATCAGTTTGACCGCCGCCAATCGCGGGTGAAGATGGGCTTTCTGCCCAACTGGATCGGCTTCAACTTTGGCAAGCAGATTGATGGTCTGAAACTCGGCGGGCGTTCGTCGTTCTGGGTCACCATCAACGACAGCGAAACCAACGGCACTGATACCGCCATCGACGTGCGTCAGTTCTACGGCACCGTTTCCAGCCCGGAGTGGGGCGAGGTGCTGGTGGGTAAGGACTTCGGCCTGTTCTCGCGCTCGAACATCTTCCTGGACGAACTGCTGGCCGGTTATGGCAACGTCAGCGACACCCTGGGCCTGGTGGATGGCAACGGCGTATCGTTCGGCAACATCGGCACCGGCTACCCGTATCCGTTCCCGACGTCGCAGATCACCTACCGCAACAACAACCTGGCAGAAGGCCTGCGCGTGGCCGTGGGCATCATGGACCCAGTGGACACCAACGATGACAGCGCCGTGGGCAAGTCCTACCAGGAAGAGCCGCGCTTCGAGTCCGAGGTCAGCTACCAGTTCGATGTGGGCGACGCGACCATCTACTCCTGGCTCAACGGCGCTTACCAAACCTCCGATAACACCGATAAGGCCGTCGACAGCGTGACCTCGCAAGGCCTGGGTTACGGCGTGCAGGCGAAGATGGCCGGCTTCTCGGTCACTGCGTCGGGCTTCCAGGCTGAAGGGATCAACCCGTTCTTCACCAACAACGCCGGTGAAGCCACGCTGCGCGAGATCGACAGCGAAGGCTACCTGCTGCAGGGCTCCTACACCTTCGGCAAAAACCGCGTGGCGCTGTCCTATGGCAAAACCGAGGATGACGGCAACGGCCTGGGTACGGCCGCCGACTACGAGACTCGCGGCATTGCCTACTTCCGCACCATCAACGACAACCTCAAGCTGGTGGCCGAGTACAACCAGTACGAGATCGATGCCGCCGAGGGCAGCGGTCTGGGTGAGGACACCAACACCTTCGCGGTGGGTGCCGTTCTCAGCTGGTAAGCATGCAGCACAGGCCGGGCAAACCTTGCCCGGCTTTTACCTGGAGGTTGCCATGCCCCTGGATGCCCTGCTGATTCTGCTGCCCTGCAGCAGCGTACTGCTCGCATTGCCACTCGTGCTGATGCGTTGCCTGTAACCCCACCTGACACCAAGGAAGACACCATGCTCGGTTTATGGAGTGCACATGCCCAGCAATACCTGCTGTGGCTGACTCTGGCCACCACCCTGGTCTTTGCATTACCGATTTTCTGCATCCCGCTGGTCTGGGCCCGTCTGATGGGCTGGACGCTGCCCAGCCACACCCACCTGGCGGTGTATTTCGGGCGCTGCCTGGGGGCTTTTATCCTGATTGTCGAAGCGTTGATGTTGCGCGCCGCATTGACTGGCGAGGCGATTCACACGACTTTCGAGGTGCTAGCCGCCGTGGCTGTGATGATGATCATCGTCCATATCTACGGGGCTCTACGGCGTATTCAGCCGCTCAGTGAAACCCTGGAGATCGGCTTCTACAGCGGCCTGCTGGTGCTGACACTGTTGTTCTGGCCCGCTACTTAGGAACTAGTCCTGCGCTACTCAAGTGGCATGTGGGGCGGTGGGGCGGCTTCGTAGAATAACCCCAGTAATAACCGTGTTTCTCATGGGGGCCGCGATGCCGCATACGCTTACCGAAGGTGTGGTGACCGCCACCGCCAACGCCACGGATGTCGAGCTGGTGGCGCAGGAACTGGCCCGTCAGCTGATCCACCCGCACCTTGGCTTCGTACTGTTCTTCTGCTCGGCGGAATACGACCTGCAGAGCCTGGGCGAAGCCCTGGATCAATACTTCGGCGGGATCAACCTGGTGGGCTGCACCAGTGCGGGGGAGATCACTGCTCAGGGCTATGACCGTGGCTGCGTCAGCGCCATCGGCTTTGATCACCGCAGTTTTTCGATTGCCAGCGCGCTGATCGACGAGATGGAGCGCTTCAGCCTGATCGATGCGCAACAGCTGGTTGAGCGCCTGGTCAGTGATTGCCGCAACAATGAACTGGCCACCATCAAGGGTCACAGTTTCGCCCTGACGCTGCTCGACGGCCTGTCCAGCCGCGAGGAAGTGGTGCTCGGCGCGCTGAGCGCGGCCTTCGGCAGCATTCCGCACTTCGGCGGCTCGGCCGGCGACGACAACCACCTGACCCACACCCACGTCTACTACAACGGCGAGTTCCACACAGGGGCCGCGGTGGTGGTGCTGTTCAATACCTGGCTGGATTTCGAGGTGTTCAGCACCCATCACATCCTGCCGCGCGACGAGAAGCTGGTAGTAACCCGTGCCGACAGCACCAGCCGGCGGGTCTATGAGCTCAATGCCGCACCGGCGGCGCTGGAGTATGCCGAGCTGATCGGCGTGCCGCTGGAGGCCCTCGACCATCGCCTGTTTGCCGCTCACCCGCTGGCCGTGCGTATTGGTGGCCAGTACTACGTACGCTCCATCCAGCGGGTCAACGATGACCTCAGCTTGACCTTCTACTGCGCGGTGGAGAACGGCATCGTGCTCACCGCCATGCAGCCCGGACCATTGCTGCCGGACCTGCAAGGGGTGTTCGACGGCCTGCGTGAGCGGCTTGGGCCGTTGCTGCTGACGATAGGCTGCGACTGCTTTCTGCGTCGTCTGGAAATCGAAGGGCGCGACGGGGTCGAGCCGGTGTCGGCCTTTCTGCGCAGCCAGAACGTGATCGGCTTCAACACCTACGGAGAGCAGTTCAATGGCATGCACATCAACCAGACCTTTACCGGAGTCGCCATTGGCCGTCCCGGTCGCGGCTGATGTGGCCGAGCTGCAAGCCCGTTGCCTGGAACTGGAGCGGCAGAATGGCAAACTCCGGCAGATCAACAGCGCACTGATCGAGCGGGTCGAATCGGTGCATTCACGCGGTGACGATGCCTACGCCGCGTTCCAGCATTCGGTGGTGCTGGCCGAGCAGGTGCGTGAGCGCACCGATGCCCTCAACCAGGCCATGGCCGAGCTGAAATCCAGCAACCAGTTGCTCAGCGACGCGCGCCTGCGGGCAGAGACGGCTCACCAGCACCTGATCGATGCCATCGAAAGTATTTCCGATGCCTTCGTGCTGTTTGATCGCGAGCAGCGCATCGTGCTGTTCAACAGCCGCTTCAAGTCGTTCTGGGCCGGCAGCCGGGCGCGGATCACCCCCGGCACGCGCCTGACCGAGATCAAGCGCCTGAGCAAGAGCACTGGCCTGGTGGTCGAGGAGCAGCGCGGCAATCGCGACGACAACATGCTCTACCGCCTGCAGGACGGCCGCTGGGTGCAGGTCAGCGAACGGCCGACTCGCGAGGGCGGGCTGGTGATCCTCTACACCGACATCACCGAGGTCAAACTCAACGAAACCATGCGCCGCGAGCAAGCCCTGGCGCAGAAGTCGCGGTTATTGCAACGGGCCATGGACAACCTGTCCCAAGGCATGGCCATGGTCAATGCCGAGGGCCAGCTGGAGTTGTGGAACCACCGTTTTCTCGACCTCTGCGGCCTGGCGCCAATCAGTGCCCATCGGCCGTTTGCCGAGGTAATGGCCGAGAGCGAGCTGGAACTGCTGACGCCGGCCAGTCGCGATGCCAACGGTCGGCTGATTGCGGAGCTGGAGTTGTGCCTGTTCGATGGGCGCATGCTGGAGGTGCGCACCCATCCGCTGCCCACCGGCGGCTTCGTCAACACCTTCACCGACATCACCGAGCGCCACCGCCATGCCAAGGCACTGAGCGAAAGCGAGCGCTGGATTCGCCTGATCACCGACCATGTGCCAGCGCTGATTGCTTACCTCACGGCGGATCTGGTCTACCAGTTCACCAACAAGGTTTACGAGGAATGGTACTGCTGGCCCCGTGATGCGATGCTCGGGCAAAGCCTGCGGGTGGTGCACAGCGAAGAGCATTGCCGGCGGCTGGAGCCGTTTATCGAACGGGCGCTGTCTGGCGAAAGCGTGACCTTTGAATTTGCCGAAACCAATCACCATGGTCAGGAGCGCTACATGCTGCGTTCCTATGTGCCCAACCGTCAGGCCAGCGGTGAGGTGGTCGGCATCTTCGTGCTGATCCGCGACATCACCGAACGCCGGCGTACTGCCGAAGCCCTGCATCAGGCCTACCAGCACCTGGAACAGCGGGTGCGTGAACGCACTGCCGAACTGACCGATCTGAACACCCAGCTGCGCCGCGAGATCGATGAGCGCACGCAAATGGAAGCCCGCCTGCGTGAGGCCAAAGGCGAGGCGGAGCAGGCCAACCTGTCGAAGACCAAGTTTCTTGCTGCCGTCAGCCACGACCTGTTGCAGCCGCTCAATGCGGCGCGGCTGTTTACCAGTGCACTGCTGGAAAAACGCGACCTCGCCGACAGCGCCGCCCTGGTGCGCAATGTCAGCAACTCGCTGGAAGATGTGGAAAGCCTGCTTGGCACCCTGGTGGATATTTCCAAACTCGATGCCGGGGTGATCAAGCCGGATATCGCTCCGTTCGCGGTTGGCGAACTGTTGGAAAACCTGGCCGCCGAATACCACCAGATCGCCGGCAGCGAAGGCCTGCGCCTGGACTTCATCCCCAGCTCGGCGCTGGTGCGCAGCGATATTCAGTTGCTCGCGCGGATTCTGCGCAACCTGCTCAGCAATGCCATCCGTTACACCTCCAGCGGGCGCATCTTGCTGGGTTGCCGGCGGCGCCGGCAAAGCCTGTCGATCGAGGTGTGGGACACCGGTATCGGCATCGCCGATGACAAACTCGGCGAGATCTTCCAGGAGTTCAAACGCGGTGATGTCAGCCACCGCAAGCAGGACCGTGGCCTGGGGCTGGGCCTGGCGATTGTCGAGAAGATCGCCCGCATGCTCGGCCACCGCATTCGCGTGACCTCGCGCCAGGGTAAGGGTTCGATGTTCGCCATCGAAGTGCCGTTGACCAGCCTCGCGCCGCGTGCCCGTGCCGTGCAGGAAGCGCCCAACCCGCTGGTGGAGCGGCTTAGCGGTTCGCGCATCTGGGTGCTGGATAACGATGCCGCCATCTGTGCCGGTATGCGCACGCTGCTGGAAGCCTGGGGCTGTCAGGTGGTGACGGCCTTGTCCGAAGAGGACCTGGCACGCCAGGTCGACAACTTCCATGCCGATGCCGACCTGCTGATCGCCGACTACCACCTCGATGACGACCACAACGGTGTTGATGCCGTGGCGCAGATCAACGCCCGTCGCAGCTCACCCTTGCCCGCGTTGATGATCACCGCCAACTAAAGCAACGAACTCAAACAACAGATGCGTGAGCTGGGCCATACCCTGATGCACAAGCCGGTGCGACCGATGAAACTGAAGACGGCGATGAGTCATTTGCTGGATCGCGGCGCGGCTGGCTAGGGTTGGTTGCCGTTTCGTTCGTGGATGCACCGGCCGGAAAAGCAGGCCGGTGCATATCGCATCTGATGGTTACGCCAGATCACCGAGCAGGGCGTCGGTGGTGTCCACCTTGGCATAAGCGAACGCCAGTGCGGCCATATAGGCGGCGTGTACCTGGCTGGCCGGCACGCTCACCCCGTTGAACTCCAGGGCCAGGGTGGCGCAGGCGTCATGCGCGACCGCACAGCTGTAACCGAAGTCATGTGCGGCGCGGGTTACGGCGTCGATGCACATGTGGCTCATGGCCCCGCAGATAAGCACCTGACTGGCTCCGGCCTGGTCGAGCACCTGTTTGAGCTCGGTATCACGAAAGCTGTTGATCTGCTGCTTGATCAGCACGGCCTCGCCCGGTTGCTCCTGCACCAGTGGGTAGACCTCGGCACCCTTGGAGCCTGGGGCGAAGAAGGGCGCATCGCTGCTGGCGAATACATGGCGCACGTGCACCACCGGCAAGCCCTTGGCGCGAAACGCGGTGAGCAGGCGTGCGGCATTGGCGGCGGCCGCTTCGCTGCCTTCGAGCTGCCATTTGCCACCTTGGAAATAGTCATTCTGCAGGTCGACGATGATCAGTGCTGTTTTAGACATGCGCTAAGCCTTGTAGTGAGAGCGTGAGGTGAGTAGTAGCTGGCGACTCGACGCCCTCCGTGGGCGTTGCCGCATATGGCTGTGGGTGCGGTTCAGCGGCGCAGATAAGCGGCGAAGTCGATATCCCCGGCCGAGAGAATGGCCTGTACCCGGTTGTGCACATTGAGCTTGCGCAGGATGGCCGAGACGTGGGCCTTCACCGTGGTTTCGGCGATGTCCAGGCTGTAGGCGATCTGTTTGTTGGACTCGCCCTTGGTCATGCGTTCGAGTACCAGCAGCTGTTTGCGGGTCAGTGCCTGCAGCAGTTCCGGCGGGAAGCTGTGGTGGTCGGCGTGGCTGCGCTGCGAGCCGCTCTTCTGCGTGCGGATGATGTCCGGCGGCAGGTAGACGTTGCCGTTGAGAATCTGCTGGATGGCATCGGTCATCTGCGCCCGTGGCGAGGACTTGGTGATAAAACCGACCGCGCCGTAGGTAATCGCCTGCAGGACGATCTGTTTGTCCTGCTCGGCCGAGACGATCACCACTGGAATGGTCGGCGCCTCGTTGCGCAGGTTAATCAGCCCGCCCAGGCCGTGCATGCCAGGCATGTTCAGGTCGAGCAGGATCAGGTCGAGGTCGTCATGTTCCTGGGTCATTACCAGGGCGCTGTCGAGATCGGCAGTTTCCATGATGTTGCTGCCGGGGAAGCCGTCACTGATGACGTTGTGGATGGCTTCGCGAAACAGCGGGTGGTCATCGGCAATCAGAATTTTGTACATGGCCTTATCACCTCGTTGTTTTGATTATGGTGGGGTTGCAGCCGTAACGCATGGTTTAACGCAGCAAGGGCAGTGGTTGTGCGGGTATCAGGGGCAGGCCGGCCTGTTGCCAGGCGTCGATGCCGTCACGGTACCAGTACAGGTTGGTGTAACCCAGATGATGGGCGCGTTTTACCGCATTCCAGCCCAGCCAGCAGTCGGAGCGGCAGTAGAACACCAGCGGCCAGGCGCGATTGCCCTGGCTGGCCTGGGCCAGGCTGCGCTGGAAGTAATTCTGCCACTGCGGACTCAGCTCACCGTCGCCGGTATTGGCCAGCCACAGGCTGTTAGGCAGGTTGGCGTGCACTTCATCCTCGATGAACTGGCCGTGCAGCCATTGCTGGCGATAAACGTCGATCAGCCGAGTGCCAGGCTGTTCACGCAGCAACTGCTGCAGGGCAACGGTGTCCAGGGTGCGTGCGTGTTCGTGGGTCAGCGGTGTGGGGCTGCGGTAATGGCTGAGGCGGTAGCCATCGGCAGAAAACAACGGGGTATCGGCCAGTACGGCGCTGGTCGGTAGCAGGCTGGCAAGCAATATCAGGGCCTTTGGCCAGTGTTTCATCGCCTTTGTTCTCGATTCTTTTTATGGATCTATTACAGGGCAATGCCGATGCTTTGGGAATTCTACGTTGGAGATGAAAACCAGTACCAAAGTAGTAGATATGCGTGGTGCCTGATATGCCTAGCTGCCTTTGCGCAGGGCTGCATGTTGCGGGTTGAAGGTCAGCACCGCGAGCGCTGCGAACAGCAGGGTTAGGCCCAGACATACGGCCAACGCCAGGGGGCTGAAGCGCAGGTAGAGGGCAAAGCGCACCAGTTCCACGGCATGGGTGAAGGGGTTGAGGGCGCACAGCCAGTACAGCCACTCGCTGGCATCGCGCATCTTCCACAACGGATAGAGCGCTGATGAGAGGAAAAACAGCGGGAAGATGACGAAATTCATCACCCCGGCGAAGTTCTCCAACTGGCGGATGCCATTGGACAGCAGCAGGCCGAGGGCGCTGAGCAGCAGAGCCACCAGCAGCAACGCCGGCAGCGCAGCGAGCAGGCCCCAGACGGGCGGTTGCACGCCGTAGAACCAGGCAATGGCGAGAAAGGCGTACACCTGCAGCAGTGAGATCAGGGCAATCGCCAGCAGTTTGCTGGCAAGTAGAAAGGCCCGTGGCAGTGGGCTGGTCAGCAGCACACGCATGCTGCCCATTTCGCGGTCGTAGACCATCGACAGAGAACCCTGCATGCCGTTGAACAGCAGGATCATACAGGCCAGCCCCGGCACGATATAGGTTTCGTAGGTGATGTAGGTGTCGTAGGGCGCGATGATGGCGATGCCCAGCGCCGCGCGAAAGCCAGCGGCGAACACCAGCAGCCACAGCAATGGCCGCACCAGAGCGCTGAAGAAGCGGCTGCGCTGCAGCACGAAACGCAGCCATTCGCGTTGCACGATGCCTTGCAGGCAATACCAGTAGGCATTCATCGACCAACCTCCATCGGTTGTGGTGCTGGCGCAGTGAGTCGGTTGAAGCTGGCGGCCAGATCATCACCCAGTTCGCCGGCTGGGCCCTGGGCGACCAGGCGGCTGCGGTTGAGAACCAGCAGGTCGTCGCCCGTCGCTATTTCATCGAGCAGGTGGGTGGTCCACAGCACCGCCAGTTGCTGTTCGCTGCACAGCGTGCGCACATGCTGGTTCAGCGCCAGACGGCTGGCCGGGTCGAGGCCGACGCTGGCTTCATCAAGCAGCAGCAGGCGTGGCCGATGCAGCAGGGCGCGGGCTATCTCGACGCGACGGCGGTGGCCACCATTCAGCGCGCGGATCTTCTCGTGGCGGCGTTCGCCGAGTTGCTGGCGGGCCAGTTCCTCGTCGATGCGCGCGCCGGCTTCGCGTTTGCCCAGACCATGCAGCGCGGCGTGGTAGGCGAGGTTCTGCTGCACCGACAGGTCCAGGTCCAGGGTGCTCTGCTGGAACACCACACCCAGTTGGCGCAATGCCTGGCGCGGCTCGCAGCGCAGGCTGTGGCCGAAGATGTGGATGTCGCCGTGTTGCAGGTCATAAAGCCGGGTGAGCAGGGCGATCAGCGTCGACTTGCCCGCACCGTTAGGCCCCAGCAGTGCGCTGAAGCTGCCCGCCGCTACATTGAAGCCGACCTCCTGTAACGCCTGGCGTGGGCCGTAGGCGAAGCTCACGCCCTGTACCTGGAGTGCACTCATGGCGTGACAACCACGCCCCAAGGGTAGCGGCCGACCTTGATCGACTTGGTCACCTTGAGGCTGTCGACATCGATCACCGACACATCACCGCTGACCCCGTTGGTGGTCAGCAGGCGTTTTTGATCTGGAGTGAACGCCATATGCCAGACACGGCGGCCGACCAGCAGGTAATCGAGCACCTCATAGGTTTTGGCATCGACCACGGCCACATGGTTGGCCGGGCCGAGGGCGACAAAGGCGTACTTGCCATCGTCGCTCAGCTTGACCCCGACCGGCTGGACCTTGTCCGGGTGCACGCCCTTGATCTGGAAGTTCAGCACCTTCTCGATCTGCCGGCTGGCCACATCGATCACGCTGACTGTGCCGCCGATCTCGGCTGAAGCCCACAGGCGTTTGCCGGTCTTGTCGAATTCGACATGGCGGGGGCGTTGATCGACCAGGGTGTTGTCCACCAACTGCTGGGTGCTGGTATCGATCCAGTGCAGCATGTTGGTGGTTTCGCTGGTGTTGACCGCCCATTTGCCATCGGGGCTGACAGCCATGCCTTCCGGCTCGACGCCGACGTCGATCTGCGCCAGCACTTCGTCGCTCTGGGTGTCGACCACGGTCACCAGTGCATCGTCCTCGTTGGAGATGTACAGCCAGCGGTCGTTGGGGTGCAGGGCGAACTGCTCGGGGTCGGCGCCCGAGGGTAGTTCCTTGATTATGGTGCGGGTGGCCAGGTCCATCACCTGTACCCGGTCCGAGTCGCTGGCGCAGATGTACAGCAGCTTGTTGTCGGAAGACAGCAGCAGGCCGCGCGGCCGCATGCCTACTTCAAGGGTGGCGGTGACCTCAAGGCTGTCCAGATCAATCACGCTGATGCTGTCGTCTTTCTCGTTGGACACATAGGCGGTGGCCGCCAGGGCGGTGTGGCTGGTCAGGCCAAGGGCAATGGCGCAGGCAAGGTGAGTCAGGCGCATGGGGTTGATCCTCTTGTTGTTTTGGGCTGCAAGTTGTGTGGGTGGTGCGCACGGCGCACCCTACGGTTCTACGCGCGGTAGGGTGCACCGCGCGCACCATCAATTACTGTTGCCTGCCAGATCGCAGCTCACTTCCGGCCGGTCATAGCCGAGGCTGTCCATTTCGTTGTTGGGGTGCAGAAAACCATCCTGTGGCGAGGTGCTGACCAGCGCGCGTGGCTGTACCAACGGGATTGGTTGGCGCAGTTCGCCGTTCCACGGGCGGAAGCTCAGCTTGCGACCCTTGAAACCATCGAGCGGCAGCTGCTCGCTCAAGGCCAGGGTGCGGATTGCCTGGGCGTCGTTCTGGCGCAGTTTGGTCACCGCGGCGGCAATGCTGCGCACGGCCATCCAGGCGGCGAAATCGCGGTCGTTCATCCAGCGCTGGGCGTGGGCCTCGAAGCGTTTCTGCAACTGCGCGGCACCGAAGGTTTCCACGGTCTTGTGCCAGGCAGTCGGGATCAGGCCCTGGGTGCCGGCCACCGGGCGCGGGTACCAGGTGTTGTAGGGCAGGTACTCGCCGAAGTCGCCACGCTCGTCGGCCACCAGCACCACGTCGTATTCCGCCGTCTGGGTGAACAGCGGCATTTCCGCCTGGGCGCTGCGGCGCTGGTCGTTGTCGAAGCTCCATGGCTTCTCGGCGACGATCTTGTGGCCGAAGCGTTTGGCGGCGCGCTTGAGCGCGGCGGCGTAGGCGATATCGTCCTCGGTGCTGCCGGTCACCAGCAGCCAGCGCGTCCATTTGCGCACGGCGAGAAACTGCGCCAAGGCATCGGCGAGCATGGTGCGGCTGGGCAGGGTGTGCAGCACATTGTTCAGGCACTGGCTGTGGCGCAGGCTGTCGTCGGCGCTGCCGGCATTGAGCAGCAGGCTGTCGGGCAGCGCCTGGCTGAGTTGGCGCAGGGTTGCTGTCGGCGCATTGACCACGAACAGGCGCAGGCCCTGTGCGTGCAGTTCACGGGCTGCAGCCAGCAGGCTGTCGTTGTCGCCTCGTTCGGCTACGTCGAGCTGGTAACTGTGCTTGAGAAAACGCCCAGTGCTGTTGCTGTCGATAATCGCCAGCTCGGCCCCGCGCAGGCCGGTATCGGCCGGCTCGGGGATGACGTTGGACAGCACCGGGCCGGTTGCCAGGGTGTAACCCAGGTAAGCGATACGCACCTGCAAGGTGTCGGTTGTCGGGCTGGCCAGGCAGGGCGTTGCCAGGCTGCACAACGCGGCGGCGCAGAGCATGAGGGGGTGGCTGATCCGACGCATGGGCAACTCCTGGATAGGTGTTGCCAGCATAGGAACAGCCCGGTATTCGGGAAATATGCCCAAAGTACCAGTACGCCAGTACCAAGGTAGTAAGTCGGCGGGTGCGTCAGCGTTTTAGGATGATCCCATCCCATAAAACAAGAACAGGTACCCTCCATGAGCACGCTCAAAACACTCGCCCTGGCGCTGATTCTGCTGAGCAGCCTGATCGGTTTTGACAACATTTATGCGGCCGGCGACCTGACCCGTCGCACCGAGAAACTGCCGGATCTGCTGCTGGGCAGCGAAGCCAGCGATTACAGCCTGTCGCAAAGCGAATACCAGCTGGAAACTGGCAAGGCCTACCAACTGAAGATCATCGCCAGCGGGCTGAAGGAGTACGCCTTCCAGGCTCCGGAATTCGCCACCTCGATCTACCTGCGCAAGGTTGAAGCCGGTGGCGTGGAGATCAAGGCCATCACCCTTACCGAACTGGAGTTTGAGGAAGCCGGCGAGGCGGAGATCTTCTTCGTACCGATCAAGCCCGGCACGTTCCGTTTCTATGCCAAGGGCCTGGAAGGCAAGGGCATGCTCGGTCATTTCGTGGTCAAGTAACGTGTCCGTTCTATGGCGCATCTACCTGCTGGTGACGCTGTTTTTTGCACTGGTCACGGTGCTGGGCCTGGCGTTGCTGCTGCGCCAGGCCCGCGAGGATGTACAGCGTGAGGTGCAGGCTGCCGAGGCGGTGGTCGAGTACCTGTACGAAGCGGCTCAGCGTGACCCGGCCAGCCTGCACAGCGGGCTGACCGGCAACCTGCGGCATGTGCGGGTGCAGTGGCTACCAGCACCTGCCGCCGTGCCACAGTTGTCGCTTGAACAATGGCTGGGGCAGCGTCTGTTCCCGCAGCAACACCGCCCGCGTGTGGTGCAACTGGCCGATGGCCGACAGTTGCAGATTGCCGTCGATCCGGCGGATGAAATCGATGAAGTCTGGGATTCGCTTCTGCAACTGCTGTTGCTCTGCCTGCTGGCGCTGTTGATCAGCCTGGTGGCGATTCGCTGGGCCGTGCACCGTGGCCTGCGCGTGCTGGATGAGTTGCTATGCGGTCTGCAACAGGTGACTCAGGGCCAGTTCGATGCGCGTCTGCCGGCGCACAGCCTGCCAGAGGCACGGCAACTGGCCGGGCATTTCAATGCCATGGCCACCACCCTGCAACAGGTGCAGGCCGACAATACCGAACTGACTCAAGCGCTGATGGCGTTGCAAGAGCGCGAGCGCACCCGTCTTGGGCAGACCCTGCATGACGACCTCGGCCAGTACCTCAGCGGTATCCGTGCCCAGGCCTGCCTGCTGCAAGCGGTGGCCGCTCAGCCCGAGCAGGTGCGCCTGACCGCCCAGCATCTGGACAACCACTGCCAGCGCTTGCAGGACGGTTTTCGCGCCTTGATCCGTGATCTCTACCCGGTGGTACTGGAGCGCCTTGAACTGGACGAGGCGCTGCAACTGCTCGCTGATAACTGGCAGGCCGCACAGCGCGTACAGTGCCAGGTTTCGCTCAGCCGCCGGCTGCCAAGTTTGCCACTGCCGACCAAGGCGCATCTGTACCGGCTGGTGCAGGAGGCCCTGACCAACGTCGCCAGGCACGCCCAGGCCAGCGAAGTGCGCGTGCGCCTGCATTATCAGGGGCAGCGTTTGCGTCTGTTTATTCGTGACAATGGTTGTGGTGCGCAACTGCCGCAGCGTCCCGGCATCGGCCTGCGCTCGATCCACGAGCGGGCGCGCAGCCTGGGTGCCGTACTGCGCGTACACAGCCGTCCTCAAGCGGGGTGGGCACTGTGCCTGACCCTGATAGTGCCGGAGCCCGAGCTATGAAGATTCTGCTGGTCGATGATCACGCGGTGGTCCGTCAGGGCTATGCCAGCCTGCTGCGGGCCTTGTTACCAGAGGTGCAGGTGCGCGAGGCCTGCGATGGCGAACAGGCCCTGCAGATGGTGCAGGAGGAAATCCCCAATCTGGTCATCATGGATATCGGCCTGCCCGGGATCAGCGGTCTGGAAACCACCCGGCGGCTGCGTCAGCGTTTGCCGCAACTGCGGGTGCTGTTCTTCAGCATGCACGATGAGCTGCCCCTGGTTCGTCAGGCCCTGGAGGCCGGTGCACTGGGTTATCTGACCAAAACGTCCTCACCCGAGGTGCTGGTTGAAGCGGTTAAACGTACCCTGGCCGGACATGCCTATATCGAGCAGGGGCTGGCCACGCATCTGGCTTGCAATCCACTTGGCGAGGGCAGCAGTGATCCGCGCCTGCGCGGCATGACCCAGCGCGAGTTCGAGATATTCGTGATGCTGGCCAAAGGCATGCCCAGCCGGCAGATTGCCGAGCGGCTGTGCATCAGCGGTAAGACCGTGTCCAACTACCTGACCTTGCTCAAGAGCAAGTTGCAGGTCAGCTCCCAGGCCGAGCTGGTGCATCTGGCCATCGATACCGGGGTCATCCGCCTGGGCCTGGAAAGCGCCTGAGCCGTTTTTCTAGATAAAAGAATAGGTAGCCCGGCTGAACTCCTCGGAGTGCAGCCGGGCTACGGCTTTGTGCTGTGTAGAGGTTCGCGGGCATGGCCCGCTCCTACAGAGGAAGGGGGGGCGTTAGCGTGAGGTTATTCCCAGCCATCGGGGCAGGCGGTGCAGCCTTCCATATTGGCGCCCTGGAAGTTGCCGTAGTGGGTGCGCGTGCCGCTTAGGTCGGCGTCGGCGAGGTTGGAGCCTGAGAGTTTGACCTCTTGCAGGTTGGCGTCCTTGAGGTTGGCGCCCTTGAGGTCAGCCTTGCTTAGCCAGGTCATTTCCAGATTGGCCGCTTGCAGGTTGGCATTGTGCAGTTTGGCGGCAGACAGGCGGGCGAATTCCAGGTTGGCAGCGCGCATATCGGCTGCGTTGAATTTTGCCGCCTGGGCATACATGGCCCAGCCGTTGATGGCTACCAGGGTGCTGTTGCTGAAGTCGGCCAGGCGCAGCTGACTTTGTTGCAGGCTGGCACGGGTCAGGTCGGCACCTTGCAGTTGTGCTTTTTCCAGGTTGGCCAGATCCAGGCGGCTATGGCGTAAATCGGCACCACGCAGGTCGGCACCTTCCAGGTTCATACGGCGCATGTCCTGGTTGCTCAGGTTGGCACCTTGCAGGTTGGCTTTGGGGCATTGGCTGTCGGCTTCGATGCGGCAGCCGTTGACGGTGAGCACCTCATCGGCATTGACCAGTTCGGTACCCAGCACCAGCAGTACGATGGGCAGAAGCAGAGGCAGGTAATTCATGGCGAGTCCTCGGGTAGGGTGCGCCGTGCGCACCACGGGGCAACGCAGGTGGTTGCTTGGAAGCGCGTGCGCATGACGCACCCTGGGGTGCGTCATGCGAGTTGCGATCAGCGTTGTGCGGTCTTGTTATCCCAGCTTGGCAGCTTGAATACCCAGAACGAGCCGCCTTGCGCGACCGGTTTGGTCAGCTCGGCCATGTCGCCGCCCCACAGCGGTACTGCTCCGCCGTAACCGGTAGTTACGCCGATGTACTGCTCGCCATCCTGTTCCCAGGTGATGGGCGGGGAGATGATTCCGGTGCCGGTCTGGAACTTCCACAGCTCCTTGCCGTTCTTCGCGTCGAAGGCCTTGAAGTAGCCGTCGCCAGTGCCGGTGAACACCAGATTGCCCTTGGTGGCCAGTACGCCGGCCCACAGTGGCAGTTTTTCCTTGTGCTCCCAGACGACCTTGCCGGTGGTCGGGTTCATTGCCCGCAGGATGCCGACGTGGTCTTCGAACAGGCGTTTGATGCGGAAGCCCATGCCCAGGTAAGCGGAGCCCGCCTTGTAGTTGGCTTCCTCGGCCCAGTAGTCCTCTTTCCAGTGGTTGGCCGGCACGTAGAACAGGCCGGTGTCCTGGCTGTAGGCCATCGGGTTCCAGTTTTTGCCACCGAGGAAAGGCGGCGACACTTCTACCGATTTGCCTTTGGCTTCACCCGGCTCCGGTTTTGGTGGGCGTTGACCTTCGTTTTCCACCGGGCGACCGGTTTTCAGGTCGATATGGCTGGCCCAGGTGATCTTGTCGACGAAGGGGAAGGCGTTTTGCAGCTTGCCGTTGGCGCGGTCGACTACATAGAAGAAACCGTTGCGGTCGGCGTGGGCGGTAGCCTTGACGGTTTTACCGGCCTTGTCCTTGTAGTCGAACAGCACCAGTTCGTTGTTGCCGGAGAAGTCCCAGGCATCGTTCGGGGTGTGCTGGTAGAACCACTTCACTTCACCGGTGGTCGGGTCTACGCCAACCTGGCCAGAGGTGTAGAGGCTGTCGTAGTCCTTCGGATTGCCACCTTCGCTGGTGCGTGCCCAGCCGTTCCACGGGGCCGGGTTGCCGGCACCGATGATGATGGTGTTGGTTTCCGCGTCGAAGCTGGCGCTCTGCCACGGTGCACCACCGCCCTGACTCCAGGCCGCTTTCTTGCCGGTCGGGTGGTTGGGATCATCCGGCCAGCTCGGTGCTTTCACGTCGCCAGTCGGGGTGCTGTCTTTGCCGTTCAGGCGGCCCATGTGGCCTTCGACGAACGGACGCATCCAGACTTCTTCACCGGTGTCCGGGTCGCGGGCAAACAGCTTGCCGACTACGCCGAATTCGTCACCGGAGCTGCCGTGGATCAGCAGGGTCTTGCCGCTCTTCTGGTCTTTCACCAGGGTTGGCGCGCCGGTCATGGTGTAGCCAACGGCGTGGTCACCGAACTTCTTGTTCCACACCACTTTGCCGGTGTCTTTGTTCAGCGCGACGACGCGGGCGTCGAGGGTGCCGAAGTAGATCTTGTCGCCGTAGATGGCAGCGCCGCGGTTGACCACGTCGCAGCACGGACGAATGTTGTCCGGCAGGCGGTGGTTGTAGGTCCACAGGCGTTTGCCGGTTTTCGCGTCGAGGGCGAATACCCGCGAGTAGGAGCCGGTCACGTAGATCACGCCGTCATGGACGATGGCCTGGGACTCCTGGCCGCGCTGCTTTTCGTCACCGAAGGAGAAGGACCAGGCGGGCGTCAGTTTGAACACGTTCTGGTCGTTGACCTGGGCCAGCGGGCTCCAGCGTTGGGCGTTGGTGCCCATGCCGTACTGCAGCACGTTGTTGGTGGTGGTGTGGTCGTTGGCGATGTCGTCCCAGGTGACATTCTTGGCCAGGGCGCTGCCACTCAAGGCCAGGCCACCGGCCAGCAGCAGGCTGTGGACGGCAAGTGCCACGGGGCGCGGCATGCTGGGTAACGATCTTGTTGTCATGGTTGTGGTTTCCCATCGTGGTGGTGAAGGTTGCAGGTCCTGTGCTGTTGGCGACCTGGCGAGCCGATAGTGGAACCACGGGGATTGCGCCGAAACGGAAAAACTCCCGCCTGCGCCGGGAAGAATGCCCAAACTGGACATGACTTAGCCTTGCTGCCAAAGCCACCTGTCATGGGGTCGCAAGCCCTACTACCAAGGGACTAGTCGCGGGCCACCAAAGCAGCATTCGGCGGGCGCGGCGCTGTTTCTAAGATGCTCGCAAGCAAGCTCCGTACGAGCTGTGTGCGTGCATTCGATGAGGCCTTGAACATGACAATTAAAAAGAACACCGGTTTTGCTCTGCTGCTGTTGGCCTTCTCGGCCAACCTCTGGGCGCATGGTGATGTGGTGCCCCAGGCGGTGAAGACCGACGGTCTGGAGCCGCTGGGCGAAGAATGGCGTGATGAGAACCCCTACCGGGGCAACCCGCGCGCCATCGAAATTGGCTCTTCGGCCTACAACCAGAACTGCGCGGCGTGCCATGGCCTGGAAGCCAAATCCGGTGGCATTGCCCCGGACCTGCGCCTGCTCGAAGCCGGCATCAGCGGCGATGAGTGGTTCAAGGAGCGGGTGATCAATGGCGCCGTGCGTGATGGTCGGGTGTATATGCCGAAAATGGCCGACTACCTCAGCCAGGAAGCGCTGTGGGCCGTGCGCAGTTACCTGGAGAGCGTGGCCATCGAGGAGTAATCGGCATGGCTCGGCGACTGGTGTGGCTGGGGCTGTGGTGTTCTGCACTGCTGGCGGTCTGTACGCCGCTGCAGGCGCAGGTGCGCAGCTATGACTCGATTGTCGAGTCCGGTGTGCTCAAGGTGGCGCTGTATCAGGATTTCGCGCCTTACAGCTTTCAGCAGGACGGGAAATCCCGTGGCGTCGACTATGAGGTCGCCGAGGCTTTGGCCGCAGGTCTGGGGCTCAGGCTTGAAGTGATCTGGGCACCGCCGGGCGAGAAGCTCGATGATGACCTGCGTGATTACATCTGGCGCGGGCATTACCTGCGTCCGCACGAACTGGCCGATGTGATGCTGCGCGTTCCTTATGACCGCGAGTTTTCCTACAAGAGCAACGAGTTCGGCGAGCTGGTCAACGAACTGGTGGTGATGTTCGGCCCGTATCAGCGTGAGCGCTGGCAGGTGGCATTCGACCGCCGCCGGCTGGACGCGGTGCCCAGTGTGGCGGTGTTTCAGCGCCACCCCATTGGTGTCGAGGTGGAAAGCGTGCCGTCCTTTTATCTGTCATCGGTGAAAGACGGCATGCTCAGCCAGCAGACCCATCACTACAGCAATGTTCAGCAAGCGTTCGCGGCGATGAAAGCCGGTGAAGTGGATGCGGTGATGGCGCTGCGCGGCGAGGTCGACTGGCAGCTCAAACTGGCGGCTGACGAGCAACTGGCGCTGGCCGAGAACGCTTACCCGGACATGGGCAAGCAGGTCTGGGACATCGGCATGGCGGTGCATGAAAGCAATCGGCAATTGGCCTATGCCCTGGAAGAAAAGCTCGAAGAGCTGATTCTCGCCGGGGAGCTCAAGCGTATCTATGGCCACTACGGTCTGCGTTATGAGTTGCCGGGGTTGTACCAGGAGGTTGAGTAGGGCTGCAGGTCAACGGCACCGGGAGGTGTGGGATGGAACTGGATTGGCGTTCATTTCTACTGCTGGCGCTGTTTGCCGTGCCCTGGGACAGCTGGGGCAGCCAGCGCGACCCGGTCACATCGGTGATGTGGGACTACTACCACGAGCGTCTGCTGGGCGGCGAAGCCTTTGTTTTCGATGAGCGGGTCAAGCTCAGCGCGCCGCCGTTTGCCGAGGACGCGCGGCAGGTGCCGATTCAGATCGACGCCAGTGCCTTCGACGGTCAGGTGGTGCGCATGCTGGCCTGGGCCGAACTCAATCCGATTCCACAGATCTTCGATTTCCAGCCGGGTGAGCAGGTGCTGCCACGGCTGGCCATCCGCATTCGGGTCGAGCAGGCCACGCCGCTGCGGGTGGCGGTACTGACCCGTGACGGGCTCTGGCATGTCGGTTCGACGCAAATCGATGCTGCCGGTGGCGGCTGCACAGCCCCCAGTGTGGTGCGCGCCCAGGCCGGTTGGGAGGAGCATCTGGGTGAAGTGCTCGGCAAGCGCTTTGTCCTGGCTGATGCCAACCGCCTTCGCGTGCAGGTGGCCCACCCGATGGACAACGGCCTGGTCGGCGGTATTCCGGAATTTTTTCTCAACCAGGCGCAGTTGCGTGATCGCAGCGGCAACACCCTGGCCAGCCTCGAACTGTTTCCCGCCGTCAGCGAAAACCCGACCATCAGCCTGGATGTAAAGGGCAACGTCGAGACCGAGCTATGGTTGCGTGACAACAACGGCAATGAATTCAAAGCCGAACTCTGAAAGCCACAAGGACCTGCCATGATCAAAGTCAGCGTGCTGTACCCCAATACTCCCGGTGTGCGTTTCGACATGACCTATTACTGCGAGCAGCATATGGCGATCGTGCGCGAATGCCTGGGCAGCGCGTGCCAAGGCATTGCCGTGGACGCTGGCCTGGCCAGCGCCACGCCCGGTGAGGCCGCGCCCTATATCGCCATGGGGCATCTGTATTTCGACAGCGTGGCGGTGTTCGAGCAGAGCTTTGCCCCGCACGCGGCACGGATCATGGGCGATCTGCCGAACTTTACCGACAGCCAGCCGCTGGTGCAGATCAGCGAGGTCCGCCTCGCGCCCTAAATGGCGGTTCTGCCCTGGGCAGCCCAGCACGGCGCTGCCCGTCTTATCGCGAGGTGCTTATGCGCTGGATACTCATACTGGCGGCGCTGGCCAGCGCCTGCGTGCACGCCAATCCGCTCGCCTACGACCTACAGCCCCGGCAGATTGCCGATGGCGTGTGGCTGTTTGAAGGCAGCACGGACAACTTCTCCCAGGCCAATGGCGGCAATATCGTCAACACCGGGTTTATCGTCACCGATAAAGGCGTTGTGGTGATCGACAGCGGGCCGTCGCGGCGTTACGGCGAGGTGATGCGCCAAGCGATTGCCCGCGTCACTGACAAGCCGCTGCTCAAGGTCATGCTGACCCATCATCATCCCGACCATGTGCTGGGCAATCAGGCCTTCAGCGATGTGCCGATTGCCGCCTTGCCCGGCACCACCGCGTTGCTGGTAGAGCAGGGCGATACCATGGCGGAGAACATGTACCGCCTGGTGGGCGACTGGATG
Organism: Pseudomonas sp. FEMGT703P; assembly: GCF_002786345.1. Classification (NCBI taxonomy): domain Bacteria; kingdom Pseudomonadati; phylum Pseudomonadota; class Gammaproteobacteria; order Pseudomonadales; family Pseudomonadaceae; genus Pseudomonas; species Pseudomonas sp. FEMGT703P. The sequence goes on along the minus strand of NZ_PGCM01000010.1, from coordinate 597,365 downwards.
CGCGGCACCGAAGTGCTGCTGCCCACTGAGAGCCTTGAGCCGGGAATGCTTGAGGTAGGCGGGCGGACGCTGCAACTGCTGGCCCTGAGCGGCCACACCGGGGCTGATCTGGCGATTCTCGATGTGCAGAGCGGCGTGCTGTTTGCCGGTGATCTGGTGTTTTATCAACGTGCCCTGACCACACCCGGCACACCGAGCCTGGCCACCTGGCTGGCGGATCTCGACCAGCTGCAGCACCTGCCCTGGAAGCAGATCGTGCCCGGCCATGGCCCGCTGGCCAGCGATGCTGCGCCCTTTGCCCAGATGCGTGATTACCTCGGCTGGCTGGACGGCGTCATGCGCAGCGGTGCCGAGCAGGGCGCGGAAATGAATGAACTGATCCGCACCGCCATCCCGGAACGCTTTGCCGGCGTAAACCTCAGCCGTTATGAGCTGATCCGCAGCGTCAGTCATCTCTACCCGCGTTATGAGCAGGCCGCGATGCAGCGGGTGGATCGCTAAGAAAAACTGCGATACCCAGATGCGGTGGCTCTGTACCACGAGTGTGGTACGTCTGTATTTATCGACACAGACGTGAGGTGCTCTTGCTTCGTAGGGTGCGCCGTGCGCACAAGTCATTACTCGTCTAATTGGGGGTATGTCCGCGCAGACGTTGAATCCCGGTGCGCGCAGCGCACCCTACGGGTTGTCCCTGGCAACACATGATTGGCTTAGCGCAGCTGCAATTCCTCGCCGCGCTCCTGCTGCCACTCATCCTGGCTCGGCGCGGCCTGGTCGCCGTCCATATGGTGGATGATGTCGAAGTAGTGCTGCTTGAACGGGTCGAGCATCACGTCGTCACGCTTGCGTACCCGTACCGCATAGATGCTCTGCACGTTCTGATGGTCGAAGGCGCGCCACTGCTGCTGCCCCTTGAGCAACTGGTAACTGTGGTCTTCCAGGGTGCTGATCAGCCGTTCGCTGTCCAGGCTTTGCGTGCGCTGCACGGCATCGGCCCATTGCTTGACGATGGAGTAGGCGGAGGCGCTGGTGCTGCCGGGGTACTCCTGATAATCGCTGATATAGCGCTCAACGAATTGCTGGCCCTGGGCGATGTTGTCCTGGCTGGGCAGGTTCCAGGTCCAGGCTTCGGTGCCGATCACGCCCTCCATCACCAGCGGCCCGGCCTGCTGCACCACGCTCTTGGTCAGGTTGGGCACGATGATCTGCGTACGTTGCTTGAGGCCCATGTTGTGCACCATGCGCATGCTGCGCTGCAGGTTCTCGCCGAGCAGCACCAGCACGAGGATATCCGCCTCGCTGCGGGCCGCTTTATTGAGCGCCGCCAGGTACTGCTCACGGCGCACCAGACCACTGGGTAGCGCAGTACGGCCATGGCGTGCGCGGTCGGTGCTGTTGGTGGCCAGGCGCAGGGCGTTTTCCATGCTGCGGCCCCAGGCGTCATCGACAATGATGTAGTGGTAGCGCTGGCGTGGCATATGCCAGGACAGGTATTCGCCGAGCACCCGTGCACTCATCCAGGCGCTGTTGGACTCCCGGAACAGATAGCGATGGCCGGCCAGGCCGGTCACTTCATTGGCATAGCTCAGGGTGGCGAAGTACAGCAGGCCGCGCTCGCGGGCGCGTTGCCCGGCGGCTATCGCCTCTTCACTGGTGGCGCCGCCAAACACCATGCGTGCGTCCTGGTTGGCGAAGTAATCGACATTGCTGACGGCCTTGTCGGCCTGCGAGCTGGTGTTCTTGCTGAGCAGCTCCAGCGGTTTGCCGAGCACGCCACCTGCTTGGTTGATTTCGTCCACGGCCAGCAGTGCACCACGGCGCAGCTCGAGACCTTCATCCTTGTAATTGCCGGTACGTGGGTAGTTGAGGCCGATCTTGATGGGCTCGGCCTGGGCAAGGTTGCCCAGGTCTACCAGCAGCAGGCAGCTCAACAACAGGTGGCTGAGTGGGGTGGTGCGGCCCATATGGCTTGCTCCTTAGCGTGGGGGAGTAGCTTTCTAACGGCTGGGCCGGGGGCTGGGTATGCTCTTTTCAGGGGGCTGGGCTAGCACTTAAGTCGGCCAGGCCATGTGCCGGTACGGTGTGGGTGCACATCCGGGCGGGAAAATTGCCTGCGTGGCAGGTGCGTCAGGCAGCGATAAAACGGGCGGTATTGCTACCAAGGGAGTAGCTAAATCGGTACTGCGTTCAATTGTTGGGGGAGGCTGGGCAGCCAAGAATCTGTGGCAGATCGGGAAAAATTCCCGGTGATAACAATGAACCCACAGAGGTAGCCGCAATGAAACACACCGGTCTTCGCCAGCCTTTCCTCCTCACCGCGCTGTGCGCGGCGATGCTGATGCCGTCCGCCGCCGCCCTGGCGGTGACCGATGAGGAAATCCTCAAGGACGCCACCACCACCGACCAGATCGTCACCAACGGCCTGGGGCTGCAAGGCCAACGCTACAGCCCGCTGGCCACACTCAACACAGACAACATCAAGGACCTGCGCCCGGTTTGGACGCTGTCCTTTGGTGGCGAGAAGCAGCGTGGCCAGCAAGCGCAGCCGCTGATCAAGGACGGCGTGATGTATGTCACCGCGTCCTACTCGCGGGTGTTTGCCGTCGATGCCCGCACTGGGCGCGAGCTGTGGCAGTACGATGCGCGCCTGCCGGATGACATTCGCCCGTGCTGCGACGTTATCAACCGTGGCGTGGCGCTGTATGGCGACCTGGTGATCTTCGGCACCCTGGATGCCAAGCTGGTGGCTCTGCACAAGGACACCGGCAAGGTGGTGTGGCGCAAGAACGTGGCGGACCACAAGGCCGGTTACTCGATCACGGCGGCACCGCTGGTGGTCAACGGCAAGCTGATCACCGGGGTGTCCGGTGGCGAATTCGGCGTGGTCGGCAAGATCGAAGCCTATGACCCGAAAAACGGCGAACTGCTGTGGAGCCGTCCGACCGTGGAAGGTCACATGGGCTACGTCTACAAGGACGGCAAGGCGATTGAGAACGGCATCAGCGGTGGCGAAGCCGGCAAGACCTGGCCGGGTGACCTGTGGAAAACCGGTGGCGCCGCGCCCTGGCTGGGCGGTTACTACGACGCGGAAACCAACCTGCTGCTGTTCGGCACCGGTAACCCGGCGCCGTGGAACTCGCACCTGCGCCCGGGCGACAACCTCTATTCGTCTTCGCGCCTGGCGCTGAACCCGGATGATGGCAGCATCAAGTGGCACTTCCAGACCACCCCGCATGACGGCTGGGACTTCGACGGTGTCAACGAGCTGGTGTCCTTCAACTATCAGGAAGGCGGCAAGACCATCAAGGCCGCAGCCACCGCTGACCGTAACGGCTTCTTCTACGTGCTCGATCGCACCAACGGCAAGTTCATCCGTGGCTTCCCGTTTGTCGACAAGATCACCTGGGCCAAAGGCCTGGACAAGAATGGTCGGCCGATCTACGACGACAGCAACCGTCCTGGTTCGCCAAGCGCGAAGGAAAAGGGCAAGAGCGTGTTCTCCGCGCCGGCCTTCCTCGGTGCGAAGAACTGGATGCCGATGGCCTACAGCCAGGACACCGGGTTGTTCTACGTGCCGTCCAACGAGTGGGGCATGGACATCTGGAACGAGGACATCGCCTACAAGAAAGGCGCGGCCTACCTCGGTGCTGGCTTCACCATCAAACCGCTGAACGAGGACTACATCGGCGTGCTGCGCGCCATCGACCCGAAAACCGGCAAGGAAGTCTGGCGGCAGAAAAACTACGCGCCGCTGTGGGGCGGGGTGATGACCACCAAGGGTAACCTGGTGTTTACCGGCAACCCGGAAGGTTTCCTGCAGGCCTTCAACGCCAAGACCGGCGAGAAGGTCTGGGAATTCCAGACCGGCTCCGGCGTGCTGGGTTCGCCCGTAACCTGGGAGATGGACGGCGAGCAGTATGTTTCGGTGCTCTCCGGCTGGGGTGGTGCAGTACCACTGTGGGGCGGCGAAGTGGCCAAGCGGGTGAAGAACTACAACCAGGGCGGCATGCTCTGGACCTTCAAACTGCCCAAGGACCTGGTCAGCAAGCGTTGAGTGGTAATTAGCCTGTAGCAAATGGCCGGTCTAGACCGGCCATTTGCATTTGTGCAGCAGGCAAATCGGGTGCGCGCAGGCTTGAGTTCTGCGCGCTGCCTATGCTTTGGCACGGCTGCCCCAAGACCAAAGAGGCATGGTCATCTCCGCCGTGCTGTAGCAGCGTGGCAGCATCAACGAAAGCAGGAGCCGCTATGCAGGGCCTTACACGTCGTCAATTGCTCGCCGGGGCCGCCATGCTGCCCTGGCTGTTGCCGGGGGCGCTGCAAGCCAGCGTTGGTCGGGCGCGGGTACTGGTGATCGGCGGTGGTTTTGCCGGTGCTACGGCGGCGCGCTACCTGAAACGTCAGGCCGAGCAGCTGGATGTGGTGCTGATTGAGCCGAAGTCTGACTTTCACACCTGCCCATTCAGCAACCATGTGCTCGCCGGGCTGCGTGAGCTGGGCAGTCTGCGCCAGGATTACCGCGCCTTGCAGCAGCAACAGGTGCTGCATGTGCGCGAATGGGCGCGGGAAATTGACCTGCAGGCCCGGCAGGTGGTGCTGCAGGGCGGCCAGCGTCTGCGCTATGACCGGGTGTTGCTGGCGCCTGGAATCGACATGGACTGGCAGGCCATCGAAGGTTACGACCGCAATGCCGCCAGCCGTCTGCCGCATGCCTGGCAGGCTGGCGCACAAACCGCTCTGCTGCGCCGACAACTGCAGGCCATGGACGATGGCGGCCTGGTGATCATCAGCGTGCCGGACAATCCCTATCGCTGCCCGCCGGGGCCCTATGAGCGGGCCAGCCTGATTGCCCATTATCTGAGCCAGGCCAAGCCACGCAGCAAGGTGCTGATCCTCGACAGCAAGGACAGTTTCTCCAAGCAGGCGCTGTTTCAACAGGGTTGGCAGGCGCTTTATGGCGAGCGCATCGAGTGGGTTGGGCGTGCTGGCGATGGCCGTGTGGTGCGCGCCGATGCCGGGCGGCGCGAGCTGCTCTGCGAGTTTGGCCAGCGCCATCGCGCAGCGGTGATCAACCTGATTCCACCGCAGAAAGCCGCCGAAATTGCTGCCCGCAGCGGCTTGGTCGATAGCAGCGGTTGGGTGCCGATCCGCCCGGTCACCTTTCAGGCACGCGAGGCCGGTGACATCTATGTGGCGGGGGATGCCTGCATCGCCGCGCCCATGCCCAAGTCAGCTTACAGCGCCAATGCTCAGGCCAAAGTGGCAGTGGCGGCCCTGTTGGCGGATTTGGCCGGCCAGGAGCCGCCAAGTGCGGCCTGGCGCAACACCTGTTACAGCGCGCTGGCACCGGGCCAGGCGGTGTCGATTGCGGCCGATTACGGCATTCGGGAGCAGCGCCTGGTTGAGCTGCCAGGCAGCCTGACGCTCAGCCCGTTGCAGCCGCCTGCCGGGTTGCGGGCTCAGGAAGCGGCACTGGCCGATGCCTGGTACCAGAGCATCTGCATGGATGCCTGGGGACATCTGGCATGACCCTGCGCCTGCTGGTGTTGCTGGTGCTGGCCGGCCCTGTGGCTGCGCAGCCCTGGGGCCAGGCGCAGCACAGCGTTGAACAGTGGTTGCAGGGCCATGAGGTGCAGACACAAGGGCTGAGCCTGGCCGTGCCGACCTGGGTCGAGGATGGCGCGTTTGTCGCCATTGACCTGACCCTGCGCGATGCCCAGCCCCCGGTATCGCTCAGCCTGCTGCGCAGCGGCGAAGACGATCCGCGTATCGCCACACTGCACGTGCAGGCCTGGGAGGCGCCGCTGCGTCTGTCCACCCGTGTGCGCCTGCCGCGCAGTCAGCAACTGATCGTACTGGCCCGTGATGGGCGCGGGCGTGTGTGGCTGGCGGCGCAGGCGGTGGAGGTGTTGAGCAGCAGTTGCCTGTCGCCGAGCACCGCTCAGCCAGCCAGCAACCTGGGGCCGTTGCAGGCCTGGCTGGAGCCGCAGGGGCGCGGTCTGGAGTTGCGCAGCCTGTTGCGCCATCCAATGGAAACCGGGCGGCGTCCGAGCGTGGATGGTCAACTGCTGCCCCGGCATTTGCCGACACATTTTGAGGTCAGCGGGACGCACGGCAGCCTGCTGCGCATCGAACCTTTCGAGGGTTTGGCGGCCAACCCTTACTGGAGGGTGCTGCTGCCCGCTGGGCAAACACCGCTGTTGCTGCGTTGGGTGGATGCCGATGGCCGCGTGTTTAGCCGGCAGCTGCCCTGAAACGGGGCGGTGCGCGGCTCTAGGGCGCGCTTTATGGCTCTACTACCAAATGACGAGAGGTTTTGTGCCATGGGCGCATACCGGTCGTGCGGGGCGCTTCCTAAGATCGAACCATGACCTGCTCCACGTCCCAGGGGGCAGGCTCCGCCAACAAGAGAGGTCAATCCCATGCTTTACGCCAAACCCGGTACGCCAGGCGCCGTCATCACCCTTAAACCGCGCTACGGCAACTACATCAATGGTGAGTTCGTCGCCCCGCTGAGTGGCCAGTACTTCAGCAATACCAGCCCGGTGGATGGTTCGGTGATCGGTGAGTTCCCCCGTTCTGACGCCGCCGATATCAACAAGGCGCTGGATGCTGCTCACGCTGCTGCCGATGCCTGGGGCAAGACCTCGGTGCAGGAGCGTTCGCACATTCTGCTGAAGATCGCCGACCGCATCGAAGCCAACCTCGAGCTGCTGGCCGTGGCCGAGACCTGGGACAACGGCAAGGCCGTGCGCGAAACCCTCAACGCCGACGTGCCGCTGGCCGCTGACCATTTCCGCTACTACGCCGGGTGCATCCGTGCTCAGGAAGGCAGCACCGCCGAGATCAATGAAGGCACCGTGGCCTACCACTTTCATGAGCCGCTGGGTGTGGTCGGGCAGATCATTCCGTGGAACTTCCCGCTGCTGATGGGTGCCTGGAAACTCGCACCGGCCCTCGCTGCGGGCAATGCCATCGTGCTCAAACCGGCCGAGCAGACGCCGCTGTCGATCACCGTACTGATGGAACTGATTGGCGATCTGCTGCCGCCGGGCGTGCTCAACGTCGTTCAGGGCTTCGGCCGTGAAGCCGGTGAAGCACTGGCCACCAGTAAACGCATTGCCAAGATCGCCTTCACCGGATCGACTCCAGTGGGCTCGCACATCCTCAAATGTGCCGCCGAAAACATCATCCCGAGCACCGTCGAACTGGGTGGCAAATCGCCGAACATCTTCTTCGCTGACATCATGAATGCCGAGCCGGCATTTATCGAGAAGGCCGCTGAAGGCCTGGTGCTGGGCTTCTTCAACCAGGGCGAGGTGTGCACCTGTCCGTCGCGTGCGCTGGTGCAGGAATCGATCTATGAATCGTTCATGGTCGAGGTGATGAAGAAGATCAAGCAGATCAAACGTGGCGATCCGTTGGACACCGACACCATGGTCGGCGCTCAGGCCTCGCAGCAGCAGTTCGACAAGATCCTCAGCTACCTGGAGATCGCCCAGCAGGAAGGTGCTCAGGTGCTCACCGGCGGCGGCGTGGAGAAACTCGAAGGCAACCTGGCCAACGGTTACTACATCCAGCCGACCCTGCTCAAGGGCACCAACCAGATGCGCGTGTTCCAGGAAGAAATCTTCGGCCCGGTGATCGGCGTGACCACCTTCAAGGACGAAGCTGAAGCCCTGGCCATCGCCAACGACACCGAGTTCGGCCTGGGCGCGGGTGTGTGGAGCCGCGATATCAACGTCGCCTACCGCATGGGCCGGGCAATCAAGGCCGGTCGCGTGTGGACCAACTGCTACCACCTGTACCCGGCGCATGCGGCCTTCGGCGGTTACAAGAAATCCGGTGTTGGCCGTGAAACCCACAAGATGATGCTCGACCACTACCAGCAGACCAAGAACCTGTTGGTGAGCTACGACATCAACCCGCTGGGCTTCTTCTAACTCGTGTAACCCCGGCGTATCCGCTCCAGTGCGTCGGGCTCCTTCCTGCGATTCGCCGGTCGGCGAGATCTGTTTGTGGTCTGGGCAGATAACTGCTGCAGCAGGTCACTATCGCAACGCGGCTTCGGCCGCGTTTTTTATTGGCTGCTGTCAGCGGCAGCGTGTTGCATCTGTTGCAGCATAGTCAGCGTGAGGCTGCCGGACAAAGCAGGTGGTGTCGCGCGCACCCTGCAAACACTACCAATGCCAGCAGAAATTCATCCCAAAGTACCATTTGGCTGCTGTCGGTCGGGGCGCTTAATGAAGGGGCCGGAATTCGCCGGCGTCGATAAGAAGAGGACCGCGCCATGTGGACTAAACCCGCCTACACCGACCTGCGTATTGGTTTCGAAGTGACCATGTACTTCGCCAATCGTTGAGCCGTTTTTGCCCCGGCATTGCCGGGGCATCCCAATAGGCATGCCCATTGGCATCGCAATCGGAAGCGTCCATGTATATCCAGATTCTTGGCTCCGCCGCTGGCGGTGGTTTCCCCCAGTGGAACTGCAACTGCCGTAACTGCCGTGGCGTGCGCACGGGCAGCGTGCGGGCGCAGCCGCGTACACAGTCTTCGATTGCCCTGAGTGACAATGGCCAGGACTGGATCCTGTGCAACGCCTCACCGGACATTCGCGTACAGATCGAAGCCTTTCCTGCGCTCAACCCGGCACGTCGGCTGCGCGACAGCGCCATCGCCGGGATCATCCTGCTTGACAGCCAGATTGACCACACCACCGGCCTGCTGACCCTGCGCGAAGGCTGTCCGCACCAAGTCTGGTGCAGCGAGATGGTGCATCAGGACCTGACCAGCGGCTTTCCCCTGTTCAACATGCTCAGCCACTGGAATGGCGGCTTGCAGCACAACCTGATTGCCCTCGATGGTGAGCCGTTCAGCATTGCGGCCTGTGCCAACTTGTCGATCACGGCCGTGCCGTTGCGCAGCAGCGCACCGCCGTATTCACCGCACCGTGGCAACCCGCATCCGGGCGACAACATTGGTTTGTTTGTCGAGGATCGCCGCACCGGCGGCACGCTGTTCTATGCCCCCGGTCTGGGTCAGGTCGATGAACCATTGCTGGCCTGGATGCGCCGCGCCGACTGCCTGCTGGTGGACGGCACACTGTGGCGCGATGACGAAATGCGCGTGTGCGAAGTGGGCGACAAGCTCGGCAGCGAGATGGGCCACCTGTGCCAGAGCGGTCCGGGCGGCATGATCGAGGTGCTCGATGGCCTGCCATCTGCACGCAAGATCCTTATTCATATCAACAACACCAATCCGATTCTCGACCTGGATTCGCCTGAGCGCGCCGAACTTGACGCGCACGGTATCGAGGTCGCGTTCGATGGCATGAGCATCGTTTTGTAGCGCGCCCAGGCCATGCACACCTCAAAGAATACTGGTGCGCACGGCACACCCTACGGCAACGCGTATTGGAGATACTGATGAGCCAACCCGCCATGAGCCCTGCCGAGTTCGAGCAGGCCTTGCGCGCCAAGGGCGCGTACTACCACATTCACCACCCGTTTCATCAGGCGATGTATGCCGGCCACGCCAGCCGTGAGCAGATTCAAGGGTGGGTGGCCAATCGCTTCTACTATCAACTGAACATCCCGCTCAAGGATGCGGCGATCCTGGCCAACTGCGCCGATCGCGACACGCGCCGTGAATGGCTGCAACGCATTCTTGACCACGACGGTGCGCAGGGCGAGGAGGGTGGTATCGAAGCCTGGCTGCGCCTGGCCGAAGCCGTGGGCCTTGAGCGCGAGCAGGTGCTGTCGCAAGAGCTGGTGCTGCCCGGCGTACGCTTTGCTGTGGATGCCTACGTCAATTTCGCCCGCCGCGCGTCCTGGCAGGAAGCCGCCAGCAGCTCGCTGACCGAACTGTTCGCTCCGCAAATCCACCAGTCACGCCTGGACAGCTGGCCGCAGCATTACCCTTGGATCGATGCCGAGGGTTACCGCTATTTCCGCACGCGGCTGCAGCAGGCACGTCGCGATGTCGAGCATGGCCTGCGTATCACCCTGGAACACTACCGCACCCGTGAAGCCCAGGAACGCATGCTGGAAATCCTGCAATTCAAGCTCGATGTGCTGTGGAGCATGCTCGACGCCATGAGCATGGCCTACCAGCTGGAGCGCGCGCCGTATCACACGGTGACCGCCGAGCGCGTATGGCATCGGGGGATTGCGCTATGAGCCACAGACAAACGGTGTGCACGGCGCACCCTACGGGTGAACGGTATGTAGGGTGCGCCGCGCGCACCGCAACGGAGCCGAGATTATGACTGCCACCATCCTGCCCACTATCCCCGCTATTCGCCGTGGCTTTCGCCTGCAATTCGAACCGGCCCAGGGTTGCCATGTGCTGCTCTACCCGGAAGGTATGATCAAGCTCAACGACAGTGCCAGTGAGATTCTCCAGCAGGTCGATGGCAAGCGCTCGGTGGCTGAGATTATTGAAAGCCTGCACCAGCGTTTCCCGGATGTACCGGGGATCGACGAAGACATCCTCGCCTTTATGGAGGTCGCCAGTGCTCAGTTCTGGATCGAGCTTCGCTAAAGCAGGTCATGAACCAGGGCCGCCGCTGTGGTTGCTGGCTGAACTGACCTACCGCTGCCCGCTGCAATGCCCGTACTGCTCCAACCCGCTGGATTTCGCCCAGCAGGGCGCCGAACTGAGCACTGCCGAGTGGATCGAGGTATTCCGCCAGGCGCGTGAGCTGGGTGCTGCACAACTGGGTTTTTCCGGCGGCGAGCCGCTGGTACGCCAGGACCTGGCCGAGCTGATCAAGGCCGCGCGTGATCTGGGTTACTACACCAACCTGATCACCTCCGGCATCGGCCTGACCGAGGCGCGTATTGCCGAATTCTCCGAGGCTGGGCTGGACCATATCCAGATCAGCTTTCAGGCCGCCGACGAGGAAGTGAACAACCTGCTGGCCGGCTCGAAAAAGGCTTTCGCTCACAAGCTGGCCATGGCCCGTGCGGTCAAGTCCCATGGCTATCCGATGGTGCTCAACTTCGTCACCCACCGACACAACATCGACAATATCGAGCGGATCATCGAGCTGTGCCTGGAGCTGGAAGCAGATTTCGTCGAGCTCGCCACCTGCCAGTTCTATGGCTGGGCCGAACTGAACCGCGCAGGGTTGCTGCCGACCCGCGCCCAGCTGGAGCGCGCCGAACGCATCACCAATCAGTGGCGCGACAAGCTGGCGGCCGAGAATCACCCGTGCAAGCTGATCTTCGTCACCCCAGACTATTACGAGGAGCGTCCCAAGGCCTGCATGAACGGCTGGGGCAACCTGTTCCTCGACATCACCCCGGACGGCACCGCGTTGCCGTGTCATAGCGCGCGGCAACTGCCGGTGCAGTTTCCCAATGTGCGCGAGCACAGCATCGAGCATATCTGGCGGCATTCCTTCGGTTTCAACCGCTTCCGTGGTGACGAATGGATGCCCGAGCCATGTCGCAGCTGTGACGAGAAACACAAGGACTTCGGCGGCTGTCGTTGCCAGGCGTTTATGCTCACCGGCGATGCCAGCGCGGCGGACCCGGTGTGCAGCAAGTCGGCGCACCATGGCGTGATTCTCGCCGCGCGCCAGCAGGCCGATGACGCGCTACTGGGGCTAGAGGCCCTGCAGTATCGCAATGAGAAGGCCTCGCGGATCATATGCAAGGCCTGACCGACCCCGACGCAATCTGGAGTGCCGAGCAGGCCGCAGCGGCCAGCGCTGACTTCGCCGAGCTGCATGCGGCCCACGGCGGATTGCTGTGGGTGGCGTTTGATCCGTTGCTGGCGCGTTGTGGGTTGTTCTTTTGTCGTGATGGAGTTGTGACTGAACTGACCCCGCCGGGGTTCTCCGTACGCAGCCGGGTTTACGAATATGGCGGCGGTGCGTGCTGTGCCACGGAGCAGGGCGTGGTCTTCGTCAATGATAATGATCAGCAGGTTTACCTGATCGATATTACCGAGGGCGGTGGTGCGTATGGCGCACCCGGCGCGGTGACCGACTCGCCCAACTGCCGTTATGGCGGCCTGTGTTTTGTGCCCGCCTGGCAGGCGCTGCTGGCTGTGGAGGAAAGCCATGAAGGCGGAGCGGTGATACATCGCCTGGTACGCATTGGCCTGACTGGCAAGCGCGAGGTACTGGTCGAAGGCGCTGATTTTTACGCTGCGCCAGTGGCCGATGGTGATGGCCAGCGGTTGGCCTGGATCGAGTGGGATCGCCCCGATCAGCCCTGGGTTGCCACACGCCTCTGCCAACGTAAGTCGGGCGAACGCACCCAGGTGCTGGCTGGGCAGGACCGTGATCAATCCTTGCAGCAGCCGCGTTTCGATGTGCAGGGCCGGTTGTGGGTGTTGAGCGACAAGGCGGGTTGGTGGCAGCCCTGGTGTGTTGATAAACAGCATGATGCATGCGCTGCACCCTTCGATCATGCTCCCGCGCCCTGGCAGCTGGGTGGCCGAACCTACCTGCCGCTGGAAAACGGCGAACTGCTGCTGACGCGTTTCGAGCAAGGTAAAGGCGTACTGGTAGGGTGCGCTTTCGAGACTGATAGTGCGCACAGCGCACCTTACGAGCGGCACTTCGCAGAGCATTTCACGCGTTTTCGCAGCCTGGCCGCCGATGCCGAGCATTTTTACTGCATCGCTGCCGCACCGGATCGCCTGTCGGCGGTGCTGGCGATTCGGCGTAGTGATGGCGCTGTACAAATACTGTCCGGTGGCGAGCAGCCCTTGAGTGAAGCACGGCTGTCCCGCCCCCAGTCATTTAACTGCGTTGTGGGCGAAGGCGAGCGCAGCCACGGTTTTTTTTACTCGCCCGTATCAACCGGAGAGCGTCCTTCGCTGGTGATCTTTCTGCATGGCGGCCCCACCTCGGCCTGCTACCCGGTGTTCGACCCGCGTATCGCCTTCTGGACCCTGCGCGGCTACGCCGTGCTCGACCTCAATTACCGTGGCAGCAGCGGTTACGGCCGCGCCTATCGCCTGCGTCTGGCTGGCCAGTGGGGCGAGTTGGAGGTCGAGGACATTCGCGCCGCTATCGATACGCTTGCCGCTGCTGGCCGTATTGATCCCCTGCGCGTATTTGTGCGCGGCGCCAGCGCTGGCGGCTTCAGCGCGCTGCGGGCTTTGGTCGAGTTGTCGCAATTGCGTGGGGGCGCCAGCCTTTATGGCGTCAGTGACCCGCTGGCGCTTCGCCGGCTGACCCACAAGTTCGAAGCGGATTACCTCGACTGGCTGATTGGCGACCCGGAGCAGGATGCCGAGCGCTACCGGGAGCGCACACCCCTGTGGCAGGTCAAGCGGATCATGGCTCCGGTGATTTTCTTCCAGGGCGCGCTGGATGCTGTGGTGGTGCCAAGCCAGACCGAGGCCATGGTCGAGGCACTACGCCAGTGTGGGTTGCCGGTGGAATATCAGCTGTTCGCCGACGAACGCCACGGTTTCCGTCAGGCCGCCAATCTGGCCGCCGCGTTGCGTGCCGAATATGGGTTTTATCAGCAGTTGAGCTGAGAGCAGGTCGCATTGCATAAACCGAGCAATGCAGTAGGCTGGCGCATAACTCGCTTAACCTATTCCATAACAACAAGAACAGGCCGTTGTATGAGCCACACCCTCAGCCAGTTACGTAAATTCGTTTCACCGGAAATCATTTTTGGTGCCGGCTGCCGGCACAACGTGGCCAACTACGCCAGTACCTTTGGCGCGCGTAAGGTGCTGGTGGTGTCCGACCCCGGCGTGGTTGCCGCCGGCTGGGTCGCTGATGTCGAAGCCAGCCTGCAGGCGCAGAATATCGACTACTGCCTGTACACCGATGTATCGCCCAACCCACGGGTTGAAGAGGTGATGCTCGGCGCGGAAATCTACCGGGCCAACGCCTGCAACGTGATCGTTGCCATTGGTGGCGGCAGTCCGATGGATTGCGCCAAGGGTATCGGCATTGCGGTGGCCCATGGCCGCAGCATTCTCGAATTCGAAGGCGTGGACACCATCCGTGTGCCCAGCCCGCCGCTGATCCTGATCCCGACCACCGCCGGCACATCGGCCGACGTGTCGCAGTTCGTGATCATCTCCAATCAGCAGGAACGGATGAAGTTCTCCATCGTCAGCAAGGCGGTGGTGCCGGATGTATCGCTGATCGACCCGGAAACCACCTTGAGCATGGATCCGTTCCTCAGCGCTTGTACCGGTATCGATGCGCTGGTGCACGCCATCGAAGCGTTTGTTTCCACCGGCAGCGGGCCACTCACCGATACCCATGCGCTGGAGGCCATGCGCCTGATCAATGGCAACCTGGTGCAGATGATCGCCACCCCCGACGACATCGCCCTGCGCGAGAAGATCATGCTCGGCAGCATGCAGGCCGGGCTGGCGTTCTCCAACGCGATTCTCGGCGCGGTGCATGCCATGAGCCATAGCCTCGGCGGCTTTCTCGATCTGCCCCATGGCATGTGCAATGCAGCGCTGGTCGAGCATGTGGTGGCGTTCAACTACAGCGCGGCACCAGAGCGTTTCAGCATGGTTGCGCAAACCCTTGGTATCGATGTGCGCGGGCTCAACCACAACCAGATCCGCCAGCGGCTGGTAGAGCATCTGGTGACGTTCAAGAAGTCGGTGGGCTTTCATGAAACCCTCAAGCTGCATGGGGTTTCCAGCTCCGATATTCCGTTCCTCTCGCGGCATGCGATGGAGGACCCGTGCATCCTGACCAACCCGCGTGAGTCCAGCCAGCGTGATGTCGAGGTCGTGTATGGCGAAGCCCTCTAATTTGCCGCAGTCGCAGAGCGAGGCCCTGGCCGGCCTGCTAGGCCTGGGCAGTCATTCGGCACGCAAAAGCCATTACCCCGAACTGCTGGCGCGTTTGGAAGAGCTGGAAACCGAGCGCAATCGCTACAAATGGCTGTTCGAACATGCCGTGCACGGGATTTTCCAGGCCAGCCTGCAGGACGGGCTGCTGGCCGCCAATCCAGCCCTGGCGCGCATGCTGGGGTACGACGATCCGCAACAGGTGCTTTGGTCGCTGACGGGCTTGGCCAACTACCTGTTTGTTGGCGGTGTCGCCGAGCTGGAACACATACGCAGCGTGCTGGCTCATGAGCCCGGGTTGTTTGGCTATGAAACCCAGCTGCGCCGCCGTGACGGCAGCGTGATCGACGTGCTGATGAACCTGCTGCTCAAACCCGATGAGAACGGTCTGTTCGAAGGTTTTGTCGCTGATATCACCGAGCGCAAACAGGCCCAGCAACGCCTGCAACAACTCAATGACGAACTGGAACAACGGGTCGGCGCACGCACCGGCGAGTTGCAGGAAGCCAACCGCAACCTGCTGCAGCAGATCGTCGAGCGCAAACGAATCGAGAAGGCCCTGCGCGAGGCGCGTGATGCGGCCGAAGAGGCCAACCGCAGCAAGGACAAGTACCTGGCCGCCGCCAGCCATGACTTGCTACAGCCGTTGAACGCTGCACGCCTGCTGATCTCGACCCTTCGCGAACGCAGCCTGCCGGCCAGTGAGCAGAACCTGGTGGAGCGTACTCACCAGGCACTGGAAGGCGCGGAAGACCTGCTCACCGATCTGCTGGACATTGCCCGCCTGGACCAGGCGGCGATCAAGCCCGATCTGGATGTCTACAGCCTCGACGAACTGCTTGCGCCATTGGCCTCGGAGTTTCAGCCGGTGGCAGCTGCAGCCGGGCTGCAACTGCGCGTACGCCATGGCGAGCACCTGCTCAATACCGACCTGCGCCTGCTCACGCGCATCCTGCGTAATTTTCTCAGCAACGCCTGCCGTTATACCGAGCAGGGCCGCGTGCTGCTTGGCGCGCGCAAGCGTGGCGCGTATGTCGAGTTGCAGGTATGGGACAGCGGCACGGGGATTGCCGAAGACCAGTTGCAAAGCATCTTCCTTGAGTTCAATCAGCTGAATGTCGGCCGTGCCGCCGAGCGCAAGGGCGTGGGCTTGGGCCTGGCGATTGTCGAGCGGATTGCACGCATCCTCGGTTACCCGATCAAGGTGCGTTCGCAACCAGGACGTGGCTCAGTGTTCAGCATTCAGGTGCCACTGGCCAGAGGCAGCCAGTCGCGTACATTGGCAGCGCCGATGCCGCCACAACAGCGCTTGGGGGATCCGCTGCCAGGGCGGCGATTGCTGGTGCTGGATAACGAGCTGAGCATTCTGCACAGCATGAAAGCACTTTTGGAGCAGTGGGGCTGTGAAGTACTGACCGCCACCGATCAGACCACTGCGTTGCAGGTGCTTGGCCTGCAGGCACCGGAGCTGATCCTGGCCGACTTCCACCTCGACCATGGTGTGGTCGGCAGCCAGGTGGTGCAGCTCTTGCGTGAGCACTTCGGGGTGACGATTCCCGCGGTGATGATTACCGCTGATCGCAGCGATCAGTGCCGCCGTGAACTGCACGGCATAGGTGTGCCTCTGCTCAACAAACCAGTCAAACCGGGCAAGCTGCGCGCGGTGCTGAGCCAGATCCTGCAGGATATGCCTTTAGTCGGCCTTTAATTTAGACGCACGATAGCTATAGATTTTTTGGGCAAAATTTGGGCAAAAGTGAGGCCGCCTTGGGCCTTTCTAGACCGTTAAGGAATTCTTTCGTCTAGGTTTTCTGCGGCCTGCAGCGGTGTACAAAGTTTACTACTAGCGTTCAAATCCCTATCTTCCCGCCATACAGAAAAGCCCCGTAATTCAATGAGTTACGGGGCTTTTTCTTGTCTTTTAGAAAGTGAAAAAACGCTTGGGGGCAAAGTTGGGGGCAAATGGGGGCAAAAACCTGTTCCCCCAAACCGCATACACCGCTCCATTCCTCCCCAAATCCCATCTGCTCAGACACATCACTGCCCATCCGTTTGGTGTCAGCCGGGATCAGCTTTGCATAGTGTTTCTTAATCATTGTGATGTCAGCGTGACCCAGCTGCTTCGCCAGCCACTCCAGGCTAACGTGGCTTGATAGGGCCTGACTCGCAAACGTATGGCGGCATTGATTGATGCCCCGGTGGTTCACCTTGGACTTGACCAGGTGCTCTTTGAACCACTCATCCAGGTGGTCAGGGCGCCACGCATTTCCCGTCGTCCAGTCCCTGAATAGAAAGGTGACACGCTCAGACTCGCTGGTGAGATTATCCCGCTGAGTAACCTCAATCGGCTGCGGCATGCAGGCAGCGGTATCCTCCAAGATGAGTTTCATCAACTCAGCTGCTGGTTTAATCAGCTCAGCAAAGCGCTCACGCTTTTCCTCTTTAGGAATGCGGTAGATTCCATCCACATAGGCGCGGCGGACATGGATCACCCCGTTATCGAGATCCACATCCTCGCGGGCCAACGCCATCAGCTCAGAGCGCGAGAGACCAATCCAGCAGTTCATGACCACCATCCGTGCTTCAAGCAGTCTCTTAGGGTCTGCATGCTGGATACGTGCGATTTCTGCACGCGTGAACGGGTCTGCCAGGCTTTTGTACTTCACCTCATGGTTGTGGATATCTAACATGTGATTTTTGGGGATATAGGCATTCGATGCGGCATCAGACCAGACGCCGCGCACAACGGTCAGTACGTCGTTAACCGTCTTCGGTGACAGCCCCTTGGAGCCGTTCTCGGGTTTCACCAAGTGGTTACGAAACAGTCTGAGATCTTGAATCGTCACTTGATTGATTGGCGTATCGCCAAAGTAGCCAGATAAGCGTCAGTACGGTAATCAGGGGCAACGCCGCAATAAGGCCCCCAAATTTGTCACTACGCTTCGCGATTTCCGAGACCACAACGACCACGATTGCTGTCAGGAAATATTTGCTGATAACCCAAGCCATCTTGCATCTCCTGAACGCTATTGTGGATGCCTTTTACTTAGAGGTACTTGGTAATTTGCTTGAAGTCTTCGAGTGATGCGCGCTCGCCTATCGCAAGTGCTTCGACCGTATGTTCCAGGCAGTGGTCGATATGGTCTTGGATAAGAACACGCTTGGCCTGGCAGACGGCTTTTTCCACGGCATGTAGCTGCTGAGCGATGTCGACGCAGGCCCGGCTGTCTTCGATCATGGTGACGATGCTGCGCAGGTGACCCTCCGCACGCTTCAACCTTTTGATGATGTCGCCATGACTTTGGTGCTGGTGGCCGTGTTCGTGATCGCTCATGCCTTGAGTCTCGTGCGTCGATGAATTACGCTCGCATGCTATCCCCCCTGGGGGGATATGGTCAAACCAACCACCCCTCCAGAAAACCACCCGCTTAGGCATCGAAAGAACCACAACATGCTCAGCAATCCCATCAGCACCAAGGTGATTTTTTCCCTTGCTCTCGCCATATTGATGGCTTGGGCTGGACATACCTCTGCGCTGTTTATGGGATCGAGCCAGCCTTCCTTGAGTGGCAATGACGGTGCTCATTCGCATGCGCATGGTGACGAGACGCTGGCCTGTGCTGCCTACGGGGATCACTGCCACTCGCCGCTGACCGCCGACCATCTGCATGAAACACCGCACCTGACCGCGCTGCTGAGCATCAGCACGCTGCCAGAACGTACGCAGCCGATACCAGCCCCTCGCTACTCCATTCCTCCAAGTCCGATCTTCCTGATCGAGCGGCCACCGCGCGCCACATTCGTGCTCTGACACAGGCCGCTGTGCGGCCCAAGACCCCTTTAATTTAGGACTCAACCATGCATTCGCTATCTATGGGCGCAATGGACGCATCTGTCGTGCGCCCGAATCGCTCGTTACTACTGTTGCTGCTGTTCACGGCATTGCTGTTTCTCGGCATGCCTGACGCTCTGGCCCACGCTGTCGCCGAGGGCGACAAGGGCTTTATCCAGGAAAGCTCCGGGGTGATGGTGCTGCCGTTCATCTACATGGGCGCAAAGCACATGATCACCGGCTACGACCACTTGCTGTTTCTCTTCGGGGTGATCTTCTTTCTCTACCGCCTGAAGGACGTGGGGCTCTACGTCACGCTGTTCGCCGTGGGTCACACCGTGACGCTGCTGTTGGGCGTACTGGCGGAAATCAACATCAGCTCCTATGTGATCGACGCCATCATCGGTTTCTCGGTGGTGTACAAGGCGCTGGATAACCTAGGCGCATTCCAGCGCTGGTTCGGCCACCAGCCGAACACCAAAGCGGCCACGCTGATATTTGGCTTGCTGCATGGCTTCGGTCTGGCGACCAAGATTCAGGAATACGAGATCTCGGCTGACGGCCTGATCACCAACCTGATCGCCTTCAATGTCGGCGTCGAAATCGGCCAGCTCCTGGCCCTGAGCGCCATCCTGATTGTCATGGGCTACTGGCGACGCACCGCCAGCTTCTGGCGCCATGCCTACACCGCCAACGTCGCCATGATGAGCGCCGGTTTCCTCTTGATGGGTTACCAGCTCACCGGCCTGATCGTCTCTCAGTAAGGAATTCTCAGCATGTTCAATACCAAGCTTCCAACTCAAAGCGAATTACCTACCAGCGGCCAGCTGCTGCGCTCCACTGTGATCGCGGTGTGCGTTGCCGCTGCCTTGCTCGTCACCGTAGTGATGCCTTCGGAGTACGCCATCGACCCGACGGGCGTTGGTCGCGTACTCGGCCTGACCCAGATGGGCGAAATGAAGAAAACCCTGGCCGAAGAAGCGGCAGCGGATGCAGCGGTTCAGCCAGCTGAGGCTCCAGTCGCTCAAGCTCCCGTGCCTGTTCAGCCGGTAGTTAAAGAGCCTGTTGTAGCAGCACCTGTGGCCGCCCTCGTAGCTGAGCCTGAGCCAGCACTGAAGTCGGATGAAGTGACCGTCACGCTGAAGCCGGGCGAGGCCAGTGAAATCAAGCTGGAGATGCTGGACAAGGCCACTGTCAGCTACGAGTGGACGACCAATGGCGTACCGGTCAACCACGACACCCATGGCGAGCCCTACAACGGCCCCAAGGGCTACTACCACAGCTACAGCAAGGCCAAGCAGATCACGGGGGATAAAGGTGAATTCACCGCTATTTTCGACGGCACCCACGGCTGGTTCTGGCGCAATCGCAGCAACAGCGACGTGACCATCACGCTAAAGACCAAGGGCGAGTACCTGAGCGTCAAGCGAGTTATCTAAGGCAAAAAGCCCCGGCGTCATCAGGCGCTGGGGCTTCTATATCCCTGATCGAAATTGAAAGGAATACATGATGAAAACCACAACTACCCTGAGCCGCTCCCTGCTGCTGGTTTGCCTGCTTGGCCTACTGTCGGCATGTAGCGGCGACGAGCCGGAAACCCAGTCTGAAGTCGAAAGCCACGGCCACTCTCACGACTAAGAACTGAAGTGCAGTGTTGTCACGTGCAAGGAGCCGTTACTTGTACGTGACTGACGCGGCTGCCGACGCAGAAGGCTAGCGAGATTGAGCAACTGTTGCCGCATCAGTGGATACCAGCCTGACCTGCGCAAGATGCCTTGCCCGTACGCTTACCACCAGTTGCTCCGCGAGCTTCAGAAAAAACTGGCTGCGCCGGACGTTTTTGGTGAAGCGCGCCTCAACATTGGCGGCTTACCGCCATAGCGTCCCGGTAGACGACGGTACCTTTTCTGCGAGCGCAGCCCTTCCAGGCGCATCAATTGATGCAACACGATGCTTGCCACACGCTTCTGGCAAACAGTTTCCTAGGTATTAAAGCGCTCCGTCAGGCCATGGAGATCTGACGCGGTTTTCTCTAACTCCTGCCCCCTGTCACTAGCCTTGGAGGCATTCTCCAAGCTCTCATCAGCAGCCTCAGCAATGTGGTTGATCTGTCGTGAAATATCTTCAGCAACGTGGGCTTGTTCTTCTGCGGCCGCAGCCATTTGCTGGCTCATGGCACTTATGCGCTCCATGGCTGACTTTATTCCTTCAAGGGCTTGCTGTGTTTCACTGACACGCTGGACGCCCTTCTCAGCGTCCTCATTACCTTTGCGGGCGATCTCTACTGCGTTTATTGCGCTATTGCGCAAGGTGCTAATGATCTTCTGAATAGACTCAGTGGACTCCCTTGTTTTTTGTGCCAAGGAGCGTACTTCGTCAGCAACAACAGCAAAACCACGGCCTTGCTCGCCGGCCCGTGCTGCCTCAATCGCAGCGTTTAGCGCGAGTAAATTAGTTTGATCCGCGATTGATTGGATCAAACTCGCGGCGGTATTGATGTAGTCCGTTTCGGTTGCAAGACTTTCGACTGCGCTAGTGACCTGATCCACTGTTACGGATAAGGCTTCAATAACTTTTAGCGTTGTGTCAGCTACTTCACTCCCTTGTGCCACCAGCCTAGAGGCGCTCTGTGCTTCCTCAGCTGTGAGCTGGATATTGGCGGCTACCTCGTTAATCGAGGCGGTCATTTCTGTCATGGCTGTTGCTGCCATATCGGCTTCAGCACGCTGTTCTGCCAACGCATGCCTGGTCTTGCTGGCAAGCGTTTGAGCATCCGCAGCACCCTGACTAGTCTGCTCGGCATAATCACCCAAGCGTGTAAGAACGGTTCGAATTCGTGCTGCTTCACTGATTAAAACCATACGCAGCTTGGCTGTAACGCCCTTATCTGTAGTGAATACTTTGGCGGCCAGTTCACTGTCGAAAGCATCCGGCACTTCACCCAAAGCAGCGTTGACGCGATTCTGCAAACGTCTTACTGCCATAAGGCCCGCAGCTAGAGCACTAAAAAGCGGAATGATGGCCATCCATAAGCTTGCGCCCATAGCGGTTATTAGAGCCGCACCGGCAAGGCCTATGGCAATAGGGGCAAAAAGTTGCCCAAGCAATGACCTAAAATGGTCTGCGGATGATGAGCTGAGCTTGCCTTCGTTGATGCTGTCGTACAGCGCGCTTGCCCTGTTTACGCGCTCAAGGCTCGGTTTCGTTCGAACCGATTCGTACCCGATCAACTTACCGCTCTCAGTGATCGGCGTAACGTAGGCTTCAACCCAGTAGTGATCACCGTTTTTACAGCGGTTCTTCACTATCCCCATCCAGCACTTTCCGGCCTTGAGGCATTGCCACATGTGCTCATAGACAGAGGGTGGCATGTCGGGGTGTCTGACGATGTTGTGTGGGCTGCCAATCAGTTCTGCCCGAGTAAAGCCACTTACCGCCTCAAACTCATCATTGCAGTAGAGGATTTTTCCCGACGCGTCTGTTGCTGAAATGAGTCGTTGCGACTGATCAAAGCTTCGCTCGCGGCCTGTTAGGGGGAGATTTTTACGCATTTACTAAAGCCTCTTCGTAGTGGCGCAATGATACCATTTGCGTGATGTAGCCACTGGCCGGCGCCGGAATGCGGTGCGGCCCCTCCTTTAATATTCGGCTGCGTCTTTTAAATAATGAGGCCGTATCCAAGTGATTGAATCGCAAACGTAGACGTCGGCCCAGAAGCCAGCAGGCACATTCTTACGTGCTGCTGACTCAGCCGGCTTCATATCAGCATGGTTTTCGAGCCCTCTACCAATTGCGGAAGCTTGTATGTAGAAAAGCAGAATCCGGGTTAAGACAGATTTTTATGGCTGAAGCCATGAATGAACGAAATGCTTCATGAGCTAGCCTGGCAAAGCTTTAGGTAAGCTACTTTTACCTACAATTGCGAGTCAGTGTGCGCTGTCAAATTGATACCGTTACGCTTCTTAACCGTCGGTTTACCTCGTTCTACGCAGTGGATGATTGAATGTTTATAGACCTTATCGAGAACATAACCCTGCTGATCGCACTGTGCTGGCTGCATGGGATGACCATGCGGTATCTGGACGGGTATGAGCGGCTGGGTAAAGTTTGCGCGGGCCTATTATTCGGCGCAGTTTGTATTGCCGGGATGAAAATCCCATTGGTGCTGACTGATGGGATAATTTTCGATGGCCGCACGGTAGTGCTGAGTATGGCCGCGTTCTTCGGCGGGCCACTGGTTGGCGCGATTGCAGGTTGCATGGCAGGTTTCTTTCGCCTTTGGCTAGGAGGTATAGGTGTTGTCCCTGGGCTGCTCAATATATTGATGCCGGTGCTAATGGGGCTGGCATTTAGTCACATACATCGGCGGGGATGGGTACCCTTTAATATTGGCTCACTGCTGGTATTTGGAGTTGTGCTTCAAGGCTTGCAGGTGTTGAACCTGGCGCTACTACCAGTCGACCATTTTGCCTTGTTCCTTAAGCATGCACTGTTGCCCCTTGTTGCCGTGCTGATACCCGCAACGCTGCTCCTAGGTCTGTTGTTAAGGGATGTTCAGCTACAGAGACAAGCCCGCGAGGCTTTGCGGCAGAGCGAGGCATATTTGCGTGCGATTACTGAAGCAGTACCTGATTTATCACTGGTGCTCGATGAGGATGGGCGCTACCTGAAAATCAAGACACCAGACAATGACCTGCTTTTTACTGGGGCTGCGGAGTTACTTGGAAAGCGTCTGCAAGATGTACTGCCGGCAAGCCAGGCAGATTTATTCCTTAAATTTATAAGCCGTACTCTGGCCAGTGACCGCCCACAAACCATCGAATATGGTATGCAAACCCAGGTTGGTCATCGCACCTTCGAAGCGCGTGCGCGTCGCTTAGATACGCTTATTCAGGGCCGTCGTGCAGTGGTGCTTATGGCTCGGGATATAACTGACCGGATTGCTTATGATCTGGATCGAAGGGTTGCTGCTATCGCCTTCGAGTCCCAGCAAGGCATGATAATAACCGATGCTCAAACTAGGATTATCAAAGTCAATAAAGCGTTCTCGCGTATCACCGGTTATACCGAAACTGAAGTTATAGGACAGCCAACCCGCATGCTTGGCTCTGGCCATCAAGCCCCTGAGTTCTACCAAGAGCTTTGGAAAACGCTCACTGAAAACGGCTTCTGGGAGGGTGAGATCTGGAATCGCCGTAAAAACAATGAAGTGTTCCCTGAGTGGCTAACAATTAGCGCCGTACGAGATGAGCAGGGCCAGGTCATTAACTACGTGGCTTCCCTCACCGACATCACTGAGCGCAAAAGTGCCGAGCAGAAAATTCAGCATCTGGCCTTCTATGATCCACTGACTAATTTGCCCAATAGGCGCTTGCTGCGTGACCGTCTCCAACAGGCGATGGCCTTGTGCGGCCGGAAAGGCATGTATGGCGCACTAATTTTTCTTGATCTGGATGACTTCAAAAACGTCAACGACCTTTATGGTCATCAAGTCGGCGACGAGCTGCTATGCCAGGTGGCCAAGCGCCTTACTGAAACGCTTCGAGAACAGGACACCGTGGCACGTCTTGGTGGGGATGAGTTTGTAATCCTGTTGGAGGGTTTGGAGTCCTGTGCCGAGGAGGCAGGCACCCAGGTTGAGCACATAGGTATCAAGTTATTGCAGGCGTTGCGTGAGCCTTATTTAGTCAGCGGTCATCGGTTCAACAATAGCGCCAGCTTGGGTATTGTGATGTTCAATGATGCTCACCACTCGGTAGATGAGTTGATGCAGCATGCGGACTTATCCATGTACAGCTCAAAAGCACTGGGCAAGAACGCACTCAGTTTCTACGACCCGCAGATGCAGGCTGTGGTGAGCAAGCGCCTGCAACTCGAAGAAGATATTCGTCGCGGCCTAGCCGAAGAAGAGTTTGTCATTTACTTGCAGCCACAGGCTGGGGTGAATGGGCACCTCGAAGGTGCAGAGGCCCTTGTGCGATGGCAGCATCCCCAGCATGGCGTTTTGGGGCCCGGCGTATTCATCGAGATCGCTGAACGCAGCGACCTTATTGAGGTGATGGATCTTGCAACCCTGCGCCAGGGCTGCGAGCTCCTTGCCCGCTGGGCAAACCAGCCGCAGCGAGCTGCTTTGAGCTTGTCAGTTAACATTAGCTCCAGACTGCTTTACAGGGATGACTTTATCGATCTGATTAAGCATTTGTTGGATGAAACCCAGGCCAACCCACAGCGCCTAAAGCTCGAAATAACTGAGTCACTGTTGCTCACTGACAAGGACAAGGCAGTGATGCGCATGCAGTCACTACGTGAGATGGGTATTCGCTTTTCCATCGACGATTTCGGTACCGGTTATTCGTCCATGGCTTACCTTCAACAGTTGCCGCTCGATCAGTTGAAGATCGACCAGTCATTTGTGCGTGACTTACCTGAAAACACGAGCGGTCTGGCTATAGTTCGCGCCATCTTGGCTATGGCGCATAGTCTTAATCTCGAAGTCATTGCTGAGGGCGTAGAGACCTTGGCTCAGCGTGATGCCCTGAGCGATAGCGGATGTAAGCACTTTCAAGGTTATCTGTTTGGCAAGCCGGTTGCTGTGGCGGACTTCGAGGTCACGTCTCTCTCAGCTCTGGAGGTCAGCACTTCAAACACGCTGACATAGCTGCAAAAATCACTTCGTTCACGTTGTCGAATCTTTGGGTTGGTCGTCCCCATCGATTGGTAAATCAACACCCGTATTTTTGGATTCAACGGCCGAAGAGCATGGACCTGGTCCTCTAATTCTTGCAGGGTCTCCAGGTCCAGTTGGCTGCAAGCGTGAGGAGAAATGACTATGTCCGCAACGGACATTGCACTGATCAGCTCAGGGCTGTTTCTACCGGGCACATCGACGATTACAACCTGGTTTTGGCGGCTTAAAACCTTCAGCGCGTCAACTAGGTTTCCTCGTCGCTGTGCGACATGAACAAATGGTGAGTGTTGTTTTTGCTGTCTTACTGAGCCCCAATAAAGAGCTGACCCCTGCGGGTCCGCATCAACGAGCACCGCCTTGTTCATCCGGATTGCAAATGCTACGGCCAGGTTGGTGGCAAGCGTTGTTTTGCCAACGCCGCCTTTGTTGCTACCAATGACGATGATCAAATGCTGATCTCCTATGAGCTGTGATGTATGAGGTCATAGGCATCGTGTCAGGGCTTTTGAAAATGCAACTGTTGCTACAGCGACTAGGCATTTTTGGATCCGGCACGGCTTATCCAATTACCCTTAAGCCGAGGTTTCCAGTCTCGAGCTTTTCCCAGCCGCACCAAAATCACTTGCAGGGTCAGCCAATACCTATACCGAGTTTCTTGAGATGAGTTTTTGAGATGGATATCGAGGAACCAGTGGATGTGCTTGAGTCGCCATTGTTCGGGGTGATGGCGTTGCCAGCGATCGGCAATAGCCTGTTGAATGCAGGTGGTCTGCATGATGTGACGAATTTTGGTGTGAGCGGACCCTCTGAGCACTCCGCCAAGAAATGCTTTCATACAGATGCTCATTACGAGTGCTTACCCAGATAGGCGTTGGTGACCACCAGCCATCGGCGGGGGTGCTTCAGGATTTTGACTGTGCTTTCTAATATCAGCCTCCACAACCCTGCCAATTACATTGGCTCCAGCTGGGCCGCCAAGAGCCCACCAGTGCAGCGATTTCAGGGGCTTCTAGACATCGTGCTTGCTATAGCACCGCCGTTAAATAGGTGCATTAAGAAGGAATATCATATTGCAAACAATTGAGAGCTATTGCGCAACACAGCGGGGGATGCTGGATGCCGCCGATGAAATCCTCAGGAATGAGGTTAAAGACCTTCGGGATGGTCTCTGGAAAGAGGCTGCTGATCGCAAGATTACCCTGTACCGTACATTTGCTGTTCGTGAAGCACCCAATCGTCTTCGTGTCGACTGGCAGAAAATGAAGCACTACACAGCGAATGGTGTCGCTTGTGTGGCCTTCGAGCGCCTCACGCTGAACAATTCCTCCAAGAATCGCAAAAGCTACAAGCAGAGCACTACCGCGTTCGGAAGGGTCGATTCCTTTCATAGTTTAGTTCTGACCCGGCTCGATCCGCTGCTGATGATTATCCGAGAAAAAGCTGATTTGATCGGCGATGCTCGGGTGATCATTACCAAGCTGGAATACCTTGCTAAGGCGACCTAGATGGAGGTGGTTGATTCCCCGATCTAAGCGGGGCTGCATATTTTCAAGTGGGGGTAGAGTTGAGCTATCACCACTTGGAGCAACTCCATGAACGAATAGCAAGTCACCCACCTCATGAGCAACGAAGAGCTGGATACCTGGGCCGACATGTTCGCGCAGGCCAAAGTCGCTGAGATACTCGACATCCCTTTCTCGAAGTTCCTCGAAGTGCCGTTCTTACTATCCTGCCGACCTGCTAAAGATCTACATCTACGGTTACCTCAACCGCATCCAGTCCAGTCGTCGTCTCGAACGCGAGGCTCAGTGCAACGTTGAGTTGATGTGGCTGACCGGACGTTTGATGCCGGACTTCAATACCATCGCTAGCTTCCGCAAGGATAACGGCAAGGCAATCTGCGGTGTCTGTCGGCAGTTCGTGGTGCTGTGCCAGCAGCTTGGCTTGTTCTCGGAAGCGCTTGTTGCCATTGATGGAAGCAAGTTCAAGGCGATGGCTTCACGAGCCTGCTTCGCCATTGAACAGAGTTGGTCACGGTCGGAACCGCTGTTGGTGACCTCGTGAGCAACTATTAAATGGTGCTACGTATCGACAGCCGTCTGAACGTTGTAGCCGACGATACCGCTGCCGCGCGTCATCAACGAACGGGCATCCGGGCCGGTCAGCGAAACCTGTTTGTCAGGGGATCGTTGAGTTGAGTTTCGATCCCCTGAAGCTCTTTCATCTCCGTTTTGAGCTTGGCGATTTTATCTTCCAGGCTGGCAGTATCTGGCGCGGAGGCGCTAGGAATCTTTCGATCAGCCGCATCGAGTGCAGCCAAATAACGGCTGATGCTCGCCTCGATTTCGTCCATGCGCCGCTTCAGTTTGGCGCTGGTGAAATTGCGGTCACGGTTGTTCACTGCCTTGAATTTTCTGCCGTCGATGGCAACCAAGTTTCGCCAAACAACCCCAACTGCCGACAGAGCAAAACGAACTGGCGGCAGACGCCGCGAATGGCCTTGCTGTTGTCTTTTCGGAAGTTGGCGATGGTCTTGAAATCGCGTATCAAACGCCCGGTTAGCCACATGACTTCGACGTTGCGCTGGGCTTCTCGCTCAAGACGTCGGCTCGATTGAATACGGTTGAGGTAACCTTAAATGTAGATCTTCAGCAGGATCGCAGGGTGGTAGGCAGGTCTGCCGGTTTCGGCTGGAATGACGCCATCAAAACCTAGCTTGACCAAGTCGAGTTCATCGACGAAAACGTCAACCACCCGAACTGGATTGGTATCGCTGACGTAGTCGTCGAGGCTTTCGCATAGGCCGGGGATGTCTACCGGATCGGGGGTAGTCCACATTGCAAAGGTTTCGCCATACTCGGCGCTTGACTGATCTTTGGTGATGGGGCATTCGAGTATGCCAGGCGGAGGTGCGACTTTCCGTTCTCGGGCCTATCCACCTTGTGAAACGCTGAGCTCAGGTGCATAAACGGGCAGCTGAGGAATTGACTGAACGTGACCTCTGTAACTCCGCCAATTTTTGCTTGGTAGAAAATGTCTGCCCAAGTGTCGAGCTCCTCGTCACTCAAACCGTCAGCTGTATTCATCGTTTCTACCTCTTGTATTCAGGTGGAAAAAGCCAAATCGCATTATCCAGGTGGTTCAAGCGCCTTTAGGGCAACACCGATTGCGCATTTTTAAATAAAAGTGTCGGTGCCCAATGACGTGTTGGTGAAATCGCTTTCGCAATGAAAATCACTCATCCCGTAGAGGTTTCCCGCTACGTCCAGAAGCCCATCCATCATAGGCAACCCGCTTGCGGGATTGATGCCTGGTAGCGAGTCGAAGGCAAACACGTTTTCGCAGTAGTTATGGGTGAGCAGGCCGGTGATAGGCATTTCATCGGTTAGCCAGAAGTCGTCGATCGGCTTTAGATCGTCTGCTGTCGCGATGGGGCCAAAGTCCAGCGAGTCATGGACGATGACCATCTCGCCCAATCGCGGATAAACCCTGGTCTGGTAGACAGGATTGAATTTTGGGCGGAGCAGGGATTTGGTGAGTGTGGCGATCAGAGTATTCAGCATGACTTACACCTCGACTGGAAGGCCCACTTGCGTGGGTAGCCAGATTGGTCTGGCAGTTCCAGTTTCCATTCATTCTGAAAACTGCAAGTCGAGGTCGAGAGGTAGGCTGAGGGTCCGAAATACAGCTTTGCTGCTGGGGGGGAGGGGTGATCCCTCGAGATAATCAAAAGGGGTAGTAAGTAACCAAATCCGATACCAATTTTGATACCAAACAGTGAGTTTTACTGGGTACTCAAGTGGCTGAAAGCCGCATGTTTCCTACACATAGGTACTCACCCAAACACACAATTTCTCGCATGGTGATGTTGGCGGTGGAGATCACGAATCTTGGTCCAGATAAACGGGCGCACGGGCGCGAAAGGGGCGCGAAAGGGGCGCGATTGTAGCGGTTTACGGCCGCAAAAGGCAGCGGATGGACAGGCGGAGTGTCTGTTCGACGCGGTTATCTGCTGCGATTGCCCTTGAGCGCGACGAGTATCAGCCACTCATGCGTACACTTTGTGAACGTCGACGGCTGGCAGCACGTTAGTCAGTGCAGTGGGTCGCGCGCGTTGCCAGGCGATGGACCCACGGAACCATTAATAACGCCACACCGGCAACGGCTGCCGCGACATAGCCGACATGTGCTATGCCAGCGGTTTGGATGGTTAGGCCGCCGACCACCGCACCGATCCCTATCCCGGCGTTGGCCGCGGACACGTTGGTTGTGCCTGCCAGCGCCTGAGAATGCGCCACCGAGTTCATGACTCGGACCTGGCAAATCGGGTACAGCGCCGTGTTGGCAATGCCCCACAGCGCGAGCGCGATACACACGAGTACGCCTGCTCCTGCAAGAGGCGTCACTGCTGCCATTCCCAGTGCAAGCAGTGCCACAAACAAAGCCGTGGCGTTGAGTGGCGAGTGATCCACCGCTTTGCCGCCCATCCAATTGCCAATCAAGCCGACGGCGCCAAACCCCATCATCCACCACCCGACATCTGCCGGAGCCACACCAGCCAGGCGTTCCAGCATGTCGGCCAGGTAGGTGTACGCAACGAACATGGCGCTGAAGATAATGATCGACAGTGCGACATTGGCCAGAAACAACGGCTCCTTGAAAATGCGTGCCTGTTTCAGGAAGTCAACTCGCTCGCTACGCGCGACAGTAGGCATGAAGATCAGTACAGCCACCGCCATCAGCAGTGACAACCCAGCCAGCAGCGCAAAGGCGCCTCGCCAGCCAATCCCATTAGCCGCCAGCGTCCCCAATGGAATACCCAACAGCAGCGCAGCGGTAATGCCCAGGTAGACCCGGGCAATGGCCTGGCCTGCTTTGGCTGGGCCGGCCAGCTGGGCTGCCGTTTCACTGGCCGTGCCCCAAAAGACCGGCAGCATCAGCGCAGGGATAAAACGTGCGAGAGCCAGCACCCAGATGTTCGAAGACAGTGCCGCCAGAGCATTGGCGAATGCGAAGACCAGCAAGATCGCGATGAACAGCTTTTTTCTGTCCAGGTGGGCGAGGGCGGCGGTAAGGAGTGGGCCGAAGAGCATGACTGTAAAGGCGAACAGCGTGACCAGCTGGCCGGCTGCGGCAATTGAAACGCCGAGGTCACGGGCCAGGGCGGGCAGTAGGCCGATAATCAGAAACTCAGTGGTTACGATCAAAAAAGCCGAGATGGCCAGGATGATAATGCTGAGTGCAGAGCCTGCCGCAGCCATAACCTGGGGGCGGGGTGAATCGATAGCACGCATAACGACGCTCTTGGTTAGGGAGGGCGTTATGGTATTGATTCTTTAGTGGTCTATTTGTGGCGTTTTTTCTAGTAATTACTGATTTGAATTCACTTATCTGGTGGTGTCGGCAATGTGTGGCCACCTGGGGATAAACACTTGGCTAAGACCTCTAACAGTGCGTTTACCTTGGGCAGTGTTTCGCGCTTTTTCAGCCAGACCAAGTTCATCGGCAGGCCATCACTGGACAGCTGCGGCAGCACTTCAACCAAGGCACCGCTATCTAAATGCGTTTGCACCAGCCACGTGGGCAATTGCGCAATGCCATAGCCTGCCAGCACAGCCAGTACTTCACCCTCGCCATCTCCCACGGCGATGCGTGCCGGCATGATTAGACGCTTCTTGTCGCCGGGCTGTGGGCCTTCTCGATACCAAGGGCTAACCAGGCCATTACTGAGGCCGTAGAGCACGCAGTCATGCTCTTCAAGCGCGGCTTCAGTGGTCGGCATGCCACGCCTGGACAGGTATTCGGGGGCGGCGCAGTAGATCAACCGCTCAGCACCCAGGTAGCGGTGGCCCAAGGTCGTCGGCCACACGTCTGAACCGCCGATGCGCACCAGCAGGTCGATGCCCTGATCAGCCGGTTCAACAAAGCTGTCGGTAAAGGAAATATGCGGCGTCAACAGTGGATATTGCTTCACGAAGTGCAGGATGACCGGCAGCACGTGCAAGCGTCCATAGGATGCCGGCAGATCGATGCGGATACTTCCGCGCGGTTCGAGGAACTCGGCATGCAGAGCCAGCTCCGATTCTTCAAGGTCTGAGAGCACGCGGGTGCAGGTTCTGTAGAAGGCTGTACCTGCGTCAGTCAGTGCCAATCGGCGCGTGGTGCGCTCAAACAGGCGTATATCGAGGCGACTTTCCAGCCGTGCAATGCCTTTACTCACCGCCGAGCTGGTCAGGCTCAGGCGCTCTGCCGCCGCAGTAAAGCTGCCCAGTTCGGCGACGCAGACGAAAACATCGATGCCTTTCAAACGCTCAGAGGAGAACACGTGGCGGCCTTATATCGCAGTTGAATGCTGAGCAGGTTAACTCAGCTGATCAGTGAAGACTGCTGGCAGCTTTCTGACATGACCTGTCAGCTTGCTCCGCCAAGCCATCGTCGTTGCTCTCTCTGCGCCGGGCATCCGAGCCGCGCACAGAGCCTACGGTAGTCATCCGTCCGCTGTTGGCGAGTCAAGCTGCAGTGCTAGCTTCAGGCGTTTGGGTAGTTTTCCGACCACCAGCTGATGGGAGCGCGTTAGCAGGGCTTGCAGTTCGCTATCGCTTAGCGGGTAGGGTGTGGCCATGCTTATCCAGCGGGCGCGGGCCAGATAAGGAGCAGGGCGGATGCCGGGGCGGTCGCAATAGCCAAGGAAGAGATCGTCATCCACCTTAAAGGCTAGGCCGTCATGGCTGCCCAAGTGAAACAGGGCGAACATCTTGCTCTCCGCCACTGAGAATACCCGCACGCCGCCCCATTTAATGTCCTCACGGACACCCGGCAGGTTCAGGCAAAAAGCAGCAACGTGTTCGGGCGTCATAGCAGATCACTCGCGGTAGAAAACCTGCACCAGATGGTAGCCAAACTGGCTTTTCACCGGACCGTGCACTTCACGTACCGGCTTTTTGAAAATGACTTGATCAATAGCGCGCACCATCTGCCCAGGGCGCACTTCACCCAGATCGCCGCCTTTCTTGCCGGAGGGGCAGGTTGAGTACTTGCGTGCCAGCACATCGAAGGCTTCACCAGCGGCGATGCGTTTTTTCAGCGCAGCGGCTTCTGCTTCGGTTTTCACCAGAATGTGGCGGGCCATTGCCTTAGCCATGACGGGCTCCTCGGAATTCAATCAACCTATTGTGCCAGTATTCTCAACCGCTTAGCGCCTGAACCAGGCACGCTCCGATTTTCTCAGGAGCGATGCGAAAACTTGGCCTAACGTAATACATCCAACTCACGGGATAGCTCGTTATGGACCTCAACGCCATGCTCAAAATCCTGTCCAGCCAGGACGGGTCCGACCTTTATCTTTCCACCGGGGCGCCGCCCTGCGCCAAGTTTAATGGCGTGCTCAAGGCACTCAGTGCTGAACCGCTAAAGGCCGGCGAGGTGGCGGCGATTGCCGATTCGGTGATGGATAGCGCGCAGCGTGAGGAGTTCGAGCGTGAGCTGGAAATGAACCTGGCGATCTCAATTGCCAGTGTTGGGCGCTTTCGCATCAATATTTTCAAACAGCGCAACGAAGTGTCGATCGTGGCGCGCAATATCAAGATGGATATCCCCAAGT
Organism: Pseudomonas sp. FEMGT703P; assembly: GCF_002786345.1. Lineage (NCBI taxonomy): Bacteria > Pseudomonadati > Pseudomonadota > Gammaproteobacteria > Pseudomonadales > Pseudomonadaceae > Pseudomonas > Pseudomonas sp. FEMGT703P. The sequence continues at coordinate 564,449 of NZ_PGCM01000010.1, read as the reverse complement.
TTGAAGACCTCAAACTGCCGGAAGTGCTGCTCAAGACGGTGATGGAAAAACGCGGGCTGGTGTTGTTCGTCGGTGGCACTGGATCGGGTAAGTCGACCTCGCTGGCGGCGCTGATCGACTACCGCAACCGCAACAGCGGCGGCCATATCATCACCATCGAAGACCCGGTGGAGTATGTGCACAAACACAAGAAGTCGATCATCAACCAGCGCGAAGTGGGCGTGGATACGCGCAGCTTTCATGCTGCGCTGAAGAACACCCTGCGTCAGGCCCCGGACGTTATTCTGATCGGCGAAATTCGCGACCGCGAGACCATGGAACATGCTCTGGCCTTTGCCGACACCGGCCATCTGGCAATCTCCACGCTGCACGCGAACAACGCCAACCAGGCGCTGGACCGTATCATCAACTTTTTCCCGGAAGACCGACGTCCGCAGCTACTCAATGACCTGGGTAACAACCTCAAGGCATTTGTTTCCCAGCGGCTGGTCAAGACCATCGACGGTAAGCGCCGGGCGGCGGTGGAAGTGCTGCTCGGCACGCCGACCATTCGTGACCTGATCAAACGCAACGAGTTTTCCGAGATCAAGGAGATCATGGAAAAGTCGAAAAACCTCGGCATGCAAACCTTCGATCAGGCGCTGATCGACCTGGTCAACGATGGCTCGATTGATGAAGAAGAAGCGGTGAAAAACGCCGATTCGGCGAATAACGTGCGCCTCAAGCTCAAACTCTATCGTGATAACCCCGGAGCCTCGGCGCCTGCCGCAGCCCCCGTTGCAGTGGCCGCCGCAGCAACACCCGTAGCGCCTTCGACACCCGCTGCCTCGGCGGGCGAGTGGGGGCTGGAGTTGAAGCTGGAGGATATCGAAGAGGAGCAGCTGCCTGAGGACCCCGGACGCAAAGGCATTTAAACACCCCTGGCGACACGGATGTTTGCTGTTAGCGCGCGGGTTGGTAGGCGTCCTGAATACGTTGGATCATGCCTTCGGCGCGTAGCGCGTCGACCGCCTTGCGCAGATTTTCCTGCAAGTCTGCGTCGCACGCTTTGGAGCAGGCCAGGTACAGATCGGTACTGGCCATCACGGGGCTCATCTGCAGCCGATTGTCGCTTTTCGGCCACAGGTACAACCCTTCCGGCACCCCGGTAAACCAGGCATCGACGCGACCGAGTTCGAGCATGCGTGCGGGGTTATCGCCAAGCTTGAGGCTGACAATCTGCTTATCGGTAAACCCTTCGCGCTTGAGTATTTCCATCTGTGCGGTGCCCAGACCGACGGCGATACGCTTGTAACGCTGGCGCGCTTCGGCAAAGTTGGCCACTGGAGTGTCGAGGCTGAAGAAGGCGCGCTCAAGCGGTGAGATCGGGGCGATCCAGGTGTACAGCGCTTCCCGTTCCGGCGTGCGCGAGAGCGGGATAATCAGCAGGTTGTTGCCACGGCTGACCCGCTGCTGGGCCCGAGCCCAGGGGGTTACATGGATATGGCTGAGATACCCCGCGCGGGCAATGGCGGCCAATGCCACATCGCCGACCATGCCGTAACCCCCCTGAAAGCTGACAAAGGTCAGCGGCGGCGCGTCCGGCATATGCAGCTCCAGCGGTTCCTGTGCTGTTGCGCTTAGGCTCAGCGAGGTTAGCAGTACAGCGAGACAGATCCAGCGCACAGCCACGGCAGCACTCCAACAACGACTGACTTGGAGTATAAGCACCGTGCGCTTGGCTCGGTTGGAGTTTTTGGTACTTTAGTCCCGTAGTTCTGCCAGGTCGCGGTACAACTCGAGCGCCTGCGGGTTGGCCAGGGCGTCGGTATTTTTCACCGGTTTGCCGTGCACCACATTGCGCACCGCCAGTTCGACGATTTTGCCGCTGATGGTGCGCGGGATATCCGCCACCGCAATGATCTTCGCTGGCACATGGCGCGGTGTAGTGTTGGCGCGGATTACCTGGCGGATCTGCGCTTGCAGCGCCTCGGTCAGTTCGATGCCCTCGCGCAGACGGACAAACAGCACCACACGCACGTCATCATCCCACTCCTGGCCGATGGCGATGGATTCCAGCACGGCTTCGACCTTTTCCACCTGGCGGTAGATCTCCGCGGTGCCGATCCGCACGCCGCCGGGATTGAGTACTGCATCACTGCGGCCGTGAATCACCAGGCCGCCATGGGCGGTGACTTCCGCGTAATCGCCGTGGGCCCAGATACCGGGGAAGGTCTCGAAGTAGGCTGCCTGAAACTTGCTACCGTCGTCATCTTTCCAGAAGCCCACCGGCATGCTGGGGAAATGCTGCGCGCAGACCAATTCGCCTTTTTCGCCTGTAACCGCTTGGCCAGCGTCGTTCCACACCTGCACGTCCATGCCCAAGCCCTTGCATTGCAGCTCGCCGCGCCACACCGGCAGCACCGGGTTGCCGAGAGCGAAGCAGGAGACGATATCGGTGCCGCCGGAGATCGACGATAAGCAGATATCGGCTTTGATCTCGCGGTAGACGTACTCGAAGCTCTCGTGAGACAGCGGCGAGCCGGTCGACAAAATCGCCTTAAGCCGTTGCAGTTTGTGCGTGCTGCCGGGCTTGGCCCCGGCTTTTTCCAGGGCAGCGAGAAACTTGGCGCTGGTGCCGAAGATGCTGATGTTCTCCGCATCGATCAGGTCGATCAGCCGCTCGGCACCGGGGTGGAAGGGCGAGCCGTCAAACAGCACCAGAGTCGCGCCCAGGGCCAGGCCGGAAACCAGCCAGTTCCACATCATCCAGCCGCAGGTGGTGTAGTAGAACAGCGTGTCGTCGGCATGCAGATCGGTGTGCAGGCCGAGTTCCTTGACGTGCTGCAACAGAGTGCCGCCAGTGCCGTGCACGATGCACTTGGGTACGCCCGTGGTGCCGCTGGAGTAGAGGATATACAGCGGGTGATCGAACGGTACCTGGGTGAATTCGGGCTCGCCGCCGGCCTGGTAGAAGTCCTGCCACAACGCAACTTTGGCCTCCGAATGGAAGTCGTCGGCTTTGGTCTGGGTGTTGGAGTAGGGCACCACAATCAACTGCTCAAGCGAGGGCAGGCGCTCGAGGATTTCGTTGAGCTTGGCGGTCAGATCCAGATTCTTGCCGGCGTAGCGATAGCCGGCGGCGGCGATCAGCACCTTGGGCTCGATCTGGCCGAAGCGGTCGATCACGCCCTGGGTGCCAAAGTCCGGCGAGCAGCTCGACCAGGTGGCGCCCAGGCTGCTGGCGGCAAGCATGCCGACCAGGGTTTGCCAGGTGTTGGGCATAAAAGCGGCAACGCGGTCGCCGATACCCACGCCGGCAGCGCGCAGGCTGCGTTGCAAACCAGCGACATGGGCGGCCAGTTCGGCATAGCTCAGTTGCTCGCGGGAACCGTCTTCACCGATAGCCACCAGGGCAGGGTGGTTATCGCGGCGGCGCAGCAGGTGTTCGGCAAAGTTCAGCGTTGCACCGGGAAACCAGTGAGCGCTGGGCATGGCGCTGCTTTCTTGCAGCACTGCCTCGGGCTGGGCGCTAAAGCGTATTTCAAAGAACTCGACAATCGCATGCCAGAATGCCTCGCGCTGCGCCACGCTCCAGGCGTGCAGGGCCGGATAGTCGGCCAGTTGCAGGCTGTGGTACTGATTGACGAAGCGGCGGAAGCTGTCCATCCGTGTAGCCGCAATACGTTCGGCAGAAGGCGTCCACAGGGGCTGTTGCATCGTGCTTCCTCATCATTCTTGTTATGCCGGCGCGGTTAGCCGGCTTATTGCTGCAAGCCTACTGGCTGGCGGAGGGCTTGCGTCGAGTTGTTGAGCGCTCGCGCTGATCGCTAGCAGCAGCTGCTGTAGTCGCTTTGCACCGCCATCAGGCAGCGGGCAGTAAGCCTGACGGCGCTGCTTTACAGTGCGTAAATAAAACCTTACGCACTACCTACAACTACGCGCTGGCCAGCTTGGCCCGCGCCACACGCGAGCCATTGGGCTTATCCAGTACCGCGCAAATACGCTGGCCGGCGGTGATCAGCCGGCCCATATCGATACCGGTTTCAATGCCCAGGCCCTCAAGCAGGTACAGCACATCTTCGGTCGCAACATTGCCGGTGGCGCCTTTGGCGTAAGGGCAGCCGCCCAGACCCGCAACCGAGCTGTCGAATACGCTGATGCCTTCGAGCAGACTGGCGTAGATATTGGCCAAAGCCTGGCCATAAGTGTCGTGGAAGTGTCCGGCCAACAAATTACGTGGCACCTCGCGGCCGACCACGTTGAACAGGTGACGGGTAGCTCCGGCAGTGCCGGCCCCTATGGTGTCGCCCAGGGAAACCTCATAGCAGCCCATGGCATACAGCTCACGGGCCACGCTGGCCACCTGTTCGGGTGGCACGCTGCCGTCGTAGGGGCAGCCCAGTACGCAGGACACATAGCCGCGCACGCGAATTCCATGCTGCTTGGCGGCGTCCATTACTGGGACAAAGCGCTCAAGGCTCTCGCTGATCGAGCAGTTGATATTCTTCTGCGAGAAGGCTTCCGAAGCCGCGGCAAACACCGCAACTTCCCTAACGCCCGCTTCCAGTGCGCCTTCAAAGCCTTTCAGATTGGGAGACAGCGCCGCGTAGGTAATACCTGGTAGTTGCTGGATCTGCGCAAACACCTCGGCGCTGCCAGCCATCTGCGGCACCCACTTGGGCGAGACAAAGCTGCCCACCTCGATATAGCCGAGGCCTGCGGCAGACAGGTCATCGACCAGGCGCACCTTGTCGGCCACGCTGATCGGCTGTTTCTCATTCTGCAAACCGTCGCGCGGGCCGACTTCGACCAGGCGGACTTGTTTGGGTAGGTTCATCGTTGCCTCGTTGTTCGTCTCGATGAGTATCGCGCTCAACGTCGTAGGAGGCGCTTTAGCGGCGAGCTTGGCTAAAGGCACTCCTACAAAAGGTTATGCGCTGATTTCTTCCAGCTCCACCAGTACCGCGCCTTCGCTAACCATCTCGCCTTCGCTGCAATACAGCGCCTTTACGGTTCCGGTATGCGGCGCGCGGATGCTGTGTTCCATCTTCATCGCTTCCAGCACCACCAGCGCAGCACCGGCTTCGACCTGCTGGCCGGCTTCCACCAGCACCCGCACGATACTGCCGTTCATCGGTGCCGTCAGGCCGCCGTGATGCTGATGGCCGGCTTCAACTTCAGCAATCGGGTCGACGCGTTGAATGCTGCGCAGTTCGCCGGCGTAGTGCAGATACAGGCTGTCGCCGCGGCGAATCGCCAGATGCTGCTGACGCAGGCCGTCGCGCTCCACCTGCAGGACTTCGCCTTGCAGCTGTACGGTGTAAACCGAAGCATGTCGCAGGCGAATTACCTGGCGTTCGCTCTGGCAGTTCAGATGTAGATCGGTTTCCGCTGGCAGGCCCAGGCGTAGGCCGTTATTACGTGACCAGGGAGAGTGGTAGTCGTCGGGCCGCTGCAGCGGCGCTTCGCTTTGCACAAAGGCTTCGGCAGCCAGTTGCCAGAACTCGACCGGTAACTCGGTTACCGGAGGCAGCAGCTGTGCTTCGTGACGTGGAATAAAGCCGGTATCCAACTCCGCATTGGCAAAGGCCGGGTGGGCCAGTACGCGGGTAAGGAAGGCCAGATTGGTTCTAACCCCGCCGACGCAGGTTTCCTTAAGCATGGCCAGCAGGCGCAGGCGCGCCTCCTCGCGGTTTTCGCCCCAGGCGATCAGTTTGCCGAGCATCGGGTCATAGAAGGGCGAGACTTCATCGCCTTCGCTAACGCCGCTGTCTACCCGGCGACCTGGGCCGGCATTGGCTTCGCGGTACAGCGCCAGGGTGCCGGTGGCAGGCAAAAAGTCGTTGTCCGGATCTTCCGCATACAGCCGCACTTCAATGGCGTGGCCAATCAGCGGCACTTGCTCCTGGGTGATCGGCAGCGCTTCACCACGGGCGACGCGGATCTGCCAGGCCACCAGATCCAGGCCGGTGATCAGCTCGGTAACCGGGTGCTCGACCTGCAGGCGGGTGTTCATTTCCATAAAAAAGAAGTCGCCGCGCTCATCCAGCAGAAATTCCACGGTGCCGGCGCCGACATAGCCGATGGCTTGCGCCGCCTTGACCGCAGCCTCGCCCATGGCGCGACGCAGTTCGGCTGACAGACCCGGGGCCGGTGCTTCTTCGACGACCTTCTGGTGGCGACGCTGGATCGAGCAGTCGCGCTCATTCAGGTACAGGCAATTGCCGTGCTGGTCGGCAAATACCTGGATTTCCACATGGCGCGGCTTGAGTACGTATTTTTCCACCAGCATGCGTGAGTCGCCGAACGACGATTGCGCCTCGCGCTGGGCGCTGGCCAGAGCCTCGGCCAGTTCGCTCTCAACCTCGACCACTTTCATACCCTTGCCGCCGCCACCGGCAGCAGCCTTGAGCAGTACCGGGTAGCCGATTGCGTTCGAGGCAGTGCGGAAGGTTTCCACATCCTGTGCTTCGCCGTGATAACCGGGCACCAACGGTACGCCGGCGGCTTCCATCAGCGCCTTGGCGGCCGATTTACTGCCCATGGCGTCGATAGCCGAGGAGGGCGGGCCGAGAAAGATCAAACCGGCGGTTTCGATGGCGCGGGCAAAGTCGGCGTTTTCCGAAAGAAAGCCATAACCGGGGTGAATCGCCTGGGCACCGCTGGCTTTGGCCGCAGCGATCAGCGCGTCGATACGCAGGTAACTGTCCGCCGGCTTGGCACCGCCGAGATTCACCGCCAGATCGGCTTCGCGCACATGGCGGGCGCTGGTGTCGATGGCGCTGTGTACCGCCACGGTCTGGATGCCCATGGCCTTGGCCGTACGCATCACCCGGCAAGCGATCTCGCCACGGTTGGCCACCAGTAGGGTGTCGATAGGCTTGAGACTCATGCTTGTGGCTCCTGCCAGGCGGGTTTGCGTTTATCCAGGAAGGCCCGCAGACCTTCCTGACCTTCGGGGCTGACGCGGATGCGGGCAATGGCGTTTTCTGTGTAACGGCGCAGCGCTGGGGTTAGCACGCCGCTGCCGACTTCACGCAGCAGATCCTTGCTCGCCAGCATGGCCTGCGGGCTATTAAGCAGCAGCGTGTTGATCCACTCGGCCACGGCCTGCTCCAGGGCATCGGCGGCATAGCATTCGGCAAATAACCCCAGTTCCTGGGCGCGTTGGCCGCTGAAACGCTCGGCAGTCAGGGCATAACGGCGAGCGGCGCGTTCGCCGATGGCCTGCACGACAAAGGGGCTGATCACCGCCGGCGCCAGGCCGATGCGTACCTCGGACAGGCACAGCTGGGCGTCAACGGTGCCAATGGCCATATCGCAGCAGCTGATCAAACCCAGCGCCCCGCCAAAGGCCGCGCCTTGCACCACGGCCAAGGTCGGGATCTTCAGCTGATACAGGTTGTGCATCAGCTCGGCCAGCTCACGCGAATCAGCCAGGTTGGCGTTATAGTCCAGGGTCGCGGCGTGCTGCATCCAGGCCAGGTCGGCACCGGCGGAGAAGTGTTTGCCGCGGCCGCGCAGCAGCAGGAAACGCAGGGTTTTGTCGGCCATCACCGCGTCGAGGGCAAGAATCAGCTCGCGGATCATCTCGGCGTTAAAGGCGTTGTTTTTGTCCGCACGATTAAGCCAGAGGGTGGCAAAGCCGCGTGGGTCTGTTTGCAGTTCGAGGGTGTTGAAGTCGGTCATGGTCTGTCGCTCTAGAATCCGGGGCAGGGCGCTGCCTTACATGCGGAACACGCCAAATGTGGTCGGCTCGATCGGCGCGTTAAGGCTGGCAGACAGCGCCAGGCCCAATATGTCGCGGGTTTGCGCCGGGTCGATAACCCCGTCATCCCACAAGCGCGCGCTGGAGTAGTACGGGTGGCCCTGGCGTTCGTACTGTTCGAGGATCGGCTGTTTGAGCTTGGCCTCATCCTCGGCGGAGAAGCTCTGCCCAGCACGGGCGGCTTGTTCGTGTTTGACCTGCCCCAGTACACCGGCGGCCTGCTCGGCACCCATCACGCCGATGCGCGCATTCGGCCACATCCACAGAAAACGTGGATCGTAGGCGCGGCCGCACATGCCGTAGTTACCGGCGCCGAAGCTGCCGCCGATGATCACGGTGAATTTCGGCACCTTGGCGCAGGCCACAGCGTTTACCAGCTTGGCGCCGTGTTTGGCGATGCCGCCGGCTTCGTACTTCTGCCCGACCATAAAGCCGGTGATGTTCTGCAGGAACAGCAGCGGAATGCCGCGCTGGCAGGCCAGCTCGATAAAGTGCGCGCCTTTTTGCGCCGATTCGGCAAACAGGATGCCGTTATTGGCGAGGATCGCCACTGGATAACCGTGGATATGCGCAAAACCACAAACCAAGGTTGCGCCAAACAGCGCCTTGAATTCATCAAATACACTGCCATCGACGGTGCGAGCGATCACTTCACGCACATCGAAGGGTTGCTTGGCGTCCGCCGGAATCACCCCGTACAGCTCTTCGCTGCTGTACAGCGGGTTGATCGGCTCGCGGTTATTCAGCACACCGAGCTTGCGCCAGTTCAGATTAGAAATGCTGCGCCGCGCCAGAGCCAGGGCGTGCTCATCGTTGTCTGCGTAATGGTCGGCCACGCCGCTGGTTTTGCAGTGCACATCGGCACCGCCGAGGTCTTCGGCGCTGACCACCTCACCGGTTGCGGCTTTTACCAGCGGCGGGCCGGCGAGAAAGATGGTGGCCTGGTTGCGCACCATGATCGCTTCATCGGCCATGGCAGGCACATAGGCGCCACCGGCGGTGCAGGAACCCATGACCACGGCGATCTGCGGGATGCCCATGGCCGACATATTGGCTTGGTTAAAGAAGATTCGGCCGAAGTGCTCGCGATCCGGGAACACCTCATCCTGACGCGGCAGGTTGGCGCCGCCGGAATCCACCAGGTAGATGCACGGCAGGCGATTCTGTTGGGCGATGGTCTGCGCGCGCAGGTGCTTTTTCACGGTCAGCGGGTAGTAGCTGCCGCCTTTTACCGTGGCGTCGTTGGCCACGATCATGCATTCGACACCTTCGACCCGACCGATACCGGCCACTACGCCAGCCGCCGGCACCTCTTCGCCATACACCTCATAGGCGGCCAGCTGGCCGATCTCAAGAAACGGTGAGCCGATATCCAGCAGGCGGTTGATTCGTTCACGTGGCAGCAACTTGCCGCGCGAGGTGTGACGCTCCTGAGCCTTGGCACCGCCGCCTTCATGGATGCGGGCGAGCAGGGCGCGCAGGTCGTTGACCTGGGTGAGCATCGCCGCACTGTTGGCGGCGAACTCCGGCGAACGGGTGTTGATCTGGGTGTGCAGAATGGCCATCTGGCGCGCTCCGTCAGGCTATTTGGTTTCGTTGAACAGTTCGCGGCCGATCAGCATCCGGCGGATTTCGCTGGTGCCGGCGCCAATCTCGTAGAGCTTGGCGTCACGCAGCAGGCGGCCGGCTGGATATTCGTTGGTGTAGCCGTTGCCACCGAGCAGCTGGATGGTGTCCAAGGCCATCTTGGTGGCCATCTCGGCGGTGTAGAGGATCACAGCGGCGGCGTCCTTGCGCGACTCCTCGCCGCGGTCACAGGCCTTAGCGACGTTGTAGAGGTAGGACTTGGAAGCGTTCATGCCGGCGTACATATCGGCCAGCTTGCCCTGCACCAGCTGGAATTCGCCGATGGACTGCTTGAACTGCTGGCGTTCGTGTACGTAGGGCAGCACCACGTCCATGCAAGCCGTCATGATCCCGGTCGGGCCGCCGGAGAGCACGGTGCGCTCGTAGTCCAGGCCGCTCATCAGCACGCGTACGCCGCCGCCTTCTGCGCCGAGGATGTTCTCTTCCGGTACTTCGCAGTCCTCGAACACCAGTTCGCAGGTGTTTGAGCCGCGCATGCCCAGCTTGTCCAGCTTCTGGTGGCGGGAGAAGCCCTTGTAGTCGCGCTCGACGATAAACGCGGTCATGCCGCGCGAGCCGGCGTTGAGGTCGGTCTTGGCGTAGATCACATAGGTGTGGGCGTCGGGGCCGTTGGTGATCCACATCTTGTTGCCGTTGAGCACATAGCGGTCACCGCGTTTCTCGGCGCGCAGCTTCATCGATACCACGTCAGAGCCTGCGTTTGGTTCGCTCATGGCCAGGGCGCCGACATGCTCACCGGAGCAAAGCTTGGGCAGGTACTTGGCCTTCTGCTCGTGGGTGCCGTTCTTACGAATCTGGTTCAGGCACAGGTTTGAGTGGGCGCCGTAGGACAGGCCGACCGAGGCCGAGGCGCGGCTGATCTCTTCCATGGCCACCACATGCGCCAGGTAGCCCATGTTGGTGCCGCCGTATTCCTCTTCCACGGTCATGCCGAGCAGGCCCATGTCGCCGAACTTGCGCCACATGTCCATGGGGAACTCGTTGTCGCGGTCGATCTGCGCGGCACGCGGGGCCAGTTCGGCTTGTGAGAACTGATACACCGAGTCGCGCAGCATATCGATGGTCTCGCCGAGACCGAAGTTGAGGGATGGGTAGCTCATGGTTCCACCTGTAATTGTTCGAATTAAGTTCAGGAGATAACGGTTTGTTTTTTATCAGTTTCAGCCAAGGCAGCTAGACAGCGCTCTTCGGCCGTATCCAGCTCAAGTTGCATCTGTTCGATGTCCAGCAGTTGCTGCTGCAGCTGGGCGCGGCGCTCGGCGATCTTGGCCATAAAGGTGTGCAGCTGCTTGTGATTGCCGTGCACCGGGTCGTATAGCTCGATCAGTTCCTTGCACTCGGCCAGCGAAAAGCCGATGCGTTTGCCGCGCAGGATCAGCTTGAGGGTGACCTTGTCCTTGGCCGTGTATATGCGCTCCTGGCCGCGACGTTCGGGGCTGAGCATCTGCTGTTCTTCATAGAAACGAATGGCGCGGGTGGTGATATCCAGCTCGCGGGCCAGTTCGGAAATGGAGTAGGTGGTGGCGGACATGCGGCAGCGCTCTTGTTTACCTTTACGTTAACGTAAGCCTGTGGGCGTCTGTAGTCAACCAGAGCGCGTGCTGCGTGATCGGGTTGATTAAACCTGATGCGGATTTATGAGCTGAAAACTTTTATCCGATAAAGGCTTACAGCGCTTATCTAGAAAGGTAGGGAGGTACGCGCTGTTGCAGGACATGCACCAGCGCGGGCTCCATATACGCGTAATCGTCGGGGATATTGAGGCTGTAGATGGGCTTGTTACCAAGCTGGTGGCGAAACTTTTCAGCCAGTTTGCGCCGATGGCGGCTTTCCATCACCAGGATCAACTCGGCCCACTCGAGCAGTTCGGGGCTGACGGGGTTGTCAGCATCGCGGTTAACCCCAGCCGAGGCGGTTTCTACCCCAGGCCAATTGGCGAAAACCTGTTCGGCGGTGGGGCTGCGCAGGCGGTTCTTGGCGCAGATAAACAGCACCCGCAGTGGCGTACGCGTGCTGGCCAATGGCATCAGGCCTGAGCCTTCTCGGCTTTTTTCTCCAAGGCAATGGCCTGCTGGGCAATTTCGATGATCTGCTCGCGCATCCAGCGATTGGCTGGGTCCTGGTCGGTGCTTTCGTGCCAGTACAGGTGGGTTTCCAGGGGCGTCATGTCCTTGATCGGCAACTCGACAAAATGCAGGTCATTGCGACGGGCAAAGCGCTCCGGCACGGTCATGGCCATGTCTGTGCTCTGCAGCACCGTGGTGGCCATCAGGTAATGCTGCGAGCGCAGGGCAATCTTGCGCTGGATGCCCATGCGGCCCAGAGCCAGGTCAACGTGCCCCAAGCCACTGCGCCGGCTGGAAATATGGATATGGGTCAGGCCCATGTATTCGTCGAGGCTGATCTTGTCTTTGGCCAGCGGATGGCCACGGCGTAGGGCACAGACGTAACGGTCTTCCATCAGCTTGACGTGGCGCACCTGCGGGTCCGTATTGAGCGGTGCGTCCACCGCAAAATCCAGGCGGCCAGCAGCCAGCTCCTTGGTGGTTTCGCGGCGCCGCGCGAGCATGCTTTCAATGTTTACGTTAGGTGCCATGCGGCGCAGGCGCTGGAACAGCGGCGGCAGGATAATGGCCTCGGTGAGGTCAGTCATGCTGATGCGGAAGGTTTTATTGGCCTGCGCTGGGTTGAAAATGCGGCTTTCCTGCACGGAGATACGCAACTGCTGCAGCGCGTTGCGCACCGGGCCGATGATGTTTTGCGCCATTGGCGTGGGCACCATACCCTGGGCGGTGCGTACAAACAGCGGGTCATTGAAGGTTTCCCGCAGGCGTGCCAGGGCGTTGGATACGGCGGGTTGGGTAATACCGACGATCTGTCCGGCGCGGGTTAGATTGGCCTCGGTGTAGATGGCATCGAAGACGACAAAGAGGTTGAGGTCGACCTTGTTCAGATTCATTACACGCTCGCTCCGCAGGATGTCGGTATCAGTGGATCATATATCGGTGATGAATGTTTATACACGGTGAGAATAGATTAGATAAATCCTAAGCCCTGTTCTAGCATCATTTCCACTTCACCGAATTCCCCAAAAATCAGCGTCAGAAGGTAGCCATCATGGATTTCGCCTACTCCCCCAAGGTTCAGCAGCTGCGTGAGCGCGTCACCGCGTTTATGGAGACCCATGTCTATCCAGCCGAAGCCGTGTTCGAGCAGCAGGTCAATGAAGGCGATCGCTGGCAGCCCACTGCGATCATGGAAGAGTTGAAAGCCAAGGCTAAAGCCGAAGGCCTGTGGAACCTGTTTCTGCCGGAGTCCGAGCTGGGTGCCGGCCTGACCAACACTGAATACGCGCCGCTGGCGGAAATCATGGGCAGCTCGTTGATCGGTGCCGAGCCGTTCAACTGCGCTGCGCCGGATACCGGCAACATGGAAGTGTTGGTGCGCTATGCCAACGAAGCGCAGAAAGAGCAGTGGCTCAAGCCGCTGCTGGACGGCACCATCCGTTCCGCGTTCGCCATGACCGAGCCCGGTGTAGCGTCCTCCGATGCCACCAATATGCAGGCCAGCGCAGTGCGCCAGGGTGATGAGTGGGTGATCAACGGCCGCAAATGGTGGACATCGGGTGCGTGCGACCCGCGCTGCAAAATCATGATCTTCATGGGCCTGACCAATCCGGATGGCCCGCGCCATGCACAGCACTCGATGATTCTGGTGCCGATGGACGCCCCGGGTGTGAAAGTGCTGCGTCCGCTGCCGGTGTTCGGTTACGACGATGCGCCGCACGGCCATGCCGAAGTACTGTTCGAAAATGTCCGTGTACCTTACGAAAACGTGCTGCTGGGTGAGGGCCGTGGCTTCGAAATTGCTCAGGGTCGCCTTGGCCCAGGCCGTATTCACCACTGCATGCGCTCCATCGGCATGGCCGAGCGCGCACTGAAGTTGATGTGCGAGCGCTCCATCAGCCGCACCGCCTTCGGCAAACCGCTGGCGCGTCTGGGCGGCAACATTGATCACATTGCCGACTCGCGCATGGAAATCAACATGGCACGTCTGCTGACGCTGAACGCGGCGTACATGATGGACACCGTGGGTAACAAGATCGCCGCCAGTGAGATCGCCCAGATCAAGGTGGTCGCACCGAACGTGGCGCTGAAAGTGATTGACCGCGCCATCCAGATTCACGGCGGCGCCGGGGTTAGCAACGACTTCCCGCTGGCCTACTGGTACGCCATGCAGCGCACCCTGCGTCTGGCTGACGGCCCGGACGAAGTGCATCGCGCGGCGATTGGCAAGTTCGAGATCGGCAAGTACGTGTCCAAGGATGTGATGAAAGCCAGCCGCTAAGGCGCTGGGCACGTCACTGAAAACGCACAAGGCCCGCAATTGCGGGCCTTGTGCGTTGTGGATAGTGCTGTTTTAGGCATGCTCTATCGTTGTTTGCCAGGCTATGTGGGAAGGCCTTTAGCCGCGATTGATCGTGAACGTGTCGCGGCTAAAGCCCTTAGCAAAGAAAGCACAGGCTATTCGTATGATTTGCCCGGCGGGGCAAACTCATCATCCGGGTTGGCATGCTCTTGCAGCCAGAGCAAACGCATATGCAGTTGCGCAGCGAAGGCACGGGCGGCCTGCTCATCATGGAAGATCAGGCTACGTCGACCCATGCGCACTTGCCAACGCAGCTTGCCGCGCTGCGCCAGCGGCTCGATAACGATGCTCGGTGAGCTCAAACGATCAATGCTCCTGAAAGGGCTGTGTATATCGGCAATCACCAACACAGACATGGCCTAAGCATTAGGCTCTCGCAGCAAACTTGGCAAGCACCTGAGCGGGCGATTTAGTTGCTGTATTGGTAGATGATTGGGGCAAAAATGCCCGTGTCATGGCCATTCTTCAGGCACTGATTGAACTGCTCGAGGAACCAGCCCATCTTCAGCGTTTTGGCGATGCCCATGTGCTTGCTGTCGCTCTTGAACGGCACCGGCAACGTTGTGAAGGCATCGGCCTGCAAGCCAGGCCAGCTCTGGGCGAGCCGGCTGATATCAACGCTGGAGCCGACCAGGATCGCATCAATGCGCCCGCGCTGCAGCATGCCCAGACCGCTGCGAGTGTCATTGAAGCCGACGATGGTCAGGGTGCCGTTAGCCACGGCTTCGTCATAGGCAGTGCCATAGCTGGTGCCGATAGTGGCGCCGATCAGCTTGTCTTTCAGGTCAGTGATGTTCTGGTAGGCAAACTCGTGGCCTTTCTGCACCACCAGCACGATATGTTCGGTGAAAATCGCTTCGGAAAAATCGAACAGGGCCAGGCGCTCATCACTGATCGACAAACCAATTACGCCGCCTTCGCTGCGTTCGGCCATGGTATAGGCGCGTTTCCATGGCAGCAGCTGGATCTGGTAGGGCACCTGCATCTGGTTCAGGCAGTGTTTACTGATGTCCACGACAATGCCCTTGGCCTCACCATCCTCCTGAAAGTATTTGGGGAAGCCATCGTGTGCGCCAAACACGCGGAACACCTCGGCCTGGACGGTTTGTACGACCAGCAGTGCCAGTAGCAGGATCAACCGCAGAGGTGTAGCGAGCATGGCAGAACCTCAAGTAGAGGCGAGAAAGTTTGTTCAGCTTAGCCACTCGGCGTTGTTAATCACTGCCTAATGCAGCAATACCTGCAAACAACGCCGGGGCTGAGCCAGGCTCAATAAACCCAGACTTCTACCCGGCGGTTCTTGATCCGCCCGTCATCACCGCTGTTGGCGGCGACTGGCAGCTCATCACCCAGGCCGATGATATCGCGGAAGATCACGCCACCTTTGTTCAATTCACGGCGCACTGCCATGGCGCGCAGTTTCGACAGCAGTTCAGCGCGGGCGGTGTCAGCCTTGGTATCGCCAAACCCAACCAGCACCACTTTATCGCGCAGCTTGTTCTGCTCGTTTAGGTAGGTCATCAGCCGGTTGAGATCACGCAGGGCTTTATTGTCGAGAGTGGCGCTGCCTTCCTGAAAACGAAAGTTTACCGACAGACGTTGCGCATGCTCGGCCAGCTCTTGGTAATTCGACGGCATCTGCGGGTTTACGGGGATTTTTACCGCTTGAACGGTCTGCGCAATAAATCCGCTCTGTTCAACGATCGCCTGTCCGCGCGGACTATGAGCAAACTGCACCAGAGCGCGTCCCCAAGGGTTGCTCAACTCTGGCTGGTTGTAGAAGAACAACCGTCGCGACAGCGGGTAATCCTCGGTGGCGATTAGGGTCAGGCTTGGCAGCATGGGTTGCGAATCACCCGCGGCAATCGCCAGCGCTTTGGCCTGGCGGATATACGGCAGGCCAATAAAGCCGATGCCATTAGGGTCCTGGCTGACCGCGTCGGAGAGTTTTTCACTCGACTCAAAGCGTTTGGCGCTGGCCGCCAAGGCTTTGCCATTGGCGCTCAGCACCAGCTCCTTGAACGTGTCGAAGGTACCGGACTTGTCATCCCGGGCGTACAGGGTGATGGCGCCAGCCGGGGCGCCGAGTTGCGACCAGTTGCTGATCTCGCCAGCGAATATCTGTGCCAGTTGTGCCGTGTTCAGCGCGCCCAGCGGGTTATTCGGGTGCAGGATAATAGCCAGGCCATCGAGGGCGATGATCTGCTCGGCGCTGGCGCTTTTCAGGTCGCCCAAGTTCAGCAGGCTAGTGGCTTCGCTGTCCTTGATCGGTCGGGACGAGGCCGCCAGTTCAGCACTGCCGTCGGCCAGTGAGGTAAACCCAGTGCCCGAACCATGGGCCGCTACCTCGATGCTCACACTGCGGCCATCGGTGGTTTTGCCGATGATTGTCTGCTCGTTTTCTGCATTGCCTGCTTCGATGCGGATTGCGCTCAGGCCTTGTTCCTCAAGCAGGCCTTTGACCAATGCCGGGCCCAGCCGCGCGCCAATGGTGTTGGAGCCCTGAATGCGCAGCACGCTGCTGTTGTCGCTTGGGACTGGCAGGGCGGCAAATACTGACCAGGGCAGGGCGTAGCAGATGGAGCCGAGCAGCAAAAAGCTGACGGTGCGAATCCAGGTGTCACGTTCGAAGGCAGAGGAGGCGCGCAGCATGCGGCAAACACCTTATATGGGTGAGTGAAAGTGCCGCGACGATAAGACAAAAAAGTGACTGCAATATGACAGTCACTTATCTATATGAAGGCTCTATTGCAGGCTTACTGAGCCAATTCAAGCCAGATGGGGGCATGGTCCGATGGCTTTTCCATGCCGCGCAGGTCGTAGTCGACGCCGGCGTCCTTGATCCGCGCCTGCAAAGCCTGAGAGGCGAGAATCACGTCGATGCGCAGGCCGCGCTTGGGTTCGTCTTCGAAGCCGCGGCTGCGGTAATCGAACCAGCTGAAACGGTCATTCACTGTGGGGTTGAGATGACGGAAGCTGTCAACCAGGCCCCAGTTCTTTAGGGTGGCCAGCCACTCGCGCTCTTCTGGCAGAAAGCTGCATTTACCGGTTTTCAGCCAGCGCAGACGATTGGGTTCACCAATGCCGATGTCGCAATCTTCCGGCGAAATATTGATATCACCCATCACCACCAGCGCCTGCTCGGGGCTGAACTGGCTCAGCAGCAGCTGTTGCAGATCGGCATAGAAACGCTGTTTTGCCGGGAACTTGGTCGGATGGTCGCGGCTTTCGCCTTGCGGAAAGTAGCCGTTCATCACCGTCACCGGGTTGCCTTGGGCATCGGCGAAGGTGCCGTAGATAAAACGTCGCTGCGCGTCTTCGGCGTCGCCGGGAAAGCCCTTGTGCAGGCTCAGTGGTTCCTGGCGCGAGAGTAGGGCGACACCGTAATGGCCTTTCTGGCCATGGTAGTGCACGTGATAGCCGAGCTCACGGATATCCGCCTCGGGGAACTGCTCGTCGGCAACTTTGGTTTCCTGCAGGCCGATCACATCCGGCTGGTGTTTCTCGATCAATGCTGCCAGTTGATGCGGGCGTGCACGCAGGCCATTGATATTGAAGGAGACGATCTTCATGGGCGGCAGTCCTGGCTGTGGCTCTGGAAAGCCCGCGATGCTAGCCGATTAGCGGCCCTGCCGGCCAGCCTGTGGCGGCGCAGGGTGCGCGGTGCTAACGTGGCTGCAGGCCCAGTAAATCAAGAACAACAGAGGTCAATTCGATGCCCAACAGTCTCGCCGAAGTACGTATGCTCGATAGTGGCTATGCCCGCGAAGCACGCTCGCTGCTGTATCACGCCTATCGTCACGACCCCACCTTTGCCTACCTGTTTGAAGCCGAGCGGCCAGGCTATGACCAGCGCGTACGCGCCACGGTACGTGAGCTGGTGCAGCAGCACTTTGCCGAAGACCTGCCGGCGATTGGCTTGCTGATCGACGATCGACTGATCGGCATGGCGTTGATCGCTCCGCCACAGCGGCGCATGGACATCACCGAAAGCTGGGGCTGGCGCATGCGCATGCTGCTGACCACCGGCTTCCGTTGCACCAAGCGCTATCTGGAATACCACGATGCAGTGATCGCCTGCCTGCCGCCGGGGCCCTACCACGTGTTGCCGCTGCTGGGCATTCATCCGGAATACCAGGGCAAAAACCTTGGCGAGCAACTGCTTGAAGCACTGCACAACTGGTGCGCCGAAGACGCCAGTTCCCAGGGCGTGGTGCTTGATACCGGAAATTCGCATTACCTGGATTTCTATAAGCGCCAGGGGTACGAAGAGATTGGGGAAGTGGCCATCGGCCCGATTATCGAGCACGTTTTCTTCCATCCAAGTCCGCAACTGGCAATCAAGGCCAGTGCTTGATAACGGCCTGCTCGGTGTGACTACAGACACATCGAGTCGCAACTATTTGCCCGCACTGGTGCTCTAAGTCGGCCCTGAGCTCGTGCTAGCATCGCCCTCATGCCTGTTTCTCTCCACCTTTTCACCGCGCTGTTTCTTCTGCTGCTGAGTGCTACGGCCCTGGCCGAAGCACAGTTGCGTGTGCGGGTTGAGCCTGCCAACAGCGCGCTGAAAAGCAATATCGAGGGCTACATCGGCAGCTTGGGTGAGCGTGACGCTGAAGCCTTGCAGCGCTTTCGTCGAGTCGCCGAAAACCAGGCAGAGAAAGCCGCCCAGGCGCTGGGCTTCTACCAGGCGCAGATCACGACTGAAGTCAGCGAGGGCGCAACACCGCGCCTGACCGTACGCATTCAGCCGGGTGAACCGGTGCGTTTGCGTGATGTGGTGGTGCGCGTCGAAGGCCCGGCGGCGCAACTGCGCGCCTTTCGTACGCCCAATGACCCGCAATTGCGTAGCGGGGCACAACTTAACCACGGTCAGTACGACGCAGCGAAGCGCGAAATTCAGAATCAGGCCTCGCGTTATGGCTTCTTCGCCGGGCGCTTTAGTCGTCAAAAACTCACAATCGACCCCGAAGCCGGGGTTGCCGATATCGAACTGATCTATCTCAGCGGCCCGCGCTATCAACTGGGCGCGGTGAGTTTTGTCGGCGATGCGCCCTTCGATGAGCAATTGCTGCAGCGCATGGTGCCGTTCCCGACCGATACGCCCTATGACTCGGCACTGATTGCCGAGCTGTATCAGGCGCTGCGCTCCAGTGGTTATTTCGAGTCGGTGCAGGTGGATGCCAACCCCAGTACTGCCAGTGGTGAACAGATCCCTGTGCAGGTTCAATTGCAGGCGCGCAAGCCACGCAGCATGGGCCTGGGCTTGGGTTTTTCCACCGACGTGGGGCCGCGTGGCCGGGCCAACTGGACACGGCACTGGGCCAATCCGCAAGGGCATAGCTATGGCGCAGAGTTCGAACTGTCGGCGCCGCGGCAGAATGTTGGCCTGTGGTATGACGTGCCGCTCGATCCGCCGCTGACCGATAAATTGCGTGTGGCCGGCGGCTATCAGGCCGAAGACCTGGCCAATACCGACAGCAGCAGCCGTCTGCTGACCTTTGGCCCGGAATGGCACAGCAAACTCGACAGCGGCTGGCAGCGCGTGTTGTCGCTGAAATGGCAGCACGAACAGTACGACCTGGGCGATGACGCGGGGACCAGCACGCTGCTGATGCCAGGCCTGAGTTATTCCTACCTGCAGAGTGATAACCAGATCGACCCCAACCACGGCTACCGCCTGCAGTTTGATCTGTCCGGTGCGGCCAAGGGGCTGTTGTCCGATGCCAATGTGCTGCACGGCAATATCCAACTCAAAGGTCTGACCACCGTATTCAAGCGCCATCGACTGCTGGGGCGGGTGCAGGTGGGCGGCACTGAATCCGATGGGTTTGCCAAGGTGCCGCCGTCCCTGCGCTTCTTCGCGGGTGGTGACCAGAGCGTGCGCGGTTATGACTACCAGAGCCTGTCGCCGGAAAACCGCGCCGGCGACAAGATCGGTGGGCGCTACCTCTTTACCAGCAGCCTGGAATACCAATACAGCCTGACTGAGCGCTGGCGCTTGGCGAGCTTCTTCGATCAGGGCAATACCTTTGACTCGCTGCAGCTTCCGTCGCTGAAAAGTGCCGTGGGTCTGGGCGTGCGTTGGGTATCACCACTCGGACCGTTGCGCCTGGATCTGGCGCATCCATTGGATGACCAGGGCGGCGTGCGCCTGCATTTTTCCATGGGGCCGGAACTGTGAAGCGCTGGTTACGTTGTGGGCTGTTCAGTCTGCTGAGCCTGCTGCTGGTGCTGGCCATCAGCCTGAGCTTGCTACTGGGCACCCAGGGCGGCAGCCGCTGGTTATTGGCGCAGGTGCCGGGCTTGCAGGTGGACGACTTCGATGGCCGCCTAGGCGGTAGCTGGAGCGCACAGCAGCTGCGCTGGCAGCAGGGCGAGAATAGCGTGCAGGTTATGGCACCTCGCCTGAATTGGTCGCCGGCCTGTCTGCTGCGTCTGACCCTATGTATCGAGCAACTGCACAGCGGGCCAATCAGCCTGGTTTTCCCTGGCGATGAGCAGCCAAGCAGCGAGCCGTTCAGTCTGCCGGACCTGAGCCTGCCGCTGGCGTTGCAACTGGGGCAGGTGCAGATCGACATCATGCTGCTTAATGGCGTCGAACAGTTGCAAGGCTTGCAGTTGGCTGCGCGCTGGACTGCAAAGGGTATTCAGATTGACAGCCTCAGCCTGGCTACCGCCGATCTTCAGGTGGCGTTGCAGGGCCAGGTGCAAACCTCCGGCAACTGGCCGCTGCAACTGAACGGACAGCTACGACTGCCTGCGCCCGAGCAGCAGGCCTGGCCGGTGGCACTGCAGCTCAACGGTGAGCTGCGCGAGCGGGTGCAACTGACAGCCAGCAGCAGCGGCTATCTGACCGGCGAACTGAGCGGTTGGGTAAAGCCTTTGGCTGAACACCTGCCGGCGCAACTGCGCTTTCAGGTCGCCAGCTTCAAAGCCAGCGCTGAGCTGCCCGACACCCTTAACCTTGAGCAGGTTGAGCTCAATGCCCAGGGCGATTTGCAGGCTGGCTATCAGATCATCGGCAGTGCCAGCCTGCCAGCAACTGAAGGGCCTATTGCTATGGCGCTGGCGGGGCTGCTCAAGGCTGACGGCGCGGCCATCAGCAACCTGAGCTTGACCGCCGAACCGGAGCAGCAGGTACAGCTCAGCGGCGAGCTGAACTGGCAGCAAGGTCTGAGCCTGGACAGCCGCTTCAACTGGCAGAGCTTCCCCTGGCAGCGCCTTTATCCGCTGGAGGAGCCAGCGCCTGTGGCGTTGCGGGTGCTTAATGGCGAGCTGGCTTATCAGGATGGCAACTACCTCGGGCATTTCGCTGCCGAGCTGGATGGCCCGGCCGGCGCCTTTAGCCTGCAAAGCCCGCTGAGTGGCGATCTACAGAAGCTGTATCTGCCAGAGCTGCGTATGCAGGCCGGCCAAGGCCGCGCCGAAGGCCAGGTCAGCTTGGGTTTTGCCGAGCAGCTGAGTTGGGATGTGCGTTTGCAGTTGAGTCAGCTTGATCCGGCTTACTGGTTGGCCGAGTTACCCGGCACGCTTGCTGGGCCGTTGAACAGCTCTGGCAGCTTGATCAATCAGCAGCTTAACCTTAACGCCGACATCGACCTCACCGGCCGCCTGCGTGGTCAGCCGGCCAAGCTGCTGGCGAAGTTTGCCGGTGGCCTGGAGCAGGGCGAGCTGAGTGCCCTGGATATCCGCCTGGGTGATAACCGCATCAGCGGTCAGGCCGCCTTGCAGCAACAGCTGAGCGGCCGTTTATTACTAGCGATGCCGCGATTGGGGCAGCTTTGGCCAGGCTTGCAGGGTCACCTTAATGGTCAGCTGGATCTGGCCGGCAACCTACAAGCCCCCCAGGGCCAGTTGCAGCTGCAAGGTCAGCGCCTGGCCTATGACGATCAACGTCTGCAACAGCTCAAGCTCGACGCCAGCCTGAACAGTGCCCAGCGTGGCCGAATCACCCTGGAGGCATTGGGTATTCAGCTGGGTGAAACCGAGTTGGGGCGTCTGGATGTCACTGCCGCCGGTGATCAGCAGCAACAAGGTCTTGAGCTGCACCTGCAAGGTCCCTCGTTGCAAAGCCAGCTGGCCCTGGCCGGCAAGCTGGACAAGGGTAACTGGCGCGGCAGCCTGAGTAGTGGCGAGGTGCAAAGCGGTGGCCAGGATTGGCGCCTGCAACAGCCGGCCACGCTGGTGCGGCTGGCCAATGGGCAGCTCAGCCTGGGCGCGCATTGCTGGCGTTCTGGCGAGGCCAGTCTGTGCGGCACGGAGCAGCGCCTGCTGCCGCAGCTCAAGCTCAACTACCAGCTGAGCAACTTCCCCATGGAGAGCTTGGCGGCGCTGTGGCCGAAGGATTTCAGCTGGCAGGGTGAGCTCAATGGTCGGCTGCAGCTCGATATGCCGGCCAGCGGTCCGAATGGCAGCCTGGAACTGGATGCCGGCAGCGGCATCTGGCGCATTCGTGATCAGCAGCAGTGGCTGGAGTTTGCCTACGACAGCCTGCGCCTGAGTACACAGTTGCGCCCGCAGCGCATCGATAGCCTGCTGGAGCTGCGTGGCCCAACCATTGGCGAGCTGTCGCTGCAGGCTCAACTGGATCCGCGTCCGGCGAGCAAGCCGTTGTCTGGCAGCTTCCGCCTCAATGGTCTGGACCTGGCCCTGGCGCGTCCATTTGTGCCGATGGTCGATCGTATCGCCGGGCAGCTGAATGGCGCGGGCACATTGTCGGGCGGGCTGTTGGCACCGCAGATCAACGGCAACCTGCGGGTGCTGAATGGCGAAATAAGCGGCGCTGAACTGCCGATGAACATCGAGCAGCTGCAACTGCAGGCGCAGATCGCAGGCGAGCGGTTGCTGCTGGAGGGCGATTGGCGCAGTGGCGAGCAAGGGCTGGGCAGCCTGAATGGCGAGCTGAATTGGGCGGCTGGATTGGTGGCGAATATGCAGCTGCAAGGCTGTCGTCTGCCGGTCACTGTCGAGCCCTATGCTTCGTTGGAGGTCGAACCGGATCTGCGTTTAAGCCTGCGTGATGAGCAGTTGTCGCTGGCCGGCAAGGTCCTGATCCCCAGCGGCAAGATTGAGGTGCGCGAGTTGCCGCCCTCAACGGTACAGGTGTCCAGTGACGCCCAGGTGGTAGGGCGCGACAGCCCGCAGCAGCAGGCGACGGCCATCGCCATGGATGTTGACGTTGAAGTGGGTCAACAGCGCCTCACCTTCAGCGGCTTTGGACTGGATGCCGAGCTGCTCGGCCGCGTACACATTGGCAATGACCTGGATACACGCGGTGAGCTGAGCCTGAACAAGGGCCGTTTCCGCGCCTACGGCCAGCGCCTGAATGTACGCCGCGCACGCCTGCTGTTCGCCGGGCCGATTGATCAGCCATTTCTTGATATCGAGGCTGTGCGCCAGGTCGATGGCGTGACGGCTGGTTTACGCCTCAGTGGTAATGCCGCGCAACCGACCAGTACGGTGTTTTCCGAACCGGCCATGAGTCAGGAACAGGCGTTGTCTTACCTGGTTATGGGGCGGCCACTGGGGCAGGGCGGTGGTGACAATACGATGCTGGCACAAGCTGCGCTGGCCCTGGGGATGGCCGGCAGTGCACCGTTGGTCAATAACCTGGCGCAGGGCTTGGGTATCAGTGACTTTCAGCTCGATACCCAGGGTTCTGGGGTAACCACCAGCGTGGTCGCCAGCGGCAATCTCTCGGAGCGGTTGAGCCTGCGCTACGGCGTGGGGGTGTTCGAACCGGCGAATACCATTGCGTTGCGCTATGAACTGAGCCGACGGCTCTACCTAGAGGCTGCCAGCGGGTTGGCGAGCTCTCTGGATTTGTTCTATCGGCGCGATTTCTAGGCCATGTTTCTGCGGGAGGACGCTGGATTAAGCCTGTTAATTCGCGTTTAAATTGCGCCCCTCGCTCAAAACGTCTGAGCGTTGAAATCTAAACAGTGAAAACCACTATCACAGTCTTCATATACTGACCGCCGCTGATACCTGGCAGTCGTTGTGCTGGCTGGTATAGCCCGATCCGCTGTTTGCAGGCGCGCCAACCCGGTTCGCGTTCTGTTCATCAGTTTGGCCTACCCGGCAATCGGACAAGCGAAGGCTACCCACCTCGCGTTCACTACAAGAATAAGGAAATGAGCATGGAATTCGTCAACACCCTGGTCAATCAACTCAATGGCGTGGTCTGGGGCCCGCCCATGCTGGTGCTGATTCTCGGCACCGGTCTGTTCCTCATGTTGCGTCTGAAATTCATGCCGCTGAGCAAGATTGGCGCGGGCTTCAAACTGATGTGGCAAGGCCGTCAGAAAGGCGATGCCGAGAGCGGTGAAATCAGCCCGTTCCAAGCCCTGATGACCTGCCTGGCCGCCACTGTCGGTACCGGCAATATCGCTGGTGTGGCCACCGCGATCTTCCTCGGCGGCCCCGGTGCGTTGTTCTGGATGTGGTGTACTGCACTGGTCGGTATGGCCACCAAGTACTGCGAAGTGGTGTTGGCGGTGCATTACCGCGAGAAGGATGAGCGCGGCGAGCACGTCGGCGGTCCGATGTATGCCATAAAGAATGGCCTGGGCAAGAAATGGCTGTGGTTGGGCACTGCGTTCGCCATCTTCGGCGGCTTTGCCGGTTTTGGCATCGGCAATATGGTGCAAGTCAACAGCATGGCCTCGGCCCTGCAAGCCAGCTTCAACATCCCGCTGTGGGTCACCGGTGTGGTAACCATGGTGATCACCGGTCTGGTGATTCTTGGCGGGATCAAGCGTATCGGTAAGGTGGCGGCGTCGCTGGTGCCGTTTATGTGCGTGGCTTACATCATTGCCTCGATCGTTGTGCTGGTGGTGCATGCTGACGCGATTCCCGGCGCATTCGAGCTGATCTTCACCCATGCCTTCAGCCCGGCAGCGGCCACTGGCGGTTTTGCTGGCGCGGCAGTTATGGCGGCGATTCGTTTCGGTGTAGCGCGCGGCATCTTCTCCAACGAGGCGGGCCTGGGTACTGCCGGTATCGCCCAGGCGGCCGGCACCACCAATAGCCCGGTGCGCTCGGGCATGATCGGCATGATCGGCACCTTTATTGACACCATTATCATCTGCTCGATGACGGGTCTGGCGATCATCTGCTCAGGCGTATGGACCAGCGGTGCCAGCGGGGCGGCGTTGTCGGCAGCGGCCTTCGAGTCGGCCATGCCTGGCGTCGGCGGTTATATCCTTACCATCGCCCTGGTGATCTTTGCCTATACCACCATCCTTGGCTGGAGCTATTACGGCGAGCGCTGCTGGGAATACCTGGTGGGCACCAAGGCAATTCTGCCGTTCCGTGTGCTCTGGGTGCTGGCCGTGCCGTTTGGTGCGATTGCCCAGCTGGACTTCGCCTGGCTGGTGGCCGATACCCTCAACGGTTTGATGGCGATTCCTAACCTGTTGTCGCTGCTGTTGCTCAGTCCGATCGTGGTCAAGCTGACCAAGGATCACTTCGCAAAAAATTGATGTGTCGCCTGGGCGCGCAGGGTAGTCTGACTCAACGGTCAGCTCTGCTTGCCCTCTTTGCAGGGGCGCGTGCTTGCCATTTGGCCGGTTCGCGCCCTTACTTGTTCACCGCCCCTCAAATCCACTGATAAGGATCGTTTCCAATGGCACAAGTCACCCTCAAAGGTTCCCCGGTTGAAGTTACCGGTCAACTGCCGCAGGTTGGTCAGCAAGCCCCGGCGTTTAGCCTGGTTGCCGGCGACCTGAGCGACGTGAGCCTGGCCAGCCTGGCCGGCAAGCGCAAAGTCCTGAACATTTTCCCAAGTGTTGATACCCCAACCTGCGCCACCTCCGTGCGTACGTTCAACGCCGGTGCCAGCAAACTGGCCAACACCGTGGTGCTGTGCATTTCCACTGACCTGCCATTTGCCCAGGCGCGTTTCTGCGGTGCTGAAGGCCTGGAAAACGTGATCAACCTTTCGACCATGCGTGGTGCTGACTTCCTGCAGAACTACGGTGTGGCCATCGCCAGCGGTCCGCTGGTGGGTGTAGCTGCCCGCGCAGTGGTGGTGCTGGATGAAAACGACAAGGTGCTGCACAGCGAGCTGGTTGGCGAAATTGCTGACGAGCCGAACTACGCCGCTGCGATGGCTGCGCTTCAGTAACAGCTGTTTACGTTGTGCCAACGGCCTGCTTTGCAGGCCGTTTTTATTTCTGCCTGCCATCACTTACGGGCCATCGCCGCGTAGCGTTTACTACTGTTCCGGCAATTTTCTATTCGGATCAGACATTTAGTTACGTAAGGAAAAGGTAAATAGGCGGTAAAGAGGCTTTGCAGGGTGGCTGATAGTGAATATCGTTCACGCTCCCCAAGGAAGTGATTGTCGCCATGCCTGATACACAGCTCACCACCCGTCCTCGTAACCTGTCGCGCCAATGGCTGGTCGGCTCGCTTGCGCTGGTAGTTCTGGCCTTACTGTTGTGGTGGTTCTGGCCCAGCCCGCCGGAGGCGCCCGCACGCGGTGGGCCGTGGCGCGATGGTGGGCCGGTGCCCGTGCGTGTTGCCAACGTGACGCAAGGTGATTTCCCGGTTGAGCTCAAGGCCCTGGGTACCGTCACCGCCTATAACACGGTGAATGTGCGCGGCCGGGTCGAAGGTGAGCTAGTCAAGCTGCTATTCAAGGACGGCCAACAGGTCAAAGCTGGCGACTTGCTGGCGGTTATCGACCCACGTCCCTATGAAATCGCCTTGCAACAGGCCCAGGGCGCCTTGCAGGAAAGCCAAGCGCAACTGCGCAATGCCGAGTTGGACCTGGCGCGTTACCGCGGTCTGTATGCCGAAGATTCGATTGCCAAACAGACCCTCGACACTCAGGAAGCCCTGGTCAACCAGTACCGGGGCGGGATCAAGAGCCTGCAAGCGGATGTCGCCACTGCGCGGCTTAACCTGGAGTTCACCCAGATTCGTGCACCGATTACCGGTCGCCTGGGTATCCGTCAGGCCGACGTGGGTAACTTGGTCAGTAGTGGCGATGCACTGCCGCTGGTGGTGATTACCCAGACGCTGCCAATCTCCGTGATGTTTACCCTGCCCGAAGCCGAATTACCGGCGGTAGTGCAGCAGCTGCGCGCAGGCGAAACTCTCGCGGTTGAGGCCTGGGACCGCAGTGAAAAACTCAAACTGGCCGAAGGCGAGCTGGAGAGCGTCGATAACCTGATCGATACCGCCACTGGCACGGTCAAGCTCAAGGCGCGTTTCGCCAATGCCGAAGAAATGCTCTTCCCCAACCAGTTCGTTAACGTGCGCCTGCGGGTGAAAACCCTGCAAAACGTCACCCTGATGCCGGCCGCCGCGCTGCAGTTCGGCGCCAGCGGCACCTTCGCCTATGTGGTGGACGCTGAAGACAAGGTGCAGCTGACGCCGATCAGCGTGGGCGCCAGTGACGGCCAGCTCAGCGTGGTCGAGCAGGGTCTCAAGGCCGGAGATCGCCTGGTGCTGGAAGGCACTGACCGTTTGCGCTCCGGCAATAAGGTCGAGGTGATTGGCGACACACCTGTCGCCGCCCAGAGCGCGCCGGCCACGCCTGAAGGCAAACGAGCACCGCGCGCCCAATGAACACCTCTCGCCTGTTTATCCTGCGCCCGGTCGCCACCACGCTGATCATGCTGGCGATCTTCCTGAGCGGCCTGATTGCCTACCGATTGCTGCCCGTCTCGGCGCTGCCGGAAGTGGATTACCCGACCATCCGGGTGATGACCCTCTATCCCGGCGCCAGCCCGGACGTGATGACCAGTGCAGTCACAGCGCCGCTGGAGCGTCAGTTCGGTCAGATGGCCGGACTGAAACAGATGTCCTCGACCAGCTCCGGCGGCGCCTCGGTGATTACCCTGCGTTTTAACCTGGAAGTGAAGCTGGATGTCGCCGAACAGGAAGTGCAGGCCGCGATCAATGGCGCAAGCAACCTGCTGCCCGACGATTTACCCGCGCCGCCGGTGTACAACAAGGTCAACCCGGCCGACACACCGATACTGACCCTGGCCATCCGCTCGAACACCTTGCCGCTGCCGCAGGTGTTTGACCTGGTCGATACCCGCCTGGCGCAAAAGCTCGCGCAAACCAGCGGTGTTGGCTTGGTCAGCTTGGCCGGTGGGCAACGCCCGGCCGTGCGATTGCGGGTTAACCCGGAAGCGCTGGCATCCTATGGCTTGAACCTCAGCGATGTGCGTACGCTGATCACCGCCAGCAACGTCAATCAGCCCAAGGGCAACTTCGACGGCCCGACCCGCGTGTCGCAACTGGATGCCAACGACCAGCTGAAATCCGTCGACGAATACCGCGAGTTGATCCTCGGGTACAAGGACGGCGCCACGCTGCGCCTTAAAGATGTCGCCGAGATTATCGACGGCGCGGAAAACCTGCGCCTGGCCGCCTGGGCCAACCGTAATGAGGCGGTGCTGGTCAACGTGCAACGCCAGCCCGGAGCCAACGTGATTGATGTGGTCGACCGCATCCAGATGCTTTTGCCCCATCTGACCCAGGGCCTGCCGGCCAGCGTGGAAGTCAGCGTACTGACCGACCGTACCGAAACCATCCGGGCAGCGGTCAAGGGTGTGCAGCATGAATTGCTGCTGGCCATTGCCCTGGTGGTGCTGGTGACCTTCCTGTTTTTGCGCAAGGTGTCGGCGACCATCATCCCGTCCATCGTCGTGCCACTTTCGTTGATCGGCACCTTTGGTGTGATGTACCTGGCCGGTTTCACCATCAACAACCTGACGCTAATGGCGCTGACCATCGCCACCGGCTTTGTGGTGGACGATGCCATCGTCATGCTGGAGAACATCGCCCGCCACCTGGAAGAGGGTGAAACGCCGCTAAATGCGGCGCTTAAAGGCGCCAGGCAGATCGGCTTTACCCTGGTGTCGCTGACCATTTCCTTGATTGCCGTGCTGATTCCGCTGCTGTTTATGGCCGATGTGGTGGGGCGCTTGTTCCGCGAATTTGCCATCACCCTGGCGGTGGCCATTCTGATTTCCCTGGTGGTGTCGCTGACCCTAACGCCGATGATGTGCGCGCGCCTGCTCAAGGCGGAAAAGCCCGCAGAAGAAGGGCGTTTCTACCGCGCCGCTGGAGCGGTTATCGACGGCATGATCGCCCGTTACGGCGTATGGCTGACTTGGGTGCTCAAGCATCAGCCGCTGACTCTGCTGGTAGCCATCGGCACGATGGCGCTGACCGTAGTGCTCTACCTCGTCGTGCCCAAGGGCTTTTTCCCGGTCCAGGACACCGGGGTGATCCAGGGCATTTCTGAGGCGCCGCAGTCGATTTCCTTCCGCGCCATGAGCGAGCGTCAGCAACGCCTGGCCGAAGTGATATTGCAGGACCCGGCCGTGGCCAGCCTGTCGTCCTACATCGGTGTGGACGGTGACAACCCGACACTCAATAGCGGCCGCCTGCTGATCAACCTGACGCCACGGGCCGAGCGCGATGTCAGCGCTAGCCAGATTATCGAGCGGTTGCGCCCGGAACTGGCGCGGATTCCTGGCATTGAGCTGTATCTGCAGCCGGTGCAGGACCTGTCCATTGAGGATCGGGTCAGCCGCACGCAGTTCCAGTTCAGCATGGAGTCGCCGGATATCAGCCTGCTGGAAGAGTGGGTGCCCAAGCTGGTCAGTGCGCTGCGCGAGCAACCGGAATTGACGGACGTGGCCAGCGACCTGCAGAACCGTGGGCTGCAGGTGTTTCTGCAGATTGACCGCGACATGGCCGGGCGGTTGGGCGTGAGCATTGCCGATATCGACAACGCACTCTACGACGCCTTCGGTCAGAGGCAGATCTCCACTATTTACACCCAGTCCAGCCAGTACCGCGTGGTGCTGGAGAGTGAGAACGCCGGCAGCATCGGCCCGGCGGCGTTGCGGCAGATTCACGTCAAGGCCGCCGACGGCCAGCAGGTCGCGCTGTCGACCTTAGCCCAAGTCGAGGAACTTGCCGCCAGCCTGTTGATCAACCATATCGGCCAATTCCCGGCCGCGACCCTGTCATTCAACCTGGCCAGCGGTGTATCGCTGGGCGAGGCGGTGGCAGTGATCGAGCGGGTCGAGCAGGAGATCGGCATTCCTCCGGCGGTGCAGACGCGCTTCCAGGGCGCGGCTGAAGCCTTCCGTGCGTCCTTGTCGAGCACCTTGCTGCTGATTCTCGCGGCCATCGTCACCATGTACATCGTGCTCGGCGTGCTTTACGAGAGCTACATCCACCCGATCACCATCCTCTCCACCTTGCCCTCGGCGGGGGTTGGCGCGCTGCTGGCGTTGCTGATCAGCGGCAACGAGCTGGGCCTGATTGCGATCATCGGCATTATTCTGCTGATCGGCATCGTCAAGAAGAACGCGATCATGATGATCGACTTCGCCCTCGACGCCGAACGCAACCAGGACATGCAGCCGGAAGCGGCGATCTACCAGGCAGCGCTGCTGCGCTTTCGCCCGATTCTGATGACCACCTTGGCCGCGCTGTTTGGCGCGATTCCACTGATGTTGGCCACCGGCTCCGGCGCTGAACTGCGTCAACCGCTGGGCCTGGTGATGGTAGGCGGTTTGCTGCTCAGCCAGATCCTCACGCTGTTCACCACACCGGTGATTTACCTGTACTTCGATCGCCTGTCGCGGCGCATTAGCGGCCGAAGCGCAGCCGGGCTAGTGGTCAGCCGATGAACCTCTCTGCGCCCTTTATCCGCCGGCCGGTGGCGACCTTGCTGCTGAGCCTGGCGATTCTGCTGCTCGGCGGCGTCAGCTTTGGTTTGCTGCCGGTCGCGCCGCTGCCGCAGATGGATTTCCCCACGATCACCGTGCAGGCGAGCCTGCCGGGGGCCAGCCCGCAGATCATGGCGTCGAGTGTGGCCACACCTTTGGAACGCTCACTCGGCACCATTGCTGGCATTAGCCAGATGAACAGCCGCAGCAGCCAGGGCAGCACGCGGATCATGATCCAGTTTGATTTGGATCGGGACATCAACGCCGCCGCCCGCGAAGTGCAAGCGGCCATCAATGCTTCACGCGAGTTGCTGCCCAGCGGCATGCGTAGCATGCCGACCTACGCCAAGATCAACCCGTCGCAAGCGCCGATCATGGTGCTGTCGCTGACCAGCGACGTACTCAACAAGGGCCAGCTGTACGACGTAGCCTCAACCATCCTCGCGCAGAAGCTTGCCCAGGTTACCGGTGTGGGTGAAGTGCAGATCGGCGGCAGTTCCTTGCCCGCCGTGCGCGTGGCGTTGGAACCACGCTTGCTCGATCAGTACGGCATCGCCCTGGATGACGTGCGTCAGAGCATCAGCGCGGCCAACGCCAAGCGGCCGAAAGGTGCGGTGGAAGATGCCGAGCGGCACTGGCAAGTACAGGCCAGCGATCAGCTGGAGAAAGCCGCCGATTACCTGCCGCTGATCATTCGCTACCAGGACGGCGCAGCCGTGCGACTGGGCGATGTCGCGAGCGTCACCGATGGCGTTGAGGACCGCTACAACAGCGGTTTCTTCAACGATGAGCAGGCAGTGCTGCTGGTCATCAACCGCCAGACCGGGGCCAATATCATTGAAACCATTGCTGGCATTCGCGAGCAGTTGCCGGCCTTGCGCGCGGTGATCCCCGCCAGTATCGAGTTGGAAGTGGCGATGGACCGTTCGCCGGTGATTCGCGCCACCCTGCATGAGGCCGAGCAAACCCTGCTGATCGCCGTGGTGTTGGTCATACTGGTGGTGTTCGCCTTCCTTGGCCGTTGGCGCGCAGCGCTGATTCCGGCCCTGGCCGTGCCGGTGTCGCTGGTCGGCACCTTTGCGGTGATGTACCTGTTGGATTTCTCCCTGAACAACCTGTCACTAATGGCGCTGATTATCGCCACCGGCCTGGTGGTGGACGACGCCATCGTCGTTTTGGAAAACATTTCGCGGCATATCGAGGCCGGCGAAACGCCGATGGCGGCGGCGTTCAAGGGCGCGCGCGAGGTGGGCTTCACCTTGCTGGCGATGAATCTGTCGCTGGTCGCGGTGTTTATCTCGATCCTGTTCATGGGCGGTATCGTCGAGCGGTTGTTCCGCGAGTTTTCCATCACCCTGGCCGTGGCCATCGTGATCTCGCTGCTGGTGTCGCTGACGCTGACGCCGATGCTCTGTGCGCGCTGGCTCAAGGCCGACACCGTTGAACGCCCGCCCAGCATCATGCAACGCTGGGGCGCGGCCGTGCAGACACGTGTGCTGGCGTTTTATGCACGGGGGCTGGACTGGGCTCTCAAGCATTCGCTGCTGATGTTGTTCAGCCTGCTGGCCACTATCGCGCTGAATATCTTCCTGTTTGTCAGCGTGCCGAAAACCTTTATGCCGCAGCAGGACACCGGCCAATTGATAGGCTTTATTCGCGGCGATGACGGTCTGTCATTCCAGGTCATGCAGCCGAAAATGGAGATTTATCGCCGTGCCGTGCTGGCCGATCCAGCAGTAGAAAGCGTGGCCGGGTTTATTGGCGGCAGTGGCGGCATCAACAACGCCTTTATGATCGTGCGCTTGAAGCCAGTTACTGAGCGCAAGGTCGACGCCCAGGCGGTAATCAACCGCCTGCGCCAGTCAGTGCCGAAAGTGCCGGGCGGGCGGATGTTCCTGATGCCGGATCAGGACCTGCAGATCGGCGGGCGAGAAGGGCGCAGCTCGGAAAACGAGTACATGCTGCTGTCAGGCGACCTCGATGCCCTGCGCACTTGGTTGCCCCCCGTACGTGAAGCGTTGCGAGCCTTGCCAGAGCTGACCGATATCGATGCCAAAGAGGCCGAAGGCACTCAGCAGATTCGTCTGGTGGTTGACCGCGATGTGGCCAAACGCCTGGGCGTGGACATGAACATGATTACCGCTGTGCTGAATAACGCCTTTAGCCAGCGCCAGGTGTCGACCATTTACGACAGCCTCAATCAATACAGCGTGGTCATGGAGATCAATCCAAAGTTCGCTGAGTACCCGGAAACCCTCGACCAGATTCAGCTGATTACCAGCGAGGGCGCGCGGGTGCCCTTGTCCAGCTTTGCCCGCTGGGAGCGCAGCCTGGAAGAAGACCGGGTAAGCCACCAAGGGCAGTTTGCCGTGGAAAATATCGGTTTTTCCCTGGCCGAAGGGGTCAGCTTGGATCAAGCCAGCCAGGCCATTGATCGGGCCATTGCGCGCATTGCGTTACCCACGGAAGTTCAAGGCATGCTGGGTGGTACCGGTGGTGCCTTCCAGCAGACGCAACAGAATCAGCCATGGATGATCCTGATGGCCCTGGTCGTGGTGTATATCGTCCTCGGCGTTCTCTATGAGAGCTATATCCACCCGCTGACCATTCTCTCCACCTTGCCCTCAGCCGGCGTCGGCGCATTGCTTGCGTTGGAGCTGATGAGCATCGAGTTCAGCCTTATTTCATTGTTGGGGCTGTTCCTGCTGATCGGCATCGTCAAAAAGAACGCGATTCTGATGATCGACCTGGCCCTGCAGCTTGAACGTCAGCAGCATATGAGCCCGCATGAGTCGATCCGCCAGGCATGCCTGCTGCGTTTCCGACCGATCATGATGACCACCCTGGCGGCGATTCTCGGCGCATTGCCGCTGATGCTGAGCAGCGCCGAAGGCTCGGAAATGCGCCAGCCGCTGGGCATCACCATTGTCGGTGGGCTGGTATTGAGCCAGTTGCTGACCCTCTACACCACACCGGTGATCTACCTGTATTTCGACCGCCTGCGCCACCGGGTCAACCGCTGGCGCGGAGTGCGCACTGACGCTGCCCTGGAAACCCCGCTATGAAAGCCCTCGCTGCCTATCGTTTACCCACCTTGCTGGCGTTGAGTCTGGCCCTGGGCGCCTGTGCCATCGGCCCGGATTATCAACGTCCGCCGCTGCAAACCCCGGCGCAGTTCAAACAAATTGAAGGCTGGACCCAGGCCAAGCCCGGCGATGCGCTGGAGCGTGGCAGCTGGTGGCAGTTGTATGGCGACAGCGAGCTGAATGCCCTGGTCGAGCGGCTGAATATCTCCAACCAGAATCTGACCGCCAGCGAGGCGCAATATCGCCAGGCCCGCGCCCTAGTGCGCGGCGCGCGCGCGGCGTTCTACCCGAGCCTGTCGAGCAGCGCCGGTGCTACCCGTAGCAGCCAGGGCAACGGTTCCAATACCAGTAGCGTCAGCACCACAAGCAGCGCGGGGGGAATCAGCAAGAGTTATGAACTTGGCCTGAATGCCGCCTGGGAGCTGGATATCTGGGGCAAGTTGCGCCGCTCGCTGGAGTCCAGCCGCGCCAGCTATGAGGCCAGCGCTGCCGACCTAGCGGCACTGAAGCTCAGCTTGCAGGCCGAGCTGGTGCAGAACTACCTGCAACTGCGCGTGCTGGATGATCAACAACGCCTACTTGATGCCACTGTGGCGGCCTATGAACGCTCGCTGAAGCTCACAGAAAACCAGTACAACGCCGGCATCGTGCCGAAATCCGATGTCAGCCAGGCGCTGACCCAGTTGAAAAGCACTCAGGCTCAGGCCATCGACCTGAAATGGCAGCGTGCGCAGCTGGAGCATGCGATTGCCGTACTGATCGGCGTGCCGCCTAGCGAGCTGAGCATTGCCGTACGCGAGCAATTGCCCGCGTTGCCAGCAATCCCCGTGGCTTTGCCGTCGCAACTGCTGGAACGCCGCCCGGATGTGGCTGCTGCGGAGCGCCGAGTGATCGCCGCCAACGCCGAAATCGGCGTCGCTGAAGCCGCCTGGTATCCAGATCTGACCATTTCCGCCAGCGGTGGCTACCGTGGCAGCAGCTTTGCCGACTGGATCGATCTGCCCAACCGTTTCTGGTCGCTCGGCCCGCAGTTGGCGCTGACCCTGTTCGATGGCGGCGCGCGCAGCGCCGAGCTGGAACGCAGCGAAGCGGCCTACGACCAGACCGTGGCGCAATACCGCCAATCGGTGCTCGACAGCTTCCGCGAGGTGGAGGATTACCTGGTGCAACTGCGTGTGCTGCAGCAGGAAGCCGTGATCCAGCAGGAAGCGCTAGACGCCGCCCGCGAATCCTTGCGCCTGATCGAAAACCAGTACCGCGCCGGCACGGTGGACTTCAACAGCGTGGTCAGTGTGCAGGCCACGGCGCTGAACAATGAACGCACCACTCTCAGCTTGCTGGGCAATCGTCTGACCGCCAGCGTGCAGCTGATCGCGGCCCTTGGGGGTGGTTGGCAGCAACAGCTGTTGTTGGAAGAGCAACCAGCTAGTGCTAGCGCGTCTGCTCCTGGCACAGCTGATACAACCGCTCCTTGAGGGCTGTACCAGCTGGCCCCAGGTTGGGCCGTGCATAGAGCGTCAGGTGCATACCCTCTACTGCCGGCAGGCTGTCGATCCGTTGATGATCCGCTTGCAGTACCCGTTTCGGCAGCAAGCTGATACCCAGCCCAGCAGCGACTGCGGCGCAGACGCTGGCCAGGCTGCTGCTGGAATAGCTGATGCGCCAAGCCTTAGCTTGTACCTCCAGGGTCTGGATCATTTCCTGGCGATACAGCCCTCCGGGAGCAAATACCACCAGCGGCACAGGATTGCGCTGCAGCGCCGGATGCTGCCGGCTGTCGAGCCAACAGAGTGGTTCCGGCCAGGCCGCCAGGCAATCGCTGCCGGGGTTCATCTGCTTGCTCAGTAGCACATCAAATTGGCCTTCACGGTACTGCCGCAGTAGCTCAGGGCTGAGCCCGCTGCTGACTTCCAAGCGCACGCTGGTTTGCCGGCCGGCAAAGTCGGCGAGCAGCGGCATCAAGCGTTCGGCGGCGAAGTCTTCGGGTACACCCAAACGCAGCACGCCTTCACTTTGTCGGTTACGCAGCACATCTTCAGCCTCATCGTGTAACGCGAGAATGCGTCGGGCATAGCTGCACAGTTGTTCGCCTTCTGCAGTCATCAACACCTGCCGCACACTGCGGTCGAACAGGCGATAGCCAAGGCTGTCCTCCAGGCGGCGGATCTGCTGGCTAACAGTTGACTGGGTAAGGTGCAGGCGCTCGGCCGCACGGGTGAAGTTGGCGCAGTCGGCCACGGCGACAAAACTGCGCAAAAGCAGGAGATCAAGCATTCGGGTATTCCTGAATCAACTGATTGGCATGCTTATATTTAATTTCAGCATACCTGTGCCGCTCAGGATAATCCTCGCCACGATTCCTCCGCTGGTGAGTACGCCGTGTGTAATGACCGCAACTTTCTTGAGCAGGCCATCGCCTTGGCTGCTGCCAACCTGGCGCAGGGCGGTCGGCCGTTTGGTGCGGTATTGGTCCGTGATGGCACGCTGATCAGCGCCGCCAGCAATCAGATGCACCTGAGCCACGACCCAACTGCGCATGCAGAACTGCAGTGCATCCGCCAGGCCAGTCAAGTGCTGGCCAGCAACCGCTTGGCCGGGTGTGTGATCTATGCCAGCGGGCAACCATGCCCCATGTGCCTGAGCGCGATGCACATGTGCGGCATCAGCCGGGTGGTGTTTGCCGCCGCCAACGCAGACGCTGAGCCTTTTGGTTTATCGACAACAGATGCGTATCAGCAACTGTGTTTGCCACTGGCAGAACAACGCATCTGCATTGAACACATGGCGCATCATGCTGTGCCAGCGCTCTATCAACGCTGGCATGCGCAACATGTTTAGCTGGGCTGAACGGCATGTCAGCCCCGGTTGGCGCACCGGTGCCTGGCTGTGTGTTGTGGTGATCGTGGCGCTCAACCTGCGCCCAAGTTTGACGTCCATCAGCCCTTTGCTGAATGACATTCGCAGCGGCGTCGGCCTGGGGTTCCAAATGGCGGGGATGCTCACCACGTTGCCAGTGGTGTGCATGGGGGTGTTGGCATTGTTCAGTGCCCAGGTAGAGACACGTCTGGGTGAGGGCAGGGGCATCGCGCTCGGTTTGTTGTGCATTCTGCTGGCCTGCGCGCTGCGCGGGATGGTTCACAGCAGCCTGGTGCTGCTGCTCACGGCGTTAATCAGTGGGGTGGGTATAGCGCTTATTCAGGTATTGATGCCTGGTTTGATTAAGCGCCGATTTGTAGGGCGCGTGGCACTGGCCATGGGCATTTACTCCGCTGCGTTAATGAGTGGCGGAGGGCTTGCAGCCTGGTTTAGCCCGCAACTCAGCAGCCATTTTGGCCATTGGCAAGTCGGCCTGGAGGTATGGGCGCTGCTGGCGCTCATCGGCTTGCTGTTATGGGTGCGAACGCCTTGGCGTGCTGCTCAGCTATTACCGGCAGAGCACCGTTTGAGCCGTTTTATACGCAACAAGCGAGCATGGACCTTGGCGGTGTATTTCGGTTTCAGCAATTGCGGCTACATGGCCGTGGTGGCCTGGCTCCCAGCGTACTACCAGCACTTGGGCTGGAGCAGCCAGAACAGTGGGCTGTTACTCGCGTGGATGACGCTATTTCAGGTGATAGCCGCCTTGGGCATGCCCGCGCTAGCCCAGCACATGCGCGAGCGCCGTGGTTTGCTGAGTATCAGCCTGATGGCGCAGCTATTGGGCTTTGCCGGGTTGTTACTGGCGCCGCAACAGCTGCCCGGTCTTTGGATCGCTTTTATCGGCTTTGGCCTGGGCGCCTGCTTTGCCCTCTGCCTGCTCCTCAGCCTGGATCATGTGCAGGAGCCGATTGCCGCTGGCCAATTGGCGGCTTTTGTACAGGGGGTTGGCTTCCTGATTAACGCATTAGCGCCCGCCGCTGGTGGCTGGCTGCGGGCATACACCGGTAGCTTTTCCGCAACCTGGCTGCTGATGCTCATCTGCATCATTGTGATGCTGGTACTGACACAGCGCTTGAGTCCAGGCAGTTACTGGCGGATTTCCAGCAACCGCCAGCAGCCTGGTGACGCGGCAAGGTGAGAGTAAGCGTCAGCCGCAGGGTCACTTGTGGCTGTTGCGGTTGACCGTTTGGGCAGCCTTCATCACGTCAGCCCCGATAACCCCTTCAAACTGTTGCCACACCGGCTGCATGGCTTTACGCCAGGCGTCGCGTTGCTCGTCGCTCAATGCGATCACCTGGGTACCGGTAGCCGCTGCGATACGGTCGCGATCAGCCTGGTTAGCGGCCTCGGCCTGGCGGTTCACCTCGTAGGTCACCTCATCGATGATGCCTTCAAGCTCCATGCGGATCTGGTGCGGAATGCCGTACCAGAAACGTGGGTTGCTCACCAGCATGTAGTCGAGTACGCCATGGTTGGTCTCAGTGATAAACGGCTGCACCGTGTGCAGTTGCTTGCTGTAAATGTTTGACCAGGGGTTTTCCGCCCCCTGCACTTTGCCGCTTTTCAGGGCGTCGAAGACTTCGGCAAACGGCATGGCCAGCGGCGTGGCACCGAGCTGGTTGAACTGCGCTTCCAGCACCGATGAAGGCTGGATACGGAACTTCAAACCGGCTGCGTCGCCCGGTACCAGCAGCGCTTTGGTTGCCGAAAGCTGCTTCATGCCGTTGTGCCAATAGGCCAGACCGACAATGTTGTGGTCTTCCATGGAGCGCAGCAACTGACGACCTTTCGCGCGCTTCTGAAAGCGGTTGACTGCGTCCAGGTCATCGAACAGGAAAGGCAGGTCGAACACCTGCAATTGCTTGGTGTATTTCTCGAACTTGGCCAGCGACGGCGCCAGCAGTTGCACCTCGTTTTTAGCCAATGCGTCGAGCTCGTTGGCATCGCCGTACAGGCTGGAGTTGGGGTAGACCTCAACTTTTACCTTGTCGCCCAGGCGCTCCTCGGCCAATTTCTTGAACAGCAATGCGCCTTGGCCTTTAGGGGTGTTGTCTGCAACCACATGGGCAAACTTGATCACGATTGGCCCCTTGTCGGTTGCTGCGTGCAGCGTGGTGGACGCCAGCAGCAGGCTGCCAGCGGCGAGGGCGCAGATCGACTTCAACATAGCGATGGTCCTGTTGTTCTTATGTTGTGGTGCTGACGGCGAGCCAGGATGGGGCTTAGCAGGCTGGCATTCGTGTCAGATTAATTCGGCGACACATTCAGTTGTTGTGCGCAGAGCACCGGCTATATCGCAATGCGTATGCCAGCGTAGCAGCAGGGCTGCAGGGCTGGTTCAACCACAAAACGTGCGTGATCAAACGCACAGTGAGTGGCGATAGTTCGCCATTTGTGGGCAAAAATCGGCAGAAAGCCGCTTATGAGAGAGCAGGTGGCGTTTTACCGCCACCTGCAAAATATCTGAACTAGAGGATCAGCGGCGCACTGCACGCCAGGCAGCAAGCAGGCACAGCGCCAAGAGCAAGGCAACAATGAGCAATGTCCAGTACGTAAACGACAGGCCGAGAATGCTGTAGTCGTTCTCCCCGCACACACCTGCACTCATAAACACGCTGGGCAACCAATCATGCAGCGGCAGGTAAAAGGCATAGAAGGGGAAGGGCGAGCAACTGGAGCTTTCCAGCACGCCAGTTTCGATCAGCACCAAGTGCGTGTTGTCATACACCGCCATGCCCG
Organism: Pseudomonas sp. FEMGT703P; assembly: GCF_002786345.1. NCBI lineage: Bacteria > Pseudomonadati > Pseudomonadota > Gammaproteobacteria > Pseudomonadales > Pseudomonadaceae > Pseudomonas > Pseudomonas sp. FEMGT703P. The sequence goes on along the minus strand of NZ_PGCM01000010.1, from coordinate 525,165 downwards.
CCGCAGCCAGCAGCAACGGCCATAACGGCAAGGTCAGCCAGCGCAGGCCAAGGGCTTCTGCAACCAGAATCAGCAAGCTGAGAGCGCCCCCACAAAGCAGCCACAGGCGAATTTGAATGCACAAGGTGCACGGCTCCCAGCCTGCAAGGTGCTGCAGCAGCAAGGCGCCGCCGAGCATGGCAAAGCAGGCGAGGGCAATCAGGGCGAGTAAGGGCTTGAGTGAGGGGGGGCGGGACATCTGAATCTCCGGAAGGGGCGTTCGCATTTACTGACGCAGAAATTGGGCCGAGGCATCAGATACTCGGCGCGAATTTAAGTTGCAGGCCGGTGTGAACGATCCAGATACAGGGCCAGCAGTGCAAGGATTATTGCCAGCGTATAGGCAAGCAAGCCTAGGTTGATGCCCAAGATCATTTTTTCCGAACCATCGGACAACACCATCGAGCCGCCATAGCTGTCACGCAAGGCATAGGCCAGGAGAAACCCGCCGGTGACGAAGAAGGTCATCAGGCTGCTCAGCCGTAGGTTGGCTTTAAACCACACCAGCCAGAACGAGAACGCACCAATCGCGCAATTGGTCGCCAATTGCCAGACCTCATGTAAACGCGCATGCGGCTCCCAGCTGGGGTTAAACACGTGCGAGTCGTTCAACTCGAAAATCGGCACAACCACGGCATAAAACACGATGCCGAGGGTTACTAATAATTTGCCAAGCATGGCTAACACTCCCTGCAGAACCGGATTGGATCGCCGCGAGCATAACGGCGCATCCGACATTGAACAAAAGCCCTTAGATTTGAAAGTCAGAATTGCATCGCGAGCACCCCGTCGGCGGCCTAAGGTGTGTCGCACACCCCACTCAAGGAGTTGTTGCGATGACCTTACCCACTGATACCGCTCCCATTGCGTTACGCGTTCACGGCATAGCTCATGCCGAGGCCATGCATATTTGGCAAGGTGGGCTGGATGCTAATGGCCAGTTACCGGTGCAGCGCCCAGCTGAAGGCCTGGCTAATCCTTGCCGGCATTGTCTGAGCCTGATCACACCCGGTGCAACCAAGCTGGTGTTGGCTCACCGACCCTTTGCAGCTCTGCAACCCTATGCCGAAACCGGGCCGATCTTTCTGCATCAGCAACCTTGTGAACGGTATGAGCAGGCGACATTGCCTGCCTGGTTTGCGTTTCTGGAACCGGCGATTGTGCGCGGCTATGGCAGCGACGACTGGATTCGCTACGACACCGGTCAGGTGGTGCCCGGCAAATCATTAACAGCAGTTTGTCAGCAGATTCTCAGCGATCCCCGAGTGACTTACGTGCATATCCGCTCCAAGTTCAACTGCTTCCAGTGTCGGGTCGAGCGGGCAAGCGAGGGTTAAGTCAAACAGGGAGCTATTCGGCGTTGGCTGCCACTTAGCGTTTGAGCAAGGTGGAATCCAGCTGATTAAAACATTGCACGATGCGCTCATGGCTGACATCGGCAAATTCCTTTTGCGTCAGGCTCACCAATACGCTGGTTTTTACTCGGCCAGAGCGCAGTTGGCGCTGCATAAAAGCCAGCACGTCGGCGTCGCTGGCATCAGGTGTTTGGCGGGTCTCATCCACGAATCGACACTCAATAGGGGGGAAGTAAATGCGATCTATCAAGGCGCCAATAGGACGCCGATGGCCGTTACTTTATCAGCCGTTTTGCGGCATTGACTCTATAGTCACGGCGACATATACCCGGACTACTATAAAGGTCATACCCAAATCCTATTGGCTCGTTCGCAGTCCAGCTACCAAGCTGAGTCCACCCCGTTAGGTGAAAAACAACAGGAGAGAGACATGTCAAATGATGCGAAATGCCCATTCTCGGGTGCTACCGGAACCAACACTGTGGCGGGTGGCGCCCCAAAGAATGCCGACTGGTGGCCTAACCAACTCAGCCTGAAAATTCTTCATCAGCATTCCTCCAAGTCCGACCCCATGGGCGAAGGCTTCAATTACGCCGAGGAATTTAAGACGCTTGATCTGCATGCCGTTATTAAAGACCTCACTGCGTTGATGACCGATTCGCAAGACTGGTGGCCAGCCGACTGGGGGCATTACGGTGGTCTGATGATCCGTATGGCCTGGCACGCAGCCGGCACCTACCGCATCCACGATGGCCGTGGCGGTGCGAGCACCGGCAATCAGCGCTTTGCGCCGCTCAACAGTTGGCCGGATAACGGCAACCTGGACAAAGCCCGTCGCCTGCTGTGGCCAATCAAGCAGAAGTACGGCCGCAAACTGTCCTGGGCTGACCTGTTCGTTCTGGCTGGTAATGTTGCGCTGGAATCCATGGGCTTCAAAACCTTCGGCTTTGCCGGCGGCCGTCCGGACATCTGGGAGCCGGAAGAAGACACCTACTGGGGTTCGGAAACCGAGTGGCTGGCCACCAGCGACAAACCGCACAGCCGCTACACCGGTAATCGCGAGCTGGAAAACCCGTTGGCCGCCGTGCAGATGGGCTTGATCTACGTTAACCCGGAAGGTCCGGACGGTAATCCTGACCCACTGGCATCGGGCCGCGATGTGCGCGAAACCTTCGCCCGCATGGCGATGAACGACGAAGAAACCGTGGCGCTGGTAGCCGGTGGTCACACCTTCGGTAAAGCCCACGGCGCCGGTGATCCTTCCCTGGTTGGCCCTGAGCCGGAAGCCGCGCCGCTGGAAGAGCAAGGCCTGGGCTGGATCAACAAGCTCGGCACTGGCAAAGGCGTACACACCACCACCAGTGGTATCGAAGGGGCTTGGAAACCGAACCCCACCACTTGGGATAACGGCTATTTCGACATGCTCTTCGGTTACGAGTGGGAACTGACCAAGAGCCCGGCCGGTGCCCATCAGTGGACACCGAAAAACGTCAAACCCGAGCACTTGATCCCGGATGCCCACGACCCGGCGAAGAAACACCCGCCGATGATGACCACTGCGGATATGTCGCTGCGCATGGACCCGGCTTACGAGAAGATTTCTCGCCGTTTCCACCAGAACCCGCAGGAATTCGCTGATGCTTTTGCCCGCGCCTGGTTCAAACTGACCCACCGCGACATGGGCCCGCGTGCTCGTTACCTCGGCCCGCTGGTGCCGCAGGAAGAACTGATCTGGCAAGACCCGGTTCCGGCAGTCAATCATGCGCTGGTTGACGCGCAGGACATCGCTGGCCTCAAAGCCAAAGTCCTGGCGTCCGGCCTGTCGATTGCTCAGCTGGTCAATACGGCCTGGGCGTCAGCATCCACCTACCGTGGCAGCGACAAGCGTGGTGGTGCCAACGGCGCGCGCATTCGTCTTGCCCCGCAGAAGGACTGGGAAGTTAACCAGCCGGCTGAACTGGCCAAGGTGCTGGCAGCGTTGGAAACCATCCAAAAAGACTTCAACGCCTCGGCTGCTGGCGGTAAGAAAGTCTCCCTGGCGGATCTGATCGTTCTGGCCGGTTCTGCCGCGGTGGAAGCTGCTGCCAAGAAGGCCGGTGTGGATGCCGTGGTGCCTTTTGCCCCAGGCCGCACTGACGCCACGCAGGATCAGACCGATGTCGAGTCCTTCGCGGTACTGGAGCCCAAGGCCGACGGTTTCCGTAACTACGCCCGCAAGGGTTACGAAAACGTTGCGGCCGAGTTGCTGGTCGACAAGGCGCAGCTGCTGGAACTGACGTCGCCGGAGATGACCGTGCTGATTGGCGGTCTGCGCGCGCTCAATGCCAATGCCGGCAAAGCCCAGCACGGCGTGTTCACCAAGCGTCCGGAAACCCTGAGCAATGACTTCTTCGTCAACCTGCTCGACATGGGCACCAAGTGGCAGAAGTCTGCCAGCGAAGGTGTGCTGGAAGGCCGCGACCGTAAAACTGGCGACCTGAAATGGACCGCCACCCAGGTTGACCTGGTGTTCGGCTCCAACTCCCAGCTGCGTGCTCAAGCTGAGGTGTATGCCACCAGCGATGCACCCGCGAAGTTTGTGCAGGACTTCGTGGCTGCCTGGACCAAGGTGATGAACCTGGATCGTTTCGATCTCAAGTGATCCGCCTTGAGGTCTGAACGACCTCTGTGAAACCACTTCGCCCCGCCATGGTCATTCCTGGCGGGGCGAAGTTTTTATACGTGCCTGATTAAGTTTGAGTTCAGCCAGCGACGTTAATGTGGCGTCACTTTCTAAATGTTATTGGAGTCACCGTATGTCGAACCTCGCCTTCCTATCGTTCAAGCAGGTCCCGGCCGCCGTCGCACTCTGCACTGCACTGTTTGCTAGCGGCGCGATGGCCAGCCAGCCGCAAATCTATGGCTTGCACGAGAAGGTTTCTTTGCAGGAACTGGACCTGGAACTGCCCGCCAAGCTCGATACGGGCGCCGAAACGGCTTCGCTCAGTGCCAAGAATATCGAGGTGTTCAAGCGTGATGGCGGCGAGTGGGTGCGCTTTCAGCTTGGCCTGGAAGACGCTCCGCATGCAAAGGTCATCGAAAAACCACTGGCGCGCATGAGCTATATCAAACGCCGTGCCGATGACCGTCAGCCGGGTGACAAGCAGCTCTACACCGAGCGCCCGGTGGTTGAGATGGGCATCTGCGTGGGCGATGAACTGAAGAACATTGAGGTCAACCTGACCGACCGCAGTGCCTTTGAATACCCACTGCTGATCGGCTCGACTGCTCTCAAAGAATTCAACGCCGCCGTCAGCCCCGGCGTGCGCTACTCGGCTGGGCAGCCGAGTTGTGTGCAGGCTAGTTGAGCGTAAGAACACAAAAGATTTGGCCCGGGCAAGGGAGTGGGTTGGACCCACAGTCGCTGGCGAGGAGGGCAGCGGTCGGGCCAAAAGCGGCCGTTTGATTTGAAACACCCATAGAGCTTTAGTCTCTTGGCATGCTTCAGTGATTTGTCGTGTATCGAAGACGACTGGTTTCTAGGTCCGACTGTTCATATTCACATACTGAAAAGGTTCTCTGGATAGACGACAAGGAGCAATCGCCCGTATTCTCCTTGTCCCTTATTCGCATGGACTCCTTCGTGGACCCCGACCCCGCAACATACAGCCGCTTTACCTTTCCTGAATTTGGTCTTGCAGCCAAATGATCGAACCTATCCTTACCCTTCTTCTTGGCATTCTGGTCATCCTCGCGATCATCGCGGTTAATGGCTACTTTGTTGCACAAGAGTTTGCCTACATGGCGGTCGACCGCACACGGCTCGCCGCATTGGCTGCTGCCGGTGATACGTCGGCAAAACGTGCACTGGCCGTCACGAATCGCACAAGCTTTATGCTTTCGGGTGCCCAGCTAGGCATTACCGTCACTGGCCTGCTTGTGGGTTATGTCGCTGAGCCGCTCGTAGGCGAATCTTTAGGCGTCCTGCTCTCAGGAACCGCTATTCCGGTTGAAGCCAGAGTGGCAGTCGGCACCGGTATAGCGCTGGTAGCGGCGACGATTATCCAAATGATCGTGGGTGAGCTTTACCCAAAAAACCTGGCCATCGCCAACCCTGAGCCGCTGTCGCTCGGGCTGGCTCGCTCGACGCTTTTTTATATGTCGGCCTTCGGCTGGTTGATTAGCTTCTTCGACAAGTCGGCCAACCTGCTCCTGAAGCTACTGCGTATCGAGCCTATTCATGACCTCGACGTGAGCGCCTCTGCTGCCGATCTGCCGCACATCATTGCTGACTCTCGCGACAGCGGTGATCTGCCACTTGAGCTTTCGCTCATGATGGATCGCATCCTCGACTTCCCGCAGCGCAACGTCGAGCACGCAATGGTGCCCCGTTCCCAAGTTGACTGGGTCGAGCCCGATACGACGCTCGAAGAGCTGCGCGGCCTGATGGCGCGTGCCCACACCCGCTACCCGGTGATTGATGACGATGATGCTCCAGCGGGCGTTGTCCATCTCGCCGACGTGCTCGCGCGTCTCGATGCGGGCAACGGTCAGGAGACCGTTGCGTCGCTGATGCGGCCTGCCAAGGTACTGCCAACACTGATGCTCCTGCCGGACGCACTTGACCAGTTGGTGCAAACAACCAACCAGTTGGCCTGCGTTATCGATGAGTACGGCGGTTTCGCTGGAGTGCTCACCATCGAAGATCTCGCCATGGAAATCGTTGGTGAAATCACCGATGAGCATGATGCTGAAGTCGGCGATGCGATCGTCTCCGAGGGTAACGACACCTGGACTATGGAAGGCGACGTTCACCTCGACGAGGTCAGACGCATAATTGGCCATGACCTGCCGCGCGTTGATGTCGAGACGGTTGCTGGCATGCTCATCGCTGAGCTTGGCGCACTGCCAGCGGAAGGCGACACCGTTACCATTGATCTGCCAATCGACCCTAGCGAGTTGATCTCCGACGAGCCGGTGATGTATCGACTCGAAGTCGATGTCCTGCGCATTGAACGACACGTACCGACTGAAGTTCGCGTGCGACTGGTCAAGGTGCCTATGGCGGAGGAAGAGCAATGAATGATCCGCTGATAGTTACGATCGCGACAGTCGTACTGATCGCGCTGAGCGCCTTGTTCGTAGTCATTGAGTTCGCGTTGCTCGGCGCTCGCCGGCACCGACTTGAAGAGCTGGCAGTCAACAGTCTGTCCGCTCGAGCTGCGCTGCGCGGCATGAATGACCTGACCTTGATGCTTGCCGGTGCTCAGTTGGGTATCACCCTCTGCACCTTTGCCCTGGGTGCGGTGACAAAACCTGCGGTCGACCTTTGGCTCGGTCCTGTGTTTATCGCCTGGGGCTTTCCCGATTGGGCTGCTGCAGGCACAGCTTTTGGCCTTGCGCTGTTCCTGGTGACATTCCTGCACTTGGTGGTCGGTGAAATGGCGCCCAAGTCTTGGGCCATTGCTCACCCGGAAAGATCCGCCTTGGCAATTGGCATTATCTCGCGCATGTATATCTGGCCGCTGCGTCAGCTGTTGAGCTGGGTAAACCGAATCGCCAACCGTCTCGTCAAGGCTTCGGGTGTTGAGCCCGTCGAAAGCGCGGCAGTGGGCGGCCAGGATATTGAGACGATCCGCCAACTGGTTGAGCATTCGGCAAAGGTCGGGACGTTGATGCCGCAGATGCAGCAGCAGCTTTCAGGCTTGATCGACCTCGGCACTCTGCCCGTCGAAGCCTTGCTGGTCGAAGGGGAAGAGCTGGTTCACGTTACGCGGGATGCAACAGTCGCAGATGTTCGTGCCGCGGCTATCCAGTCTGGGCACTTGCGCATTCTTGTGCTTGGCGCCGAGGGTATTCAGCCGTCGGTGGTTCACGTCCGCGACACCTTGCTTGAGCCGGAAACTCGCGCGGCGCATGAGCTTGCGCGGGTAGCATTTGTGCTCGACGCAAAAACTCCCGTCTACGAAGCACTTGCGCAAATGCGAAAATCCAGCGTTCAGCTCGCTTTAGTCATGAACGCGAATAGCTTGCTTGGTGTTGTAACGCTGGCCGATATCCTCAAACGAGTGCTACCGACAGCCTCCAATACGTAACGAAAGCACTTAGAGTTATTCAGACTTTCCCCGATAAGGTGTCATGCCTTAGCAATGACATCTTATCGGGGACGACGCTTCCACGTTAAGCGTCGGTGGCTTTTCATGTGTGCTGGCCTGCGACGATGTTTTGAACTCTTCTGGTAACCCGCGGCTATTCAACGCATGTCATTGGACGTTTTGAACTCAACTGCCCCATCCAAAATTGAAATAACTTGCAACCCTTGAGTGATTGAGAAACTCCACGCGCCTGTCTACATTTGCGCCCGCAACGCCGGGCCCCTCTGACAGCTAACCGCTGCCATGTCGGAGTTGCAGTTTGTACAACTTCGACACTTAGAGGAGGGGCTCATGACTGCCCTAGAACCGTTCTTCCTAGCCGAGTTCCTCGGCACTGCCACCTGGTTGTGGCTCGTCTTTATCAGCATCGTCATCAGCCTGTTGGTCTTCGACCTCGGGGTGCTGCACCGTGAGCATCGAGAAATCGGCGTTCGCGAAAGCCTATTGTTGTCCGCTGGCTATATCACGGCTGGCTTGCTGTTTGGCCTTTGGGTCTGGCAGGTCAAGGGCGGTGACGCCGGGATGGATTTCTACACCGGCTTTCTGATCGAGAAATCGTTGTCGATGGACAACGTATTCCTCATGGCGATGATCTTCAGCTTCCTGGCCATCCCGCGTAAGTATCAGCACGAGGTGCTGTTCTGGGGCATCCTCGGGGTGATCGTGCTGCGCGCGATCATGATTGGCTTGGGTGCGGCGCTGATCGCCGAGTTCAGCTGGATTCTCTACGTGTTCGGCATTTTCCTGCTGTTGACCGGGGTGAAGATGCTGTTCAGCAAGGTCGATGCCCACCCTGACCTCAGCGAAAACCCACTGGTGAAGTTCTTGCGTAAGCACATGCGGGTGACCGATCGTCTGCATGAAGGGCGGTTCTTCGTCCGTCAGGCGGATGCCAATGGTAAATCCGTACTTTGGGCGACGCCGTTGTTCCTGGCCCTGGTGCTGATCGAGTGTGCCGACTTGGTGTTCGCGGTAGACAGCGTGCCGGCGATCTTCGCCATTACCCAGGATCCTTTCATCGTCTACACCTCGAACATCTTTGCCATCCTTGGTTTGCGTGCTTTGTACTTCGCCTTGGCGGCGATGATTCACCGGTTCGCTTACCTCAAGTACGCACTGGCGTTAGTGCTGGTGTTTATCGGCGGCAAGATCTTCCTGGTTGGCATCATCGGCAAAATTCCGGCTGTTATTTCCTTGAGCGTGACTCTGGGCTTATTGCTGGGCGGTGTGCTGCTTTCACTGTGGAAAACCCGTGGTCAGCCCCCAGCTAGCCCGCAGGGCTGAATCCATATAGGTGGCCGCTGTCAGTCGGCGGCCACCGATCTAATTCAATTGCAGGGCATTTTACAGACCCTAGCTGATCGCTCTTGGCCGAAAAAAACCTCCCCCAATAAAAAAGCCCCATGGCAAGGAGCAACTGCCATGGGGCGGGAAGGGGTTGGCTAGGCCAACCTGGGGGAGAGTCGTTGAGCAAGTCAGGCGTTAGGCTGCCACCCGCCGCCGAGAGCCTTGTAGATGGCGACAATGCCGCGATACAGCTCAACTTCCGCTTGGGCCTGGGCGTCTTCGGCGCTCAGGCGTTCGCGTTCGGCGTCGAGCAATACCAGAAAATCCACTTCACCCTCGCGGTAGCGCACGCGGGCTTGTTCGGCAGCGGCGCGGCTGGCGTCGGATTGGCGTAGCAGGGCGAGCAGGCGTTGTTGACGTTTGCCGTAGTCGCTAAAGGCGTTAGCCGATTCCTCCAGAGCCAGTAGCACCTGTTGTTCATAGTTGGCCAGCGCGCCATCGGCTTCGGCTTCAGCACCGCGCAGGCGTGCACGCACGCTGCCCAGATCAAACGCCGCCCAGCTGATGGTCGGTGCCAGGCCCCAGGCTTGCGCCGCCGATGAACCCAGCTGCGAACCCCGCCCGGCGGTAAAGCCGAGGAAGCCGGACATACTCACCCGAGGAAACAGGTCCGCAGTAGCCACACCGATATTGGCAGTGGCAGTGGCCAGTTGCCGTTCGGCTGCGCGGATATCTGGGCGGCGGCGTAACAACTCGCCGGGGTCGCCCACCGGTAGCGCCTTGGCAATGGCGGGCAGATCCTGAGCCGAGAGGTCCACGCTTAATTGATCAGGACGCTGACCGAGCAGGGTGGCGATGCGGTGTTTAGCGCGCTGCTGTTCGGCCTGCAGTTGCGGCAGGCTGGCTTCGATGCCAGCCAGGCGCGCGTCGCTGCGCAGGACATCCAGCTGGCTACCGACGCCAGCTTCACGCAGCTGCTCGGTAATGGCGCGGGATTCCTGCTGATTCTTCAGGTTGGCGCGGGCGATGCGTTCGCGCAGTTGCGCGCCGCGCAGGCTGCCGTAGGCATCCACCAGTTCGGCGATCAGGCTGACCTGCAGTTGCTGGTAATCCGCTTCGGCCACGTCCAGCTCGGCATCGCTGGCTTCCAGTTGGCGCTGGATACGGCCAAACAGATCCAGTTCCCAGAGCATGTCCAGACCCAGGTCATAACGCTCGCCGCGCACGCGCTGCTCGGTGACCCCGGGTTGCTGGGCTTTGCCGAATTCACCACTGGCGCGGCTGGTGACGGTCGGCAACTGATCGTTGCCAATATCATCACGGATGGCCTGGGCCGCCCGCAGGCGGGCAAAGGCCACACGCAGCTGACGGTTTTCCTCGAGCGATTGTTGCACCAGTTGGTTGAGCACCGGGTCGTCGAACTGCTGCCACCAACTGACTTCGAAACGCGAACGATCGAAGCTGCTGCTTTGCGCGCTGCTCAGCTGGGCATCTGCGGTTTGCGGGGACTGGTAATCCGGGCCGACGGCGCAGGCTGTCAGCGCCAGGGTCAACAGGCTTATGGCCAGCGGTTTGGCGTTAAAGCTGTTCATGCCTGCACCTCCTGCAAACGCGCGGCCTTCTGTGCTTCGCGTTTCTCCACGAAACCGCGAATCAACACATAAAACACCGGGGTCAGCAGCAGGCCGAAGAAGGTCACGCCGAGCATGCCGCTGAACACCGCCACGCCCATGGCATGACGCATTTCTGCGCCGGCGCCGGAAGACAGCACCAACGGCACCACACCCATGATGAAGGCGAAGCTGGTCATCAGAATCGGCCGCAGACGCAGGCGACAGGCTTCCAGCACCGCGCTGACGCGGTCCATGCCTTCTTCCTGTTTCTCCTTGGCAAACTCGACGATCAGGATGGCGTTCTTACAGGCCAATCCCACCAGTACGATCAAGCCGATCTGGGTGAAGATGTTGTTGTCGCCTCCCGCCAGGATTACCCCGGTGATGGCCGACAGTAGCGTCATAGGCACGATCAGGATCACCGCCAGCGGCAGGCTCCAGCTTTCGTACTGGGCCGCCAGCACCAGAAAGGCCAGCAGCACGCAGAGCGGGAAGACGAAGATCGCGCTGTTACCGGCGAGGATCTGCTGGTAGGTCAGATCAGTCCATTCGAAGCTCATGCCGTTGGGCAGTTCTTCCTTGAGCAGTTTGGCCATCGCCGCTTCGGCCTGGCCGGAGCTGTAACCGGGGGCTGCCGCGCCGTTGATTTCGGCGGTGAGGAAGCCGTTGTAATGCATCACCCGATCCGGCCCGGAACTGGCGCTGACTTTAAGGAACGCTGACAGCGGCACCATTTCGCCCCGGTTGTTGCGTACCTTGAGCTGGCCAATCTGCTCCGGCTCCAGGCGGAACTGCTGCTCGGCCTGCACGTTGACCTGGTAGGTCCGGCCAAAACGGTTGAAGTCGTTGGCGTACAGCGAGCCCAGGTAGATCTGCATGGTGTCGAAGATGTCGCTGATCGCCACACCGTGGGTCTTGGCCTTTTCGCGGTCAATGGCGGCATCGATCTGCGGCACATTCACCTGATAGCTGGTGAACACCGACATCGGGTCCAGTTCCGGCAGGGCGCGGGCCTTGGCGATGACGTTCTGGGTTTGCACATACAGCTCGTCATAACCCAGGTTGCCGCGATCCTGCACCTGCAGGCGGAAGCCACCGATGGTGCCCAGGCCCTGTACCGGCGGTGGCGGGAAGATGGCGATATAGGCGTCCTGAATCTCGCTGAACTGCGCGTTCAGCTCGGCCGCAATCGCCGTGGCGCTCATCGACGGATCACTGCGCTCATCGAACGGTTTCAGCGGGGTGAAGACGATGCCGCTGTTCGGGCTGTTGGTGAAGCCGTTGATCGACAGGCCGGGGAAGGCCACGGTGTTTTCCACACCGGGATGCTTGCCGGCGATTTCCGACATTTTCTTGATCACGTCTTCGGTACGGTCCAGGGTCGCGGCATCCGGCAGTTGGGCGAAGGCCACCAGGTACTGTTTGTCCTGCGCCGGGACGAAACCGCTTGGGGTGCTGGCAAAGCCCAGGTAGGTCAGGCCCATCAAGCCGGCGTAGACGAACAGAGCAATACCGCTGCCGCGCAAGACGCGCTTCACCGTGCCGACATAGCCATGGCTGGCGCGGTCAAACAGGCGGTTGAATGGGTTGAACAGCCAGCCGCCAAACAGTTTGTCGAGAACCTTGGAGAAGCGGTCCTTCGGCGCGTCGTGGCTTTTCAGCAGCACGGCCGCCAGGGCAGGGGACAGGGTCAGCGAGTTGAAGGCCGAGATCACCGTGGAGATGGCGATGGTCAGCGCGAACTGCTGGTAGAACTGTCCGGTAAGCCCGGAAATAAACGCCGTGGGAATAAACACCGCGCACAGCACCAAGGCCGTGGCCACGATCGGGCCGGTCACTTCTTTCATGGCCTGCTTGGTGGCCTCTACCGGGGTTTTGCCCAGGCCGATATTCCGTTCAACGTTTTCCACCACCACGATGGCGTCGTCCACCACGATACCGATGGCCAGCACCAGACCAAACAACGACAACGCGTTGAGCGAGAAGCCGAACATGTGCATTACGGCGAAGGTGCCGATCAACGACACCGGCACGGCGGCCAGCGGGATGATCGAAGCGCGCCAGGTTTGCAGGAATAGGATCACTACCAGCACCACCAGGATGATGGCCTCGAGCAGGGTATGCACCACCGCTTCAATGGAGCCACGCACGAAGATGGTCGGGTCATAGACGATTTCGTAGTCCACGCCCTGCGGGAAACTCTGCTTCAGCTGGGCCATGCGAGCGCGCACCGCATCGGAAATCTCGATGGCGTTGGAGCCGGGACGCTGGAACACCGGGATGGCAACCGCCGGCTTGTTGTTGAGCAAGGAGCGCAGGGCGTACTGACTGGAGCCCAGTTCAATGCGTGCGATGTCTTTCAAACGGGTGATTTCACCGTTTTCACCGGCGCGAATGATGATGTTCTCGAACTCTTCCTCGCTGACCAGACGGCCTTGGGTGTTGATCGACAGCTGGAAGCTGTTGCCTGCGTCAGAAGGTGGCGCACCGAGCGAGCCGGCAGCGACCTGGCGGTTCTGCTCGCGAATGGCATTGACCACGTCGCTGGCGGCCAGACCCCGTGAAGCGACCTTGTTCGGATCGAGCCACACGCGCAGCGAATAGTTACCCAGGCCAAACAGCTGTACATCACCCACGCCATCCAAACGCGCCAGCTCGTCCTTGACGTTGAGCGCGGCGTAGTTGGACAGATACAGCATGTCGTAGCGGTCGTCTGGCGAGGTCAGGTGCACGACCATGGTCAGGTCGGGCGAGGCCTTGTCGACCGTCACACCGAGACGCTGCACTTCGGTGGGCAGGGTCGGCATGGTCCGCGTCACGCGGTTCTGCACTTGCACCTGGGCTTTGTCCAGATCGGTGCCGAGGGCGAAGGTCAGGGTTAGGGTCATCTTGCCGTCGGCCGTGCCCTGGGACGACATATAGAGCATGCCTTCTACCCCAGTGATCGCCTGTTCCAGCGGTGAGGCAACGGTTTCACCGATCACCTTGGGGTTGGCACCGGGGAAGGTGGCGCGCACCACCACGGTGGGCGGCACGACTTCCGGGTATTCGCTGATCGGCAACTGGAACAGCGAGATGGCCCCGCCAATCAGGATCAACAGTGATAGCACAGCGGCGAAGATCGGCCGCTGAATAAAGAATTGCGAGAAGTTCATCAGAAAGTCCTCGGACGCCGGTGCGCCAGGCCCTAACGGCCACGCGCGCCCTACGAATCAGGTTGTCGGGTAGGGGACGCAGTGCGCCCCAGGCGTCATGTCAGCCGCGAGGCTTGCCGCTGTTGGTGTCCTGCTTGGCGACCCGTGGCGCAGCGCGCTCATCGACTGACTGACGCAAGCGCAGCAGTTGGGCGAGGGTGGCCTCGTCGGCCATCGGCACGCTCTGCGGATCAACCGTGGAACCGGGGAAGGCACGTTGCAGGCCGTTGACCACGATCTTCTCGCCCTTGCTCAGGCCGCTACGCACGATGCGCAGGCCTTCCAGCTTCGGCCCCAGCTCAATGGCGCGGTATTGCACGGCATTGTCCTTGTCGAGCACCAGGACGAACTTCTTGCCCAGGTCGGTGCCGACCGCTTCATCCTTGATCAGCGCGGCAGCGTACTGACCGCTGCCAACCAGCTTCAGGCGTGCGTACAGGCCTGGCGTAAAGCGGCCATCACGGTTATCGAACACCGCGCGACCACGGATGGTGCCGGTCTGCGGGTTAACCTGGTTGTCGAGGAAATCCAGCTCACCCAGGTGTGGGTGGCCGTCTTCGCTGGACAGGCCTAGGTAGACCGGGCTGGCATCGCGGGTTTGGCCGCCAGCCTGGCGCGCCAGCTCAACGTATTTGAGGAACACGCGCTCATCGGCATCAAAATAGGCGTACACCTTGTCAGTGCTGACCAGGGTGGTCAGCAGGCTTTGCCCGGCATTGACCAAGTTGCCTTCAGTGATTTCCGCCCGGCTGACGCGGCCGTCAATCGGCGCAGTAACCCGGGTAAAACTGAGATTTAGGCGAGCGTTATCCAGTTCCGCCTGGATACCGGCCACAGCCGCTTTCGCTTCGGCGGCGGCGCTAGCGCGGGCATCAGCCAGTTCGGCAGAGATGGCGTTACTTTGGCGCAGGCGTTCGCCGCGATTGGCTTCACTTTGCGTGCGCGCCTGGCTAGCACGGGCCTGTTGCAGCTGAGCTTCGAAGCGTTTGACTTCGGCCTGGAACGGCCGTGGATCGATCTGGAACAACAGATCGCCTTTCTTCACCAGGCTGCCTTCGGCAAAGGCAACGCGATCAACAAAACCGGATACCCGTGGGCGGATCTCGACCGACTCAGGTGCTTCCAGGCGCCCAGTGAATTCATCCCATTCGTTAATCGGTTGTTCGATGACTTCTGCCACGCTGACTTTTGCAGCAGGCATCTGCTGTGCAGTTTCCGGCGCTTTTCCGCATGCACTCAAAACCAGCACTGCGGCAAGGGCCAAGGGGAAATGCCAGCGATTGTTATTGGACTGTTCCATGTGTGTATCCGCCCGAGGGTGTTGTGATGGGGCGGAGTCTGCTGCGCGCTCTGGCGTGGAACGAATCGAATGCCGCGAAGGTGACTATCATCGTGAATGATGATGAAGGGGCTTCTATCGATTTCATCTATGTGAACACAGCGATGGTCGGCGCTGTGCTTGAAGGGTAGGGCTTACTCCAGACTGTCCGGATCACCGCAGAACATCTGGATGCGCGAGCGCAGCCAGCGCTCCGCCGGGTCGTTGTCCTGGGCGCCACGCCAGGCCATATGCAGTTCGAAGGTTTGCGTCGGCAGTGGCAGTTCTTCAGCGCGTACCCCACCTGCAGAGGTCAGGGCAGCTGCGGTGTAATCTGGCACGGTGGCCAGAATATCGGTGCCGGCGAGCAGGGTACCCAGGCCGTTGAACTGGGGCAGGGCGAGTACTACGCGACGCTTGCGCCCTAGTTTTTCCAGTTCGGTATCGATAAAACCACCCAGATCGCCGGCAAAGGACACCAGCGCGTGCGGCCTGGCGCAGAAATCATCCAGGCTCAGTGCACCAGGCGCGGTATCGGCACGTAACAGTTTCGGTTTACTACGGCGCAGTACCTTGCGCTTGGCATTGGCCGGCAATTCTTCGGTGTAGGCAACGCCCACGGAAATTTCACCGGAGGCCAGCAAGGCCGGCATCAGCAGATAGTTGGTGCGGCGAATCACCAGCACCACGCCGGGGGCTTCAGCGCGCAGGCGCTTGATCAACGGCGGTAATAGGCCGAACTCAACGTCATCCGACAACCCGATGCGAAACACCGCGGTACTGGTGGCTGGGTGGAAATCAGCCGCACGGCTGACCGCCGTGGAAATCGAATCCAGCGCCGGCGAGAGCAGGGCGGCAATCTCCATGGCGCGAGCGGTGGGCTCCATGCTGCGCCCCGTGCGCACGAACAGCGGGTCATCGAACAGGCTGCGCAGACGGGCGAGGGCAGCACTGATGGCCGGCTGGCCGAGAAACAGTTTTTCCGCCGCACGGGTGACGCTGCGTTCATGCATCAGCGTTTCAAAGACGATCAGCAGATTGAGATCGACGCGGCGAAGATCGTTACGGTTCATCCGGTGTCCATTCTGGAGTGGCTGCGGTTTTGCGCGCGAATCAGGCTAATGCCGAATGCTATTGCCAGGCAATATGCACGGCGAAATGATGTGTGCGTGACTCATCATCATCGACAAGCATGGTGAATATCAGCCCTGAGCGGTGGAATTGCTGGCAAAGCCCGGATAAAGTCCGTGGCCATAAGAGGTCGCCAGAGCTGTATCGCGCAGAAATGCTTAACAGCTGCCACGACCTGAATGGGTCAACCGAAGAGGTTTGCGATGTCCCGCATAGTGCGTTTCAACGAATTTGGTGAGGCCGATGTCCTCAAGATCGAAGAGCGTCAAGCACCGGCGCCCGCCGCAGGTGAAGTGCTGGTCGGTGTTGAAGCCATAGGTGTCAGCTGGTACGACGTGCTCTGGCGGCAGAATCTGGCCAATACCCCAACGCAATTGCCAGCAGGCCTGGGCCACGAACTGGCCGGCGTGGTGCTGGCCGTCGGCGATGGCGTGACTGATTTGGCTGTCGGTGATCGAGTCGCGAGCTTCCCGGGGCACAGCGCCAACCGTTATCCCAGTTACGCCGAGCACGTGGTATTGCCACGCAGCTCCTTAGCGCGTTACCCGGACAATCTGACCGCTCAGCAAGCTGCCGTACACTATCTACCATCGATGGTCGGCTGGTTCGGTTTCATTGAACTGGCGCGTTTGCAGCCCAGCGAAACCGTGCTGGTAACGGCCGCAAGCCGCTGCTGGGGCCCGTACATCGTGCAGATGGGCAAAGCTCTAGGCGCCACAGTCATTGCGGCAACAGCCTTTGCCGAGGACAGCGACTTTCTCAAGCAGCTGGGCGCAGATCACATCATCCTCACCGAGGAGCAGGATCTGGTCAGCCGCGTCAGCAAACTGACCGATGGCCGCGGCGTCAACGTGGTGATGGATGCACTGGGCGGCCCGCAGATGTGCCTGCTGGGCGACGCCATCGCGCCGCGCGGTCGACTGATTCTGTTCGATCTGCAGGGCGGCAATGAAACGCCATTCCCAGCTTGTGCGGCGTTCCAGAAGAACATTCAATTCTTCGTGCATTGCATCGGTAACTTCACCGGCAAGGAAGAGCTGAATATCCCGCAGGATGCAGTTGCCGTGGCCAAGGCCGTGCAAGGCATCAATCAGTTGACGGCAGACGGTTTGCTCAAGCCGTTGATCGACAAGGTTTACAGCTTCGATGACGTAGTCGAAGCGCATCGTTATATGGAAACCTGTCCAAGCCGTGGCCGTGTGTTGCTGGATATCGACGCGCGTTAAACATAACTTGCATTGTAAGAAGCCCGGATTAGGGCGAGAGCGGTGAATCCTAAGTGGTCTAGGTTCATCGCTCGGCGCACGAAGGTTCGTATAATGTATATTATGTTAAATAGCATACAGAGTGATACGCTACGAGTCCCTCAGGCGGCTGCCTGATCTGCTTGTTACTACGTCCGCCCGCTCATCAGGAATGATGAACTTTGCGCGACCTTTCTGCTTCGAATCCAAACGACTCTGTTTAATCAGGAGTCGATTTGTTTGTGGCATCCCCACATCCGCACACTTACATAACGTAGATAAGCGCCAATGAGCTTCAGTGCGTGGATGCTGGTGATGGGCACCCTGTTATTGATTCTCGGACTGGCCTCAACCTTTGTGCGGCTTTTGCCGGTTACAACGTCAACGCTTTATCTGGCATTCGGCCTAGCGATAGGCCCGCTCGGCTTAGGCATCTGGCAGCAGGATTTATTGGATATTTCCACCTGGTTGGAACACTTGGCGGAAATCGCTGTGCTGATTTCGTTGTTTATTGGCGGGCTAAAACTGCGTCTGCCGTTTCGCGCCCCTGAATGGCAAGCCGCTTGGTTGCTCGCAGGTCCGGTGCTCCTCGGCACCATTCTCAGCGTGACGTTAATTGCCCACTATCTATTCGGTCTGAGCTGGGGGCTATCACTGTTAATAGCGGCGATTCTCTCGCCTACCGATCCAGTGCTGGCCAGCCTGGTGCAGGTCAGTCACGCTGGGGACGAGGATCGCGTGCGTTATGCCATCTCGGGTGAAGCTGGACTGAACGACGGCATTGCCTTTCCTTTTGTAATCGCCGCGTTATTGGTTCTTCAGTTTAGTGCCCAGGCGCCCTTAAGCCCTCTGCGTGAGGCGTTCGACTGGTTTTTGATCTATGTCGTGTGGGCCGTTCCCTTGAGCTTGTTACTGGGCTATACGCTGGGACGTAACGTTGGCCGGCTGGTCATTCACCTACGTGCCCGCCAGACCGACACAACCATATCAGCCAATGATTTCCTCGCACTGGCCTTGATCGCCCTTTCCTATGTGGGTGCAGAAAGCATCGGAGGTTGGGGCTTTCTCGCGACTTTTGCCGCTGGGTTGGGCCTACGGCATGCCGAAGTGACTGCTAGCCAAGGGCATGAGCAGCCCGCAGAAAAGCGGACGAGCAATTCAATGACTCGTGAAGAAGGCCAGACGCACGGAGATATCGAGTTTGGCGAAGACAAGGATGAGCATCCCAAGGTGGCCGCTGGAGCCCTGATGATGGACATCTTGTCATTTGGCAGCTTGCTGGAGCGTATCCTGGAAGTGCTGATGGTGACCCTTCTCGGCGCCCTGCTCTATCAGCACTGGGACTGGCGCGCACTGCCACTGGGATTGGCACTATTTTGCGTGGCGCGTCCGGGCATGGTGTTACTGCTGATTGGTGGTCGGTTTATGCCACCGTCGCATCGACTGCTGATTGGATGGTTCGGCATTCGCGGCATTGGCAGTCTGTATTACCTGAGCTATGCGATCAATAAGGATCTGCCCGCGACAGTGGCGCAAACAGCCAGTGATCTGGTGCTGAGTGTGGTGGCCATGAGCATCGTATTGCACGGGCTAACCAGCCAGCCGTTGCTGGATTATTACGAACGCCTCAAGGCCCGAGCATGAGTGACGCTGTCTGAGCTGGGCAACTAATCGCGATCCAACAAGTGGAAGCTGGGCAACGCGACATGCCAGCGAATGGCAGCCAGACGAATCAGCAGCACCGTGAGCATGGCCACACCGGTATCCAGCCAATGTGGCGTATCGAGGGCGCGCATGCCGATAAACACCACTGCGCCGGCTATGCAGGCGGTGGCGTAGATTTCCTTCTGAAAGATCAGCGGGATCTCATTGCAGATCACATCGCGCATCACTCCGCCGGCGACACCGGTCATCACGCCCATGATTACAGCAGTGCTATGCGGCACGTTGTGCTGCATAGCGACCTCTGTGCCGATCACGGTAAACACTGCCAGCCCAAAAGCATCCGCCAGTAAGAGGCCTTTCTCGTGAATCGGCTGCGTCATGCGTACCCAGACGACCGTAGCCACGGCTGCCAGGGATGCGACAACGATATACAGGTCATTGCGAATCCAGCTGACTGGATGGTTGTCCAGAATCACATCACGCAGCGTACCGCCGCCCAGTGCTGTGACGATGGCGATCACCAGCACGCCGAACAGGTCCATGGACTTGCGCCCCGCCATCAGCGCGCCGGTAATGGCGAATACCGCCACGCCGAACAGATCAGCCAGATAGAACAGTTGAGCCATGCTGACCTCAGGACGACACGGGGGTACGCATGGTGACGAACTCTTCGGCAGCTGTAGGATGCACGCCAATGGTTTCATCAAACAATTGCTTGGTGGCTCCGGCCTTGAGTGCAACCGCCAGGCCCTGAACAATTTCGCCGGCGTCCGGCCCGACCATATGGCAGCCGAGCACACGGTCTGTGGCAGCGTCCACCACCAGTTTCATCAAGGTGCGTTCCTGGCTTTCGGTCATGGTCAGTTTCATCGGTCGGAAGCGGCTTTCGAAAACCTGGACGCTGTAGCCCTCCTCCTTTGCCTGCTCTTCGCTCAGCCCAACCGTGCCGATATTGGGCAGGCTGAATACCGCCGTTGGGATCATCCGGTAGTCGACCTTGCGGTATTCCTCTGGTTTGAACAGGCGCCTGGCAACCGCCATGCCTTCGGCTAACGCGACCGGTGTCAGCTGCACACGACCGATTACATCGCCGATGGCGAGAATCGAGGGTGTGCTGGTCTGGTATTGCTCGTCCACTTCGATAAAGCCGCGCTTATCCAGCTTCACATGAGTATTTTCCAGGCCCAGATTATCCAGCATCGGCCGACGGCCGGTGGCGTAAAAGATACAGTCGGCTTCCAGCACGCGACCGTCCTTGAGCGTGGCTAATAGACTGCCGTCGGCTTGTTTGTCGATACGGGCGATATCGCTGTTGAACTGCAGATCGACGCCGCGCTTGTTCAACTCATCCTGCAGGTGCAGACGCACGGCCTTGTCGAAACCACGTAGGAACAGATCGCCGCGATAGAGCAACGAGGTTTTTGTGCCAAGGCCGTTGAAGATCGAGGCAAACTCCACGGCGATATAACCACCGCCCACTACCAACACGCGCTTGGGCATTTGCTCAAGAAAGAAAGCTTCATTCGAGCCGATGGCATGTTCATGCCCCGGAACTTCCGGAATTTGCGGCCAGCCGCCGGTGGCAATCAGGATATGTTTGGCGCTGTAGCGTTTACCGCCCAGCTCGACAGTATGGTCATCGACAATCCGCGCGTGGCCTTCCAGCAAGGTCACGCCGCTGTTCATCAGCAGGTTGCGGTAGATGCCATTGAGTCGTTCGATTTCACGGTTCTTGTTGCTGATCAGGGTCGACCAGTCGAAGCGAGCCTCGCCCAGCGCCCAACCAAACCCCTGAGCCTGTTCAAAGTCATCGGCGAAATGCGCACCATAGACCAGTAGCTTTTTCGGTACACAGCCGACGTTGACGCAGGTGCCTCCCAGGTAACGGCTTTCAGCAACCGCCACGCGTGCGCCATAGCCGGCGGCAAATCGCGCAGCCCGCACACCGCCAGAACCGGCACCAATCACAAACATGTCAAAGTCGTAGGTCATTTCAGCCTCCAAAGCAGGCCACCAGCATACCCCAAGGCGCGCCAGGGCCTAAACTTGATGCATGCAGAACAGGAGAGCATTTATGCGCCCTACCCTTACTCATCTGGCCTTGCACGTGCCTGATCTCGATGCCTGTGTGAGCTTTTACGAGCAGTTCTGCGCGATGCAGGTGATTCACCAGCGCGCGGGCAAAGGCTCACGAATTGTCTGGATGGCCGAACAGGGTAAGGAACACCGCTTTATTTTTGTGATCATGCCGGGCGGACAGGATCGCCAATTGGCTGTGGATGACTACAGCCACTTTGGCTTTGCCCTGGAAAGTCGAGAACAGGTCGATAGCATCGCAGCGCGAGCGCGAGTAGCAGGCTGTCTGGTCTGGGAGCCGCGTGACGAACCCTTTCCCGTGGGCTACTACTGCGGGCTGCGTGACCCCGCAGGCAACTATGTGGAGTTCAGCTACGGGCAGCCGCTAGGGCCTGGTGCTGAGCAGATACCCTTGCCCTGAATGCACACAGCCACCCGAAGGTGGCTGTGTATTATCGCGCCAGGCGCCTAATTAATAGGCCTTGCCGGTTTTGTAGAGGTTTTCGAAGCAGAAGTTGGTGGCGTCGATATAGCCTTCAGCACCACCGCAATCAAAGCGTTTGCCTTTGAACTTGTAAGCCATCACGCAACCATTCTGCGCCTGCTTCATCAGCGCGTCGGTGATCTGAATTTCCCCGCCCTTACCTGGCTCGGTCTGTTCAATCAGATCGAAGATATCCGGGGTAAGAATGTAGCGACCGATGATCGCCAGATTCGACGGTGCATCTTCCGGCTTTGGTTTCTCGACCATGCTGTTAACCCGGTAGATATCGTCGCGAATCATCTCGCCGGAGATCACGCCATATTTGTGGGTTTCTTCTGGTGGTACTTCCTGGATAGCCACGATCGAGCAGCGGAATTGGTTATACAGCTTGACCATCTGGGTCAGTACCGCGTCACCATCCAGGTTCAGGCACAAGTCATCAGCGAGAATCACTGCAAAAGGCTCGTCACCGATCAATGGACGGCCGCAGAGAATGGCATGGCCGAGGCCTTTCATTTCAACTTGGCGGGTATAGGAAAAGGTGCATTCGTCGATCAAACGACGGATACCAACCAGATATTTCTCTTTATCCGTGTCGCGAATCTGGTGCTCAAGCTCGTAGCTGATGTCGAAGTGATCTTCCAGCGCGCGCTTACCGCGGCCAGTGATCATGGCTATTTCCGTCAACCCGGCTTCCAACGCCTCTTCAACGCCGTACTGGATGAGCGGCTTGTTCACGATCGGCAGCATTTCCTTGGGCATGGCCTTGGTGGCTGGCAGAAAGCGGGTGCCGTAACCGGCTGCTGGGAACAAGCATTTCTTGATCATGGGAAACCTTGGGTAGATGGGGTGAAAATTGCGTGCGCAGTTTATCAGGCTGCGCTGGCCTTACAATGCCCCTGCGCGGGCCGGCCAATGCCTCGGTAAAGGAACCCCTGCTCAGCCAACTGCAGGGCATCGTAGATATTGCGCCCATCAAACAGCACGGGCATGCGCATCAAACCACGAATGCGGGCGAAATCGGGCTGGCGAAACTGCTTCCACTCGGTGACGAGTACCAGCGCATCAGCACCTTCAACAACGCTATACGGCGAGGTGCTCAAACGCAGTTGACCGCTACCAATCGCCTGGCCGTAGCGCTCTGCCAGAGCCGTTGTAGCGACCGGATCACAGGCCTGAACGCTGACGCCAGCTGCCAGTAAGGCGTCCAGCAGAACCAGACTGGGGGCTTCACGCAGATCATCAGTACCTGGTTTAAAAGCCAGCCCCCAAAGTGCCACCACCCGCCCTTGCCAATAACCAGAAAAATGCTCACGCAGGGCCTGGAACAGCAACGTCTTCTGTAGCGCGTTACGAGCTTCGACTGCGCGCAGGATGCCAGGTTCAATGCCTTCCTGCTCTGCGCAGCGAATCAGCGCCCGCACATCCTTGGGAAAGCACGAGCCGCCATAGCCGCAACCGGCATAGATAAAGTGAGTACCAATGCGTTTGTCGCTGCCGATGCCACGGCGCACATCCTCGATGTCGACATCCAGGCGCGAGCAGAGGCTGGCCATTTCGTTGATAAAGGAAATTTTGGTGGCCAAAAAGGCGTTGGCGGCATATTTGCTGAACTCTGCCGCCCGCAGCCCCATGCAGAGTAAACGCTCGTGATTGCGCAGAAACGGCGCATACAGACGGCGTAACAGCGCATGGCCCTGCGGTTCATCACAGCCGACAATCACTCGATCCGGCCGCATAAAGTCGTCAATCGCCGAGCCTTCCTTGAGAAATTCCGGGTTACTTGCCAGCGTCACCGCAAAACGTTTGCCGCGTTTGCTCAATCGATTGTTGATGCGCTGGGCAACACGCTCTGCCGTGCCCACCGGCACCGTTGATTTATTCACCACCACGCAGTTTTGCTCAAGCAGATCGCCCAGCTCATCGGCCACGGCCAGTACATGGGACAAGTCTGCGGAGCCGTCCTCCCCGCTCGGCGTGCCTACCGCGATAAAGATGATCTCAGCCTGCGTGATGCCTTCATTGAGGTGCTGACTAAAACTCAGCTGACCGCTACTCAGGTGGGTCTGCAGCATGGCCTCCAGCCCAGGCTCGTAAATCGGCGACTGGCCATGGGCAAGCCGCGCCACACGTTGCGCATCGCGCTCAACGCAGATCACCCGATTGCCCATTTCGGCAAAACAGGCTGCCGATACCAGCCCCACGTATCCTGCGCCAATCACACAAATCCGCATCGCCCGCACTCCTCACTGAGTTACCGCGATTGCAGCTAAAGCAGATGGCAGACGTATGACATAAGTACAACAGTCGGGTGACAGCACTTGATAAGCCGTGCGCACAAATTTCAGGCACAAAAAAACCGGCCACGAAGGCCGGTTTAGTGGATTTCAAGTTCATGCAAGAACATCTGAAATCATGTACATGGTGCCCGAAGCCGGAATCGAACCGGCACGAGGTTACCCTCGAGGGATTTTAAGTCCCTTGCGTCTACCGATTTCGCCATTCGGGCGGTAGCGCTACGTTGTAAGGCTTGGACTATATACAGCCCTTCGATGCCTCGCAAGGTTTCAAACTAAAATGAAAAAGCCTCGTAAATCAGTGATCTACGAGGCTTTTCTAATTGGAGGCTGAGGTCGGAATCGAACCGGCGTTCACGGATTTGCAATCCGGTGCATAACCACTCTGCTACTCAGCCTTGAAACTAAACGGACCGTGTAAAACGGCCCGTTGAAAATGGAGCGGGAAACGAGACTCGAACTCGCGACCCCGACCTTGGCAAGGTCGTGCTCTACCAACTGAGCTATTCCCGCTTGTCGTGCTGACGGCCGCCATTCTATAGCTTCAGGACGGCCAGTCAACCCCTTGATTCAAAAAAGCTTATTTCTTTTCCGAGGTGATTCGCAGGTGTGGCCATGCAGCCAACAGGTACTGCGCCATCGACCACAGGGTGAGTACGGCAGCAATGATCAACAGGACGTAACCCAGTACAACCCAGGCAGTAAACGTTGGCGGATTGGCCAGCAAAATCACCAAAGCGACCATCTGAGCGGCTGTTTTCCATTTGGCCAGCTTTGAAACCGCGACATGCGCCCTGGCGCCCAATTCGGCCATCCACTCACGCAGTGCAGACACAACAATTTCACGGCCGATGATGATTGATGCTGACAGGGTCAACCAGAGGTTGGCGTGTTCGGCCACCAGTAATACCAGGGCCACCGCCACCATGAGTTTGTCAGCAACGGGATCAAGAAATGCACCGAAAGGTGTGCTCTGCTCCCAGCGACGGGCCAAATAACCATCCAGCCAGTCGGTTGCAGCCGCGATTGAAAACACTGCACTCGCCGCCCAGTAGCTCCAACTGAAGGGAAGGTAAAACAGCAGAATAAACACCGGTATCAGTAATACGCGGAGCACAGTAAGCAGGTTGGGGATATTCATCGACACAACTTGGCGGTAAAGAGAGTCGGCATTCTACTCACTGTGCAGGGCCGCATAAATCAACTCAGCGAGTTTTTTGCTGATTCCAGGTGCTTTGGCAATTTCTTCGATGCTGGCACGTGATAACTCTTGCAGCCCACCAAAATGATTAAGCAGCTCACGCCGGCGCTTAGGCCCTACGCCCGCGACGTCCTCCAGTGTTGAGGTGCGACGGGTTTTACCGCGACGGGCACGATGTCCGGTGATAGCAAACCGGTGCGATTCATCGCGGATTTGCTGTATCAGATGCAACGCTGGTGAATTCCCCGGCAAGGTGAACTCATGTGCGGCGTCATTCAGGTAGAGGGTTTCCAAACCCGGTTTGCGCGTGGTGCCTTTGGCGACGCCGAGCAGAATCAGGTCTGGCACTGACAGCTCTTCGAGTACTTCACGGGCCATCGCCAGCTGGCCTTTACCACCATCAACTAGGAGGATATCGGGCAGCTTGCCTTCGCCATCCTTGATCTTGCTGAAGCGCCGGGTGAGCGCTTGATGCATGGCGGCATAATCGTCACCCGGCGTCACGCCCTCAATGTTGTAGCGGCGGTAATCGGATTTCAGCGGCCCCTCGGGGCCGAATACCACACAGGAGGCCACGGTCGCCTCGCCGCTGGAATGACTGATATCAAAGCACTCCAGGCGTTGCGGCACTTCATCCATATCCAGCGCTTCGGCCAGTGCGTCAAAGCGCGCGGCAACGTGCTGTCGATTGGCAAGGCGCGCCGCCAGCGCCTGCTCCGCATTGGTCACAGCCAACTGCTGCCAGCGCGCGCGGGTACCGCGAACGCGGTAGCTGATGCTCAGTTCGCGGCCGCGCAGCTCATCAATGGCGGCGATCAATGTGGGGAAGTCTTCGTGCTGCGCATTGACGATAAGCTCGCTCGGCAGATCGCGTTCCTGACTGCTCAAGTAGTACTGCGCGAGGAAGGCCAGCAGTACGCCACTGCCCTCCTCCTCAATCGCCACCTGCGGGAAAAAGTTTTTACTGCCGAGCACTCGGCCACCGCGCACGCTGATCAAATGCACGCATGCGCCACCGGGATTGACCATCGCCGCGACCACGTCCACATCACCGGTTCCGCCTTCCATGCTCTGCTGGTCTTGAACCCGGCGCAGCAGCGATATCTGGTCGCGCAATCCGGCAGCCCGCTCAAAGTCGAGGGCCATGGCGGCAGCCTGCATGCCGCTGGACAGCTCATCGGTCAGGGCATTGCTGCGCCCCTCAAGAAACATCACCGAATGGCGTACGTCATCAGCATATTCAGCGGGCTCTACCAGGCCGACACAGGGGCCTTTGCAGCGTTTGATCTGGTACTGCAGGCAGGGCCTTGTGCGATTCTTGTAGAAACTGTCCTCGCACTGGCGCACCAGAAAAGTTTTTTGCAGCAGATTAAGGCTTTCGCGAATGGCACCTGCGCTGGGATACGGGCCGAAGTACCTGCCTTTCTGCTTTTTCGCGCCGCGGTGAATGCTCAGGCGCGGGAAGTCGCCGTCGGAAAGCAGCACATAGGGGTAGGACTTATCATCGCGCAGCAGAATATTGTAAGGCGGGCGCCATTCTTTGATCAGCGTCTGCTCAAGCAGCAGGGCTTCGGTTTCGTTGGCGGTGATGGTGGTTTCGATCTGAGCGATTCGGCCGACCAACGCGGCGGTCTTTGGCGCTAAGCCGCTCTGGCGGAAGTAGCTAGCCAGGCGCTTTTTCAGGTTTTTGGCTTTGCCGACATACAGCAGTTTGGTGTCCACATCGAACATGCGGTACACGCCAGGACGACCGCTGCAGGTGGAGAGGAAAGCGCTGGAGTCGAAAGCGGCAGGACTGTTATCAGGTGTTGGCATCAATCATGCCGTGGCGTACGGCCAGCAGGGCCAGTTCGACATCACTGGTAATCGAGAGCTTTTCAAAGATGCGATAGCGGTAGGTATTCACGGTTTTCGGCGACAGGCAAAGCTTATCGGAAATGGCCTGAACCTTTTGGCAACCTGCAATCATCAGAGCGATTTGAATTTCACGCTCGGACAGTAAGTCGAACGGTGAGTGACTGCTCTGTGGCTGAAATGACTTGAGTGCCAGCTGCTGGGCAATCTGCGGACTGATATAGCGTTGCCCGCTGAATACCATGCGAATCGCCTGAACCATTTCTTCCAGCGCAGCGCCTTTAGTGAGATAGCCAGCGGCACCAGCTTGCAGTAGGCGCGTGGGGAAAGGGTCTTCCTCACATACGGTTACGGCAACAACTTTAAGATCAGGATGGCTGCGAATCAGCTTACGGGTGGCTTCAAGACCACCGATACCCGGCATTTTGATGTCCATCAGAACAACGTCAGGTTTCAGCTCGCGGGCTTTTTTCAGTGACTCTTCGCCTGATTCGGCTTGGCCGACCACCTGTAAACCGTCGATATCGGCCAGCATACGAGTAATGCCGGTACGTACCAGGTCGTGGTCATCAACAACGAGAACTCTGATCAAGCGTCACCCCGGTCGACATCAACTGCGTTGAGCAGTTGCTGGGTTGAAAGTCTGGTGCCTGTAAGCCACCAGCTTGGCGCATAACCGTCAAAAGGCAAGCGCCAATAAGTGAGCGCTAAATGACGGCCAGAGAAAATATGGCGGAAGCGGTGAGATTCGAACTCACGGAAGAGTTTCCCCTTCGACGGTTTTCAAGACCGTTGCATTCAACCGCTCTGCCACGCTTCCGGCGTTTGCGGGCGGCAATCTTACCCGAACGCAACACGCTGTCAAACTCTGCGTGTTGGCTCTTTATTCGCCTCTGCTATGATCGGGCCTGACCTTGGTCACGGAACCATCAGCCATTTCAGGAGTGTCGCCATGAACGAACACAATTATGCACTTGACCATACGCAGGTTGAGCAGCAAGAAGTCAGCCGCGTCCTGCGCAACACGTATGGCCTGCTAGCCATCACCCTGGCCTTCAGCGGCTTGGTGGCGTACATCGCGCAGCGCGCCAATGTGCCTTACCCGAATATCTTTGTGGTGCTGATCGGCTTCTATGGCCTGTTCTTCCTCACCGCCAAACTGCGTAATTCGGCTTGGGGCCTGGTTTCGACCCTCGCCCTGACCGGCTTTATGGGCTACACCCTCGGCCCAATCCTCAATCGCTACATGGGTATGGCCAATGGTGCTGAAGTTGTCAGCTCGGCCTTCGCCATGACGGCCCTGGTGTTCTGCGGCTTGTCTGCTTACGTACTGACCACCCGCAAGGACATGAGCTTCCTCAGTGGCTTCATCACTGCGGGTTTCTTTGTCCTGCTGGGCGCGATGGTTGCTGGCTTCTTCTTCGAGATTAGCGGCCTGCAGCTGGCGATCAGCGCAGGTTTCGTGCTGTTCTCCTCGGCCTGCATCCTGTTCCAGACCAGCGCGATCATCCATGGCGGCGAGCGCAACTACATCATGGCGACCATCAGCCTGTATGTATCGATCTACAACCTGTTCGTCAGCCTGCTGCAGATTTTCGGCATCATGGGCAGCGACGACTGATTTAAGTTGCTGTGAAAAGCCCGCTTCGGCGGGCTTTTTTATGCTTGCCATCCATGGCTCGCCCCCTCCGGGCCGTCGCTAGCGACGTTAAAAATGACTCCCTGTCATTTTTTATGCCTGCCGCGCGCATCTTGGCGGCCCAAGCTTTATCATTCCGCCAAATTGGCTCGCCAGGTTTGCTATGAAGTTCGCCATCGCACTGTTCTCCCCTCCCCATGCGCC
The DNA here is from genome assembly GCF_002786345.1 of Pseudomonas sp. FEMGT703P. Classification (NCBI taxonomy): domain Bacteria; kingdom Pseudomonadati; phylum Pseudomonadota; class Gammaproteobacteria; order Pseudomonadales; family Pseudomonadaceae; genus Pseudomonas; species Pseudomonas sp. FEMGT703P. The sequence goes on along the minus strand of NZ_PGCM01000010.1, from coordinate 496,430 downwards.
CTCCTCGCGCCGTGCGCTGCGTTTTGCGCAGGCTGCATTGGCGGGCGAGCATGAGATCGTGCGGCTGTTCTTTTATCAGGACGGCGTACACAGCGCCTCGAGCAATGTGGTTTGCGCGCAGGATGAGGTGGACCTACCCCGCGAATGGCGAGAATTTGTGCAAGCGCAGCAGCTGGATGGCGTGGTGTGTATCGCCGCCGCCTTACGCCGTGGCGTGTTGAATGACGATGAAGCCCAGCGCTACTCGCGCACGGCTGCCAACCTGGATGCGACCTGGGAGCTTTCTGGCCTGGGCCAGTTGCACGAAGCAGCGCAGCTGGCGGATCGTCTAGTGTGCTTTGGAGGGCCTTGAGATGAGTAAGTCGCTGTTGGTCATCAGCCGCCAAGCGCCTTGGTCCGGCCCCGGCGCGCGCGAAGCACTGGATATCGCGCTGGCCGGCGGCGCCTTCGATTTGCCGATTGGCCTGCTGTTTCTCGATGACGGTGTATTCCAGCTGAGCAGCGCGCAGCAACCGGCCACCCTGCAGCAGAAAGACCTCAGCGCCAACCTGCAGGCCTTGCCGATGTTCGGTGTCGAGGCGCTGTATGTCTCGCAGCGCAGCCTGGCCGAACGTGGCCTGCAGGATCAACCCAGCAGCCTCGCTGTCGAGCGCCTCGATGATTCCTCAATAAGCGCCTTGATTGACCGTTACGACCAGGTGATTACGCTCTGATGGCTACCTTGCACGTACTTTCGCACTCGCCCTTTACCGATAGCCGCCTGAGCAGTTGCCTGCGCATTCTCGGCAGCCAGGATGCCCTGCTGCTCTGCGGTGATGCCGTATACGCCTTGCAGGACGGCAGCGCGCAGCGTCAGGCGCTTGAATTGATGCCTGAAAGCATTGCGCTGTATGCGTTGGATGAAGACGTGCAGGCTCGCGGCCTTGTGTTCCCAGCCCGCCTCACACTGGTCGATTACCCTGGCTTCGTTGCGCTGAGCTGCCAATACGACAAGGTAAACACCTGGCTATGACCACGCTGAATGTTGAGGGTCGCAGCCTGGCGCTGGACAAAGACGGCTATCTGCTCGACCTGGCGGATTGGTCCGAAGCTACCGCGCAAGCCCTGGCGCAACGTGAAGGCATCAGCCTGAGTGCCGAACACTGGGAAATCCTTTGGCTGGTGCGCAGCTTTTACGACGAATTTCAGTTGTCCCCGGCCAACCGTCCGCTGATCAAATTTATAGCCGTGAAAATCGGCGCCGAGAAAGGCAATAGCCTGAACCTCAATCGCCTGTTCAATGGCGCTCCTGCCAAACTCGCCGCCAAGCTGGCGGGCCTGCCCAAACCGACCAATTGCCTATGAACCTTGTTACTCCGCCGGAACATCCTTTCGCTCAATTTGTACGCATTCTAGGTAAGGGCAAGCGCGGCGCACGTAACCTGACTCGCGAGGAAGCCCGAGACGCCATGGGCATGCTGCTTGAGGGGAAGGTTGAAGACACCCAGTTGGGTGCCTTTTTGATGCTATTGCGGCACAAGGAAGAAAGCGCCGAGGAAATGGCCGGCTTTGCCGAAGCCGTGCGCGCGCGCCTGCAGGCGCCAGCGATTCAGGTGGATCTGGATTGGCCTAGCTACGCTGGGAAGAAGCGCCACCTGCCTTGGTTCCTGCTAGCCGCCAAAGCACTGGCCAATAGCGGTATTCGCATCCTGCTGCATGGTGGCGGCCCACACACTGCCGGGCGGATGTACAGCGAACAGCTGCTCGAAACCCTGCACATCCCGCTGTGCCGCAACTGGGATAGCGTCGAGCAGGCATTGGCACACCAGCACCTGGCGTTTATCCCGCTGGGCGACTGGATGCCGCAACTGCAACGCATGATCGACCTGCGCAATATCCTCGGCCTGCGCTCACCGATTCATTCCCTGGCGCGCATTCTCAACCCGCTGGGCGCGCGTTGCGGCCTGCAGAGCATCTTTCATCCGGGTTATCAGGCGGTGCACCGCGAAGCCAGCCAGTTGCTCGGCGATAGCGCTGTGGTGATCAAGGGCGAAGGCGGCGAAATCGAGATCAACCCGGACGCCACCAGCCACCTGTATGGCACGGCTAATGGCGACAACTGGGATGAGGAATGGCCGGCGCTGTCGGCGCTGCGCCATGTCAAACCCGAATCATTGCAGCCCGCTCACCTGGCCGCGTTCTGGCGTGGTGAAGTGGCCGATGATTACGGCCAGCTTGCCGTAATCAGCACCATGGTTCTGGCCTTGCGCGCCCTCGGCGAACCGCGTGAACAAGCCCTGGAACGCGCCGCCCAGATGTGGGCGGCGCGCAATCAGACGCTCGCCTGAGACCCTTCGAACCAGGCCAGTTTCTCCCGCAGCTGCACCACTTCGCCGACTATGACCAACGTCGGCGCATGCACCTCATGCTCCGCCACCAGCTCCGCCAGATTGGCCAGGGTGCCAGTAAACACTCGCTGGTTCTGCGTTGTGCCCTGCTGGATCAATGCTGCCGGGGTTGTTGCGGCGCGACCATGGGCAATCAGCTGCTGACAAATAATCGGCAAACCCACCAGCCCCATATAAAACACCAGAGTCTGGCTGCTGGCGGTGAGTTCATTCCAGGGTAAATCACTGCTGCCATCTTTCAGGTGACCGGTAACAAAACGCACCGACTGCGCATGGTCTCGGTGGGTCAGCGGAATCCCAGCATAAGCGGCGCAGCCAGAGGCTGCGGTAATGCCAGGGACAACCTGAAAGGGGATGCCGTGGGCGGCCAGCTCTTCAATTTCCTCTCCGCCGCGGCCAAAGATGAACGGATCTCCGCCTTTAAGGCGTAGCACCCGCTTGCCTTCTTTGGCCAGATTGACCAACCGCTGGTTGATCTGCTCCTGCGGTACAGCATGCTCGGCACGCCGTTTGCCGACATAAATGCGCTCGGCATCACGGCGGCACAGTTCGATAATCGCAGGTGCCACTAAACGGTCGTAAAGCACTACATCGGCTTGCTGCATCAGGCGCAAGGCGCGGAAGGTCAGCAAATCAGGATCACCCGGCCCTGCGCCAACCAGATACACCTCGCCCAAGGTGCGCGGGGCAATGCCGGCAATTTTCTCTTCCAGCAGACGCTGACCTTCCTGCAGCTTACCGGCGAATACGCTTTCGGCCACCTGGCCCTGGAACACATCCTCCCAGAACACCCGGCGCTGCTGCACATCGGGGAACAGCCCTTTGACCTGGGCACGAAAACGTTTGGCCAGACCGGCCAACTGACCATAGGTTGCGGGAATCCAGGTCTCGATCTTGGCGCGAATCAGTCGCGCCAATACAGGAGCATCGCCGCCACTGGTAATCGCCACAATCAACGGCGAGCGATCAACAATGGCGGGGAAAATCACGCTGCACAGCTTCGGCGCATCCACCACATTGACCGGAATGCCCAGGGCCTGCGCCTCAGCTGATATTTGCGCATTCAGCGGTTCGTCATCGGTGGCCGCAATAATCAGCGCCACACCGTGAAGATCCGCCGACTGGTAATCACGCAGCAGCACCTCGCCTTGCCGAGCGCTGGCCATCTCACGCAGCTCATCGCGAATCTCCGGCGCAACCACACGCAAGGTGGCACCTGCATCACTGAGCAAGCGCGCCTTGCGCACGGCAACTTCGCCGCCACCGACCACCAGTACCAGGCGATCCTGCAGTTTGTGGAACAGGGGCAGAAAATCCATGACGCACGCTCTCGATCGGATAAACAAAACGGGGCGGCACTGGCCGCCCCGTCGCAGGTAACTGAAATTCGGATTAACCGATGATTTCGATACCGCCCATATAGGGCTTCAGCACGTCCGGCACGCGGATGCTGCCATCGGCCTGCTGGTAGTTCTCCAGCACGGCGACCAGTGTGCGACCTACTGCCAGGCCGGAGCCGTTGAGGGTGTGCACCAGCTCGGGTTTTCCGGTTTCTGGGTTGCGGTAGCGTGCTTGCATGCGACGCGCCTGGAAGTCGCCGCAGTTAGAGCACGAGGAAATCTCGCGGTACTTATCCTGGCTCGGCACCCAGACTTCCAGGTCATAGGTTTTCACCGCACCGAAGCCCATGTCACCGGTACACAGCGCCAATTTGCGGTATGGCAGCTCAAGCAGCTGCAGCACACGCTCAGCGTTGGCGGTCAGACTTTCCAGCGCTTCGAAAGATTTGCTCGGCTCGACGATCTGCACCATCTCAACCTTGTCGAACTGGTGCTGACGAATCATCCCGCGGGTATCACGACCCGATGCGCCGGCTTCGCTACGGAAGCACGGGGTGTGCGCAACCAGCTTGAGTGGCAGCTGCTTAGGGTCAAGGATCTCGCCCGCGACGATATTGGTCAGCGACACTTCAGCAGTCGGGATCAGGTAAAGATCGGCTTCGCCTTCGCGGCTGATCTTGAACAGGTCTTCCTCGAACTTCGGCAGCTGGCCGGTGCCTTGCAGCGCCGGCGCCTGCACCAGATAAGGCGTGTAGGCTTCTTCGTAGCCGTGCTCGCTGGTGTGCAGGTTGATCATAAATTGAGCTAGGGCGCGGTGCATGCGGGCGATGGGCCCGCGCAGCACGGCAAAGCGCGCGCCAGAAAGTTTGGCGGCGGTCTCGAAATCCAGCCAGCCGTGCTGCTCGCCGAGGGCAACGTGATCCTGAATCGGGAAGTCGAAGCTGCGCGGCGTGCCCCAGCGCGACACCTCAACGTTACCTTCTTCGTCTGCACCAACCGGCACCGACTCATGCGGTAGATTGGGGATATTCAGCAGCAGGTTGTCGAGCTCGGTCTGGATGCTGTCGAGGTCACGTTTACCCTGCTCCAGATCGCTGCCCATCTGGTCCACTTCCGCCAGCAGCGGCGCGATGTCTTCACCGCGCTGCTTGGCCTGGCCTATGGATTTGGAGCGGCTGTTGCGTTCGGCCTGTAGCTGCTCGGTGCGGGTCTGCAGTGTCTTGCGCTGGGCTTCTAACGCTTCAAAACGCGCAACATCGAGGACAAAGCCACGGGCGGCAAGACGCTCGGCCACTTCATGGAGCTGGGTACGAACGAGTTTGGAATCAAGCATGTTCTGGTCTCAACACTTCACAAGGGTTTGCATGGCTTTGGCCATGGCGCGCAATGCCGCGCAGTTTAAGGCTTTAGCGGGGGGAAGTGCCAATCGACAACGCCGTTACTGAAACAGGCGCGCCAAGCTAAGTCCCGCCCAGGTCGCTAGCAGGCTACCCAACACGCTGACTGCCGCATAGCCCAGGGCCAACGGTAGCTGACCGCTCTCCAGCAGGCGCACGGTGTCGAGGGAAAAAGATGAAAAGGTGGTCAGGCCGCCGAGAAAGCCAACAATCAGCCCCGCGCGCAACTCCAGCGGCAGCTCAGGGCGCAGCAGGAACAGGCCATACAGGTAGCCGATCAGCAGGCAACCGAGAATATTCACCGCCAGGGTCGCGCCGTAGAAGTGCTGCGGCCAGTTTGCGCTGACCCAGTTGGCCGTGGCGAAGCGCAACAGCGTGCCGAACATACCGCCCAGGGCTACGGCAACCACTACACCGATCATGGTTTTCTCCGTTGCCGAGGGCTGTTACGGTCCTGGTTTTTCAAGTGCTGCAGCTTGTCGCGAATCTTCAGTTCCAGGCCACGCGGCACTGGCTGGTAGTACTCGCGCGGCTCGAAGGTTTCCGGAAAGTAATCTTCCCCCGCCGCATAGGCATCAGGCTCATCGTGGGCGTAGCGATATTCATCGCCATACCCCAACTCTTTCATAAGTTTGGTCGGTGCATTACGCAGGTGCAGTGGGACTTCCTGCGAGCCATGCTCGGCAGCGTCACGCTTGGCGGCGTTGAAGGCGTTGTAGACCGCATTGCTTTTCGGCGCGCAGGCGAGGTAGACAATCGCCTGAGCCACTGCCAGCTCGCCCTCGGGACTGCCCAGGCGCTCTTGTACATCCCAGGCGTTTAGGCACAGGGTCAGCGCCCGAGGGTCGGCGTTGCCGATGTCTTCGCTGGCCATGCGCACCACGCGCCGGGCGATATACAGCGGATCACAGCCGCCATCGAGCATGCGCGCAAACCAGTACAGCGCGCCGTCGGGGCTGGAGCCGCGTACGGATTTGTGCAGCGCCGATATCTGGTCGTAGAAGGCTTCGCCGCCCTTGTCGAAGCGCCTACGAGTATCGCCAAGCAGATCGAGTAACAACTCACTGCCGATCTCGCTGCCGTCTTCGGCAAGGTCCGCAGCGTTCTCCAGAAAGTTGAGCAAACGCCGACCATCACCATCGGCGGCGGCTTGGAGAATCTTGAAGCTTTCTTCCGGCAGGCTAAGTTGGCGCTCGCCCAGGCCCTTTGGGTCGCTCAAGGCGCGATCGACCAGTTTGCGCAGCGCACTTTCATCCAGGCTTTTCAGCACGTATACGCGGGCGCGTGAAAGCAAGGCGTTGTTCAGCTCGAACGAGGGATTTTCCGTGGTGGCGCCGATAAAGATCAGCGTGCCGTCTTCCACGTAAGGCAAGAAGGCATCCTGCTGCGACTTGTTGAAGCGGTGCACTTCATCGACAAACAGGATGGTCTGACGGCCATATTGCGCGGCATGCTGCTGCGCGACTTCCACGGCCTGACGAATCTCCTTGACCCCGGAAAGCACCGCAGAAATCGTCTCGAAATGCGCATCAGAAACCTGCGCCAGCAGCCGCGCCAGGGTGGTCTTACCGACGCCTGGCGGACCCCAGAAGATCATCGAGTGCAGCGCGCCCTGCTCCAGCGTTTCACGCAAGGGTTTGCCACGGGCCAGCAAGTGCTCTTGGCCGACGTACTCATCCAGGCTGGCTGCACGCAAACGGGCAGCCAGGGGTTGAGCAACGGGAGCCTTGCGAAACAGATCCATGACTGCGGTTTAACGCCTCTGCTTTGAGCTTTCTACTCTTGAATCACGTCCGCGCCGGCCGGAATCTCGAAAGTGAACTGCGCATCGTCCTGTGGCTCATTCATTTTCACGTTGAGGAAAAGAATGTTGGTGCGCTGGCCGATGCTGTCGATCAGTTGCATGTCGTTGAGCACCTTGTTGCGGAACGACAGACGCAGGCTGTCGAACAGAGTGTCCTTGGATTTTGGCTTGAGAATAAAGTCGACCACGTTGCCACCCTCTTTGTGGCTGATCTCGAAGTTCTCACGGATCTTCGACACATCACCGGACAGCAGCAGCGCCGGGGTGTGGGTCAGGCGCTGATCGAGGGTCTGAATGGTCACCTGTTGCAGGTCCGGGTCATACAGCCAGACCTTCTCGCCGTTGGAAACCAGCAGCTGCTCCATCGGCGCATCGGTGTGCCAGCGGAACAGACCCGGACGTTTCAGCGCGAGCTGGCCAGCAGTTTCCTGCAGCTGGGTGCCGCTGCCGTCGAGGGTCAGCTGGGAAAAGCGTGCGTTGATGGTCTGCGCCTGGTTAAGCAGCTCGGTCAAACGCTGCACGGCAACTTCATCGTCGGCCATGGCGGCAACGCTGGTAAAACTCAGTACGGTCAGCAACAACATGCGAATCAGGCGCATGGGACTCCTTATCAGATCGGGCTAGGCGTTAATCGCGAACGGGGCTTGGTGCTATGACCTCGCGAGAGCCATTGGTGTTCATTGAGGTGACGACGCCGGCCATTTCCATGGCCTCGATCATCCGTGCGGCTCGGTTGTAGCCGATCTTCAGCTTGCGCTGCACCGCAGAAATAGAGGCGCGGCGACTTTCCAAAACGAAATTGACTGCTTCGTCGTAAAGCGGATCGGACTCGCTGCCTTCACTGCCTTCGCCGCTGCCACCCTCAAAGCCGCTACCGGACTCTTCAGCGCCGGCCAGGATGTCATCGATATAGTCAGGCGTGCCGCGCTGTTTCCAAGCCTCAACCACGCGGTGTACTTCCTCGTCGGAGACGAAAGCGCCGTGCACACGAATCGGTAAGCCGGTGCCCGGCGGCATATAGAGCATGTCACCGTGGCCCAGTAGCTGTTCGGCGCCGCCTTGGTCGAGGATGGTGCGCGAGTCGATCTTGCTCGATACCTGGAACGCCATACGGGTCGGGATGTTGGCCTTGATCAGACCGGTGATCACATCCACCGAGGGGCGCTGGGTCGCGAGAATCAGGTGAATCCCCGCGGCACGGGCTTTCTGCGCAATACGCGCAATCAGCTCTTCAACCTTCTTGCCGACGATCATCATCATGTCGGCGAACTCGTCGACCACCACCACGATGGTCGGCAGGGTTTTCAGCAGCGGCGCTTCGTCATGCATGCTTTCGCGCTTGTACAGCGGATCGCTCAGCGGCTCGCCCGCCTCTTCGGCGTCTTTGACCTTGCGGTTAAAGCCGGCCAGGTTGCGCACACCCATCTTCGACATCAGCTTGTAGCGACGCTCCATCTCGGCCACCGACCAGCGTAGGGCGTTGGCGGCTTCCTTCATGTCGGTCACCACCGGGCAAAGCAGGTGCGGAATGCCTTCGTAGATCGACAGTTCGAGCATTTTCGGGTCGATCATGATCAAACGCGCCTCTTCCGGCGTGGACTTGAACAGAATCGACAGGATCATTGCGTTGACCCCGACCGACTTACCCGAGCCGGTGGTGCCGGCTACCAGCAGGTGGGGCATCTTCGCTAGATCGGTGATCACCGGTTTGCCGCCGATGTCATGGCCTAGGGCCAGGGTAACCGGCGACTTGGCTTCGTCGTACTCGGGCGACGACAGCACTTCGGAGAAGCGCACGATCTGCCGGTCTTCGTTGGGGATTTCGATACCGACGGTGGTCTTACCCGGAATTACTTCCACCACGCGTACGCTGATGATCGCCATTGAACGCGCAAGGTCCTTGGCCAGGCCGGAAATGCGGCTGACCTTAACCCCTGCTGCAGGCTGGATCTCGAAACGGGTAATCACCGGGCCCGGATGAACCGACTCGACGATAACCTCGACGCCAAACTCCTTGAGCTTGATCTCAAGCAGGCGCGACATGGCTTCCAGGTATTCGGGTGAATATTTCTTCTGAACTTTCTCTGCCACATCGAGGATCGAAATCGGCGGCAGGCTGCCGGCCAGAGCGCTGTCTTCAAACAGGTTGACCTGTTTCTCTTTCAGCACGCGTTTGCTCGGCTCAGGCGCTTTCGGCGCGGCTGGCGGGGTGATCACCGGGGCTGGGCGGTTGACCCGTTCACTCATGTGTTTGTTCAGCGATTCTTCGCGCTCAATCAGGCGTTCTTTGACCTTGGCCTGTTCGCGGCGATCCAGCACGATCGGCGCGGAGACTTCACTGACGCGCTCATCGACCTCACGTAGCTGCGCCACCAGCTGCTTACGCTCAACCCGCGCACTCCACCAGCGGTTGGCCAGACTCTGGATCAGCTCGATCAGATCAAGAGTGATTTTGCCGGTCAGGTCCATCACCTTGAACCAGGACAGATCGGTAAACACCGTTAGACCGAAGAGAAACAGCGCAATCAGCAGCAGCGTACTGCCTTGCACATTCAGCGCATTGATCGCCAGCGCTCCGAGGCTTTCACCCAGCGCGCCACCTGCGGAGGCCGGCATGCTTGAGCTGGCGTGAAAATGGATATACGCCAGCGCGGCACCGGACAACACCAGAAAAACCAGGCCAATCAGCCGCCAGGAGAATAGCCAGCCACTCCACTGCCATGGCTGATGGCGGGCGCGGAACACCTGCAGGGTTTTTACTGCCAACAGCAGAGGGAATAGATAGGCGAAATAACCCAGCGCCATAAACAGAATGTCGGCAAACCATGCACCGGCACGGCCGGCGGCGTTCTGTACCTGCTCAACATTGCTGGTGTGGGTCCAGCCCGGATCGGCCGCATCGTAGGTCAGCAGAGCCATCCATAGATAAAGGCAGAGTGCGCCCAGGCCAATCAGCGCGCCTTCTTTGAGTCGATAAGGCAGCTGCTGACGCCAGAGAGGGGCTTGTGCGGTTGGGCTAGATTTCTTCAAAACGCATCTGTTCCTGCGCCAGAGGCGCCGAATAATTGGTTAACGGCAAAATATGCTGCGATTGTACGGGTTTAACCGCACGATACCAGACCGAGCTGTATGCATAAACAGTTACGGCGGTTGACTCCCGCTCTTCGCCCGCTTCGGTGTAGCATATCCGCCAATATCTTCCGTGCGGCTCAATTGGAGCATGCATTCTCTTTTGTGACAAAGGCTTATGAGGTGTTTTTATGAGCGAAGTCAAGCATTCACGCTTGATCATCCTGGGCTCCGGCCCTGCCGGTTATAGCGCTGCCGTTTACGCTGCCCGCGCCAACCTCAAGCCTGTGATCATTACTGGCATTCAGCCCGGCGGTCAGCTGACCACCACCACCGAAGTGGACAACTGGCCTGGTGATGTTGAAGGCCTGACCGGCCCAGCGCTGATGGAGCGCATGCAAAAGCATGCCGAGCGCTTTGAAACCGAGATCGTCTACGACCACATCCACACCGCCGAGTTGCAGTCGCGCCCTTTCACCTTGAAGGGCGACAGCGGCACCTACACCTGCGATGCGTTGATTATCGCCACGGGCGCATCGGCGCAGTACCTGGGCCTGCCGTCCGAAGAGGCGTTTTCCGGCAAGGGCGTATCGGCGTGCGCCACCTGCGATGGCTTCTTCTATCGCAATCAGGTGGTCGCGGTGATTGGCGGCGGCAATACCGCAGTCGAAGAAGCGCTGTACCTGTCGAATATCGCCAAGGAAGTGCACCTGGTGCATCGCCGCGACAAGCTGCGATCGGAGAAGATTCTTCAGGACAAGCTGTTCGAAAAAGCAGCCAACGGCAACGTGGTGCTGCACTGGAATCACGCTCTTGAAGAAGTGCTGGGTGACAACACGGGTGTTACCGGCGCGCGCCTGAAAGATACGCAGAGCGGCGTGAGCAAAGATCTGCCTCTAGCCGGCGTATTTATCGCCATCGGCCACAAGCCCAATACCGAGCTGTTCCACGGCCAGCTGGAGATGCGCGACGGCTATCTGCTGATCAAGGGTGGCAATGAAGGCAATGCCACCGCTACCAGCATTGACGGTGTGTTTGCGGCGGGCGACGTGGCTGACCACGTTTACCGCCAGGCCATTACTTCTGCCGGTGCTGGCTGCATGGCCGCGCTGGATGTCGAGAAATTCCTCGACGACAATTGATCCACTCAGGGCGGACGCACACTCCGCCCTGCCCTCCTCTGTCCAATTTCGGCCCTGCACATGCTGACGTGGCTGCAACGCGACTCACTGGATTTCCCGCCCCTCAATAAAGCCCTGCGCGAGCCCAACGGGCTGTTGGCGGCGGGTGGCGATCTGCGCCCCGCGCGTTTGATCCAGGCTTATCGCCACGGTTGCTTCCCTTGGTTTCAGGATGGCCAGCCGATTCTCTGGTGGTCGCCCGACCCGCGTACCGTGATGCTGCCTGACAAACTGCATGTCTCGCGCAGCCTCGCCAAGGTGCTGCGTCAGGGCCGTTATCGGGTGACCTTCGATCAGGCTTTCGCCGCCGTCATCCGCGCTTGCGCCGCACCGCGCAGCTATGCGGCTGAAACTTGGATCACCAGCCCTATGCAGGACGCCTACTTGGAACTGCACAGGCGCGGTATCGCTCATTCAGTTGAGGTCTGGCGCGATAGCGAGCTGGTTGGCGGGCTCTATGGCCTGGCTATGGGCCAGCTATTCTTTGGCGAGTCGATGTTCAGTCGCGCGGACAACGCCTCCAAAGTGGGCTTCGTCACGCTGGTTGAACACTTAAAGAACTGGGGCTTTGTGCTGATCGACTGCCAGATGCCAACCGAGCATCTGCTCAGTCTCGGCGCTCAGACGATTTCCCGTACCGAGTTTGCCGGCTACCTGAGCGACCATCTTGATCAATCCAGCCAGGCCGACTGGGTCGCCTAGGCGAGTTTGCCAGCCTGGCTTACACTTAATTCAAGACCGATCCCGAGAGTCGATCATGACTGAGCTGGCCCGCCTGAAGTTTTATGCCACTCAACCGCACCCCTGCAGCTATCTGCCCGATGAGCAGGCGACAACCCTGTTCCTCGACCCCAGCCAGCCCATGGATGCGGATGTTTATGCTGAGCTTTCGGAAATGGGCTTTCGTCGCAGCGGCGACCACCTCTATCGCCCGCACTGCCAACGCTGCACCGCCTGCGTCCCAGCGCGCATCCCTGCCGCGCAGTTCAGCCCGAATCGCCAGCAACGGCGCATTTTTAAGCGTAATCAGGACATTCAGGTTCGCCTGGTGCGCCCGGCATTTACCGAAGAGTATTACGCGCTGTACGTGCGCTACATTGAGCAGCGGCACGCCGACGGCGATATGTACCCGCCCAACCGCGAGCAATTTTCGACCTTTCTGGTGCGTGATCTGGTTTTTTCACGTTTCTATGAATTCCGCCATGACAACCGCCTACTGGCAATCGCCGTGACCGATGTACTGCCCAATGGGCTGTCGGCGGTTTACACCTTTTACGAGCCAGGCGAGGAACGGCGCAGCCTCGGGCGCTTTGCCATCCTCTGGCAAATTGCCGAAGCGGCGCGTTTGGGACTGCATGCGGTCTATCTGGGCTACTGGATCAAGAACTGCCGCAAGATGAGTTACAAGACCCAATACCGGCCGATTGAGCTGTTCGTCAATCAACGCTGGGTCAGTCTTAACTGAAGCCCTTGGCGCAAACCCCAAATTTCGGGCACAATGCACGCCGCTTTTGCCTGGCGCCAGTTGCACCGGGCCATTCATTGGATACCGAGGGCTTTACTGCATGTCGAAAGAAGACAGCTTCGAAATGGAAGGCACTGTCGTCGACACCCTGCCCAACACCATGTTCCGTGTGGAGTTGGAAAATGGGCACGTCGTTACTGCGCACATCTCCGGAAAGATGCGCAAAAATTACATCCGCATTCTGACTGGCGACAAAGTTCGCGTTGAACTTACGCCTTATGACTTGAGCAAAGGCCGCATTACTTACCGCGCCCGTTAACAGGCAAGCGAAAACTCAGTTTTCCGGCATCTGTTACACCAAGCTCCAGTAAAAAAGCCCGGCAAAGCCGGGCGTTTTTGTGCGCGCAAGAAAACTACGCCTAGGCCATTTCCGCCGTGGTTTCAAAATCGAAGGTCAACTCACCACCTTCAATGTCGATATGCACCACACCGCCGTGCTCAGACAACTCTCCAAACAGAATCTCTTCCGCCAGCGGACGCTTGATCTTGTCCTGGATCAGGCGCGCCATCGGCCGAGCGCCCATCTGCACGTCATAGCCACTTTCTGCCAGCCAGCTACGGGCTGCATCGCTGACCTCCAGCGTGACACGCTTGTCCTCAAGCTGCGCCTGCAGTTCGGTGAGGAACTTGTCGACGATGCTTTTGATCACTTCGTGGCTCAGGCGGCCGAACTGGATAATGGTATCCAGGCGGTTACGGAACTCCGGAGTGAAGCTCTTCTTGATCACTTCCATGGCATCAGACGAGTGGTCCTGATGGGTAAAGCCAATGGATGCCCGCGCTGCTGTTTCAGCACCGGCGTTAGTGGTCATGATCACGATCACGTTGCGGAAGTCCGCCTTGCGGCCGTTGTTATCGGTCAGGGTGCCGTGATCCATGACCTGCAGCAGCAGGTTAAAGACTTCCGGGTGAGCCTTTTCGATCTCATCGAGCAGCAATACGCAGTGCGGCGTTTTGGTGATAGCCTCGGTTAACAGACCGCCCTGATCAAAGCCGACATAGCCCGGCGGTGCACCGATCAGGCGCGACACAGTGTGGCGCTCCATGTACTCGGACATGTCGAAACGAACCAGCTCAACGCCCATGGCCTTGGCCAGCTGGCGAGCGGCTTCAGTTTTACCAACACCCGTAGGGCCGGCAAACAGGAAGGAGCCCACCGGTTTGTCAGGTGCCTTGAGTCCTGCACGCGACAGCTTGATCGCGGTCGACAGCGAGTCAATCGCAGCGTCCTGACCAAACACAGTGAGTTTCAGGTCGCGCTCAAGGTTGCGCAGCAGTTCTTTGTCCGAGCTGCTGACGTGTTTTGGCGGAATACGGGCAATTTTCGCCACGATATCTTCGACCTGCGCCACATCGATGCGGGTCAGGCGTTTTTCTAGCGGCTGCAAGCGCTGATAGGCCCCTGCCTCATCAATTACATCAATCGCCTTGTCCGGCATATGCCGATCATTGATATAGCGCGAGGCCAGCTCAGCAGCCGCACGCAGGGCCTCGTCGCTGTATTCGATGCTGTGGTGCTGCTCGAAGCGACCTTTCAGGCCACGCAAGATGCCAATGGTGTCTTCCACTGAGGGCTCAACCACATCGACTTTCTGGAAGCGCCGAGCGAGGGCGCGGTCTTTCTCAAAGATGCCGCGGAACTCCTGGAAAGTTGTGGAGCCGATGCAGCGAATCTCACCCGATGAAAGCATGGGTTTAAGCAGATTGGAGGCATCCATGACACCGCCTGATGCAGCGCCCGCACCAATGATGGTGTGGATTTCATCAATAAACAGAATTGCATGTGGGCGCTTGCGCAGCTCATTCAGCAGCGCCTTAAGGCGCTTCTCAAAATCACCACGGTACTTGGTGCCGGCCAGCAGTGCGCCAAGGTCCAGCGAGTAGACCACGCTGTCCGCAAGTAGATCGGGTACCTGATTATCGACGATGCGCTTGGCCAGGCCTTCGGCGATGGCAGTTTTACCCACGCCAGCCTCACCCACCAATAGCGGATTGTTCTTACGGCGACGCGCGAGAATCTGCGCCACACGCTCTACTTCTGACTCGCGACCGACAAGCGGATCAATGCGGCCCTGGCGAGCGAGTTCGTTCAGGTTACTGGCATAAGCATCCAGCGGATTGCTCGAGCTGGAGGACTCGCCGCCCTCGTCGTCCTGCATTTCCTGTTCGGTTTCAGAATGGCCACCATGGCCCGGTACCTTGGAGATGCCGTGGGCAATAAAGTTGACCACATCGATACGTGCGACGCTTTGCTGCTTAAGTAAAAATACCGCCTGACTTTCCTGCTCGCTGAAGATTGCTACCAGTACGTTGGCACCGGTCACTTCACGCTTGCCGGAACTCTGTACGTGGAACACCGCGCGCTGCAGAACGCGCTGGAAACCCAGCGTAGGCTGCGTTTCGCGCTCTTCATCGTGTTGTGGGATTAGCGGCGTGGTGGAGTCGATAAATTCCTGCAGATCATGCCGCAGCTTGTCCAGGTTGGCCCCACACGCGCGCAGCACGCTGGCAGCGGCCTCGTTATCCAGGAGGGCCAGCAGCAAGTGCTCAACCGTCATAAACTCATGACGCTTGGTACGAGCCTCCTTGAAAGCCAGATTGAGGGTGACTTCGAGCTCTCGATTTAACATAGCTTCACCTCATGCCCAAGTGGCCGGCGTTAACCGTCCTTCTCTATTTCACAGAGTAGCGGATGCTGGCTCTCTCTCGCATATTGATTCACCTGTGTCGCTTTGGTTTCAGCAATATCTCGGGTAAACACTCCACACACTGCCCGCCCCTCTGTATGGACGGTCAGCATGATTTTGGTCGCCATCTCTCGATTCAGGTTGAAAAACACCTCGAGAATCTCGACCACGAAATCCATGGGCGTGTAGTCGTCGTTAAACAAAATCACTTTATACATAGGAGGCGCCTGCAGGGCGGGCTTGGATTCCTGAACGGCTAAGCCGAAGGAATCGTCCTCATGCTCTGCGGGGCGATCCTGATTGAATGTTAGTCGAATCTGGCTACGTGCATGCATGCTGAATAGCTTCATTGATGGGCGAATAGTCTGTGCTAGACAGAGTTTGAACGGCTTCTCAGCCAGTTACAGCATTGCCTTGACTATCGGCAAAACGGTGTTACAAACAATGAATACCCACTGTGGGTATTAAGGGGTTTCACAGCTTTACTGGCTTACGTCAAGCAAAGCGTGGAATTGAAGTGGATGATACTCCAGTGATGGAGTCCTTTGCAGAGGGATATCAGCATGGTTAGCGGTAAGGTCAAGTGGTTCAACAACGCCAAAGGCTATGGGTTCATCCTGGCCGATGGTCGAGATGAGGACCTGTTCGCCCACTACTCGGCAATCCAGATGGACGGCTATAAAACGCTGAAGGCTGGCCAGCCGGTAAGCTTCGATATTATTCAAGGTCCAAAAGGACTCCACGCCGTAAACATCAGTGCGGCTACTGCCGCCAGTGAAGCGCCCGCCGCTGTCAAGCAACACCAGGGCTCAACGGTTGAAGTCTGATTAGAGTTATCTGGGCAGTTAATCGCCCACAAAAAAGGCCGGTCATATGACCGGCCTTTCTTTATGTGACTGATTTGCTTACATGTGCGAAATCAGTGCATCACCGAATGCCGAGCAGGACAGCAGCTTGGCACCGTCCATCAGGCGCTCGAAGTCGTAGGTCACGGTTTTGGCACCGATGGCGCCATTTGTACCCTTGATGATCAGATCAGCCGCTTCGGTCCAGCCCATGTGGCGAAGCATCATTTCGGCGGAGAGGATCAGTGAGCCTGGGTTCACCTGGTCCTTGCCCGCGTACTTCGGTGCAGTACCGTGAGTAGCTTCGAACATCGCAACGGTGTCGGACAGGTTGGCACCTGGAGCGATACCGATACCACCGACTTCAGCCGCCAACGCGTCGGACAGGTAGTCACCGTTAAGGTTGAGGGTGGCGATTACGTCGTACTCGGCCGGACGTAGCAGGATCTGCTGCAGCATGGCGTCGGCGATGGCGTCTTTGACAATGACATTCTTGCCGGTTTTCGGGTTCTTGAACTGCATCCAAGGACCGCCATCGAGCAGGGTTGCGCCGAATTCTTCAGCGGCAATTTCATAGGCCCACTCTTTGAAGGCACCTTCGGTGAACTTCATAATGTTGCCTTTGTGCACGATGGTCAGCGAGTCGCGGTCGTTATCGACGACGTACTGCAGCGCTTTACGTGCCAGACGCTTGGTACCTTCTTTGGAAACCGGCTTAACGCCGATACCGCAGTCTTGGTCGAAGCGAATCTTGGTTACACCCATTTCCTCTTTGAGGAACTTGATCACCTTAGTTGCTTCTGGCGAGCCAGCTTTCCACTCAATACCGGCGTAGATGTCTTCCGAGTTCTCGCGGAAGATGGTCATGTCGACGTCGCCAGGCTTCTTCACCGGGCTTGGCACGCCTTCGAACCAGCGTACTGGGCGAAGGCAGACGTACAGGTCAAGCTGCTGACGCAGCGCAACGTTGAGGGAGCGGATACCGCCACCGACTGGTGTGGTCAGCGGACCCTTGATGGAGACGACGTAGTCTTTGACTGCATCCAGGGTTTCCTGAGGCAACCAAGTGTCCTGGTCGTAAACCTGAGTGGCTTTCTCGCCTGCGTAAACTTCCATCCAGGAGATCTTGCGTTCACCGCCGTAGGCTTTCTGTACGGCAGCATCAACGACTTTGATCATCACCGGGCTGATATCGACACCGATGCCATCACCTTCGATAAAGGGGATGATTGGATTGTTCGGTACGTTCAGGGATGTATCGGCATTGACGGTGATTTTGTCACCGGTGGCAGGCACCTGGATCTTTTGGTATCCCATGCTGGACTCCGTCTTGTGGTTAAAACAGTCATATCGCCCCAGAGTAACCCACTTGAATCGGGCGAAACCATATGTTCGTTGGTCTTATGCGCCAAGGCATTCTGCGACGCGTTAGCGCGGTGGTATACTTTGCAGATGACTCACAGGTCATAAGGCGCGGATCGTTTAAACAGGTTGTCCGCCTCTTGAAACCGTCGAACTGCTACAGCGCTTCAACGGCTCGAAACGTTCAACACTCTACTGGTGCATCCAACATCACCGCGGCAAGTCCTCGACTTCTGGCTCATCCATTTGAGCCTCAGCGCTTACCTGCGCATATCGAGTGGCTATGCACGCTCAGCAAAGAAGAGAGTTCACTCAGAATGTCCACCCCCTCGAAGATCATCTACACCTTCACCGACGAAGCCCCAGCCCTTGCGACCTATTCGCTTCTGCCTATTGTAGAAGCCTTCGCAGCCTCTGCTGAGATTGCCGTCGAAACACGCGACATCTCTCTTGCAGGGCGCATCCTCGCAAGCTTTGCCGACCAGTTGGATGCTGACAAGCAAATCGCCGACGACCTCGCCAAGCTGGCTGTACTGGCCACCTCGCCAGATGCCAATATCATCAAATTACCGAACATCAGCGCCTCGGTGCCGCAGCTCAAAGGCGCAATCGCCGAGCTGCAAGCCCAGGGCTATAACGTCCCGAACTTCCCGGAAGACCCGCAAACTGACGCCGAGAAAGACGCCAGTGCCCGCTACAGCAAGGTACTTGGCAGCGCAGTAAACCCCGTGCTGCGTGAAGGCAACTCCGACCGCCGCGCACCTGCCGCAGTCAAAGCCTTCGTGCGTAAGCATCCGCACTCCATGGGCAAGTGGAGCATGGCCTCGCAATCCCATGCTGATTACATGCGCGGTGGCGATTTCTTCTCCAGCGAGCAGTCGATCACCATGGCTAAGGCCGGTGATGTACGCATCGAGTTTGTCAGCAAGAACGGTCAGGTCGTGGTCAAGAAGCAGCTCGCCCTGCAGGAAGGCGAAGTCTTCGACAGCATGTTTATGAGCTGCCGCAAATTGCGTGAGTTCTTCGAGAAGACCCTGCAGGACTGCAAGGAAACCGGCGTGATGTGGTCCCTGCACGTCAAAGCGACCATGATGAAGGTCTCCCACCCGATCGTCTTCGGCCACGCCGTCAGCGTCTACTACAAAGATGTATTCGACAAATACGGCGAGCTGTTCAAAGAGCTGGGCGTCAACCCGAACAACGGCATCAGCAGCGTCTACGACAAGATCAAATCCCTGCCCGCCTCGCGCCAGGAAGAAATTCTCGACGACATCCATGCTTGCTACAGCCATCGCCCGGAAATGGCCATGGTCGACTCGGTCAAGGGCGTCACCAACCTGCACATCCCGAGCGACGTAATCGTCGACGCCTCGATGCCAGCGATGATTCGCAGCTCCGGGCAGATGTGGGGCAAGGATGGCAAGCTCAAAGACACCAAAGCGGTGATGCCGGAAAGTACCTACGCACGCATCTACCAGGAAATGATCAACTTCTGCAAAACCAACGGCGCGTTCGACCCGACCACCATGGGCAGTGTGCCGAACGTCGGTCTGATGGCCCAGAAGGCCGAAGAATACGGCTCCCATGACAAGACCTTCGAATTGACCGAAGGCGGCATCATGCGTGTCGTAGCAGCCGACGGCACTGTGCTGATGCAGCATGAAGTCGAAGCCGGCGACATCTGGCGTGCCTGCCAGACCAAAGATGCGCCGATCCGCGACTGGGTCAAGCTGGCCGTGACACGCGCTCGCCAGTCCAACACCCCGGCAATCTTCTGGCTGGACCCGGAGCGCGCCCACGACCGCGAACTGCAGAAGAAGGTTGAAGCCTATCTGCAGGAACATGACCTGACCGGTCTAGACATCCGCGTTATGGACTACAACCAGGCCATTCGCGTCAGCATGGAGCGTTTGATTCGTGGCCAGGACACCATTTCGGTAACCGGCAACGTACTGCGCGACTACCTGACAGACCTGTTCCCGATCATGGAGCTGGGCACTTCGGCCAAAATGCTCTCCATCGTCCCACTGATGGCCGGTGGCGGCATGTACGAAACCGGTGCTGGCGGCTCCGCACCCAAGCACGTTCAGCAGCTGATCGAGGAAAACCACCTGCGCTGGGATTCGCTCGGTGAGTTCCTGGCTCTGGCGGTTTCCCTGGAAGAAACCGGAATCAAAACCAACAACCCGAAAGCCAAACTGCTGGGCAAAACCCTCGATGCAGCCACCGGCAAACTGCTGGACAACAACAAGTCTCCATCGCGCAAAACCGGCGAGCTGGACAACCGTGGCAGCCACTTCTACCTGGCGCTGTACTGGGCTCAGGAGCTGGCCGTACAGAATGATGATGCCGAGTTGAAAGCGCAGTTCGCGCCATTGGCCAAAAACCTGACCGAGAATGAAGCAACCATCGTTGCCGAACTCAGCGCCGTGCAGGGCAAACCCGTGGAAATCGGCGGCTACTACCGCTCCAACCCGCAACTGACCAGCCAGGTCATGCGCCCAAGCGCGACCTTCAATGCCGCACTCGCTGCGCTGAACTAAGACGTAGCCCCCTGCGCCCTCGGGCGCAGCAACACCACAAACCCCGGCCACGTGCTGGGGTTTGTGCATTCAGAGCAGAGAGAATCAGGATAAGATCGCTTTTTCCCATAAATAGGTAGCACGCTCATGCAGTGGCAGCCTCACATCACCGTGGCTACGGTCATCGAAGACCAAGGCCGTTTTCTGTTGGTCGAAGAAATTGCCGAAGGCCGCGCTGTATTCAACCAACCAGCCGGCCACTTGGAGGCCAACGAGAGCCTGTTACAGGCGGCGCTGCGCGAAACCCTTGAGGAAACCGGCTGGGATGTCGAGCTGACTGGCGTTACTGGCATTTACCTGTATACCGCCCCCAGTAACGGCATCACCTACCAGCGCGTGTGTTTTGCCGCCAAACCCTTGCAGCAGCGGCCCAATTATCCGCTGGATGACGGCATTATCGGCCCGCGCTGGCTAAGCCGTGACGAGCTGGCCGCGCAGCCCGAGCGCTGGCGCAGCGAGCTGGTATTGCGTTGCATTGATGACTACCTGGGCGGCCAGTGTTTTCCCTTGAGCCTGATCCGCGATTAACGGCCACAGCTCTACGCCTGCTAGAATCGCCCTCTTTTTAAGCCCGTGCCCAGTATCCCCATGTCAGATCCAACTACTCAGCGCGTAATCGTCGGTATGTCCGGCGGCGTCGACTCCTCGGTTTCAGCCCTGCTCCTGCTTGAACAGGGTTATCAGGTCGAAGGCCTGTTTATGAAGAACTGGGACGAAGACGACGGCACCGAATACTGCACCGCCATGGATGACCTGGCTGACGCCCAGGCCGTGTGCGAGAAGATTGGTATCAAGCTGCACACCGCCAACTTTGCTGCCGAATACTGGGACAACGTGTTCGAGCATTTCCTCGCCGAATACAAGGCTGGACGCACACCGAACCCAGACATCCTGTGTAACCGCGAAATTAAGTTCAAAGCCTTCCTCGACTACGCCCTGATGCTCGGCGCCGACCTGATCGCCACCGGCCACTACGTGCGCCGCCATGATATCGACGGGCGCACCGAGCTGCTCAAGGGCCTCGATCCGAATAAGGATCAGAGCTATTTCCTGCATGCGGTCGGTGGCGAGCAGATCGCCAAGACACTGTTCCCGGTCGGCGAGCTGGAAAAGCCAGCGGTGCGTGCCATCGCAGAGAAATATGCGCTGGCCACGGCGAAGAAGAAGGATTCCACCGGCATCTGCTTTATCGGCGAGCGTCGTTTCAGCGACTTCCTCAAACAGTATCTGCCAGCTCAGCCCGGCAATATCGAAACCACCGAAGGCGAAATTATCGGCCGTCATCACGGCCTGATGTACCACACCATCGGTCAGCGCCAGGGACTGGGCATTGGCGGTTTGAAAGACGCCAGTGACGAGCCCTGGTATGTCCTGCACAAGGACCTGACGCGCAATGTGCTGGTGGTTGGTCAGGGTAATGAACACCCATGGCTGTTCAGCCGCGCCCTGCTCGCCTCGGAAATTTACTGGGTCAACCCGATTGATCTGAGCACGCCGCGTGAGCTGACGGCCAAGGTGCGCTATCGCCAGAGCGATCAGACCTGCACGTTGGAGAAAACCGCCAGCGGCTACCGCGCTGTATTCAATGAACCGCAGCGCGCCGTGACCCCGGGCCAGTCCGTGGTGTTCTACGACGGTGAAATCTGCCTGGGTGGCGGCGTGATTGAAACCGCTGAACCCTGGACTGCGCGGGAGCAACGGGCATGAATCCAATCCGCGAGCAACTGATCGCCCTCGGCGCGGTATTCGAATCAGCCGTATTGGTCGACAAGCTGGCGCGTACCGGCCAGATCGGCGAGCCCGCCGTAGCCTGCATGATCAACAGCCTGCTAGTACGCGACCCGAAGGACACTCTGGACGTTTACGGCGGCGATGACCTCAACCTGCGTGATGGCTACCGCGCGCTGGTCAGCGCCCTGGAGCGCGACCCGGCCAGCCTGCAACGTGATCCATTGCGTTATGCCTTGGCCCTGCTCGCGCTGGAGCGTCAGCTGGATAAGCGCGGCGATATGCTGCAAGTCATGGGCAGCCGCCTTGATCAAGTACAGCAGCAGGTTGAGCACTTCGGCCCGACCCATGAAAACGTGATATCCAACTGCGCCAGCCTGTATCAGGACACCATCAGCACCTTCCGCCAGCGCATTCAGGTGCAAGGCGATATGCGCCACCTGCAACAGACCAACAATGCCGCGAAGATCCGTGCGCTACTGCTCGCCGGCATTCGCTCGGCGCGCCTGTGGCGCCAACTGGGCGGCCATCGCTGGCAGATGGTGTTCAGTCGTAGCAAGCTGCTCAAGGAACTTTACCCGCTGCTGCGGTCTTGAGCGCATGAGCACGCGCTCGGTCAAGCCGCTGCAGGGCGCTGCCTTGCTGGCACTTTCCGCTTTGCTGTTTTCCCTGATGGGCGTGGGCATTCGCGAAGTGTCGGTCAGCGTCAACAACGAGTCGGTGGTGTTCTTTCGCAACCTGGTCGGCGTGCTGTTCTTTATGCCGCTGGTCTTGCTCAAGGGGGTTGGCCCGCTCAAGACCACCCGCTTGAAGTCTCACCTGTGGCGCACCACCTATGGCCTGGCGGCGATGTACTGCTTCTTCTACGCCATTGCCCACCTGCCACTGGCCGACGCGATGCTGTTCACCTACTCGGCGCCGGTATTCACCCCGCTGATCGCCTGGTGGTGGCTAAAAGAGCCGCTCAGTAAACGCATGCTGCTAACCACTGGCATCGGCCTGGTTGGCGTACTGTTGGTGGCCAAACCCTCCGCTGCATTGCTCGACAGTCAGGCCCTGATCGGCCTTGCAGCCAGTGTGCTGGCCGCATTCGCCTTTGTCTCTATCCGCGAAATGAGCGACACCGAGCCGGCTTTTCGCATCGTCTTCTACTTTTCCCTGTTCAGTGCACTGATCTCGGCCATCCCGCTGACCTGGGCCTGGCAACCGATGACCCAGCATGAGCTGGTCTTGCTCCTAGTGATCGGCCTGCTGGCCACTGCCAGTCAGATCATCATGTCCAAAGCCTATGGCCTGGCACCACCAGGGCTGATTGGCCCCTTCGCCTACCTGGCGATTGTGTTTGCTGGGCTGATTGCCTGGCTGCGCTGGGGTGAAACCCCGGATTTGACCTCGCTGATCGGTGCGGCGTTGATTTTCAGCGCCAGCCTGCTGTCGATTGCTCGAAGTAAACGCGGCTGAACGGTCGCAGCCAATCGCGATTCAGCGGCCAATTTCATGTATGATACGCGCCCTTTTCAATGCCCGATTGTCCGAGAACGCCTCCCATGCAGCTTTCCTCGCTCACCGCGGTTTCCCCCGTCGATGGCCGCTACGCCGGCAAAACCAGCGCACTGCGCCCGATCTTCAGCGAATACGGTCTGATCCGTTTCCGCGTACTGGTTGAGGTCCGCTGGTTGCAGCGCCTGGCCGCCCACGAAGGCGTCGCCGAAGTCGCGCCCTTCTCCGCCGAAGCCAACGCCGTGCTCAATGAGCTGGCGGACAACTTCGCTGTCGAGCATGCCGAGCGCGTCAAGGAAATCGAGCGCACCACCAACCACGACGTCAAAGCCGTGGAATACCTGCTCAAGGAACAAGCGGCCAAACTGCCTGAGCTGGACAAGGTCAGCGAATTTATCCACTTCGCCTGCACCAGCGAGGACATCAACAACCTGTCCCACGCGCTGATGCTGCGCGCTGGTCGTGACGACGTTCTGCTGCCGCTGATGCGCCAGACAGCCGAAGCCATACGCGAACTGGCGATCAAATTCGCCGACGTGCCGATGCTCTCGCGCACCCACGGTCAGCCGGCGTCGCCGACTACCCTTGGCAAGGAACTGGCTAACGTGGTCTACCGCCTCGAGCGGCAGATCGCTCAGATCGCAGCCGTGCCATTGCTAGGCAAGATCAATGGCGCCGTGGGCAACTACAACGCCCACCTCTCGGCTTACCCGCAGATCGACTGGGAAGCCAACGCTCGCCAGTTCATCGAAGGTGACCTGGGCCTGCAGTTCAACCCCTACACCACGCAGATTGAGCCGCACGACTACATCGCCGAGCTGTTCGATGCGATTGCCCGCTTCAACACCATCCTGATCGACTTCGATCGCGATATCTGGGGCTATATCTCCCTGGGTTATTTCAAGCAGCGCACCATCGCTGGCGAAATCGGCTCCTCGACCATGCCGCACAAGGTCAACCCGATCGACTTCGAAAACTCCGAAGGCAACCTGGGTATCGCCAACGCGCTGTTCCAGCACCTGGCCAGCAAGCTGCCTATCTCGCGCTGGCAGCGCGACCTGACCGACTCCACCGTGCTGCGTAACCTCGGTGTCGGCTTCGCTCACAGCGTTATCGCTTACGAAGCCAGCCTCAAGGGCATCGGCAAGCTGGAGCTGAACGAAGCACGCATCGCCGCCGATTTGGACGCTTGCTGGGAAGTGCTTGCTGAGCCGATCCAGACCGTAATGCGCCGTTACGCTATCGAGAACCCCTACGAAAAGCTCAAGGAACTGACTCGCGGCAAGGGCATCAGCCCCGAAGCGCTGCAGACCTTTATCGATGGCCTGGACATGCCAGCAGAAGCCAAAGCCGAGCTCAAGCTCCTGACCCCTGCCAGCTACATCGGCAACGCGGTCGCTCAGGCCAAGCGCATCTAACCGGCAACAGCCTCCCAGACGCCCGGCTGCGCCGGGCGTTTTTATTTATGGGTATTTACTTACTTCAAGGGCTTAGCGATGAATCCTGATACTCCGCTGCAACTGTTGGGTGGCCTTACTGCTCGCGAGTTCATGCGTGACTACTGGCAGAAGAAACCCCTGCTGGTACGCCAGGCCATTCCCGGTTTTGAGAGCCCTATTTCCCCCGACGAGTTGGCCGGCCTGGCGCTGGAAGAAGAAGTCGAATCGCGCCTGGTCATCGAACATGGCGAGCGCCCCTGGGAGCTGCGCCGCGGCCCGTTCGCAGAAGACGCCTTTGCCGATCTGCCTGAGCGCGACTGGACCCTGCTGGTGCAGGCAGTCGACCAGTTCGTTCCGGAAGTGGCTGAACTGCTGGAAGAATTCAAATTTCTGCCCAAGTGGCGCATCGATGACGTAATGGTCAGCTTCGCCGTGCCAGGTGGCGGCGTGGGCCCGCACTTCGACAACTACGATGTGTTCCTCTTGCAGGGTTACGGCAAGCGCCGCTGGCAGGTCGGTCAGGTGTGCGATTCCGACAGCCCAATGCTGCAACACGCGGATCTGAAGATCCTCGCTGAATTCGTTAAAACTGAAGAATGGGTTCTGGAACCCGGCGACATGCTCTATCTGCCGCCGCTTCTGGCCCACTGTGGTACCGCTGAGGATGACTGTATGACGTACTCCGTAGGCTTCCGTGCGCCAAGCGCAGCTGAAGTTCTCACCCATTTCACCGACTTTCTCGGCCAGTTCCTGCCTGACGAAGAGCGCTACAGCGACGCTGACGCGCAGCCGACCAGCGACCCGACGCAGATCCAGCGAGACGCCCTGGATCGCCTCAAGGCCCTACTCACCGAACACATGAGCGATGAGCGGCTGCTGATGACCTGGTTCGGCCAGTTTATGACCGAACCCAAGTATCCAGAGCTGATTGCCGGCATCGAGATCGACGAAGAAGGCTTCCTCGGCAGCCTGGAAAATGGCGCAATCCTGATCCGCAATCCCAGCGCGCGCATGGCCTGGTCAGAAGTCGGTGACGACCTGGTGCTGTTCGCCAGTGGCCAGAGCCGCCTGCTGTCTGCCAGCCTGCGTGAACTGCTGAAGCTGGTGTGCGCGGCCGACGCCCTGCATATCGAAAACCTCGGCGCGTGGCTCGCCGATGACGAAGGGCGTAACCTGTTGGTTGAACTGGTCAAACAAGGCAGCCTGGAGTTTGCTGATGAGTGAGATACAGGTTCGTCTGGCGGACTGGCAGAAGGACAACGCTGACCTGCGGCGCATTCGCGAAACCGTGTTTATTGCGGAACAAGCAGTGCCGCCGGAGCTCGAATGGGATGCCGAAGACGCCGATGCCGTGCATTTTCTAGCGTTGGAAGGCGATTACCCGATCGGCACCGCACGGTTATTGCCTGATGGTCATATTGGTCGGGTGTCGGTGCTCAAGGACTGGCGCGGTCTGAACGTGGGCGTCGCGTTGATCCAGGCGGTGATCGCCGAAGCGGAAAAACGCGGCCTGACGCAACAAATGCTCAGCGCCCAGGTGCACGCTACTGCCTTCTATGAAAAGCTCGGGTTTGCCATCGTCAGCGGGGAATACCTCGACGCCGGCATCCCCCACGTGGACATGGTGCGTCATAGCGCCTAGAGGCCAAGATGAACGACGAAAACGCCCCGAGTGACCCTACCGAGCCGGTGGAGCCCATAGAGCTCCCTGCCATCGAGTTTCAGTCACCGGGGCGTTTTGCTGTGCACAATCCGGGCAGCCCCAGCCCGGATAGCCCACGAGCGGAGCCGGCGCCATTTACCCTCGGCGCACATACCACGCTGGAACGCTTCAGCCAGCCTGAACAAGCTCGCTCCCACGCACTGGCCCTGTTGCAACAAGCACAGCGCAGCCTGTGCATCTACAGTCACGACCTGGAGCCTTGGCTCTATCACCACAGCAGTGTGCAAGACGCCTGCACGCGTTTTCTGCTGGCCAGCCCGCGCAACCAACTGCGCATTCTGCTGCGCGACCCAAGCCGTGCAGTCAAGGAAGGCCACCGCCTGCTCAGCCTTTCGCGCCGGCTATCAAGCAACCTGCAGATCCGCAAGCTGCACCCGGACTACCCTAGTGAGGAGCTGGCGTTTCTGTTGGCCGATGATCGCGGCTTGCTGCTCTTGCCAGAAATTGGCCAGGCCAGCGGCTATGCCCTGTACCAAGACCCCGGCCGCAATCGCCAGCGCCGTGCACAATTTGATCAAGCCTGGGACACCAGCATCACCGACGCTGATTTACGGAGTTTTCTGCTATGAAGGTTCGCGCCCTGCTCGCCGCCGCGCTGTTGAGTTGTAGCCTGTCCCTAAGCGCCGCTACCGAAGTGATTCCGCTGAATTTCCGCACGGCTGATGAGGTACTCAGCGTGGTGCAATCGGTGCTCGGCCATGAGGGCAAGGTCAACGCCTATGGTAACCAGCTGATCGTCAATGCTGAACCGGCGAAGATTGCCGAAGTGCGCGCCCTGCTGCAGCAACTCGATACCGAGCCACGCCGCCTGCTGATCAGCGTCGACACCAATGAATCGGGCTTTCAATCCGATCGCGGCTACCGCGCCGATGGCACGATCAGCGCGGGCGATGCCGAGGTGCAGATCGGCCAGGGTGAAATCAATGGACGCGATCAGGTGCGCATCATTCGCCGCAGCACCGACAGCCGTAGCGGTGGAACTCAGCAGGTGCAGGCCACCGAGGGCTACCCTGCTTTAATTCAGGTTGGCCAGAGCGTCCCCCTGACCACCCGAGGCCGTGATGCCTACGGCCAGCCTTACAGCAACACCCAGTACCGCAATGTAACCCGTGGGTTTTACGTCACTGCCAGCCTCAGTGGCGAGTTGGTGCACATCAACATCAGCAGCAACCGTGACCGTCTCAGCCAGGCGCAGCCAGGCGCTATCGATGTGCAGAGCACCGATACGCGGGTCAGTGGCCGCGTAGGCGAGTGGATCAGCATTGGCGGCGTTAGTGAGCAGAGGCAGGGCGAGCAAGGCGACTTTATGCGACATCGCTCGACCCAGGGCCGCGAAGACATGAGCATGCGTGTCAAAGTCGACGTGGTGAACTAAATCTCGCAGCACCCTCGCACTGGGCCGCCCTGGCCCAGTGCCGATAACCGCTCATCGGTTGATCTTCGCCGCTGCCGCAAAGCAAATATCTCGCCGCCATTGCCCAACCCCGCAAGCCGCCGGATAGAGCCGTAAAGCTGACTTGTCAGTCGTTTTTGGATTTATGTAGTAGTCATACGAAAAGCACTACAAAATAATTGACGAACACTTTTGGCAGAGGCATGATGGCCCCGCTCCCGCTAATCAGAGGTGCTCAAAAGCCCTCCGAATCGCGCTCCAACTTACCGTCCGAGCCGATTTGCGTTGTAAAGCCCACAAGGCCGTTCGATGAGATTGCGACTGGAACGAAGTTGTCCTGAGGGACGGGGAAGCGTTTAGCCACAGTGCGCAGCAAGTTGAATGGTTTACGGGCTCACGTCCGATAAACACCAAATGACCCGCTCATTTGTAACAGCTGAAGCCGCGAACTGTTTAGCTCGTCACCCTCCTCCCGGATCAATTCCGTCTCAAGTCGATGTCTCGGCGTTCTGCAGTTGGCTACAACAACCTCCAGCAACACAGGTGTTCAGTGGGGAAGTCGGTGCTCAACCAAACACATACTTTGAAGGATTGACCATGTCAGCTTATCAAAACGACATCAAAGCCGTAGCCGCCCTTAAAGCCGCCGCAGGCAGCAGCTGGAGCGCTATTGACCCTGAGTCCGTGGCCCGCATGCGCGCCCAGAACCGCTTCAAAACCGGTCTGGAAATCGCTCAGTACACTGCCGACATCATGCGCAAAGACATGGCTGAGTACGATGCTGACTCCTCCGTCTACACCCAGTCCCTGGGCTGCTGGCATGGTTTCATCGGTCAGCAAAAGCTGATTTCGATCAAGAAGCACCTGAAAACTACCAACAAGCGCTACCTCTACCTGTCGGGCTGGATGGTTGCTGCTCTGCGTTCGGATTTCGGTCCGCTGCCGGATCAGTCCATGCACGAGAAAACCTCGGTTTCCGGCCTGATCGAAGAGCTCTATACCTTCCTGCGCCAGGCTGATGCCCGTGAACTGGACCTGCTGTTCAGCGCTCTGGATGCTGCCCGCGCTGCTGGCGACAATGCCAAAGCTGCTGACCTGCAGAACCAGATCGACAACTACGAAACTCACGTAGTACCAATCATCGCCGACATCGACGCTGGCTTCGGTAACCCGGAAGCTACCTACCTGCTGGCTAAGAAGATGATCGAAGCGGGTGCTTGCTGCATCCAGATCGAAAACCAGGTTTCCGACGAGAAGCAGTGCGGCCACCAGGACGGTAAAGTGACCGTTCCTCACGCCGACTTCCTGGCCAAGATCAACGCTGTTCGCTACGCATTCCTCGAGCTGGGCATCGACAACGGCGTGATCGTTGCGCGTACCGACTCCCTGGGTGCCGGCCTGACCAAGCAGATCGCTGTTACCAACCAGCCGGGCGACCTGGGCGACCAGTACAACTCCTTCCTGGATTGCGAAGAAGTCTCCCCTGCCGACCTGAAGAACGGCGACGTAGTTCTGAACCGCGAAGGCAAGCTGCTGCGTCCTAAGCGTCTGCCATCCAACCTGTTCCAGTTCCGTGCTGGTACCGGTGAAGCGCGCTGCGTGCTGGACAGCATCACCTCGCTGCAGAACGGCGCTGACATGCTGTGGATCGAAACCGAGAAGCCACACGTCGGCCAGATCAAAGGCATGGTTGATGAAATCCGTAAGGTCATCCCGAACGCCAAGCTGGTTTACAACAACAGCCCATCGTTCAACTGGACCCTGAACTTCCGTCAGCAGGCTTACGATGCATTCGTAGCCGAAGGCAAGGATGTTTCCGCCTACGACCGCGCCAAGCTGATGAGCGTCGAGTACGACGAAACCGAACTGGCTCAGGTTGCTGACGAGAAGATCCGTACCTTCCAGCGCGATGGTTCGGCCAACGCCGGCATCTTCCACCACCTGATCACTCTGCCGACCTACCACACCGCCGCGCTGTCGACCGACAACCTGGCCAAAGGTTACTTCGCAGACCAAGGCATGCTGGCCTACGTGAAAGGCGTTCAGCGTCAGGAAATCCGTCAAGGTATCGCCTGCGTTAAGCACCAGAACATGTCCGGTTCCGACATCGGCGACGCTCACAAAGAGTACTTCGCTGGTGAAGCGGCTCTGAAAGCCGGCGGCAAAGACAACACCATGAACCAGTTCAGCTAAGAACCGGCTCACTCAACCGAGGCCACGATCAAGGTTGAGGGTGTTAAGAAAATCCCAGCAGAAATGCTGGGATTTTTTTATGGCCTGCCATCCATGGCGGCCACCCTTCTGGCCGTCGCTGTACGACGTTAAAAAATGGCTCCCGGCCATTTTTTGCCCGCGATTCGCCCTTCTTCCGGTTTTGTGCGCTTTCGCACAGCCGCTGTCATGTTTACGTCAATTTCCTTGGATAGCGTCAGACACCCGTCGATTAATCCAAGGAGCCTGCATGAGCCACGATAATGACAACTCAGTGCTGTTCGGCAATGGCGATGAATTGCCCAGCAACGCATCCAACAACCCGCATATCAATCAGCTGATCGACGGCGTCGGTCGTCGACAGGTGCTTGCCGCCGGTGCAGCGCTCGGCACCCTGGCGTTTCTCGGCAGTGTTATGCCCGGCGCCGCGGTGGCAGCAGAGCCAGCCGCCAAAGGCCTGGAAAAACTGCACTTTAGACCGCGCAGCAAGCTGCCCTTCACGGCTATTGCGACCAACCGTTTAGACAGCATCAGCATACCAAATGGTTACCGCGCCACGACCTTTATCCCCTGGGGCACGCCGATCACCGGCAACTACCCGGCTTACCTGAACGATGGCAGCAACAGCGCCCAGGACCAGGCAGAGCAACTGGGGATGCACCATGACGGCATGCATTTCTTTCCGATTGATGCACAGCGCGGCGGCAAAAAAAGCGATCACGGCCTGCTGGTACTCAACCACGAATACATCGATGCACCCCTGCTGCACCCCAATGGCCCGACCCTGGTGGCCGGCAAACGCAGCAGCGCCGAAGAAGTGCGCAAGGAAATCAACGCCCACGGCGTTTCCGTGGTGGAAGTACGCCGCGGCCTGAATGGCGAGTGGGCTGTATTGCCGAGCGCCAGAAACCGCCGAATCACCGGCGCTACGCCCATGCAGATCAGCGGCCCGGCGCGCGGCCATGCGCTATTGAAAACCCGTTACAGCCCAAAAGGCACGGCAACGCGCGGCACTTTGAACAATTGCTCACACGGTTTTACCCCATGGGGCACCTACCTGACCTGCGAAGAGAACTGGGCCGGCTACTTTGCCAGCCGCGACACTGACTTGCCGCGCGAGCTGAGCCGCTATGGCCTGCGCAGCAGCAGCCGCTACGGTTGGGATCACCTCAAGGGTGATGAGTTCGAGCGTTTCGATGCCACGCGTACCACTACCACCGCCAGCGCGGACTATCGCAACGAACCCAACCACTTTGGCTGGATCGTCGAAATCGATCCGTTCGCACCGGAATCAGTCCCGGTCAAGCGCACGGCGCTCGGTCGCTTTGCCCACGAAGGCCTGGTGTTCGCCCCGGTGAAATCAGGCCGCCCTGTAGTGTGCTACTCCGGCGACGATTCACAGAACGAGTACATCTACAAATACGTCAGCCGCGACAAATACCGCCCAGGGCGCAGCAATGGCCGCTTGCTCGACGAAGGCACACTGTATGTCGCGCGCTTCGACGCCAGCGGCAAGGGTGAATGGCTGGCGCTGGATATCCACGACAAGAAATTCCAGCAAGCCTGCAAAACCGCCGGGGTGAGTTTTGCCGACCAGGGTGAAGTGTTGATCAATACCCGTCTGGCCGCTGACGTAGTGGGTGCCACCAAGATGGACCGCCCGGAATGGGGCGCGGTCAACCCGGACAACGGCGAGGTGTACTTCACCCTGACCAACAACAGTGCCCGGACCAGCGCCGATGCTGCCAACCCGCGCCCCGCTAACGCGTTCGGCCATATCATCCGCTGGCGTGAGCTGAGCAAGGATTACGCCGGCCGCCAGTTTGCCTGGAGCCTGTTTATGCTGGCCGGTCCGGAGACCGATAGCATCGGCCCGAACGGTAAACCGCTGACGGCAGATAACCGCCTGGCCAGCCCCGACGGGCTGTGGTTCGACGAGGAAGGCCGGCTGTGGATTCAAACCGACATGAGCGGCAGTCAATTAAGCAGTGGTCCATTCGGCAACAACCAGATGCTTGTGGCCGAGCCACGCACCGGTGAGCTGAAGCGTTTCCTGGTAGGTCCTGTCGGCGCCGAAGTAACAGGCATTACCGCGACCC
Source organism: Pseudomonas sp. FEMGT703P (assembly GCF_002786345.1). Taxonomy (NCBI): domain Bacteria; kingdom Pseudomonadati; phylum Pseudomonadota; class Gammaproteobacteria; order Pseudomonadales; family Pseudomonadaceae; genus Pseudomonas; species Pseudomonas sp. FEMGT703P. The sequence continues at coordinate 464,158 of NZ_PGCM01000010.1, read as the reverse complement.
CGGACTTCCGCACCCTGTTCGTCAATATCCAGCACCCGGGCGAAGGCTCAACGGCGACCAACCTGCTCAGCACCTGGCCCGATGGCCCCGGTCAGCGTCCGCGCTCGGCTACGGTGATCATCACCCGCGAAGACGGCCGTCGCTTGCTCTAATCGACTGGCAATAATGTGACCGGTCAGCCCTGGCCGGTCACATTTCGCTGTGACAGACTCATGCCCTTCCCTCTGCGCAAAGAGCATCAGCATGTCCAGCAACCGCTTGAGCCGTATCGTCGGCAAAATCCAGCAACTGCCCAGCGCTCTGCAATGCCCGGCGCTGTCGCTGCTATTTGGCTCCCAGGTGAAGTTCGCCGGTACCGCCAAGGTACGCGTGCATACGCTGACCCAACAGCAGGCGGTGATGAGCATCGCCAACAAACGCAAGGTGCAGAACCACATCAAAGGCGTGCATGCCGCCGCCATGGCGCTTCTGGCTGAATCCGCTACGGGTTTTCTGGTCGGCATGAACGTGCCGGATGACAAACTGCCGTTGATTAAAAGCCTCAAGGTCGACTACCTCAAGCGCGCTACCGGCAGCCTGCGCGCCGTGGCCAGCCTGACACCCGAGCAGATTCAAGCCATCCACACCCAGGAAAAAGGCGAAGTGTTGGTTGCCGTGACCGTGACCGATGAAGCCGGTATCCAGCCGATCCAGTGTGAAATGCTCTGGGCCTGGGTCAGCAAGAAGCGCTGAATGCAGACTGGTCTAAGCTGAAAACGCCGCACGGTGCGGCGTCATTCAGGAGATAGCCGGTGCAGGGAAAACCTCTTCTAGTGGGTGGTGGGCTGGTGCTGATAGCGGTGCTCGGCACCTTGTATTGGCGCCTGCACAGCGAGCCGCAGGTTGTTGCGCAGGCCACTCAGGCCGACAATTCCACCAGCGTGCTCTCGGGCGTTAGCCCAACAACGCCGATGCCCACCGAGGCGCAGTTGCACGAGCTGCTGCAAAACCCCGCCGTGAAAAACCAGGAGCAACGCCTGGCGTTCCATCAGGCTTACCGCAGCTTTGTCAGCGGCGCCGCCGAGCTGTCCCCCGCGCAACGTGAAAGCCAGGCGCAGGCCTTGCGTGAACAGATCGAAACTTACGAGCAACGCAGTGAACTGGCCATGAGTGAGTCGCTGTTACTGCAGCTGGGGCTGATTCAGCTCACCACTGGCGATGAACAAGCGCAGAAAGATCAGGCCGCCGCATTGGTCGCCCGCTACAAAGCGATTAGCGCCGAGCGCGAAGCCAAGGCTGCGACACCCAGCGCCGAGTTTCGTCGTTACAAGGCCGATGAGAAGCGCATCGTTGAGGAAGTCCTGAGCATGGACAGCTTTCCCGATGGTTTGAGCCGCGATGAGTACTTGCGCCAACGCCTGCAGCAGGCGCGCGAACAGCACTATCAATAACCCGACCTGAGCAGGCTGCTCAGGTCGGGCGATAGCATTACAGCAGTTGATCGAGCGCGTAGTACAGCAGGTTGAAGGGTTTGTTGCGGTCGGCGGTGTCACTCTGCTCAGAGGCATCGAGAACCGGGCCGCTGCCATTCATCACGTTATTGACGAAGTCATCCAGCTGCAGGTTCTGCTCCTGAATATCCGCGTTGGCAAACTCGATGATGCTGGTGCAGTGGCTTTCATTAACCGCACGGTACTGCGGGAAGTAACCGCCGACATTCGGCAGGTTGGCCAGCTCGTTACGCAGCCTGCCGGTGTCCACATCCCATTTGGCGTGGATCAGCGCCTCCTTGGCGGCCTGGTTCGGAGCATTGATGATTTCCGGGTAGAAACGCTCATAGGAATAGGACGAGTAATTCAGGTCCTTCCAGAAGTGCGTATGACCCATGCGATCAGCCGCCAGGTTGCTCGACAACGCCGGGTAAATGGTGCCCAGGTTGTTCAGGTTAAGCCCCGGCAAACGCGACTGCAGGTACGGCAACGGCCCAGCATCCAGCCCCCAGGCATTGCGGATAAAGCCCTGCAACGGCAAGGACGGATAAGCCTCGTTACCACCGCCACTGATGGCCGAGAACACCGGCCCGGAGTCATTGATCAGGAAGCTGCGCGTCGGTGAGATGTCCTGCCGGGTTGGTGCGTAGTTGGTCAGGCTGCCGGCACCGCCAGCGCTGCAACCGGTGGTCAGCATCTGCGTGGGGCGCGGCAGGTTGTCTTTCAACCAGCCCACCACCGCGCGCATGTTGCGTAGGCCATTGTGGTGCCAGATCAGCGGCGCCTGCTGGCTTTGCGGGTCTTCATAGACCGCGACCTTGTCGCCGGAGTAGATGTCGCCGGTGCAATACGGCACATAGACCATGTTCCAGTTCTGAGTTTTCACGCGCGTCCAGGGATGCAGACGCACCACAAAGGGGCTGACCAGACTGGCACCTGGGTTGAGCAGGCTCATGTAGTCATTGGGAATGCCGTCGGGGTTACGTGCCCCGCGAATGCCGCTTTGACCGGTGCAACTGGCGTAATCCCAGCAGGCCCCGCCGCCCTCCAGGTAGATGATGGTGTTGCGGGTATTGGGCACGCGGTTGACGAAGAATTTGTACGGCGAGCCGTTGCCACACACGGCGCCGGTTTGCGGGGCCATTTGCACGGTTTGCCAGGCGTAGTAGTTAGCCGGTTTGAAGCCGCTGTTAAAACCGCTCGGGTTGGCCAGCAGCGGATACGGCCCTAGCCGTTGCGCCGGAGTGACCTTGTTATCTGCCGCAGGTGCAGCCGCCAGGTTGCTCAGGGTTTGCCAGAAGTTGTAATCGCCCTGCTCGGCCTGCACCGGCATTGCCAGGGCCGAAACCATCAGCGGCGCGGCACAGCGCCGAAGTGTTATCGCTACAGACATGGTGAGTCCCTCATCTTGTTGTTATCGATGGGTCCACATACCCGAGCCGTTGTACGAATCCCCTCCAGCTGTCACCCGAAATCAGCCCATCACCCACTGGAGACTGCTCATACACCGCGCCGAAGCAGCAGTAACTGCGCGCACCCAAACGAGTCGCCGCTGCTCAAATTTCAAGCGGGCCCGGCGATTCATGCACGCTAGTACAAGAAACTCTGACTAACCACAGCCCTACATATTTATTGGATATAGCGCTGCTGGTTTTAAGCTGCGGCGGTTATCTGCGGTCTGCGCCGACAGAACACTGCTCATGACAATAAAAAAGGGAAGCCAAGCTTCCCTTTTTATATACCTGCCTCAGGTACTAGATGCGGAATTGACGCACCAATGCGCCCAGGCGTTCGCCCAGCCCAGCTAGATTGCGCGCGGTCTGCGCGCCCTGTTGGGTTTCGTCGGCCACGCTGTCAACCGCCACGGCAATCTTGTGCACGCTGCGGTTGATCTCTTCGGCCACAGCGGTTTGCTCTTCGGCGGCGCTGGCGATCTGCGCGTTCATCGCGTTGATGGTGGCGATCAATTGAGCGATGGCATCCAGCGAGGTGCCGGCGCGGTTAGCTTGCTCGCTGGTGACATCTCCAGCATCACTGGAGCGACGCATCGCCGTCACCGCATCCTGGGTGCCCTTCTGCAGGCGGTCGATCATCCCCTGAATTTCCTGGGTGCTCTGCTGCGTACGGCTGGCCAGCGCGCGCACCTCGTCGGCCACTACAGCAAAGCCTCGTCCCGCTTCACCCGCACGTGCCGCTTCGATGGCCGCGTTGAGGGCAAGCAGGTTGGTCTGCTCGGCGATGGAGCGAATCACATCGAGCACGCTGACAATCGACGACACGTCTTTTTGCAGCGTATCGAGCGACACGCCGCTGTCGCGGATATCCTGCACCAGGGTGTGGATGCGCTCGATGCTGCCATCGACCACCTGTTTCGCAGCCTGGCCTTCGGTGTCGGTTTTTTGCGCCGCTTCTGCTGCGCCCTGAGCACTTTGCGCGACTTCATGGGCGGCGGCGGACATTTCATTGATGGCCGTAGCCACCTGATCGGTTTCATGGCGCTGACGCTCCATGGCCTCTTCTGAACGCTGCGTCTGGGCCGAAACCTGGCCGACCAACTCAGTCAGCTGGCCGGTCATGTCGACGATCTGCCGAACCAGGCCGTGGATTTTTTCGACAAACCGGTTGAACGAGCCGGCCAGCTGGCCAAGCTCGTCGTCGCCATTGATCGGTAGGCGGCGCGTCAGGTCGCCTTCACCGGCGGCGATGTCATCGAGGTTGTCCTTGATCTGCTGCAGCGGGCGCAGGAAGGTGTTGCTCAGCACCACCCCGACAATGCCGAATATCACCAGCAGCACGGCGGCAATCACCATGATGCTGGTGATGATGGTGCTGATACGCTCGTCGATTTCACCTTGTACCTGAGCAATCTGCGCTTCGACGCCGTCGAGGTTGATTGCCGTGCCCAGGGCCATGTCCCATTTCGGCAGGTAGTAGCTGTAGGCCATTTTCGGCACCAGCACAGAGTCATCAGTTGGCAGTGGCGAGCTGTAATTGACGTAGTAGCTGTTGTTCTTGGCGACATTCACCAGTTCACGGTTGATGTATACGCCATTCGGGTCGCGGCGATCGGCCAGGCTCTTGCCGACGTCTACCGGACTATCGCCGCGGAACAGGCGCACCACGTTGGAGTCGTGGCCGAAGAAGTAGCCGTCCTTGCCGAACTTGATCTTCGACAGAATGACGATTGCCTGTTCTCGGCTGGCCATGTCGCCTTGCGCAGCACCGTCATACAGCGTTTGTACAGATCCCAGGGCGATCTGTACGTAGTGCTGCAACTCGTTGCGGCTTTCCTGCAGCAAGCGTTCGCGGGTTTCTTTGACTTCCTGAGCGGCCAGGTTCTGTAACACCTTGGCGGCAGCACCACTGAGCACCAGGGCAAACAGCACCACCGGGATCAGTGCCAACAGCACGACTTTTGATTTCAAGGTTAGGCGCATCGGCAGGTCCTTGGTTGGCAGTGGAGCGAAATAAAAACGGGGCTATCGATTTATCGGTAGCCCCGCTGAAAGGTTGAATCGCCTAAAGCAATAACGCTGCAGGCGAACAATGCCCCGGTTAAATCACCATAGCTGCTGCCCAACCGAATACCAGCAGCGGCAGGTTGTAGTGCAGGAAAGTTGGCACAACGCTGTCCCAGATGTGGTTGTGCTGGCCATCGACGTTAAGCCCGGCGGTTGGGCCGAGGGTCGAGTCGGAGGCTGGCGAGCCGGCATCACCCAGTGCGCCGGCGGTGCCGACGATGCACAGGATGGCCAGCGGACTGAAGCCGAGTTGCAGACCTAACGGTACGAAGATCGCCGCGATGATTGGCACGGTGGAGAACGACGAACCGATGCCCATGGTTACCAGCAGGCCAACCAGCAACATCAGCAGCGCACCCAGCGCCTTGTCATGGCCAATCAGTTCAGCAGAGCTGTCGACCAGGCTTTTCACTTCACCGGTGGCCTTCATCACTTCGGCAAAACCGGCGGCAGCGATCATGATAAAGCCGATCATGGCCATCATTTTCATACCTTCGGTAAACAGGCCATCGGCCTCTTTCCAACGCACCACACCAGACACCGAGAAGATGATAAAGCCGACCAGGGCACCGATGATCATCGAGTCCAGCCACAGCTGCACAACAAACGCGGCAGCAATCGCCACACCCGCCACCAGCAGGCTCAATGGGTTGTAGGCAACATCTACGCGCTCGGCCTGCTCAATCTTGCTCAGGTCGTAGACACGTTTTTTGCGGTAGCTGAAGAACACCGCCACCAGCAAGCCAAACAGCATACCCAGTGCGGGTATCGCCATGGCTTTGGTTACGTCCAGGCCGCTGGTATCGACGCCGCCACTGGCGACATTGGCCAGCAGGATGTCATTTAGAAAGATGCTGCCAAAACCCACGGGCAGAAACATATACGGGGTAATTAGACCGAAGGTCAGCACACAGGCGATCAAGCGACGGTCAAGCTGCAGCTTGCTCAATACATACAGCAGCGGCGGCACCAGCAGCGGAATAAAGGCGATATGAATCGGCAGGATGTTCTGCGAGGAAATCGCCACCGCCAACAGCAGCGCAATCAGAAGCCACTTGAGCAGACCGGCGCCTTTAGCGTCCTGCTTGTTGACCATCGCCAAGGCCTTGTCCGCCAGTGCGTGGGCCAGACCGGATTTGGCAATCGCCACGGCAAAGGCACCCAGCAAGGCATAGGACAACGCCACTGTCGCCCCGCCGCCCAGGCCCTTATTGAAAGCCGCCAGCGACCCCTCAACACCGAGGCCGCCAAGCAGGCCACCGGCCAAGGCGCCAACGATCAGAGCCACTACCACGTGTACACGGCACAAGCTGAGGATCAGCATGATTCCCACTGCCGCAACGACTGCGTTCATCGATTTACTCCCGCGATTTAAATAGGTCCACGAAGGTTTGACCCGTCGTGGATGCTGCGCCGGCTCGGCGAAGGGCGCGTACTCTGCCTAATGCTGACTGACCTGTCAAAACACCCGTAAATTATTCTATACACTGCGTTGCAGATTTCGATTACCCTGCGATTTACAGTGTTCACACTGGCCTGCTAATTGCTCTGCTTTACTTGACGTGACACTTAAAGAAAAGCGCCTAAGCGCCGATAGGCGTTCTAAGCCTCTGCCCTATAAAGGTCCTGAAAATGCTGTTCAGCCGACTTTCCATCCAGTTGAAAATCACCCTATTGGCAGGCCTGTGCTTGCTGGCCATTGTTGCGGTGCTGGTATCCGCCTCGGTCATTCAGGCCTCACGCAGTGCCAGCCTGGTCAAGCAGGCCAGCACCGCCATGCTGCAGGAGTCTGCACAGCTGCGGATGTCCGCACGCGGCGAATCCCAAGCGTTGCAGATTCAACGCTACTTTATGGACGCCTATCAATACGGGCGCGGCGCGGCGACGCAGGTGTTGTTTATTCGGGAACAGGCTGAGAAGCGCTTTCTAGATGCCTTTGACCTGCGTGAAGACCTGACTCGTCAGGTGCGCAGTGCGCTGGAAGCCAACCGCAGTTTGCTGGGTATTTATGTCGCATTCGAACCGAACGCGCTGGATGGCAAGGATGAGCTTTTTGCTGATCAAGGCAACCTGGGCAGCAATGACAAAGGTCGCTTTTCGGTCTATTGGTCACAGGGTGATAACGGTGAGCTGAGCTCCGAGGCCATGACAGAAGAAAGCCTCAATGACACCACCCCAGGAATCAGCGGCGCGCCCTACAACGCGTGGTACAGCTGCCCACTGCAGAAAAAAAAGGTGTGCTTGCTTGATCCCTATATTGATGAGGCTGACGGGGTAAAAACCCTGATGACGAGCATCGCCTTCCCCTTGATCCAAGGCGACAAGGTGATCGGCGTATTGGGGGTTGATATCAGCTTGGCCAGCCTGCAAGAGCTCAGCACCAATGCTCATCAAGGTCTATTCGACGGTGCCGGCCATGTGAGCATCATCAGCCCCGCCGGCTTGCTGGCTGGGCACAGCCGCGACAGCAGCCTGCTGGGCGGGAAACTGGAAAAAGCCTTTACCAATCAACACAACGAAATCCTCAGCCTGGTGGCAAGCAATCGTCAGGAAACTTTGCACCATGATGGCGCACTGCAAGTGCTGCAACCGCTGCTGCCAATCCCTGAGTCGCAGCCGTGGGGCGTGCTGATGGAGGCGCCTGAGAAGGTTTTGTTAGCGCCCGCTGCCCGTCTTGAAACGCAAATGGATGAAATGGGCACGCGCAGCACTGCGGTGTCCTTGGGTCTTGGCTTGGTTGCCGGGGTGGTAGGGATTCTGCTCATCTGGTTGACGGCGCTGGGCGTGACCCGGCCGATTCTCGGTGTTGCAGCGATGCTGAAGAACATCGCCAGCGGCGAAGGTGATCTGACCCGTCGCCTGGAGTACGCCAAGCAGGATGAACTGGGCGAACTGGCCAGCTGGTTCAACCGTTTCCTCGACAAACTGCAACCCATCATCGCTGACGTTAAACGCAGCGTGCAGGATGCGCGCAGCACAGCCGATCAGTCCGCCCTGATCGCCAGCCAGACCAGCGACGGCATGCAGCAGCAATACCGTGAAGTGGATCAGGTGGCTACAGCGTTCCAGGAAATGAGCGCCACAGCGCAGGATGTGGCGCACAACGCGGCTCAAGCCGCAGAAGCCGCGCGCACTGCCGACCAAGCCAGCCGTGAAGGCATGAGTGTGATCGGTAAAACCACTTCGACCATCGAACTGCTGGCCAACGAGATGAACGTGGCCATGCAGGAAGTCGAAGGCCTGGCCAATAGCAGCGAGAAGATCGGCTCAGTACTCGAAGTGATCCGCTCGATCGCTGAACAGACCAACCTTTTGGCCCTGAACGCTGCGATTGAAGCCGCCCGCGCCGGTGAAGCAGGCCGTGGTTTTGCCGTGGTGGCGGATGAAGTGCGCAACCTGGCGAAACGCACCCAGGACTCGGTGGAGGAAATTCGCCAAGTCATCGAAGGCTTGCAAAGCGGCACCAAGGAAGTGGTCAGCACCATGCACAGCAGCCATCGCCAGGCGCAGGGCAGCGTTGAGCAGGTTGAGCAGGCAGTGGCCGTGCTGCAACGCATCAGCCAAGCGGTCAGCGTGATCACCGACATGAACTTGCAGATCGCCAGCGCGGCTGAGGAGCAGAGTTCGGTGGCCGAAGAAATCAACCGAAACGTCGCTTCGATCCGGGATGTCACTGAATCGATTTCCGCCCAGGCAGACGAGTCAGCAAAAATCAGCCAAGGGCTGAACAAATTGGCCAACCACCAGCAAAGCCTGATGGACCAATTCCGCGTTTAGCGCAGATGGCATGATAGGACCGCCACTCTGGCGGCTGCTTCCTTGTGACGCAGGCTAACCATTGTTAGCCTGCGTTTTTTATTGATGCCGCAGAAATCGAGAGGTGAACGATGCTCAATATTGCCCTAGTGGCCGGTTCCAGCCGCAGTAACAGCCAATCGGGCAAGGTTGCCCGTTTTTTGCGCCAGCGTCTGATTCAGTTGGGCTACACCGATGATGCGCAAAGCAATGTGATCGACCTGGGCCTCGCCCCGCTGCCGCTGTGGCCTGCTGAAGACGCCGGCCCCTGGGGGCTGTACAGCAAGCAACTGGCCGCTGCCGATGCCGTGGTGATCATTTCTCCGGAGTGGAATGGCATGGCCTGCCCGGCCATCAAGAACTTCTTTATCTACGCCAGCAAAGCTGAGCTGGCGCACAAGCCAGGTTTGTTAGTGGGCGTATCGTCAGGGGTGGGTGGGGCTTATCCGATCAGCGAGCTGCGCGCCTCCAGCTACAAGAACTGCCGCCTCTGCTACTTGCCTGAGCACTTGATCGTACGCAGTGTCGAGAAGGTGCTAAACACGCCAGAACCGAGCCACGAAGAGGACCAGCGCCTGCACGCACGGATCGATTATGAGCTGGATATTCTGGTCAAGTATGCGCACGCCCTGCTTCCCGTTCGCGCCAGTATTGATATGAGCAACCCGGCATTTGCCAACGGCATGTAAAGATTGCACTGAACGCACCTGATGACCTCAGGTGCGTTTTAGCGGCAAGCTGACCGTGACGCGCAACCCATCCAGCGGGCTCTCTGCCAGCTGCAAACTTCCGCCCCACGCATCAACAATATCGCGAACGATACCCAGGCCCAGGCCATGACCGGCGACCTGTTCATCCAGACGACTACCACGGCTGAGCACTTCGTCCCGCAGCGCGGCGTCGATACCCGGGCCATCATCATCAATCGTAAGTTGGTAGCCCGCTGTCACTTTGCAGATATGCAGCTGTACCTGGCTATCCGCCCACTTGCAGGCGTTGTCCAGCAGGTTACCGAGCAGTTCCAGCAGGTCTTCACGGTCCCAGGGTAAGCGCAAACCAGGCTCGGCCTGCCACTCCAGTTGCAGGTGGTTGCCGTGGATCATTGTCAGGGTCGAGAACAGCTCCGGCAGCTCGCTGGCGCAGTCAAAATGCGCGCCGGGCAAGGCCTCCCCAGCTAAACGCGCACGCCCCAGTTCACGGGCGATGCGCTGCTCGATCTGTTGCAACTGACCGTTCAGGCTTTCGCGCAATTGCGGCAGCTGTTTGAGCTCTTCCCGCGTTGCCAGACTGACCAACACCGCAAGCGGTGTTTTCAATGCATGGCCGAGGTTACCCAACGCATTGCGCGACCGTTTGAGGGTGTCTTCGGTGTGCGCCAGCAGGTGGTTGATCTGCGCCACCAGCGGTTCCAGCTCAAGCGGCACCTGCTGATCCAGCTGGCTACGTTGGCCTTGCTGCAACTGCAAAAGCTGCCTGCGGACTTGTTCCAGCGGGCGCAATGCCCGACTGACGATCAGCCGTTGCAGCAACAAAATCAGCACCAGTGCACTGACTCCCAAGCCCAGAATAACTTTCTGCACCTGGCTGAAACTATCGAGTATCGGCCTGTAATCACGCGCCACATGAATCACGATGGGCTGGCCATAACGCTGATAATCAGCACGGTAGACCAGCCATTGCTGACCTTGAGGCCCGTCGCCGAGTGCGTCCTTCAAGCCTTCGGCTTCAACTGTGTGCAGCTCTCGGTCCCAAAGTGAGCGCGAGCGCCAGCTCTGCTCATTCAGGTCGATGCGAAAGTACAGGCCGGAGTATGGCCGCTTGTAGGCGGCACTCAGGCGACGTTCATCCAGCTGCAAGCCATTGGGCCCACGCACGACCGCGCCCAGTAACGTCTGGGTTTCATCCTGTAAGGTTGTTTGCAGGTAACCCCGTAGGCTGCGGTCAAACAGCCAAAGGCTGCTTTGCGCCAGCAGCAGGCCGACAATCAGCAATACGCTGACCAGGCCAAGGCTCAAACGCCGTTGAATCGACCTCAAGCAGTATCCCCGCTGAATCGATAGCCCTGCCCGCGGCGGGTTTCGATGATCTCGCGCCCCAGCTTGCGCCGCAGATGGTTAACGTGCACTTCGATGACATTCGAGTCGCGTTCGCTTTCACCGTCATACAGGTGCTCAGCCAGGTGGCTCTTGGACAGCAATTGCCCAGCATGCAGCATGAAATAGCGCAGCAGGCGGAATTCCGCGGCAGTCAGCTGCACTTCTTCGCCGTTGCGTTGTACCGATTGTCGCCCTTCATCCAGTTGCAAACCCGCCGCTTCCAGTTGCGGCTGGTTGGCCAGACCATGAGCACGGCGCAGCAAAGACTGGATTCGCAGGTGCAGCTCTTCCGGATGGAAGGGTTTGCTCATGTAGTCATCGGCGCCCGCCTTGAGCCCTTCAATCCGCTCAGCCCAGGAGCCGCGTGCGGTAAGGATCAAGACCGGTGTGGTGAGCCCACCAGAACGCCATTCCTGCAACACCTCAATCCCCGGTTTGCCAGGCAAGCCGAGGTCGAGAATGATCAAGTCATAGGGTTCAGTGGCCCCCTGATAAGCTGCATCGCGGCCGTCGGCCAACCAATCCACCGCATATCCTTGGCGGATCAAACCGGCCAGCAGCTCATCGGCCAGGGGAACATGGTCTTCAACCAGCAACAGGCGCATTCAGTCTTCCACCTCATCCTTGAGCACTTCGCCGGTGCTGGCATGTAATTCCAGTTCGCGCACAGTGCCGTCCTCAGTCACCAGTTCGACTTCGTAGACCAGTACGCCGTCCTCTTCTTCCAGCTCGACTTCCAATAGCACCGCGCCAGGATGGCGCTGCAAGGCCATCTGCAGCAATTGCTCAAGGGGCATGATCAACCCCTCGCGGCGCAGACGGAGTGCTTCATCCTGATCCAGGTCGCGCGCGCTGCTGCTGAGCGTCAGCGTCAGCAGCAGGAAGGCCAGGAGTGCGCGAGGCAGCCAAGCAGTGGTGTTCATTAATCGTCTCGTTGGTTCTTCAGCACTTGTGCATTAGTGGCATCCAGTTCGACATCCCACTGCACACCCTGGGCGTCGCGTACTTCAACCTGATAGATGTAGCGGCCGTACTCTTCTTCCAGCTCGGTGTCTTCGGTCTTGCTGCCTGGATGCAGCGCCAGAGCGGCAGCATTGAGTTTTTCGAAGGACTGAATGGTACCGGCGTCACGCAGTTTGAGTGCTTCATCCGGGCCCAGGTCACGGGCTTGAACGAGGCCGGCAGTCAAAGTCAGAGCAGCAGCGGCACATACAGCAGTTAGTGTTTTCATGTTCAGATTCCTTAATGGAGTTGGCTTTCGACGGAGTCCAAGTTACTGCACACGACTTAACTCAAGCTGAATTTGCTTAATACTTGGCGCAAGCACTGATTTATCTCAACCCACGCGCACATCATTCACGCGCTGAAGTCGCTTGGCCTGGCCATTCAGCGCCCTATAATCGCTGCCTTGCGCGATGGAGGCCAGCATGAGTGCGATATTAATCAAGTCCCCTGCCTTGACAATCAAGGCCGGCAAACGCGCCCTCGCGCGTATTCGCGAGCACGGCTTGCAACCAGCCGATGTCGGCATTCTGCCCGGCGCTGCGGGTGGGCCGAAAGCGTTAGGGATTCAGGGGTTGGATCTGGCGCTGTTCGGCGACTGGCTGCAACGCGCGCCGCGCGAGCGGTCGCTGATCGGAGCGTCCATCGGTTCTTGGCGTTTCGCCAGCGCCTGTTTGCCGGATGCTGCAGCAGGCCTGCGTCGCCTCGGCGAGCTGTATACCTCGCAGCGCTTTGCCAAAGGCGTGAGCATGGCGCAGGTGTCGAGTAGCTGCAGCCTGATGCTTGATCAACTGCTCGGCGACGACGACGCCAACATCCTCAGCAACCCGCATTACCGTTTGAATATCGTCGTGGTGAAAAGCCATGGCCTGCTCCAGCACGATCACCGCGGGGCACTCGGCCTGGGCCTGTCATCGGTGATTGGCAGCAATCTGCTGGGCCGTCCGCGACTGGCTAAGCACTTCGAGCGGGTGATTCTGCACGACGCCCGCCTTGCTCCGCCCTTAGGGACGCTCAGCGACTTCCCCTCGCGTTATCTGCAACTCGACAGCGGTAATCTGCGTCATGCATTGCTGGCCTCCGGTTCCATCCCGATGATCATGCAAGGGGTCCGCGATATCCCCGGCGCCGGCCCTGGCACCTACCGCGATGGTGGCCTGCTTGATTACCACCTCGACCTGCCGTACAGCGGCGACGATATCGTGCTCTACCCGCACTTCACCGATAAGGTCATTCCCGGCTGGTTCGACAAGGGCATGCCCTGGCGCCGGGGTGATGGCGGGCGCCTGCAGGATGTTCTGCTGCTGGCCCCCTCACGTGACTACCTAGCCCGCTTGCCCCATGGCAAACTTCCAGACCGCAAGGACTTCAGTCGTTACCTGGGCGATGATGCCGGCCGCGAACGCTATTGGCGTAAGGCCATGAGCGAAAGCCAGCGGCTTGGCGACGAATTTCTCGAACTGGTAGACAGCGGCCGCCTCGGCGAGCGTCTGCAGCCACTCTAAAACTGAAGCCGACCGAACACCCAAAGCAGCATGACCAAGGATGGGCAGGATGAAACTCGCAGTCGCCATTATCCACGGCATCGGCACGCAACCCGACCTGCGTGACGACGAAGGCCAGCACGCTTTCGCCCACAGCCTGATCGCCGGGCTGCGCCAACGCCTCGGCGCCGAAGCCGACCAGGTGGCTTTTCAGACGTTGTACTGGGCCAGCGTGCTGGATAAGCGACAACTGGCTTTTCTCGACAAACTGCGCGACCAGCCCGTGCGCTGGCGCTGGTTACGCCGCATCGTCACGCTTTTTCTGGGTGATGCCAGCGGCTATCGCAAAGTCAGCCAGGCCTACGACACCACCTATGAAGAAGTTCATCAGTGCCTGCGCAGTGGCCTCAATGCCTTGCGCGCCAAGGTCGATGCCGATACGCCGCTGGTGGTGCTGGCGCACTCACTGGGCGGGCATATTTTCTCCAATTTCGTATGGGATCAGCAGCGCATCAATACCGCTGAAGAATGTCCATTGGATCCCTTTCTGGCCTTGGAAACCCTGAGCGGGCTGATCACCTTTGGCTGCAATATCCCCCTGTTTACCTTTGCCTATGACCCGGTCGTACCGATCCGCTTCCCCGGCCACTGCCTGACTGACGCGGTGACCAAACAGGCGCGCTGGCTAAATCTCTACGCACCTGCTGACCCGCTGGGTTATCCGCTGCGCCCATTGCCCAACTACGCCTCCGTTGTCGCTGAAGATCGCGCCATGCCAGTGGGGCCCTGGTACAAGCGCCATACCCCGTTGAGCCACTTGGGCTATTGGGATGATCGAGGCTTTCAGCGCTATATCGCTCATTATCTGCAGCAATTACTGGCCGTCTGCAAAGGCTCAGAGAAGGCCTAACCACCCTCTTCCTCGCCCAGTTTCTCGGCTTACACGATTAAAACTGTGATTTATCGGACAATTCCGTGCATTTTTTCGCCAGCATGTGACTTACTGGTCAGCTTCGGTCATCAACAACTATGACTGGCAAATGTGAATTCACCGTTTGCCCTTGTGTATTTGGGATCACCTCGGAGAAACCGACCCCATGAACGCACCGCTGCGTTTTAACGAAGCCCTGCTGATTGCCGACCGCGCTTTTCAACCTTTTCAATGCGTCGCCTGGGCCCCGCAAGATGGCACTGGCAACCTCAGCCTTAGCGTGATTGACCGGACCAGTACCCGCCTGCTCGGCCGCACGCAACTGTCCAGCACCATCTACAGCGACCCGGTGCAATTTGCCGACGTGCTCAAGCAGTCCCGTGAGCAACTCAGTCAGCAAGGTTTCGCCTTGGAACCCTGGAGCATGCCGGAGTAATCGGCTGCTGTAATAAGGGCTCTGAGCTGCCAATCGGCCCCTCTTGTCAGAGCCCTTCCCTTCCTTCTCTACCCTGTTTCAAATCCCCTTGCACTCATTTCCTGACTGAGCTTTGCTGCACCCGTGCATTAGCGCTTATGCTCAGCAAATGAATCATTGCGAGGAGTTTGCCATGCTGCAATTGCGCCCCAACTGTGAATGCTGCGACCGAGATTTGCTGGCTGACTCCACTGATGCATTGATTTGCTCGTTCGAATGCACGTTCTGTAGGGAGTGTGCGGACAACAGGCTTAATGGCACCTGTCCTAACTGTGGTGGCGAATTGCTCCAGCGTCCTCGTCGTCCCGCCGCCAAACTGCTCAAGTACCCCGCGTCAACTGAACGAGTCAATAAAGCCTAATTCGTTTAAGGCCACTCAGGACAAAGCAGGAGATACACATGAGCGACGAGGACAACAAGCCGTTGACGCTGTGGGAGATGATGCAAAGCGTGCTAAGCGCAGCGTTCGGTGTGCAGAGCGGAAAGAACCGTAGCCGTGACTTCTCAAGGGGCAAGCCCAGCCACTTCATCATTCTCGGCGTGCTGTTTACCGCCGTCTTCGTGCTGGTGATCTTCGGCATCGTCAAACTCGTGCTGCACCTGGCAGGCGTCTGACTTATTGCAGCAGCGGTTGTATGGAGAACTGGTAATCCTTGAGCTGCGGTCGGTAGACGGCACTGAACTGGCGAAAATCAAGGCCAAAACCTGGCACTTTGAGGCGTTTCTGCAAATGAGCAGCTTGTTTGGCGTCCAGTAAGCTGAAAAGCGGGTCGACTCGGTCTTTGCCACCACGCTCGGCAAAATCCAGCCCTGCATGGTAGTCATGCAACATCACCATGGCCCACCCTCCGAGGGTGAAATGCCCGGCTACCAAGACGCATAGCTTGCGGTCGATACGCGCTTGCAAAACCTCGTCTGAGTTATTCAGCGCCGACAGATAAATATCCTTGCCCGGTTGCCGGCCGATTTCTTGTGCCGCTTGCATCACACCAAACGCCATTTCATCGTTAGCCGACCACACCAGCTTTGCCTCCGGGTAGCGTGGAAGGATCAGTTGCGCCTGTTCATAGGCGCGTTGACGCTTCCACTCACCTTGCAACATCTGCTGCAATTTGATCTCCGAGTGCTCACGCAAGGCACGATGCAGGCCGTCTTCACGCAAGCTTGAAGAGGGAGTGAATCGCACACCAGCAAATGCCAGCAGACTGCCGGGCTTACCCTCAAGCTTGGCGATCAAGGCCTTAGCCATCCAATAGCCTGCTTGCTCGTCGTTGGGCACTAAGCTGCCAATCCAGTTGCGATAGCGTTCGCGTGAGGCGCCGATAAGCTTTTGCTGTTCAGGCGTAAGGGTACTGTGCAGGGAAAACAGCTTGATCGGACTGTCGGCAAACTGCCGGAGCAGCTCTGGCGCGGTGTACATCTCGTTGACGAAGATCAGGTAATCCGGTGGGTTATCGCGGGTCAGTAACTCGCGGGCTTTTTCCAGTAGCTGCGACGGGTTGCGCTCACCGTAAATAATCTGCAGCTGCATGCCCAGGTCATCGGCAGCGGCTTGCATAAAGTCACTGTAACCGACCCAGAAAGGCTCATTGGAAAACCCCGGATTGAGAAAGACCACAGAAGCCGGTGCCTTTCCCGCTGTGTGTGCATTCTCAGCGATGACCGGTGTTGTCACGCCAAGTGCCCATATGCACACAACGCTGATAACCGTTAAAACAAACCTGAACACGCAATGCCTCCTCATCGGGACGCTGAGTATATCGGCAAAGCCATAGCAATTAGCCATCTCATCGAAATGAGCGGCCTGTGCAACCAAGACGGCACACAGTGCAGTCGTTACAATCGCCTCCCTGCGTTTTCGTTGATCGGTGTTATATGTCGCCTCTGGAAATCATTGCTTCAGCCCTTGGCGTGTGGGCCGTTTGGCTGACCGTGCGGCAAAACCGCTGGTGCTGGCCGCTGGGTTTGCTGATGGTGCTGATGTACGCCTGGATCTTCTATGACGGCAAGTTGTACTCAAACATGCTGCTGCAAGGTGTGTATGCCGTCTTGCAAGGTTATGGCTGGTGGCTTTGGACGCGCGGCGGCAGCAGCCAGACCGGCGTACAGGTCAGCCGACTGAGCCAGCAAGGCATGATGCTTAGCTTAGCAACAGGTGCAGCCGGTGCACTTGTGCTCGGGTATCTGATGGCCACATTCACCGATGCGGCCGCGCCCTGGCAGGATGCAGCGCTAAGTGCATTCAGCCTGGTCGCACAGGTATGGATGGCGCAGAAACGTGTGGAGTGCTGGCCACTGTGGGTCATTCTTGATCTGCTTTTCGTCGCGCTGTTTGTACAGCAGGGCCTGTACCCGACAGCGGCACTGTATGGGCTGTTTACCCTGTTGGCGGTCAATGGCTGGCTGACATGGCGGCGTGATCGCGCGCTGGTTAACCCATGAAGGCACAAGCATGAAGGTGCTGGTACTCACCGGGCCAGAGTCCAGCGGTAAAAGCTGGCTGTCTGAGCATATCCAGGCGAATTTTGGCGGCGTGTTGGTAGGCGAATACGTGCGGCATTTTATCGAGCGTGAGCAGCGTGACACCTGCTATGCCGACATCAACGCGATCGCCCGGGGCCAATTGGCCTGGGAAGATCAAGCCCGCGCTGAACGCCCTGAGTTGCTTATCCTCGACACACATTTGCTCAGCAACATGCTCTGGAGCCGCGAGCTATATGGGGACTGCCCCGCCTGGATAGAACAGGCCTTACTCGAACGTGACTATCACCTGCACCTGCTGCTCAACCCTGTCGATGTGCCCTGGGTCGACGATGGCCAGCGCTGCCAGCCAGCGCTGGCTCAACGGTTGACGTTTTACCAACACTGCGAACACTGGCTGCGGCAGCATCAACAGCCGTTGCAATGCATTCAAGGTAACTGGGCGCAGCGCCGAGAGCAGGCGCTGGTCACCGTGGCTGACTGGCTCAACTCAACGCAATAGCACACTGGCCCATGCCAGCAGCAAACTCAGGCAGACAACCAACGTCAGCGGTCGGCGTAGGCGTGGGTACCATTGCGGTGCCAAGCCCAGTTTGACGGCCCTCAAGTCAGCGGCATACAACCCACCGAACGCTAATAAGCACAGCGGTAACGCCAAGCTGGTTGGCATACCGCCGCTGATGGCCAGCCAGCCCAGCAAAGGCGGCACCACGGATAACCCCAGCTGCATCTGCGCTTGCTCATCAGTACTTTCCGCACGCATTGCCAGGCCCCAGTGGATCGCCCCCATAAACGCCAAGATCACAGCGGCATAATCCAACAACGCAGCCAACACCAGCTCTCGCCACCCTTCAGGTGTCACCCAGATGCCCAGTGCGCCGGTGACAAAAGGCACCAACCCGGCATAGCCCAACATCAACGCTAATTTTGGCGGCTGTGGCGCGTCAAATGGATGCATCAATTCACTCCTGTGGGTTATTTCGTCATCACCGCACTGTAAAACGATTTTCGGCCCTAGAAGAAGCCTATTTCCGGGATTTTGCTGTAATGGCTGCTTGCCATCTGCGGCTGCAGTTGGCATAAAAACAACAAACAAAAACACCACAAGGAAGTTTCCATGCGCATCCTCCGTCGGGCCCTGTATGGGCTTCTTTTATTATTGATCGCAGGGTTGCTGATCGCCTTGTACTTCATCGCCAATCCCAACCTGCCGGTTTATCAGCAGCCAGACAAGCTGCACTACCTCAATCAGTGGTCCTCTGATGAACGCCAAACCTATTACTACACCCCTCAGGGTACCCAGGTAAAAGGCCTGCGCTATGAGTGGTTCCATGCACTGGAGCTGCCGTTTAGCACCAGCAAGTTCGCCACCCCCAACTATCTGGCGCGCTTTGGCTTTCTCGTCGATCCCGCGCAACAACCTACGCCGCTGAATCCTGGAAACCTGCCCGTGGGCTTTGCCCGCCACGCAGATGCGGAGAGTGGTGAGCATTATTTGGATATCAGCTGCGCCGCTTGCCACACCGGTGAGTTGCGTTACCAGGGCCAAGCTGTGCGCATTGACGGTGGTGCTGCGTTGCACTCACTGGCATCCACGGTACCGACCGTGCGCGGCGGCAGCTTTGGCCAAGCGCTCGGGATGAGCATGGCGTTCACCTACTACAACCCCCTGAAATTCAATCGCTTCGCCCAGCAAGTACTGGGAGATGAGTACGCCCGTCACAAGGCGCAGCTGCGTCGAGACTTCAAGGTAGTACTCGACCGCTTGTTGGGCACCGCATTCAATGACTGGCACCGTGGCTTGTATCCAACCGAGGAGGGCTTTGGTCGTACCGATGCTTTCGGCCGTATCGCCAATAGCGTATTTGGTGATGCCATTGATCCAAGCAACTACCGCGTTGCCGATGCGCCAGTGAGTTATCCGCAGGTCTGGGATATCTGGAAATTCGACTGGGTACAGTGGAACGGCTCAGCCATGCAGCCCATGGCCCGCAACGTCGGCGAGGCCCTGGGAGTCGGTGCGACCCTGCGCTTGCTGAATACTGACGGTCATCCGGTGGCCGAAGCCGAACGCTATGCCTCCAGCGTGCGGTTGCGTGACCTATTCACCCTTGAAGAAACCCTGAAAAAGCTGCGACCACCTACCTGGCCTGAAGACATTTTTGGCAAGGTCGATCTGCCACTAGCCAGTCGCGGCCGTGCGTTATTTGCCGAGAACTGCGCGTATTGCCATGCCCCTGATCCCAAAACACCTCAGGACAGCTTCGCACCTGCCCGCGATCCGGAATGGCGGATGCGCGTGGTCCCGACCTTGATCGTCGGCACTGACCCCACTACAGCTGACAATATTGCCGACCACCGCTTCGATATCAGCAAGCTGGGCTGGACCAAGGCCGAACTGAGTAAGCTTGATGTACGCCTGTACGGCGCGAAGCTGGATGACATCGACATGCGCAGCATCTCCAGTGCCAAGGCCCTGGCCTACGTCACCGCCTATGTGGAAAACCGTGCGTATCAGGATGCCGGCATCACACAACCCGAACGCGGCAATATGGATGGTTTCAACCTCCCTATCGGCGTACAGGAAAAACGTGGTTACAAGGCTCGTCCGCTCGACGGAATTTGGGCCACACCGCCCTTCTTGCATAACGGCTCGGTGCCGACCCTGTTCCAGCTGTTGTCGCCGGTGTCGGAACGGCAAACCGAGTTCTGGGTAGGCAATTTCGAATTCAACCCCAAGCAGATTGGTTACCAGAGTGAGAAATTCACCGGTGGTTTCCATTTCGATACGCAGGTCACCGGCAACAGCAATCGCGGTCATGAATTCCGTGCGGGATGCCGTGAAGACGGCGTGATTGGCCGCGCTCTGCAACCGGAAGAACGCTGGGCGCTGATCGAGTACCTCAAGGTTTTGGGCAATCCAACATTGGAACAACAACTACAGCCGGTGGCCGCCAAAACGTGGACGCCCGGCCCGTCTTGCCAGAACTGAACTGCACTGCGCTTGTGATCGCACACTGAGAATAATTAAAAGGAATTGACTCCATGTTTAAACGATTCTGGCTCTGGCTCGGCCGCATACTGGGCAAATTACTGGTGCTCGTATTGGCTATAGGGATAGCCGGCTGGGCCATCGGAGCCGCCTATTACGGCTGGAAGTTCTCCGGCCCGGTATCTACTGAAGAGCAGATCCCGCCCGATGAAGCCGCGCTCACTCAAAGCATCATTGAAGATGCCATTCGCGTGGTCGAACAGCACCGCGACAACACCCGCGTGCTGCGCGATGCCCACGCCAAGGCGCATGGCTGCATGAAGGCCGAAGTCACGGTCAGCGCCGATATCGATAGCAGCCTGCAACGCGGTGTACTCAGCGAACCAGGCAAGACCTGGCAAGCCTGGATGCGCCTGTCCAACGGCAATGCCTACCCGCAGTTCGACCGAGCCCGCGATGCCCGCGGCATGGCGATCAAGCTGCTGGATGTCCCCGGTGAAAAGCTGACACAAAGCCCGCAGCATGCAAGCGAGCAGGATTTTGTGATGTTCAATCACCCAGCTTTTTTCGTGCGCGATGTGGCCGAGTACAAAAGCAATTTCGCTGCCCAGGCCGACGGTAAAAAGGTCATGGCATTCTTCCCCAGCTGGAACCCCGACACCTGGGAAATCCGCCACCTGATCATCGCCCTGAAAACACTGTCCCCTGCCCCGGAAACACCCGTGGCGACCACCTACAACTCCATCGCGCCATTCAAACTGGGTGAGCACAACATCAAGTACCGAGTTAATCCTCAACCGGAAGCCTGTCCGGAGTACCAGTTACCTGAACAGAACCAGGATCTGCCGAATTTCCTGCGCAATGCGCTGTACCAGCAGCTGTCGCTGGACCGCGTACCCGCCTGTTTTGCCCTGCAAGTGCAGCGGCAGAACCCCGAGTACTTCATGCCTATCGAAGACCCTAGTGTTGAGTGGAGCGAAGCCATTTCGCCGTTCGAAACCGTCGCCACCATTAAGGTGCCGGCGCAGGACTTTGATAGCCGCGAGCAGAACCTGTTCTGTGACAACCTCTCCTTCAACCCCTGGCATGCGCTTCCCGAACACCGTCCGATTGGCGGCATCAATCGCCTGCGCAAGGCGGTCTACGAGGCTGTCAGCATCTATAGGTTGGAGCGGAATCAACCATAAAACTGTATCCAATTCCCTGTGCTACTCGGTTAACAGCCTTTGAGCTGGTAATATCCGCGCCTTGCTAAACGCGCTGCTAGCCGCGTACCACCTGAGAGAAAGACCGTGGAATTGTTCAAAGAGTTTATGTTCGAGGCCGCCCACCGCCTGCCTCACGTCCCCGAAGGCCACAAATGCGGGCGCCTGCACGGCCACTCCTTCAAGGTCGCGGTGTATATTGAAGGTGACGTTGATCCTTATACCGGCTGGATTCGCGACTTCTCCGAAATCAAGGCGATCTTCAAGCCACTCTATGAGCAGCTTGATCATAACTACCTGAATGACATTCCTGGCCTGGAAAACCCGACCAGTGAAGTGCTGGCCAAATGGATCTGGCAGCAACTCAAGCCACTGCTGCCTGAGCTGTCACGTATCCGTATTCATGAAACCTGCACCAGCGGCTGTGAATACCGCGGCGATTGAATCGCCTGCCTTGCGCCTGATCGAGGGGCAAGGCACCTCCCAGCTCCTCGCCGTTCTCCATTGGATTGCCAAATCAAGTGTGCTGCACGCAAGAACAGCGGCTGGCAAAAAATCCACCGAAAGATTTCATAAATTTGAAACCGGTTTGAAAACAAGCAGGCCAACTTGTTATTGCCCGTGCACTGCTTTAGGGTGCCCGTGCACTTTACCTGGATGGGTAAAGCTTCTTATGGATAAGCGAAAAGGAATCACAACATGTTGAAGAAAATTGCTCTGGCTGCCGGCCTGGTTACCCTGCTCAGCGGTTGCGCCTCTGGCCTGTCGCCAGTCAGCGTTGGCCTGATCACCGACGTTAAAGGTCCGATCACCGCCACCACCGCTTCCGGTAACAAAACCGGTACTGCTTGCGCTACCACCATCATTGGTCTGATCAACAAAGGCGACGCTTCCATTGCTGCCGCCAAGGCCAATGGCAACATCGGCACCATCGCTACCGCTGATTACCACACCAAAGGCTTCTACCCGTTCTTCGGCGAAACCTGCGTGAACGTAACCGGTAACTAAGTTGCCCGACTGCCCCCAAACCCAGTTTGGGGGCAGTACAGAAACCACGCCGTTTTAGAGGCCGTAGCCCGCCAGGGCTGACAAGAACTGCGCCTCGTCAATCACCCGAACACCCAGCTCACTGGCCTTTGCCAGCTTCGAACCGGCACCAGGCCCAGCCACCACACAACTGGTTTTTGCCGAAACCGACCCTGCTACCTTGGCGCCCAGACTTTCCAGCTTTTCCTTGGCAACATCGCGGCTCATCACTTCCAGTGTGCCGGTCAGCACCCACGTCTGCCCAGCTAGCGGCAAGCCTTCGATAACTTTTTTCTCGCAGTGCCAGTGCATGCCAAAGGCCTTTAGCTGCGCTTCGATGGCGCGCGCGCGCTCAGCATTGGCAGCAACCTCGAAAAACTCGCGCACCGCCTTCGCTTGCTTCTCAGGCAAGGTCTGCCGCATATCCAGCCAGTCAGCCGCCAATACTGCATCCAGGCTGACAAATTTATCCGCCAGCTTCTGCGCGCCACCAGGGCCTACGGACGGGATATTTAGCTTGTCGAGCATTCCGGCCAGGGTAGCGCTGGCACTGAACTCGGCACTCAGCTCGCCTTGCTCCTGCAGTTGCAGCCCGCACTGATCACTGGCCAACAAGGCCGCGATAACCTGCTGGTTATGGCTGTCGGCAAAGAAACTGTGGATCTCATGGGCCACTTCCAAACCGATATCTGGCAGATAAGTCAGCACTTCCGGCAAGGCCTGCTGCACGCGCTCCAGAGATGCCAGCGAGCGAGCCAACACCTTAGCGGTTTCCTCGCCTACATCGGGTATACCTAGGGCGTAGATAAAGCGCGCCAGGGTCGGTTGCTTGCTGTCGGCGATGGCCTGCAGCAGCTTGTTGCTGGAAACCTCGGCAAAGCCTTCCAGATTGATGATCTGCTCATAGCTCAGCTTGTACAGATCGGCCGGCGAGGCGATCAGCTGCTCATCAACCAGTTGCTCAATGGTCTTGTCGCCCAGGCCTTCGATATCCATGGCGCGGCGCGAAACGAAGTGGATGATTGCCTGCTTAAGCTGCGCAGCACATGCCAAACGACCGACACAGCGGTACACTGAACCCTCGCTAAAGGTTTCCTTACCCTTGCTGCGCTTGACCAACTGGGTGCGCTCAACATGGGAGCCACACACTGGGCAACTTTCGGGAATTTGCACAGGCCTGGCATCCAGTGGACGCCGCTCAGGCACTACCTGCACCACCTGCGGAATCACGTCACCGGCTCGGCGGATGATTACCGTATCGCCGATCATCACCCCCAGGCGCGCCACCTCATCCATATTGTGTAACGTGGCGTTGGACACGGTAACGCCCGCCACCTTGACCGGTTTCAGGCGTGCCACCGGGGTGACCGCGCCGGTACGGCCGACCTGGAACTCCACATCCAGCAGCTCGGTCAGCTCTTCCAGTGCCGGGAACTTATGGGCAATAGCCCAGCGCGGTTCACGGGCACGAAAGCCCAGTTCGCGCTGATAGGCCAGGTTGTTGACCTTGAACACCACGCCGTCGATTTCATAGGCTAACGACTCGCGTCGCTCACCAATACTGCGGTAATACGCCAGACATTCATCGGCGCCTCTGGCCAGTTTCAGCTCGCGACTGATCGGCATGCCCCATTGCTTGAGGGCCTCAAGAATGCCGATATGCGTTTGTGGCAGCTCGCCTTGCACCTGACCAATGCCGTAGCAGCAGAATTCCAGCGGACGGCTGGCGGTAATTTTCGAATCCAGCTGGCGCAAGCTGCCGGCAGCCGCATTACGCGGATTGGCGAAAGTCTTACCACCCTGCTCCAGCTGCCGTGCATTCAGCGCCTCGAAACCGGCCTTGGACATAAAGACTTCGCCACGCACTTCCAGCACAGACGGCCAGCCCTCGCCCTGCAGCTTTAATGGCACATTACGAATGGTGCGCACGTTAACGCTAATGTCCTCGCCCGTGCTGCCATCGCCACGCGTAGCGCCACGCACCAGCAGGCCATCGCGGTACAACAGGCTGACCGCCAGGCCATCAAGCTTAGGCTCACAGCTGTACTCAACCTCGGGGCCGCCACCAAACAGATCGCCTGCAGGCAAATCCAGGCCCTCACGCACCCGGCGATCAAAGTCGAGCAAATCGGCTTCCTCAAAGGCGTTGCCCAGACTGAGCATCGGCACCTCATGCTTGACTTCACCGAAGGCCGAAAGCGCCAGGCTACCGACGCGCTGGGTCGGTGAGTCGGCCGTGACCAGCTCTGGGTGTTCGACCTCAAGTGCTTTGAGCTCATGGAACAGGCGATCATATTCGGCGTCGGGAATACTCGGCTCATCGAGTACGTGATAGCGATAGTTATGCCCATCCAGTTCGTCGCGCAGTTGCACTATGCGCTGGGCAGCAATCGAGGCATCGGTCATTGCGGTTTGCTCTCAAACGAAAAGAGCAGCCTTGGCTGCTCTTGGTATTTCATCGATTAAATCAGCGCTTATTGGTCAATTGCTTGCGTTCATATTCGACGATGCGCTGGCGGTAGTGTTCGATAGTTTGCGCGGTCATCACGCTGCGCTGGTCATCTTTCAACTCGCCATTGAGTTCATGGGCCAGTTTGCGCGCTGCGGCAACCATTACATCGAAAGCCTGTTTGGGATGACGCGGGCCAGGCAGACCGAGGAAGAAGCTTACAGCACGGGTACTGAAGCCCTCGATATCATCCAGGTCAAAGGTGCCAGGTTTTAGTGCGTTGGCCATGGAGAACAACACTTCACCATTACCGGCCATGCTTTCGTGGCGATGGAAGATGTCCATCTCGCCAAAACGCAGGCCACTTTCCAGAATATTCTGCAGCAACGCCGGCCCCATAAAGCCTTCATCACCACGGGCGATCACGTTGATCACCAGTACTTCTTCAACCGGCGGCAATTCCTTGGTGCTTTCTTTGGCCGGGCTTGCAGGTTTGCCTACCACCTCATCATCAACTGGGTTGAGCAATGTCGGTACGGGTTCATCCTGGCCCAAGTTCAGGTCGCCCTGTTGCGGCTCTCCGATGCGACGACGATTCAGTTCACGGGCGCTTAGCGATGGCAGGTCTTCTTCATCAAAAGCCGGCTCATGGCTGCGGTCAATTACACGCGGCGGGCTAAGCAGATCGGGATCGCTGTCATCATCCGGCAGATTGGCAAAACTGCGGTCAAGTTTGAACTTGAGTTTGCCCTTACCACCGCGCATCCGCCGCCAGCCATCAAACAGGATGCCGGCAATCACAATAATGCCGATGACAATCAGCCACTCGCGCAGACCGAATTCCATGAAATACCTTAACCCCTAATAAAAATGTGATGAAAAAGGCCTTCCTGGGCCATTTTGCTAATTCTTTTCCGCGACGCCAAGCCTATGTTATGCCAGGCCTTTCCCTGAGTTATAACGCCACGTCTAATAACAATGCGCATTAAGCTAGCACGACGAAAGATAACTTTACACCGCCCTGGCCATCATGATTCAACCAAGGCCAGCGCTTCCTCCACATCCACGGCCACCAATCGCGAACAACCAGGCTCGTGCATGGTTACGCCCATCAACTGATCAGCCATTTCCATGGCGATTTTATTGTGGGTGATATAGATAAATTGCACCGTTTCCGACATCTCTTTTACCAGCCGTGCATAGCGCCCGACGTTGGCATCGTCCAGCGGTGCGTCTACTTCATCGAGCATGCAGAACGGCGCCGGATTGAGCTTGAAGATAGCAAATACCAGGGCCAATGCCGTCAGCGCCTTTTCCCCGCCAGAGAGCAAATGAATGGTGCTGTTTTTCTTGCCCGGCGGACGCGCCATGATGGTTACGCCGGTATCCAGCAAATCTTCACCGGTCAACTCCAGATAGGCGTTACCGCCACCGAAGACTTTCGGGAATAGCGCCTGCAAGCCGCCGTTGATTTGATCGAAGGTTTCCTTGAAGCGATTGCGGGTTTCCTTGTCGATCTTGCGAATGACGTTTTCCAAGGTATCCAGCGCTTCCACCAGGTCAGCGTTCTGCGCATCTAGGTAACGCTTACGCTCGGATTGCTGCTGGTATTCATCGATCGCCGCCAGGTTGATCGGCCCCAAGCGCTGAATACGCGCGGCCAGCCGTTCCAACTCTTCTTCCCAGGCTTTCTCGCTGGCCTCTGCGGGCAAGGTCGCCAACACGCCGTGCAGGTCGTAGTTGTCTTCCAGCAACTGATCCTGCAACGCCTTACGCCGCACGGTCAGCGATTGCCAATCCATACGTTGCTGTTCCAGCTGGCCGCGCAACAACTGTGCCTGCTGCTCGGCCTGGGTACGGCGTTTTTCTGCGTCACGCAGTTCGCGGTCGGCATCTTCCAGTGCCAGGCGCGCAAGCTTGAGTTCGTCTTCCACCGCCATGCGTTTATCGAGTTGCTCTTCGAGCTTCATCCTCAGCTCTTCCAGCGGTGCTTCGCCCTCCTCCAGATTGAGGTTGAGCTGCTCACGCTTCTCATGCAGACGCTCGGCCTGCAACTCCAGGCGTTCCAGGGCCTGGCGGGTGGAATCATGCTGGGCTTTCAGCGAACCCAGGCGCACGGCTAGCTGGTGGGCATGATCCTTGTGCTGACGAGCTTCCTGGCGCACGCGATCCAGGCGTTCACGCAGGCTGTCGCGGCGGGCCAACAGACCTTCGCGCTGCTCATTGTCATTGGCCATGGCATCAAGGGCATCTTGCAGCTGCAAGCGCGACTCACCCAGTTGCTCATGTTCGATTTCACGCTGTTCGCCCAGCTCCAGCAACTCACTGTCCAGACGAGTACGGCGCAGTATCAGCTGCTCGACCTTGGCCTGCCCGGCGGACAGCTGGGCTTTTAGCTCGCCGAGACGACGGGCAAGATCCTGGGCCTGGCGGCGCTGCTGCTCGCGCTGCTCTTCCTGAGCACGCTGGTTTTCGCGCAATTGCAGTAAACGCTCATCAAGCACGGCCAGCGCGGCTTCGCGCTCATCGCGCTCCAGGCTTAGCCGCTCGATCTCCTGACCACGGGCAAGCACACCGCTTTCCGCTTCACTGGCGCGGCGCACGCGCAGAAAATGCCGGCCGACCCAGTAGCCATCACGGCTGATCAGACTTTCGCCTTCGGCCAAGTTCAAGCGCGCGGCCAGCGCTTCATCCAGGCTTTGTACGGGTTTGACCTTGGCCAGCCAGGGCGCCAGATCAATGTTGGCTTCGACCTTGTCCAGCAAACTGCCAGCCACCCGTGCGCCGCCCTTACTCGGGCTAGCCAGGCGTAAATCGCCCTGGGTAAGGCCGGCAAAATCCAGGCCCTGGAAATCATCCAGCAGCACGGCCTGCAGATCGGCACCCAGCACGGTTTCCACCGCCAGTTCCCAGCCGGCTTCAACGCGCAGGCCTTCAGCTAGACGTGGGCGTTCGCTCAGCTGCTGCTCACGCAGCCAGTCGCCAGCACCTTTGCCGGGGTCCAGCGCCGCCTGCTGCAGCGCTTCCAACGAAGCCAGGCGGCCATTCAGGCGCTGCAATTCACCTTGTGCCTGCTGCTGGACCTGACCGCTGTGCTGCAGGTCATTGCGCAGTTGTTGCAGGCGTTCGGCCTGCTGTTCTTCTTCCAGCTGCAGGTCTTCCAGGCTGATTTCGCCGGCGGCAATCTGCTCGCTCAGTTCGATAATCGCAGCATCTTCCGGGTCGGCGGCCAGTTGCTGCAGCTCATCGGTGAGACGCCGCTGGCGCTCGGCCAGGCGCTCCAGGCTTTGCTCTAACTGAGCGATGCGGGATTGCTGCACCTCGGCCTGACGCCGCGGCTCGGCGCTGCGCTGATTGAAGCTGTCCCACTGTTCCTGCCAGCCATGCATGGCCGTTTCGGACTCTTCCAACCCGGCAGCGGACTCTTCGGCTGCCGCCGCAGTCAGTTCCTGCTCGGGTTCGAGCATGGCCAGCTCTTCGCCCAGGGTCGCCAGCAGCGTGCGGTCGTGGCCCAGATGCGATTCGGTTTCCAGGCGCGCGCGTTCAGCCTCGTTGAGGTCGTCCTGCAACTGACGCAGACGCTGCTGGCCGTGCTGGATGCTCTGCTCGATACGCGCGATATCGCCGCCCACCGAGTAGAAACGGCCCTGCACCAGGTTGAAACGCTCGCTCAGTTCATGGTGACCATCGCGCAGACGTTCGATGCTCGCATCAGCATTGCGCTGCTCGGCCACCAGGGCTTCGAAGCTGACTTCCTGGTTGCTGATCACTGCTTCGCGGCTACCCACCTGCTCGTTCAGCGCCTGCCAACGTAGGGCTGTGAGCTGGGCCTTGAGCTGACGCTCTTCGGCCTTGTATTCCTGATACTTCTCCGCCGACTGGGCCTGGCGGTGCAAACGATCAAGCTGGCGTTCCAGCTCTTCCCGCAGGTCGGTCAGGCGCGCCAGGTTTTCATGGGTACGGCGGATGCGGTTTTCAGTTTCACGGCGACGCTCCTTGTACTTGGAGATGCCGGCGGCTTCCTCGATAAAGTTGCGCAGGTCTTCCGGTTTGGCCTCGATCAGCTTGCTGATCATGCCCTGCTCGATAATCGAGTAGCTGCGCGGCCCCAGGCCAGTGCCAAGGAAGATATCGGTAATGTCGCGGCGACGGCATTTGGTGCCGTTGAGGAAATAGGTGTTCTGGCTGTCGCGGGTGACCCGGCGGCGGATCGAGATTTCGTTGTAGCCGGCGTATTCGCCCGTCAGGGTGCCGTCGGAGTTGTCGAAGATCAGCTCGATCGATGCCTGGGTCACCGGCTTGCGGGTATTGGAGCCGTTGAAGATGACGTCGGTCATCGACTCGCCACGCAGGTTCTTCGCCGAGCTTTCGCCCATCACCCAGCGCACGGCGTCGATGATGTTCGACTTGCCGCAGCCGTTAGGCCCGACCACTGCCGCCATATTACTGGGGAAGGTCACCGTGGTCGGGTCAACAAATGACTTGAAACCGGCCAGTTTGATGCACTTGAGCCGCATAGACAGCCTTCCTTAAGCGTCGGCCAGTGCGGCCAATACCAGCTGGCAGTTGTGCTCGCCGTAACCCAGCAATACCTCACGGATGGCCTGGTGGTCACGGGCGATAATTGCCTGCAGCAAGGTGGCAAAGGTATTGAGGAACTGCCCCATTTCACCTTTGCGCCGCTCCAGCGCCAGATGATAGGTACGGCTGATGGCCGGCAGCAGGTTCTCCACGGTTTCCTGCAGGTAGGGATTATTGGAGAACGGGAAGGCAGCACGCATGATGTCAAAGCTGCTTTCGACAAAAACGTTGATATCTTCGCGCTGCAGGCTGTCCTGCAGACGTTGCTGAATCACCAGGAACGGCCCGAGATCCGCCTCGACCTGCCAGCTATCCGCAACCGCCTTGCCCAGCAGGATGTACAGCTCCATGACAAGGGCATAAAGGCTCTTGACGTTATGCGGCGTCAGTTCAGCCACCTGCGCGCCACGGCGCGGTGGAATCACGATCAAGTGCCGGCGTTCCAGAATCAGCAGCGCTTCACGCACCGACCCCCGGCTGACATTCAGCGCCTGGGTAACTTTCTGTTCCTGAATCCGCTCACGCGCCTTCAACT
The DNA here is from genome assembly GCF_002786345.1 of Pseudomonas sp. FEMGT703P. Lineage (NCBI taxonomy): Bacteria > Pseudomonadati > Pseudomonadota > Gammaproteobacteria > Pseudomonadales > Pseudomonadaceae > Pseudomonas > Pseudomonas sp. FEMGT703P. The sequence goes on along the minus strand of NZ_PGCM01000010.1, from coordinate 434,116 downwards.
CACCACGAATGATGCGTTCGGCAAGGTGATGGGCGATCTGCTCAGCGAGGCTATCCGGTGCCTTGAACGTCATGATGATCCTTAGGCTCTATCTGACCTATTGGAGAGGCTTAAAGCGGCTAAACCCGCGCCAGGCTTGGCCTGAGCGGTCGAGCGCCGGCGCGAGTGTAACACAGGGTGTTACCGGGCCAAGGCCACCAGCGCCCTGCTTTCAAACCAAAAGGTGGGCTGTGAGGGGATGGGCAGCAACATGGATTGTCCTACAATCCAACTATCAACCCACTCCAACAATAATAAGTACGGAGCCACCATGTTCGAACGCCTGCCCTCCAACTGGATGCTTGTGATTAAAAGCATCGGCTACTGGTTCTGGTTGATCCCTGTATTGGGCATCCCATTGAGCTATTACTGGTCATTAAATAGCCAATACGCCAACGCCTGGCCCTGGCTGGTGGTGCTGGTGGTGTTTGGGGTGATTCCGCTGCTGGATTTCATCATAGGCCGTGACCCTGCCAACCCCGACGAAGCGGTGCAAGTACCGCAAATGGAGCAGCAAGGTTACTACCGTCTGCTCAGCCTGATCACCGTGCCGGCTTTGCTCGGCATGCTCGGCTGGGCTGGATGGGTATTCGTCAACCATGAGGCCTGGAGCTGGGTTGGCCAGCTCGGCTGGGTTCTGTCCGTCGGCACGGTAACTGGCGCCATCGGCATTACCGTGGCCCATGAGTTTATCCATAAGGATCCACAGCTGGAGCAGAACGCCGGCGGTTTGCTGCTGGCCGCCGTGTGCTACGGCGGCTTCAAGATCGAGCATGTGCGCGGTCATCATGTGCATGTCTCAACCCCGGAAGATGCCAGCTCTTCGCGTTACGGCCAGAGCCTGTATGCCTTCCTGCCGCACGCCTATGTGCACAATTTCCTCAATGCCTGGAAGCTTGAAGCCGAACGCCTGAAGCGCAAAAAACTGCCCGCCCTGCATTGGCGCAATGAGCTGATTGGTTGGTATGCGATCAGTGCGTTGTTTCTGCTCGGTTTCAGCCTGGCCTTCGGCTGGCTCGGCGCGCTGTTCTTTATCGCGCAGTCGGTGGTCGCCTTCACCTTGCTGGAAATCGTCAACTACGTTGAGCATTACGGCCTGCACCGTCGCAAACTGGAGAATGGCCGCTATGAGCGCACCAATCCGACGCATTCCTGGAACAGCAATTTCCTGCTGACCAACCTGTTCCTCTTCCACCTGCAGCGCCATTCCGACCACCACGCTTACGCCAAACGCCGCTATCAGGTGCTTCGCCATTTCGACGACAGTCCGCAATTGCCCAATGGCTATGCCGGGATGATCGTCCTGGCGCTGTTTCCACCGCTGTGGCGCGCGGTGATGGACCCGCGCGTACGTGCCCACTACGCCGGTGAAGAGCATCAACTGACCGATTCGCAGCTGACCCACTCTTAAGCGCAGTTACCGCAACAAAAAACGCCAAGGGCTCACACCCTTGGCGTTTTTTTGTGGCTACTCATTTATTTCTGCAGGCTTTGATTGGCATAAAAGCGGCTAGCGTTTAACCGAGCTGCAGAGCTTTTCGAGCTCATAACTGAATCGTATGACAATCGTCTGACCAAAGAGTCAAATATTTGTTGACCCTAAAGTCAGAAAACTCTAGATTCGCCTCATGCCAAGCCGTGTGGAAACGCTGCGCCTTTGTGCGCAGCGTTTCAGCAGAGCCTGATACGAGAACAATAAAGTGCCTGGAGGTCGTCCTTGATCCAGTTTTTACTCAACCGGGAGCTGCGTACTGAGCATGCCCTCGACCCAAACGTCACCGTGCTCAATTACCTGCGTGAGCATCTTGGCAAATCCGGAACCAAAGAAGGCTGCGCCTCTGGCGACTGCGGTGCCTGCACTGTAGTGGTCGGTGAGCTTGATGGCGAGCGCGTGCGTTATCGCACCCTCAACTCCTGCCTGACCTTCGTTTCCAGCCTGCACGGCAAACAGCTGATCACGGTTGAAGACCTCAAGCACCAGGGCCAACTGCACAGCGTGCAGCAAGCCATGGTCGACTGCCACGGTTCGCAGTGCGGCTTCTGCACCCCTGGTTTTGTCATGTCGCTGTTCGCCCTGCAGAAGAACAGCAGCGGCTTCGACAAGGCCGAAACCATGGAAGCGCTGGCTGGCAACCTCTGCCGTTGCACCGGTTACCGCCCAATTATCGACGCCGCCGAGCAAGCTTGCTGCCAGAAGCAGCCGGACCAGTTCGACACAGCCGAAGCGCAAACCGTCGCGCAACTGAAAGCCATCGCCCCTAAAGACACCGCCGAGCTCAACAGTGGCGACAAACGCTGCCTGTTGCCGCTGACCGTGGCGGACCTGGCCGATATCTACGCAGCCAACCCGGAAGCGCGTCTGCTGGCTGGCGGCACCGACCTGGCCCTGGAAGTCACCCAGTTCCACCGCGAACTGCCGGTGATGATCTACGTCGGCCATATCGAAGCGATGAAGCGCGTCGAAGTGACCGCCGAAAGCATCGAAATCGGTGCTGCAACCGCCCTTTCCGATTGCTACGCCGCTCTGGCCCAGGATTACCCGGACTTCGGCGAGCTGTTGCACCGTTTCGCCTCCCTGCAAATCCGCAACCAGGGCACCCTGGGCGGCAATATCGGCAACGCCTCGCCGATTGGCGACGCCCCGCCGCTGCTGATCGCCCTCGGCGCGCAGATCGTGCTGCGCAAAGGCAACACCAGCCGCACCCTGCCGATCGAAGACTACTTCCTCGACTACAAGGTGACTGCGCGCCAGGAAGCCGAATTTATCGAGAAGATCATCGTGCCGCGCCATCAGCCCAGCCAAGCGTTCCGCGCCTACAAGGTGTCCAAGCGCCTAGACGACGACATCTCCGCCGTGTGCGCCGCATTCAACTTGGTGGTCGAAGATGGCGTGGTGCAAAGCGCACGTATCGCCTTTGGCGGTATGGCGGCCATCCCGAAACGCGCCGCTGCCTGTGAAGCCGCCCTGCAAGGCTCGGCCTGGTATCCAGGTGTGATCGAACGCGCCTGTGCTGCACTGGCCGAGGACTTCACCCCGCTCAGCGACTTCCGCGCCAGCAAGGAATACCGCCTGCTCACTGCACAGAATCTGCTGCGTAAATTCTTCCTCGAGCTGCAAGCTCCCGAAGTCGAAACCCGGGTGACCGCCTATGTCTAACCACATCCAGCACAAAACCCAGGCCGAACTGGCCGAACTGTTCCGCGCCGACATCACCACCGGCGTCGGCAAGAGCGTCAAACATGAAAGCGCGGACAAACACGTCTCCGGCGAAGCTATATACGTCGACGACCGCCTGGAATTCCCCAATCAGCTGCACGTCTATGCCCGCATGAGCGACCGCGCCCACGCACGCATCGTCAGCATCGATACCAGTCCCTGCTACCAGTTCCCGGGCGTGGCGATTGCCATCACCAAGGATGACGTACCCGGCCAGCTGGACATCGGCCCGGTCGTGGCCGGTGACCCGCTGCTGGCAGACGGCAAGGTCGAATACGTTGGCCAGGTGGTGATCGCCGTAGGCGCCGACAGCCTGGAAACCGCACGCAAGGCGGCCATGGCCGCAATCATCGAGTACGAAGACCTTGAACCGGTGCTCGACGTGGTCGATGCACTGCGCAAGAAGCATTTCGTCCTCGACAGCCACCAGCACAAGATCGGTAACTCCGCCGCCGAACTGGCTAGCGCGCCGCGCCGCCTGCAAGGCAGCCTGCATATCGGCGGCCAGGAACACTTCTACCTGGAAACGCAGATTTCCTCGGTCATGCCCACCGAAGACGGCGGCATGATCATCTACACCTCGACGCAGAACGCCACCGAAGTGCAGAAGCTGGTGGCTGAAGTGCTCGGCGTGCCGATGCACAAGATCGTCATCGACATGCGCCGCATGGGTGGCGGCTTCGGCGGCAAGGAAACCCAGGCAGCAGGCCCGGCGTGCCTCTGTGCAGTCATCGCCCACCTCACCGGCCGGCCGACCAAGATGCGCCTGCCGCGTGTTGAAGACATGCAGATGACCGGCAAACGCCATCCGTTCTACGTTGAATACGACGTTGGCTTCGATGACAACGGCCTGCTGCATGGCATCGAAATCGAACTGGCCGGCAATTGCGGCTACTCGCCAGATCTGTCGGGCTCAATCGTTGACCGCGCGATGTTCCACTCTGACAACGCCTACTTCCTCGGCAACGCCACCATCAATGGTCACCGCTGCAAGACCAACACCGCGTCGAACACCGCCTACCGCGGTTTCGGTGGCCCGCAGGGCATGGTCGCCATCGAGGAGATCATGGATGCGGTCGCCCGCAGCCTGGGCAAAGACCCGCTAGAAGTACGCAAGCTCAACTACTACGGCAAAACCGAACGCAACGTCACCCACTACCACCAGACCGTCGAGCACAACGTTATCCACGAGATGACCGCCGAGCTGGAAGCCAGCAGTGACTACGCCAAGCGCCGTGAAGAAATCCGTGCATTCAACGCCAAGAGTCCCGTGCTGAAAAAAGGCCTGGCGCTGACCCCGGTTAAATTCGGTATCAGCTTTACCGCCACCTTCCTCAACCAGGCCGGCGCGCTGATCCACATCTACACCGACGGTTCGATCCACCTGAACCACGGCGGCACAGAGATGGGCCAGGGTCTCAACACCAAGGTCGCGCAGATCGTTGCCGAAGTGCTGCAGGTGGATATCTCGCGTATCCAGATCACCGCAACCAACACCGACAAGGTGCCAAACACCTCGCCGACTGCCGCCTCCAGCGGTGCCGACCTCAACGGCAAAGCCGCACAGAATGCTGCTGAAACGCTCAAGCAGCGCCTGGTCGACTTCTTGGTGCGCGAGTACAAGGTCACCCCGGAAGACGTCGAATTCCGCAACAGTCAGGTGCGTGTGCGCGATCTGTTCCTGAGCTTCGAAGAAGTGATCCAGAAGGCCTACTTCGGCCAGGTATCGCTCTCCAGCACCGGTTTCTACCGCACGCCGAAGATCTTCTATGACCGTGACAAGGCCGCCGGTCGTCCTTTCTACTATTTCGCCTACGGTGCAGCCTGTTCGGAAGTGATCGTCGACACCCTGACCGGTGAGTACAAGATGCTGCGCACCGACATCCTGCATGACGTCGGCGCCTCGCTGAACCCGGCGCTGGACATCGGCCAGGTCGAGGGCGCCTTCGTCCAGGGCATGGGTTGGCTGACCATGGAAGAGCTGGTGTGGAATGGCAAAGGCAAGCTGATGACCAACGGCCCGGCCAGCTACAAGATTCCCGCCATCGCCGATATGCCGTTGGACCTGCGCGTGAATCTGGTGGAAAACCGCAAGAACCCGGAAGACACCGTGTTCCACTCCAAGGCTGTCGGTGAACCACCGTTTATGCTCGGCATCGCCGTGTGGTGTGCGATCAAGGACGCCGTGGCCAGCCTGGCGGATTACCGCGTGCAACCGAATATCGACGCCCCGGCCACGCCTGAGCGTGTGCTCTGGGGTGTGGAGCAAATGAAGAAACTGCAGCAAAGCGCTAAACCTGCTGTCGCAACAGAGGTAGAACCGGCCTAAAGCCGTCGGACGGATGCCGCTACGAGCGATCGTATCGGCATCCGCCCCATGCAAGACCAGGGTGAAAAACAATGACAAAACACACCGAAACGAAACTCCAGACACCACGACCGATTCCAGTACCGATACTGGACCCGTCGCCAAGCAACTGGCGCTTACCGCGCCCCGGACAACTGCCACCTACCTGGAGGCTGAGCAAATGAGCTGGATCAGCGCCCTCGCCGACCTGCAGCAACGCGGTGAACCCTGCGTGCTGGTGACTATCATCGAAGAACGCGGCTCGACCCCGCGTAATGCGGGCTCGAAAATGGTGGTCACCGCTGACCGCATCTTCGAGACCATCGGTGGCGGTCATCTGGAATTCAAGGCGATGGAGCTGGCCCGCGAAATGCTCAGCAGCCGCAGCCAGGATACCCGCCTGGAGCGTTTCAGCCTGGGGGCCAGCCTCGGCCAATGCTGCGGCGGCGCTACCGTGCTGCTGTTCGAACCCATGGGCCAACCCCAGGCGAAGATCGCTGTATTCGGCGCCGGCCACGTTGGCCGCGCCCTGGTTCCGCTGCTCGCCAGCCTGCCGTGCAAGGTGCGCTGGATCGACTCGCGGGAAAACGAATTCCCCGAGCAGATCCCCACCGGGGTGGAAAAGGTGGTGAATGACGAGGTGATCGACGAGATCGAACGTATGCCCGCCGGCAGCTACTTTATCGTTATGACCCACAATCATCAGCTCGACCTGGAGCTGACTGCAGAAATCCTCAAGCGCAACGATTTTGCCTACTACGGCCTGATCGGCTCGCACACCAAACGCGCCAAGTTCGAACACCGCCTGCGTGATCGCGGCTTTGACCCGGTTTTGGTGGCGCGCATGCGTTGCCCGATGGGCCTGGCCGAGGTCAAAGGCAAGTTACCGGTAGAAATTGCCGTGTCCATCGCCGGCGAAGTGATCGCCACCTACAACGCCGCCTTTGGCCAAGAGAGCAAAAAGGGCCAGCCCAGCGTTGCCAAGCTGCTACCCGCCTCTCGCCGCACCCAGGCCTGACTATCTGCCCAGGCGCACGCGCGCCTGGGCGACCAACTCCATAGATTGAGATCAGCGTTACATGACTAGCCCAGTGAAAGCCTACCGCGCCGCCATCCTGCACAGCATTGCCGACCCTGCCGTGGTGGGCGTTGAGCAATCCTATGAGTATTTTGAAGACGGTGTGCTGGTCGTCGACAACGGTCAGGTGGCCAAAGTCGGCCACGCCGCAGACCTGCTGCCTACCCTCAAGGGCGTTGAAATCACTGAATATCGCGATGCCCTGATCACCCCCGGTTTTATCGACACCCATATCCACTACCCGCAAACCGGGATGATCGCCTCCTACGGCGAACAGCTGCTGGATTGGCTGAACACCTACACCTTCCCCACCGAGCAGCAGTTTGCCGACAAGGCCCATGCCGCGGACGTGGCCGGTATCTTCCTGAAGGAGCTGCTGCGCAACGGCACCACCACCGCCCTGGTATTCGGCACCGTGCACAAGCAATCGGTAGACGCCTTCTTCGAAGCCGCCGAAGCGCTGAACCTGCGCATGATCGCCGGCAAGGTGCTGATGGACCGCAACGCCCCGGATTACCTCACTGACACCCCGGAATCCGGCTACGCCGACAGCAAAGAGTTGATCGAACGCTGGCACGGCAAGTGCCGCCTACATTACGCCGTGACCCCACGTTTTGCCCCCACCAGCACCCCGGAACAACTGACCCTGGCAGGCAAGCTGCTGGGCGAATATCCGGACCTGTATATGCACACCCACCTGTCCGAGAACCTCAAGGAAATCGAATGGGTCAAGGCGCTATTCCCCGAGCGCAAGGGCTACCTGGATGTGTACGACCACTACAAGCTGATCGGAGCCCGCTCGGTATTCGCCCACGGCGTGCACCTGTGTGACGACGAGTGCAAACGCCTGGCCGAAACCGGCTCGGCCGTTGCCTTCTGCCCGACCTCCAACCTGTTCCTCGGCAGCGGTCTGTTCGATCTCAACAAGCTCGAAGAGCACGGCGTGCGTGTCGGCCTGGGCACCGACGTGGGTGCCGGCACCAGCTTCAGCCAACTGCAATCGCTGAACGAGGCCTACAAGGTCATGCAGTTGCAGGGCAAGAAGCTCGATCCGTTCAAGTCGCTGTACTTAGCGACCCTGGGCGGCGCCAACGCGCTGTACCTGGACGACAAGATCGGCAACTTCGAGAGCGGCAAAGACGCCGACTTCGTGGTCCTCGACTACAACGCCACGCCGCTGATCAGCTACCGCATGCAACAGGCCAAGACCCTGGACGAAAGACTGTTCGCCCTGACCATGCTTGGCGACGACCGCGCCGTGAAGGAAACCTTCGCCGCTGGCCAGTCGGTGCATCGCCGCGATTGAGGTAGGTAAAAACCCAACCAACAAAAAGCCCGCTCATTGAGCGGGCTTTTCCGTTTAGGCCGACTGCCCCTATTAGCGGCTAGCGGCTTTCTTCTTGCTGCCTGGCAGCAGGTGCGAGAACACCGCGTGCAGGTCATCGGAGGCGGTTTCGCCATCCAGGTTGAGCTTGGCGTCAACGCTGTCCATGTGGCGCATCATTAGGTCCACCGCCACTTCCACATTGCCGGCCTCGATAGCGTCGATAACCTGGTCATGTTCGGCATCCGAGCAATGCGTGCGGCTGTTGCTTTCGTACAGGGCGATGATCAGCGAGGTCTGCGAAATCAGGCTGCGCAGAAAGCCCAACAGAGTCAGGTTGCCGGCAGCTTCCGCGAGTTTCAGGTGGAACTCACCCGACAGGCGAATGCCCATACCGCGATCACCACGGGCGAAACAGTCGCGCTCATCGATCACCATCTGGCGCAGCGCGGCAATCTGTTCCGGCTTGGCGTTCTTGCAGGCCAGTTCGGTAATCGCCCGCTCGATCATGCGACGTACATAGAAAATCTGCCGCGCTTCTTCCGCACCTGGGCTGGCCACTACCGCGCCACGGTTAGGCCGCAACAGCACCACGCCTTCGTGGGCCAGGCGCGACAAGGCGCGACGGATGATGGTGCGGCTGACGCCGAAGATTTCACCGAGCGCCTCTTCACTGAGCTTGGTGCCAGGAGCCAGACGCTGCTCAAGAATGGCATCGAAGATATGGGCGTAAACGACATCGTCCTGAGTCCCGCTGCGAGTGCTTTTGCCTTCGCGCGTCTGCTTCTTAAGGGGCTGCAATTGTTCGTTCATTGTGGCTCGCGTGATCAAGGTTCGGCGGTTGCTGATGCAACTCTACTGTGTGCTACCTACCCTCTGGCAAGCGGCAAATCAGTGAAAAGTCACAAATAAAAAGCCTTTGCATTGTACACAATGTAACCAGCACGTACACCGCTACCAAGGCATAACCCTCGTGCAAAGGTGCATTTGCACACGCTTTCTGTTCGCACTTCTCTGCCGAAGAACATGCAGCCGGCAGATTCATTTCTTATATGCAGCATTTTTCTTGTTCGCGAATCTGCTTAGCAACTGCCCTGGTGAGTTACGGCGGCAACACCGAGATGCCCACGATTATTGCCGAAGCCCCACTGATCATGAGGGGTGTAAACGCCTCGTCAGATCGGCGAAACAAATGCTGCGGAACACATCAGTAACAGGACAGGTACTGCATAGGTAAAAAAGCCGAGTACATAGCAGCTTTTAACCAGAAACATTATTTGCTTTTTTTGTATACAACATCATAATCGGCCTCAGCGTTATTTCTTGACCGAAAGGTCAGCTAAGCACGCCAGCAAGGCAAAAAAACACCACCTACCTCAAGAGTCGAGCAGTGCGCAGCACAGGCTCTGGGTGGCACACAACAAGAGATGAGGAGTACCCCTGTGGAAAGCGCTAAACAAGAACAACAGGCGACGCAGATGCAAGACCTGATCAAACCCGGTCTGCTTGACCGCTTCTTCAAACTGACCGAGCACCGCACCACAATCAAAACCGAACTGCTGGCGGGCCTGACGACTTTCGTCACCATGGCTTACATCATCTTCGTTAACCCCAACATCATGGCCACGGCTGGCGTCGATCATGGAGCTGCGTTTGTCGCCACCTGCATCGGTGCGGCCATCGGTTGTTTCCTGATGGGTCTGTACGCCAACTGGCCAGTCGGCCTGGCACCTGGCATGGGTCTGAATGCCTTCTTCACCTACACCGTTGTCGGTGAAATGGGCTATAGCTGGCAGATTGCCCTGGGCGCGGTGTTTATCTCCGGCGTGCTCTTCATGATCATGAGCCTGTCGAAGATCCGCGAGTGGCTGCTTAACAGCATCCCCATGAGCCTGCGCTTTGCAATGGGTGCGGGAGTGGGCTTGTTCCTCGGGCTGATCGGTTTGAAAACCGCAGGCATCGTCGTCGACAGCCCAGCCACGCTGCTGACCATGGGCTCGTTTGGTGAACCGAGTGCAATCCTGGCGGCCGTGTGCTTCCTGCTGATTGCCGTGCTCAGCCATCGCAACGTGTTCGGCGCCATCCTGTTCAGCATGCTCGGCGTGACTGCCATCGGCTGGGCTGTGGGCCTGGTTGAATACAACGGCCTGGTTTCCATGCCTCCAAGCCTGGCGCCGACCTTTATGGCGATGGACATCGCCGGGGCCTTCAACATTGCCATGGTCAGCGTGATTCTGGCCTTCCTCTTCGTGAACATGTTCGACACGGCCGGTACCCTGATGGGCGTTGCCCACCGTGCCAACCTGGTGGATGAAGACGGTAAGATCCAGAACCTAGCCAAGGCCCTCAAGGCCGACAGTACCTCCAGCGTGGTTGGTGCCATGGTCGGTTGCCCGCCGGTAACCAGCTATGTGGAAAGTGCTGCAGGTGTTGCTGCCGGTGGCCGTACCGGTCTGACAGCTATTACCGTTGGTGTGCTGTTTCTCGGCGCAATGTTCTTCGCCCCGCTGGCTGGGATGATCCCCGCCTACGCCACCGCTGGCGCGCTGATTTATGTAGCGATGCTGATGATGAGCGGCATGGCGCATATCGACTGGAAGGACCACACCGACACCATCCCGGCGATCGTCACCGTGGTCATGATGCCGCTGACCTTCTCCATCGCCAACGGTATTGCCCTGGGCTTCCTGACATACGCGACACTGAAACTGCTGACCGGTCAGCGCGACAAGGTATCGCTGAGCTTGTACGTTCTGTGCATTATTTTTATCGCCAAGTTCGCCTTCCTGTAATTGAAAACTACTGCGCTCGACTATGCAGCGTTGAAGTCAGGCTCAAAATGCTCATGTACAGTCGTACACTCCGCTTTTTCGCCTGACTTCGCCTTGCCTAGTCATCGCTCGCTACGTTTTCAAAACAAAGGATCATGAACCAAGCAAAACCTAAGCCCTGACATGGCGTCGGGGCTTTTGCGCATCTGGAGAATCGCTAATGAGCCTGGAAACCTGGCTGTTGTTCGCAAGTGCTGCACTGGTGGTGATTCTGATCCCCGGGCCGCTGTCACTGTTGATGGTCAGCAACAGCCTGAACTACGGTCTGCGCCGCTCGGCCCCGGCTTTTATCGGCGGGGTATCCGCCTCGATCTGCCTGTTGAGCGCTTCGGCACTCGGCCTTGGCGCGTTGCTGCTGGCCTCGGAGCAGCTGTTCAGCCTGCTGAAGATTGTCGGCGCGCTGTACCTGTTCTACCTCGCCTGGCAGAGCTGGCAGGAATCACGCAAAGCCGCCAAACCGGTGAAGACCGAAGAGCAGCCGGTCAATCCGAGCTTTCGCGCCATGTTCTGGAAGGCCTTCGGCCTGGGCGCCAGTAATCCTAAGGACATTCTGTTCTTCGCCGCCTTTCTGCCACAGTTCATCAGTGCCGAGCGTCCCATGCTTGGCCAGCTGCTGGTGATGATCGCCACCTGGGCGGTGCTGGACTTGGCCTGCAAGCTGTTCTACGGCCTCAGCGCCCAAGGCGCGGCGCGCTACCTGCGTTCGGGCAAGGGCCAGGTGTGGTTCAACCGCATCAGCGCGGCCTTGTTTGGCGGGGCTGGCGCGGCCTCGCTGCTGAGCCGCTAGCGTTATTGCTGAACCCGCGAAGCCCGCTGTTTGGGCTTCGCGTAGCCTAAACTCGCGCCCCGATCAGCACCCCAAATCGTAGGCAAAAAAAAGCCCGCAGTGTGTACGGGCTAGGGACTCTTAAATTGAGTCAGAGGGTGACAAGCATTCGGTTCAGCTACCGCGGTAGGTGGAGTAGCTGTAAGGGGAAATCAGCAGCGGCACGTGGTAATGCTCCTGCCCGGCATCGATGCCGAAGCGCAGCACCACAACATCGAGAAAGGCCTGTTCAGGCAATTTGACGCCGCGAGCGCGGTAGTAATCGCCGGCATGGAAATGCAGCTGGTAAACCCCACTGCGGTAATCGTCACCCTGCAGCACCGGCGCATCACAGCGCCCGTCGTGGTTGGTGACAACGCTATTGAGCAGCTCCATCTGAGCCCCTTCAACGCGATACAACTCAATCTTCAATTCGCTGCCTGGGCAACCATGGGCGGCATCCAGTACGTGTGTGGTCAATCGTCCCATCGCTTATGGGCACCTGCGCAGATAAGCCTACGTAGACGCCGCACCTCCTCTACTTTTATTGAATTCGGCAGATTTATCAGGCTAAGCAGCCTCGACTGAGGTGAAGCATAGCATGTTGAAACTCAAAAATAAGACAGTTTTATAAAAAACTGTACACAATACATCGATCATTTAGCCTGCGTAGCGCACCGTAATCGGGCAGTAAATCAGCCATAAGTGCTTGCGAGCACTGCTTTTGCACAGCAACAGCTGACGCACTGGACAGATTCAGCATTAAGGCAAAATTTCGCAAAATAAGTGAATTTTAGATTTACAAGATGCAAAGCACTTTGTATACAATTAGCCCATCACGGTCGTGCAACGCATTCATGCCTGCCAATGACCGCCACAAACAGCAAGAAGGAAGACTGCAGTGAGCGCTGACTACCCACGCGACCTGATCGGTTACGCCAACAACCCGCCCCATCCGCACTGGCCCAATGATGCGCGCATCGCCCTGTCGTTTGTTCTTAATTACGAGGAAGGCGGCGAGCGCAACATCCTGCACGGCGACAAGGAATCCGAGGCATTTCTCTCCGAGATGGTTTCCGCGCAGCCGCTGCAAGGCCAGCGCAACCTGTGCATGGAATCGCTCTACGAGTATGGCAGCCGTGCCGGCGTCTGGCGTTTGCTGAACCTGTTCCAGAAACACAACATCCCGCTGACCATCTTTGCCGTGGCCATGGCTGCGCAGCGTCATCCGGATGCGATCAAGGCGATGGTCGCCGCAGGCCACGAGATCTGCAGCCACGGTTACCGCTGGATCGACTACCAGAACATGAGCGAAGCCGAAGAGCGCGAGCATATGCTTGAAGCCATCCGCATCCTCACCGAACTGACCGGCGAACGCCCGGTGGGCTGGTACACCGGCCGCCTCGGCCCAAACACCCGCCGTCTGGTCCGTGAAGAAGGTGGCTTTCTGTATGACAGCGACACCTACGACGACGACCTGCCCTACTGGGATCCGGCCAGTACCGCAGCCAAGCCGCACCTGGTGATCCCTTACACGCTGGACACCAACGACATGCGTTTCACTCAGGTGCAGGGCTTCAACAAGGGCGATGACTTCTTCGAATACCTGAAAGACGCTTTTGATGTGCTTTACGCCGAAGGCGTGGCCGGCGCACCGAAGATGCTCTCGATCGGCATGCACTGCCGCCTGCTCGGCCGTCCGGCGCGTCTGGCGTCACTGGCGCGCTTCCTTGAATACGTGCAGAGCCACGAAAAAGTCTGGTGCGCCCGCCGCGTCGACATCGCCAAACACTGGCACGCGACCCATCCGCTGCAAGAGCCATCCAAGGAGAGCTCGAAATGAGCCGTTTTCAAACCCTGACCCCGTCCCGTTTGAGCCGTGAAGACTTCGTCAAAGTCTTCGCTGATATCTACGAGCACTCGCCCTGGGTCGCCGAAAAGGCTTTTGACCTAGGCCAGGACGACAGCATTAACGAAATCGACGGCCTGCATCAGCGCATGGCCGACCTGTTGCTCAGTGCCAGCCATGCTGCACAGCTGGCGCTGATCAATGCTCACCCGGATCTGGCCGGCAAGGCAGCCGTTCGTGGTGAGTTAACCGCCTCTTCGACGTCGGAGCAGGCTGGTGCGGGCATTCATGAATGCACCGCAGAAGAGTTCGCCCACTTTACCGAACTGAACGATGCCTACAAGGCCAAGTTCGGCTTCCCCTTCATCATGGCGGTGAAAGGCAGCAATCGGCACCAGATCCTGGCGGCCTTCGAGGAGCGGATTCATAACTCCCCGGAGCAGGAATTCGCCTGCGCCCTGGCCGAGATCAACAAGATCGCGCTGTTCCGCTTGCAGCAGCTGTAGGCCGCAAGCCCTCCGCCCTCCCCAACGCCATCACTAAGGCAGACATTTCATGAAAGCTTACGCCGTACCCTTTGAGAAATACGTCAACCTCGCCGACGCACGCCTGGGCACCAAGGCCATCTCGGTCACCGACGACTGGTTCGCCGACGTTAACCGCCTGTTCCAGCCGACCCCGGCCGTATGGAAGGAGGGCGTGTTCGATGATAACGGCAAGTGGATGGATGGCTGGGAGTCGCGCCGCAAGCGCTTCGAAGGTTACGACAGCGCGGTAATCCGCCTGGGCGTACCGGGCTCGATCAAGGGTGTGGACATCGACACCAGCTTCTTCACCGGTAACTTCCCGCCGTCGGCATCCCTGGAAGGCTGCTTTGTCGCTGAAGGCGACCCGACCGACGCCACCGTGTGGACTGAAGTGCTGGCCGCAGTAGAGCTGCAAGGCAACAGCCACCACTACCATGAAATTGCCAATGCACAGGCCTTCACCCACCTGCGCTTCAACATCTATCCGGACGGCGGCGTCGCCCGTCTGCGCGTCTACGGCGTACCGTTCCGCGACTGGTCGAACGTAGGTGACAACGAAGAAGTTGACCTGGCTTCTGCACTGAATGGCGGTCGCGCCCTGGCCTGCTCGGACGAACACTTCGGCCGCATGAGCAACATCCTCAACCCGGGCCGCGGCATCAACATGGGCGACGGCTGGGAAACTGCACGTCGCCGTACCCCAGGTAACGACTGGGTGATTGTCGCCCTCGGCCATCCGGGCGAGATCGAACGCATCGTCGTCGACACCCTGCACTTCAAAGGCAATTACCCGGACAGCTGCTCGATCCAGGCGGCCTTCGTCAAAGGCGGCACCGACAGCCAGATCGAAACCCAGAGCCTGTTCTGGCGCGAGCTGCTGCCAAGCCAGAAACTGCAGATGCACGCCGAGCATGAGTTCAGCGAGCAGATCAAAGCGCTGGGCCCGATCACCCACGTACGGGTGAACGTGTTCCCGGACGGTGGTATCAGCCGCCTGCGCCTGTTCGGCAAAGTCGCCAAGTAAGCCAATAAACCCCTCTCCCATTGGGAGAGGGGCATAAACGAACGAACAAGAAGACCAACATGCGCACATTGATCATCGAGCCGCTAAGCAAAGAAGCCTTCGCCCCCTTTGGTGACGTTATCGAAACCGAAGGCAGCGAATTCTTCATGATCAACAATGGCTCCACTCGCCGTTATCACAAACTGGCCACGGTCGAGACCGCACAGCCAGAGGATAAGGCGATCATCAGCATTTTCAGTGCCGAGGCCCTGGATATGCCGCTGACCATTCGCATGCTGGAGCGTCATCCGCAGGGCAGTCAGGCGTTTATTCCGCTGCTCGGCAACCCCTTTCTGATCGTGGTCGCGCCACTTGGCGATGCACCTGAATCAGAGTTGGTCCGCGCCTTCCGCAGCAACGGCAGGCAGGGCATTAATTACCATCGCGGCGTTTGGCACCACCCGGTGCTGACGATCGAAAAGCGGGATGACTTCCTGGTGGTTGATCGCAGTGGTTCTGGCAACAACTGCGATGAGCATTTCTTTACCGACGACGAGCAACTGCTCCTCGCCCCCCACCAATAAGAGAAGCCTGCAGCCGGCGTGTCGGCCTGCGGGAAAGAGGTACTGATTGTGGAAGCGCATTTGACTGAGTGGCTGAACCTGGGTATCCGCTGGATCCATATGATCACCGGCATCGCCTGGATCGGCGCATCCTTCTATTTCGTCTGGCTGGAAAACAACCTCAACCGCAGCAATCCCCGCGAAGGCCTGTCTGGTGACCTCTGGGCGATTCACGGTGGCGGTATCTACCACCTGGAAAAGTACAAACTGGCTCCGCCGAAAATGCCGGAGAACCTGCACTGGTTCAAATGGGAAGCTTATTTCACCTGGCTGTCGGGCGTGGCCCTGATGCTGGTGGTCTACTACCTCAACCCGAGCCTGTACCTGGTTAAACCCGGCGTTGATCTGGCACCGGAAATGGCCATTGCCATCGGTTTCGGTTCGATGGTGGCGGGCTATGTGGCGTATCACTTCCTCTGCGATTCGCCGCTGGGCAAGCGCCCGGCCCTGCTTGGCGCCGTGCTGTTCGTGCTGATCATCGCTGCAGCCTATGGCTTCAGCCAGATCTTCAGTGGCCGCGCTGCCTATATCCATGTCGGCGCCATTATCGGCACCATCATGGTCGGCAACGTGTTCTTCACCATCATGCCGGCCCAGCGCGCGCTGGTTAAGGCCATCGAAGACAACACCACGCCAGACCCGACCCTGCCGGCCAAAGGTCTGCTGCGTTCGCGCCACAACAACTACTTCACCCTGCCGGTGCTGTTCATCATGATCAGCAACCACTTCCCGAGCACCTACGGCAGCCAATACAACTGGCTGATCCTGGCGGGCATCGCGATGCTGGCGGTACTGGTGCGCCACTACTTCAACACTCGCCATGACAGCAGCAAGTACATCTGGACCCTGCCTGCCGCCGCACTGGGCATGATCTGCCTGGCGTTCGTCACGGGGCCGAGTATGAAAGCCGCCAGCACCGAAGCGCCTAAAGCAGCCGCTATTACCTACGCAAAAATTCCGGCCACTGCCGTGAGCGGTAATCCGGATGTAGCCAAGGCAGCTGAACCTGCCAGCACACCCGCTGAGCCAGCAGCCACCGCACCGGCTGTAGCAGCTGTCGAGTTTGCCAAGGTCAGCAGCGTGATTCAGGAACGCTGCAGCGTCTGTCACTCAGCCACGCCGAGCAGCCCAATGTTCAGCGCGCCACCGGCCGGCTTCATGCTCGACACCCCTGAGCAGATCAAAGCGCAAGCCGCAAAGATTCATGCGCAAAGCGTGGCTTCACAGATCATGCCGCTGGGCAATATCACCCAGATGACCCAGGAAGAGCGCGACTTGATCGGCTCATGGATCGACCAGGGCGCACAGCTCAACTGATCCACCCGCATGCCGTACCCGCTCAGGGTGCGGCATTTGTCTTTCGGCCAACAGCCGCACGCCCCTCCCCGCGCCAATACGCCCTGCCACACGCCCTACGCACGTTTTGCCGTGACGTCCAGCAATCTGACTGGCGGTGCATTTTTGTGCACAATATTTAAATAAATTGTTTTTAACGATGTAAACAAATTGCTATAGTCAATCAACCTGACTACGCGGACAACTTTATGTCGCATTCAGGACAGAGGCCCGTGAAGCCTCATGTAAGCCCATGACCATATAAGAACAACTGGCAGGCTCAGACATGACAATCCCTCACACTCCACGCACCCCAGCTCCGTCTGCGGTCAGCCACAAGCGGATCGCCCCTTTGGTAGTTCGCGCACGGATACGGCTCAGCGCTATCCCCCTGGCCGCAATCAAACTTATCCCGAAAGCCACGCTGCCAAAGCCAACCCAGGCCGATCTGCCCAATTCGCTGTACGCCGCCCTGCATGAGTTCAACACGCCCCAGCGGCCCAGTTGAGACGTCACCCTATTTGCCTGTTCGACCCTGCGGTTCGCCACGGGGCTGAGAAACCCTGTAAGTCCACAATAAGGAAAACGTGATGAAACTGAAGCACCTGCCCCATTGCATCGCCCTCTCAGCCGGTCTGTTTACCGGCCAGCACGCCTTCGCCGAGGGTGCCTTCCTCTGGCAAGACACCAGCCTCTCCTACCTCTATGGCAGCAACTTCCAGCGCCTGAACAACAACGGTGAAGAACAGCGCTCGCAAACCACCTTCACCCTGGAAAACGCCAGTGGCTGGACCTGGGGCGATACCTTCTTCTTCCTCGACTACATCGACGCCGACAACAACCAGGCCCGTGGCAGCAACTTCGGCAACCTGGATGTCGATGAGAAGAACAGCTTCTATTACATGGAATTCTCGCCACGCGTCAGCCTCAGCTGGCTGACCGGCCAGGACCTGTCCGCAGGCCCGCTGAAGGATGTCTACGCAGCCTTTACCTATGAAAAGGGCAACGGCGGCCCTGGCACCGAGAACTACCTGTACGGCATCGGCACCGCCTGGAACGCTCCAGGCTTCGCCTACCTGAATGCCAACCTGTATGCGGTGAAGGTCAATAACCACATCTTCTTCGATCATGACTTCAAGGCATCGGACAAGGGCAACGGCCACACCTACCAGCTGACTGTGAACGGCGCTTATCCGTTTGCTATTGGCGAACAGGACTTTGTGGTCGACGGCTACATCGACTGGCGCGCGCCATCCAAGGATGCCGGCACCCAGACATCAGTCGGCTCCTCAATCCAGATCAAATGGGATGCGGGCAAGGCGCTGTTCGGTGAAGGTCGCAAACTGTATGTCGGCACAGAACTGAACATGTGGCACAACAAGTACGGCATCAAGCCAATCGACGGTTCCACCGATGGCTTCGATCAGACCGCAGTACAAGCGCTGGTGAAGTATCACTTCTAAGCCCATGGGCTTGATGCGGATCGCCGGGTAGGCGGCAACCCGCAACAAAAAGGGGATGGCAACGATGCCATCCCCTTTTTTATTGCGCCTATTCGCTCTTGTTACGCGCAGAAAAAACCGCTCACTTGGAGCGGCTTTTGTTATCTCAGCGCATTACTGCGATTGCGCGTCCTTGAGCTTTTTGCGCTCGATAAAATCCAGCTTCCACTGCTCCAGGCCGATGCGGTCAGCCTCCAGATTAGCCTCGACCTTGTACTTACTTTTCAGCGCGACAATTGCAGGCTGCTGCTCGCTCAAGAAGCGGTCAAAACGCTGCATAAAGGCCGCATGCTTGAGCGTCGACAGCTTGAAGCTGCCACGGCTGTGCGGCAACTGCGCATCGAATATCAGCGCGCCCGGACGCGCGCGGATGTTGTCCAGATAATGGGTGGCCACCACCACGTTGAAATAGGCGCCATCGGTGTCCTTCTTCAGCGCCTGGCGAATCATCTGGCGTAGATCATCGCTGTAGGTCAGCTCGATCTGCCCGGCATCGATACGTTCCTGATAGCCCCGTGGCGTCCAGCCGTTGACCATGGCCAGGCGCTTGATCTGCTCCATGGGTTGGCCATGGCGCTGCGGCGCCACCAGCACACCATCGACATACTCGACCACGCCCTGGCTGTAGCTCAGGGCCTTGCCGGCCTTCTGCTCCTGCGCCCAGGTTTCGCTGTCAAGGTATTTGAAATCCACCTGGCCGCTGAGCAGCGCGGGCAACAGCTGCTCAACAGGCAGCACCTTGTAACTCAGCTCCACTCCGCTGGTCTGCGCGAACAGGTCGAATAGCTCACGGGCAAAGCCCTGGTACTGGCCTTGCGCATCGATGCTGTAGTGCGGCGCAAAAGCCAGCTTCTCTACACCGATCACATAGCTTTCAGCGCTAACCGCGCTGGAACAGATAACGGCGAACAAACTGCAGACGTGCGAGGGCTTCACAGCAAACCTCCTGTTGATTGTGAGAGTGGAACGAATGGAACCGCCCAAGGCGGTGAGGACGCGGCTAGGGGCTAGCCGCCGGTCATGCTCATAAAGCGAATAACCTGCACCTGGGCATCGCTCTCGAAGTGGTGACGTTCGGGTTTCAGTTGCAAGGCTTGCATCAAGGCTTCACTCAGGCGCTGGCTGTCGCCGGGGTGGGCACGCATCAGGCCTTTCAGGTCCAGGGCATTTTCATGGCCCAGACAAAGCACCAGCTTGCCCTCGGCGGTGACTCGCACGCGGTTGCAGTCGCCACAGAAGTTGTGGCTGTGCGGTGAGATAAAACCAACCTGGGTGTCGCTGCCGACCACCTGCCAATAGCGCGACGGCCCGCCAGTCAGCTTGCTGCTACGCACCAGGGCATAGCGCTGTTCGATGCGCTCACGCACCTCGTCACTGGAGCAGAAGGTCTGCTCGCGCTGGTGGCTGGAAATACTGCCCAGTGGCATTTCTTCGATAAAGCTGATGTCCAGACCCCGCGCCATGGCGAACTCGACCAGGTCGAGCACTTCGTCATCGTTGCGGCCTTTCTGCACCACGGTATTGAGTTTGATCTTGCGAAAACCTGCCGCGCGCGCCACCTCGATGCCGTCCAGCACCTGATCGAGCTTGTCGCGTCGGGTAAAGGCAGCAAAACGCTCGCGCTGCAACGAATCCAGGCTGACGTTCAGGCGCTTGACCCCGGCTGCGTGTAACTGCGGCGCCAGGTCAGCCAGCTGTGAGCCATTAGTGGTGATGGCCAGGTCTTCCAGCTCGGGGCGCTGGCCCAGACGGGTCAGCAGGCTGATTAGGTTCTTGCGTACCAGCGGCTCGCCACCGGTAATGCGGATGCGCTTGACCCCGAGGCCGATAAAAGCGTCCGCCACTGCGTAGAGCTCTTCGAGGGTGAGGATCTGCTCGCGCGGGGCGAACACCATGTCCTCACTCATGCAATAGGTGCAGCGGAAATCACAGCGATCGGTAACCGATAACCGTAGATAGGTGATGCGCCGACCGAAGGGGTCAACCAATTGATTGTTCACTACGTGTCTCCTGGAGCTCAACGAGCCGAGACTTTTTGTTATGAATGCATGCAGCGAGATAAAAACAGAAATATTAAATTTTGTATACAACAACCTGACTTGCAGGTCAGATAGCCCGCCGAAGCCCAGGCCGCAAGCCTTGAGCGCCGCTCAAAGCCGATGCTACCATCCCGGCGCTGCCCAGCGACGGGCGTTCGACAGAAGCAAAGAGGCTTATGACCAGTATTCGCGAGCGTAACAGAGAGCTGATTTTACGCGCAGCCAGTGAGGAGTTCGCCGACAAAGGCTTTGCTGCCAGCAAAACCAGCGACATCGCCGCCAAGGCCGGGGTGCCCAAGCCCAACGTCTACTACTACTTCAAGTCGAAAGAAAACCTCTACCGCGAAGTGCTGGAAAGCATCATCGAACCGCTGCTGGAAGCCTCGGCGCCGTTCAATCAGCCAGGCAAACCGGCCGACGTACTGCGCGCTTATATCCGCTCGAAAATCCGCATCTCTCGCGAACTGCCGTTTGCCTCCAAGGTATTCGCCAGCGAAATCATGCACGGCGCGCCGCATCTGTCCGCCGACCAGACCGCGCAGCTGAATGCCCAGGCCAAGCACAATATTTCCTGCATCCAGGGCTGGATCGACCAGGGCCTGATGGCCGAGGTTGACCCACATCACCTGCTGTTCAGCATCTGGGCCGCAACTCAGACCTACGCTGACTTCGATTGGCAGATTTCCACCGTAACCGGCAAAGCCAGCCTGGATGAAGCCGACTACGAAGCCGCCGCGCAAACCATCATCCGCTTGGTGATCAAGGGCTGCGAGATCGACGAAACCCAGCCCAGCCCGTCCGAGCAGGTCACCAACGCATAAGCCTGGTTATCCGCCCTGCCCTTGGCTTAAGGCAGCCATAAATAAAAACGGTGAATGCCGCAAAGCATTCACCGTTTTTTTTATTGCGACTCTAGTTGCGGCGAAAGCCGCACATCATCAGGCGGCGATACCCGCATCTGGCTTCAGCCCGACAGATGCCACCGCACTCACGGCGCACTGCTCATCGATATCCGACGTATCACCGGTGATGCCCACTGCGCCGATCACTTCGCCGCGCTCATCACGAATCAGCACACCACCCGGTGCCGGCACCAGCTGACCGTCTGCCAGGTTGTTTACCGCGCCGATAAACGCCGGGCGCTGTTGTGCGTCGGCGGCGATCAGGCGCGAGCCCTTGCCCAGAGCCAGCGCGCCCCAGGCCTTGCCGATGGCGATTTGCGGACGCAGCAGGCTCGCGCCGTCTTCACGCTGCAGGCTGATCAGGTGCCCGCCAGCATCCAGCACAGCCACAGTCAGCGGCGCGGCGGAAATTTCCCGGCCGACCGCCAGGGCGCGGTTACTGATGGTGGTGGCGATTTGTAGATTCAACGTACTCATGTTGGGTCTTCCTCGATGCTGATAAATCCTACGAAACACCTGGCGCTGCGCTGCTTGCAGGGCGATTGACAGCGTCCGGGCAATCCAAAGCTCAACACCACTATCCCATCAGAAACAAAAAACTCAATAGACGAATACAATACAAACACTATTTGTATACAGTTATGTGCAAGCGTTTCCGCAGCAGATCAAGCACCCCAGCTAAAACGGTTGTTTTAAAAGATTTTTTACCAGACAGCGCCTCGACAATAAAACGTGTTGACCGGAAGGTCAGGCCATGAATAGAATCCAAGCCAGCTGTTTTGTATACAATCTGATAACAAACGAGGCACAAGACAATGGCCAAAATGAGAGCAATCGAGGCCGCCGTACTGGTGATGCGCCGCGAAGGCGTTGACACTGCGTTCGGCATCCCCGGCGCCGCCATCAACCCCCTGTACGCTGCACTGAAGAAAGTTGGCGGTATCGACCACGTCCTGGCTCGCCACGTCGAAGGTGCCTCGCACATGGCTGAGGGTTACACCCGCACCAATGCCGGCAATATCGGCGTGTGCATCGGCACCTCCGGCCCAGCTGGCACCGACATGGTGACCGGACTGTACTCGGCATCGGCCGACTCCATTCCAATTCTGTGCATCACCGGTCAAGCCCCGCGTGCCCGTATGCACAAGGAAGACTTCCAGGCCGTCGACATCACCAGCATCGTCAAGCCGGTGACCAAGTGGGCGACTACCGTTATGGAGCCAGGCCAAGTGCCGCGCGCCTTCCAGAAAGCCTTCTATGAAATGCGCAGCGGCCGTCCTGGACCGGTACTGATCGACCTGCCGTTCGACGTGCAAATGGCCGAGATCGAATTCGACATCGACGCTTACGAGCCGCTGCCGCTGGCCAAACCGGCCACCAACCGCGTGCAGGCAGAAAAAGCCATCGCCATGCTTAACGATGCCGAGCGTCCGTTGCTGGTTGCCGGTGGCGGTATCTTCAATGCCGACGCCGCCGACAAACTGGTGGAGTTCGCCGAACTGACCGGCGTGCCGGTTGTACCGACCCTGATGGGCTGGGGCGTGATCCCGGATGACCACAAGCTGATGGTCGGCATGGTCGGTCTGCAAACCTCACACCGTTACGGCAACGCCACCCTACTGGCTTCCGACCTGGTGTTCGGTATCGGTAACCGCTGGGCCAACCGCCACACCGGTTCGGTTGAGGTCTACACCGAAGGCCGCAAGTTTATTCACGTCGACATCGAACCGACGCAGATTGGCCGTGTGTTCAACCCTGACCTGGGCATCGTTTCCGATGCTGGCTCGGCGCTGGACGCCTTCCTGGAAGTGGCCCGCGAGTGGAAAGCCGCTGGCAAGCTGAAAGATCGCAGCGCCTGGCTGGACAGCTGCCGCGAGCGTAAGCGCACCCTGCAGCGCAAGACCCACTTCGACAACGTGCCGGCCAAGCCGCAGCGCGTTTACGAAGAGATGAACGAGGCGTTCGGCAAGGACACCTGCTACGTCACCACCATTGGTCTGTCGCAGATCGCCGGCGCGCAGTTCCTTCACGTTTACAAACCGCGTCACTGGATCAACTGTGGCCAGGCCGGCCCGCTGGGCTGGACCATTCCGGCAGCGCTGGGTGTGGTCAAGGCCGACCCGACCCGCAAGGTTGTGGCGCTGTCTGGCGACTACGACTTCCAGTTCATGATCGAAGAACTGGCGGTGGGCGCGCAGTTCAACCTGCCCTACATCCACGTGCTGGTGAACAACTCCTACCTGGGTCTGATCCGTCAGGCGCAGCGCGGCTTCGAGATCGACTACTGCGTACAGCTGGCGTTCGAGAACATCAACGCGCCGGAAATCAATGGCTATGGCGTTGACCACGTTGCCGTGGTTGAAGGCCTGGGCTGTAAGGCCATCCGCGTGTTCGACCCGAACGAGCTGCAGAACGCCTTTGCCGAAGCCAAGCGCCTGATGGCCGAGCACCGTGTACCGGTGGTGGTGGAAATTATCCTGGAGCGTGTCACCAACATCTCCATGGGTACCGAAATCAACGCCGTCAACGAGTTCGAAGAACTGGCCGAACGCGGCGTCGACGCCCCGACTGCCATCTCGCTGCTCGACTAAATCGCCTTTGAACCAGCAGCCCGGATGCTTTATCCGGGCTGCGCAAGACAAGGAGCACACCATGCCCCGTTTTGCCGCCAACCTGTCCATGCTGTTCACCGAAGTGGACTTCATGGACCGTTTCGCCGCTGCCGCCGATGCCGGCTTTAGCGGTGTTGAATACCTGTTCCCCTACGATTTTGCCGCCGAAGAAATCAAAGCGCGCCTGGATGCCAACAAGCTTGAGCAGGTGCTGTTCAACCTCCCCGCCGGCGATTGGGCCAAGGGCGAGCGTGGTATCGCCTGCCACCCCGACCGCGTTGAAGAGTTCCGCGCCGGTGTCGACCAGGCCATCGCCTACGCCAAGGTATTGGGCAACACGCAGATCAACTGCCTGGCCGGTATCCGCCCGCAAGGTCTGGATTGCGCCACCGTCGAGCAGACCTTTGTCGCCAACCTCAAGTTTGCCGCCGGTAAGCTCGAAGCTGCGGGCATCAAGCTGGTCATGGAAATGATCAACACCCGCGACATTCCGGGCTTCTACCTGAATACCACCCAGCAGGCTCTGACCATTCGCGACAAGGTCGCAAGCCCCAACCTGTACCTGCAATACGACATCTACCACATGCAAATCATGGAAGGTGACCTGGCGCGTACCGTCGAGGCCAACCTGCCTGTGATCAACCATGTGCAGCTGGCTGACAACCCGGGCCGCAACGAGCCGGGCACTGGCGAGATCAACTACCGCTTCCTCTTCGAGCACCTGGACCGCATCGGTTACCAGGGCTGGATCGGCTGTGAATACAAGCCGGCAACCACCACCGCTGCCGGTCTCGGCTGGATGAAAGCGCACAACTCAATCTGAATCAGAGGATATTTCTCATGGCAAAAATCGGATTTATCGGCACCGGCATCATGGGCAAGCCTATGGCGCAGAACCTGCAAAAAGCCGGGCACACCCTGTTCTTCTCCGAGCACTTCGACAAGGCTCCGGCCGACCTGCTGGGCGACAACGGCATCGGCCTGGCCAACCCGCGTGAAGTGGCGCAGGAAGCCGAGTTCATCATCGTCATGGTGCCGGATACCCCCCAGGTTGAAGACGTACTGTTCCGCGAAGACGGCGTTGCCGCAGGCGTGGGCGCTGGCAAAGTAGTGATCGACATGAGCTCGATCTCCCCTACTGCCACCAAGCAGTTCGCCGAGAAGATCAAAGCCACTGGCGCGGCCTACCTTGACGCCCCGGTATCCGGCGGTGAAGTCGGTGCCAAGGCTGCCACCCTGTCGATCATGATCGGCGGTTGCCCGAATGCCTTCGAACGCGCGCTGCCGCTGTTCCAGGCCATGGGCAAGAACATCACCCGCGTCGGTGGTAACGGTGACGGCCAGACCGCCAAGGTCGCCAACCAGATCATCGTCGCCCTGAACATCCAGGCAGTGGCCGAAGCCCTGCTGTTCGCCGCGAAGAACGGTGCCGATCCAGCCAAGGTGCGTGAAGCGCTGATGGGCGGTTTCGCTGGCTCGAAGATCCTTGAAGTGCACGGTGAGCGCATGATCAAAGGCACCTTCGACCCAGGCTTCCGTATCAGCCTGCACCAGAAGGACCTCAACCTGGCCCTGGCCGGTGCGCGCGAACTGGGCCTTAACCTGCCCAACACCGCCAACGCCCAGCAAGTGCTCAGCACCTGTGCGGCCATCGGTGGCAGCAACTGGGATCACTCGGCATTGATCAAAGGCCTGGAACACATGGCCAACTTCAACATCCGCGGTGAGTAAGTAACAGGTTTCAGGGCGGGGTCAGCCGCGCTGAAACAACCCTTTCGATCTGTCCGGCAGGCGGTGTCACGGCCTGCCTGCCGGGTGGGTCGATTCTAGTGCGCAGCGCCTGCATGGCGGACGCTGCGCACTAGAATCGAAGTTGATCCAGACCAAGAGAGATCACCATGTCCATCGATCCGTCTTTCAACCCAACGTCCTTGCTGCGCGAGCTGTTCGCCAGCGCCATCGACGCCGCCCACCCGCGCCAGGTTCTGGCTGATTACCTGCCGGAAGATCGCAGCGGTCGCGTCATCGTCATCGGCGCCGGCAAGGCCGCCGCGGCCATGGCCGAAGTGATTGAGCAGGAATGGCAAGGCGAAGTCTCCGGCCTGGTGGTTACCCGTTACGAGCACGGCGCCAACTGCAAAAAAATCGAAGTGGTCGAAGCCGCCCATCCGGTGCCGGATGACGCCGGCGAGCGCGTGGCGCGCCGCGTGTTGGAGCTGGTCAGCAACCTGAGCGAGTCCGATCGGGTGATCTTTCTGCTGTCCGGCGGCGGCTCGTCCCTGCTCGCCCTGCCCGCCGAGGGCATCAGCCTGAAAGACAAACAAGCGGTCAACAAAGCTCTGCTCAAGTCCGGCGCCTCGATTGGCGAAATGAACTGCGTGCGCAAGCACCTTTCCGCGATCAAGGGCGGTCGCCTGGCCAAGGCCAGCTGGCCGGCCAGCGTCTATACCTACGCGATTTCCGATGTACCGGGAGATGAAGCCACTGTGATTGCCTCTGGCCCAACCGTGGCCGACCCGACCACCTCGGCTGAAGCCCTGGCGATCCTCGCCCGCTACAGCATCGAGATCCCGGCCAATGTGCGTAGCTGGCTGCAGAGCCCGGCCTCTGAAACCGTCAAACCAGGCGATCCGTGCCTGGCGCGCAGCCACTTCCAGCTGATCGCCCGCCCGCAGCAATCTCTCGATGCCGCTGCTGCCAAGGCGCGCGCCGCTGGTTTGCCGACGCTGATCCTCGGTGATCTGGAAGGTGAATCGCGGGAAGTCGCCAAGGTGCATGCCGGCATCGCCAAACAGGTGCGTCTGCATGGTCAGCCGATCAAGGCACCCTGCGTGATTCTCTCCGGCGGTGAAACCACCGTGACCGTGCGTGGCAATGGCCGTGGCGGGCGCAACGCCGAATTTCTCCTCAGCCTCACCGACAGCCTAAAGGGCCTGCCCGGGGTTTACGCCCTGGCGGGTGATACCGACGGCATCGACGGTTCGGAAGATAACGCCGGGGCCATCATGACCCCCGACAGCTATGCCCGCGCCCACGCCCTGGGCCTGAGCAGCAGCGATGAGCTGGATAACAACAACGGCTACGGCTACTTCGCCGCCCTCGATCAACTGATCGTCACCGGGCCGACGCGTACCAACGTCAACGATTTTCGCGCCATTCTGATCCTTGAGAACCCTGCCAAATGAACGCCGACAAGAAAGTAAAAATCCTCGCCACCCTTGGCCCAGCGATCAAAACCATCGACGACATCCGCCAGCTGGTGGAGGCCGGGGTCAACCTGTTCCGCCTCAACTTCAGCCACGGCGAACACGCCGACCACGCCCAGCGCTTCGACTGGGTGCGTGAAGTCGAGCAGCAGCTGAACACTCCGATCGGCATCCTGATGGACCTGCAAGGGCCGAAGCTACGCGTCGGCCGTTTTGCCGAGGGCAAGGTCAATCTGCAACGCGGCCAGACCCTGCGCCTGGACCTCGACAGCACCCCAGGTGACGTCAACCGGGTCAACCTGCCCCACCCGGAAATCATCGAAGCGCTGCAACCGGGCATGAGCCTGTTGCTCGACGATGGCCGCCTGCGCCTGCAGGTCACCGCCAAGCACAGCGATGCGGTAATCACCGAAGTGATCGCCGGTGGTGAGCTGTCCGACCGCAAGGGCGTCAACGTGCCGGAAGCGGTGCTGCAACTGAGCCCGCTGACCGAGAAGGACCGCCGCGACCTGAGCTTCGGCCTGGAACTGGGTGTGGACTGGGTCGCGCTGTCGTTCGTGCAGCGTCCGGAAGACATTATCGAAGCCCGTCAGCTGATCGGTGATCGCGCCTTTCTGATGGCCAAGATCGAGAAGCCGTCTGCGGTAATTCACCTGGAAGAGATCACCAGGCTGTGCGACGCGATCATGGTCGCCCGTGGCGACCTGGGCGTGGAAGTGCCGGCCGAGAACGTGCCGCGCATCCAGCGCGACATTATCCGCACCTGCCGCCAGCTCGGTAAGCCGGTGGTGGTGGCCACGCAGATGCTCGAATCCATGCGCTTCTCCCCTGCGCCGACCCGCGCCGAGGTCACCGACGTGGCCAACGCCGTGGCCGAAGGCGCCGATGCGGTGATGCTGTCGGCGGAAACCGCCTCGGGCGACTACCCGCTGGAAGCCGTGCAGATGATGAGCAAGATCATTCGCCAGGTGGAAAACGGCCCGGACTTCCAAGCTCAGCTGGATGTCAGCCGCCCGCAGGCCGAAGCCACCGCCTCGGATGCGATCAGCTGCGCGATCCGCCGCATCAGCACCATCCTGCCGGTGGCCGTGCTGGTCAACTACACCGAGTCGGGCAACTCCAGCCTGCGCGCCTCGCGCGAACGGCCGAAAGCGCCGATCCTCAGCCTGACCCCGAGCCTGGATACCGCGCGGCGTTTGAGCGTGGCCTGGGGCGTGTATTCGGTGGTCAACGCGCGCCTGCACAAGGTTGAGGAAGTCACCCGCACTGCCCTGGAAACCGCCCGCTCAGCTGGGCTGGCGAAAACCGGCGACACCGTGGTGATTACCGCCGGCGAGCCGTTTGGCCAACCGGGCAGCACCAACAGCCTGCGTATCGAAATCCTCCACTGATCCATTTCTACAGCGGGTCTCCAGACCCGCCGTAGAACATCGCTCCCACGCTGGCTTTGCCAGTTTGCAGGCACTCACTGCTCCCGTAGTGCGTGCCTCTTTTTATTCACGCACCGGTGATTGTTTATTCAGGTTCGTCTGTATGTCGCCATTACCGCTCCCCACCCATGCCTTGCGGGGCTTTCGCGCGCTGCTTAACGGTTTTAGCCAGGTATTTCTGCAAGCCCATCCTGGCTGCGGCCTGTTGGTGCTGTTGGCGATTGCCATCGGCGCGCCACAGCTACTCGGCGGCGCCCTGCTCGGTGGCCTCTGTAGCACGCTGACGGCGCAACGTCGCGGTTATGCCAAAGCCGATATCGATCTCGGCTTGTATGGCTACAACGGGGTTCTGCTGGGCATGCTGATCAGCCTGCAATTCAGCTGGTCGGCCTTGCTACCGCTGCTGATCATCGTCAGCTCCGGAGCTTCCAGCCTGCTGCTGGCCGCATGGATGCAGCGCATGCGCGAGCGTCAGTGGCTACCAGCCTTCACCTTCCCCTTTGTCGGCTTGAGCTGGCTGCTGTTGTGGCTGGCTCCGGTCCTGCAGCTGGAGTTGCAGCCGGCCGTAGCAAGCCCGGCGCAACCACTCGACTGGTGGGCCAGTCTGATCGCCATGGCACGCGGGTTGGGGCAGGTGATTTTTCTCGATCAGCCGTTGGCCGGCGTTTTTCTGCTAATCGGCCTGTTGCTGGCGGATCGCCGCGCTGCCAGCTGGGCGCTGCTCGGTTCCACTGGTGGCCTGGCTCTAGCGCTGTATCAGGGCTTACCGCAGCACAGTGCGCTGACCGGTCTGTATGGCTATAACGCAGCGCTGGCCGCCATCGCCCTCAGCCAGGTGCATCGCCGCCCTTGGTTACCGGCCCTTGGCATCGCTCTGGCGCTGGTGCTGCAACCCGGCTTCAGCGCACTGGGTCTGCCAGCCCTGACCATGCCATTTATCCTCACCTGCTGGCTGGTAAGTGCCACCCAGCGTCTGCTGCACAAAGCTGCGGCCGACTGCACACCACTGCCGCCTAATAAGGGCAAAGGCTTGCATCAGCGGGATAAAACTCCCTAGGCTGCCTGTCTGTTCGCGTTATCAGCGAGCACCGCAAACGGAGCAGCCAGAACACCATGGACACGCGGCAAAAGCTGTACAGCATCATCTTCCACACCGACACCCCAGCCGGGCAGCGATTCGACCGTTACCTGCTGCTGACCATCATGGCCAGTCTGGTGGTGGTGATGCTCGACAGCATCGACAGCGTGCACAGCCAGTACTCGCCACTGCTGGCAGGTATTGAATGGGGCTTTACCGCACTGTTCGCCATCGAATACGTGGTGCGCCTGTACTGCTCGCCAAAACCGCTGCGCTACGCTTTCAGCTTCTTCGGCCTGATTGACCTGCTGGCAATTCTGCCGGGCATCCTCGCTCTGTTCTACGCCGACGCGCAGTACCTGCTGATCATCCGGGTGATCCGCATGCTGCGGGTGTTCCGCGTGCTCAAGCTCAGCCCGTATCTACGTCAAGCCAACTTCCTGCTCACCGCGCTGCGCGGCAGCAAGCAGAAGATCATCGTGTTCTTCGCCTGCATCGCCACCATGGTTACGGTGTTCGGCACCCTGATGTACGTGATCGAAGGGCCCGCGCACGGCTTTACCAGCATTCCCAAGGGCATTTACTGGGCGGTGGTTACGCTGACTACCGTCGGCTTCGGCGATATCGTGCCGAAAACCCCGCTGGGCCAGGCGCTGTCGACCCTGGTGATGATCACCGGTTACTCGATCATCGCCGTGCCCACCGGCATCTTCACCGCCGAACTGGCTAACGCCATGCGCGGCGGCGACGAACTGATTCACGACTGCCCAAGCTGCGCGAAAAACACCCACGAACACGGCGCCGCCTTCTGCACCCGCTGCGGCAACCCGCTGTTTCCGCGGCAGGTCGACAAACCTGAGTAATCTCGGCCAATAAAAAACCGCAGCGAGCTGCGGTTTTTTATGCGTTCTCAGTTAACTCAGCCACGTTCGATTGGCGTAGAAGTCAGCTCAAAGGGGCTGTTGCTGCGGCGCTGGTTGCGGTCTTCGCGCGGGGTGGCGCCGAAGAAGTTGCGGTAGGCGCTGGAGAAATGCGGGCCGGAAGAAAAGCCGCAGGACAGGCCGATCTGGATGATCGATTTGCTGGTCTGCATCAGCAACTGGCGGGCCTTGTTTAGACGCAGCTCCAGGTAGTACTGGCTGGGAACGCGATTGAGGTACTGCTTGAAGATCCGTTCCAGCTGGCGGCGCGATACGCAGACATGCTGGGCAATTTCGTCGGTGGTCAGCGGCTCTTCGATATTGGCTTCCATCAGCAACACGGCCTGAGTCAGCTTGGGGTGGCTGGAGCCCAGACGGTTCTGCAGCGGAATCCGCTGACGTTCGCCGCCTTCGCGGATACGCTCGACTACCAACTCCTCGGATACCGCACCGGCCAATTCGGCACCGTGGTCACGGGCGAGCAAGGCCAGCAGCAGATCCAGCACGGCCAAACCGCCACAGGCGGTCAAGCGATCACGGTCCCAGTCGAACAAATGGCTGGTGGCGATGACCTTGGGGAAGCGTTCAGTGAAATCATCCTGCCAGCGCCAGTGCACCGAAGCACGGTAGCCATCGAGCAGGCCCAGTTGCGCCAACGGATAAACCCCCGCGGCAATCGCGCCGATCACGCAACCGCCGCGCACCAGCTGCTTGAGCGCGCCGGAAAGCGCTACGGGCATCGGTCCTGGTGGTTCATCGGCCAGCAGAAAAAGCTTCTGGCAACCTTCCAGCTTGCCCACCCAGGATTCCCCCGGTAGCCGCCACGCGCCTTCAAGCGGCGCTTCGGCCTGCAAGAACACCAGCTCATAGACCACCTCGGGGTGGACGCGCTGGGCAACGCGCAGCGCTTCTTCCGCCAAAGCCAGGGTCAGGGGCTTGGTGGTGGGCCAAAGCAGGAAGCCAATTCGGTGCGCATTCATGGGGGGGCAGTTTAGGCTCTGTTGGCGATTATGGGCATAGCGTGGGTGCGTGCAGATGTTGCCGCGGGTTATTTGAGACTGCCAGAGAGGAACTGCTGCAAGCGCTCGGATTGCGGATTGGCCAACACTTCTCTCGGGCAGCCGCGCTCTTCCACCACACCTTTGTGGAGGAACACCAACTGGTTGGAGACTTCACGGGCAAAGCCCATTTCGTGGGTCACCACGACCATGGTGCGACCTTCCTGGGCCAGGTCCTGCATGACTTTCAGCACTTCACCCACCAGTTCCGGGTCCAGCGCCGAGGTCGGCTCATCAAACAGCATCACCTCAGGTTCCATGGCCAGGGCGCGGGCAATCGCTACACGCTGCTGCTCGCCGCCGCTCATGTGCGCCGGATAGGCATCTTTACGATGAGCCACGCCAACTTTGTTCAGGTAGTGCTCGGCCTTTTCCAGGGCTTCCTTCTTGCTCATGCCGAGTACGTGCACCGGCGCTTCCATGACGTTTTCCAGGGCGCTCATATGCGACCACAGATTGAAGTGCTGAAACACCATGGACAGGCGCGAGCGCATGCGCTGCAGCTGCTTGGGATCGGCAGCTTTCAGGCCACCGTCCTTGTTGGCCACCAGTTTCAGCTCTTCGTTGTTGAGCAGAATCTTGCCGCCGTGGGGCTGTTCCAGCAGGTTGATGCAACGCAGGAAGGTACTCTTGCCCGAGCCGCTGGAGCCGATGATGCTGATCACATCGCCGGCCTTGGCCGCCAGTGACACGCCCTTCAATACTTCGTGGCTGCCGTAGCGCTTGTGCAGATCCTGAACTTCAAGTTTGTACATGGTTTCCACTCTCTTGAATCAGTCGCTGAGCAAGCGACCCTGGCGAATAGGGGTACGACCGGCCACTTTAGCCAGCCACAAACCGGGCTGAGCAAAACGCAACCGCTCGCGCGCATAGAGCACACCATCTGTAACGGCACAGACAGTTGTGTGGCGATCGTCCAGCGGATCGATCACTTCAAACAATGGGTCGCCGGCCTTAACCCACGCGCCCACCGGTTGCAGAAAACTCACCACCCCAGCATGTGGGGCATAGGCGTATTGCGCACCATCAAATGGCGTGGCATCGCAGCTTTCAGCAGGTGCGGGCGGCCAGTCACCGGCAATCAGGCCCTGCTCGGCAAGGAACGCCAAAATGCTTTCGGCGCTGGCTTCGGCTTCTGGTTTGCCAGTATCGGCCATGCCACCCAGCTCAACGGTTACTGCTAGACAGGCCAGCGGCACAGCGGCCTGGGGGAAATGCCGGGCTAAGTGAACCCAAGGCAAAGCGCAGGCTTCATCGAATGAACTGCCGCCGGAATCCTCGACGGTCAGCGCCGCCCCGGCCTGCAGGCGTGCAGCCAGCGAGCGCAGTTGCGGCCACTGCTGCGGCAGCAGGTACAGGTGCACTGCTGCATCAAAATCACAATGCAGATCAAGCACCACATCGGCATCGCAGGCATGTTTTAGCAACAATCGCTGCATGCCTTGCAGTTCTGATCCGGCGGGTGGCAAAGCTTCCAACGCAGCTTGCATGGCGGCGCGAATCAGCCGCACATTGCTCGGGCCATCACTGCCTAGGCAGCCTTCCAGCGCTGGCGCGATAGCAGCAGCCAAGCCAAAAAAGTCGCGGTTGAAGTTCTTCCCGCTGGCCATTTCAAAACGGCCTTGATGGGTCGCCTGGAACATTTGCCCCAAACCAATCGGGTTGGCCACCGGCACCAGCTCGATCACCCCAGTCAGCCGCCCCTGGGCTTCCAGCTGACGCAAGCGGCGCTTGAGTTCCACCGCCACGCGCATCCCAGGCAGTTCGTCAGCATGCAGCGAGGCCTGAATGTAGGCCTTGCACGGACCCTGACCGAAACGGAATACGCTCACGTGGCGTTCGGTGCCGGGGCAGCCCCAGGGCAGTGGATGATCGATACGCTGCATGCTCTCTTCCTCAGGCCTTACGCGGGGCCAGGTAAGCCAGCCAGCGGCGTTCGGCCAGCTTGAACAGGCGTACGAGGATAAAGGTCAGGCACAGGTAGAACAGACCGGCAGTGATAAACGCCTCGAACGGCAGGTAATACTGCGAGCTGACGGTACGTGCAGCGCCGGTGATGTCGATCAGGGTAACGATCGAGGCCAGCGACGTGGTGTGCAGCATCATGATCACTTCGTTGCTGTACTGCGGCAGTGCGCGGCGCAGGGCCGACGGCAGCAGGATGCGGCGGTACAGTTTGAAGCGCGACATACCCATGGCCTTGGCGGCTTCAATCTCGCCATGCGGCGTGGCTTTCAGGCTGCCAGCGAGAATCTCCGCACTGTAGGCACTGGTGTTGATAGCAAACGCCAGGCAGGCGCAGAAGGTGGCGCTGGAAAAGTACGGCCACAACACGCTCTCACGGACGGCCTCGAACTGCGCCAGGCCGTAATAGATGAGAAACAGCTGCACCAGCATGGGTGTACCGCGAATCACGTAGGTGTACAGCCAAGCTGGAAAGTTGACCAGAGGCGACTTGGAGACGCGCATCAAGCCCAAAGGAATGGCCAGGGCCAAGCCGCACGCCAGGGAAATCAGCAGAATTTTCAGGGTGACGCCCACTCCGCTGATGTACAGCGGCAGGTTTTCCCAGATTACGGTGTAGTCAAAAATCATCGCTGCGCTCCCCGCTTACAGATCAGCGGCTTTAATGCCGACCGAGTAACGTTTTTCCAGGTAACGCAAAGCCAGCAGCGACACGCTGGTCAGCACCAGGTACAGGGCCGCTACGGCCAAGTAGAAGGTGAAGGGCTCGCGGGTCGCATCGGCGGCACTTTTCGCCTTGAACATCATGTCCTGCAGACCCACCACGGAAATCAGCGCGGTAGCCTTGGTCAACACCAGCCAGTTGTTGGTAAACCCAGGAATGGCGAAGCGAATCATCTGCGGCACCAGGATGCGGAAGAACACCTGCATGCCATTCATGCCATACGCCGCGCCTGCTTCAGCCTGCCCTTTGGGGATGGCCATAAAGGCGCCGCGGAAAGTCTCCGACAGGTAAGCACCAAAGATAAAACCCATGGTGAACACGCCAGCAATAAAGGGGTTGATATCGATGTAATCGTCGTAGCCGAGCATCGGTGCCAAACGGTTAACCATGTCCTGACCGCCATAGAAGATCAGCAGGATCAGCACCAGATCGGGAATCCCGCGGATCACCGTGGCGTAGGTTTCGCCCAGCAGCGCCAGCCACTTGATCGGCGACAGGCGAAACGCCGCGCCCAGCAGCCCCAAGACAATGGCCACGGCCATCGAAGTCAGCGCCAGAATCAGGGTGAGCCATGCACCTTCGAGAATTGTCGAGCCGTAGCCGTTGAGCATGCTCTGGTTACCTCATGCAAGCGCCAGGCGGCGCCAGGAAGCACAACAAGAAAGTAGCGCAGGCCTACAGGCTGCGGGCTTGCGCCACTTTGAGTGAAGACGACTCGGTCAGGAAAATCAGTCGCCGTAGACGTTGAAGTCGAAGTACTTGTCCTGCACTTCCTTGTACTTGCCGTTGGCACGGATGGCCAGGATGGCAGCGCTGATTTTGTCAGCCAGGGCCTTGTCGCCTTTGCGCACGGCAATACCAGCGCCCATGCCGATGTATTTCTCGTCGGCGAAGTCTGGGCCTACCAGGGCGAAGCCTTTACCGGCGTCAGTCTTGATAAAGCCATCGTCGATGTTGACGACGTCAGCAAAGGTGGCGTCCAAACGACCGGAGGTCAGGTCGAGGAAGGCTTCGTTCTGCGAGCTGTAACGCACGATTTCGACACCGGCAGGTGCGAAGATATCGGTGGCGTAGCGATCGTAGGTGGAGGCGCGC
This sequence comes from Pseudomonas sp. FEMGT703P, assembly GCF_002786345.1. Taxonomy (NCBI): domain Bacteria; kingdom Pseudomonadati; phylum Pseudomonadota; class Gammaproteobacteria; order Pseudomonadales; family Pseudomonadaceae; genus Pseudomonas; species Pseudomonas sp. FEMGT703P. The sequence continues at coordinate 398,607 of NZ_PGCM01000010.1, read as the reverse complement.
TGTACGCCGACTTTTTTGCCTTTCAGATCCACCAGCGGGTCGTTGATCACGGTGCCGGCCTTCATCGCCAACTTGCCTGGGGTCTGGTAGTACTTGCCGCTGAAATCAACCGATTTCAGGCGATCTTCGGTGATGCTCATCGAAGAGAGTACGGCGTCGAACTTGCGTACTTTCAGGGCTGGGATCAGGCCGTCGAACTCCTGCTCGATCCATTTGCATTCCACTTTCATCTCTTCGCACAGAGCGATGCCGATGTCGTAGTCGAAACCGCTAATGGCACCATCAGCCGTTTTGAAGGCGAACGGCGGGTAAGCCGCTTCGATACCGATACGCAGAGGCTTGGCGTCTTCAGCCATGGTCAACGGCGACAGCATGGACAGCGCCAGAGCGCCGAGAAGTGCAATCTTCTTCATTGTGTGACTCCTTCGAATGGGAATGGCATCGGTTGGCAGAGATTGTTCGGGTGTGCATCCAGCCTTGCATGAATTGTAGTGAGTCACCGCCAAGCTGCGCGCTACGCAGGCGCCGGACGGCCCCAGCCGGGTGAGCGGCATTCTAGCGACAGCTCGGAAGTCGATATTTCTTCAATGCGACAAGTAATTACAAAAGGCCAGGACGGGTATAGCGAGGATATTGACAGCCCCTGAAATTTATGCAGAGACAGAAAAGACAGTTAACCATTGATTAAAGCAATTAACGCGCCCAGTTTTAACAAGGCCTTTATTTACCTGGCCTGGTGGCAGTTTTTATTTCTACAGCCGCAGCGAACGACGCGCCATCTTGGCGCAAAACGTTCCCGCACACCCCATAAAAGTGCGCGTTGTTACACCCGAGTGACAACGAAATACCCAGATGAAAATCGATAATGCCGCACAAAGTACAACGCCCTGCCCGGCTTGTGGCCGAAACAGGGCGTTGTTTACAGGCGTTGCAACCGAAGTCAGGCAGCCTGCATCTCGCGGTGAGTGTCGATAAGGTGCTGCACCACGCCAGGATCGGCCAGCGTGGAGATATCGCCGAGCGCATCGTATTCGGCGGTTGCGATCTTGCGCAGGATACGGCGCATGATCTTGCCCGAGCGGGTTTTCGGCAGGCCTGGGGCCCACTGAATCACGTCCGGTGAGGCAATCGGGCCGATTTCCTTGCGCACCCAGTTTTTCAACTCCTGGCGCAATTGTTCGGACGGCTGCTCGCCACCATTCAAGGTGACGTAGACATAGATGCCCTGCCCTTTGATGTCATGCGGCACGCCAACCACGGCGGCCTCAGCGACTTTCGGGTGAGCCACCATGGCGCTTTCGATTTCGGCGGTGCCCATACGGTGGCCGGACACGTTCAACACGTCGTCGACACGGCCGGTAATCCAGTAGTAACCGTCCTCGTCACGGCGCGCACCGTCGCCGGTGAAGTACATGCCCTTGAAGGTCTTGAAGTAGGTGTCGACGAAACGGTCGTGGTCGCCGTACAGGGTACGTGCCTGGCCCGGCCAGGAATCGATGATCACCAGGTTGCCTTCGGCAGCGCCCTCGACGAGGTTGCCGAGGTTATCCACCAGCGCCGGCTGCACGCCGAAGAACGGACGGGTCGCTGAGCCCGGCTTAAGTGCAGTAGCACCCGGCAACGGGCTGATCAGGATGCCGCCGGTTTCGGTCTGCCACCAGGTATCGACAATCGGGCAACGCTCTTTGCCGACAGTCTTGTAGTACCAGTTCCAGGCTTCCGGGTTGATCGGCTCGCCGACCGACCCCAGCAGACGTAGGCTGGAGCCATCGGCACCGGCAACCGCCGCTTCACCCTGGGCCATCATCGCGCGGATCGCTGTCGGTGCGGTGTAGAGGATATTGACCTTATGCTTGTCGATGATCTTCGACACCCGGGTAATGTCCGGATAGTTCGGGATGCCTTCGAACAGCAGCGTGGTCGCGCCATTGGCCAGCGGGCCGTAGACGATATAGCTGTGGCCGGTGACCCAGCCCACGTCAGCGGTGCACCAGTAGATGTCGCCCGGTTTGTAGTCGAACACCCGCTCATGGGTCAGCGCGGCATACACCAGGTAGCCGCCCGTGGTGTGCTGCACGCCTTTCGGCTTACCGGTGGAGCCGGAGGTGTAGAGGATAAACAGCGCTTCCTCGGCGCCCATTTCCTTCGGCGCACAATGGCTGGACGCCACGGCCATCAGGTCTTCGTACCAGATGTCACGGTGCTGGTTCCACTTGATCGGGCTACCGGTGCGCTTGCACACGATGACCTTCTGCACACTGCTGGTTTCCGGGTTAGTCAGCGCGTCGTCGACGTTGGCTTTAAGCGGAGTTTTCTTGCCGCCGCGCAGGCCTTCATCGGCGGTAATCACCACCTTGGATTGGCAGTCGATGATGCGGCCGGCCAGTGCTTCCGGGGAGAAACCGCCGAACACCACCGAGTGGATCGCGCCGATACGGGTACAGGCCAGCATCGCCATCACCGCCTGCGGAATCATCGGCATATAAATAGTCACTACGTCACCGCGGTGCACGTCCTGGCCGCGCAGGGCGTTGGCGAACTTACACACCTGTTCGTGCAGCTGACGGTAGGTGATTTCCTCGTGCTCGGACGGATCATCGCCTTCCCAGATGATCGCCACCTGATCGCCACGTTCTTCCAGGTGACGGTCCAGGCAGTTGTAGGAAACGTTAAGGGTGCCATCGGCAAACCACTTGATATCGACGTGGTGATCGTCGAAAGAGGTCTGCTTGACCTTGGTGAACGGCTTGATCCAGTCCAGGCGCTGGGCCTGCTCACGCCAGAAACCGTCAGGGTTGATCACCGACTGCTGGTACATGGCTTTATAGGTGGCTTCATCAGTCAGCGACTGGGCCACCACCTCAGGGCGCACGGGATACAAGGACGCAGCACTCATCAGAAACACCTCGGTGGGTAGTTGTAGTTCTATGGGCCATTTTGTAGCCAGGACCCCACCTTTGAGCCATTCGACCATGGTCTTAACGCTCTACGACCATGGTTGCAGACGTTTTCCAGGCAAAAAATTGCCGGGAGCAATTTTTAACGTCGCGGAGCGACGGCCCACAGGATGGCGGCCAGGGATGGCACGCCACAAAAACGCCAGGAGCGTTTTTGCGCGCAAGCCCCGTCGGGGGAGAAGCACATGGATGTGCTGAACATAAAAAAAGGCGGTCATCTGACCGCCTACCCAAATCATTCCAGGGAGAGGAATGGAGAAACGCTTGCATCCAAACCACGCAGGATTGGAACGCCGCCACTTTCGCCCAGCACGCTGCGCTGCACTATTGCACCTTGGTCGTAGGCTGCGGTGTACTCGCCTGCCTGGCACTCAACGCAACAAACCAGGGCTCCAGGCGACGACCGAAGGCGACTTCGGCACTAAACAGCTTCTGATAACCCGAGTAGTCGACGCCTTGCTGCTCAGCTTGCTGGGGCAGGCTGTCGAACGTTGCATGCCAGCGATGCGGCAGATTGAGGCTCTGCACCCCTGGGGTTTCGGCCGAACCGCCGAGCTGCCAGGTCCAGCGCTGGTTATCCGGGCGCGGATCATCGCCCTCTCCATCCCAGTCAGTCGCTACGCTGCTGGCCTGCACCTCGATGATGCTGCGCACAATGGCGTAGCGCGCACGATCAGGGTAACGCTCGCGCAATGCCTGCTGATCCATCCCGACATCGACTACCAGCAAGCGAGTGGCGCGGTGCTGCTCATAGTTCAGCGCATTAGCAGCATGCTGAGCCGCCTCGCGCAACTCCTTGCTGTCCGGCACAGACTTCTGCAGGCGCAGGGCTTCTGCATGGGCGGCAACCTGCAGCGCCACTTCACGCTGATAGGCCGGGCCATCGAGCTCCAACACCAACAGTGCATCACGGTCCAGCTGACGACGGTAACGCCGCACAGTCTGCTCGTTAAGCTCAGTGGGCACCTGGAAGCCCAGCTCGGCCATCTTTTCGGCGCTGATCGACGGGTAGTAGTGGTCATCATCCGCCTGGCTCGGCCAGCGGTAATCAAGACGCAGCGCCAAGCTGCTGTTGTCCTTGCGCCAATAGGCGTAGGTCGCGCCCAGCTCGCGCTCGGACAGTTGTAGGCGGCTGTCCTCAGGCTCCTGGCGATTCCAGGCCACGCCCGCCAGGACAATGGCGTTAACCAGCCCGATCAGCAGCAGCCCGGCAATCAGATAACGCGCACGCACGCTGCTCATTGCCCACCTCCCAGCAAACCGTGTCGGCTACGCAAGCGCCGCAGCACCAGCAGAATCAGCACCGCACTCAAACCCAGTACCAGGAAGAACAGGTACTTGGGCATGCTCTCCCACCACCAGTCGAACAGCTTGGTGTAGAGAAAAATCACAAAGAAACTCAGCCCGGTGTTCACCACATCCGCCCAGCCACGGCGCACACCCAACCAGATCACCAGGGCGGCGAGGATAAAGCTGCCAATCTGGTAGGTATTCTCGATGTACTCGGGCGAATAATCGAAGTAACTGCCCGCGCCCCAATGCGACAACACCAGTACCGGCACAAATACCCCAAGCAGGCCAAATACACGATAGATCACCGCAAAGCCGTCAAAACGGCGCTGATTAATCAGCAGCGGCACCGCGAAGATCAGGAGCGCCGGCAGGATGAAATTCTCCGGCCGCTGGGCAAAACCCAGCCAGTAGATGCCGTCCCAACTGCCAATCCGCGCCGCAACAAAAGCCAGCAGACAGCTCAGCCCGGCCGCCAACAGCAGACGCGCACCACAGGCATAAGCCAGCAGCAGAGCGTAGAGCGCCCAAGGCAGCAAAGCGTTGTTCGAGGGAGTGATATTGAAGATCTGCCCAAGCATGACTATGTTCAGCACAAAGCAGGTAAACGCCACCAACGCCGCCAGCTTGCTGAAATAGCCCGAGCTATCGAGGCGTTGCACCCACAGTGTCAGACCAAACGAAGCGATGCTCGCGGTCAGCAGAATCGCCACCTGGCTCTGAGTCCCGAACAGCCCCCAGAACTGGTAGAACAGGAAAAACACACTGGCCGCCAACGCCAGCGCGCCGAGAAACGAGGCAATGCGCATGCCCAGCGACAGCTGCCGAGCCTGGATGTCATGATCGATATCAAAAGCCGCCAAATAGCTGTTAAGCAATTGCTGCTGGTAGCCATGCAGACTGGCGCGCTGGCTGTCACTCAGGTTCAACACCTGCTCCGCCTCAAGGCGCGCCAACTCACGGTTGAAAACACCGATGTCATCGGCACGTTGCTGGGCATCACTGCGGTTTATATTCGGCATGGCAATCCTTGCGGCGGGTCCATCAGGTCATAGTCTGATCAGCACACTCTAGCGCTAAATTTTAGGCGATGGGCTGACCCGCAGAAGGTTCGTAACTGCGAACAGCTCTTGCAGCTAAAGGCCCTACTCCTTACCCAACCCGTGCTGACGCAGCTTGTTGGCAATCGTGGTGTGTGACACGCCAAGACGCTTACCTAACTGACGGCTGCTGGGATGGTCATGGAACAGACGCTCCAGCACGGCTTTCTCAAAGCGCCCGAGAATCTCGTCCAGCCCACCTTCCACCGAGAACTCGCCCAGCGGCTGCGGCGCGCCGTAGTCCGGCAGGCGGATATGCTCGCCCTTGACCACCCCGCCGTCACACAGTGAAACGGCTTGAAACAGCACGTTCTCCAGTTGGCGCACGTTGCCCGGCCAGTGGTAATGGCTGAGTTTGTCCAGCACTTGCGGTGCGAGTTTGGGCAGCGGGCAACCGATCTGCCGACTGGCCTGATCGAGAAAGTGCTCCACCAGCGGCGGCAGGCCATCCAGGCATTCGCGCAGCGGCGGAATATGCAGGCTGAGCACGTTGAGGCGATGGTAAAGATCTTTGCGAAACTCAGCTTTCGCGCATAACTCGGACAGATCGACCTGGGTGGCGCAAATCACCCGCACATCTAGGTACACCTCTTCATCACTGCCCACCCGGCGGAAGCAGCCATCCTGCAGAAAGCGCAGCAGCTTGGCCTGTAGGCGCGGGCTCATCTCGCCGACACCATCGAGAAACAGCGTGCCGCCAGCGGTCAGCTCGAGCAGGCCGAGTTTGCCTTCAGGCCGCGCGCCTTCGAAAGCTCCGGGGCCGTAGCCGAACAGCTCGGTTTCGGCCATGGATTCCGGCAGACCGGCGCAGTTCAGCGCCATAAACGGCGACTGCCCACGCGGGCTGGCCAGGTGGCAGGCGCGAGCCAGTAGCTCTTTGCCGGTGCCGGTTTCGCCCTCGATCAGCAACGGCGCATCTAGCGGTGCCATCCGCCGCGCTTCGCGCACTACAGCGGCCATTACCTTGGAGCTCTGAAAGATCGAATCGAAGCCACGCAGTTCCTGCTTGCGCACGTTGTAGATGCGCTCGCCCACTCGATCCGCGCGGTGCAGGGTCAACACCGCGCCGGCCATGGCATCACTCTCCTCATGCTCGGTTTGCAGCGGTGCGATATCGGCGAGAAACACATCGCCCTTCACTTTCACCCGCAGCCCATTGATCCGCGACTTATTGGCGCGCACCAGTTCGGGCAGGTCGAAATCCTCGGCGTAGCGTGACAACGGAATACCCGGCACTTCATCCACCCGCACGCCCAAGAGCTGCGCGGCGCTGCGATTGGCAGCGACAATTGAGCCGCCCATATCAATCGACAACACCGGGAAATCCAGCGCACCGAGCAAGGCATTCAACTCCAGATGCCGGCGCTCGCTGGGCATTAGACCCACACGCTTAACGCCGAACACCCCGGAAATCGCCTCGAATTTTGGCCGCAGCGATTGGAACTGCAGGTTGATCAGGTTCGGGCAATGCAAGTAGATGGCGTTGCCCTGCTCACCACCGACTTCGCCACGGGCGACGTTGATGCCGTATTCGACCAGCAGGTTGAGGATGTCGCGCAGGATGCCAATTCGGTTCTGGCAGTGGACTTTGATACGCATGGCAGGGCTCTTATGGGTCTTGTTATGACCGTAAACGACGAACAATCGACGTTGCCGGCGGATTATCCGTCAAGAATATGTGACAGATTAGCGCAGCAGCAAGACGATAGTTCGCCGCACCGCCGCTCACGTAACCAATTCTTTACGCAATAACTGCCCTTTTCTCCCTTATCAGACCCAACCCAGGGCTGCATAACCGCACGAGCTGGCGTATTCCTGAGTCCAATACAACAACAAAGCCCCAGCAGGAGGCAGTGATGAAGAGCACGCAATACCTGGCGCGTGAACCGGATGACAGCGGCTTTATCCATTACCCGGAGGCCGAGCATCAGGTGTGGAACACCCTTATCACCCGCCAGATCAAGGTGATCGAAGGCCGCGCCTGCCAGGAATACCTGGACGGAATCGAGCAGCTCGGCCTGCCCTATGAGCGCATTCCGCAGCTCGGCGAGATTAACCAGGTGCTGCAAGCCAGCACCGGCTGGCGCGTGGCGCGGGTGCCGGCGCTGATTCCCTTTCAGACCTTCTTCGAGCTGCTGGCCAGCAAGCAATTCCCGGTAGCGACTTTTATCCGCACGCCGGAAGAGCTGGACTACCTGCAGGAGCCGGACATCTTCCACGAGATTTTTGGCCACTGCCCGCTGCTGACCAACCCCTGGTTCGCCGAATTCACCCACACCTACGGCAAGCTCGGCCTAGCCGCCAGCAAGGAAGAGCGCGTGTACCTGGCGCGGCTGTACTGGCTGACCATCGAGTTCGGCCTGGTTGATACCAGCCAGGGCCAGCGCATCTACGGCGGCGGCATTCTTTCTTCGCCAAAAGAAACCCTCTACTGCCTGTCCGATGCACCGCAGCACCTGGCCTTCGACCCAATCGAGGCAATGCGCACGCCCTATCGCATCGACATCCTGCAACCGTTGTACTTTGTTCTTCCGGAACTTAAGCGTCTGTTCGAACTGGCCCATGAAGACGTCATGGCCATGGTGCAGCAAGCCATGCGCCTTGGCTTACATGCACCGAAGTTTCCGCCGAAAGCGGCATAACCTTTGTAGGATGGCCCCACACCCATCCTACGGCTCACTTTTGACCCTCGGAGAATCCCCATGTCCCTTGCCCAAGCCCAATGCGAAGCCTGCCGCGCCGATGCGCCAAAAGTCAGCGATGACGAGTTGGCCGAACTGATCCGCGAGATTCCGGACTGGAACATCGAAGTTCGTGACGATCATATGGAGCTGGAACGGGTCTACCTGTTCAAGAATTTCCGCCACGCCCTGGCCTTTACCAACGCCGTCGGTGCCATCGCCGAGGAAGTCGGCCATCACCCGGCCCTGCTCACCGAATGGGGCAAGGTCACCGTGACCTGGTGGAGCCATGAAATGCGCGGCCTGCACCGGAACGACTTCATCATGGCCGCACGCACCGATGTGCTGGCTGCAGGTGCCGAGGGCCGCAAGTGAGCCATTTCCACAGCATTGTGCGAGTGCCGGGCGATCCGATTCTCGGCCTTATGGACGCCTACCGCGCTGACCGTAACCCGGCCAAGCTCGACCTCGGCGTGGGCGTGTACAAGGACGCCCAGGGCCTGACGCCGATTCCCCGCGCGGTAAAGCTCGCGGAACAGCGGCTGGTGGAAAGCGAAACAACTAAGAGCTACATCGGCGGCCATGGCGAACCACTGTTTGGCAGCCTGCTTAGCCAGCTGGTACTGGGCGCAGACAGCCCGCTGCTGGCTGAACGCGCTGGCGCCACCCAAACGCCTGGCGGCACCGGTGCGCTGCGCCTGTGCGCGGACTTTATCGCCCACTGCCTACCGGGCCGTGGCATCTGGCTGAGTGACCCGACCTGGCCAATCCACGAGAGCATCTTTGCTGCCGCCGGCCTACGCGTTGGGCATTACCCCTATGTCGGCGCGGACAACCAGCTGAATGTCGAGGCGATGATCGCCGCCCTCGCCCACGTGCCCAAAGGCGATGTGGTGCTGCTGCACGCCTGCTGCCACAACCCCACCGGCTTCGACCTCACCCCGCGTGACTGGAAGCGCGTGCTGGAGGTGTTAAAAGCCCGCGAGCTGCTGCCGCTGATCGACTTCGCCTACCAGGGTTTTGGCGATGGCCTGGAACAGGACGCCTTTGCCGTGCGCCTGTTTGCCGCCGAGTTGCCCGAACTGCTGATCACCAGTTCCTGCTCGAAGAATTTCGGCCTGTACCGCGAACGCACCGGCGCACTGATCGTCTGCGCCGAGACTGCAACCAAGCTGCAGGATGTACGCAGCCAGCTGGCGTTTATCGCCCGCAACCTGTGGTCTACGCCGCCGGCCCACGGCGCGGCGGTGGTTGCCAGCATCCTGGCTGACACTGAACTGCACAGCCTCTGGGTCAGTGAACTGGACGCCATGCGCCAACGTGTTGCCAGCCTGCGCGCCGGTCTGGTTGAAGCCCTGCAACCGTATGGCCTGAATGAGCGCTTTGCGCATATCGCGGCGCAGCGCGGGATGTTCTCCTACACGGGCCTGAGCCCAACCCAGGTGCAACGCCTGCGTGATGAGTTCAGCGTGTATATGGTCGGCTCAGGCCGGGCCAATATGGCCGGGCTCGATGCTGAGCGACTGGATCAGTTGGCCAGCGCCATTTCGCGCGTCTGCAGCGACTGACGCGCGCCTGAGCCCCGCACAGCCGCCGGGGCTCGGGTAGCAGCATGTGCCGACAAGCTTGCTATAGTCGCCGCACGCCCATCGCACCGAGACGCCCGTGCCTCGCTTGTTGAATTTCGCCTTCCGACTGTACCAGCGCATCTTGCACAGCCTGGCCCTCTATCCAACGCTGATCGCATTGGGTTTCTTCGTTTTGTGCCTGCTCAGCATGAGCATCGAATACCAGCCCTGGATGATGTCGCTCAAAGGCGAGTTTGATGTCGGCCTGGTGCGCAATGCCGACAATGCCCGTTTGATTCTCGGCACGCTGGTCGGCGGCATCCTCTCGCTGATGGTGTTCAGCTTCTCCATGGTTATGGTGGTGCTCAACAATGCCGCCGCCGCGCTGTCACCGCGCGTAGTGCCTGGCCTGATCAGCGATAAAAGCCATCAGAAGACCCTCGGTTTCTACCTCGGCACCATCCTTTTCTCGCTGCTGCTGATCACCACGATTGAACTGGACAACTCAACCCAGGTACCCAGCCTCGGTGTACTGATGGCACTGGCGATGGGCATCGCCTGCCTGGGCCTGTTTGTGCACTTTATCCACTCGATTTCCCGCTCGATTCAGGTGGAGTACATCCTCAACAACCTGTACCACACCACCCTGGCTAAACTCGCCGCGCGCGAGGCCAAGCTGGCCGCTATCGACAACCTGCCCAATTGGCCAGAGGAGCAAAACTGGCAGGAGGTCTGCGCGCAACGCAGCGGTTATTTCAAAGAACTGAACGTCAACACGATCAACACCATTCTGTGCGAGCACGACCTGCGCATGACCGTGATGATCCACCGCGGCTTCTTCGTGATGAGTGGCCGGCCGCTGTTCAAGCTTGACCGCCAGGTCGATTCGGCAATCACTGACGCGCTACTCGACTGCTTCGATTTCTTTCTCGAGGAATACGCGCACTCCCACTACCTGTTTGGCTGCACGCAGATGTCGGAAATCGCCGTTAAGGCGCTCAGCCCCGGCATCAACGACCCCGGCACGGCGATTACCGCCATCGACCTGCTCAGCGTGCTATTCAGCAAGCGCCTGGCGTTGCCGGACCTGGATGTCACCCTGGCGGACGATGGCCCGCCACGCCTGCTGCATTACGAACTCTCGCTGGATGAGTTGCTGCAACGGGTATTCGGCCCCATTCGCCACTACGGCTGCGCCGATGTGAGTGTGCTGATCGGGTTGCTGCAGGCCTTCAAGAACCTGCTCTACCAGCCGCTGCGCGCAACGCAGAAAACCGATCTGCTGCGGCATGTGCGCAGCGTGCAGGAAACCGCCGATCAGCACCTGTGCAACAGCCGCGATCGCCAAGCGATCAACCAGCTGCTCGAACGCATCAATCAGACCAGTTCAGCCCTGGAGCCGATTGCCCTGCTTGGCATACCGGGCAGCAAGGGTGCGGAAGACAACACCCAGCAACCCTCGACCAGCTCGCGGGAAGCCTTGTAAACGTGCCGAAAAAGTAAAGTGATGACTGCGGTCTGTATGGGTGCAGCACAGTGCTTCAGCGCCCTCGGCGCACGCAGAGGCAATGCCTGGAAAAATCAAAATACCGTTCATCTATAAAATTAACCGTTTAAAAACAACAGCTTAATTCGTTACCTGGCTAAGCACTGGCACCCTTCATGCTTGCACTCAGCGGCATAGTTCCCTAGGGTAGGTCGCCATGTGGTCCCTGATTGCCCCTATCAGCTCGTTGCTCGGTGGGGTTGCATTACTCCTCCTCGGCAATGGTCTGCTCAACACCCTACTGACCCTGCGTGGTGTCGCCGAAGGCTACTCCACCTCGATGCTCGGCCTGATTATGTCCGGGTATTTTGTCGGTTTTCTCCTTGGCACCTGGCTGGCGATTCCGCTGGTCCGCCGCGTTGGGCATATCCGTGCGTTTGCCTTTTGCGCCGCCCTCGCCGCCATCACCGCCCTGCTGCATGTGCTGATCGTCGACCCGTGGGTCTGGCTGGGCCTGCGCGTGCTTTACGGCCTGGCGCTGGTCAGCCTGTATATGGTGATTGAGAGCTGGCTTAACGCGCAGGTGCCCAACGACAAACGTGGCCAGGTGTTTGCCGTGTACATGGCGGTCAACCTCGGCGCGCTGGCCGCCGCGCAGCAGCTGCTCAACCTGGCCTCGCCCAGCGACTTCGTGCTGTTCGCGCTTGCCGCCATGCTGATCAGCGCGGCCTTGATGCCCATCACCCTGACTCGGCAGATCCAACCCAGCGTGCCGGACACCCTGCACACCAACCTGCGGCAGATCGCCGGTATCGCCCCATTGGCGCTGGCCGCTGCGGGCTTATCCGGCCTGGCCCTCGGCGCCTTCTGGGGCATGGCGCCGGTGTACGCCAGCCTGAACGGCTTCGATGCCACCGGTGTGGGTTTGCTGATGAGCAGCACGATACTTGGCGGCGCCTTGCTGCAATGGCCGATTGGCATCTACTCGGATAAACACGACCGCCGCCTGGTGCTGTTCTGGGTGGTCGCGCTGGCCGTAGTGGTTGCCGTACTGATGAGCCTGTTACCGGCCGGTCGCCTGCTGCTCGGGCTGATGTTTATCTGGGGCGGCTTGGCCTTTGCCATCTACCCGATTGCCGTGGCGCAGCTGATCGACCAATTGCACAGCGATGAAATCCTCGCCGGCTCCAGCAGCCTACTGATGGTCAACGGCATCGGTTCGGTGTGCGGCCCGCTGCTCGCCGGCCTGCTGATGCAGCACCTCGGCGCCCAGGCGCTGCCGCTGTATTTCGCCGCCACGCTCGGCCTGCTGGCGGCTTACACGCTGTACCGCCTGCGTCATGTCAGCGACCTGGTCAGCGCACCGGCCGGGCACTTTATGCCCATGCTGCGCACCAGCCACACGGTGCTTGAGCTGATGCCCGATGCACCGCCCACAGACGACCCAGACCCAACTGACTCACATGAGGACCCGCCCAACCCGGCGCCGCAGACGCCTGGGTAAACCAAGAGACGAACGCCCCGTGGCGCAATCGTCCATAGCTCGTCGGCTTTTGTCGGCGCGTCACTGCACCCACTTAACTGGACAGGAAGACAGCGCATGTTACTTGCCACCGATCTCGATGGAACCTTTCTCGGCGGCGATCCCAAGGATCGCTTAAGCCTTTACCAAACCATCGCCGCCCACCCGGAAATCCGCCTGGCCTACGTCACCGGCCGCAGCCTGGAATCGGTGCTGCCACTGCTGGCAGACCCGACCCTGCCGCAACCGGATTTCATCATCTCCGACGTTGGCGCCAGCCTCGTGCACGGCGACACCTTGCAGCCAATCCAGCCGCTGCAAAGCGCGGTGGACGCCCTCTGGCCCGGCGACAGCCAGGTTGCCAGCGCCATCGAACGCTTTGCTCTGGAGCGCCAGGACGTACCGCAGGTGCGCCGCTGCTCCTACTTCTGCGGCCCGGAGCAAGCAGCCAACCCGGAACTGCTTGAAGTTGCAGAAAGTCTGGGCTGCGACTTGCTCTACTCAGCCGAGCGATACCTGGATTTTCTGCCCAAGGGCGTCAACAAGGGCAGCAGCCTGCAGGCGCTGATCGACTGGTTGGAACTGGACAACGACCAGGTGCTAACGGCTGGCGACACCCTGAATGATCTGAGCATGCTCAGCGGCCAGTTCAAGGGCGTCTGCGTCGGCGCATCCGAGCCGGGCTTGTTGCAGGCCACGCGGCAGTATTCGCGGGTATTCCACGCTGAGCGCGCCGGTTGCGGCGGCATTCTTGAAGCCTTTGTGCACTTTGGCTTTCTCGGCAAACAGGGCATCGCCGCCGAAGGCAAGCAAGTTGCCGAACCCGGCAAGGCCGATCTGGTGATGGTCTACCACCGCCTGCCCTATGAAGAATTCCGTGGCGCCGATGGCAAGCTGCAGCGCCGCCGTCCGACGTCACCCAACGGCATTATTCCTACCCTGCTGAGCTTCTTCGGCGATGGTCGCGCTGGCTCCTGGGTGGCCTGGGCCGAGCATGACGAAAACAGCGGGGAAACCTTCGACAGCCACACCACGGTGGATGCCGAGCGTTACCCAAAGCTGACCGCCGCGCGGGTGGCGCTGAGCAAGGGAGAGGTCGACATTTTCTACAAGCGCTTCTCCAAGGAAGCCTTCTGGCCGACCCTGCACACCTTCTGGGAGCGTGCGCAGTTCCGTGAAGACGATTGGCAGGTGTTCCTCAAGGTCAACCGCGCTTTTGCCGAGCGCACCGCCCTGGAAGCAGCCGAAGGCGCCACCGTCTGGCTGCACGATTACAACCTGTGGATGGTCCCCGGTTACCTACGTGAGCTGCGCCCGGACCTGCGCATCGCCTTCTTCCACCACACCTACTTTCCCTCGGCGGATGTGTTCAACGTGCTGCCCTGGCGCCGGCAGATCATCGGCAGCCTGCTGCAATGCGACTACATCGGCTTCCATATCCCGCGCCAAGTGGAAAACTTCGTCGATGCCGCGCGCGGCGTGATGCCGCTGCAAACCGTCAGCCGGCAGAACTGCGCACCACGCTTTATCACCTATGGCTGCGCCGTGGGCCTGGAGCGCATGACCACTGCCGTGGACACCGGCAACCGCGTGGTCAAACTCGGTGCCCATCCGGTGGGCCTGGATATCGAGCGAGTGCGCAGCGCCCTGGCCGCACCGAAGATCAGGGAAATGATGGAACGTCTGCGTAGCGAACTTGCCGGGATCAAACTGATTCTCTCGGTGGAGCGCCTCGACTACACCAAAGGCATTCTGGAAAAGCTCAACGCCTATGAGCGCCTGCTGGAAGAAAACCCCGAGCTACTGGGCAAGGTCACCCTGGTGACCGTGTGCGTGCCGGCGGCCAAGGAAATGACCATCTATGACGAGCTGCAAGGGCAGATCGAACAGGCCGTGGGCCGTATCAACGGCCGCTTCGCCCGCATCGGCTGGACGCCGCTGCAGTTCTTCTTCCGCAGCCTGCCTTTCGAGGAAGTCAGCGCCTGGTACGCCATGGCTGACGTGATGTGGATTACCCCACTGCGCGACGGCCTCAACCTGGTGGCCAAGGAATTTGTCGCCGCTCAAGGCCTGCTGGATGGGCGTGGCGTGCTGGTGCTCTCGGAATTTGCCGGCGCCGCCGCCGAGCTCAAAGGCGCTCTGCTGACCAACCCGCACGACCCCATGGATATGACGCAAACCTGTTACGTGGCGCTAAACATGCCCAAGGCCGAAGCCCAGGCACGTCTGCGTGAGCTATTCGATATCGTCAACTACAACGATATCCGTCGCTGGGGTGATGAGTTCCTCGCCGCCGTCAGCGACCCGCAGGAGCAACTGGACCGCGCCCTCGGGCTGGTCGGCTAGGTGGCAACGGGGCAGCTGCATCGTTCAGCTGCGCAGAGCCAAGCCTGCATACCTAACCCATCTGGGCATCAATATCGCAGTTAATCATCCAGCCGACGCCAAAGCGGTCGGTGAACATGGCAAAGCGCGTGGCCCAGAAGGTCGCCTGCAACTCCATCTGCACCGAACCGCCCGCTGACAGCGCTTTATACAGGCGCTCGGCCTCCGGTACGTTTTCCACCTGCAGGGAAACCGAAGCGCCCTTGATGCCCTCGTACGGCATACCGAGGAAGGTGTCGGACGCCATCAGCAGCTGATCGCCCACCGTCAGGCAAACGTGCATCACACGGTCATGAAACTGCTCCGGCACATTGCCTGCTTCCGGGCTTTCGCCCATGCGCATCAGCTCCAGACTGCCGCCCAGGCATTCGGCGTAATAGTTAAAGGCCGCTTCGCACTGGCCATCGAAGGTCAAGTAGGTATGGATCTTCATCTGCACTCTCCTTAGAACTCGCGTACTTGATTGATAACCTGCCACTGCGGCTTTTTCCGGGCATGTAATGGCAGACCGCAAACCCAAGGCTAGGTTCTGTACGTGAGTCGAACGGCGAAATGGCCAATCGACAGGCGTGCAAAAAGTACTGAAGTTAACCCCCGCTCACAGCTGACGCGGGTGAGGCAGCGAACGCTCTGCCAGCTGACTGCTCAGATAATCGAGAAAGCAGGTGATGCGCGAGGTCAGCGCAGTATTGCGGTAATACACCGCATGAATCGGTTGACGCACCTCGACGGTGTCGCGGGCCATCAGCTGTACCAAGGCACCGTTGGCCCGGTCAGCGCCGGTCATAAAGTCTGCCAGGCAGACGATTCCAGCACCGCTCAAGGCCAGCTGGCGCAAGGTCTCGCCGCTGGACGCGCTCAGACTCGGAGTAATGCTGTAGGCATCGCCCAGCGCATGGCGCAGCGGCCACTGGTTAAGGCTGTCGGGCTGGGTAAAGCCGAGCAGGCTATGCCCGCTCAGATCTTCAACACTTTTCGGCGTGCCCTGTGCCTTGAGGTAAGCCGGGCTGGCGAGAATACGCAGGCGATTACTGCCAAGTGGCCGCGCATGCAAGGTGGAGTCGCGTAATGGACCGATACGTATTGCCACGTCGGTGCGCTGCTCCAGCAGATCGATAATCTGGTCGCTGCTGTGCAGCTCCAGCTGAATCTCCGGGTACAGCGCCCGAAAACCCGCCACCAGCGGCACCACTGCATGCAGCATGAATGGCGCGGCGGCATTTACCCGCAAGCGCCCTGCTGGCGTTTGCCGGCGCACCTTCATCTGCTCTTCGGCGCTTTCCACGGCATCAAGTATTTTGCGCGCCTGTACCAAGAAGGCCTGGCCCTCCTCGGTCAGTTCCAGACGCCGCGTGGTGCGGCGCAACAGGGTGACATCGAGCTTTTCTTCCAGCCGACTCAGCGCACGGCTGACACCGGAAGCCGTCTGCGTCAGTTGTTCGGCAGCGGCACTGATCGAGCCGCTGTCCACCACGCTGACAAAGGCCAGCAATTCATCGAGGGTCGTTTTCATTCATGCATATTAGTCAAATATTCACGCCTGAAAACACTGCCTTTACTCACGAAAATAAGCTGAAAACGGCTGTCTTACCACGCAGCCGACTGTAAGCAGATTATTAGAAGTCGACCTTGCCACGCCCGGCCTTGATCGTACCGCG
The DNA here is from genome assembly GCF_002786345.1 of Pseudomonas sp. FEMGT703P. Classification (NCBI taxonomy): domain Bacteria; kingdom Pseudomonadati; phylum Pseudomonadota; class Gammaproteobacteria; order Pseudomonadales; family Pseudomonadaceae; genus Pseudomonas; species Pseudomonas sp. FEMGT703P. The sequence goes on along the minus strand of NZ_PGCM01000010.1, from coordinate 381,960 downwards.
GATGCTCTTGCCTTCCAGGCGGCGTTTTTTCGAACCCAGGGTCGGTTTGGTCGGACGGCGGGCTTTCTCAGTTTTAGCGGCGCTGCGAATCAGCTCGGCCAGGCGCTCCAGCGCGTCGGCGCGGTTCTGCTCTTGGGTGCGGTACTGCTGGGCTTTGATAACCACCACACCTTCGGCGGTGATGCGCCCGTCGCGCAACGCCAGCAGCCGCTCCTTATGGAACGGTGGCAAGCTGGATGCCTGGATATCGAAACGCAGATGGATCGCGCTGGACACCTTATTGACGTTCTGCCCACCGGCGCCCTGGGCACGAATGGCGGTCAACTCGACCTCATCGTCGGGCAGGTGAACGCTGTTGGAAATGATCAGCATGGCGTGCAAGTTCAGAAACCAGGGTGCACAGGATAACTCGCAGCACTGCCTGTCGACACAATGGCGCTCAGCGTAATGCGCGCGACGGCGAAGCAAGAAAGCAGTTCAATCGCCTTGGTGGCATGTCACGGGCCCAATTAGGTTGTCGCCGGCCAAACAAAACTCGGGCCCCACACCTAAACAGCGGCACATCCCCCACGAAAATACGCATCAGATGGTTTAGCGAACGGTTTACGGGGCTCTCGACCATCGTTTATTTGCGCGCCCAGCATCGCCGTTAACGGCCACACATCACGCCTGTCGCAAGCACGCGCCATTGGCACAGAGCGTTGCAAACGCAAGAGAAGGAAATACGAAGTAAACGCATTAGCTGTACACAGCCAGGCGATTGATATGACTCGGAAAACCATTCCCGTTAAACAAGCAAAAGGCGCTACTGCACTAGGCTATGAGTGACCTAGACTGTGGAAAAACAGAGGCCATTGCTATGCCACTCCGCTCGCTCCTGACCTTGGTCCTGTTAACCCTGTTTTGCTCATCATTACACGCCAAGCCGCTGCTACGCGTGCTGGCCTGGCCCGGCTATGCCGATGCGGACTTAGTCGACGCCTTTGCCGAACGCTATGACGCTGACGTGGAAGTCACCCTTGTCGGCAACGATGATGAGTTGCGCCTGAAATTGAGTAAGGACGGCGGCCAACATTACGATGTGATTGCGGCCAACACCTCAGAAATCAACTATTTCGTGCAGCAGCAACTACTGCAGCCTCTGCGCTTGTCGAATTTGACCCAGCGTAGCCGCCAGCTTCAACAGTTCCGTCAACTCAATGACATCCCAGGCTTGATGCACGATGGGCAGGCGTATGGCGTTCCATATGCCTATGGCGAGATGGGGTTGATCTATAACCGCAAAATGATGAGCCGCCCACCGACCTCCATCAACAGCCTGTGGGACCCACGCTGGCAGGGCCAAGTGCTGGCCTATGACGGCAGCAGTCATAACTTCTCCCTGGCTAGGCAAACCTTGGCTAAACCGCCCTTCGCCATCCCCAGCGAAGACATGCCCGCCACCGTTGACAAGCTGATTGCGCTGCGGCGCAACGTGTTGAGCTTCTACAGCCTGCCAGAAGAGTCCGTCAGCCTGTTCATGCAAAACTCCATTGCCTTGATGTACGCCAACTACGGTCGCCAGCAACTCAAGTTACTCCAAGATGCGGGCGCTGATGTGGATTACGTGATCCCTCAGGAAGGTGCTCTCGCCTGGCTCGATTGCTGGGCCATTACCCGCACCACACCCAACCGTGACCTGGCTGAACAATGGATCAACTACACCCTGGAACCGCAAGTCAGCGGTGCTCTGACCGAGCGCCATGGCCTGGAAAACACACTGCGTACCCTGCAAGCCTCAAGTACTCCTCTGCGCCTGATTTGGCTAGAGCCGGTGGAAAACGCCGAACTGCGCGCCAAGCTCTGGAAATCCATACTCGCCGGTGATCGTCCGGGAAATGTGGTGCTGCCTTGAAATTACGCCTGGGCAATAAACTCACCGTACTGCTTTGCATGTTCGGCTTGCTGCTGGGCGGTATTGCCAGTTACTACTCGCTCAGTAGCAGCAAGCAAATATTGATTGCGGCTGCCAAACGCGACCTGCTGCTGGCTAACCAAGTGCTGGGACGCAACCTGCAGATCAGTCTGGAAAATTTTGCCAGAGACCTAAAGGTACTGAGCGACCAATCGCAACCGGTTGAAGTGCTGCAAGACATGCCGAATAACAGCAAGGAGGTAGAGGAATTAGCCAGGCTGTTCACCTCAATGCTGGATGCTCACCCCGAGTACCAACGGATTCGCCTGATCGAAGCCAAAAACTATGGCTTAGAACGCATCAATGTTGATCGTCAGGGCATCGTTGCCAGCACGGCGTTACAAGAAAAGGGCCACATTCCCTATGTATTCAAAACGCTGAAACTGTCGCCCGGCCAGCAGTTCTTCTCTGAGATAGCCCCTTCGCGCCTGGATCCCGACAAAGCCTTAACGCTGCACATCGCCAGCCCCATTTGGACAAACGAACCCCGTGCAGTGGGGGTGATCGTTCTGAGCATCGACGTTAAAACGCTGTTCAGCCGGCTAAAGCGCGAGCTACCGGACTACTACCAGTTTTTTTTAGCCAACAGCCAGGGCGAATTACTCCTCAATCCAGAGCGTGAGCAATCCCAAGATCAAGGCTCTATTGCAATGCTGCAAGCGCAGCTGCCGGAGATTCTTACGCTGCTGAGCGGTAAAAGCAGCAGCATGCTTGGCATTCTGCCCGCTAAACGCGAACAGCCCTCACGACTGGCGGCATTCACGACCATCAGCATCGAAGCCGAAAGTAATCATTTACTCCTCGGTCTAGCGGTTCCCGAAAAACATATTCTGCAAGCATCCCAAGCACTCGATCAGCGCCTGATTCAGATCATCGCCGCGCTCGGCCTTATCACCCTGATACTGTCCTTGTGGCTTGCACGACAAATGATTCGCCCGTTGAACCAAATCGGCCTGGCGATAGCCCACTTCAGCCAAGACCTCAGCCTGCAGCCCCTGCCAACCGAGCGGGGGGACGAGCTCGGCAAGCTGGCCCGGGATATCCGTGCCATGCAGGAGAAAATCCTTGCCCAGATCATCCAGCTCAACACCAACCAGCAAGAGCTGCAGCGCATGGCGCATATCGACCCATTGACCGGGCTACCCAATCGCCGCCTGTTTTTCGATCGTTTAGAACATGCAATCAGCAACGCAGAGCGCAGCGGGAAATTATTGGGCTTGCTCTATGTCGACCTTGATCACTTCAAGGAGATCAACGACACCCATGGCCACGCCGCGGGTGACGAGGTGTTGAGTAACGTGGCACACCTGCTGGTCTCAGTAACCCGCAGCGGAGATACCGTGGCCCGCCTGGGCGGTGACGAGTTCGTCATCCTGTTTGACGAGGTGGAAAGCCGCGCGACCCTGCTGGGAATAGCTCAAAAACTCCTGTCCTTGCTGCAAAACCGTCTGTTAATTGATGGTAAAGACCTTCAGGTAAGGGCCAGTCTCGGTATCAGCCTGTACCCGCACGACGGCAGCGATGCGCAAACGCTGCTGCAAAACGCCGACCGCGCCATGTACAGCTCCAAGCGCAGTGGGCGCAATACAATCACCAGCAGCCACATCACATAAGTACCCCGTGCAGTTGCGGCTGTTGAATATGCCTACCTGCTACTCACGCGCGACCTGACTCGTGCTGCCGACACTGAGTTGCCCCATGGTTGTGGCATTTGGGGCATCAGCCATTGCCCTGTGAATGTGCTGCGGTCATCACTCACACCGCGCAGAACTGCCAGTGCCGACGGTGCCACCGCACATCTGATCCGCTTTTTATTTGAAAACCTGAGTCTGTTACTCAAACAGACGTGCTCGCATTATGCCCCTCGCCTGATAAAGCCCGACGAGGCCCGCAATGAGCGAACGCATACCCGCGCAGATCATCGAAACCATCGACCCGCGCCAACCTATCCGCCTGACGCCGTCACAAGCGGGTGGACCGATTCATACCCGCAGTTTCAGCGGCCGTTTTCGTAACCTGCGCCTGTACGGAGCAGGTTTGCTGTTTCTGATTTTCTTCGGCACCGCATGGCTTGACTGGGATGGCCGGCAGGCGGTGCTGTGGAACTTGGCCGAGCACCGCTACTACATTTTTGGCGCAACCTTCTGGCCGCAAGACTTCATATTGCTCTCGGCATTACTGATCATCGCCGCCTTCGGTTTGTTCGCCATCACGGTAGTGGCTGGGCGCGTATGGTGTGGCTACACCTGCCCGCAAAGTGTGTGGACCTGGGTGTTCATGTGGGCGGAGAAGATCACCGAGGGCGAACGCCACCAAAGGATCAAGCTGGATGCGGCCCCCTGGTCGCTGAACAAGTTGGCGCGGCGCAGTGCCAAGCACGCCATCTGGCTGGCGGTTAGCCTGCTCACGGCCCTGACCTTTATTGGCTACTTCACGCCAATCCGTGAGCTCACCCGCGATCTGCTGAGTTTTCAACTGGAGAGCGGCACGCTGGTCTGGGTGCTGTTTTTTATGACGGCTACATACCTGAACGCCGGATGGCTACGTGAGAAAGTCTGCGTGCACATGTGCCCCTACTCACGCTTTCAAAGTGCCATGTTTGACGACGACACTCTGCTGGTGGCCTACGACGCCACGCGTGGTGAAAGCCGTGGCCCACGTAAGAAGGAAAGCGATCACAAAGCTGAAGGACTGGGTGATTGCATAGACTGTTATATGTGCGTGCAAGTGTGCCCCACCGGTATCGACATCCGTGATGGCCTGCAGATCGACTGCATCAGCTGCGGAGCATGCATCGATGCCTGCGATTCCATCATGGACAAAATGGGCTATGCCCGTGGCCTGGTTGGCTACCACTCAGAACGCGAACTGCAGGGTGGCAAAACCCACTGGCTTCGGCCACGGCTGATTGGCTACGGCATCGCGTTGGTGTTAATGATCGGGGCCTTCATCTGGGCATTGCATGACCGCTCGATGCTGTCCATTGATGCAGCCAAAGACCGCAGCATGTTCCGTGAGAACCAATTGGGGCAGATCGAGAACACCTACCTGCTCAAGGTGATCAACAAGACCCAGCAACCACAGCGCTATGCGCTGTCACTGGCCAACAGCCCTGATCTGCGCCTCCAGGCACCTGCACAACTGCAGCTCAACCCTGGGGAAATCCTCGACGTACCGGTGACCGTGATCCAGGAAAACCAGCAGGCCACATCCAGCACCCTACCCGTGCAGTTCGTGATCCAGAACCTTACCAATGCCCGTGAGCAGGCACAGACGCAGAGCATCTTTCTCTCACCCAGTGGGCGCTGAAAGTCGCATGGTCAAGCAACTCCCCGTAGAGTGCGCGAATCTGCAACGCGCGCCTACGGACACGATGAAACGCTACGAGATATTTGCCGACCAGATTGCCGAACTGATCCGCAGCGGCATGCTCGCGCCTGGCGAAAAAGTGCCCTCGGTGCGCCACGCCAGCCGCACCTATGGGGTCAGCCCATCCACGGTGTTCCAGGCCTATTACCTGCTGGAAGACCGTGGCCTGATCCAGGCGCGCGCCCGCTCCGGTTACTTCGTGCGCGAGCTGGCGCGGCATTCCCTGGCCGAACCGGAAACCAGCCAGCAGCCGACCCAGACCACCGAGGTGGATGTCAGCGAGTTGGTGTTCTCAGTCCTCGCTTCGCTTAAAGACCCAGGCACCGTACCGTTCGGCTCGGCCTTCCCCAGCCCACAGCTATTTCCCCTGCCACGCCTGGCCCGTTCAATGGCCCAGAGCGTGCGCGACATGCAGCCACAGGCGGTGATTGCCGACATGACCGAGGGCAACCCCAGCCTGCGCCGGCAAATTGCCCTGCGTTATATGGTCAGCGGCGTGATGCTGCCATTGGAAGAACTGGTGATCACCAGTGGCGCCATGGAAGCACTCAATCTGTGCCTGCAAACCGTCACCCAACCCGGTGATCTGGTGGCCATCGAGGCGCCCGCCTTTTACGCCACGCTGCAGGTGCTGGAGCGTTTGAAGCTCAAGGCCGTGGAAATCCCGGTCAACCCACGTGAAGGCATCGACCTGGACGTGCTCAGCGAGCGCCTGGCCAGCCTGCCAATCAAAGCCTGCTGGTTTATGAGCAGCCTGCAGAACCCGCTGGGCGCGAGCATGAGCGATGACAAAAAGCGCGCCCTTTATGAGGTGCTCCATCGCCATCAAGTACCGCTTATAGAAGATGACGTGTACGCCGAACTGTACTTCGGCAGCCAACCGCCTAAACCCGTCAAGAGCTTCGACCGCGACGGCCTGGTGATGCACTGCGGCTCGTTCTCCAAATGCCTGGCCCCGGGTTATCGGGTTGGCTGGGTGGCCGGCGGACGTTATGCCGAGCAGATCAGCCGGCTCAAGCTGATGACAACTATTTCGCCTTCCGTACCAGCCCAGGCCGCCCTGGCCGATTACCTGCAGCACGGCGGCTACGATCGCCACCTGCGCAAACTGCGCCATGCTCTGGAAGCGCAACAGGCGTCAATGCTCGCCTCCGCCGCACGCCATTTCCCCGCCACGACCAAGGTCTCTCGCCCCAGCGGGGGCTATTTCCTCTGGTTCGAGTTTCCTGAGCAGGTTGATGCACTGCGCCTGTTCCAACTGGCCCTGGCCCAGGGCATCAGTCTGGCACCAGGGCCGATCTTCTCGGCCACCCGGCGCTTCGGCAACTGCGCCCGCCTGAATTACGGCCATCCTTGGGATGTGCAGAGCGAACAGGCGATGGCTGTGCTGGGGCGCATACTCGCCTCGTTCTGATCAAGGCTACGCAGGCCGTATACAGCGGCCTGCTCATGATCAATCGGCATAAGGCTATTACAGCCTCACGCTCAGCCTGTACAACTTTCGTATAACCCGACAGATGATCTGCCTGCTGAGCCTGGCAGATCAATTCGCCCTTCATGAACCGCAATAAACCGCATATTTACGGGCATTACGGCCATTTCAAGGACTCCTGTGCAGCGCCGTTACCGGCCATCGATCACTATGGCTACAACCCAAAACAAAATTGTACAAAGCAATTATTCTGTATAGGATTTGCACAAGAGAGTACTCACCACCTGCCGAGCCTCCCCTTAACGCAGTAAGCAGTCGCCGCCCCAAGGGGCAAGAGGAGTCGATTTCATGCAATCACAATTGAGTATTGCGCAACGCCTGAGCCTTGGATTTGGCTTGATTCTGTCACTGATGATCCTAATTACCCTCATCGGTGTAATACGCGTTGGCTTTATCGACGAGACCCTGACCGCAGTCAGTGAAGGGGCCTCGCTCAAGCAGCGTTATGCCATCAACTTTCGTGGCAGCGTGCATGATCGCGCCATCGCCATCCGCGATGCCGTGTTGGTGGATAACGATGTGGCGCTGAACCGCCAACTGAGCGAAATTCAACGCCTTAAAGACTTTTATCAAGAGTCGGCGCGATCCATGGACAGCTTGCTGCGCGAACAAGCGCCAACAGCTACCGAACAGCGTCTTCTGAGCGATATTCAGACTATTGAGCGCAGCACCCTGGCCTTGACCGAGCAATTGGTCAGCCTGCGCAGTCAAGGCGATACGGACGCAGCTAGAACTCTGCTGATGGAGCAAGCCTCCCCGGCTTATCGCGAATGGCTCAAACGCATCAATGCTTATATCGACCATCAGGAACAAGAAATTGGTCAGGATATTGGTGCGGTGCGTGAGGCCGCCGGCGGCTTTCGCCTGCTGATTCTGCTGGTTACCGCTGCGGCCGTACTGCTGAGCATTGGCGTGTCACTGATCATCATCAACAAGTTGAAATCCACGCTGGGCGCCGAACCCTACAAAGTCGCCGAGATTATTCAGCGTCTGGCCAATGGCGAACTCAATCAACGCATCCAGACCCACTATCCGGACAGCGTTATGGGCGCCCTGCAGGACATGGTCAAACACCTGGCTGATACCATTACTCAGGTACGCGGAGCCGCCAGCGAATTGACTCTGGCCTCAGACCAACTGCTGACCACATCCGACAGCAACAATAAACAGATCCGCCTGCAATCCAGCGAGGCTGAGCAGATGGCCACCGCCATCAACCAGATGGCCGCCACCGTCAATGAAGTGGCCAACTATGCCGCCAGTGCAGCCTCCGCCACCCGCAACGCAGACAGCGAAGTCGCAACCGGCAATCAAGTTGTTGGCGCTACCGCCAGCGCCATCCAGAACCTGGCGCGCACCCTGGAAAGCGCCGCCGAAAGCGTGCAGCAGGTGTCCACGGACAGCGAGAGCATTGAGAAAATCATCGAGGTGATTACCTCCATTGCCGAGCAAACCAACCTGCTCGCCCTTAACGCCGCCATTGAGGCCGCACGAGCGGGTGAACATGGTCGTGGCTTTGCCGTGGTGGCCGACGAAGTACGCTCCCTCGCTACCCGTACCCAGGATTCCACCCGGGAAATTCGCGGCATGATCGGCAAGCTGCAGGAAGGTGCAGGCAAAGCCGCCGAAGTGATGCGCAACAGCCGTCAACTGGCCCAACAAACCGTCGAACAGACCGGTCAGGCCGAGACTGCGCTGAACAAGATTCGCCGCGAAGTCACCGCCATCAACGAAATGAACGCGCAGATAGCCAGCGCCTCGGAAGAGCAAAGTTCGGTGGCTGAAGAGGTCAACCAGAACATCAACCGCATCCACAGCGCCACCCTGGAAACCTCCTCCGGCTCCGAACAAGTGGCAGCTTCCAGCCGTGAACTGGCCACCCTGGCCAATCGCCTAACGGACAAAGTCAGCTTCTTTAAGTTATGACTGTAGCCAAGGAGAGCTCTGGCGCAGAGGCCATAGATTCCAATGCGCGGGGCGATTTGCACTATTGATTTCGGCAGAGTAATGGCACAGTGATATCATCCACTATGTTCTACAATCCTACAGCGCGACAGTATCAGTAGTGCCTGCCTCTTCTACGGAGTCACCTTATGACCTTCTCCGCTCGCCGCCTGTTTTCAACACTTGTTTTACTGACTATCAGTTCAGCGCCTTGGGCGGAGACTTCCTGGCAGGAGCAACCGTCAGGGCCGCTGATACTCACTATCAGCGGCGAACTGGACTGCTGCCCCAGTGGCACTGCCTATTTTGACCTGCAACGCCTGGATGCTCTGCCGCAGAGCGTTGTCAGCACCATGACCCCCTGGACTGAAACCACCGACAGCTATTCAGGTGTCAGACTGAGTGAATTGCTCACAGCCCTGGGCGCCAAAGGCAATAAGATAAGTGCAACAGCACTCAATGATTACAGCACTGAGTTCAGCAGTGATGCCTCGCTAGAGTACCCGGTCATTTTGGCAACCCGCCGCAATCAGCAATTGATGCGTGTACGCGACAAAGGGCCCATCTGGATCATGTACCCGCTGAACGACTATCCGCAGTTACGCAAAGAAGAACACCACCACGCCATGGTCTGGCAGCTCAAATCTCTGCAGATCAGTGAGTAATTCAGATGCGGCGTCTGCGTTATGTCTTTTTGTTGTTGGTGACACTGGGCTTTGCCATTGGTATCGCGGCATCACTTATCAGCAGCCAGCGCAGTGCAGAATTGACCTCCAGCCGTATCCAGCTATCCGCATGGTCGTTAGCCCAGCTTGAGCATGAATTTCTAAAGTTTCACTCCAGCCTGCGGCTATTTCAGGCAGATAAGCTGCTGGCAGAACAGCTGCAGCTTGACTACGACTTGCTTTGGAACCGTTTGGAAGTTTTCCTCAATGGTGAAGAAAACCGTGCGATTCGCGAGCGCTTTGATGCCGCCGCGCTGGCAAGAAGCCTACTGAACCAGCTGAAACAGGATGAAGCTCTGCTGTTTGCGCCCCAACTGCAGCCAAGCGAGCAAGTCGAGCAATTGATTACGACTTACAGCCAGTATCAACAGCCCATTCGACGACTGATTGTGCGCAATTTCACGGGCCCAGAGGCGGCCAGTATCGTCGATGAAGCTCATGCCCAGCGCTTTCTGACTCAAGGCCTTCTGCTCGGTTTACTGTTTTGCGGCGGAGCCCTGCTGTCGCTGCTGTTCTTTGAAAGCCGTCGCAACAACTTTCTTGCGCGCAACGACGCCCTGACTCAGCTACCCAACCGCCAAAGCCTATTAGCACTACAAACCGGCAGTGTGAGTCCCACTGCATACAGCGCTGTTGCCGTAATCGAGATGAACAACTTTCGCACGGTCAACGAAACCATCAGCCATGAGGCAGGCGATCGCCTACTGGAAAGAATTGGCCAGACCTTGAACCAGTTAAAACCCGAAGGCAGCTTTATTGCGCGCGTTGGCGGTGATGAGTTCCTTATGACGTTTAGTGAACGCTTCCCTGCTGACTTGGTCATTGAAACCCTTAAAGCGCTGACAAAAGCCCTGAGCTTTGACTTCCAGAGTGATAAGCAGCTTTTTCAGGTCAACGCCCGCATTGGCGTCGTATTCAACAGCGACAATACCCACAGCATCGAAAAGCTTTACTACTGCGCAACGCTTGCTACACGCGAAATGCGCCTGAGCCACACCCGTGGGCTCAAGGTATTCGATGAAGAAATTAACAACCGTTATCTGCGCAGTCAGCAGCTGCTGAGCGATCTACGCCGCGCCATAAATGGCACGTTCCCCGGCCTGGCGCTGCATTACCAGCCGATTCTCGGGCTCAAGCAAGATGTCATGGGCGTTGAGGTGTTGCTGCGCTGGAACCATCCAAGCATGGGTTACATCTCGCCGCTGGAAGTCGTGGAACTGGCCGAGAATAATCAGCTTGGCTTACCGTTTGGCCGCTGGTTGCTGCAACGACTGAAGCAGGATCTTTATAAACTGCCGGACGAGATGCGCGAGCATCTGTACTTTTCTATCAACGTATCGCCTTCCCAGTTCACCCCACGCTTACCTAACAGCCTGGCCAAATGGCTAGCAGATGCGCCCATAAGCGCAGATCAGTTGCTGCTGGAAATGACCGAGTCGATTTCTGTGGCCAATTTCAATGAGTGCCAAGGCATTCTGCAGCAGATAAATGCACTAGGCGTTGATATTGCACTGGATGATTTCGGCACCGGTTACTCCTCGCTCTCCTACCTCAGCAGCTTAAAAGTGCAGCGCATAAAAATTGATAAATCCTTTATCCAGGGCATCAGCCAAGATCTGCAAATGCAGAGGGTTGTGCGCAGCATTATCGAGCTGTGTCACGGTTTCAATTTCAGCGTCATCTGTGAGGGCATTGAAGAAAGTGCTGATGACCAGCAGATTCGCTCGCTTGGCAGCGACTATGCCCAAGGCTACTTCTACGGCAGGCCGATGGCTTTGCCTGGCTTGATCGCCTGGTATAGCGAAAACCGCCCGCAGCTACTCTTCAGCGCCCAAGAAGTGCATGATCATCACGTGCGCCACTGAAACCTTTGCTTGAAAATTAGCCGCTGCCAAAACCTGGACGTTCGGCTAATTTAGCCGCCTGTTTAATTCAGAGATCAGTCATGGACTCGATAACCCAGGCGGTACTGGGCGCCACTATTCAGGGCGCACTGCTCGGTCGTTGGCAGGGACGCAAGGCGCTGCTTTATGGCGCCATGCTCGGCACATTGCCAGATCTGGATGTAGTCATCGATTATGGCGACGCCGTGGCTGACATGACCTATCACCGGGGATTCAGCCATTCGCTGTTTGTCCTCACCGGTCTCGCGCTGTTCCTGACGTGGATCACACGACGCTTTCGCAACCACCCTGGTTATTCCTCCCAACGTCTGTTCGTGACGGTATGGCTGGTGCTGATTACCCACCCATTGCTCGACAGCTTTACCAGTTACGGCACCCAGTTGCTTTGGCCGCTAACCCCGGTGCCAACTGCATGGTCGAGCATCTTTATTATCGACCCGCTCTACACCGTGCCACTGTGCATCGCCGTGGCGCTCGGGCTGCTTTATGGCTTACGCGACACCACTGGGCAGAAGACGGCCACCAAGGCGCCCGCACTGGCCTTGCTGGTTTCTTCGCTTTACCTGGGTTTTACCGTCGCGGGTAAGTACATGGCCGAGCAACGCGTGGAAGCCGAACTTGCGCGTCAGGGCATCGAAGCTCAGCAAATCTTCAGCACCACCACGCCGTTTAACAGCCTGCTGTGGCGGGTGATCGTTCTGGATGGCGACGATTACCACGAGGCGCTGGTCAGCTGGTTTGACGATACGCCACCGATGCTCGAGCGCATCCCTCGGGGGACGCACCTGACAGCGGCACTAGCAGATTCGCCAGCGCATGCTCGGCTGGCCTGGTTTACCGATGGTGTACTGCGCTATGACCAGCTCGGCAATCACTTGGTCGTGACCGATATCCGCCTGGGCATGACCGGTTTCCACCCCTTCCGCTTCGACTTCGCCACCCTGGAAAACGGCCAATGGCGCGTACATGACAACATCCAGCGCCTGCCGGTAGAACGCGGCGATGTATCGCGCCTGCAGCTGCTCTGGGCGCGCATCTGGCAGCCTGAGGTACAAGTACCGCTGCTGGTCTGGGCTGATGAGTTACGTAAAGTGCCGCTGGCCAGCAGCGACTTGCCATAACCGAGCCTGCCGGCCTGCATAGGCCGGCCCTACAGAGATGCTGCGCATGGTCTAGGCTGAACTCCAACCTCTATCCGTTGGAGTCTAGCCATGAATATCCGGCAGAAAATGATCGCCTGTGGTGCTATCAGCGTGCTCGCAGCCACCCTGCTGGGTAGCATTGGTTTCTGGGGGCAAACCCGCCTGGCCAGTGCCCTCAACGAGAATCAGCTGAGCGTCAGCGCCCTGCGCAACCACTTGGAAGGCGACATGATGCATGACGCCCTGCGCGCCGATGTACTCGCAGCCTTCTATATCGACCCCGCCGACAGCGCGGCGGTCACCCAAGTACGCGATGACCTGCGCGAGCACAGCGAATGGTTTACCCGTACCCTGAATGACAACGCCAAACTGCCGCTCAGTGCGGATATTCGCCAGGCCATCAGCCAATCGCAGCCGGCCCTGGCCAGCTACATTCAGCAGGCCGAGGGCATCGTCAATCTGGCTCTGACTGACCCACAGGCCGCACGGCAACAGATGGCGGCCTTCGATGCCAGCTTTGGCGACCTGGAAGAAAAGAACGAAGCCCTCAGCGGCCTGATCGAAACGCACTCGGCAAAAACCCGTAGTGACGGCGAGGCCGCCGTGCAACAGGCAGCCTGGTTGCTGATTGGCGGCATTCTGATGGTCTGCTGCCTGCTGTGCCTGCTCACCACCCAGTTGATGAAAGCCGTTTTGCGCCCACTGGAGAAAATCATCGGAGTGGCGCGCAATATTGCTCAAGGCAACCTGCGTAGCACCATCACCATCGACAGTAACGATGAAGCCGGACAGCTGCAGCAAGCACTGGCGGATATGCAAACCAACCTTCGGCAAATGATTGATGACATTCGGCAGGAAGGTGAGCAGTTGCAGCAAACAGCGCGCAACCTCAACGGTGCCTCGCAGAGCATCGTGCACAGCACCACAGAAGAATCACAAAGCGCCAGCAGCATGGCTGGCGCGATGGAACAGATGATGCAAAACATCGAACAAATTGCCGGCCATGCACGCAATGCTCAGGAAATTTCTTCGCACTCTGAACACCTCGCCAGTAACGGCGGCCAGGTCATCATGGGCGTGGTCGATGGTATGAGCCGGATCGCCGAAGCCGTCAATGAATCCAGCGCCACCATCACCGCGCTGGGCGAATCATCGGAAGAAATTCACTCGATCATCCAGGTGATCAAAAGCATTGCCGAGCAGACCAACCTGCTCGCACTCAACGCGGCCATTGAGGCTGCTCGCGCGGGTGAAGCAGGTCGTGGCTTTGCCGTGGTAGCCGATGAAGTACGTAACCTCGCCGCACGTACCGCGCAATCGACCCAGGAAATCACCGGGATGATCGAACGCATCCGCAGCAGCACCGAACAGGCAGTGAACAGCATGCAGACGGGTGTCACTCGGGTCAGTGATGGCGTGGCGCTGGCTCGTCAAGCCGGTGAGTCGATCAACGAAATCCGTGGCGGCGCGCACCGTGCAGCTGAAGTGGTGGAAGAAATATCGCAAACCATCAACGAGCAGAGCCGTGCCAGCAGTGAAGTGGCACAGCAAGTCGAACATATCGCGCAGATGTCGCAACAAAACAGCCGCACCGTCAATGAGTTGGCCAATGCGGCGCAAAGTCTCGACCGCGTTGCGCGCAGCATGCAGAACGCAGTACTGCAATTTCAGACCTGAGCCACGCACTGAGCCGGTTACTCAATACCCTTGATCAGCCCACCGAGCCCAACCGCTCGGTGGTTTTTTGCAGGTCAATTAGCTGCGGAACTGCGCCACGAGCCCCTGCAACTCAACGCCCAAGCGCGCCAGTTCGGCACTGGATGTTGCTGTTTGCTGACTGGCACTGGCGCTTTGTTCGCCGATATCGCGCACCCGCGTCACGCTTTCACTGATGGTTTCCGCCACCGCGCTCTGCTCTTCCGCGGCCGCAGCAATTTGCTGGTTCATCTGCTCAATGGTGCTCACCGCCTGAGTGATGCGGCCCAGTGCAGCGCCAGCTTCGCCGGCCAGAGTGACAGTGCGCTGGGTCAGATTACGGCTGCTGTCCATCTTGTCCACGGCGCCCTTGGCCAGGCGCTGCAAGCTGGCGATCAGCCCTTCAATTTCTTCGGTAGAGTCCTGCGCGCGCTTAGCCAGGGCGCGGACCTCATCGGCTACCACAGCAAAGCCACGCCCCTGCTCGCCAGCCCGTGCGGCTTCGATCGCCGCATTCAATGCGAGCAGATTGGTCTGCTCAGCTACGTTGCGAATCACCTCCAGCACACCGCCAATTCGAGCGCTTTCCTGATTCAGCGCGGCAATCGCTTCGGCAGATTCTTCAACTTCGCTGGCCAAGCTGCTGATCTGGCTGACAGCTTGTAGCACCACCTGGTTGCCCTGTTGCGCTTCCTGATCGGCGGCGCGGGCGGCCAGAGAAGCCTGTTCGGCGTTCTGCGCCACTTCCTGCACGGTTGCAGCCATTTCATGCATAGCGGTGGCGGTCTGTTCGGTTTCCATCTTCTGGTTCTGCACACCAACGCTGGTTTGCTCGGTAATCGCCGACAGCTGCTCGGCGGCAGCAGCAATCTGGCTGACGCCACCGCCAATGCGCCCAACCAGGGTACGCAGGCTCATGCTCATCACTTGCATGGCGGCCATCAGCTGACCCGGTTCGTCACGCCGATCCTGCGGCAGGTCGTGGGTCAAGTCGCCAGCGGCGATGCGCTGTGCAAACACCACGGTCTGCTGTAGGGGAGCAACAATCAGGCGGGAAATAATCAGCGCCGCCAGCATGCCGATAATCACCGCAGCAATGCCCATCGCGCCGAGCAACAGCATGGCCTGGCGGCTGTCCGCGGCCATGGCCTGCTCTTGCTGAACCTTGGCTTCATCCACCAATGCCAGCACCGCCTGGGCACGTTCAACCATAGCGACTTCGCTCTGCTGGCTCTGCCCGCGTACCTGTTGGTAATTAGTGAATGCCTGCTGATACAGGGTCAACGCCTTCAAAGCCGTTTCGATGGCGCCTTTCTGATCGTCATCCAGCCAAACCATCAAGCTGCGTGCGACGGTTTGCAGGTCGTCATTGATATAGGTCCACTCTTCCAGGGCTTCGGCCGAGCCATCGATGATGTACTGGCTCTCATGGCCGCGCAGGTCGAGCATGCGTTTGCTCAGGCCCGAGGCGGTTTCCGCAAGAGTCAGCGGGTCGCTGCCGCGCAGCTTGTCACCTTCCAGGCGCAGCTCACGCACGGCGTCATACATATCCAGCTCGATCACATCAAACTGGTCACGTGCCTCACCCGCCGCTTCACGCATCTGCGTGCGCGCCGCGCGGGCATTATTCTGCTGCTCGACAAAGCTGTCGAACTGGCGGCGATAGTCGTCGATGGCCTGCTGCATGCTTTGCAGACGCGCCTGATCGGCACTGGATGCGGCGGCCAACTGCTGGGCGACTGCAGAACTGACACGATCCAGCTGCTCATGCACCTGCGCTGCAGCCTCGCTGCTTTGCCGCAGAGCAAAATCACGCTCGGCGCGGCGCGCCTGCAACACCTGCGCATCGATTGCCGATAAACCACTGGTACTGGCATGCCCATCCAACACGGCTTGCACGGCCAGAAAGCCACTGCCGGTAACGGCAACTGTGAGCAACAGCACCAGGCCGAAGCCACACATAAGCTTTTTTCCGACAGACAGATCGGCGAACAGACGCGCGGCAGAAGAGGACATAGCAACAACTCCGTTTTTATTATCGAGCGCAGCAAGGCGGCGTGATGGCGGCCTAGGCAAGCTCATGAACAACTGATGGCAGTTTAGCCCCGCTTTATTGCAACCCTTGCGCCAGAGGCCTGAGCCGGGCTTAGGTATCAGCGCCAAGGCCCGAGCCAGAGCCGTTGACCGTTGTTCAGCGAGATAAAGCCAAAGGTCGAAAGCTGCGGATAACCCGGTTTATCGGCATGTTTCCGCTGATGCCTTACCGAGAGTGGCGATTTATCGCCAAAAAGCCCGCGCCAAGGTTATGGCGAACCAATCTGTAAGTAAGAAAAAGGGCGCACGGCTTTTGCCCGTGCGCCCTTATCTATTGCGGCTCAGCTTGGCGTGATTAACGCCCGGCAAGCGCCGGTACGACTCGTGGTCGCAGCACTTCACCGAGCACCGCGAGCAAGCCAATGGCGCCAGCAATCCAGTACCACTGGGCAATCGGGTCAAACATCAACCAGCCCAGAGCGTGGAGGAACACCACCATGATCAGCACCGGGCTGACGTAGCGCACCATAAACAACCAGAGGGCATAGCCCAGCGGCGGCAGGTTCAGCTCATCACGCATGATTTCATCGCGCAGGGCAACCGGCCAGCAGCACCATAAAGATCCCGCCCAGCGGCATCATCCAGCGCGAAGTCAGGTAATCCAGCCAGTCGAAGAAGTTCTTGCCCAGCGGCGTCCAGCCGGCCAGCAGGTTGAACGAGAGCATCGCCAGCAGGCTGATCACCAGCAGCACCGCACCGGAAGCGGCAGCGGCCTTGATCCGGCTGACGCCGTGTTTCTCGTTGAGATAGGCAACCAGTGCCTCGATCATCGAGATGGCCGAGGTCAGCGCCGCCACCGATACCATGGCGAAGAACAACACACCGAAGACAGTGCCGAACGGCATCTGCTGGAAGGCCAGCGGCAGGCTCATAAAGATCAGGCCAGGCCCCGCGCTCGGGCTCATGCCGTTGGCGAAGATGATCGGGAAGATCGCCAGCCCCGCCAGCAGCGCCACGCAGGTGTCGCAGACCACCACCATAAAGGTGGTACGGGTAATCGACTGGCCGTCAGGAATATAGGAGCCGTAGGTGAGAATCGCCCCAGAAGCCAAGCTCAGGGTAAAAAAGGCATGGCCCAGAGCCGCCAGCAACGCTTCGCCGGTAATTTTCGAGGCATCGAAGGTGAACAGGAAATCGAAGCCGGCCTTGAAGCTGCCACTGGTGAAGGCATAGCCGACCAGTACGATCAGCATTACAGCCAGACCAGGCATCATCCAGCGGAAAGCTTTCTCGACACCAGCCTGCACGCCTTTGCCGACAATCCACAGGGTCAGCAGCGCCACCAACACGCTCCAGCCACCGAGTTGCCATGGGTTGGCGTTATGCGCTTCGAATACCCCGCCCAACTGCTCGACACTGGTGGCAGCCAAGGAGCCGTCGAGCATCTTCCACGTATAGGCAAAGGCCCAACCGGCCACTACCACGTAGAAACACAGGATCATAAAACCGGCCAGCATGGCCATGCCGCCGACGGCCTTCCACAGCGGGTTACCGCCGTTTTCCTTGACCACCCGACCAATCGCATCAATGGGGCTGCCACGGCCGCGTCGGCCAATGGCGATCTCGGTCATCATCACTGGAATACCGATGGCCAGGATGCAGGCCAGGTACATCAGTACAAACGCACCACCGCCGTATTCGCCAGTGATGTAGGGGAATTTCCAGATATTGCCCAGGCCCACAGCGGAGCCGGTTGCAGCAAGAATAAAGCCCCAGCGCGAGAGCCAGAGGTTCTTCGGTTTTTCACGGGTCATGCGTCACCTGTTTGTTTTTATCTGTGACGAAATAGAACCCGCAGCGCTTGTGGCGCGGCGGAGTGGCAAGGCTTTTATGGAGCCGGGTTCGCCTGACCCTAGCGGCGGCGAAGCCGGCTGGGATCACTGGGCGTCGGGTTGCACCTCCGGCGCCGCCTGTTTAAAGGCATCCAGAGATTCACAACGCGCCGCCATGGCGAGGATGCGCGGGTACGCATCAAGGTCACAGTTAAAACGGCGCGCATTATACAGCTGTGGAACCATACAGGCTTCCAGATATCCGGGCCGTTCGCCGAGTGACAGGCGATCATTGAATACCGCCATCCCAGCCTCGACCGCAGCCAGGCCCTTGTGCAGCCAATGGCGATACCAAACGTCCTTGGCCGGCTCGCCCACCCCAAGCTCGCCGGTCAGGTACTGCAGCACCCGCAGGTTGTTCAGCGGATGCAGGTCGCAGGCAATATGCAGGGCAAGGGCACGCACCTGGGCACGCTGCGCCGGATCGCTGGGCAGCAGCGCCGGCGTCGGAAACACCTCATCGAGGTATTCGAGAATCGCCAGCGACTGGGCGATGCGTACCCCGCCGTTACCCTTGTCCACCAGCAACGGCAGCAGCTCCTGCGGATTTAGCGCCTGGTACTCGGCCGAGTGTTGCTGGCCACCGTCCTTGACCAAGTGCACCGGCACTTGCTGGTAGGCCAAACCCTTGAGGTTCAGTGCGATACGTACCCGGTAGGCTGCGCTGGAACGCCAGTAGCCGTAGAGCGTCAACTCAGTGTTCATAGCGCTCCACCGCCTGATCGATCGCGCCAAAAAGGCTATGGCCGGCGGCGTCGAACATCTCGATGCGCACCCGGTCACCGAACTTGAGGAACGGGGTTTTCGCCTCGCCACTCTCGATGATTTCCAGCATGCGCTTCTCTGCCAGGCAGGAAGAACCCGCGCTGCGGTCGTAGTTCGACACGGTACCGGAACCGATGATGGTGCCGCAGCATAACGGCCGGGTCTTGGCGGCGTGAGCGACCAGGGTCGGGAAGTTGAAGGTCATGTCAACGCCGGCATCCGGCTGACCGAACAGCGCGCCATTGATATGCGAGACCAGCGGGCGATGCACCTTGCCGTCGCGCCAGGTGTCGCCCAGCTCGTCCGGGGTAATCGCCACCGGCGAGAAACTAGAAGACGGTTTGCTCTGGTAGAAACCGAAGCCCTTGGCCAACTCACCGGGAATCAGGTTACGCAGCGATACATCGTTGACCAACATCAGCAGCTGGATATGTGAAGCGGCCTCGGCAGCGGTCGCGCCCATCGGCACGTCATCGGTGATCACCGCAATTTCGGCTTCCAGGTCGATGCCCCAAGCCTCGTCCGCCATCTGGATTGGGCTGTGCGGTGGGATAAAGCAGTCGGCGCCACCCTGGTACATCAGCGGGTCATGCCAGAAGCTTTCCGGAATTTCGGCGCCACGGGCCTTGCGCACCAGCTCCACGTGATTGACGTAGGCGCTGCCGTCGGCCCAGTGATAGGCACGCGGCAAGGGGCTGTGGCAGGCCGCCTGATCGAAGGCAAATGCGCCCGCTTCCAGGCCATCATTCAAACGCTGATACACCGCTTCCAGCTTGGGCTTGGCCGCTGTCCAGTTATCCAGCGCGGCTTGCAGGGTAACGGCAATCGATGGGACTTCGGTGGCTCGGCTGAGGTCGCGCGATACCACGACGAGTACACCGTCGCGGCCTTGGTTCAGTGATGCGAGTTTCATCAGGATTCCTTGCCCGGCGCACGCCAGGAATTCACATATTCGGGAACATCCACTCCGGCGGCGGCTTCGCCGACTTCCAGGGCGCGGCGGGTATCGATCATCACCGCCACTTCATCGATAAAGGTCGCCGGATCGGTCTGCGCCTTTTTCAGCGCCTTGGGATGCGGGCCGTGGGGGAAGCCGCACGGGTGCAGGGTGACCATGCCCTGCTCGATATTGTCGCGGCTAAAGAAGTTGCCTCGGTGGTAGAACAGCACTTCGTCGTAGTCGTCGTTGTTGTGATAGAACGGCACCTTCAGCGCGCCGGGGTCGCTCTCGACTGGGCGTGGGGTAAAGGTGCAGATCACAAAACCATTCGCCACAAAGGTGGTGTGCGCCGAGGGCGGCAAGTGATAACGGTGGCTCATCAGCGGGCGAATATCGCGCCAGTTGAGACGCACCACGGTGTTGTCGCCATGCCAGCCGACCACATCCAGCGGGTTGTAGGGATAGGTCACGGTGCTGATCTGGCCACGGCGCTTGATGCGAATCTGCCAGGTGTTTTCATCCTGCTGGGCCTTGAAGGCCTCATCAATGCGCGGATGATCGAGCACCGCCGGATCGAAGATCGCCTGCGGGCCGAGCAGGCCCTTGTCCGGTAGCTGATAGGCACCGTCGGTGCTTTCGATCAGCAGCATAAAGGTCGGCTCACTGGCCTCGATACGCCAGGCGGTGCCGCGTGGAATCAGCAAGTAATCGCCGTCGCGGTAGGTCAAATGACCGAAGTCGCAGTAGAAGTGCCCTGCTCCCTCATGAATAAACAGCAGGTCATCGCCATCGGCGTTGCGCACCAGATGGCGCATGGCGCCGTGGGTTTTCCATACGCGCAGCTTCACATCGCTGTTATGCAGGGTCAGCGGCGCTGCCAGCGGGCAATCACGCTCGCTGGAAATATCATTGAAGTTGAACGCATGGGGGCGCAGCGGCCCCTGCCAGTCGATCCAGCCAGTGGGCGGATGCTTGTGGTGCAGGTGCGCCGTGGGGCCGAAGAAGCCTTCGCGGCCCATCTCGCGCTCGTAGGTACCTTCGGGAAAGTCGCAGTGCGCCTGACGCGAGCACTCGCCTTCACGCAGGGGAAAACTGATCCAGTTACGGCTCATAACAGAACTCCATCGTGGATAAACCCGGCCCCGGTTGCGGGGCCGAACCCGCTATCAGTCCGCGGAAATCACGCCGCGCTTGATCTGGTCTTCCTCGATGGACTCGAACAGCGCCTTGAAGTTGCCCTCGCCAAAGCCCTGGTTACCCTTACGCTGGATGATCTCGAAGAAGATCGGGCCAATCACAGTATTGGTGAAAATCTGCAGCAGGATGCCGTCATCGCCCGGCGCGCCGTCGATCAGGATGCTCAGTTCGCGCAGTACATCCGTCGGCTCGCCATGCCCGGCCACGCGGGTGTCGACCTTGTCGTAGTAAGTACCGGGGGTGACCATAAAATCCACGCCATTGGCGCGCAGCTTGCGCACGGTGGCGTAAATGTCCTCGCTGCTCAGGGCGATATGCTGGATACCCTCGCCTTGGTATTCGCGGATAAATTCCTCAATCTGCGACTTGTCGTCGGCCGACTCGTTGATCGGGATGCGGATCTTGCCGCACGGCGCGGTCATGGCGCGTGACAGCAGGCCGGTGAGCTTGCCTTCGATGTCGAAATAGCGGATCTCACGGAAGTTGGCGATGCGCTCGTAGAAGCCTGACCACACGTCCATCTGCCCGCGTTTGACGTTGTGGGTCAGGTGATCCAGCTCTTTCAGCCCAACCGAATTGTCGTTCGGCGTGCGGCCTTCGATGTACTCGAAATCGACGTCGTAGATGGTCTTGTCGCCATAGCGGTCCACCAGATACAACAAGGAGCCGCCGATGCCCTCTACGCAGGGAATATTTAGCTCGCCGAAGTTGGCGTGGCTACCCACCAGCTTGGCACCCTGGGACTCTACATAAGCGGCGGCCTGAGCGGCGTTCTGCACGCGGAAAGCCATGGCGCAGGCACTCGGGCCGTGCTTCAGACCGAACTCGCGCACATGCCCGGTGGGGCTGCCGTTAAGCACAAAGTTGATGTCGTTCTGCTGGAACAACCAGACCTCTTTCGAGCGGTGCTTGGCGGTTTCGGTAAAGCCCATGGCAGTGAACAGCTCACGCAGCTGCTGGATGCCTTCCGGGGTCGGCGCAGTGTATTCAACGAACTCGAAGCCGTCGGTACCGATAGGGTTGTGCTGTTCGATCTTGTTCACGGCGTTCATTGCGCCTCCTCGTTGTTGTTTTGATCAGCCGCTGCGTCAGCGGGATTGACCTCATAACAACCGAGCGCAGGCCCGCTAACAAGCAGGCCCAGAGCGCCCCGCCCCAGGCTTGGCCAAGGCTTTCGGCAAGTTTTTAATACAGCTAGAGAAACAGCGGGAATGCTGACCGAAAGCACCCAACATGCGTAACGATAAATTTACAAAGCGGTCGATTTAGCTGCCAGGTGCAAGGCCGCAGTGGTTCAGGCCCGATTGAAACCCACAACCAATCGCGGGCATGGCCCGCTCCTACGCGGGTAGGAGCAGGCCATGCCCGCGAAATAACGGTGCGTTTAATGCTTTTTTAGTGCTGCAGATGGCCGTAGAGCTTGGCGTAGAGCCCACCTTCGGCAATCAACTCTTGGTGGCCGCCGTCTTCGGCGATGCTGCCACCGTCGAATACCAACACCCGATCAGCCTGTTTAACCGCACTCAGGCGGTGAGCGATGATCAGCGTGGTGCGGCCATGCAGAAACTGATTGAGCGCCTGGTGCAGGGCGTATTCGGTGGCGGCATCCAGGGCCGATGTGGCCTCATCCAAAATCACCACTTTCGGCTCGGCCAGCACCATACGGGCAATGGCCAGGCGCTGACGCTGGCCACCGGAGAGGCGCACGCCGGAACGGCCGACGATGCTGTCCAGACCTTGCGGCAAGCCGTGAATGGTGTCGGCCAGCTGAGCAATTTCCAGCGCACGCCAGCAAGCGTCATCGCCACGTTCCCGGCCCATACACAGGTTGGCGCGCACCGTGTCGTTGAACAGCGCCGGATGCTGCAGCACCACCGCCACATGCTCACGCACGCCGTCCAGACCGATCTCTTCCTGGCTGCTGCCACCAAACCGGATAGTCCCGGCCTGCGGCGTATACAGCCCCAGCAGCAACTGCACCAGGGTGCTCTTGCCGCCGCCGCTGGCGCCGACGATAGCGACCTTCTCGCCTGGGGCGATGCTCAAATTAAGCTGGTTAAGCACCGGTTCGTCGTTATAGGCAAAGGTCAGCCCACTGACTTCGATGCCCACGGTGTCGCGGCCTTTGAACGGATCGACGCGGCCGGGGTATTGCGGCTCGTCCTTGCGCGCCAGCAGCTCGTTGATCCGCGTTAGCGCGCCACCGGCGGCGTAGAAGGCATATTGCAGGCTAAGCAGCTGCTCGACCGGGCCGATCATAAACCACAGGTAACTGAACACCGCGAGCATCTGGCCGATCGACAGATCAGAGAACAGCACGGTGAGCATGGCCGCCGCGCGGAATACATCGATACCAAACTGGAACAGCAGACCGCTGGCGCGATTCGAGGCATCGGTCTTCCACTGCGAGGCCACGGCGTAGTCGCGCACTTCCTTGGCACGACCACCGAGGCGACCGAGGAAGAAGCCCTGGCGGTTGCCGGCACGGATTTCCTGAATCGCTTCGAGGGTTTCGGTCAGCGCCTGGGTAAAGCGCGAAGTGCTGTCGTTCTCCAGCTTCTTCAGGTGTTTGACCCGCTTACCCAGTTGCACCGTGGCGTAGATCACCAGCGGATTGAACAACAGGATCAGCAGCGCCAGCTGCCAGTGCATCCAGATCAGGATCGCCGAGGTGCCGGCCAGGGTTAGCATGGCCACTAGAAAACGGCTGAGGGTTTCGCCGACAAACTTATCCAGGGTATCGAGGTCGGTAACTAGGTGCGTGGTCACGGTGCCGCCGCCGAGGCTTTCATATTCGCCAAGGGAAATCCGCTTGAGCCGTTCGATCAGGCGAATGCGGATGCGGTAGACGATGTCTTTCGACAAGCGGGCAAACAACCGCGCCTGCAGCACGTTGAAGATCAGCGCACCGCCGCGCAGAAACAGGGTCAGCACCAGCATCAGGCCGATATAGCCTGCGGCGGTTTCCCAGTTCGCCGGCAGGAAGTTGTCCATCACCTTGAGCGCGGCGTCACCGTCGTTGAGCAGCACTTCGTCGACCAACAGCGGCAGCAACAGCGGGATCGGCACGCTACATAGAGTGGCCAGCACGGCAACCAGGTTGGCCCAGATCAACGCCTTCTTGTGCTGCAGGGCCAGCCGACGAACTTCCACCCAACTCAAATGATCAGGCATGGGCAACCCGCTCCAGCCAGCGCGTCAGCAAGGGCTGCAACACGTCCAGGGGTTGGTAGCCGTTGGTCAGCAGCGCCAGTTGGCCGTTGCGTTCAGCGAGCAGCGTGGGAAAGCCGGCAATGCCCAGATCCTGAGTCCAGCTGAAGTCAGCGGCGGTGGCGGCGCGCTGTGCAGCGCTGTCGAAGGCTTCGGCAAACACGATGCGCGGAATCCCGGTGCGCTCGGCCAACTCCACCAACACACTGGCGCGGGTGACATCCACGCCTTCGGTGTAGAACGCCCGCTGAATCAGTCGGGCCAGCGGCCAGACCAGCTCGGGCGCCAGGTTGCGTGCTGTCACCAGAGCGCGGCAGGCCGGTTCAGTGTCATAGACCAACCCCTCAGGCAAACCGGCATTGAAGTTGAATAGCTGCCCGGTGCTGGCATTGACCGCCTGCCAATAGCCCAGGTATCGCACACGGGCGGCGGCATCAATAGCCACACCATCACGGCGCAACCCGCCCATCACTAACTCCAGCCCAACACCGGCCGCAGCCGCTTGCTCCGCGAGGGACTCCAGCACTGGGGCAAAACCCCAGCACCATGAACACATCGGGTCCATCACATAGAGCAGGCGTGCGTGCATGCTTAAGCCTCGCGATTTTGTCGGGGGTTGTAGCCCAGTGGGTGCGGCTGATTGCGCTCTTTAGCCAATTCAATCTGCCGTTGACGCTCGCGGGCGCCAGCGCGGGTTTTCTCCGGCAGCGAGTCCCAGCAATGCGGGCAACTGACGCCTGGGGTGTAGAACTCGGACTGACGATCTTCCACCGACACCGGGGTGCGGCAGGCATGACATTGGTCGTAATCGCCTTCGCTCAGGTCGTGACGCACAGTAACCCGGTTATCGAAAACAAAGCAGTCACCCTGCCACTTGGTTTCTTCCTGCGGCACTTCTTCGAGGTACTTGAGGATGCCGCCCTTGAGGTGATAGACCTCGGCATAGCCCTCGCCGAGCATATAGCTGGAGGCCTTCTCGCAGCGGATGCCTCCGGTGCAGAACATCGCGACCTTCTTGTGTTTGGCCGGGTCAAAGTGCGCCTTGATGTAGTCGGGAAACTCGCGGAACGACTTGGTTTTCGGGTCTACCGCGCCCTCGAAGGTGCCAATCGACACTTCGTAATCGTTGCGCGTATCGATCAGCAGCACTTCGGGGTCTGAGATCAGCGCGTTCCAGTCCTTGGGCTCAACGTAGGTGCCGACCTTCTGGTTCGGGTCAACGCCGGGCACGCCCAGGGTGACGATTTCCTTCTTCAGCTTGACCTTGGTGCGATAGAACGGCTGCTCGTCGCAGTAGGATTCCTTGTGGTCGATATCAGCCAGGCGCGGGTCCAGGTCAAACCAGGCCATCAGGCCATCGATACCGGCGCGCGAACCGGAGACGGTGCCATTGATGCCCTCTTCAGCCAGCAGCAAGGTGCCCTTTATCGCGTTATCCAGCATGCATTGCAGCAGCGGCTCACGCAGGTCATGGAAGTCAGGCAGGGAAACGAATTTATACAGCGCAGCGACAACGATCTTGTCAGTCATAAGCAAATCCTTCAGTAGTCGCCCACGTAAAGGGCGGACCGGGATACAAACGTGACCAGCAGCGGCTTTGCCAGGCTGGAGGACCACAAAAAATTGCCGGGAGCAATTTTTGACGTCGCTCCGCGACGGCCCCCCAGGAGTGGCCGCCATGGAAGGCGGGTCACAAACAAAACCGCCGGCGCTAGGCCGGCGGGGTGCGCAGTTTACTGTCCTTGAGGGGAACCGTGTAGAGGCGAATTGCCTCAGTGGCCGCCCTTGCAGGTCGGCGAAGCCGGAGCCACGCCCTGCTGTGTCCACTCATCGGGTGTATAGGTATGCAGCGCCAGGGCATGGATCTGCCCCATCAGTTCACCTACGGCGGCGTAGACTTTCTGATGGCGTTTAACCGCATTCAGGCCAGCAAACTGCTCGCTGACGATCACCGCCTTGTAATGGGTTTCCAGCCCCCGGCTGTGCATATGGCTTTCATCCAGCACATCGAGCTGCTGGGGCTGCAGGCTTGCCAGAGCGGCCTGCAACAAATCGATCTTCGGCATAGGGACTGTCACTCAGGGCTTCTTTGGAGTCAGCTTGGTAGTCATTTCTGCCAACAGCTGATTGACCTTAGGCACGGCGGCTTCCAGCTTGCCCTGGGTCAGCTGCGCCGACTGTGCGGTCAGCGTTGGCATCTTCTCGAGGACTTTCTTGCCCAGCGGCGACTCGTAGAAACGGATCAGGTCCTTCATTTCCTGCTCGTTGAAGTTGCTGGTGTAGAGCTTGACCATATCCGGCTTGAGCTTGTCCCAACCCACGGCCTGTTCCAGAGCCGCATTGGCCTGAGCCTGGTAGGTTTCCAGCACAGCCTTCTCGCTCTGCGGCGCATTACTTTCGGCAAAACGCTGGGCAAACATCTGCTGCACCTGGGCATACACCGGAACAGCCAGCTTGTCAGCGCGAGCCAGCAGCAGGAAGCGCTCAGCGTCAGCCGCGTGGCTTTTGGCATCGGCGAGCACCTGAGCACTACCGCACGTCAGTATTAGGGCAGCGCAAAAGGCAGGTAAACGTGACATGTACTACTCCTGAGAAAGGGCATGAGTGCTGTTGGACTCAATTGCCAGCATTTTGTGCCCAAGCGCGGGTCACACTCAAGCCAGTCAGAGCATCGATTGATTCACGCTACAACTGTGCACTGGCGCACTGACTGGTTAAAGGCCAAAATGCCAGCACTTGCCGAGCAGGTCCGCGCCTGTGCATGCTCGACGAGATAAGCCATCTTCTGCTTCAGCGCGCCTTTGAGCCCACAAGGTAGGCGCCAGCACACACATGGACGTGTCGATGAACAGTTTCACTCACCCAGAGCCTTTTGCCGCCATCGCACTATGCGACAGCCGCGGCCTGCTCAACCCGCAGGCCATCGGCTGGTCGCCAAGGCCCATGATCGATTGCGCCATACCCGGGCACTTCGGTCGGCGCAAACGCTGGAACCATTGGTGCATCACCACCCCGCAGTGGATGCTCTCCTTCACCCAGGCCGACCTTGACTACCTGGGTTACGCCGCCGCCTACTTCCTTGATCTGCAAAGCGGCCAAGCCGTCGCCTACAGCCAGTACCGCCTGTTCGGCCGTGGCTGTGACCTGCCAGACCAACCGCAGGCAAGCCACGAATTCAACCACCCACGCCTACAACTGCGCGTGGCTGAACACACCGGACGCACCCGTATCACCATCAATGCACCGGATATTGGCGGGCAACCACTGCAAGTCGCCCTGGACATTCAGCGCCCTGGCCACTTGGATTCGGTCAACCTAGTCGCCCCGCTTGGCCCACATAGCTTTCACGCCACCAGTCGTCAGCTAGGCCTGCCCTGCAGTGGCAGCGTGCAACTGGGCAAACAGCATTACAGCTGTGTAAATGGGCAAAGCTTTGCCTCGCTGGATTTCGGCCGTGGCGTCTGGCCGCTCAATAGTCACTGGACCCGCGCCGCTTTTGCCGCGCCGGGTGGCATCGCCGGCAACTTCGGCTCTGGCTGGACGGACCATAGTGGCCTGTCGGAAAACACCCTGTGGTTTGGTGGCGAGTTGCAGCATCTGGATATCCCCATTGCCATCACTCAGGCGCCGCACAACCCCCTGGCGCCCTGGCAACTGCGCAGCCCGGATAATGCCGTACAGCTGACCTTCACCCCACGCCAGCGTCACCAGGCCTACCGCCGTCTCGGGCCGTTTTATGCAGATACGCAGCAGTGGTTCGGACATTTCGAGGGGGTTTTACGCGGTCCGGAAGGTGAACGAGTGCCAGTCAACAACGCCCTTGGCTGGCTCGGTGAAACCCGCGCCCGCTGGTAATCGGCCATTGCGGTTGAACCTCTCCTGCTGCATCGCAACCTAAGCTGAAATACACCCGGGCGGGCATCCACCCGCCGGGCAAGTTGCTTGCTGCACGCTCAACCCTCAGGAGAATCGCCATGAGCCGCACTGAAACCGACAGCCTCGGCCCCATCGACGTGCCGGATGAAGCCTACTGGGGCGCACAGACTCAGCGCTCGCTGATCAACTTCGCCATCGGCCAGGAGCGCATGCCCTTGCCAGTGGTGCATGCCCTGGCGCTGATCAAGAAAGCTGCGGCGCGGGTTAATCAGCGTATCGGTGAATTGCCCGCAGATCTGGCCCGGCTGATTGAGCAGGCCGCCAATGAAGTCTTAGCCGGCCAGCATGATGAGCAATTTCCCCTGGTGGTCTGGCAGACCGGCAGCGGTACGCAGAGCAATATGAACGTTAATGAAGTGATCGCTGGGCGCTCCAATGAACTGGCCGGCAACGGCCGTGGTGGCAAAACACCGGTGCACCCCAACGACCACGTCAACCGCGCGCAAAGCTCGAACGACAGCTTCCCAACCGCTATGCATATCGCCGCTGTGCAAGCGGTGCAGCAGCAACTTCTGCCCGCACTGCGCGAACTGCGTGATGGCTTGCAGGAGCAGGCTGAACGGCATGCTCGGCTGGTCAAGACCGGTCGCACACACATGATGGACGCCACACCGATGACCTTCGGACAGGAGCTATCGGCCTTTGTCGCGCAGCTGGGTTATGCCGAACGCGCCATCCAGGCTGCGCTGCCAGCCGTCTGCGAACTGGCCCAAGGCGGCACGGCCGTCGGCACCGGACTGAATTCACCGCAGGGCTTTGCCGATGCTATGGCTGCCGAACTGGCCGCCTTAAGTGGCATACCACTGGTCAGTGCGCCGAACAAGTTTGCCGCCCTCTCCGGCCATGAACCTTTGGTGGCGCTATCCGGTGCCTTGAAAACCCTTGCAGTGGCCCTTATGAAACTGGCTAACGATCTGCGTTTACTGGGCTCCGGCCCGCGCGCAGGGTTGGCCGAGGTACGTTTGCCCGCCAATGAGCCGGGCAGCTCGATCATGCCGGGCAAGGTCAACCCCACTCAATGCGAGGCGCTGTCAATGCTGGCCTGCCAGGTACTGGGTAACGACACCACGATTACCTTTGCCGCAAGCCAGGGCCATCTGCAACTCAATGTGTTCAAACCGGTGATCATTCACAACCTGCTGCAATCGATCCGCTTGCTGGCCGATGGCTGCCATAACTTCCAACAACACTGCGTCGCTGGCCTGCAACCGGACGCAGGGAAAATGGCCGAGCACCTGGAACGCGGTCTGATGCTGGTCACGGCGCTGAACCCGCATATCGGCTATGACAAAGCCGCACAAATCGCCAAACAGGCCTACCAGGATGGCACCACCTTGCGCGAAGCAGCACTGCAGTTGGGCTACCTGAGCAATGAACAATTCGACGCCTGGGTGCGTCCTGAAAACATGCTGGAGGCAGGTCAACATGAGTGAAGCGGCAAAGAGCGGCGCAACGCCACTGGAAGGTGATGGCAAACGCATCCTGATGATTCTCGGCACACCTAAGGGCAACAGCTTCTGCCATGCCCTCGGTGAAGCCTATGCCCAGGGCGCACGCAGCAAGGGCCACGTGGTGCGCCAGCTGAAGCTTGGCGAAATGAACTACGACCCGGTGCTGCGCGATGGCTACGAGCAAAGCCAGACCTTGGAACCGGACCTGCTGGAAGCGCAGCGGCAGATCCACTGGGCCGAGCATCTGGTCTTCGTCTATCCGGTCTGGTGGGGCGGCATTCCCGCGCTACTCAAAGGCTTTTTTGACCGCACCTTTCTACCCGGTTTCGCCTTCAAGTACCGCAACCGCTCGCAACTCTGGGACAAGCTGCTGACGGGGCGCACGGCTGACCTGCTGGTGACCATGGATACCCCGCCCTGGTACTTCCGCTGGATTTATGGGGCCCCCGGGCATCGGCAGATGACTCGCACCATCCTCGGTTTCAGCGGCATCAAAACTCGCCGCCTGGCCGAATTCGCGCCGGTGCGCCCGTCCAGCGAAGAGCAACGTCAGAGTTGGTTACGCCGGGCAGAAACGCTCGGCAGCCGGGCCTGAACGTTACTTAGGTCAGAGCGCAGCCAAACGCGCCTTGCGGGTGCGCCAACCCGCCAACAATGACGGCCCCATCGCCGTCAGCGCCGAGCCCAGCACCACCAGTACGGCGCCGCCATAGGCCAACCAATTGATCTGTTCGGGCTGCACATGATCAGGCCACCAACTGGCAGCAAGGGCCACCGACGCAAACGTCACCAACGGCGTAATCGCCAATGCGGCGCTGACCCGCGAAGCCTCCCAATGCGCCAATGCTTCGGCAAACGCGCCATAAGCCACCAGGGTGTTCAGGCAGCAAGCGAACAGCAGCCACCCCTGTAATGGGTTGAGCTCGAGTGCTTGCAGCGGGTGTGCCCAAGGCGTCAGCAATACAGCGCAGGCCAGGTAGATCACCATCATCACCTGCAGCGAATTCCACACCGTCAACAGTTGCTTTTGCGCCAAGCCGTAGAACGTCCAAACAAACGCCGCCAGCAATACAATCAATACACCGGTGGTGTAGGCCGTCAGCGAGGTCAGTAGCTCATCCAGACGCTGGTTGAAGAACAAAGCAAAACCGACCAGCAGTACCAACAAGCCAAGCCCTTGGCCAAAGCTGAATCGCTCGCGAAAGATAAAAATACTGCTGACAAGCAACAGAATCGGAGCTACCTGAATCACCAGCTGAGTCGTGCCAGGGCTAAGCAGGTTAAGCCCCGTCAAATACAGCACATAGTTGCCGGTCAGCCCGGCAATCGCCAGCAGCAGAAGCCCGCCACCTTTCTTGCCCAGCGGGCGAAACGCCGGTAAGCGCTGACTGGCAGCCAGATAGGCCAACAGGATAGAGCCGGAAACCAGCAGGCGATACCAGGTCACCGTGACCGGGTCCATCACCTGCAGCACTTCCTTGAGCTTGATCGGCAGCACGCCCCACAGCACGGCGGTCAGCAGCGCGAGAAACAGACCGTAGAGCCAACGACCGGAAGAAATGTGCATAAACGCCTCGCAACCAGCACCGCACCCTCTGCCCGATGTGGGTTAGAGCGGTAACGCCGCATTCTAGGTCGTCCCAGCAAACCGGCACAGTCACAGACAAGCACCGCAATTCACGGAAACTGTACTGATGGCTGCACCGCATCAAGCCAGCGCTCTGGCGTCAAAAAATATGAAAACCAGTGAAATCAAGCCGAATTTCGGCAAAACCGACCATTTGTCGTCAAAATCTGCAGCCATCCAAACGCCGTTTAAACTGACCTCAACAGCTCATTTTGCGTGAGGTTCATTTATGTTCGGCCAACGTCATATCGACCATAACCCCGGGACCCACTACCGCAGTGAGCGCGTCAGCGCGGTCAACGGGCAATACTTCTTTTCCACCCGCGAGGGTACGCTGGAAGGCCCGTACTTCAACCGAACGGATGCTGAACGGGAGATCGCTTTCTATATACGCCGGATGAAACAGGCCAACGAGATCATCGAAAGTCGCGCATTCTGAACACAAAAACCAGCCAATAAAAAACCGCGACATGTCGCGGTTTTTTATTGAGAGCAGGACGATCAGCGCACGGCTTCAAACAACCCGGTCGCGCCCATGCCGCCGCCCACACACATGGTGACGATGCCGTAACGCAGGTTACGCCGCTGCAGCTCACGCACCAGATGGCCGACCTGACGCGAACCCGTCATGCCGAACGGGTGGCCGATGGAAATCGAGCCGCCGTTGACGTTGTACTTGGCGTTGTCGATTTCCAGACGGTCACGGGCATACAGGCACTGCGAAGCAAACGCCTCGTTAAGCTCCCACAGGTCGATGTCGGCAATACTCAGGCCCTTGGCCTTGAGCAGCTTGGGCACCGAGAACACCGGGCCAATGCCCATCTCGTCCGGCTCACAACCGGCGGCAACAAAGCCACGGAAGAACGCCAGTGGTTTGAGACCCAGCTCGATGGCTTTTTCCAGGCTCATCACCAGGGTCATCGAAGCGCCATCGGAGAGCTGTGAGGCGTTGCCAGCGGTGACCGAACCGTCATCGGCAAACACCGGCTTAAGCGCGGCCAGACTTTCCAGAGTGGTGTCAGCACGGTTGCAGTCGTCGTGAGCGACGATGCCGTCGACGATGCTCTTCTCGCCGGTGGCTTTATCTTCGACTTGATACTTGACGTGCATCGGCACGATTTCATCGTCGAACAGGCCTTCGGCCTGCGCCCGCGCAGTGCGCTGCTGGCTCTGCAGAGCATAAGCGTCCTGGGCTTCGCGGCTGACGTTGTAACGACGGGCGACGATCTCGGCGGTCTGGCCCATCGGGTAATAGATGCCCGGCACGTCTTTTTGCAGCAGCGGGTTGAACAGGTTCTGCGTGTTCATGCTTTTCAGGGTCATGGTGATCGACTCAACGCCGCCCGCCACGATTACATCGCTGCAGCCCGACGCCACCTGGTTAGCTGCAATCGCAATGGCCTGCAGACCTGAAGAGCAGAAACGATTGAGGGTCATGCCCGCCACGTTGGTGCCCAGTCCGGACAACACCGCCACGTTACGGCCAATGTTCATGCCCTGAGCGCCTTCATTGGAGCCGGCACCAACGATGCAGTCATCCACCAGCGCTGGGTCGATACAGGTGCGCGCCAGCAATGCATTGACGCAATGAGCCGCCATGTCGTCTGGACGGGTCAGATTGAACTTGCCACGGAAGGACTTGGCCAAACCAGTCCGTACGCTGTCAACAATCACCACTTCACGCATGTCGCACCTCATTGTTATTGGGTTGAGTTGCCAACAAGAATAAAGCCGGACAATCTCGCTCAGCGATGATCATTCATCAGCCGTATGCGCGACCATCCTCTTGCCCATGTGCCTTAGTCTTTGCTGAACGCCGCTTCGAGCGCCTCGTTGATGGTGCGAAGCACCTTGATCCGGGCAAAGCGCTTGTCATTGGCTTCCACCAACGTCCACGGTGCGATTTCCGTGCTGGTGCGGTCGACCATATCGCCTACCGCATCGCGGTACAGCGGCCATTTCTCACGGTTGCGCCAGTCTTCTTCGGTGATCTTGAAGCGTTTAAAGGGGATCTGTTCGCGGGCTTTGAAGCGCTCCAACTGGGTCTGCTGATCAATCGACAACCAGAACTTCACCAGCACCACGCCGGCTTCGCTGAGCTGCTCCTCGAAATCATTGATCTCGCCATAGGCGCGTAACCAGTCGCCGGTGCTGCAGAAGCCCTCGACCCGCTCCACCAGCACCCGGCCATACCAGGAGCGATCAAATACGGTGAACTTACCGCGCGGTGGAATATGCCGCCAGAAACGCCACAGATAGGGCTGCGCGCGCTCTTCTTCGGTTGGCGCGGCAACTGGAACGATGCGGTACTGGCGGGGATCAAGCGCACCGATCACCCGGCGAATCGCGCCGCCCTTGCCGGCGGCATCATTACCTTCGAACACCGCGATCAGCGAATGGCGGCGCATGCGTTTGTCGCGCATCAGGCTGGACAAGCGTGCCTGTTCAACCACCAGTTGCTCGTTGTAGCTGTCCTTGTCCAGCGCCTGGGTCATGTCCAGGCTGTCGATCAGCCCACGTTCATCCAGGCTGGATGTCAGCGGCGCGGCATGAGGATGAGGTACTGGGCGCGCCTTGGCCTTCAACGCGGCTTGCAAGCCATCGAGCAGAATGCGTCCGACCGTCAGGCTGCGGTAATACTCGTCAGCCCCTTCGACCACATACCAGGGCGCATAATCGCGACTGGTGCGGCGCAGCACACGCTCGCCAACGCGTACAAACTTGTCGTAGGTTTTTGACTGTTGCCAGTCCAATGGACTGATACGCCAGCTGTGCAGCGGGTCATCCTGCAGCGCCTTGAGCCGCGCCTTCATCTGCTGTTTGGACAGGTGGAACCAGAACTTGAAGATCAGCGTGCCCTCATCGCAGAGCATGCGCTCCAGCCCAAGGGTGGTATCGATGGCCTGATCGAGCACAGCATTCTTGATCCGCCCATGCACCCGCCCCTGCAGCATCTGGCTGTACCAGTTGCCGAAGAAAATGCCGATACGTCCCTTGGGCGGCAGTTGCCGCCAGTAACGCCAGGCCGGCGGGCGCGCCAGCTCTTCATCAGTCTGCTGATCGAAGGTACTGACCTGAATCAGTCGCGCATCCATCCACTCATTGAGCAGCTTGACCGTCTCGCCCTTACCCGCACCTTCGATGCCGTTGATCAGAATAAGCACGGCAAAACGCCCTTGCTGCTGCAGCTCATACTGCGCTTCCAGCAGTGCTTCGCGCAGCGCAGGGGCCTCGGCCTCAAAGGTTTCTTTATCAATGCTGCGGCCGATCTCGGCGGATTCGAACATAGCCCACTCCCTGACAATATCGTTTGAGCCTAGCGGATCGGCGGTGGCTTTGGCCAAAGCTATTGTGGGATTCACTCAGCGCCGGGTAATCAGCCCCTGCTTGGCTACGCGCGTCAACTGCCGCACGGTTTCATCCAGCTGCGCGGCCGTTGGCGCCTGGATCACCGCCATATCGAAATGATTGCTGGCAAAGCGCGCCAGGGATTCGCCGTCGTGAACAAAGTTGATCAGAAAGGTCCGCGGTCCCGGCCAACGCTTGGGCCAACCATCTAGGTAGCGCAGCAAGGTCGGCTGGTGGCTACCGCCAAGCAGGATTTTCGGATTGTGCAGGGTCAGCCCGGACGTGATCGGGGCCAGGCGAATAAGCGGTTGGGGACAGTGCATCGATATGTCTCCGCCTCATTGAGTCCGCTGGGCAGCGGTGAGAGGCGACACCGAACCAGCGCTTTAGCGGAATTTCAAAGCCTCCGAAGAGTGCTTCTCAGGGCACTGCAATCAGCAGTTAACCCGGCGCCCCGCAAGTAGCTGTTTAAATCGGCGCATGAGTCGGCATCCTAGAGAAGCCCGCGCAGCACTGTCAAGGTGTGCAACCACGCCCCGACCCAACCACCCCAACCTTTGGTTGGTGACCGCACTCATCAGCCTGCCAACCGGGCCTTTTGCCAACGGTGCGCAGACCGCAGCTCTGCCATATGGGGCCTGAATCCAGGCATACGTCGTTTCACCCCGTAACAAACCCGCAGTCGTGCCCCCATGCCGAAATGTGTTCACAGTCGATGCAGCACCCGTGGTAGACGGCTGCATGACTCTTTATGGGGGCTGGCATGGTTTCTGCCAATACCCTTGGGCTGATGTACGCGCCACGGGATGGGCGTTTTGGCTGCATGGATTGCCTTGAACTGCCCGATAAACCCTAGCGAGAGCACCAATGAACAACAATAAAACCCTGCTCGCCCTCTGCCTGGGCGCCGGCTTGCTGGCCTCTGGCAACACCCATGCTTTCTGGTTCGGCTCCTCCGGCTACACCCAGACCAAGTACCCGGTTGTACTGGCCCACGGTATGCTCGGCTTCGACAGTATCCTGGGCGTCGACTACTGGTACGGCATTCCTGCCGCGCTGCGGCGCGACGGTGCCAGCGTGTACATCACAGAAGTCAGCCAACTGAACACCTCGGAAGCACGCGGCGAAGAACTGCTGGATCAGGTGGAAGAGATTGTCGCCATCAGCGGCAAGCCCAAGGTCAATCTGATTGGCCATAGCCATGGCGGACCGACCATCCGCTACGTCGCTGCCGTCAAACCAAACCTGATTGCCTCCGCCACCAGCGTCGGTGCACCGCATAAAGGCTCGGCCACCGCCGACTTTATCCGCCAGGTACCGCCGGGTTCAGCTGGAGAAACCCTGCTATCGGGTATCGTCAATGGCCTCGGCACATTGATCAACTTCCTCTCTGGCAGTTCGAGCACCACCCCGCAGAACGCACTTGGATCGCTGGAATCTCTTAACAGCCAGGGTGCAGCGCGTTTCAACGCCAAGTTCCCACAGGGGATTCCAACCACCGCCTGCGGTGAAGGTGCTTACAGCGTCAATGGCGTGCGCTACTACTCCTGGAGTGGTACCAGCCCGGTGACCAATATCATCGACCCGAGCGACCTGCTGCTGGGCGCCACCGCGCTAACCTTCAATGGCGAAGCCAACGACGGCCTGGTTGGCCGCTGCAGCTCGCGCATGGGCAAGGTAATCCGCGATAACTACCGGATGAACCACCTCGATGAGGTCAACCAGACCCTCGGCCTGACCAGCCTGTTTGAAACGGACCCGGTCACGGTCTACCGCCAACATGCCAACCGCCTGAAAAACGACGGCCTGTAACGGCTTCACCAGGGGCTGCCGTGCAGCCTCTGGTGCTGTTGTCCGTTTCGCCGAACTCGCCTGTCCGCCTGAAGAGTGCCTGTGAAAAAATTTCTGCTGCTCTCCCCGCTTTTGTTCGCCGCCTGCCTGGCTCTCGCGCTGTACCTGCAGCCCGTGGATATTCCCGCGCAGCTCAATGACGATGCGCCACAGCCAATTCAACGCAGTGATACGCCATCGGCTACACCAAGCCAGATCGGCATGCAGACCCAAGTCGCGCCACTAAAAAAACTGCCCGCTTCATTCGGCGGCACCACAGTGGATGGCGTCTTTCGTCTGGACGCTAACGGCAACCTGCTGATCAGCGAAGACATCCGGCGCATCTTCGATTATTTCCTTGCCGCAGCCGGTGAAGAACCGCTGCGTACCAGCGTCGAGCGGCTGCGTGCCTATATCGCCGCAGAACTGCCGGCCAATGCCCGTGAGCAGGCCCTGGTTCTGCTCAACCAGTACCTCGACTATAAGCGCGAGTTGGTACTGCTCGAACGCGACCTGCCGCAGATGGCTAATCTGGATGCCCTGCGTCAGCGCGAGGCCGCCGTGCAGGCACTGCGCGCGCGGATTTTCGACAGTGAAACGCAGCAAGCATTCTTCGCCCGCGAAGAGGCCTACAACCAATTCACCCTGCAACGCCTGGCGATTCTGCAGAACAGCCAGCTGGACGATACCGGCAAAGCCGCCGCCGTCGATCAACTGCGCAACAATCTGCCTGCCGAGATGCAGGACACCGTGCTGCCGCAACTGCAGAACGAGCTGCGCCAGCAAACCGCGCGACTGCAGGCGGCCGGCGCCAAACCGGAACAGATCCGCCAGCTGCGTCAGCAACTGGTCGGCGCCGAAGCCACCCAGCGCCTCGAAGTGCTCGATCAGCAGCGGCAAACCTGGAAAAAACGCATTGCCCAGTACAGCACTGAAAAAGCCGCCATCGAAAACAACCCAGGCATGAGCGCCAGCGACAAACGCGCCGCCATTGCCCAGCTGGCCGCAGAGAACTTCGATGAGCGTGAACAGCTGCGCCTGGAAGCTGCCGAACAGCTGGCGACGCAGAACAAACCCCAACCCTGAAACGCAAAAAGCCCACCGAAGTGGGCTTTTTACTGGCTGCTGCCGTGTCGATTAACCAGCGATGCGCTTGTCCAGGGACAGTTTGCCAGCGCCTTCAATCAGGATTGCTACGCTGATCGCCAAGAGTGCCAGGGCAAACTCATAACCGTTGTTGCTCATGAAGAAACCATTGGCCAGGTGCACAGTGGCAATCGCCACCACCATGGTCACTGCCAGTACCGCTGCAGCTGGGCGCGCCAGCAGACCGATAATCAAGGCAATGCCACCAAAGAACTCGGCGCTACCGGCCATCAGTGCCAACAAGTAGCCTGGCGCCAGACCGATGCTTTCCATCCACTGCCCTACGCCTTCCAGGCCGTAACCGCCAAACCAGCCAAACAGCTTCTGCGCACCGTGGGCGGCAAAGGTAATGCCGGCGATGATGCGCAGCACGGTAAGGCCATAGCCAGCTTGAGTTGCAACAACAGATTTAATCAGAGCGTTCATGTGCAGCAATCCTTGTAGTGAGGGGTTGATGGAACAAAGATTAAACCAATTAACCAATATTTAAAGCGCATAAAATCGCTTTAAAATATCGAATAAATTAATAAATCAACATTCTCAACCTGCGCGCTAGGGTTCAAGCAGATAGCGCTCACGGTCATAAGCAAGGTAGTACTTATTCACGCTATTCACATAGCTGACCACGCCCATGCCCATCTGCTCCATCGCCACCCGTTCGACCTGGAAGAACCACTGGTTAGGATTTAGGCCACGCCGACGCGCTTCAGCCCGCAAGCTCTGCACCCGTTGCGGGCCCAGGTTGTAGCCCGCCAGGATAAAGGCCATGCGCTCACGCTCGTTGAGCTGTGGGCTGTTGAAGTAGTTGCGACGAATCATCGCCAGGTACTTGGCGCTGGCCTGCACGTTGTTATCCAGCACGCCTATATTGCTCACGCCAACACTGCGTGCCGCCGCCGGGGTGATCTGCATCAGACCGGTGGCACCGCCCGCACCTCGGGCGGCGGGGTTAAGGGTCGATTCCTTAAAGGCCACGGCAGCCAGCGCCAACCAATCGAAATCATGCTGGGTCGCATAGCGTTGTAGCACCGGACGGACCTTTTCCAGGCGCTGACGCTCGGTACGGCCCAGCGGATAATGCACTTTGTACAGCCGCCGATAGACGCGCTGGAACGCGGCATCTAAATCCGCGGGATCACGGTAGCCCTTGAGGAAGCGGTCGATACTGGCGCCAAGCATGGGGGTGTCGCGACGCACATACCAGCGCATGTCACCGTCGCTGGCCAATGGCAGGTGGCGGTCCAGGCGCAACTTAGGCATCACCTTGGCCCAACGTTCAGCAATCGGTTGCTCGACTGCGGTGACACTGAAGATTCCAGCCTGGACCATTTCCAACACGTCCTCGACCGCCAAGCTCGGGTCAACCCACTCGACGACAATCGGTGAGCGTTTGCTGTCGATCAGCCGCTGATTGAGCGCCCGTACCGCCTCACCCGCCACACTGCCTGCAGGCAATGCCAAACTGCGTCCAGACAGCTGTTCGAGGTTCTGATAACGCCGGTTACCCTGTTTGGCAACGATGATCACTGGCACGTTGCTGCGGATCGCCGCACTGGCGCTGAGGTTACTGCCGCGCGGCATATTCAATAGTTCGCCAGGCGCGACCAGATCGCCTTCGCCCCGCTGCAGGGCGGCCAGCAATTGGTCCTTGGCGCGCGGAATGATCTTCAGCTTGAGTGTGCGGCCATCCCGCGAGTTGCGATTGAGGTACTGCTCGAAGGCGCGCATACGTTGATATTCAACACCAATGCTCTGGCCTTTGACTTCACCCGAGCTGTTGCGGCTCTGGTTGACCAGCACGCGCAACTCGCCGCTGCTGCGAATACTCGCCAGGTCGCGAACCGCCTTAGGCTGCTCGACTTCCAGCGGGCCAGCCACGCGCGCTACCGCCGTGCAAGACAGCAGCAATAGGCAGCAGATGAGCAGCACTCGCGACATCAAGGCTCCAGGGCAGAATCGGCCGAAAGATCAGCACCGCCACCCGGTTAAACAGGCTGCAGACAAGTCAACTGACCCCTCGCGCGGGGCGCGGAGGTTCGCACAGCCCGCACTCAGACGCCAGCCGACAATCACATACAACATCACGTATAAGCTTTAAGTTGCTGTATTTATTAGCTTTTAATCTATTAAAAAAGCTCTGCTATGCTGCCCAATCAATTCAGCAGGTAGCACCATGCAACTCATCGACATCGGCGTCAATCTGACTCACCCAAGCTTTGCTGAACAACGCGAAGCACTCCTCGCTCGCGCCTATGCGGCGGGCGTCCAGCAAATGCTGTTAACCGGCACCAGTCTGACGGAAAGCCAACACGCCCTAGAGCTGTGCCGACAGTTGGATGACAGCGCCGAACATTTGTTCAGCACTGCCGGTATTCACCCCCACGACGCTAGCAGCTGGAACAGCGACAGCCATGCGCAGCTCAAGGCTTTACTGGAAGATCCCAGAGTGCGCGCGGTGGGCGAATGCGGGCTGGACTTCAATCGCGATTTTTCACCACGGCCACAACAGGAACAGGTGTTGGAGCAGCAGTTAGCCCTGGCGGTAGAACTGCAACTGCCGGTATTCCTGCATGAACGCGATGCCGACGAGCGCCTGCTGGCGATCCTGCGGCACTTCCGCGACCAGCTGCCGGCGGCCGTGGTGCATTGTTTCACCGGGGAGAAGCGCGCGCTGTTCAACTTCCTGGATATGGACCTGCACATCGGCATCACCGGTTGGATCTGCGACGAGCGCCGCGGCAGTAACCTGCATCCGCTGGTCAAGGAAATCCCCCGCGGCCGCCTGATGCTGGAAAGTGATGCGCCGTTCCTGCTGCCACGCAGCCTGCGCCCGAAGCCGAAGAACGGTCGTAACGAGCCGGCCTTTCTGGTTGAGGTGTTGCGTGAAGTGGCGTTGCACCGCGGTGAAACCGAACAGGTTTTGGCGGCCCATACCAGCGCTACAGCCCGGGCCTTCTTCAACCTGCCCACCCCAAAGGGTACGACCGACTGAACCCTGAGTAGCGCAGTGAGTGCTAGCTTGTTGATAAGGATCAATAGCGCCGCAGTGTCGTTGACCGACACTACTGGCACTTTGCCAAGCCTTCACCTCACACAGAGACACCTGCATGGGCCATTGGATCAGCGACCTTTCCCTGAAGTACAAATTCTGGGCCGTAAATGCCGTGGCCTTCTTTACCACGCTGCTGTTGGTGCTCTATGCGCTGCAGCTGGAGCAGCAGGTGCACCACACCGCCGCCAAGCAGGCCGCACAGCAGCAGGCCCGACTATTAAGCCAATGGCCGCAGGATCAGGCCCTGCCAAGCGCGAGCAACCTGCTGAGCGTTGCGGCCGGCCAGACTCCACGCCTGCCGGACAATCAGGGCAGCGCCCTGGCCAACGCCCGCGGCTGGGTCGATTTGAATGGCAGTGAGGGTCTGATTGGTGCCGAAGTCATCGTCCGTGAAGACGGTCAGCGCCTGGCCATCACCGCCTCGGCGCCAAGCCTGCCCGACGTGTTTTTCGACCGTGCACCGAGCTATGCCCTGGTCGTTGCGCTCTTGATGCTGCTGTTGCTGGCGGCCTCGCAGTTGCTGATTCGCTTTCTGCTCAGCCACCTCAACACCCTCAAGGATGTGATGCTGCAGGTGGAAAAAAGCGGCGACCTCAGCGCCCGTGTGCCACTCGACAGCAAAGATGAAGTGGGCCAGATGGCCAGTGCCTTTAATGCCATGCAGGCGGGCTACCAGCGTGTTGTTGGCATCGTTGCCCAGTCAGCAGCGCAGCTGGATGAAGGTGCCGAACGCTTGGCCGGTAATATGCGCGATGTACGCCAGGGCATGCTCGAACAGCAAAGCGAAACGGAGCAAGCGGCTACGGCAATCAATCAGATGTCCGCCACCGTGCATCACATTGCCGAACACACCGCCGATACCCGTGACCAGTCCAAGAATGCCGAACACCTGGCGCACAGCGGCCAGCAGGCAGTCAACCGCGTGAGTCTGTCGATTTCCGGGCTGTCCAGCGGCGTGCAGCAAACCGCGCAGATGATCGAAAAGCTGGCCGCCGACAGCCAGAAGATCGGTGGCGTGGTCAGTGAAATCCATGGCATTGCCGAACAGACCAACCTGCTCGCCTTGAACGCTGCCATTGAAGCCGCCCGTGCCGGTGAAATGGGGCGCGGCTTTGCCGTGGTAGCAGATGAAGTGCGCAACCTGGCTAGACGGGTGCAGGACTCCACCGATGTGATCACCCAAATGATCAATACCCTGCAAAGCGGCACCCGTGATGCCGTGGACTTTATGCAGGACAGTTCGATCAAAGCCGATGAATGCGTCAAACAGGCCGGTGAAGCCGGCCAGGCGCTGGTGGCCATCACCGAGTCGGTGGCGCATATGCGTGAAAGCAATACGCAGATTGCCGTGGCGGCGGAACAGCAGAGCCAAGTGGCTGAAGAAATGAACCGCGCGGTGATCCGCATCCGCGACGTGACCGAACAAACCGTCAGCCAAACGGGGGAATCGGCGCTAACCAGTGCCAACCTGGCCAATTTGGCCGGTTCACTGAACACTGCCATTCGTCAGCTCAAGCTGTGAAGAGCGGGCAATTCAGCCGTTGCAGCACTCCACTGCAACGGCCTTAGTCAGCGCTTAACCGAAAACCGCCACCGTCTGCCGGCTGATGGCCAGCAACTCCCCTTTGGCGCTCCACATTGCTGCGGCCACATGGCCGTAGCCATCGCGGGCATGCTCGATATGCGCCCGGTACAGACACCAGTCCTGCGTCGTCAGCGCCGTCATTGGCTGCACAAACTCAATCGTCCAGGTCAACGTACTACCGGGCGCTGGCGCACTCAGGTGTGGCAAAACCGCAGGCGGCCACGCATCCACCAAGGCCAGCAGGTGAGCCTCAGTGACCACCTCGACCGCTTCCTGATCACGTAGACGCACCCAGCCGCCCATGTCCCGCGACGGATTATTGGTGAAAGGCAAACCACCAAACGCCCAGCGCATGGCCAGAAAACGGGTGAACTCAGGGGTTACAGTGGGGATATACGGCATTTCCTGGCAGGCTTCCACGGCCTTGGCCTCCGGTGCCGGCTCTGCCGACACGGCAATACGCGAGTCGCGCCCAGCACCGAAGCTACCCTGGACGATAGTCACCACTTGCCCATCTTGGATTGCCCGCCCCAATACCTGGCTGACGGCCTTGCCTTCACGCAGCACTTCCACCTCAAAGCACACGGGTACGTCAGGCGCCGCAGGGCCAACAAAGGTAATCGCCAGAGAGCGTGGCGGGCGCCCGCTTGGCACCTGAGCACGCATGGCCTCATAGGCCAGCGCCGCCACCAAACCGCCGAAACTGGCACGGCCTTGTCCCCATGCAGCAGGAATCCGCACCGCTTGAGGGTTGTCACGCACCGCCTGGAGTAATTCGGAAAAGCCCATAAGCACCTCGAACACTGAAGATGCAGGTGATCTTAGGGCAAAGACGCCAGCGAATGACACGACATTTCGGCCAAACACGCCGAAGGTTTAACGACTTTTCTGCCAACTCAGTCGTCAGCGCGCGCAAAACCTGTGGCCAGTGCCTGCAAGGCCAGATCAGCTTGCTGCTCGGCGTCGAGCATCGCCGCCCGCCAAACCGCTACGCACGGTTGCAAATCTGCTTCGGCTTCGGCGCACTGCAACCATTGCCAGTGGTCATGCCAATCACCCAGCGCTGATTGCGCCTGTTTAAGCTGCAGGCGCAGACGACCGGAAAAACCGGCCAGCTGCGGATAGGCCTCGGCGGCATAACGCAGACGCTTGACCAGCAAGCGCAGGCGATGGCGGTCATGTGCAGGATCAAGCAGTGCCTGCTTCAGGCGCTTGCGATCCTTGCGCAAGCGTTGCTTGATCAACTTGTCCAAACCACGCAGCTGTCCGTTGCTAGCCGCCTGACGCCATTGCCACGGCCAGTCATCCAAAGCAGTAAGCAGATGGGCCAACGGCGCGCAGTCCAACAGCTGCAGGTAGCCCTGCTGTAACAGTGGTAGCCGAGATTTCGCGGCGCTATCGAGCCCTTGCTGTTGCAGATAGTCCTGCAGCACTTCAAGGTCGCGCAGCGGACCGGTCAAGCGGCCCAGCTCTGCCGCCCGCAGCTGCAACGCCTCACAGGCGGCGACCGAAGATAACGGCCGCAGCAAGCTGCGCAACTGGCGCAAGGCAATACGCAGATCGTGCAGGGCCTCGCCATCGGTGGTCACCCGCAGCCGTTCACGACAGGCAAACAAGCGCATCTGAATACGCAGTACGTGTCGTGGCACCTCATCAATCAAGCCCTGCATTGCCTCACTCCTGTGAAATCACTACCCAGACTATGCGCTTATTGATTAGCCACAAGTGGCCAATGGTCGCGGTACTAAGGTTCCAGGCGAGTAAGCCGCCAAGGCAGCGCGCGCCTGAGGGCCTTCAGGTGCAGGCGCAACTGCAGGGTAGAGGGTTCTTGCCCGGCATAACGCTGCGCCTCGAAGGCCGCCGCAAAATCGTTAATCGCTTGCGCCTGAGCTGGCATCAGTTGGGATGCCCGCATGGCATAGTCGCGCGGACCTTCGCCGGGTTTACGCGGCACGCCATGGCGCGCCAACAAACCCTCA
The DNA here is from genome assembly GCF_002786345.1 of Pseudomonas sp. FEMGT703P. NCBI lineage: Bacteria > Pseudomonadati > Pseudomonadota > Gammaproteobacteria > Pseudomonadales > Pseudomonadaceae > Pseudomonas > Pseudomonas sp. FEMGT703P. Next base: position 337,743 of record NZ_PGCM01000010.1, on the reverse strand, counting down.
AAACGACGGAATAGCCGCTGCTGCACATCACGTTCACGCTGCCATGGCTTGAACAGCCAAAGTGATAGCAAACCAAGCAGCAGCGCCCCACCACCTACCAGGCCGATCACCAGCGACTGGGCATCCACCCGCCCCAGCCAACGCTGAAGAAACTCCAGCTGCTGCTGACTCTGGTAGCCCAACACCCAGCGTTGCCAGCCGTAATTGATATTGTCCCAGGCCAGGCGCAACTCATTCAGCCAACTGAGGTTGCGATAGCGCAACGGCGAAAAAGGCGAGTCTTCGAGAAAACTCTGCTCATCTACCAGGGCCTCTTCCAGGCCCATGTCGATCCGCTCGGGCGCCACCTGGAAGGTCGGATCGACACTGACCCAACCCCGTCCTTCCTGCCAGTACTCAACCCAGGCATGGGCATCAAACTGGCGCACCTGCACATAGTTACCCGCCGGGTTGTATTCGCCGCCCTGATAACCCGCCACTACTCGCGCCGGGATGCCCGCAGCGCGCAGCACGTAGGTCATTGCTCCGGCGTAATGCGCACAGAAGCCACTACGGGTTTCAAACAGGAAATCATCAATATTATTCACCCCTAACGTTGGCGGAGTCAGGGTGTAAGCAAAGGGCTCGCGGTTGAAGTGGCTAAGCAGTGCCTGCACCAACAATTCGGGCTGCGCATGCTCGCGCTTGAGCTGCTCAGCCCAAGCGCGGCTGCGTGGCTCGCCTTGATCCGGTAACTGCAGGGCGCGGCGCAGGGCTTCCTGAGACGGCTTAGGCTCGCGTAGCGCCTGCGGCCAGGAGGTGGCCTGATAGATCAGTGAGCGATCCACCGGCTGCCGACGCTGCAGACGGAAATCGCTCATCTGCCGGGTCTGCTCCAAAGTGGTTTCCGCCACATCCAAGGCAAATAGCCAGCGCTGTGTACTCGGCTGCATCACGATGCTGTAACTCAGCGCCTCACCACGTTTCTGCCACTGCGCGCCAGGGCCAAACTCGGCGTAATTGGATTGCGACCAACGCCGCCCGTCGAAACTATCCAGAGTCAGCGCACGCCAGTACAACTCACTGCGCGGCGGGGTTTCACCGTTGAAACTGGCGCGAAACGCCAGCGCCGCGGAGCGACTTAGATCGGCGATATCCGCCGGGGCCATGCTGTCCGAAAGCCCGGTAGTGGCCTTGTCATTCGGCACCGGCAATGACCACAGAGGGCCCATGCGCGGGAAGAACACAAACAGCAGCAGCATCACCGGCAGCGCCTGCAGCAGCAGTCCCCCGGCCAAGCGTGCGGTCGGCCAGGGCTGGGTGGCCAGACTGCTCTGCTGCAAACCAATCAGCGCAGCGAGCAAGGCGGTAACCGGCAACAAGCTGTAGAACGCCATCAGCATGCTGTCATCGAACAGGTAGGCGGTGACCACAACAAAGAAGCCGAGAAAAATCAGCACCAATGCATCACGCCGCGTGCGCATCTCCAGCAGCTTGAGCACGAACGCCGCAATCAGCAGCACCACCCCGGCATCCAGCCCAATCAGGCTGCCGCGGGAAAGAAACACCCCGAGCGCTGCGGCCAGCATCAAACCGCCCTTGGCCCAGGCATTCGGGTAACGCGCACGCATGCGGAAAATTTGAATACGCCAGGCCGCACTGCCCAGCCACAGACCAATAATCCACAACGGTAAATGCGTCAGATGCGGAAGGATCACCAGCACCTGTGCCACCAGCAGCCAGGTCAGGCTGATCCGAGGAATCGTCGTAACTCGACTCATGGCGCACGCCCGAATAGCGCCAGAGCGCGCAAGCAGGCATCCCGGTGCAACTCGCCACTATCGGCGCCCAGCACCTGGCCTGGCAGGCTCAGGGCAAAGGGTTGCTGACGCTCGGACAGCTGCAGCACCCAATGGCAAAGCAGCGACAGACGGGTTTCAACATCACCGGCTAATGCATCGAAATCCAGGTGCAGGTCACGCCCGGTGATCGAGGCAAAATCCTTGACCAGCAAACCCTGGCCACGGGAATAGGCTTTCCAGTGCAAGCGACGCTTGGAGTCGCCCGGCTGATAAGTCTTCAGCCCCTGATAATCATCCACGCCCTGACCGTGGGGCCGACTGCCCTCCTCGTCCTGATCCTCACTGGCGCCGGCGGACAGCGGCAGATCACCGGGCAAGGGACGCGGATAAACCAGTACGCGCTGATCCAGATCGACCCAGCTCCAGGCCACCAGAATCCCCAGTGGGAAACGGCTCTCGACCCGCAGTCGACCGGGCCGTAGCCAACCGCGCTGCAACGCTGGCAGGTTTAGCTGGCTTTCACTTACGCCTTCGGCTGGCACATCCAGCGTCTGCAATTCGGCCGGTGGCCAACCCAGGCTGACGGCATGATGAGGCCGCTGACTGCTTGCCAGGCGCACGCGAAAACCGGCAGGCTCGCCAACAAATACTGCCGGCGCACTGCCAGCCTTGAGGATCAGCCCGGCCAGGTTGCGGTAGGTGTGCAGAATGGCGACTACAAACACCGAGGCCAGCAGGAAGGTCAGGCCATAGGCCAAGCTGTTCTGATAGTTGATCGCCGCCAGCAACATCAACAGCAGCGCCAGCATAAAGGCCGCGCCAACCCGGCTGGGGATGATAAAGATCCGCCGCTGGTTCAGGCGTACGCTGCTGGCTGCCGGAATGCGCCGAGCCAGCCAGCGGTTCCAGCGCGGTCGGAGCTGGGCGATCAAAGCGCCGGCACCTCTCGCAGCAACCACTGCACCAGGCTACCGGCACCATGCCCGGCCGGGTCCGCGCGCTCACGCAGGCGATGGCCGACCACTGACGGCAGCACGGCCTGCACATCTTCTGGAATCACGTAATCTCGCCCGGCGAGGAAGGCCCAGGCTTTCGCAGCCGCAAGCAGCGCCAGGCTGGCCCGAGGCGACAGGCCCCAGGCGAATTGCGGCTGGGTGCGGGTGGCATCGACCAGGCGCAACACGTAGTCGATCAATGCATCGCTGGCGCGCACTTTCGGTACTTCGGCCTGCAGCAGAGCCAGTTCAGCGTGATCCAGCAGTGCCGGCAGCGTCGGCAACAGCGAACGCCGTGAGTCGCCAAGCAGCAGGGCCTTTTCCGCCGCCTTGCCTGGGTAGCCAAGCGATAGACGCATCAAAAAGCGATCCAGCTGCGACTCAGGCAAGGCGAAAGTGCCACCCTGACTGACAGGGTTCTGCGTGGCAATTACAAAGAACGGCTCCGGCAGCGGCCGAGTCGCACCTTCGATAGTCACCTGACCCTCCTCCATGGCTTCAAGCAGCGCACTCTGGCTTTTCGGCGTGGCGCGGTTGATCTCATCGGCCAGCACCAGCTCGGCGAAAATCGGCCCCGGGTGGAAGATAAATTGCCCGGTGTCCTTGTCGAAAACTGAGGTGCCGAGGATGTCACCTGGCAGCAGGTCGGAGGTGAACTGTATGCGCTGAAAACTCAAGCCCAGTACCTTGGCCAGGGCATGGCTGAGGGTGGTTTTGCCCATGCCGGGCAAGTCCTCGATCAGCAGATGGCCCTGGGCCAACAGGCAGGTCAGCGCCAGACGCACCTGCGGTTCCTTGCCCAGAAGCACGTGATTGACCGTCTGCAGCACAGTTTCCAGTTTGGCGCGCATGTATCACTCCTTTAAGACCGGTTGACGATGCTACTGCGCCGCGTTGCCACGGCATAGCGGCTGGAAATCTTTACTGACGAACTTGTGAGCCATTCAATTGATCCAAGCTAACACCCACCTCGTTTGTGGTGTTTAGGCTAAAGACCCGAACAGCGCTGGAGCACATTGAATGCAAGCGCCATCAGGTCATGACTGGCACGCCCAGCCAGGGCAACAAAGCCTGCAGAACCTCAACAGCAGTGCCCAAGGTCTGGACAGTTCCGACGCCGCCCAACGCCTCAGCGAGCATGGTCCCAACCTGCTGACACAGCCACAGGCCAACGGGCCGTTTAAGCGCTTTGCGCTGCAGTTTCACAACCTGCTGATCTACGTCCTGCTCGGCGCTTGCCTGCTTACTCTCTTGCTGGGCGAATGGCTCGACAGTGCGGTGATCTTTGCCGTGGTGCTGATCAACGCCCTGGTCGGTTTTGTCCAGGAAGGCAAAGCCCAGCACGCCATGCTGGCGATTCAGCAGATGCTCAGCCTGGAAAGCCGGGTACGCCGTAACGGCCAGGTGCACAGCATTGCCGCCGAACAACTGGTGCCCGGCGACTGGGTGCTGCTGGAGGCCGGCGACCGCGTGCCTGCTGACCTGCGCCTGCTGGAGACCCGTGATCTGCGCATTGACGAGGCCGCGCTGACCGGTGAATCCCTACCCGTGGATAAACACCACGACGCCGTAGCCGCCTCGGCCAGCCTGGCCGACCGCCGCAGCATGGCCTATTCCGGCACACTGGTGAATGCCGGCAGCGCTGCGGGCGTGGTGGTGGCCACGGCCAAGCAGACCGAGCTGGGCAAGATCAGCCACATGCTGGAAAACGTGGTTAGCCTGCAAACTCCGCTGCTGGTCGATATGGCTAAGTTTGCTCGCCACCTGACCCTGGGCATTCTTGCCCTGGCGCTGCTGACCTTTGCCTTTGGCGTGCTGCTGCGGGGGTACAGCGCAGAGGACATGCTGCTGGCCGCAGTCAGCCTGGCGGTGGCTGCCATTCCGGAAGGCCTGCCGGCGGTGCTGACGATCATCCTCGCCCTCGGCGTGCAGCGCATGGCCAAGCGCCGGGCGATCATTCGCCATCTGCCAGCGGTGGAAAGCCTCGGTGCGGTCACGGTGATCTGCTCAGACAAAACCGGCACCCTGACGCGCAACGAGATGACCGTGCAGCAAGTATTTACCGCCGCACATCATTACCGCGTCGAGGGCGTCGGCTATGCCCCGCAGGGCAGCATTCACTGCGATGACGGCCAGCTGTGCCAACTGGACGCCGCTGACGACCTGCGCGAGCTGGCCCGTGCCGGCCTGCTGGCCAATAACGCCAGCCTGCGCAGCGGCGAGAACGGCTGGTGCATCACCGGCGACCCCACCGAAGCCGCCCTGCTGACCCTGGCCGGCAAAGTCGGCCTAGAGCTGCAGCATGAAGCGCGTAATCTGCCGCAGGTCGATGCCATCCCCTTCAGCTCCGAGCAACGCTGCACCGCCAGCCTGCACCATGATCATGCCCACCATGGCCTGATCTATATGATCGGCGCCCCGGAACGCCTGCTCGAAGCCTGCAACCGCCAATGGCGCGACGGCCATCCCGAACCGCTCGACCCACGCCACTGGCACCAGGCCCTAGACAGCGGCGCCCGCCAGGGGCTGCGCATGCTCGGCCTGGCCATTCGGCCGCTCGGCGAACCGCAGCAGAGTCTCGACTATCAGGACCTGGACGGCGATTACGTGCTGCTCGGTCTGGTCGGTATGCTCGATCCACCGCGCGAGGAAGCCATTGCTGCCATCGCCGACTGCCACAGCGCAGGTATCGCGGTAAAGATGATCACCGGCGACCATGCCGGCACCGCCAGCGCCATTGCCCAGCGCCTTGGCCTGGAGGATGGCAAACCGCTGACCGGGGCCGATCTCGACAGCCTCAGCGACAGCCAACTCGATCAGTTGCTACCCGCCACCAGCGTGTTCGCCCGCACCAACCCAGCGCACAAACTGCGCCTGGTTGAACGCCTGCAAGCCTGCGGTGCGCGGGTGGCCATGACCGGCGACGGGGTCAACGACGCGCCGGCCCTGAAACGCGCAGACATCGGCATCGCCATGGGCATCAAGGGCACTGAGGCGGCCAAGGAAGCCGCGCAAATGGTATTGGCCGACGACAACTTCGCCACCATCGCCCATGCGGTCGAGGAAGGCCGCACGGTCTATGACAACCTGAAGAAAACCATCCTGTTTATCCTGCCCACCAATGGCGGCGAAGCGATGATCCTGCTGGCGGCCATCGCCCTGGGCCTGACCTTGCCGATCACTCCGCTGCAGATTCTCTGGATCAATATGATCACCGCCGTGACCCTGGCGCTGGCCCTGGCGTTTGAGCCGGCAGAAGCCGACCTGATGCGCCGCCCGCCACGCGATCCCAAGGTCAATCTGCTCAGCCGCCATCTGCTCTGGCGCGTGCTGTTTATCGGAGCGTTGATGACCCTGGCCAGCCTGGGCCTATTCCTCTACACCCAGACTCTTGGCTGGAGCCTTGAAAGCAGCCGCACCCTGGCGGTCAACGCAGTGGTTGCCTGCGAAATCGGCTACCTATTCAGCAGCCGTCGCCTAGAAGGGTCGGCGAACTTCGGCCTACGCGATAATCCGATGATCTGGAGCATGGCCGGCCTGTTGCTCAGCCTGCAACTGCTGCTCACCTACTGGCCGGCGATGCAGCAGGTCTTCGCCACTGCTGCCCTGCCAGCATATGCCTGGGGTTGGTGCCTGCTGGTAGCGCTGGGGATATGCGTCTGTGTTGAAGCGGAGAAGTGGCTGTTGCGGCGGCAACGCCCCTAGGGGCGTTGCAACTCAAAGCGCTGCAAGGTGCGGGTATAACCACTACCGCCGAGACGTCCAATCAGGTCGAGCTGACTGCTGTCGATACGGCCCTGCTCGTTGAGCACCGCATCGTCGATATGCGCCAACAGCACTTCGGCGAAGATCAGATGGCAATTGGGCTTATCTGCTGGGTAGGCTTGGATCTGCGCCACCCGGCATTCAAAGGCCACTGCCGCGCCGGCTACCCGAGGCGGCGCCACCCGCTGCGAGGGCAGGCTGGCGATACCGCACTGCTCGAACTCGCTGATGCCATAGGGCAGCACCGCCGCACTGGCATTCATCGCCTCGGCCTGGGCGAAGGACACCAGCTGAATCACCAGCTCGCCGCTGGCCTGCACATTCAGCAGCGTGTCCTTGAGGCCGCCATCGGCGCGGTGATTAACGTTGACCATCAGGGTTGGCGGGTCATCGCTGATCACCTGAAAGAAGCTAAACGGCGCCAGGTTGCTGACCCCGTCGGCCGATACGCTGGAAACCCAGGCAATCGGTCGAGGCGTGATAGTCGAGGCCAACCAGCGGTAGCGTTCGAGCGGTTCAAGCGCGTTGAAATCCAGTTGCATCAGCGGCCAGCTCGCGACTCACGGATATAGAAACGGGCGCGCTCGGACTTCGCCGTACAGCCCTTGTAGCCCTCGAACTGCTGCTGAGTTTTCGCCGCAGTCAGCAGCGACACCGCCTTGGAATAACTCACCGTACCGGCAAACCCTTCGGCCTTGGCCAGATCCAACTCGCGCCAGGCGGCGTCCAGCTGATTGGCGCAGCTGGTGCGATAGGCCGTTTTTCCCGCACAACCGCTTAGCACCAACAGCAACATGGGCAACACGATCAACAGTTTCATCTGGTAACTCCTGCAAAGAGACATACGTTTCACCCGGTATAAAGACACATCGCCCGACTCATTGCGATGCATCAATACAGGCAGTAAGACGTGCAAAACAGACAAAAGTGCCAACGCCTCCAATTGCCGTCGCACTTAGGTCCGAATGCCGTGGATACTAGCAAATCACGCCTTGGCGGCGTGCGGCACGGCGCGTATGTTCGCTGCATTAATAGTTACGAGGAACATCAGGATGAGTAAGCGCATTGCGCTGGTACTGGGCTCCGGTGGTGCGCGTGGTTATGCGCACATCGGCGTGATCGAGGAGCTGGAAGCCCGTGGCTATGAAATCGCCTGTATCGCTGGTTGCTCCATGGGCGCGGTGGTGGGCGGCATCTACGCCGCCGGCAAACTCAATGAGTACCGCGAATGGACGCAGAGCCTGGATTATCTGGACGTGCTGCGCCTGCTCGATGTGAGCTTTCGTTTGGGGGCGATTCGCGGTGAAAAGGTCTTCGGCAAGATTCGCGAAATAGTCGGCGAGATCAATATCGAAGAGCTACCCATCCCCTTTACAGCCGTGGCCACCGACCTGACCAACCAACAGGAAATCTGGTTCCAGGAAGGCTGCCTGCACCAGGCCATGCGCGCCTCAGCGGCGATTCCTAGCCTGTTCACCCCAGTGGTACAGGGCAAGCGCATGCTGGTCGATGGCGGCCTGCTCAACCCGCTGCCCATCGTACCGGTGGTGTCCAGCCACTGCGATCTGATCATTGCGGTCAACCTCAACTCGACCAACCAGCAGCACTACGAACTGCCGATCATCGAACGCGCGCCGGCGCTCAAGGGCCGCTTTGATCTATTGATGAGCTCGCTCGGCTCACGCCTGCCCTCGTTCAAACGCAAACCCGGCGAAGACGATGAGCTGCTTCTGCTGGAGGACAACAGCAAACCGCTGCAGCCCGAAGCCATCAACCCCTGGCAGCAGAATGCCCGTGGCAACCTGGACAAACCCGCCGCACCGAAATCCGCCAGCGGCTCGCGGGTGGCCGACCTCAGCGGCCCGGCCTCACTGCTGGAACTGATCAACCAGAGCTTTGAGGTGATGCAGACATCCTTGGCCCAGTACAAGATCGCCGGCTACCCGCCGGACATCCTGATCAACGTGCCCAAGCGGGTATGCCGCTTCTTCGAATTCTACAAGGCGCCGGAGCTGATCATGCTTGGCCGGCAGATCGCCCGCGATACGCTGGATAAGTACGAACGCGGGGATAACTGAGGTCCAGGGTCAGAAGCGATAGGACAGGCTCAACGAGGTGCTCTCGTTGTTCTTGTCCTTGTCGACCTGGTTGGAGTCCTTTTCCTTGTGCTCATAACTGACGGCAACCAGCAGGTCCTTGGTCAGTTTATGGCCCAGTGTAAGGGCGTACTTGTCTTCATCCTCTTCTTTACCCTTGGGGTCATTGCCATAGTCGGTATGCCGACGGGTATAGGCGATGCCGGCAAAACTGTCCCAGGGTAATTTGCGTGCATACGCCACTTTCCAGCCGCCCTGATCCTTGTCTTTCTTTCGCTGGTCATTGTCCTCGACCTTGGGGGAATAACTTAGGTCGAAGCTGTCATGGCTTGTGGGTTTGAACTTGACGGAAAACTTGAGCGTATCGACTTCAACGTCTGGCGTGTTCTCGCTGTTGAGGTCACGGTTTTCGTAGTTGTAGCGCACCCCTAGCTCCAGCACGCGATTGAGCTTGTGGCTGACGCCCAATGACCAGATGGTACTGGAAACGTCATAGCGGTGATCTTTGTACAGCTGCAGGTAAGTAACCGATGGATTGACCTTCAAACGCCAGTCTGGCACCAGAAGAACTGGGCCAGTGGAAAGCGCAATCGTCTCTCGGTTCAGGGTGTCCTGGTCGTCCTGGCGGGCATGACTGAAATTGCCAGCCAGATTCCAGCGATCGCCGCGCTCATTCAGGCCATAGGAGTAACGTAACGCAGCAGACGCTTGACGACGATTGTCATGCACAGAACGCTTGGGTTTGGCAGTTACTTCAGTATCACCTGCGTCGTCATCCTCGTCGTCCAGATCCTCATCATCGTCGAGGTCGTCTTCGTCCAGGTCCACGTCTTCGAGCAGATCATCGTCAAAGTCGGCATCAGCAAAGTCGTCATCTTCGTCAAAATCGCCGTCTTCGTCGTCGAGGTCTTCATCGTCATCATCATTAAATGACGGTTCACTGACCGGGCTGCCGGCAGAGGCATTGGCCGTATCGGTGTCATGGACCAAGGCAAACTGCACTTTGCCACCGTAACTGTGCGCTTTGGTCTTGCTCGCTGCTTTGCGCTGCAGCTTGCGCGCCTGCTTGGCCTCTTCACTGTCAGGCGCGGTCGCGATCAGTTGCGCCAGTTCACTGCGGGCTGCGGGGTAATCAAAGCTGTCGAGATACAGGCGCGCCAGACGCAGGCGGGCCTGATTGTGCGATGCCTGTAGATCAGCGTTGGCCAGTACCTGGCGATACGCAGAGATGGCTGCAGCCAGCGAGCCCCAACGCGCTTTTTGCTCGGCCTGCCGACTGATTTCGGCATAATCGGACGCCTGTCCATACAGCGGCAAGCCCAAGGTTCCCAACAATGCGGCAACAGCGACACCCTTGCGATTCATGACAGCTCCTGAGACGCGTGCAGATCAATTTGCGGCGCAGTCTATGCAGGCTCCAGAAGGCCGTCTAGCGCGACGCCAGAATGCGAATGGCCGTTCACAATGCCTCACGCAGGCGATAGCCGACACCCGCCTCGGTAACGATAAAACGCGGCGCGGTGGGGTCGTCGCCGAGTTTCTGCCGTAGGTGGCCGACCACCACGCGCAGGTAGTGGCTGTCCTCGCCATGGGTCGGGCCCCAGATGTCTTTGAGCAGTTGCTGCTGAGTCACCACCCGGCCGATATGCCGCGCCAGTTGCGCCAGCACCGCGTATTCCTTACGGGTCAGGCTGACCTCGACGCCATCGAGGCTGACCCGGCGGTAGGCAAAATCCACCTGTAACGGGCCGCTGCTGACCGCCGCGCTGGCCTGCTCCACACCGCCGGCCAGGCGCAGCAACACGCGCACACGAGCGAGGAATTCCTGAATGCCAAAGGGTTTGGTCACGTAATCATTGGCGCCGCCATCCAGCGCGAGGACCTTTTCGCCCTCGCTGGCGCGCACCGACAACACCAGTACCGGCACATGCGACCACGCGCGCAGCTCACGCAGCACCTGTTGGCCGTCCATATCCGGCAGGCCGAGGTCGAGCACCACCAGGTCCGGTTTACCCAGCGCGGCCTGGGCCAGACCTTCCTGCCCCGTAGCGCCTTCCAGCACCTTGTAGCCCTGGGCCGTAAGGCTGATGCGCAGGAATTTGCGAATCTGCGCTTCGTCATCGATAACCAGAATGGTCGCGGGGTTTTGGCTCATCGGCTATCCATCACTGTTCTTCTTCCATCTGCGGCTGCGTGTGCAACGGCAGGTGCAGGGTCAGGCTTGCGCCCAGGCCATCCAGCCCTTCGCCCACAGTCACCCGACCGCCATGGGCGCCGAGCATGCCCTGACAGATCGCCAGGCCCAGACCAGTACCCTGCCCGCCGCGATCTCCCCGGGCGGCGGTGTAGAACATATCGAAAATTTTCGTGCGCTCATGCTCGGGAATACCCGGCCCCTGGTCACTGACACTAAAGCGCAGTTCTTCGGCATCCGCCTCGATTGCAACGCGCAAACGCCCCTGGGGCGGGGAAAAACGCGCGGCATTCTCCAGCACATTGACCAACGCCTGTTCGATCAGCGCGGCATGCACATAGAGCAGCGGCAGCTGTTGCGGCACCTGTATCTCCAGCTGCAAGGCGGACAACACCGGGCGCAGACGCTGGGTCGCACTGGCGACAATATCCGCCGGCGCCACCCAGTCACGCGCCAGTTTCAGCCCGCCGTGGCCCAGTCGGGTCATGTCCAGCAGGTTCTGGATATAGCGGTCGAGGCGCTCGGCCTCATCGCGGGTGCCTTCCAACAGCTCGCGGCGATCAGCCAGGGGAATCTGCTCGCCAAGCGCCAGCAGGCTGTCGATCGAGCCGCGCATGGCGGTCAGCGGCGTGCGCAGGTCATGGGAGACCGAGGCCAGAAGCGCGCTGCGCAGTTCCTCGGTCTGCCCGTGCAAACGCGCGGCCTCCAGATCCTCCGCCAATTGCGCGCGTTCAAGAGCCTGGGCCAAGGGCTGGCCCAACGCCGTAAGCAGACGCCGTCGCTCGGCAGGTAAGCTTCTGCCGTCCTTGGGGCTGATACCGAGCAACAACAACGGCCCCTCTTCGCCCGACAAAGGCAACCACCACCAGCGCCCGTCCGGCAAAGTACCGGTGCCCAGTCCGGCGGGCTGATCGTGCTGCCAGGACCAGTCCGCCGCCGCGCGTTCCAGATCAGTGAGCAGGCGCTGCGCCCCCGCCTCAACCTTCCAGAGTGCATCCGGGCTACGCGACAGCAAGCTAACCTCGACGTCCTGCCACAGCCCCAGCTGCTGCATGGCGGCCGCTAATACCGCCTGGCGGTCGGTGGCCGCCGTCAGCTTGCGTGACAACTCCAGCAGGGCGCTGGTTTCTCGCTGCGTCTCACGCAGGGCCTGCAATTGCTGACGCTGGCGGCTTGCCAGGTTACCGGTGAGGCCAGCCATCAGCAGAAAGAACAGCAGGGTCAGCACGTCTTGCTGACGGTCGATGGTCAGGGTCAGGGTCGGCGGAATAAACAGAAAGTTGTACGCCAGAAACGACAGCCCCGCGCATGCCATGGCCGGGCCCAGGCTGCTGCGCACCGCCACCACCAATACCGCCGCCAGCAGAATCAGCGAGATATTCGGCAACTCCAGTACACGGGATAAACCCAGCGCCACGGCAGAGGCCAGCAGCGTCGCCAGCAAGGCCAGCAGGTAGTCACGCCAGACTACAGGCTGGCGGCGCCGCGACAGGGCCGGGGCATTGCTCGCCTCGGTATCCAGCACGCTGATTTCCAGGCCCTGCCCCAGTTGCAGCAAACGCTCAGCCAGACCCCGGCCGAGGTGCCAGATACGTCGTAGACGTTGCCGACTGCGGCCGACCAGAATAAGGCTGGCGCGGCGCTCGCGGGCATGCTCGATCAGGGTTTTCGCCACCTCGCTGCCGCGCAGGCTGACCACCTCGCCGCCCAGGCGCTCGGCCAATTGCTGCGCACCCTGCAGGTAACTCAAACGGGTTTCATCACGCTCACCGCCGGTGTCCACATAGACCACCGACCAGGGCAGATGACGGCGCTCGGCCACCCGGCAGGCATGCCGCACCAGGCGCTCGGCCTGAGCATCGCCGTCAATGCCGACCAGCAAGCGGCCACGCAGCGCAGGCGCTTGCTGACCTTGCTGGCGGTAGCGTCGACTCAGGTCCGCATCGACCCGCGCAGCAGCCGTCTGCATCGCCAGTTCACGCAACGCGGTGAGGTTGGTCTGGCTGAAAAATGCATCGATGGCGGCGCGCGCCTGTTCCGGCACATACACCTTGCCTTCACGCAGGCGCTCCAGCAGCTCGCGCGGAGGCAGGTCGATCAGCAGAATTTCGTCGGCTTCCTGCAACACCCAATCCGGCAGGGTTTCACGCACTTGCACGCCGGTGATATCGCGCACCTGATCATTCAGTGCTTCGAGGTGCTGCACGTTGACCGTGGTGTACACGTCGATGCCGGCATCCAGCAGTTCCTGCACATCCTGCCAACGTTTGCTGTGGCGGCTACCGGGGGCATTGCTATGCGCCAGCTCATCGACAAGCAGCAGCTTTGGCGGCTTGGCCAGAATGCCGTCGAGGTCCATCTCGCTCAGCGCCACGCCACGGTATTCCAGACGCTGCTGCGGCTGTTGCGGCAAGCCGGTGAGCATGGCCTCGGTTTCCGCGCGGCCGTGGGTTTCCACCACGCCCACGCGCAGGTCGACGCCCTGGCGCAGTTGCGCCTGCGCCGCCTGCAGCATGGCGTAGGTCTTACCCACGCCGGGTGCCGCACCGAGAAAGACCTTTAGCCGGCCACGACCCTCTCGCGGCATCTCATCGAGCAGGGCATCGGCGCGTACGGCATCACTCATGCAAGTTACTCAGCTTTTGCGGGAGGCGAATTGTCGGCCAGCGCCAGGTTCAGCGCCAGCACATTGACCACTGCCGGCCCTACCAGTGGCTTTTCCACGTACTGTTCGATCAGTCGTTCCAGGCTGGCCGCTGGGATGCCACGTGCTGCGGCGATTCGGGCGATCTGAAACTGCGCCGCTACCGGCGACAGATGCGGATCGAGGCCACTGGCCGAGGTGGTCACCAGCTGCATGGGTACTGCGCCCTGACCTTCTGCCTGCAAGCGCTGGGCATCTGCGGCGATACGCTCGGCCAACGCCGGGTTGCTCGGTGCCAGGTTGCTCGCTCCACTGGCCACGGTGGCATAACCACCGGCTGAAAGGCGCGGCTGAAACCACTGCGCGCCCTCGAAGGGTTGCGCCAATAACGCACTGCCGAGCACGTCGCCTTGTTGATTGTGCAACAGGCTGCCATTGGCCTGCGCCGGGAACGCCAGTTGCGCCACACCGGTAACGGTCAGCGGATAAACCACACCGGTGACCAGGGTCATAAACGCCAGCACGCTAATGGCTGGGCGGATTTGTTTGAGCATGATGAATCTCCAGATTCTGTGTAGCCGGATGCAATCCGGGCCCGGAGTTCATCCGGGCTACGGATCGCAGTTGGTTAAACGAGGCCGACGGCCACCAACAGCAGATCAATCAGCTTGATCCCGACAAAGGGCGCCACCAGGCCGCCCAGGCCGTAGATCAACAGGTTGCGGCGCAGCAGGCTGGCAGCATCGGCGGCCTGCACGCGCACCCCACGCAGGGCCAGCGGAATCAACGCGACGATGATCAGCGCGTTGAACACAATCGCCGAGAGAATCGCGCTCTGCGGGCTGTGCAGCTGCATCAGGTTGAGCGCGCCAAGCTGCGGGTAGATGCCGGTAAACAGCGCCGGGAGGATGGCGAAGTACTTGGCCACATCGTTGGCCACCGAGAAGGTGGTCAGCGCGCCGCGGGTCACCAGCAACTCCTTGCCCACCTGCACAACGTCGAGCAGCTTGGTCGGGTCACTGTCGAGGTCAACCAGGTTGGCCGCCTCACGCGCCGCCTGAGTACCATCGTTCATCGCCAGGCCAACGTCAGCCTGGGCCAGCGCCGGTGCGTCGTTGGCACCGTCGCCGCACATCGCGACCATCTTGCCTTCGGCCTGCTCACTGCGGATGCGTTGCAGCTTCTTCTCCGGGGTGGCTTCGGCGATCACGTCATCGACACCCGCTTCTGCGGCGATGGCGGCTGCGGTCAACGGGTTGTCGCCGGTCACCATCACGGTGCGGATGCCCATGGCGCGCAGCTCGGCAAAGCGTTCACGAATACCCGGCTTGACCACGTCCTTGAGATGAATGGCGCCGAGCAACTGACCGTCACCGGCTACCAGCAAGGGAGTACCGCCACTCTGGGCGATTTTTTCGATTTCACGGGCCAATACCGGCGGCACGTCGCTGCGCTGGATGCCCAGATAAAGCAGCACCGCATCCACTGCACCCTTGCGGTAGCTGTGGCCGTTGTAGTCGGCGCCGGACAGGCGCGTCTCGGCACTGAAGGCAATCGATTTGATCGCACTGCGCTCAGGCTCAACCATGGTATTCAGCGCACGCAGGTATTCGACAATCGACTTGCCTTCTGCGGTGTCATCCGCCAGCGAAGCCAGCAACGCCGCATCGCTAAGCTGCTTGCCGGATACCCCCGGCGCTTTGTACAGCGCGCTGCAACGGCGGTTACCGAAGGTGATGGTGCCAGTCTTGTCGAGCAGCAGCACATGCACGTCCCCCGCCGCTTCCACCGCGCGGCCGGACTTAGCGATCACATTCAGACGCACCAGGCGGTCCATGCCAGCGATACCAATGGCCGAGAGCAGGCCGCCGATGGTGGTGGGAATCAGCGTCACCAGCAGCGCCACCAGGTACACCAGCGGCAGGTCGCCGTCGGCAAAACGAGCGAACGGCTGCAGCGTCGCCACCACCAGCAGGAAGATCAGGGTCAGGCCGATCAGCAGGATATCCAGCGCCACTTCGTTGGGCGTTTTCTGACGTTTTGCACCTTCGACCAGGGCGATCATCCGGTCAAGGGTCGACTCGCCTGGATTGGCAGTGATCTGCACCAGCAACCAGTCGGAGACCACTCGCGTGTTGCCGGTCACGGCCGAACGGTCGCCGCCGGACTCACGGATCACCGGCGCGGATTCGCCGGTAATCGCCGCTTCGTTGACTGCGGCGATGCCTTCGACGACTTCGCCGTCACCAGGGATCAATTCGCCGGCCTCGACGCGTACGATATCGCCACGGCGCAGGCTGCTGGCCGCCACGGTTTCAAACTTCTGACCATTCTTGCGCCGCGCATTCAGCCCCTGGCTGCCAGCCTTGAGGCTGTCGGCACGGGCCTTGCCACGACCCTCGGCGAGGGCCTCTGCAAAGTTGGCAAACAGCACGGTAAACCACAGCCACAAAGCAATCTGCACGGCCAGGCCGGTGGAGACCTGAGGGTTGGGTATAAAGCACAGCACGGTGGTGACCACAGCCGTCAGTTCAACCACCAGCATCACTGGCGAGCGCACCAACTGGCGTGGGTCTAGCTTGACGAAGGCCTGGCGCAGCGCCGGTTTCCACAACGCGGCGATCGAGGTTTTCGGGTGTTGCTGGGCGCTGTTCAGCGCCGGTTCAATACGGGCATTCATCATGGTTCTCCCTTAGAAGCCCTGGAACATGGTCATGTGCTCGGCAATCGGGCCCAAGGCCAGTGCCGGCAGGAAAGTCAGGCCACCGACCAACAGAATGGTCAGGGTTAGCAGGGTGACGAACAGCGGGCCGTGGGTCGGGAAGCTGTTGCTGCCCACCGGCGCGCGCTTCTTCGCCGCCAGGCTGCCGGCAATCGCCAGGATCGGCAGGATGTAGCCGAAGCGACCGAGCAGCATGGCCAGACCAATCATCAGGTTGTGGTACGGCGTATTGGCACCGAAGCCGCCAAAGGCCGAGCCGTTGTTGGCCGCACCGGAGGTGTAGTTGTAAAGAATCTGACTGAAGCCGTGGGCGCCTGGGTTACTTACAGAGGACGCTGGGCCCGGCAGGCTGGCCGCCAGGGCGCCGAGTACCAGTACGCCAACCGGCATTACCAGCAATGTGGCAACCAGCAAGCGCACTTCGCGGGCTTCAAGCTTCTTGCCGAGGTATTCCGGGGTGCGGCCGATCATCAGGCCGGCGAGAAATACCGCGATC
Source organism: Pseudomonas sp. FEMGT703P (assembly GCF_002786345.1). Taxonomy (NCBI): domain Bacteria; kingdom Pseudomonadati; phylum Pseudomonadota; class Gammaproteobacteria; order Pseudomonadales; family Pseudomonadaceae; genus Pseudomonas; species Pseudomonas sp. FEMGT703P. Next base: position 321,050 of record NZ_PGCM01000010.1, on the reverse strand, counting down.
AGCACAAACAACAACATGCCGTAGAGCCCCGCGCCAACACCGCCGAAGATCACTTCGCCGAGCATCATGTTGAACATCGGGATCATCCCGCCCAGCGCGCTGAAGCTATCGTGCATGGCGTTGACCGAGCCGTTGGAGGCGGCCGTGGTAGTCACCGCCCACAACGCCGAGGCCGTGGTGCCAAAGCGGCTCTCCTTGCCTTCCAGCGAACCGCTTTGCTCAATCGGCAATGCGGCCAACGCAGGGTTCGGCTGATGCTCGGCATACAGGGTGCCGCCCAGACCGACACTGAACAAAATCAGCATGCAGGCCAACAGCGCGCGGCTCTGGCGCAGGTCTTTGACGTAATGGCCAAAGGTGAACAGCAGCGCAGCGGGAATCAGGATGATCGAGGCCACCTCGAACAGGTTGCTCCAGGCCGTGGGGTTCTCGAACGGATGCGCTGAGTTGACGCCGAAGAAACCGCCGCCGTTGGTACCCAGCTGCTTGATGGCAATCTGGCTGGCTGCAGGCCCAAGTGGCACAACCTGATCGGTGCCGCCGATGGTGTGCGCAGTGACGTATTCAAGGAAGGTTTGTGGCACGCCCTGCCACACCAGAAACAGCGCCAGAACCAGGCAGAACGGCAGCAGGCCGTAGAGCGTGGCACGGGTCAGGTCGACCCAGAAGTTGCCGACGCTATTGCTCGAACGCCGGGCGATGCCGCGGCAGAACACCACCAGCACGGCCAGGCCGACCGCCGGACTGACGAAGTTCTGCACACCGAGGCCAACCATCTGGCTGAAGTAGCTGAGCGAGGCTTCACCGCTGTAGGCCTGCCAGTTGGTATTGGTGACGAAGCTCACTGCGGTGTTGAACGCCAGGGTCCATTCCAGACCCGGCAATTGCTGCGGGTTGAGCGGCAAGCCGCCTTGCAGCATAAGGATGGCGAACAGCGTCAACAGGCTGACCAGGGTGAAGGCCAGCAACGCCAGGCTGTAGGTTTTCCAGTCCTGCTCGCGGTTACTATCGACACCGGCAATCCGGTAGCACAGCCGCTCGACCGGCTGCAGCACGGGGCTGAGCCAGGTTTTCTCGCCTTCCATCACCCGGTACAGGTAACGCCCGATAAAGGGCGCCGGCAGCAGAACCAGGACGAAGAACGCCAGGATCAAAGTGAAATCGTAACTGTGCATATGCGCTCCTACGCCTGATCAGCGCGCAACAGCGCAACCAGCAAATAAATGAATAGTCCCAAGGCCAGGCCCAGGGACACCCCGTCGAGAATGCTCATGTGTTTGCTCCTTATTGCGGTGGCTACCGCTTAGGGCAAATTGTCGGCAACCAGGGCGTAAAGGAACGAGTGCGGGCGATGCTGCCCGGCATAAAGAAAGCGTAAAGATCGCAGGCCGTGGACAAACAAAAACGGCCAGGCGCCCTGCTTTACAGGTCGTCTGGCCGTATGTGGCGCTCGCTACGCCTAGGGCGTAGCGCTGAAGGCGTTACTGAATGGGGCTTTGAGCCTCGCTTTCGTCCAGCAGCATTTCCTCGGCCGGGGTTTCAGGGGCCATGCCCGCCAAACCACCGCCACTGCTCATGGCCAGCGCGACGAACTGCTCCACAGTCATCTGCTTGCCATTGAAGGTCACCTGATCGTTGGCGTAATGCAGGCTGGAGCTGATGTCCTGCCCCTGCACCACTGCCAGTTCGCTGGCCACCGCCATGCCACTGGCCATTTCACCGACCATCGCCGCCTGCTGGGCAATCGCTTCCTTGTCGGTTTCCCCGGCCAGAGTGGCCTGTACACCAATCACATCGGCAATCATCGCCTTGGACACCAGCAACTTGGCATCCAGTTGGGCAATCAACTGCTTGGCCAGTTCAGGCGCCGGCAGGTCGAAGGACACCGGCTTGTCCAGGTCCAAGCCAAAGCTGAAGCTGCTCTCGCCATTGGCAGTTTTGAACGCCAGTTTTTCCAGAGCCAGGCCCGGTTTGCCGGCCAGCAGTTTTTCCAGATCAGTCTTGAATTGCGCAGTCTGCGCGTCGGTCAGCTCCGGCATACCGCTTTCAGTGTCGACCTTGCCACTCTGCAGCAGTGTGCTATACAGCTCGATCATCGATTTCAGGGCGGCTGCATCAAGGTTTTTCACGGTCCAGAGCATCTGCGAAGAGCCAATGTCGGTACCTTGGTAGCTGACCATGCCGATGTCATAGCTGTAACGCGCGGACAGCTGCTGGTTGGCTTCGCTGGTTTCATCGCGCTGGACGAAATCCTTGAACAGGATGGGGGCGTTCTCGCCAACCTGCAGCTCGATCTGCTGCAAGCGCACCTCGTTCTGCCCCAGGTAGAAGTCGCTGACGCCCTTGCGGGAATTACTGGTGAGGTCCATGCCCTTGAACTCAAGGCGCATGCTCTCATCGGTGGACAGGGTTGAGGTGACCTTGAAGCTGTCCATCACGCCATTGGCACTGATTGCCTCGACATTCGCGCTGCTGTCGAAATCGATTTGCAAGCCACTGAAATCAATCTGGGTCTGCTCATCCAGCGCCATCTGCAAGGGTTGTACGCGCAGGTTGCCGCTCATCGAACGGTCATAACCAAGACTTACCTGGCCCTGCAACGGCGCTCCACCTTGGCTACTGGCGAACCATTTTTCCAGCTCCGGGCTGCGCTCCAGGGCGTAGTTGCTGGTGGCCATAACGGGTAGCAATTTGAGAGCTTGCAGCCGTGACAGCGGGAAAGGCCCGTGTTCAATGTGGTCAGTGACGAACCACTCGAAGTTGCTCGGCGACTCGCCATCCAGGCTGCCAGCAAACTGAATGCGGTAGCGCGCGTTACTGCTGAACAGCTGGCGTTCGAGAGAAACCAGCTCAATAGTGGCGCTAAGGCCCAGGGCCGGCAGGGTTTTACCCATGTCCTCGTTGGCCTGCTTGATCGAGGTTTCCAACACGGCGGGGAGCTGCTGACCGGTGTACCAGGCACCGGCGGTGCTCAGTACGCCTAGAACGACAACTGCGCCCAGGGCGCTGCCAACTATTTTCTTCATGGGGGATATCCTGCGTGTCCGTTATGGGGTGGGGCTTCCCTGCTACCGCGTCAATCACTGCACGGCAGTGTGGCGGTTTGAGGCGCGACGTCGGGCATGCGCACAACGCCTGGCTGCGCAAGCCAAGGCGTGGTCGCGAAGCGCCGCAAGGCTACCACCCCGGCTACAGGCGACCAAGGCGCCGCCGCGGAAATTTAGCGAAAATGCCAACCGGCTCGAACAGCTGTGCAGCCGTAATGAACAGTCAGCTGACGGGCTTCTCTGGCGATTCAACGCTGCTGACCGTGGTGTTGACGACAGGGCTACCGACCCAATCACTGAGCAGGCTGTAAGCCACGGCCAGCAATGTTGGGCCAAGGAACAGCCCCATAAAACCGAACGCCAGAATGCCGCCGAACACCCCGAGCAACACCACGATCAAGGGCAGGTTACCGCCACGGCTGATCAGGTACGGCTTAAGGATGTTGTCGACGCCGCTGATCACAAAGAAGCCCCAAACCAGCAGGAAGAATCCCATACCGACTTCGCCCTGCCAGAACAGCCAGGCCACGGCTGGCCCCCAGATCAACGGAGGAATCATGATCAGGCTGAAGCCGAAGGTCATGATGCCAAGCACCAACGCCCCAGGCACGCCAGCGATGGTGAAACCGATAAAGGCCAGGATGGCCTGCGCCGCGGCAGTACCGATCACCCCGTTGACCACCCGCTGCACGGTACCAGCCACCAGTTCCAGATAATGCTCAGCGCGATCACCGATCAAACGCTGTAACAGGCTTTCGGCAAACGCAGCCAGACGCGGCCCGTCACGGTAGAAAAAGAACACCAGAATCAGGCTCAGGGCCAGTTCCACCATACCGCCACCGATCTGCGCACTACGCGCCAGCAGCCAGTTACCGACCTGCCCCAGGTACGGCCGCACAGTGGCGAAAAACGCCGCGCCCTGCTGGTCGATGGTCATCCAGAAGCCCACCAAGCGCTCCCCCACCAGCGGCACGCCAGCCAACCAGGCGGGAGCTGGCGGCAGCCCTTCGACCTGGAAATCCTTGAGCAGCGCGGTGACATCCTTGATGTGATCCGCCAGGTTGAAGCCCAGCATGACTAAAGGCACGGCCACCACGACGGTCCAAGCCAGGGTCAGCAACCCCGCCGCCAATGCCTGACGACCATTGAGCAGGTGCGTCAGCACGCGCATCACCGGCCAGCTGGCAAACGACAACACCGCAGCCCAGAACAGCGCCGACCAAAACGGTGCCAACACCAACAGGCTGGCGCCCAGCAAGACCAACAGGAGTATCTGCACCAGCAAACGATCGTTATTGGCCATCCAAACAGCTCCCTGCACAACGCAAAAGGCTCTGCCTGGAAGGGCAGAGCCGGATCAATTCATAACGACAAGAGTACCGGGCGGAGCGTCTTAGCGCAGCACGTTGAGTTGTACGCCGCTCACATCTGCGTCACCCAGCTCCAGACGGCTGGCGCGCACCCGTTGCTCAACCAGGGCATCGCGCCAGGCTTCGGCTTGGGCGCCGCTGATCGTGACACGCAAGGTGCTGTCGAGTTTAAGGCTACGTGCCAGCAGTTCAATCCAGGCAGCGCTGGGTTCAACCTGCTTGGCCAGGCGCAGTTCACCGGTGCTTTTCAGCTGCCGCTGCAGGGTGGCTGGGGTCGGCAACACTTCGCCCAACGGCGCATTGGCCGTGAGCAACTCGGCATGCAGGTAGGCGCGCTTGTTACCACGGGTGATGCTGTACAGCGCCACCAAGCTGCCCTGACGTGGCTCAGCGAGACGCAGCAATGCGTACGTTTGCTGGTCATCCGAACCGGTCAGGGTAGCGTTATTGAATACCGCGTTAGCCCATAGACTGCTGGAACCGCATTCACGACCCACGCACCAGTAAAGCAACTCGGCGTCCTGGGCTTGTAAATCACCGCGGGCCTTGGCAAATGCCTCATTGGCCGTATGGGTGCGCGGCAGTTCATAAGTCACGGCGGTCAACTGGCCCTGTGCCGCCACTTCGCGCTCGTAACGCAGGGTGCCACTGATACGCCGAATCGCCCCTTGCGGGTAGATACGCTCCTGTTCGGCAACGTCCTTGAAGCTGACAATCTTGCTCCCGGCAAAACGCGGCAGCACGTCGAGGTCCTGACTACCTGCGACATCGGCCCGGACAACGGCAGTGGCCAGCAACAGGCTGATGCCGAGGCCATAAATACTGAGACGGCTCATTTGATCAACATCGACTGGGCCGCTTTGACGATTTTCGCGCCGTCCTCTTCGCGCTGCGGCACCAGCAAACCACGCTGTACGGCAGGACGCTCAGCCAGCTCAGCCATCCAGCGCTGCAGATGCTCAAGGCCGTCAACAGAGACGCCTGCCCAGTCATGAATACGCACCCATGGGTAGGTGGCAATGTCGGCAATACTGTAGTCATCGGCCAGGTACTGCGATTCGCTCAAGCGCGTATCAAGCACTTCATACAGACGACGGGTTTCGCGCTGGTATCGGTCAATAGGCCCCTGCAGCTTCTCCGGGAAATAGCGGAAGAACACGTTGGCCTGACCTTGCATCGGGCCAACACCCCCCATCTGGAACATCAGCCACTGGATCACCCGCGAGCGGCCCTTGGCGTCGCTGGGCAGCAGCTGGCCGGTTTTCTCGGCGAGATACAGCAGAATGGCGCCGGATTCGAACACGGCGAAATCATCATTAGCGCGGTCGACAATCGCCGGAATACGGCCATTGGGATTGATCTTGAGAAAGGCCGCAGTCTTCTGTTCCTGCTTATCGAAACTCAAAGCCTGCACGGTGTAGGGCAGCTGTAACTCTTCCAGTGCGATGGACGCTTTATGGCCGTTGGGGGTGGCGGCGGTATACAGGTCGATCATGCGAATCTCCGTGGGTATCACCCACACCTTTCCCCAGTTGCCTTTAGCAAGTCAAGGCGCGCCCAGGAAAGCTTTGAAACAGTCTGCTACCAAGCCCGCACCTACGTCGTCATCCAGGTGCAGGTGATGGCCGCCAGGCAGCTGCGCCACCTCGATGGCCAGGCCCTCGACCAGCTGAGTAATACTCGGCTGCGCGAGCAACATGCCTTGCTGCGCCATCACCAGTTTGGCCGGACACTGCAGACTACGTGCAAACGCTAGGGCATGGGCGTGGGTCAGACGCAGTGGCGACGGCAGCGTCAGGCGGCTGTCAGTGCGCCAGGTGTACCCGCCAGGCACCGGCATCAGGCCGCGCTGGGCGAGCAATTCTGCGGCCTCACGACTGACCGCCCCTACCCCGCGCATACGCGCTTCCACAGCCCGGTCAAACTCGGCATATACCGGCTTGCTCTTGCCGGCCAGGGCCAGCTGCGCCTTGAGCGCTTCGCCGAGTTTCTGCGGCGCCGTGTCCGGCTCACCGGTGTAGGGAATCAGCCCATCGATCAGTGCCAGACGCTCGATTCGCTCCGGCATCGCTCCGGCCAAAAGCACCGAGACAATTGCGCCCATGGAATGCCCGAGCAGGGAAAAGCGCTGCCAGCCGAACTGCTCGGCGACCTGCAGCACATCGTGGGCATAGTCCCAGATGGCGTAACTGCCGCCTGGCGGGCGGTGATCGGAATGACCGTGGCCGGCAAAATCCAGGGCCACAATACGCAACCCTGTCAACAGCGGAGCCAGGCGGGAAAAACTGGCGGCATTGTCCAACCACCCATGCAGGGCAATCACCGGTATACCGTCTTCCGGGCCATACAGATGGGCGGCCAGTTCGATATGCGGCAACCGTAGGCGGACTTCTTCGAAATGCAGGCTCATGCGTGTTGCTCACTGACAGGTTGACCGTCCCAACGCTGGAACAGCTTTTTTAGCAATTCGGCAGTGTCTTGCGGACGTTCCAGGGGAAACATATGCCCACCGGGCAGCGTCAGGTACTCACCATTGGGAACACGGCGAACCAAGTGGGCATGATGCGGCATCACCACCCGGCTATGCCGGCCGCGCACCATGGCCAGCGGCACCTTGAGCTGCTGCGGCCGCCCTGGGCTGGTATGCGGCACGCTGCGGTAGATACTGATTTCCGTGGCGGGATCAAACCGCAGGCGCAGGCTATTACCCGAGGCCTGCAGGCCATGCTGCACATAGGCGTCCAGGCACTCAGGGTCGAAGCGACGGAATAGCCCTTTGCCTGCGAAATATCCGCGAGCCTCGGCCAGGTCAATAAACTCTTCACGCCTCCCCAGGGTACGTCCGGCCGGGGTGATGCGGTCGATAAAGCCAAAGCGTTTGGCCGCGCGAATCACCATCTTGTCCGCCAGGGTCAGGACTGGCGAATCAAGCATCACCACTCCACGGTAAAGCTCGGGGCGTAGCAACGCGGCGTGATAATGCAGCACGCCGCCCAGCGAATGCCCCACACCCCAGACCGGCTGCTGGTTAGCCTCAAGGTGATGGATCAGCTCATCAACCAGATTGCTCCAGTTGTCATTCACCGGAAAACGCGGGTCATGCCCATGTTGCTCCAGGTGCTGCACCGAATAGTCAGGCGCTAGTGCGGCAAACAGCTTGCCGTAGGTAGCCGAGGGAAAGCCGTTGGCATGGGCGAAGAACACGGACTGGGTCATGGCGGCGGGCTTATCTGGAAAGTTGCCGATGATTGTCCGGCAGTGTTTGAGATGCAGCAATGACAAAACGGCCAGTGAATGACGGCACTATAGCCAAAGCTGATGGGAGGCCCGCCAGCCGGAGCGGCAGTGGCGGGCTTTACGGATTAACGCAGCGCAGGGCCATTCTCCCCAAGCGGCACAATGGCCATGGTCAGCCGGGAAATGCAGCTGGCCTTGCCATCCTCACCCGTCAAACGGATGTCCCAGACATGGGTGGTACGCCCTAGGTGAACCGGCCGAGCTACCGCGGTGACCCGACCGCTGCGCACGCCACGCAGGTGGTTGGCGTTCACTTCCAGACCGACGCAGTAAAACTTGCTGCTGTCGATGCACAGGTGGCTGGCGGTGGAACCGAGGGTTTCCGCCAGTACCACCGAGGCACCGCCATGCAACAGGCCGTAAGGTTGATGAGTACGTGCATCGACCACCATGCTGGCGGTCAACGACTCGTCATCGAAGGCATCGAAACGGATATCAAGTTGCTCACCAATGGTGTTCTTCAGAAAGCCATTGAGCTGAGCCAGGTTCGGAGTTTGCTGCCAGAGGGCCATAGTCAGTCCTTTAGGGTCGATTCAGCCAGAACGTGGCCGGCATGATGCATGCCGGCCACACACCTGATCACTCGTGCCAGAGCACCGCTTCACTGCGTTCGGTCCATTCACTGAAGCGCCCGCCATAGGTGCCTTCGACCACTGCGCGCTTGATCTTCAGAGTTGGCGTGAGAAAGCCGTTCTCAACCGCCCAGACCTCCTTGACCAACACCAGACGTTGCAGGCGCTCATGCTTGTCGAGGCTTTGGTTAACGTCCTCCAACAACTTCTTCAAGCTACTCTCCAACTCGCCACGCCCGCTGGAAGCCTCACTGCGCCCCACATCGGACAGTACGCAAAGTGCCATGGGTTGTGGCATGCCATCGCCTACCACGCACACCTGTTCAATGCGTGAGTGCTCGCCGAGCAGATTCTCAATCGGCGCTGGGGCAACGTACTTGCCTTTGCTGGTCTTGAAGATTTCCTTGATCCGACCGGTCAGGCGCAGATTGCCTTCGCTGTCCTGCTCGCCTTTGTCACCGGTGCGCAGAAAGCCATCGGACGTGATGGTTTCTGCGGTTTTCTCAGGATCTTTGTAGTAGCCCTGCATGGTCGCACCGCTGCGCACCTGCACTTCGCCATCCTCGGCGATGCGCACTTCGACGCCAGGGCTGTTCTGACCGATCCAGCCTTGTTTGAACTTGCCCGGCCGGCACACATGGGAGTAACCGCAGTTCTCGGTCATGCCGTACACCTCCAGCACATCCAAGCCCAGGCGCTTGTACCAGTTGAGCAACGCTTCGGGCACCGGCGCGGCGCCAGACAGGGCGTAGCGCACGGCATCCAAGCCCAGACCAACCAGCACTTTTTTGCCGATGATGCGGCCGATGATTGGCAGCTTGAGCAGGAAATCCAGCTTCTCGGCTGGCATCTTGCTGTAGACGCCCATCTGGAACTTGGTCCAGATACGCGGTACGCCAAACATCACCGTCGGCCGCGCGCGCTTGAGGTCTTCAAGGAAGGTTTCCAGGCTCTCGGCAAAGAAGATTGTCTGCCCAGCGTAAATGGATGCCAGCTCGACAAACATGCGCTCGGCCACATGGCACAGCGGCAAGTAAGAAAGCACTCGGTCATTCTCGCCAACGCCAAACAGCTCAGTGGCGTGGCTGGCGGCAAAGCCGAAATTGCTGAAGTGATGCATCACCCCTTTCGGCGTACCGGTGGTACCGGAGGTATAGATGATTGTGGCGAGCTGATCGGCAGCCGCCTTGGGGTTGTCCTGAATCGGCGTGCAGGCCTGCAGGTCATCCCAGGTAAAGCTGAACTCGCCCTGCGGACGCAATGGCAGGCCGATGGTTGGCACATCCTGCGGCACACCGGGAGCCATTGCTGGCCAATCATCCAGCTTGCCGACGAACACCAGCGCGGCCTCTGAGTGGCGCAGCACCTGGCCTACCGACTCGGCAGTGAGATTGGGGTAGAGCGGCACAGAGACGTGCCCAGCCATCCAGATCGCCAGATCGGTGACGATCCAGTGCGCACAGTTCTTGGAAATGATCGCAATGCGGCTGCCCTGCGGCAGTTCGCGGCTACGCAGCCAGTTGGCCGCACGGCGCGCCTGCTCGCCGACGTCGGCCCAGCTCAGTTCCTGCAGCTGACCGCCTGGCAGCGGCTGCACCATGTAGCGTTTATTCGGGTGCCGAGCCTCGCGCTCATAAAACACCTCAAGCGGCAAACGGATTGCATCAGCCACAGGGCTTCCTCCTTTGTTGTTTTTGTGGAGCCAACCAAGCAATTGCTTGGTTGGACTATTCCACGCACAAAGGCGGCCCGCAAGAGGAGAAATGTTTCGGTGTGTAGTGAGGCGTCAGGAACGACTTGGATGCTTGTGGGCAGACAATTCCATCAACCCTGCGGCCAGCTCATCACCTTCCAGCAACGCCAGACTGGCTGTGTTCATCGGCAGCGGTTGCTGGCGGTGGCCGTGAATCAGCAGGCCCGCCAAGGCGCCAACCAGCGGCTGATGGGTGACCAGCAACAGCTCGTCGAACGCATAACCGTCCAGTTCCCGCAGCGCTTGGCGCAGATCACTCTCCGGCGTTAGCCAGGGCACGGTCTGCCGGATACCGCTAAAGGCCAAGACTTCGCAGGCCAGGTCCGCAGTCTGCTGAGCGCGCACATAGGGGCTGACCAATACAGCCTGCAGCGGCCGCCCTAGCAACTGCGCAGCTGCCTCACGCACCTGCTGCCAACCATAGGCAGTCAGGTTGCGTTCGGCATCAGTGCGCGCAGTCGGTTCGGCTTCACCGTGGCGCAGTAGCCAGAGCTTCACAGGCTTGCCCCAATAAGCCGACGACTCAAAGCTTTGGCTCTTCGTCGCGCACCGGGTGGGCCGCCGGAGGAATGCTGTGCGGGGTCTCACCTTGTGGTGCTTGCGGGGTTGGCCAGTCAGCAAACGGCCAAGGCTTTTCATCAGTGTTGAAGGTGCCAAAGCGACCGATCTGCGCCAGGTACTGGCTCAGGCTGTCCCCAAAGCCCAGCAGGCCGGCATTCGGCGCACCGTAAAACAGGCGGTAACCCAGTTGCAGCAACACCACAGCGCCCAAGAGGATTTCCGCCAGTTGCCAAACGATGGTGAAAATCACCATCCAGAGGATGCGCAGCAGAATCGATTCGCGCTGCAGTTCCTGATTGCCATCACTCATGCTCATCTCCTTGCAGGGTCTAGTAAGGTGAATCTCAAAAACCGGTGGTGGGGATAAAATCAACGTCGGTCTTGGGCTCTGCATTCATCAGCGCACCGATTACCTGATTCAGCGTGCGCCCCTCGAACAGAATGGCATGCAAGCCCGCGACCAGGGGCATGTAGACCTGTAACTGTTCCGCCTTGGACTTCAGCACCTTGATGGTGTTCACCCCTTCCGCCACTTCGCCCAGGCGCGCCACTGCATCTTCCAGGCTTAAGCCCTCACCGAGGGCAAAGCCGACCTGGTAGTTGCGGCTTTTTGCCGAGGAGCAGGTGACGATCAGATCGCCTACACCGGCAAGCCCTAGGAAAGTCATGGGATTGGCGCCCAGCTTGACCGCAAAACGGGTCATTTCCGCCAGAGCGCGGGTAATCAGCATGCTCTTGGTGTTTTCGCCCATGCCCATCGCTGCGGCCATGCCGGCGATGATCGCGTAAACGTTCTTCAGCGCACCGCCCAACTCGACGCCAAAACGATCGGCACTGGCATACACACGGAACGTGCGGCCGTGCAACGCAGCTTGCACGTGCTGGCAGAGTTCTTCGTCCTCGCTGGCGACGACAGACGCGGTCAGCGCATGCTCGGCTACTTCACGCGCCAGGTTCGGCCCGGATAGCACGCCAATGCGCGCCTGCGGGGCGATGTCTTCGAGAATCTGGCTCATCAGCAGAAAGCTCTGCGCCTCGATGCCCTTTGTGGTGCTGACCAGCTGCTTGCCGCTGAGTAGCTCAGCCACCGGTTGCAGCGCCTGACGCAATGCACTGGAGGGCAAGGCGACGAAGATCAACTGACAGGCGTTCAACGTCGCCGCAAGGTCGGTGACAGGCTCAACGCCCAGATGAATTTTGATGCCTTTGAGGTAACGCGGGTTTTCACGGGTCAGCCGAATCGCCTGGGCCTGTTCGGGGTCGCGCATCCAGTGCAGGACATGCTGGCCGTTTTCGGCTAGCAAATTAGCAATCGCAGTGCCGAAGCTACCGCCGCCAAGCACGGCGATGGGGTGCTGATCAGTCATAACGTATCCGTGGTAAACCATTGAAAGTGGCGAATCGCTCGCATTATACGGCGGCGCCTCTATGCAACCAGCTTTTAGCAGGTTGCCTGGCACTGGCAAAGCCAAGCAGCTCAGTTAACATGCAGCCTTTAAAACGCAAACAAGGTTGTGGCGTGATCGACAGCACCCAAGCCCAGCTTCATCCTGAGACCGCGCAAAACCGGCCAGTTCTCCAACGCCCGAACATTTTTTGCAGCAGCGGAGTGTCGCGATGATCCTGCGTCGTGGCTGGAATATCCATACCCGCACCCAATTGATCAGTGTCGGCCCTGCCCTGCTGCTGACCCTGCTGCTCACCGGGTTCTTCACCTTTGCCCGTTTGCAGGACCTGCGCCAGGAGGTCAACCACTACGGTCAGTTGATCGCCAGCCAGTTAGCCCCGGCCAGTACTTATGGGGTCATTTCCGGCAACCTTGAGGTGCTCGAGGCACTGCTGCAAGCCACGCTGAAAAACCCGCATGTGCGCTTTCTGGAAGTGCGCGATCACACCGGTAAAATTCTCGTTTACGTTGAGCAAGCCCCAGGCAGCGGCCACGCAAGCAGCCAGGTCGATGTGTTTCAGGCGCCCATACACCTGCAACGTGCAGCGCTGAACAACCCTGATCAACAGGCATTGGCCGATGACTACCTGGGCTATGTCGTCGTCGGCATGTCTAACGACGCCTTCAATACACGCCAGCAGGAAATCCTCTTTAAAGCCACCCTGCTCGCACTGTTCGCCCTGGCCCTGACCTTTATTCTTGCACGCCGCCTGGCTCGCCACCTGTCGCAGCCGCTGAGCGCCATGGGTGAAGCCGTCAGCGCGATTCAGGCCGGCAACTACCAGACCACCCTGCCCGAAGTCGGTGAAGGTGAGTTGCAGGCGCTGGCGCGGCATATCAACAACCTCGCCCACGGCCTGGCCAGCGCCAGTGACGAACAACAACGTGCCATGGCCCTGCTGATTCAAGCACGCGAGCAGTCCGAGCTGGCCAACCGCGCCAAATCCGACTTCCTGGCGATGATGAGCCACGAGTTGCGCACCCCGATGAATGGCGTGCTGGGCATGCTGCAGTTGCTGGAAACCACTGAAATGACTCAGGAGCAGGCCGAATATGCCGCCCTGGCCACCGAGTCCACTGAACACCTGTTGAAAGTCATCAATGACATCCTCGATTTCTCGCGCATCGAACGCGGCGCACTGGAGCTCGAACGCATCCCCTTCTGCCTGCTCGACCTGCTGCAAAGTTCGATTCAGGTGTTCCAACACAGCGCCCAACAGCGTGGCCTGCAATTACTGCTGGAAACCGAAAGTGGCCTGGAGAACTTACAAGTACAAGGCGACCCCACGCGGATTCGGCAAATTCTGGTCAATCTCATCGGCAACGCATTGAAATTTACCGAAACCGGCAATATCCGTGTGCACAGCAGCTGGCAGGCGCTGGATAACCAGGTGCTGTGGTTCAGCTGTGCGGTGCATGACAGCGGCATCGGAATATCCCCTGAGCGGCTTGAACATATGTTCGATGCCTTCCAGCAGGCCGACACTTCTATTTCAAGACGTTACGGCGGCACCGGGTTGGGTTTGCCGATTGCCCGCACCCTTGCCGAACGCATGGGCGGCACCCTGCGCGCAGTCAGTCAGGAAGGTCAGGGCTCGGTATTTACCCTGGAAGTGCCACTGCCGTTTTCCCAGCACGTCGCACCCGCTATCAGCGACACGCCACTGCCAGCTGACCAGGGGAACGGCCAACCGGTGCTGCTGGTCGAAGATAACCCGGTCAACCAGACCGTGATTGAAGCCATGCTGCGCAGCCTGGGCTATCGGGTCAGCCTGGTTGGAGATGGCGCACAGGCCGTGCATCAGGTCAGCCAGCAGCGTTATTCAGCGATTCTGATGGATTGCCGTCTGCCAATTATGGACGGCTACGAGGCTACTCGGCAGATCCGTCGCCTGCCCGGCTGCAGCGAACTGCCTATCATCGCGCTGACCGCCAACGCCTTGCAGGGCGACCGCGAGGCCTGCTTACAATCGGGTATGAATGACTACCTGGCAAAACCCTTTAAACGGGCCGATTTGCAGCGAATCCTGCAGCGCTGGCTACCCCCTCGACCATCGACGGGTAGTCAAGAAGGCTCAACTGCTGCAGGCTAATGAGCATGGGCGCTATGACAGGCCAACAGGAGCGGAGTACAACTGTACTCACAAGGCTGTGACTTTCACCACAACGCAACAGTCTATGACTAGGCTGTTGGCAGGCGCAGCAGACTGTGCCGCCAGCCAGGACGATTCGCCCAGCCTTGGCGCATGGGACATATTGAGGAGCTCGCATGACCAAACAAAACGCCTTCACCCGGGAAGAACTGCTCGCTTGCGGTCGCGGCGAACTATTCGGCCCAGGTAATGCGCAACTGCCCGCGCCGAACATGCTGATGATCGATCGCATCACTCATATCAGCGACACCGGCGGCAAGTACGGCAAGGGCGAAATAGTCGCCGAGCTCGATATCACTCCTGATCTGTGGTTTTTCGCCTGCCATTTCGAAGGCGACCCGGTGATGCCAGGCTGCCTGGGCCTCGATGCCATGTGGCAGCTCGTGGGCTTTCACCTTGGCTGGCAGGGCAACCCAGGCCGTGGCCGTGCCCTGGGTTCGGGCGAAGTGAAGTTCTTCGGTCAGGTGCTGCCGACCGCCAAGAAAGTCACTTACAACATCCATATCAAACGCACCATCGCACGCTCCTTGGTTCTGGCTATTGCCGATGGCAGCGTCAGCGTTGATGGTCGCGAGATTTACAGCGCCGAAGGCCTGCGCGTTGGTCTGTTTACCTCTACCGACAATTTTTAAAGGACTCTCTGCATGCGTCGCGTCGTGATTACCGGCCTGGGCATCGTTTCCTGCCTGGGCAATGACAAAGCCACCGTCTCTGCCAACCTGCGTGCTGGCAAGTCAGGCATCCGCTTCAACCCTGCCTATGCCGAAATGGGCCTGCGCAGCCAGGTGTCTGGCTCGGTTGACCTCAACCTGGAAGAGCTGATCGACCGCAAGGTCTATCGTTTCATGGGGGATGCTGCGGCCTTCGCTTACCTCTCAATGGAGCAGGCGATCAAGGACTCGGGCCTCAGCGCAGAAGAAATCTCCAACCCACGCGTAGGCTTGATCGCAGGCTCCGGCGGCGCGTCGACCTTCAACCAGATGGAGGCCATGGACATCCTTCGCGAGAAAGGCGTAAAGCGTGTTGGCCCCTATCGCGTACCGCGCACAATGGGCAGCACCGTGTCCGCCTGCCTGGCCACGCCGTTCAAGATCAAGGGCGTTAACTACTCGATCTCCTCGGCCTGCGCCACCAGCGCCCATTGCATCGGTAATGCCATGGAGCAGATCCAGCTGGGCAAGCAGGACGTAGTGTTTGCCGGCGGTGGTGAAGAAGAACATTGGAGCCAGAGCTTCCTGTTCGACGCCATGGGCGCCCTCTCCACTCAGTACAACGAAACTCCAGAAAAAGCCTCGCGTGCTTACGACGCCAAGCGTGACGGTTTCGTTATCGCCGGCGGTGGCGGCATGGTGGTGGTCGAAGAGCTGGAGCATGCCCTTGCTCGCGGCGCCAAGATCTACGCCGAAATCGTCGGCTACGGCGCGACATCCGACGGCTACGACATGGTCGCCCCAAGCGGCGAAGGCGCAGTGCGCTGCATGCAGCAGGCTCTGGCTACCGTCGATAGCCCAATCGACTACCTGAACACCCACGGCACCTCGACTCCGGTCGGCGACGTTGCGGAAAGCCGCGCAGTACGCGAAGTGTTCGGTGCCAAGGCGCCCGCCATCAGCTCGACCAAGAGCCTGTCGGGTCACTCCCTGGGCGCCGCCGGCGTACAGGAAGCGATCTACTGCATGCTGATGATGGAAGGCAACTTCATCGCCGGTTCGGTCAACATCGACGAAGTCGACCCGGAAATCGCCGACCTGCCGATCCAGCGCAGCACCGTTGAGAACGCCAAGCTCGACACCGTGATGAGCAACAGCTTCGGCTTCGGTGGCACCAACGCCACTCTGGTACTCAAGCGCTGGGCAGGCAAATAAGCCTAACCCGATGTTTGCAGCATAAAAAAGGCCATCCCTCGGGATGGCCTTTTTTATTGTGGCTTGCGCCAGGCTTACTCAGATAGAAAAGCGCGCTACCAGTGCATTTAGGTCCACCGCCAGGCGTGACAACTCCTGACTGGCCGCACTGGTCTGGTTGGCACCGGCTGAAGACTGCATCGACAGATCTCGGATATTCACCAGGTTGCGATCCACTTCGCGGGCCACCTGAGCCTGTTCTTCCGAAGCGCTGGCGATCACCAGATTGCGCTCATTGATCTGCGAAATAGCGGCCGCAATCTCATCCAGCGCTTGGCCGGCCGCCTTGGCCACATCCAGGGTTGAACGGGCACGGCTGTTGCTGTTCTGCATGGCGTTAACCGCTTTATCGGTACCCTGCTGGATGCCGCTGACCATTTGCTCGATTTCACGGGTCGACTGCTGCGTACGGTGCGCCAGGGCACGTACTTCGTCGGCCACCACGGCAAAACCGCGTCCGGCCTCACCCGCACGCGCGGCTTCAATCGCAGCGTTCAGTGCCAGCAGGTTGGTCTGCTCGGCAATCGAACGGATCACATCCAGTACCTTGCTGATATCGCGCACCTGCCCGGCCAGCTGCTCCACTTCGGAAGCGGTATGGGTCACGTCGTCCGCCAGATGACTGATCGACTCGACAGTCTGGCGCACCTGCTCGCGGCCATGTTGCGCCGTACGATTGGACTCGCTGGACGCTTCGGAGGTGCTGACGGCATTGCGCGCAACTTCTTCCACCGCGCTGGTCATTTCATTGACCGCGGTAGCCGCCTGCTCGATTTCATTGTTCTGCTGATGCAAACCACGGGTGGAGTCTTCAGTGACCGCACTGAGCTCTTCCGAGGCTGAGGCCAGTTGCGTAGAGGAGTCCGAGATATTTTGGATAGTGTTACGCAGGCTTTGCTGCATAGTCTTCAGCGCACTCAGCAAACGTGCTGGTTCATCACTGCCCTGCACCTCAATTGATTGGGTCAGGTTGCCGCCTGCCACAACTTCAGCCACCCGTACCGCATCGGTCAGCGGCGCGACGATGCTACGGGTCAGCAGCAACGCCAAAATCACCGTCAGACCAAGTGCAGCCAGCATCATCACAATGACCCATGTACGGGCGCTGGAAAATACTTGATCAGCCTTTTCAGCCGCTGCGGAGGCCCCCACACGATTCAGCTCGGACAAATCAGCGAGGGCTTTGGCCATACTGTCCGCATGCCCATTCAGCTGACCATTGGCAACCGCCAGTGCAGCATCAAGATCATTTTGACGGACAGCGGCCACGATCTTCGACTGCTCCTGCAGATAGCTGCTTTCAGCCTGTTTGAAACGCTCATACATCGTACGTTCTTCAGGGCTCGCAATTAATTTTTCATAGCTGTTCTGAGCCGTGTGCAACTGGTTTTTAAACTCCTCAACGCGGGCAATATTCTGCTGCGTCGCACTCTCATCGCTATTAAGCATCAAGCGCAGTGTCAGAGCTCGCAGCCTTAAAATGTCTTGGCTCATCTCGCCCAGGCTCAGCACGCTGGGCAGCCAGTTATCATTTACATCAGCTGACTGCTTGTTCATCTCTGACATTTGCAACAGGGAGAAGCTGCCCAGCAGCAGCACAAGAAGTGCGACTAAGCCAAAGCCAAGTGACGCTCTGGGAGCGATGTTTATATTTCTTAGGGTCATCACGGCCGTCCTTTACGGTTCTGAAGCAGCTTGCTCGATAGCATATGGCCATTATCCTTATGAGGACCTTAAGACCTTCAGCCAATATCTACAGATTCCGTATCGACTCTAGCACTAGATTCTTGACCCCTCGCACATAAAAAACCCGAGCCAAGGCTCGGGTTTAGCATTACGACTTCACTTAACTTCAACGCACGATAAAGCGCTGCTCCAGCAATTTGCGGTCGTCCTGAAACACCATAAAGTGCCACTCACCCGGGACCACTTCATGCGCTTCGGTGAACTCGAAGGCCATCACGTCCTGCACGGCACCGCGTGCCTGCTTCTGCATCACGACAAACTTGTCGTGCCGGGTACCGGTCGGGGTCACCACTCCAGGAGTGAGGTAGAGCAAGGTCAGCGGCGCATCATCGGCCACCTTGCCCACCAGGGTGTAACGCATGCCGAACTTGGTGCCGAGCTTGGCGGGGATCACGTCGCCTTGCTCGATCTGCTGGTTACTGCGGGTCAACACCCGCTCACCTTCCTGAAAGTCCTGATAGTCACTGGCGAAAACGCCGTATTCGATCGGACCTTCAACACGCACTTCGGCGTGCGCCAGGCTGCTGATCAACACAAGTGCGGCCAAGCCACTGAAACGGGTGTATTGCATGTCGCGCTCCTTATTTAGATGGCGCGAGCCTATGACACCCGTGTGACAGGGCTATGACAGCTCTATTCAGTCATCTCGGCTTGCACCTTACGTGGCAATACCGCGAGGAAATTGTCGAGCGCCACCTGATGGGCAACCTTCTCCGGCAAGGCATCGAGAAACGGCTTAAAGCCTTTCATGTAGTCCGGCAAACTTGAGAAACGCCCGACCACATCAGAGCCCAGCATAAAGCGCGCGGGATAGCTGCTGACCAACTTTACCCAGGCCGGATCAGGTTGCCCCTCGGCATCAAGCAGGTAGGGGCGAAGCATGGTCCAGGACAGATCGATATACAGATTGGGGTACTGTTTAAGCATCCGCTCCAGGGTGGGCAGGAGGAACTCCAGCTTTTCCTGATGCCGGTGAATTTCCATGCTGGTACCGGCATGCGCCCAGATAAACCGCACATGTGGATGGTTACGCAGTGGGTCCTCGATTTCCTGCAGGTACAGCGGATTGCGTTCGCGCTTGGAGGTGATATTGGAATGCAGCATCACTGGCAGGTCGTACTCGGCAGCCAGGTGAAAGACCCGCGCCAGGGCTTCGTTGTTGGCCCGTGGCGCATCACCATGGATCAGCGCGGTGAGGTCGTCATGTCGAGTGAAAACCTCACCAATGCCCTGCCACAGCCCTGGGTCGAGTTCGAGCATGCGGCGGATATGTGCATCGGCATTCTTGTCGTTCGGATTAAAGCCCGAGAGAAACGGGTGCAGACGTTTGCGCTGTTCAGCGGGCACCTGTTTGTAGGCATGTGCCACCAACACATCGGTGGCGCTGTACCAATAGGCATTGGCATCATCACCCGCATAATAACGAGGGCGCTTGGGCTCATCCTCATGCCATTTCTTCGCCACCGGAATGCCTGAGAGCATCACATGCTCGATATTGCCGGCCGCCATCTGCTCGAACAACTCAGTCATGCCCGCGCTTTCTTGAAAGAAATCCACGTAATGCAGATGGGCATCGCTGTAGCGATAGTCGCGGGCCTGGGCCATTGCACTCAGCAGGCCGAGCAACAGGGCAACACTCAAACGCGATACAGGCAAGGGCATATCCTCCAGACAGTCAGAGCAGCATAGACCCCAGGCGTCAGACGCAAGTTCAGGCGCAGAGCGGCGAGTAGCGAGCAAACAGCACCACAGAGGCCCAAACCACAACCTGCAGCACCAGAACAGGGCGGCCACAGCGACTGTTTTCCAGCGCCAGCAGCATGACGCGGCCTGTCAGTGATGGCACTTGGCTTGCAATACAACAGCCAGACCCTAGAAGGAATTCGCCATGCTTCAGCTATTGCGCTCGACCCCACGCAAGAACACGGACGACATTGCGCTCGATACGCTGTTCAACCAGCACGACCTCACCGCCCGCCTGAGCGATAACTATCGCTGGATGTCGCGCCTGAATGACTTCAGTGCAGGCCTGCACCAACGCATCCGCACCAGCCTGGGCGCAGCAGTCGGCATTGCTTCGCATGCCCCACAACTGGCACGTATCGCCGCCGCCAACCAGCAGAGCGGGCAAACGTTGGCGCAGTCCTCGGAACTGATCGCCAGCGCCAGCGAACAGGTCACCACCACCCTCGACGCCGAGTTGGTGCCCGGCGCCGCCGAAGTCGCGCAGCTGTCCGCTGAGGTCACCGCAACATTGCATGGTTGCCAACAGAGCGGCCAGGCGGTGTTGCAACAGGTTGAGGTGATCGGCAAGAGCGAACAGCAACTGGAGCTGGTGATTCAACAACTGACTAGCCAGCTTGAAGAGGTCAGCAAAGTGATCGGGGTGATCGCCAGCATTTCCCAGCAGACCAACCTGCTCGCGCTGAATGCAGCCATCGAAGCTGCCCGCGCAGGCGAGCATGGCCGTGGCTTTGCCGTGGTGGCCGAGGAAGTGCGACGCCTGGCCGGGCATACCACCGACGCCACCACGCAGGTCAGTGACATCATCGAGCGTTTTCGCAGCGGCATGCAGCAACTCACCGAAGCAGGCAGCCACATGCACCAGGCCGTGGCCGATGGCCGCGATGGCATGCTCGCCGTGGGCGGTGGTCTGGACAGCACCCGCCAGGCCATGGATCGCCTGGACAGCCGCGTGGGCCAGATCGCCGCAGGCACCGAGCAGATCGGCCAAGCCGTGCGCTCAATCAACGGTGACGTGCAGAACATCGCCCGGGTCGCCGGCGAATTGCTCGGCAAGGCTAGCCAAGTGCTGCACCACAGCCAGGCGGTGCGCGAAGATGGCGACCGTCTGCTGGCGGGGCTGGGTGATTTCCGCCTGGAGATTCACCACGCCGTGCAGGCCAGTGTCGAGCAGCTGGCTAGCCAACCCGGCATGAGCGCGGATATGGCCACCGCCGAACGCCTGCTCGGCGACACCCTCAACCGTGATGCGCGGTTTGAGCTGTTCTACCTGGTCGACAACCGCGGCGTGCAGCTCTCCGAAAACATCTTTGCCGCCGATGTGAACCACAGCGAAAGCAGCAGCTGCAAAGGCCGCAATTGGCAGCAACGTCCGTGGTTTCGTGCCGCTGCCGATAGCCTGTGCAGTCATATCACCCAGGTCTATCGGTCATCGGCAACCGACGACTTCTGTTTCACCGTTTCGGTACCGATCCTCGATGCCCGTGGCCAATTGCTGCGCGTACTAGGGGCCGACGTGCGGCTGTCTGCACTGGTCTGAGGCCGACACCATGGGCTAGGCTCATCACTCACTCAGCCCATGGCGTTGGAGTTCACATGATCAGCATCAGCAACGAAAAAGGCCTGTTGCAGCGCATCAGAATCGGCCCACACACCCTGCACAGCGACGTTTCGGTGGAGCTGGGCGGCGAAGGCGCTGGCCCCGAACCCCATGACCTGTTCGACGCTGCGCTGGGCGCGTGCAAGGCGCTGACCCTGGCGCTGTATGCCAAGCAGCGTGGTTTGCCGCTGGAAGGTCTCGACGTGAAGCTCAACCGCGATGACAGCCAGGAGCGCCAAGGCATCTACCGTCTGGATGTCGAACTGACCCTGCACGGCGCGCTGGATGACGCGCAACGCCAGCAGCTGCTGCGCATCGCTGATAAATGCCCGGTCCACAAGCTGATGATCAGCAGCGAGGTTCAGGTCAGCACTCAGCTAAGCGAGGGCATGGAATGAGCGACCTTCTGCTGATCCAGCCGCGCCCGGAAAACCTCGGCGGGCAACCTATCCTGCGTCCCCTGCCCTCGGCCAAGTGTCGCAGCGTCGGGCCGTTCGTGTTCTTCGACCATATTCTGGAAAACACCTACCCGGCTGGCAGCGGCATGAATATCAACCAGCACCCGCATATCGGCCTGTCCACCCTCACCTACCTGTTCAAGGGGCAATTGCAGCACAAGGACAGCCTCGGCTCGAATCAACTGGTCAGCCCCGGAGAGGTCAGCTGGATGACCGCAGGCCGTGCCGTCGCCCATGTCGAGCGCACCCCACAGACGCTGTGGGAAAGCGGCTCGCACATGCATGGCCTGCAGGTCTGGCTGGCCATGCCCGCCGCCGATGAGCAAGGCGAACCCCACTACAGCCATCACCCCGCAGACAGCCTGCCGCGCAGTAGCAGCATGGGCGTGGACATCTGCCTGATTGCCGGGGCAGGCTTCTGCCTGCAATCGCCAGTACCGGTGCTGTCGCCCACTATCTATGCCGAGATCAAGCTGGCCACAGGCAGCGCACTGCAAATCCCCGCCGAGCATGCCGAACGCGCGCTGTACTTAATTGAGGGTGAGGCCACTCTAGATGACCAGCAACTACCACTGCATGGCCTGTTGGTACTGCCTGAAGGCGAGACTTATACCCTCAGCGCCTGCAGCGAGAGCCACCTGGTGCTGATTGGCGGCGAGCCGATTGGCCCCCGCCGGATTAACTGGAACTTCGTTGCCAGCGATCCGGCACTGATCGACCAGGCACGCCAACGCTGGGCCGCGCAGGACTGGCCAACCGTGCCAGGGGAAACCGATCGCATCGAGCTGCCCCGCTGACGGAGAAAATTTGTTGCACTCCCGAGACATCCAAAGCGCAGGTGCTCGGGTATAACCCTTGGCACGCTCACACATTCAGGAACCCTGTGCATGGCGCAGCCGCTGTTTGATTACGAAAGCCATCTGGAAGCCTGTGCTCAGCAGGATAAACGCGCATTCCAGGCGCTCTACCAACAGGAGGCCGCGCAGATGCTCGGGTTGGCCATTACCCTGCTCGGCCGTCGTGATCAGGCTGAAGACTGTGTGCACGATGCCTTTGTGCAAGTCTGGCGCAACGCCCAGCGCTTTCAGCGGGCACTGGGCAGCGGCCGCGCCTGGATCTACAGCATCCTGCGCTACCGCGCGCTGAATCAGCTGCGCAGCCGTGGTCGTACGGTGGAGATGGATGACGACTTTATCGAGCGCGCGGCCGACGACACCCCACAGGCGGCAGAGTTGTTGGAGCAGCAAGGTGAACACCAACAACTGCGTCGCTGCCTGCAAGGCATCGAACGCAATCGCCGCCACCCGATCCTGCTGGCCTTTTACCGCGGCCTGACCCATGAACAAATCGCCAACCGCCTGACCACCCCGCTGGGCACCATCAAAGGCCGTATTCGCGCAGGTTTACGCGCCCTGCAGGAGTGTTTGCAAGCATGATTCCGCAGCAACCTGCCGAACGCCGCGCCTTGATCGGCGAATATGTCCTGGGCCTACTTGATGAGGCCGAAGCCGCTGAAGTGCGCGAGTTGATCGAGCGCGACAGCGAAGCCGCGCAAATGGCTCTGCAGTGGCAACAGCACTTTCTCGAACTGAGCGATCAGCTGCCGCCGCAAACACCGTCTACACAATTGTGGCAACGCCTGCAGGACAGCCTCAGCCTGACCCCAACCGTCAGCCGGGTGAATGTCTGGCTGACGTGGTGGCAGAGCCTGGCCACCTGGCGCCTCACCAGTGCTGCACTGGCGCTTGCCTTGATCGTCGCGCTGATGCCTAACCTGTGGCGCACAGACATGCCTGGCAACAGCTACACCGTGGTGCTGCAAGCCCCTGGTGAAGCCGCCAAACCCGGCTGGGTAGTACATGTGGACGGCACAGGCGGCCTGCGTTTGCAGCCGTTGCTGAACGATCAAATCCCAGCCGACCGCTCGGTACAATTCTGGACGTTGATCGACCCAGCCATTGGCCCACGCTCCCTAGGCCTGGTCGAACCGGGTAAGCCGCTGCAACTGTCTGCCGAACAGATTGGCGCAGTGCAACCCGGCCAGCTGTTCGAACTTACCCTGGAACCGGCCGGCGGCTCGCCGAAGGATCGGCCTACCGGCAAGGTGCTGTATATCGGTCGCGCGGTGATGGCTTCGATCAACTGAAGCCATCGGCAAAAAAAACTGAATTTATTTTCAGGCAGCGACATCCAGATGCGTTCTCGTGGGTATAGCTATCAGGTGTTTCATCGAGGCACCTGCAAGGCAGGCCTAAGCCGGCCTTGCATCGATGCTGGATAACCACAGATGAGAGAACGCATATGAACAGCTTCAATACCCTGCTGACCGCTGCCGTTACCACTGCCACCCTCAGCCTCGCCGCCGGCACTGCCAGCGCAGCGACCCTACTGGCCCTGGGCGCCGACGGTCAGCTGTTCAAGATTGACAGCAACAGCCAGAAAGTCACCGCCACGATGGCAACCAACAGCCCAAGCCCGTTGCGCGGCATTGATGTGCGCCCGGCAAATGGGATGCTCTATGCCTTGAGCAATGACCATCAGCTCCATACCCTGGACCTGGCCACTGGCGCAGCCAGCAAGGTCGCCAGCCTGAACAAGCAACTGCCTGGCAGCGGCCAGGCGGTCATCGACTTCAACCCGGTCGCCGACAAACTGCGCATGCTCGCCGCCGACGGCACCAGCTTTCGCGTCAATGTCGAAACCGGTGAAGTGGTGGTAGACGGTTCAGTGGCTTACGCCGCCGAAGGCCCTTATGCCGGTAAAAGCGCCAAGGTAGTCGCCGGTGCGTATACCAACGCCTACGCCGGCACTCAGGCGACCGCGCTGTACACCGTGGACCTGGCCAGCAGCAATCTGATGCTGCAAAACCCGCCAAACGATGGCATCCAGCAAGCCGTGGGCAAAATCGTTGATGGCTTGCAGAATGCGGCGCTGGACATCGCCAGCGACGGCAAAGGCGGCAACACCGCGTACCTGCTGACAGGCACCACGCTGCACACCCTCGACCTGGCCACGGGCAAGCCGACCACGCTGGGCGACATCGCCGGTCTGCCGGGCAATATTATTGATATCGCCGTACTGCCAGGCATGTAGAACCTATATCGAGTCTGCTGCGCGTCGGCGATACGGCGTTAAAAATGGCCTCGGAATGCTCATTTACAGCTAGTAAACTCCGCTCCTCGGCCATTTTTGCCTTGTCTCGCTCTAGCTCGCGAGACTCGAAACAGGTTCTAAGCAAGGATGCGGGAAGGCCACCCGGCCTTCCCGCTCACGCCTTACTCGGCGAAAGTTTCCGCAAAAAGATCATCCATGGCCTTGAACGCTCGCGCGGCCACTACCGGATGGTACTCATTGCGCCCCGGCACATTGGCCACCGGGTTGGTAAAGGAATGTACTGCACCACCGTAGCTGACTAGCTGCCAGTCGGCTTTCGCCGCTTTCATTTCTGCAATAAAGCCATCGACCTGCGCCTGAGGCACTGCCGGGTCATCTGCGCCATGCAGCACCAGGACCGGTGCCTTGATGTTCTGCGCATCACTTGGGTTGGGCGTATCCAGGTTGCCGTGGAACGAGACAAAGCCTTTCAAATCAGCGCCGGAACGCGCCAGCTCCAACACCGCACCGCCACCGAAGCAGAAACCGATCGCCCCCAGTTTGCTGACATCCAGTGCCACCTGCGCAGTTTGTGCCTTGAGCACTTCAACGGCTGCTTGCGCACGTTTGCGCATCAGTGGTCGGTCGCCGCGTACCCGCGTCGCGGCAGCCTTGGCCTCGTCGGCATTGGTCGGACGCACCGCCTTACCGTACATATCGGCCATAAACACCACGTATTTGTCACTAGCAGCACGTGCGGCCTTCTTTGCCGAGTCATCGGTGACGCCTAACCAGTTGGGTACCATCAGCAGGCCTGGACGCGGCGTGGTGACCGTATCGTCGTAGATCAACAACCCTTCGAAGGCTTCGCCATCGATCTCATAGGGCACGGGCTTGAAGACCACTGCAGCTTCAGCAAAACCGATCATGCCGGCGCACAGCAGGGGCAACAGAGACTTGGTGGACATGGCGAGGCTCCTCAGGCGAGTTAAACGCAGCGCTCACCATAGACCGCTGCCACGGGATGACCAAGCACCGGAATCCCCGGCAGCATGCCCAAAGGTTTCAGTCTGTTTCCGCCTCAGCCCTGCTCTGCCCAGCGTTCCTTGATTTCCAGAATCGCCGGCAGCTGCTGGATAAAAAGCTCGACCAGTTGCGGGTCAAAATGCCGGCCACTCTCTTCACGCAGCAAACCGACCGCGGCCTCAACCGTCCAGGCCGCCTTGTAGGGCCGCACGCTGGTCAAGGCGTCGAACACATCGGCAATCGCCACGATGCGTCCTTCCAGCGGAATCTCCTCGCCGCTGAGGCCATTGGGGTAACCGCTGCCGTCCCATTTTTCGTGGTGGGTCAGGGCAATGCGCTGTGCGGTGCGCAGCAGGCCCGAGGCATGCTCACCAATAATCCGCGCGCCAATTTCGACATGCTGGCGCATCACCGCCCACTCCTGCTCATCGAGCTTACCGGGTTTGCGCAGCACCGCATCAGGAATGCCGATTTTGCCGATATCGTGCATGGGCGCAGCATTGAGGAGCTCCTCGGCAGCCGCCTCGCTAAAGCCCGCTGCCAAGGCGAGGACCTTGGAGAAATGGCTCATGCGGATGACATGCAAGCCGGTCTCATTATCTTTGTACTCCGCGGCCATGCCGAGGCGCTGAACAACCTGCAAGCGGGTCTGGCGCAGCTCATCCATACGCACCAGCGACAAATGCGTGCGCACGCGTGCGCGCACGATCGGCGGACTGACGGGCTTGGTGATGTAGTCGACGGCACCTACAGCAAAACCACGGGCTTCATCCTCAACATCAGCCAGCGCGGTGACAAATATCACCGGAATGGCCTCCAGCTCAGGTTGTGCTTTGAGTGCCTGGCACACCTCATAGCCCGTCATGCCCGGCATCATCACATCCAACAGGATCAGATTCGGCCGCTCACGCTCAGCCATTTCCAGGGCCTTGGCACCATCTTTGGCAAACAGCAGGCGGTAATCGTCCTGCAGGATGTGCCGCAGCACTTGTAGGTTCGTGGCTTCATCGTCGACCAACAGGAGCAGCGGACGAGCATCGGCTGGCGTGATCATGGTGTCTGGCTGTCCTCATCGTGCAGCTGATGCAGCAGTTCGTTCAGCGATTGCTGCGCCAGCTCAAAGTCAAAATCATCCAGCGCCTGGCGGATATGGTCCAGGGCCTTTTTCTGCTGCGCGCCTTGCAGCCCTTCATTTAGGCAGCTCAGCGCCTGATCATCCAGGCCGCCACGACTGATCGCCTGCTGCAAACGCAGCAGTGCATCACGCAATTGCTCACGACCAACCGTCTGGGTCTTTTCAAGCGGCTTCGGCACCTGTGGCAGCGCCTCAGCAACCGCCGCTAAGGCACGGGATAGCTCCTGCAGCAAGCTGCGCAGATGCAGGCCTTCACGCTGATTGAACGCCTGCTCAATCGCTTGGCCAAGCCCCGCCAGGTGGGTCAGCGCCAGATTGCCGGCTGCCCCTCGGAAACGATGCGCCAGGCTGCGCCCCGTATCCCAGTCATTCTTTTCCAGCATGCAGGTGAGGTGTTCAACCAGTGCATCCTGCTCACTGAGGAAACGCTGAATCGCCTGGCTCATTTGCACCGGCCCGCCCCACAGGCTGGCGCCGCGCTGCCAGTCGAACATGCCGCCACTTGCCGTAACAGGCTGTTGTGGTTCGCCGCCCTGCTGAGCAGTGCCCAGCAGCCTGGCCATTTCGGCCAACAGGCCGGGCAGGTCGAGTGGTTTGGAGGCGAAACCATTCATCCCGGCATCCAGAGCCGCCTGACGATCCTGATCCAGCACGCTGGCGGTCAAGGCAATGATCGGCAGGGGCACGCGCTGCCCGGCTGCTTCCAGCGCGCGAATACGGCGGGATGCTTCCAGGCCATCGACCAGCGGCATTTGCACATCCATCAGAATCAGGTCAAAGGTGCCGTGGGTAAACGCTTCAACAGCGGCCTGGCCATCCGCCACACAGGTCACCTGATGCCCTAGCCGCTGCAAGTTGAGCTGCAGCAATTCCAGGTTTTGCGGCACATCGTCAGCGGCGAGAATGTGCAATGCTGCAAGTTGTGGCAGCGACTGACGCACCTGCGGCGCCAGCCGTTGCCCCGCACGCAGGGGCAACTCGACAATAAAACGACTGCCCTCACCCAGTGTGCTTTCCACCCGCAAACGGCCGCCCATCAGCTCGACCAGCTGGCGCGAGATGGTGGTGCCCAAGCCTGTACCGCCGAACCGCCGACTCATCGACGCATCGGCTTGGGCAAACGGCTCGAAAATCTTCTCAAGACGGTCAGCCGCAATGCCGATGCCGCTGTCTTCGACGATCAAGCGGATCGCGCCGGGTTCACCCTGCACATGCAGGCACACTCGGCCTTCACTGGTGAACTTCACCGCATTGCCCAGCAGGTTGGTCAGCACCTGCTGCAGGCGTAAAGCATCGCCCCGGTAGAACTCCAGTAACTGCGCCGGGTAATCGAGCTGCAAGGTAAGACCTTTGTTCTCTGCGCTCAGACGTTGCGTGGCGCACACCTGTTCGCACAGTTCGCGCAAGGAAAAATCCAGGTCTTCCAGTTCAATCGCGCCCCGGTCCAACTTAGCGGTATCAAGGATGTCATTGAGCAAGCTGAGTAACGAGCGCGAAGCCTGCTGCACAGTCTGTAGATGACGGCGTTGATCGTCGGCCAATGGCGTGCCAATCAGCAGCTCAGTGAAGCCAATAATGGCATTCATCGGTGTGCGGATTTCATGGCTCATATTCGCCAGGAAGCTACTGCGCGCAGCGGCAGCGGCTTCAGCACGGTCGCGAGCGGCGCGGGTTTCCTGCTCCATGAGCCGGCGCGGCGTCAAATCGGTGGCCAGTTTCACCACTTTGAAGGGTTTGCCATCCGTGTTGAAAATGGGGTTGTACGTGGCCTGAATCCAGACTTCACGGCCGCCGTTACCAATGCGCCGGTACTCCCCGGCAGAGAACAGACCTTTGGCCAGGTCGACCCAGAATTGCCGGTAATCCTCGCTGTCGACATACAAAGGGTCACAGAACAGGCTGTGGTGCTGGCCCAGCACGTCTTCACGCTGGTAGCCAAACAGGTCCAGGGCGTTGTCATTGATCGCCAGCACATGGCCTTGCAGATCAAACTCAATCAGCGCCATGGCTTTGCTGATGGCGTTGACCTTGCCTTCGTACTCGGCGTTACGCAACTTGGTCTCAGTTTGATCAAGCAGTACGCCGTCAATCCAACGCGGGATACCCTGTTCGTCGAACACGGCGCTGCCACTCTCCCAGATCCAGTGCTCTTCACCATTGCGATCAAACAGACGGTACTCAACGGTGTAGTTACGCCGCCCCTCGATTGCGGTCATGACCTCATCGGCCACCGGCTGCAGGTCATCCGGGTGGTACAGGCTAGCGATGGTCTTGCGCTTGCTGATGAAGTCATCTGCGCTCCAGCCCGTAAGAGCTTGCACTGCATCGCTGATGAAAATCATGGTCCAGTCGGCATCGAGCAGGCAACGAAATGACACACCCGGGATGTTGCTGATCAACGAGCGA
Source organism: Pseudomonas sp. FEMGT703P (assembly GCF_002786345.1). Classification (NCBI taxonomy): domain Bacteria; kingdom Pseudomonadati; phylum Pseudomonadota; class Gammaproteobacteria; order Pseudomonadales; family Pseudomonadaceae; genus Pseudomonas; species Pseudomonas sp. FEMGT703P. The sequence continues at coordinate 291,739 of NZ_PGCM01000010.1, read as the reverse complement.
TACTGCTGCTCGCGCTCACGCAACGCCTGCTCCATTTCAATCCGCTCACTGATGTCCGTGACGAACACCACGAACAAGGGATGCAGGCCGGAACGGGTCACCCCGATACTGATGCGTACCGGTTTTTCCTGGCCGCTTCGAATAACGCACAGCAACTGCTGCTCAGCTTTCGGAAGGCTGACCTGACCGGTTTTCACATACGTGTGTATGTGCTGCTCAAAAATGCGGGCCTCGGCAGGGTTAAGCAGTCTGGCCATCGGCATGCCGACCAGCTCATCCACTGACCAGCCAAACAGGCGCGCGGCGGCGCGGTTGACCGAACGGATCGTGCCGGTGTGGTCAATGGTCAGAATGGAGTCCAGCGCGGTATCGAAGATCGACCGCAGGTGATGCTCGTTGGCACGCAGTTGCTGGCTCAGGTAGCGATAGCGCAGCAGTGCATTGGCAGCTACCACGAACACGGTCAGGGCGACCGTGATCAGTGAAATCGCACTGCCCAGGTACAGGCTATCGACCATGGCAAACGGCTGCGCCGACTCTGCCACTCCAACAAAGCGGGCAGCCGCCATACCGGTGTAATGCATGCCGCTGATGGCCAGCCCCATGACCACGGCACTCAACAACAGCGCCATGAGCGATGGCAGACGATTCTCCAAACCAAAACGCACCCACAAGGCAAGAATCGCCAGGGCAACCGCCACCAGAATCGACAGGGCAAACATCCAGGGGTCATAACGCAGCAATGGCGCCATCTGCATCGCGGCCATGCCGCTGTAATGCATCGCACCGATGCCCGCCCCTACTAATAACCCACCCACGCAGAGCTGCAACACGCTCAGATTTCGCCGCGCCAGAACGGTCAGCGCAACCCAGGATGCGCCCAGGCTTGGCAGCATCGACAACAGGGTTACGCCCAGGTCAAAACGTACTTCGGCACACAGCTGGAATGCCAGCATGCCAATAAAATGCATTGCCCAAATACCGGCTCCCAATGCCAGCGAACCGGTGGCGATCGTGACCTGTCGCCACCAGGCTGAATCACTGTCACGGGCTACGCCGGCCAGTTGCAGAGCCATGCCCGACGTGAACACAGCAATGCACAACGACATGAGTACTAAGAGCGGATCATGATTGCTGAGGACCAGGACACTGGGGTCGGCGTTGACGATAAACAACTGATCAAAAAACGACATATCACCCCAGACTGCATTGGATGCGCACACACCACTGGCGCAATGACAGCATCACAAACGAGCCTGCCCGGCCTGTCAATCAAGCACCGACAAAAAAGCCCGCCAATGGCGGGCTTTTTTATATCCGCTTGGATTAGGCGGAGAGTTCAACCAGTAGCTTGTTCAACCGCTGCACATAAGCGGCTGGATCTTTCAGGTTGTCGCCTGCTGCCAATGCCGCTTGGTCGAAGAGGATGTGGCTAAGGTCGGCAAAGCGATCTTCATCGGCCTCACCATCGAGCTTCTCGATCAGCGGGTGGCTTGGGTTGAATTCGAAGATCGGCTTGGAGTCCGGCACCTTCTGCCCGCTGGCTTCAAGGATCTGGCGCATCTGCAAGCCCAGGTCCTGCTCGCCAATAGCCAAGATCGCTGGCGAGTCGGTCAGGCGATGCGATACGCGCACCTCGGCAACCTGCTCACCCAGCGCAGTTTTCAGACGCTCGACCAGGCCTTCTTTGGCCTTGGCGACTTCTTCCTGGGCCTTCTTGTCTTCTTCCGAATCCAGCTTGCCGAGGTCCAGATCACCACGCGCCACGTCGACGAACTGCTTGCCGTCGAACTCGGTCAGGTAGCTCATCAGCCACTCGTCGATACGGTCGGTGAGTAGCAGCACTTCGATGCCTTTCTTGCGGAACACTTCCAGGTGCGGGCTGTTCTTCACCTGAGCGTAGGATTCGCCAGTCAGGTAGTAGACCTTGTCCTGACCTTCGGCCATGCGCGCGATGTACTCGCCCAGGCCAACGCTCTGCTCGCCATCTTCGGTGCGGGTGGAGGCAAAACGCAGCAGACCGGCGATCTTCTCCTTGTTAGCGAAGTCTTCCGCCGGGCCTTCCTTGAGCACCTGGCCGAAGTTCTTCCAGAAGCTCTTGTAGTGCTCAGGCTCGTTCTTCGCCAGTTTTTCCAGCATGTCCAGCACGCGCTTGGTCAGCGCCGATTTCATCGAGTCGATGATCGGGTCTTTCTGCAGGATCTCGCGGGAGACGTTTAGCGAGAGATCGTTGGAGTCGACCACACCCTTGATAAAGCGCAGGTACAGCGGCAAGAAGGACTCAGCCTGGTCCATAACGAATACGCGCTGCACGTAGAGTTTCAGACCACGCGGTGCTTCACGCTGATACAGATCGAACGGCGCACGCGCCGGGGTATACAGCAGCGAGGTGTATTCCAGCTTGCCTTCGACCTTGTTGTGGCTCCAGCTCAGCGGGTTCTCGAAATCGTGGCCGATGTGCTTGTAGAACTCCTGGTATTCCTCGTCCTTGATCTCGGTACGTGGACGGGTCCACAGGGCACTGGCGCGGTTGACGGTTTCCCACTCAACTTCGGCAGGCTTGTCCTTCTCTTCCCCGTGGAACTCCTTCGGCAGCTCGATCGGCAAGGCGATATGGTCGGAGTACTTCTTGATGATATTGCGCAGACGCCAGCCATCGGCGAACTCGTCTTCAGCCGCTTTCAGGTGCAACACGATACGGGTACCGCGCACGGCTTTTTCAACGGTGGCAACTTCGAACTCGCCCTCGCCCTTGCTCGACCAATGCACACCTTCGCTGGCCGGGCTGCCGGCGCGACGGCTGAACACTTCAACCTTGTCGGCAACGATAAAGGCCGAGTAGAAGCCCACACCGAACTGACCGATCAGGTGCGAGTCCTTCTTTTGGTCGCCGGAGAGGTTCTTCATAAAGTCGGCGGTGCCCGACTTGGCGATGGTGCCCAAGTGGGTGATCGCGTCTTCACGGCTCATGCCGATGCCGTTGTCTTCGAGGGTGACGGTCTTGGCGTCTTTGTCGAAGCTGACGCGAATTTTCAGCTCAGCGCCGCCTTCGAGCAGCTCAGGCTTGGCCAGCGCTTCGAAACGCAGCTTGTCGGTGGCATCCGATGCGTTGGAAATCAGCTCACGAAGGAAGATTTCCTTGTTCGAATACAGCGAATGGATCATCAGGTGAAGCAGTTGCTTCACCTCGGTCTGGAAGCCCAGGGTTTCTTTTTGAGTTTCCACACTCATGCTCTCTTACTCCACGTTGTTGACGAAGCCGCAGTGCGGCGGATGTCATACAGGTGGGGGCATGTTGTGGGATTTCAAGTGCTTGCTGCAGAACCTGTTTAGGATCTAGCGAGCTAGAGACCTGCAAGGCGCTACGCTAGTAACAGCCTCCGGCTGGTCAAAGCGGCAAAGAAGCGGACTGGGCTCGCACACGAGTGTACTGTTGTACATGAGCATTACTCGCTTCACTCGCCCTTCGGGTCGCGCTAAAGCGCGTTAGCCGCAAGCGGCTTCTGAGGCTGTTTTTAACGCCGCAGGGCCGACGCGCAGCAGAGCGTAAATAGGTTCTCAGGGCTCAAGCAACTCGATACGGGTAATCTCTTCCGGCTGCAGGCTGAAACTGACTTCACCCTGCCCGCTCATGCGCTGGCGCAAAGTGATCCGACCGTCCTGATCGATACCCTGAAAGCGACCCTCGGCACTGTTACCGCGCTCAGTGGTGGCTCGCATGCTGAGGTTTTCATAGCGATTGGGGTTGCGCAGCAAGCCATCAAGGCTGAAACGTACACGCCGATCCAGAGGCCGACTGACGCGCTCCGGAACGACTGCGACCACTGCAACCGGTTTGGCCTCGACAACCGGCGGTGCAACGGCGCTAGGTAACGGCGGAAAACTATCGGCTGCAACCTGCCAGCCGCGCTTGTCCTGCTTCTGCAGCAGGATCGGCAACTGCTGCAGCTCACCGTTGATCCGCGCCTGGACGTTCAGATCAACCCTCTGCAGTGGAAAGTTCAGGTTACCGATTGGCAGCAATTCCACCCGGCGAGTGGCAAAGCGGCGCTCCAAGTAGTCCTGAATCACATGGCTGACGGTATCCACCGAGTCGAACTGGCGATCGACTTTGTCGCCCTGATAACGCAGGCCATTGCGGAACAGCTCAAGCTTGCCGCTCAGGGTGGTTTTGAACTGCGGCGGTAGTACCAGATGGAAATCACCGGCCAGCTTGTTCGGCGGCACCGGCTGCAAGTCCAGATGCAAGGTGTAGCCTCGGCTCAAACGCCGCGCTTCAGGCAACTCCTGCTCAGGCAATAACCAGCTGATTTCCACTTCCGGCAGTATGCCTTCATCGGCCGGCAACACATCGAACCGCACCGGGCCCGAAGCGACGCTGGGTAGACGAATTACCAGTTCGCTTTGGGCAAAGAAATCCTGCCCCTCACGCAAACTCAACACGCCATCAATCAGCTCAGCCTGTTGCGGCGAAAAGGGGCGGCCATTCAACTGGCCACTCAGCACAATCGCTAATTCGGCGGGTGCTTGCACTTCAGGCTGAAGCCACTTGAGGCTGAAGATGGCTTCCAGACGTTGCGCATCATGGCTGGCCAGCAAGGTCAGGCCGACCACCAGCGGAATAATCCCCAAACTGGCCAAGGCCAGCGCTGGCCGCGCCGAACGCCAATGGCGTAACACATACAGCAAGGTGAATGGCGGCAGGAAACTGGCCCAGCCCCACAGCAGGCCGGTAGCAAAGGCGCGCATCACCAGCCAGACCAACCCGGCGAGTATCAGCAGCAAGCCACCCAGAATCAGCAGCGCATCCATTCAGTAATCCTTAGCGATGGTTAAACGAGGGGTTATCCGCCTGGCCGGCATCCCTCAAGGTTCATCGACCTTAAAGTGCGCCCGCGCCGTAGCAATCGGCTCGGTCTGGTTGGTTTGCCAGGCGGTGATGGCCACGTTGGCGACCCGGCGACCTTGACGCCAAACCTGGCATTGCACGAAGGTGTCACGATAATGGCCGGCACGAAGGTAATCTATCGAGAAGTCGATGATTTTCGGCAAATGTGGAATACCCATAAACATCAGCAGATGAAGCATTGCCGAATGCTCCATAAAACCGGCGATCACCCCGCCATGCAATGCGGGCAAGGTCGGATTACCGATATTGTCCTGGTTGGCCGGCAAGCGAAACACCATGTCATCCCCCAGGCGCAGACACTCGATGCCAAGCAATTTGGCGTAGGGAATCAGGCTGATCAACGAGTCATAGTTATTCTGCTCGTGGGCTTCGCGCACCAGCTGGTTGAGGTTTAGCGTGCTCATTGGCCAGCTCCCTTGGCAGTGCGTTGCAGATCAGCAGGTTTACCCATGCGCATGAAGGCGCCGACCACATGGGCAATCGGCTCATCGGGATTGTCCTGATAGGCATAGCCGCGGGTGAAGATGATGTTCTCGGTTACTCGGTAGCATTCAGCGAAACCAAATACATCCTTGTTCGGCTCAGCCGGGCGCATGTAATCAATGCGCAGGTCGAGGGTTGGGCAGATTTCGAACTCTGGCAGCACACACACAGTGGAAATACCGCAGGTGGTGTCCATCAGCGTGGTGATCGCACCACCGTGGATCACGCCGGTTTCTGGGTTACCAACGATCTGTGGGCTGTAGGGCAAGCGCAGGATCAGTCCCTGCGCATCAGCGCTGTGCACACTGATTCCGAGCACTTGGCAATGACGCAGGACCGACAGAAAACGCTGCGCCCGCGCAACAATAGGAGAATCGCTCATGACTTCAGACTCAGGACAACCGTACAAAGGGTGAGCATAATACTCGCAGACACCAGGCCCGGCACCACGGAGCCGACCTGCTGACGAGAACTGCCAGTAAATTAATAGGGAACTTCGGCGAAACGGCGTTGTTTAATGGCTATGCCCGGGTGACCCGGCATTGATTTCTACACTACAAGGAGTACTAACCGTGCAAAAGCCATTCACCTATGCCCTGCTTCTCGCCGCCATGCTCGGCCTGGCAGCTTGCGAGAAAACCCCGGAAGACAAAGTAGAGTCAGCCAAGGAGTCCGCTGCTGAAGCCATCGAATCCATGGGTGATGCCGTTGAAGAAACCGGCGAAGCCATCGAGCAGAAAGCTGATGAAGTGATGGGCACCGAGCCAACCACTGGCGAGAAAATCGAAGACGCTGCCAATGATGCAGCTGACGCTATCGAAGATGCTGGCGATGAAGTCAAAGATACTGTTGACGGCCAATAAGCCTTCCAGCTGAAACAAACAGGCCCGCTTAATGCGGGCCTGTTTGTTTATGGCGCAATCAAAGCGCCGGGGTAAGCATGAGCAGCAGGCTGCACAGCAGCCCAACCACCCAGACCAGACTGCGCTGCCAGTGCAGGTCGGCCCAGTAGAAAAGCAGATAAAGCACCCGCGCTACAACGAAGGTCACGGCCAAGACATCCACCAGAACGCCGTGGTTATTGGTCACATGGGCCATCAGCACGCCGACGGCAAACAGCGGAAACGCTTCGAAGCTATTCAAGTGCGCCGCCAAAGCACGCGCGCCAAAACCGGTCAGACGCGCTTGCTGGGCGCGCGGATGGTGGTTGTCGTAATGACCGTCACCCTCCTTCGCCATGGCCTTGGCCACCGGGGCCTTGGCAATAAAGATCAGTAATGCGCTGATAAAAATGCACCAGAATGGAATGCTCATTCGCTTTTCTCCTTGGGCGATTCGAATGCCGGGGTCTGGGTGTAGACCATCACTTCCAGCACATCGGAGTGAAACTCGCGGCGGTACAACACCAATACCACACCTGCGCTGACCAGCATGAAAAACCATGGGTTGATAAACCAGGCCAGGGTTGCCATACCGAAGTAATAGGCACGCAACCCCTGGTTGAACTGGTTGGCGGCCATCGAGATCACCCGCGCGGTGCGTTCGGCGAAGGCTTTGCGCTCCTGCTCAGTGACATGTCGCTCCCCCACCATCGGCGCAGAACCCACCAGTACGGCGGCGAAGTTGTACTGGCGCATGCACCAGCTGAAGGTAAAGAAGGCGTAGACGAACACCACTCCCAGACACAGCAGTTTGACTTCGGACAGCTCGCGGCTAGCGGCCTGGACAAACGGCAGATCGGCCAGCAGCGATACTGCGCGATCAGAGGCGCCGAGCACGGTCAGAATACCGGCGAGAATGATCAACGTACTGGAAGCAAAGAACGAAGCGTTACGCTCCAGGTTGCCGATCACGTTGGCATCGGCGATGCGGTTGTCGCGTAGCAGCATGCGGCGCATCCAGTCTTCGCGGTACAGGTGCAGCACGCTGGCCAGGCATGGCGTGGTGCGGCCCTTGGCCTGGGCATAGCGGGTATAACCGGCCCAGCAGACGACGAACCAAAGAGCGGCAAGCAGGTGCGGTAGGTAGTAGTCACTGATTGGCATGCAAACTCCTTGTTAACCTGCGCCGATTATAGACAGGCCTAGCTTTCAGCTGGCCAACAAAAAGGCCGCTCAGTGAGCGGCCTTTTGTAACCAACAGAACTTAGGCTACAGCGGTCTTCGGCGCACCTAGCGCGCGATCCACCACAACAGCCAGGACCAGGGTCAGCAGCACCGGCAACAGCCAGCCGAGGCTCTGGTCCGCCAAAGGCAGTTGGCTGAAGAAGTTCGGGATCAGCGCCTTGCCGCCGGCTGCGGCAATCCCGTCAACCAGGCCAAACACCAAGGTGACCGCCATCACCGGACGGAACACACGCGCCGGTGAACACCACAGGTCATCCAGCAGGCTCAGCGCCACCAACACGATGGCCAGTGGATACAAGCCGACCAATACCGGAATCGAGAAGCTGATCAGCTGGGTCAAGCCCTGATTAGCCACCAGCAGGCTGAACACGCCAAACGCGATCACCACCGTGCGATAGGAAACCGGCAACAGGCCGCTGAAGAACTCGCCACACGCCGTCAATAAACCCACAGCTGTGGTCAGGCAGGCCAGGGTAATCACTACGGCCAGCAGCAAGCTGCCTGCAGTACCGAAGGTGTGCTGCACATAGGCGGTAAGAATCTGCACGCCATTCTGCGCTTCACCGGCAATGCCCTGGCTAGTCGCACCGAGGTAGAACAGCGCCAGATATACCAGCGAGAGGCCGACTGCAGCGATCAGGCCGGCAATCACCGAGTAGCGGGTAATCAGCTGGCCGTCGGTCACGCCATGGTCGCGAATCGCGGTGGCAATCACGATGCCGAATACCAGTGCGCCGAGGGTATCCATGGTCAGGTAGCCCTGCAGAAAACCCTGCACAAAGGGCGCACTCTGGTAATCCGCCGATACCTGGCCGATCTCCCCCGCCGGGATCAGCAGCGCAGCACCGCCCAACACCAGCAATGCTGCCAGCAGCACCGGGGTGATGTACTTGCCGATGCGATCCACCAGCTGCCCAGGATTGAGGGACAGGAACAGCACCGCAGTAAAGTAGGCCAAGGTATAGAGCAATAGCGCAGAACTACTATTGCCGCTGAACGGCGCGACGCCCATCTCGAACGACACCACCGCAGTGCGCGGCGTAGCGAATAACGGGCCAATGGCCAGATACACCGCGACCGCAAACATTACGCCTGCACGCTTGCCTAGCGGCGCGGTGAGCAGCGCCATACCACCACCGACGCGCGCCAAGGCAACGATGGTCAGCAGCGGCAAGCCGACACCAGTGAGTAGAAAGCCCAGCGCTGCCAGGCCGATGTTCTCGCCCGCCGCCATACCGGCGCTGGGCGGAAAGATAATGTTGCCGGCGCCCAGGAACAGCGCAAACGTCATAAAGCCAAGGGCCAGGAGATCCGAGCCTTTCAAACGAGTCATAGAAGGGAATACCACAGGCAGAAGGTTAAAAGTTCCGAGGGTTTCCCGATGGATCGGGGGAAACGTCACCCAGCCGGTTAAGCGGGGCCACTGCAGCACCCTGAGCCGCTTGTGGCGGAGCAGGCGCTAATCGTTGCAAGCCTAACGAAATTGGCACGCCAGCGGCACTGGCACAGGTCAGGCTGTCGGACTGGTGAAAAAAGCTGTCGCATCGACAACAGTTCATCCCTGGCTGCAATAAAAAAGGCCACCCAAAGGTGGCCTTTTCTCAGATCAAAAAGCCTTAGGCTTTTTTCACTTCCCAACCGGTCAGCTCGGCCAGGGCCTTGCCGATGTCAGCCAGGGAACGCACGGTTTTCACACCAGCGTCTTGCAGGGCTGCGAACTTCTCGTCTGCAGTACCCTTGCCGCCGGAGATGATTGCGCCGGCGTGGCCCATACGCTTGCCCGCCGGAGCGGTTACACCAGCGATGTAGGACACTACTGGCTTGGTCACGTTGGCCTTGATGTAAGCAGCAGCTTCTTCTTCAGCCGAACCGCCGATCTCACCGATCATCACGATCGCTTCGGTCTTCGGGTCTTCCTGGAACAGCTTCAGGATGTCGATGAAGTTGGAGCCTGGGATCGGGTCACCACCGATGCCGACGCAGGTGGACTGACCGAAACCGGCGTCAGTGGTCTGCTTAACAGCTTCGTAAGTCAGGGTGCCGGAACGCGACACGATGCCTACTTTGCCTGGCAAGTGGATGTGGCCCGGCATGATGCCGATTTTGCACTCGCCCGGAGTGATCACGCCTGGGCAGTTCGGGCCGATCAGGACCACGCCCAGCTCGTCGCACTTGACCTTGGCTTCGAGCATGTCGATGGTCGCGATGCCTTCGGTGATGCAGACGATCAGCTTGATGCCGCCCATGGCCGCTTCAAGGATCGAGTCCTTGCAGAACGGAGCCGGAACGTAGATCACGCTGGCGGTGGCGCCAGTCTGCTCAACTGCTTCACGCACGGTGTTGAACACCGGCAGATTCAGGTGAGTGGTGCCGCCTTTACCCGGAGTCACGCCGCCAACCATCTTGGTGCCGTAGGCGATGGCTTGTTCGGAGTGGAAAGTGCCCTGCGAGCCGGTGAAGCCCTGGCAGATAACTTTGGTGTCTTTATTAATCAGGACGCTCATTACTTGCCCTCCGCAGCTTTGACGACTTGCTGAGCAGCGTCGGTCAGGCTGGTTGCCGCGATGATGTTCAGGCCGCTTTCTGCCAGGACTTTAGCGCCCAGCTCAGCGTTGTTGCCTTCCAGACGAACGACAACCGGGATTTTCACGCCGACTTCTTTCACTGCGCCGATGATGCCTTCGGCAATCATGTCGCAACGAACGATACCGCCGAAGATGTTTACCAGTACGGCAGCAACGTTGCTGTCGGACAGGATGATCTTGAAGGCTTCGGTCACGCGCTCTTTGGTTGCGCCGCCACCTACGTCGAGGAAGTTGGCTGGCTTGCCGCCGTGCAGGTTGACGATGTCCATGGTACCCATGGCCAGGCCAGCACCGTTGACCATGCAACCGATGTTGCCTTCCAGCGCTACATAGTTCAGTTCGAACTTGGCAGCGTGGGCTTCACGCGGATCGTCCTGGGACGGATCGTGCATGGCGCGCAGCTTCGGCTGACGGTACATGGCGTTGCTGTCGATGTTGATCTTGGCGTCGAGGCAATGCAGATTGCCGTCAGCCTTGATTACCAGCGGGTTCACTTCCAGCAGAGCCAGGTCATAGTCCTGGAACAGCTTGGCCAGGCCAACGAAGATCTGAGTGAACTGCTTGATCTGATCACCTTCCAGGCCCAGCTGGAATGCCAGCTCGCGGCCCTGGAACGGCTGAGCGCCTACCAGCGGGTCGATGGTCGCCTTGAGGATCTTCTCAGGGGTATCGTGGGCTACTTTCTCGATGTCCACGCCACCTTCGGTGGAAGCCATGAACACGATGCGACGGCTGGAACGGTCAACGACCGCGCCCAGGTAGAGTTCCTTGGCGATGTCGGTGCAGGACTCGACCAGGATCTTGGCCACTGGCTGACCGTTGGCATCTGTCTGGTAAGTCACCAGACGCTTGCCCAGCCAGTTGGCGGCGAAGGCTTTGGCGTCTTCTTTGTTCTTAACCAGCTTCACGCCGCCCGCTTTACCGCGGCCACCAGCGTGGACTTGAGCCTTGACGACCCACTCGGTGCCACCGATTTTTTCGCAAGCTGCTGCGGCTTCTTCCGGGGTGTCTACCGCGAAGCCCTTGGATACGGGCAGGCCGTATTCAGCGAACAGCTGCTTACCCTGATACTCGTGGAGATTCATGCTTGTCTACCGTCTTCGTTTAGGTATTGCGCATACGGTGCTGCACTTGTGATGCCGCACCACCTGTGACTGCTTCTGGAGCAATCCGGCTGACGTTCCGCGCAGAACCTGAGGTGTACGCGGGCAGTCGGCCGTGGTTCTTCCTGTTGAGCTGCACCTTCACCGGTACACAACACCGGTGAAGGCATCCGCTCAAACAAACAACGACTTAACGCTTCTTGCGGTTGGCGATGTGGATGGCGTGGCCATTCACTGCCAGAGCAGCTTCATGCAGCGCCTCGGACAGCGTCGGGTGGGAGAACACCATCATCCCCAGATCCTCGGCGCTGGTGCCGAATTCCATACCAATTGCACCCTGCTGAACCAGTTCGGCAGCGCTTGGGCCAATCACGTGTACACCCAGAACGCGGTCGGTGTTGGCATCGGCGATCACCTTAACCATACCGCCGGTGTCGTTGGCCGCCATGGCGCGACCGCTGGCAGCGAACGGGAAGGTGCCGACGTTAACGGCAACGCCTTCGGTCTTCAGCTGCTGCTCGGTTTTACCAACCCATGCGATTTCCGGGTGGGTGTAGATAACCGACGGGATCAGGTCGTAGTTCATCTGGGCTTTGTGGCCGGCGATGCGCTCGGCAACCATGATGCCCTCTTCCGAGGCTTTGTGGGCCAGCATCGCGCCGCGCACCACGTCACCAATGGCGTAAACGCCCGGTACGCTGGTGGCGCACTGGTCGTCAACGAAGATGAAACCACGCTCGTCCATGTCAACGCCGCTGTCGGCAGCCAACAGGTCGGTGGTCACCGGACGACGGCCAACAGCCACGATCAGCTTGTCGAATACGATCTTCTGCTCGCCTTCGGCGTCGGTGAAGTTGACAGTTACCTGCTTCTTCTTCACTTCCGACCCAGTAACGCGAGCGCCCAGACGGATGCTCAGGCCTTGCTTGGTGAAGGTTTTCAGCGCTTCCTTGGCGATCTGCTCATCGGCAGCCGGGAGGAACTTGTCCAGTGCTTCCAGCACGGTCACTTCAGCGCCCAGACGCGCCCACACCGAACCCAGTTCCAGACCGATTACGCCAGCGCCGATCACGCCCAGCTTCTTCGGCACGCTCTGGAATTCCAGGGCGCCAGTGGAATCAACGATCACGTCCTGATCAACCGGAGCTGGCGGGATGTCGATCGGCTTGGAGCCGGAGGCCAGAATCACGTTCTCGGCTTCGACGATCTGCGTCTTGCCGTCGGAGCCAGTGACTTCAACCTGCTTGTTCGCCAGCAGCTTGCCGTGACCTTCGAGCAGGGTCACACCATTGGCTTTGAACAGCGTGGCAACGCCGCCAGTGAGGTTTTTCACGATATTGGCCTTACGACCGATCATCGCAGGCACGTCGATGGTCACGCCCTTGGCTTCAATACCGTGAATCGCGAAGTGATCCTTCGCCTCATAGTATTTCCAGGAGCTGTCCAGCAGCGCTTTGGACGGAATGCAACCGACGTTCAGGCACGTACCACCGAGTGCAACCTTGCCCTCTTTATCCTGGTACTTCTCGATGCAGGCAGTCTTTAAGCCGAGCTGCGCTGCTTTGATGGCCGCTACATAGCCACCAGGGCCGGCACCGATGACTACCACGTCGAATTTCTGGGTCATAACGTATTCCTTCTCGAATAAACCGGACGGCCCTGGTTAGAGAGCCGCCGAGGGAGAAACTGGCTTTTAGATGTCCAGCAGCAGACGCGCCGGGTCTTCCAGCAAGTTCTTGATGGTCACCAGGAAGGTCACGGCTTCCTTACCATCAATCAGGCGGTGATCGTAGGACAACGCCAGGTACATCATTGGACGGATTACCACCTGGCCATTCACGGCCATCGGACGCTGGATAATGTTGTGCATACCCAGAATCGCGGCTTGCGGCGGGTTGACGATCGGCGTCGACATCATCGAACCGAAGGTGCCGCCGTTAGTGATGGTGAAGGTGCCGCCAGTCATTTCTTCGATCGACAGCTTGCCGTCTTTGGCTTTCTTACCAAAAGTGGCAATGCCGTTCTCGATTTCAGCCAGGCTCATCAGCTCGGCGTTACGCAGCACCGGAACAACCAGACCACGGTCGCTGGACACGGCAACACCGATGTCGGCGTAGCCGTGGTAAACGATGTCGGTGCCATCGATCGAGGCGTTGACTGCTGGGAAACGCTTCAGCGCTTCAGTGGCAGCCTTAACAAAGAACGACATAAAGCCCAGGCGCACGCCATTGTGGCTCTTCTCGAACAGGTCTTTGTACTTCGAACGCAGCGCCATGACTTCGGTCATGTCGACTTCGTTGAAGGTGGTCAGCATGGCCATGGAGGACTGAGCCTCAACCAGACGCTCGGCGATCTTGGCGCGCAGACGGGTCATCGGCACACGCTTCTCGGTGCGGTCGCCGGTGGCGAATACCGGTGCGGCAGCAGCAGGCGCGGCAGGCTTGGCGGCAGGTGTAGCAGCCGGCGCGTTCTTCTTCGCTTCAACGGCAGCCACCACGTCTTCCTTGGTGACACGACCGCCTTTACCGGTGCCAGCGATGCTGTTCGGGTCGATGCCGTTTTCTTCAGCAATCTTGCGCGCAGCTGGGGACAGGATCTGATCGTCGCCCGCAGCAGCGGCAGGAGCAGCGGCAGCAGGTGCAGCAGCCTGAGCGGCAACAGCCGGTGCAGGAGCAGCCGCGCCGCCCTCGCCCAGGGTACCGAGCAGTTCGTTGGACAGAACAGTGTCGCCTTCATTCTTGATGATCTGCGCGAGGACGCCGTCGGCCTCGGCCAGCACTTCGATCACTACTTTGTCGGTTTCGATGTCAACGATCAGCTCGTCGCGCTTGACCGCATCGCCCGGCTTCTTGTGCCAAGTGGCCACGGTGCCGTCAGCAACCGATTCCGGAAAAGTAGGGGCTTTGATCTCGATAGCCATTGTGTGTGGTTCCTTAAATTCGGTTTCTTCTAGCAGGCGACCCAGTTGGCCGCCTGTTGCGCGAAGGCGTTAAACAGTAAAGGCGTCTTGCAGGAGTTTTTCCTGCTGTTCGGCGTGCATCGATGCATAACCACAGGCAGGTGCAGCAGACGCATCACGACCGGCGTACTCGAGGAACAGCGCTTTCTTGTGCGCTGTCGCCACGCGACGCATGTGATGCTGGCTGCAGTACCAGGCACCCTGGTTCATCGGCTCTTCCTGACACCAGACGATGTGCTTGAGGTTCTTGTACGGAGCAATTGCCTCGGCCAGATCATCTTCTGGGAACGGATAGAGCTGCTCGATACGCACGATGGCGATGTCTTCGCGGCCTTCGTTGCGGCGCTTCTCCAGCAAGTCGTAGTAAACCTTGCCGCTGCACAGAATCAGACGCTCGACTTTCTTCGGATCGATTGCATCGATCTCCGGAATCACAGTCTGGAACGAACCTTCGGCCAAATCTTCCAAAGTCGAGATGGCCAATTTGTGGCGCAGCAGCGACTTCGGCGTCAATACGACCAATGGCTTGCGCAGCGGGCGAATCACCTGACGACGCAGCAAGTGGTAGATCTGCGCCGGGGTGGTCGGTACGGCAACCTGCATGTTGTGCTCGGCGCACAGCTGCAGATAACGCTCCAGACGCGCCGAACTGTGCTCTGGCCCCTGCCCTTCATAACCGTGCGGCAGCAGCATGGTCAGACCGCACAGACGGCCCCACTTGTGCTCGCCACTGGAAATGAACTGGTCGAACACTACCTGAGCACCGTTGGCGAAGTCACCGAACTGCGCTTCCCAGATCACCAGCGACTGCGGCTGGGTGGTGGCATAGCCGTATTCGAAGGCCAGCACGGCTTCTTCCGAGAGGAAAGAGTCGTACAGGTCGAAACGCGGCTGACCCTGGTAGAGGTTCTGCAGCGGCAGATGGGTGCCGGCGTCCTTCTGGTTGTGCAGCACCGCGTGACGGTGCGAGAAGGTGCCGCGGCCGATGTCCTGGCCGGTCATGCGAATCGGATGGCCTTCGAACAACAGGGTGGCGTAGGCCATGGTCTCGGCGTAGCCCCAGTTGATCGGCAGCGCACCTGCGCTCATCTTCTGGCGATCTTCGAGAATTTTCGCGACCTGACGCTGAACCACAAAGCCTTCCGGAATTTCCAGCAGCTTGTTGGACAGTTCCTGCAGGGTTTTCAGCTCGAAACGAGTGTCGTGACGCGCGGTCCAGGCATGGCCCAGGTACGGACGCCAATCGACGAAGAGTTCCTTGTTCGGCTCTTTGACCAGGCTTTTGACCACATGCTGACCGTTATCCAGCGCGGTACGGTACTCGTCAATCTTGGCCTGCACCTCATCTGCCGACTGACGCGCCGCAGCGGTCAGCACTTCGGCATACAGCTCACGGGTGGTGCGCTGCTTGGTGATTTGCTGATACATGATCGGCTGGGTGCCGCTCGGCTCGTCGGCCTCGTTGTGGCCGCGACGGCGGTAGCAGACCAAGTCAATGACCACGTCACGCTTGTACTGCATGCGGTAATCGACAGCCAGCTGGGTCACGAACAGCACCGCTTCCGGATCATCGCCGTTAACGTGCAGGATCGGCGCCTGAATCATCTTGGCAACGTCTGTGCAGTACTCAGTGGAACGCGAGTCCAGCGGATTGCTGATGGTAAAGCCGACCTGGTTGTTGATCACGATGTGGATGGTACCGCCCGTCTTGAAGCCGCGAGTCTGCGACATCTGGAAGGTTTCCATGACCACACCCTGACCGGCAAATGCTGCGTCACCGTGCAGGGAAACCGGCAGCACTTTCTCGCCAATCGCGTCGTTACGACGGTCCTGACGGGCACGTACCGAACCTTCGACCACCGGCGAAACAATCTCCAGGTGGGATGGGTTGAACGCCATCGCCAAGTGTACTTCACCGCCAGCGGTCATCACGTTGGAGGAGAAACCCTGGTGGTATTTCACGTCACCGGACGACAAGCCTTCGGTTTTCTTGCCTTCGAACTCGTCGAACAAGTCGCGTGGGTTCTTGCCGAAGGTGTTGACCAGTACGTTAAGACGGCCACGGTGGGCCATGCCGATAACGATTTCCTTGGTGCCGTAGGAGCCGGAACGCTGGATCACTTCATCGAGCAGCGGAATCAGGCTCTCGCCGCCTTCCAGACCGAAACGCTTGGTGCCTGGGTATTTGGTACCCAGGTACTTTTCCAAGCCTTCGGCTGCGGTCAGACGCTCAAGCAGGTGGCTCTGCACGTCAACCGAGAATTGTGGACGACCGCGCACGCTTTCCAGGCGCTGCTGGAACCAGCTGCGCTGCTCGGAATCAACGATATGGGTGAACTCAGCGCCAATGGTGCGGCAATATGTCTGCTGCAACGCATCGCGAATTTCGCGCAGAGTAGCCTCTTCCTTGCCAATGAACAGACCACCGGTACGGAAGGTAGTGTCCAGGTCAGCATCGGTCAGACCGTAGTGATTGATTGCCAGATCAGCCGGGACAGGACGCTTCCAGAGGCCAAGCGGATCGAGCTGGGCAGCCTGATGGCCGCGCATGCGATAAGCCTGAATCAGGCGCAGCACTTCGACTTGCTTCTTTTCGTGCTCACTGCTGACGCTACCAGCAGACACCGGTTGGGCGCGGCGCTGGTTTTTAGCGAGCAGGACGAAATGATCGCGAATCGTTGAGTGCGATACGTCTGTGGCGGCGCTGCCGTCGGTCGGCAACTTCTGGAAGTAAGTGCGCCACTCTTCTGGCACAGCGTTGGGATCGTGCAGGTAAAGCTCATAGAGCTCTTCCACATAGGCAGCGTTACCACCGGATAGGTGGGCACTGTCCCACATGCGCTGCATCACGCTTTCTTGCATGCTTGGTCACCCTCGGTAAGGGGACACCACCGGCGAAGAAACCGCATGGCTGTCAGTCCTGAAGCAGCGACTGGTAAGCCACTACGGATCCCGCAGATAGTCCGGGCACCAGCCCGGATGCCCCTGCTGGTCGTCATATTTTCAAATTAGGGCCACCGCTTTGTGAGCAGCCGCCCTGGCTAAAACTACGGCGCTGGGTTGAAAGCAGCGCCGCAGGTGTTACAGGTCTAGCAAACAACCGTGAATCAGGTACCGCTTTGCAGCAACATGTTACGTACGTGGCCGATTGCCTTGGTCGGGTTAAGACCCTTAGGGCAAACGTTCACGCAGTTCATGATGCCGCGGCAACGGAACACACTGAACGGATCATCCAACGACGCCAGACGCTGTTCGGTCTGAGTATCACGGCTGTCCGCCAGGAAACGATAAGCCTGCAGCAGCGCAGCTGGGCCGAGGAACTTGTCTGGGTTCCACCAGAACGATGGGCAGCTGGTCGAGCAGCACGCACACAGGATGCACTCGTACAGACCATCCAGCTTCTCACGCTCTTCCGGCGACTGCAGACGCTCGATGGCCGGAGCCGGCGTGTCGTTCTGCAAATATGGCTGCACCTTCTCGTACTGCTTGTAGAAGATGCTCATATCAACAACCAGGTCACGAATGACTGGTAAGCCAGGCAGCGGCCGGATCACAAGCTTGCCACCTTTAAGGCCGGCAACCGAAAGCGGCGTGATGCACGCCAGACCATTCTTGCCGTTGATGTTCATGCCGTCGGAGCCACAAACACCCTCACGGCAGGAACGACGGTAAGAAAAGCCTTGATCCTGTTCTTTGATCAAAGCCAGCACGTCGAGAACCATTACATCCTTGCCACCGGTATCGACCTGGAAGTCCTGCATAAACGGCGCTGCATCTTTTTCCGGGTTGTAGCGATAAACACTGACTTGCAACATATCAGTCACCCTTAATAAGTCCGGACCTTGGGTTCAAACGCCGGTACTGTCTTCGGCGCGAAATTGACGGCACGCTTACTGACGCGCTTATCCTCTGGAAGATAGAGGGAGTGGCACAACCAGTTTTCGTCATCACGCTCTTCAAAGTCTTCGCGAGCGTGAGCCCCACGGGACTCTTTACGAGCCTCCGCAGCGATCGCAGTAGCCTCAGCAACTTCGAGAAGGTTTTGCAGTTCCAGCGCTTCGATACGCGCAGTATTAAATGCCTGACTCTTATCCGCGATCTTGACGTTCGCGATACGCTCACGCAGGTCGGTCAGTTGTTTGATGCCTTTTTGCATGTATTCGCCGGTGCGGAACACACCGAAGTAATTTTGCATGCAGTTCTGCAATTCTTTACGCAGCGGCGCTACATCTTCACCTGTGGTGCGCTCGTTGACGCCAGCCAAACGCTTGAGCGACAGCTCAATGTCCGTCTCAGACGCGCCACGCGCATCTACGCCTTCTTTAAGTGCTTTTTCCAGGTGGATACCGGCGGCACGGCCGAACACCACGAGGTCAAGCAACGAGTTGCCGCCAAGGCGGTTTGCACCATGAACCGATACGCAAGCCACTTCGCCCACAGCGAACAGACCGTCGATGATCTTGTCGTTACCGTTGGCATCCTGAGTGATGGCCTGACCATGGATGTTGGTCGGTACACCGCCCATCATATAGTGACAAGTCGGCACAACCGGGATCGGTGCAACAACCGGGTCAACGTGTGCGAAGGTCTTCGACAGCTCGCAGATACCCGGAAGACGGCTGTGAAGCACCTCCTCACCCAGGTGATCGAGTTTGAGCATCACGTGATCGCCTTCTGGACCACAACCGTTGCCGGCGATGATTTCCTTAACCATCGAGCGTGCAACAACGTCGCGGCCGGCCAGGTCTTTGGCGTTCGGAGCATAACGCTCCATGAAACGCTCGCCGTGCTTGTTGATCAGGTAACCACCTTCACCACGGCAGCCTTCGGTTACAAGCGTACCGGCACCTGCGATACCGGTTGGGTGGAACTGCCACATTTCGATGTCCTGCACCGGAACGCCAGCACGCAGAGCCATACCAACACCGTCACCCGTATTGATCAGGGCATTGGTGGTGGAGGCATAAATGCGACCAGCACCACCGGTAGCCAACACTGTGGCTTTGGAACGGATATAAACGGTTTCGCCGGTTTCGATGCAGATGGCGATGGTGCCAACTACGGCGCCGTCCTGGTTCTTCACCAGATCGACCGCGTACCACTCGTTGAGGAACGAGGTGCCAGCTTTCAGGTTGGCCTGGTACAGGGTGTGCAGCAGGGCGTGACCGGTACGGTCAGCAGCAGCACAGGTGCGCGCAGCCTGAGTCGGGTTATTCGGGCCTTTGGACTGACCGCCGAACGGACGCTGATAGATGCGGCCCTGCTCGGTACGGGAGAACGGCAGCCCCATGTGCTCGAGTTCAAATACGGCTTCCGGACCCACAGAACACATGTACTCGATAGCGTCCTGGTCACCGATATAGTCGGAGCCCTTGACGGTGTCGTACATGTGCCAGCGCCAATCATCGTTTGGGTCGGCCGAAGCGATGGCGCAGGTGATACCACCCTGAGCGGAAACAGTGTGCGAGCGGGTCGGGAAGACCTTGGTCACTACAGCGGTTTTGTGACCACCCTGAGCCAACTGCAGTGCAGCGCGCATACCCGCGCCGCCGCCACCAATAATGATGGCGTCATAAGAAAGAGTGCGAATGCTTGTCATGGATCAGTTACCCCAAAAAATCTGCACGCCCCAGACGAATAACGCGAACATGGCAACGCCACACGCGGCCTGGAACAGAAAACGCACGACAGTAGCCCACTTACCCAGGGCCATCGGCGTCAGGTAGTCGGTGGAAATTGTCCACATGCCAACCCAGGCGTGAACGCTGAGCGCCACTAGGGTCAACAGGCTGAAGATACGCATTGCGTTATTGGAGAACAGCGCATGCCATTCGGCATAACCCAGACCCGGGTTACACACGACAAAGCCAAGCAGAAACAGCACATAAGCCGCGAGGACGACAGCAGATACACGCTGTGCCATCCAGTCATAAAGACCCGAACGCGAGAAATTCGTGACGTTGGTTACCATATCCACACCCCCAGCAGCACGATCACGATCGTCGAGACGACGAGAACGATTTTCGAACCCAGTTTGCCGCCTTCCAGCGTCTCACCGATGCCCATATCCATGATCAAGTGGCGAACACCGGCCACCAGGTGGTACAGCAGAGCGGACAACAGACCCCAAATCACGAACTTGGCCAGCGGGCTGGTCAGGCATTCCTGCACCTGGGCAAAGCCCTCTTCGGACGCCAGCGACTTGTCGAGGCCATAAAGCAGAATGGCGATACCGACAAAGAGGATGACACCGGAGATACGGTGAAGGATGGACGTGTAAGCAGTGATCGGGAGTTTGATAGTCCTAAGGTCTAGGTTTACAGGTCTTTGGCTATTCACGGCTTTTTATCACACTGAGAGCCCCTAACTATCAGGGCAAAGTTGTCGGGAGGTGCACTGGTCAGGTACCCATCACCCAAGGAGTGACAACTACCAAAAGACAGGCTAAAGCCCTTGGTAGCTGGGCGCAGAGTATAGACAGTTAGGTTACTAATGACAACGCAAAGCCCCCTACCTAAAAGCGCATTGCGTACCTTTTATAAATGGCGTAAAGAACCACTTTAAAAGCCCGAAAACCACCCGCAAACCCTTCTGCCGCCTGGGTTTTCGCAAATTGACATTCGAATTTATCTCACTATAGTGGTGCGGGCCCTGCGTGGGGGGCAGTCAGATGATTTCAAGCATAACTAGGAGGCCACACATGGCTGACAAAAAAGCGCAGTTGATCATCGAGGGCGCAGCCCCCGTCGAGCTGCCCATTTTAACCGGCACCGTTGGTCCCGATGTAATTGACGTGCGGGGCTTAACCGCCACGGGCCGTTTCACATTTGATCCTGGCTTTATGTCCACCGCCTCGTGCGAGTCGAAGATCACCTACATCGACGGCGACCAGGGCATTCTGCTGCATCGCGGCTACCCCATCGAACAGCTGGCAGAGCAATCCGATTACCTGGAAACCTGCTACCTGCTGCTGAACGGCGAACTGCCGAGCGCAGAAGAAAAAGCCAAGTTTGTCAGCACCATCAAGAACCACACCATGGTTCACGAGCAACTGAAGACTTTCTTCAACGGCTTCCGCCGTGACGCTCACCCGATGGCCATCATGTGCGGTGTAGTCGGTGCCCTCTCGGCCTTCTACCATGACTCGCTGGACATCAATAACCCGCATCACCGCGAAGTATCGGCCATGCGCCTGATCGCCAAGATGCCAACCATCGCCGCCATGACCTACAAGTACTCCATGGGTCAGCCGATGATGTATCCGCGTAATGACCTGAACTACGCGGAAAACTTCCTGCACATGATGTTCAACACCCCGTGCGAGATCAAACCGATCAGCCCGGTGCTGGCCAAGGCCATGGATAAGATCTTTATCCTGCACGCCGACCATGAGCAGAACGCCTCCACCTCCACTGTACGTCTGGCCGGCTCCTCGGGTGCCAACCCGTTCGCCTGTATCGCAGCCGGTATCGCCGCCCTCTGGGGCCCGGCGCACGGCGGTGCCAACGAGGCAGTGCTGAGCATGCTGGATGAGATTGGCGATGTTTCCAACATCGACAAATTCATCGCCAAGGCCAAGGACAAGAACGATCCGTTCAAACTCATGGGCTTCGGTCATCGCGTTTACAAAAACCGCGATCCGCGCGCCACCGTGATGAAGCAGACCTGCGACGAAGTACTGAAAGAGCTAGGCATCAAGAACGATCCACAGCTGGAACTGGCGATGCGTCTGGAAGAAATCGCCCTGACCGACCCATACTTCAAAGAGCGCAACCTGTACCCGAACGTCGACTTCTACTCGGGCATCATCCTCAAAGCTATCGGTATTCCGACCAGCATGTTCACCGTGATCTTCGCCCTGGCGCGGACCGTCGGCTGGATCTCGCACTGGAAAGAAATGCTCTCCAGCCCTTACAAGATTGGCCGTCCGCGCCAGCTGTACACCGGCTACCCGCAGCGCGACCTGAAGAAGTAATTCAGTTCTCGCTGCACAAAAAGGCTGCCCTCGGGCAGCCTTTTTTATTGCGCTGAATAAGCCAGCTTTATGGCTGTTCAGCCAACTGACGCAGCCCCTGCAAAGTATTGAACGGCGCATCCACGACAAAGCTGTTGGCCAACCAGGCCGGCACGCTGCCACCCGGCTCAGAATGCACCTCGTAGATCACCTCGATTTCATCTTCGTGCGGCATGAGGCTCCAGAAGCCCTCCACCTTGCTCACCCGCACAAAGCCTTGCTGCGGCGGTAAAAAGTCGGCAACGCCATGCAAGGTGCGGGTTACCCGACCATCAGCATCACGCGTGGTAGTCACCTGCAGGATGGAATCACGCGGTTGCACTGGCCAAGGCGTGTGGAAGCGGCTGTAGGCCCAGCTCAGATCCCCCTCATGCTTGAGCAGTTTCTGCTCGCTGCACGCATGAATCCAAGCGCAGGCCGCGCTGACGTCATCCTGCAGGGCCAACAAGCGTGGCATATCCACTCGTATACGAGTGACACCGCGAAACGCCTGAAAACTTGAGCCTGGGATCTGCTGCAAATAGACCTGAATACCCGCTTCATCCTTAACCAGACGCCATTGCGCCGCCTGCGCCCCGCTCACCGCCAGCAACGCGGCAATACCCAAGAGCAGCCCTTTAAACCGCACCATCACGCCTCCAGCAGCCAATAACGTTGCGCCACAGTATCAGACTGCAACGGCCGTGCTTTGCTCCAGCCAGCCAATCAACTGCAGCGCCTCTGCCGTATTGCTGCCGCATACATACTCGGCAGCATGAAATGCAGAACACACCGCAGGTCGCTCAGGCCGGCCAAAAATCAGGCAGTAGTTGTTCGCATCCAGCTGCACGCAGCGCACACCAGCCGGCTTGCCATCAGGCATACCTGGGATAGGGGAACTGATCGAAGGAGCGATGCAGCAGGCGCCGCAGCCGGCACGGCAATTCATGACAGGGAGACCTCAACATCACAGCACAGGGCATAGGCCGGCGATTCTACGTGGGTGCAGACGGCTTGGCAGCCATTCATCCATAGATTCAGGCGAGTGGTAAACGCAGACGAAACTGCGTGCCCTGCCCTGGTATACTGCGTACCTGTAGTTCAGCGCCGAGAATATCCACAGCCAGCTGGTGGGTGATATGCAAGCCAAGCCCGGTTCCTCCGCGTCCGCGACGGGTGGTAAAGAACGGGTCGAAGATCTTGCCCAGCACCTCCTCGCTCATGCCGTCGCCGTTATCGCTGACTTCAATCACGCATTCGCGGCGCATCTCATCATGCTCAACCCTGACCGTAACCACGCCGTTCATGCCCGAATCGAAAGCATGGATCAGCGCATTGTCGATCAGGTTCTGCAGGATCTGGCCCAGAGGCCCTGGATAGCTGTCGAGCATCAGGCTCGGCGGTAGCTCCAGCTGTACCCGATGGTTTGACTGCTTAAGCTTGGGAGTAAACAGCAGCATGACCTCACCGACCAACTCGACCAGATCAAAGCAACGTCGCTCGGTACTCGCACGGTCACTGGCCAGTTGTTTGAAGGCCCGGGTTAGCTGCGCCATGCGCGTCAGACTATTAAGGATGATCGCCAGGCCTTCATCATTGCGCTGTACAAAGCGCTCCAGCGCCGAACGCTGCAACCCTTCACCGAGGCTCTTCTGCAGGCTCTGATTACCTTTATCCAGGGTTGAGGCAGCCATGCTGGCGGCACCAATCGGCGTATTCAGCTCATGCGCCACCCCCGCGACCAAGGTACCCAACGAAGAGAGCTTTTCCGCCTGGAGCAAGGCGCCGCGCGTGCGCTGCAGCTGATCAACCGTGTCACGCAGCTCCGCATTACGCTGCAACAGTGCCTTACTACTGACCTCCAGCGCCTGGCGCACCTGATCACGCTCGAACTCCGCCAAGCCGAGGCGTAACACCACCAGTAGCCCAAGAGAGAGCATCACGCAGACAAACAGCAATACCTGCCAGAATACTTGCCCGCGCAGGCCCTGGATTTGTTCCAGAGGCAGGTGCGAAACCAGCAACCAGTACTCACCTGTTGCCGCGTCCTGGCCACTGCCCTGGTAGGGATCGAACTTATTAAAGGCCCAGTAACCACCACTGTCGCTGAACACGCCATCGTGGGCAGCCTGCATCCGCCGCCAGCTATCCGGAAAGCGGCTGGCCAGCGTTGCCTCAGGCTTGCCCAAAGCAAAACCCCAAGCATCCTGCTCATCAGCGGCGAGCATCCAGTAGCCTTCATGGTCGACCAGAGTCAGGTTGTTGCCGTAACTCTTGGACACCTCGGCCAGACGCTGCAGCAGCACTTGCCCAAGGTAATTGAGGATCAGGATGCCGCGGCGCTTTCCCTCACCATCGAAAATCGGCTCGGCACCCCGCAGAGTGGGCTTGAGTGGTTGTTCGACGCTGCCCATATCAGCGTTCAGGTCAAAACGTGAGAGGTAGAACGCGCCCTGAGGCAGGTTCATGGTCTCAACGAAGTAATAGTGCTGCGCCTGATTGTGCAATTGCGCCTCATCACTCGCCAGCGGCTCGCCATTGCGCCAATCAACCCGCACCTGCTCTGCACCACGCTCATCCAGCCAGCGAATCTGGTCATAAACCATGCTGCTGCGGGCGAACTCGACAAACAGTTGACTCAGGGCGTGCCGGTTATCTGCACTTGGGTTCCGCAGCACCTCAGCCAGTAGTGGCTGTTGGATGAGAAATTGCAGATTGCCGCGCAAGGTCGCCAGGTGCCGATTTAGCACGCCTACGCCCTCGTTAAGACTGACCTGCTGATCGCGCAACAACGGTTCAAGTCGCGCATCCAGCAAGCGCTCGTAAAGCAGTGCCATCAGCAGCAGAATCAGCAGCGTCCACGGCACAAATAGCAGCAATAGGTTGCGCCTTACCGGCTGCGACAACAGCTTGGCGCGCCTGGATTGCTGCATCAGGCCGTGCGCTCCGGCCAGTCACTCAACCAATTGAGTAAATCAGCGCAGGTCATCGGCTTGGCAAACAGATAGCCCTGCGCCTGCCGGCAGCCATGCTTGAGAATCCAGTCGGCCTGCTGTTGGGTTTCGACGCCTTCGGCAATGACCCGCATGCCAACCCGCGCGGCAATCTGGATCACCGCTTCGGCGATCATCTGCTGGTCGCTGACCTCACCGATTTCCAGAACAAAACTGCGGTCGATTTTCAAGCGATCGGCAGGCAGCAAACGCAGGTAGCTGAGCGATGAGAAACCAGTGCCAAAGTCATCGATGGCCACCTCCACGCCCATGGCCCGCAACGCACGAAGCTTTTCACAGACGGTGTCGAAGGTGCGCATGGCCACCGACTCGGTAATTTCCACTTCAATCTGCTCAGGCAGCACCCCAGCCACCTGCAAGTGCGACTTAAACCGCTCAATGAAGTCATGCTGCAGCAGTTGCGGTGCAGAGACGTTAACCGCAACGCGGATGTGCGGGTACCCCGCATCAGCGAGCTGTTTTGCCGCCTGCAGCGCGAGACGCATCAGTAAATCGCCCAACGGCAAGATGTAGCCCGTGGCTTCAGCCAGAGGAATAAAGCTCAAAGGCGGAACCATCTTGCCATCAGTTTTACGCCAGCGTGCCAAAGCTTCCACACCAGTTACTCGGCGCGTTTCAAGGTCAATTTGCGGCTGCAATTCAACACTGATTTGGCCGGCGTCCACCGCATCACGCAAGGCCAGCAGCATGCGGTACGACTCGGCATGCGCGCTCTGCAGGCGCGGGTCATACACCCCGTGCTGATCATGCCCCAAGCGCTTGGCCTGTTTTAGGGTCAACAGCGCATCCTGCAGGGCCACACTGGCGCTGCCGGTAAAGTCAGCTAGGTGCATGGTCACGCTGCTCAGGCTGTGCACCTGGCCCAGCTCATAAGGGCGTTTATGCCGGCGAAACAATGCCACCACGTCTGCGGCATTAACCTGGGTTTGCGGGCCGAGGATGGCAAACAGGTCATCACGCACTCGGGCAATCAGCACATCATGGGTGAAGGCGTCGCGCAGTTTCTTCGCCACCAGGCCGAGAATAAAATCGCCATAACCGGTGCCAAAGGCGGTGTTGGCACCGGAGAAATTATCGATATCGATAAGCACCAGCACCCGCTGATCCTTGGCCTCCGATTTGAGCGTCATGTCCAGCATGCGAATCAGCGCATTGCGATTAGGGATCTTCAGCAAGTCGTCCTGATAGGCCATTTCCTCCAGGCGGCTGAACAGCGCAACGTTGTAAAGGCCACGGCTGATACTGACACTGAACACCTTGAGCAGCTCCAACTCGGTGTCATCCAGAGCCCGTGCACTGTCGATATAGCAGGCGTAGTCAGAACCGGCCTGAAAGCGCGGAAAGAACAAGACCGTGCAATCGCTCAGACGCAGAGTCTGCTGCGCCCGCAGGCATTGGCGCACCGCCGCCGCGACCTGCGGCTGCAGCACGTCCAGATTGGCGTCGATGCTGTCGAAGAAGCGCCCGCTGGCGCTGACAATCCGCGCATTTGGCTCGTTAGTGGCGTCACCCTCATCGGCGCGCACGCAGACAATGCCCTCGGTCTGCAGGTCAAGCAGTGAGGTGATTTCCGAGAGAATCTTGGCCGACAGCTCGCGGGTACTCTTCGAACAGAACAGTGCATTGCTCGACTCGACGATCATCTGCAAGCCACGCCGCGCGCTAGCTACAGCCTTGAGCTGCGCATAACCGCGTACCGCTGCGGTGAGCACCGTCAGCAAGCGCTCGGCGCTGAGTTCACTTTTGGTCCAATAATCGTTGATGTCGTAATCACGCATCACTTCATGAGCCGGCGCCAGGCCTGGCTCACCAGTGAGCATCACCACGCGGGTTTCGCGATTGCCGATCACCTCACGCAGCGCCTTGATCAGGCGCAGGCCGGCGTCTTCGGTCTCCATCACCACATCGAGCAATACCAGGGCGATGTCATGGTGTTTGGCCAACAGCATGGAAGCTTCACGGCAGCTGAACGCCTGGATCAGCTCAATACGCCCGCCCAGCAGCTCCAGCTCGCTCAGGGCAAAGGCGGTGGCGCGCTGGAAGTCGGCGTCATCATCAACTGCCAGCACGCGCCATACGGACTGGCTGGTGGTGCTGGGAAGGTCGTCGCTGAATGCAAATTGATCATCCATGAACAGTGCCCGCATGCCTGAAAAGTGAGAACAGTGCCGAATCCATACTGGCTTTGAACCCAGTATAGACGGCCGTACTCAGCTGCCAGTTAGCGCTTGTTCAGGCGGGCCAACAGACTGGACGTGTCCCAGCGGCCGCCGCCCATGCCCTGCACATCGGCATAGAACTGATCGACCAGCGCGGTGACCGGCAGCTGCGCGCCATTGCTGCGCGCCTCGGCCAGCAGAATTGCCAGGTCCTTGCGCATCCAGTCCACGGCAAAACCATGCTCGAACTCGCCGGCCAGCATGGTTTTGTGGCGATTTTCCAGCTGCCAGGATTGTGCAGCGCCCTTGCTGATCACCTCCATCGCGCCATGCGTATCGAGTCCGGCGCACTCGGCGAAATGCAGCGCCTCGGACAAGCCCTGCACCAGCCCGGCGATGCAAATCTGGTTGACCATCTTGGTCAGCTGACCGCTGCCGGCTTCGCCCATCAGGCGGGCCATGCGTGCATAGGCCTGAATGATTGGCTCAGCTTTGGCGTAGGTCGCCGCCTCACCGCCGACCATAATGGTCAACGCGCCGTTCTGCGCCCCAGCCTGTCCGCCGGAGACCGGCGCATCGAGAAAACCCAGTTGCCGGGCAGCGGCCTGCTCGGCCAATTCACGTGCAACCTGCGCCGAGGCGGTGGTGTGATCAATCAGCACCGCACCAGCCTGCATGCCGGCAAAGGCGCCCTGCTCGCCCAGCACAACACTGCGCAGATCGTCATCATTGCCCACGCAGACCATCACAAACTCGGCACCCGCAGCCGCTTCACGCGGGGTTGGCGCGTGGCTGCCGGGGTATTCGGCGGCCCATTGCGCAGCCTTGGCGGCGGTGCGGTTGTACACACACACCTGATGCCCGGCACGTGCCAGATGCCCAGCCATCGGATAACCCATTACGCCCAGCCCGATAAACGCCAGCTTTGCCATATCCACCTCTACCGTCGAGCGTCCTTTACCGCACGCTTCTGATTAACTGCATACCTGCGCAATACAGCGGGTACGAACTTGGCTGCAAGCATGCCCGCCCCCTGCAATCAACGCCAGTACAGACATGTGGCAAAACTGTATGGATGCCCCACGCAACAGGCTTTACCCGACGCTGAAACTGCTTCCATACTGACTGCACGCTAAGGAGGGCTTATGCAGCACTGGCTGGTCATCGACCTAGAAGCCACCACCGAAGAAGGCGGTTGGCCGATTACAGACATGGAAATCATCGAAATAGGCGCCAGCCTGGTCAACGCGGGCGGCCATGAAATCGAGAGTTTCCAACGGTTTGTGCGACCCACCCGACGCCCGCACCTGACCCACTTCTGTCGTCAGCTCACCCAGATCAGCCAGGCCGATGTTGATGCCGCCGCGCCGCTGAGTGCGGTATGGGCACAATTCGAACGCTGGCTGCTGGCCCATCAGGCACAACTGGCGGGCTGGGCCAGCTGGGGCGACTACGATCGCCGTCAGTTTGAACAGGAATGGCGCGCCCATGGGCTGGAGAGCTACCTGAGCCAGATCCCGCACATCAACCTGAAAAAGCGCTTCGCCGAAGCCCGCCAGCTGCCCAGCCCGATTGGCTTGAAAATGGCGCTGAATCTCGCCGGCCTGCAGTTCCAAGGCCAGCAGCATCGCGCCCTGACCGATGCGCGCAATACCGCCCGGCTGCTGCCACTGGTTTTGCCTGCGCAAAGCAGATGACGAAGAAAAAACGCTTGGGCATACTGGCGGGCCTTTTTCTATGGCCTGTCGCTACTGGCGGCCAGCCTTTTTAATCCCCTATTGAGGAACTGCAGATGTTCAAGGTCAATGAATACTTCGACGGCACCGTCAAATCCATCGCCTTCGGCATGGCTGAAGGCCCGGCTACCATTGGCGTGATGGCTGCAGGCGAGTATGAATTCGGCACCAATCAGCTGGAAATCATGCACGTGGTCGCCGGCGCCCTGACCGTGAAACTGCCAGGCAGCGACAACTGGGAAACCTTCACCAGTGGCAGCAAGTTCACCGTACCGGCCGACAGCAAGTTTCAGCTCAAGGTGGCAGCTGATACTGCCTACCTGTGTGAATACCGCTAAGCCTTAGCCGTGGTGCATAAAAGCCGGCCCCAGTGGCCGGTTTTTTTATTACTGGATAGATAACCCAAAGGAACAGTCATGCCGCGCTCAACGCAATTCTCCCTGGTGATCCTGCCGATCCTGTTGCTAGTGATCGCCATGACCTCGATCCAGAGCGGCGCTTCCCTGGCCAAGGGGCTATTTCCGGAAATTGGTGCAAGCGGCACGACGGCCCTGCGCCTAAGCCTTGGCGCGCTGATCCTGTGCATTCTGATGCGGCCCTGGCAGGCAAAGCTGACGCTGAAGTCCAGCCGTTCCCTGCTGGCTTACGGGTTGTCGCTGGGCGGTATGAACCTGCTGTTCTACCTCTCGCTGAAAACCATTCCCCTGGGCATCGCCGTAGCCCTGGAATTCACCGGTCCACTTGGCCTGGCGCTGTTGTCGTCACGCCGTTTGGTGGATTTCGTCTGGATTGCTCTGGCGGTTTTCGGCCTGTGGCTGCTGTTGCCCACCGGGCAAAGCGATGTGCCGCTGGACCCCGTCGGCATGGGCCTGGCCCTGGCGGCTGGGCTGTGCTGGGCGCTGTATATCGTTTTCGGGCAAAAAGCCGGCGCTGAACACGGCAAGCAGACCGTGGCACTCGGCACCATCGTCGCGGCCTTGCTGGTGTTCCCGATTGGCCTGTGGCAAGCCGGCAGCGGCCTTTTTTCACTGGACCTGCTGCCCGTCGCCCTCTGCGTCGCCGTGCTGTCCTCGGCCCTGCCCTACAGCCTGGAAATGGTCGCTCTGACCCGCCTGCCGGCGCGCACTTTCAGCATCCTGATGAGCATGGAGCCGGCGATTGCCGCGCTTTCTGGCCTGCTATTCCTCAGCGAGCGCCTGACCCTCAGTCAATGGCTGGCGATCAGCGCCATCATCCTCGCCTCGGCCGGTGCAGCGGCGACCATACGCCCCAAAGCCAAGCCGCTTTAAACAGCGGCCTCCGCCTCGTTACTGAACTGCAACTCGGCTAAACGGGCATACAGCGGGCTGTTGCTGACCAGCTCGCTGTGCGTGCCAATCGCCGCCAGCTTGCCGTGCTCGATCACAGCGATGCGGTCAGCGCTTTTGACCGTCGCCAGGCGATGGGCGATCACCAGGGTGGTACGCCCTTCCATCAGCGGCGGCAAGGCTTGCTGAATCAAGTGCTCGCTCTCGGCGTCCAGCGCACTAGTCGCCTCGTCGAGCAGCAGAATCGGCGCATCCACCAACAATGCCCGAGCAATCGCCAAACGCTGACGCTGCCCGCCGGAAAGCCCTAAACCGGCATCACCCAGGTGAGTCTGGTAGCCATCCGGCAGCTTCATAATAAATTCGTGGGCATGCGCCGCTTTGGCCGCAGCTTCAACCTCAGCCAGGCTGGCAGTGGTTTTACCGTAACGGATATTGTCCTCCACCGAGCCGAAGAACAGCGCAGGGTTCTGCGACACCAGGGCAAAGCTACTGCGCAGTTCGCGAGGGTCGAGCTGTTGGATCGGCACGCCATCAATCAGGATGCGACCCTGCTGCGGGTCGAAAAAGCGCAACAGCAGATCAAACAGCGTCGATTTACCCGCGCCAGACGGCCCGACCAGCGCCAGAGTTTCCCCCGCGGCAACCTGCAGATCGATACCGTCCACGGCGAAACTGCCGGGGCGCGACGGGTAGGCGAAGCGCAGCCCTTGCAGCTCGATACGGCCCTGCACCGGCTGGGTCAGATGCAAAGCATCAATAGCCGGCGGACTAATTTCATTGCGTGCCTGCAACAGTTCAGCGATGCGTTCAGCGGCACCGGCAGCGCGTTGCAGCTCACCGATCACCTCACTCAGGGTGCCAAAAGCTGAGCCTACGATCAGGCTATAGAACACAAAAGCGGCCAGCTCACCGCCGGAAATTCGCCCGGCAATCACGTCCATACCGCCGACCCAGAGCATCACCCCCACCGCGCCGAGCACCAGCACAATCACCACAGTAATCAGCCAGGCACGCTGGGCAATGCGCTGACGCGCGGTGTCGAAGGCGGCCTCGGCGGACAGGCCGAAACGGCGTTTGTCCTCATTTTGGTGGTTGTAGGCTTGTACGGTCTTGATCTGCCCCAGCACCTCACCAACGTAGCTACCAACATCCGCCACCCGGTCCTGGCTCTGCCGCGACAACGCGCGTACGCGACGGCCGAATATCAGGATCGGCGCGACCACCAGCGGCAGCGCCATCAGCACGATGCCGCTGAGCTTGGCGTTGGTCACCACCAGCAGCACGCTACCGCCAACCAGCATGATCAGGTTACGCAGTGCCATCGACAGCGACGAGCCGATCACCGATTGCAGCAGCGTGGTATCGGCAGTCAGGCGTGACTGAATCTCCGAGCTGCGGTTGCTCTCATAAAACCCCGGATGCAGCTCGATCAGGTGGTTGAACACGCGCGTGCGGATATCGGCGACAAAGCGCTCGCCAATCCACGACACCAGGTAGAACCGGGTAAAAGTACCGATGGCCAGCGCCAGTACCAGCACGAAGAACAGCCCAATCGACTGCTGCAAGGCCGCCGGCGATTGAGTCGCCAGGCCCTGATCAACCAACAGCTTGATGCCCTGCCCCATCGACAGGGTGATGGCGGCGGTAAACATCAGCGCCAGCAAGGCCCCAAACACGCGACCGCGATACGGCGCAATAAAGCGCCAGGCCATGCGCAGGGCATTGCGTTGACGGGAAGACAGGATCGAAAGCATGAAAGCTCGCTGGGGCGCTGACGCCCGTTAATGAGGAAGCGATTGCGGCGTTTCCGCCCGCCAAGCCACCCAACACAGCGCCAAAGCAGCAAGGTTGGTCGACAGCGGATTGAACGCCTGCAGCAGTAGATGGGGACTGAATAGCATCACATCAAGCAGCAGCCCGGCTAACAGCAAACCCGCGAGCAGCAACGGCCAGCGCTGACGCCGCCAAAGAAGCAACAAACCCAGAATGATTTCCGCCAGACCAGCGATGCGCGCCACCCATTCGGGAGCCGGCAGGTTGTGGACTTGGATCATCGCCAGCTCATCAGGGCTTAACCAGAGAATCTTCGGCACCAGGCCGTGCCAGATAAACACCAGGGCCAGGGCGATACGCGCTAGCCAGGCGATCTGCCGTAAACGAGGATCAGTCATGCAAGAAGCGCCGAGCATGATCGGCGGTTGGTATTAGGCAACTGTCGTAGCGACCAAATAGCCGGTAGCGATTTAGCGCAATACGGTCATAACACCAGTCGCGTAGAGGCCTTGGAATAACTCGTAGCCAGGTCAGAAGCCGCCATGGGCCGGGCAATCGCGCAACGATGCGCAGCACCGCGTCCGACCGCAGCAGCATCTGGCCATTCTCGATCAACGCCATGGTATCGAAACGATCGGTGGGCAAACCGCCCCAAGCCAGTAGCGCATGGCCCTCGGCCGACTGCACCGAGGCCAGGCGAAAGCGCTGCTCAGCATCATGACGAATCAGAAACTTCGCCCAGCCGTTGCACAGTTTGCACACCCCGTCGAACAGCACCACGCGTTCACCAGGTTGGATAATGGGTGGAGGTGTTTGTGCTTGCTTCTGCATGCCCAACTCCTTCTGCCTAGCCTTTAAGCGGCCGGGATACGGTAATGACCGGTAATTTTAAAACTGAAGAGAATGTCCTCTTCCTGGGTGCCGCGGCCGATATTGTGCAGCACCAGGGGCACACCGCTGCCGGCCTGGCGGTCGCTGATAATGCCGATATGGGTCAGGCCGCCGCCGAGATCCCAGGTGACGATATCACCAGGCCGATAGCGCTCGGCATCCTGGCCAAGCGGCAGCGACCAACCCTGACGTTTGAACCAGGTCATTAAGTTCGGCACACGGCGGTGGTCGATATGGCTGTCGGGCCGGCTTAGCCCCCAGTTCTTTGGATAGAGACTAAAGTTCGCGCGCATGTCCTGATGCACGGCCTGCTGCAAGTCGAGCCCCTGTTCGCGCAGGGCGCGGATCACCACATCGGTGCACACGCCGGTATTTAGCGGTACATCGCCATTGGGGTAACCAAGGCGACGATAGGCCGGGTCATAAGTGAGCGTCACGCCGACCTGCTCGCGGGCCGCTGTAACCAGGACATCAGCTTGCAGCGCCCAGGCCTGGGCGCTTAGCAACATAGCCAATGCAAATAGCAGAATCGCCCGCATCACGCCTCCTTAATCGCCCAGCTGCTACTTGCCCACGGGATAGAGCAGCTCTTCCTTATAACCGGCCCACACCCGTACGACATCGGGAAAGGCATCGTCCAGCGCGACATCGCCGCTGTCGACCAGCAGCGGCCGGCCTTCAAGCGTACCGAGCTTACGTTTGGTGGCGACTACCCGCAGGTTATCCAGGCCAATCGCGCGCAACACCCGTGGGCTGATCTGCTGGTTGCCGCGACCGATAATATGACCCTGGCCACCAATGGCGGTGACCAACAGACGCGCTGGATGGCCGTCAATCAGCTCGAACAGCTGCGCCTCGGTTACATCGCAGGCCAGCAGCTGGCCGTTTTCGACCACATCGACGCCAAGCAAGGTGGTCTGCATACCGAGGTTCTGCGCCAGACCATGTAGGGTCGAACCCGGGCCGAAGACATAACGCACGTCGGCTTCCCAGCTGTCCTGCAGCCAGTCAGCCAGATCATTCAGCACCAGCTCTTCGGACTCCACGCCGCCCTGTTTGACCTGCTGCACATAGCCGCCTTCCTGCGGCACGGTCAGTTCGCCGTACCAGCGTGCGGTTACGCGCCCCTCACGCAGGGCGCTTTCATCAATATCGCGCACTTCACCGCTGCTCAGGCGCACCAAGCCGCCTTCGATCAGCCGCGCAGTCAATTCGCCGGCAGCGCGCGGGCTGATGGCGTAGACCCCGGACTGAATCTTCACCCCGGCCGGGATCCCCAGCACAGGTTGGCCTTCGCGCACAGCGGCGCAGATATCCCGCGCCGTACCATCGCCACCAGCGAACAGAATCAACGCCACGCCAGCACCCTGCAGCAGCTCAACCGCCTGACGGGTATCGACGGCGCTGCTCGGACCAGCCGGTAGCTCACCGACCACACGGTGGGCAAAACCCATCTCGCTCAGCAGGTCAGCGCCCATCGCGCCGGGAAAGGTGACGAATTCCAGGCGCTCACGCAGCGGCAACAGCACCTCAAGGGCAGTTTGCGTACGCAGCGCCGACTTGGCCTCAACACCCAGAGCCAAGGCCTGCTCGGCCATGCCATCACTGCCCTTGAACCCCGCCGGGCCGCCCAGGCCGGCCAATGGGTTGATGATCAAGCCAATATGGAAAAGCCCCATAACACCCTCTAATTCAATACCTGCCAGCTCAATACCTTCCGCCCCTGGCACAGTGCCTGCAATGGCTAACTTGCCCTGTGTCTTGCGGCGGTTTTCTGCCGTCGCAGTTGTCATAGCGCCTTCATCTAACACTCATAAAATCGCGCTAACCGATGAGGAGACAAGCCATGCACAGCCAACAACAGAATTCGCAAAAAACCACGACAATGCCGATTGGCGGCTTTGTCATCGACGCCCAGGGCCGCGAAATTCCGATCACCGAAGAGATGATCCAGCAGGCCTGCAACGCGTTGGAAAAAGCTCAACAGCAAACCACCAAGCGTAAATAAGTTTCCCGCCAGGGCAGCATTCGCTGCCCTTCGCTACAACTGATTCAACCTCGCGCCCAACGCCTGCACCAGGCTGGCCAACGCCGGCGCATCACCCTTCACGCAGACCTCCAACCCGTCGATCTCCCGGCGCATCGGGTAGTGCTTGCGCAGCCCGTCAAAAGCCACACGCCGGGTTAGCGCATCGCCCTGTAGGCTCCGGCGAAAATCCGCATCATCGCGACGTAGGTCATACACGGCGCGGCAGATACTGGCCAGGGCCCAGGCCGGATCAGCGCTGGGGTCGATAGTCAAATCACTCAGCCACGGCGCGGGCATCAGCTGCGCCAGTTCAACGCTGGGCGCAACACCCAGGTACTGACACAGCGCCTGATAGATCTGCGCCGTGCCGCGCAGCTTGCCGTCGAGGCTGTAGCCAGCAATATGCGGCGTGGCGATGCGGCACAATGCGGCCAGCTCGACATCGGCCTGCGGCTCGCCTTCCCAGACATCCAGCACCACCTGCAGATCGCTGCGCTGCGTCAGCAATTCGCGCAATGCCTGGTTATCCACCACCGCGCCACGGCTGGCGTTGATCAGCCAGCTGCCTGGCTTGAGTGCGGCCAAGCGTGCGTGATCGAACAGGTGATAAGTCGGGTGCTCACCCAGACGTTCCAGCGGCGTATGCAAGCTGATCACATCGCACTCGGTTAGCACCTGCTGCAGACTGACGAAATCGCCGCCCTCAACGGCCTGACGCGGCGGATCGCAGACCAGCACACGCCAGCCCAGACCTCGCAGCACCTTAAGCAGACGGCTGCCTACCTGCCCCGCACCAACCACCCCATAGGTGCGCATAGCCAGATCAACACCCTGCTGCTCAGCCAATACCAGCAGGCTGCCCAGCACATAGTCGACCACACCACGAGCATTGCAGCCCGGCGCGCTAGCCCAGGTGATACCGGCCTGCTGGAAGTAGTCGAGGTCAAGATGATCAGTGCCGATGGTGCAGGTGCCGACAAACTTCACTACCGAGCCGTCTAGCAGCGCGCGATCAACCTGGGTCACCGAGCGCACCAGCAACAGGTCAGCATCGGCGACAGCAGCCGCATCGATACTGCGGCCGGGCAGGCGACGAATTTCGCCAAAACCGGCAAAGAATTCGTCAAGCAGGGGGATATTTTCATCAGCAACGATGCGCATGGCTGTGCTCCATAAATCAGGCCGGCATTCTAACCTGCCTGCACCGCTTGGCTACGCTGAGTAGCGCAATGCGCCCGTCGTGCTGAAACACTGTGCAACAAGGTTTCCTGACCAAGCCGTCAGGGCGTAGACTGCACGGTTTCCTGATACCAGCTGGATACCACTTTTCATGCTTGCCCAAACCCGCTTGCAACGCGCCAGCACCGAGTTCTACAGCCTGCTGAAGCTCGCAACGCCGATCATCATTGCCCAGTTGGCCAATACTGCCATGGGCTTCGTCGATACCGTGATGGCCGGCCGGGTCAGCCCGCAGGATCTGGCCGCGGTGGCGTTGGGCAACTCGATCTGGGTGCCGGTATTTCTGCTGATGACTGGCATTCTGCTGGCCACCACGCCCAAGGTAGCGCAGCGCTTCGGCGCAGGTGCGCATACCGAGATCGGCCCGCTGGTGCGTCAGGCCCTGTGGTTGGCCCTGGCGGTGGGCATCGCAGCGGCGGTGATTCTGTGGAATGCGGAAATCGTCCTCAGCCTGATGAACGTCGACCCGGCGCTGATCGAGCCCGCCATGGGCTACCTGCGCGCCGTGGCCTGCGGCTTTCCGGCTGTGGCGCTGTACCACGTACTGCGCTGCTTCAGTGACGGCCTCGGGCATACCCGGCCGAGCATGGTCATCGGCCTGTGCGGCCTGGCGCTGAATATTCCGCTCAATTACATCTTTATCTACGGCAAGCTCGGGCTGCCGGCCATGGGCGGCGTCGGCTGCGGCTGGGCCACCGGCCTGGTGATGACATTTATGTTCCTGAGCATGCTCTGGTGGGTGAAGTGGGCGCCGTTCTATCAGGCGAGCAAAATCTTCAACCACTTCGAATGGCCGCAGTGGCCGGTGCACAAACGCCTGCTCTCGGTCGGCTTGCCGATCGGCATCTCGGTATTCGCCGAATCGAGCATTTTCGCGGTGATTGCTCTGCTGATCGGCGGCCTGGGCGCCACCGTAGTAGCCGGGCACCAGATCGCCCTGAACTTCAGCTCCATGGTGTTTATGATCCCGTATTCCCTGGGCATGGCTGCAACCGTGCGCGTCGGTCAGGCACTGGGCCGTGGCGAACCGCGCGAGGCGCGCTTTGCTGCTGGAGTGAGCATGGCGGCAGCGCTGGGCTACGCCTGCCTGTCGGCCAGCCTGATGCTGCTATTGCGCGAAGAGATTGCGCAAATCTACACCCCGGACGGTGCAGTAATTGCGGTGGCCACCACACTGCTGGTGTATTCGGCGCTGTTCCAGTTCTCTGATGCCATTCAGGTGACGGCCGCCGGCGCGTTGCGCGGCTATCAGGACACCCGCGTCACCATGA
The DNA here is from genome assembly GCF_002786345.1 of Pseudomonas sp. FEMGT703P. NCBI lineage: Bacteria > Pseudomonadati > Pseudomonadota > Gammaproteobacteria > Pseudomonadales > Pseudomonadaceae > Pseudomonas > Pseudomonas sp. FEMGT703P. The sequence continues at coordinate 254,159 of NZ_PGCM01000010.1, read as the reverse complement.
TCCTGACCCTGTTCGCTTATTGGGGTATCGGCCTGCCGGTGGGTTATGCGCTCGGTCTGACCGACTGGTTCGGCGAGCCCAGCGGCCCCAGCGGTCTCTGGCAGGGTCTGGTGGTCGGCCTGACCTGCGCCGGCGGCATGCTCGCCGTGCGCTTGGCCGGCAGCGCGCGCAAACGCATTCGAGCCGCTAAGATGGCCTGATGAACGCCCGCCTGCTGCTTCTAATCACTGCGCTTTGTCTATGCGCCTGTACGCCCGCCGATGACGGCCTAGCCTTGCAGGCTGATTACCTGCAGCGATTAAGCAATGCTCTGGATGTCGAACCGGCAACCGCCTTCGACTCCAGCGAACTGACCCGTTACCGCCTACCCGCTCGGCGCGAACGACTGATAGAAATTGCCGAACTGCGCATCAGCCTGCTGGACCTGTTGGTCGATGTGCGTCGCTGCCCCGCCCTACAACAGCAGATCAGCCAGCGCAACAACAGCCTCGGTAAACAACTCACACCCAGCAGCCGCCTGGCTTACGAAGGCGATCTGCTGCGCGCCCTGGATGACTGCAGCGAACACCTGCGCAGTCAGGACCAACAGCCACTACGCAATACCCTTGAGCAACTGGCGCAAGAAAAACGTGCGCAACTACCCGGCGTATTCTGGAATGCCCTGAATGCCAGCCCGGAGGTCGAACGCTACCTGCGCTTTGCCGAGCAACCCCTGCCGCCAGATGCCAGCGAAGATAACGCGGCGCTGAATGCCCTAGCGCAGCTGGCCGCCATCGGCAGCGCCCTGCCCGCCAGATTGCCGCCAAGTGCCGAGCAGCTGGATCCGCTGCTCTTCGCCCTGCATGCCAGCGACCAGGGCGGCCAGTTGATCAGTAGCCTGGCCAGCCTGACCCACAGCCTCAACCAAGGCAGCGCCATGCTGCAAAGCCGCCAACAGGGGCGGCCGCTCTGCCCCACGGGCAGGGCCACAGAACGTGCGCGCACCCTACAGAACATCTTCGTCAAATATTACGCCGGTGGCCTGCAGCCCTACCTAGCGCTCGTGGATCAACGCGGCCAAGCTTGGAGCAGCAGCCTGCGCAGCCTCAGCGGCGTTGCGCAGATACCCCCAGCGACGCGGGAATACCTGCAGCAATTGAGCAGTGACGAGGCGTCGTTATGGGCGGACTTCCAACAGGCCACCGCACGGCATGTGCGCAGTTGGCAGGACGTGCTGAACAGCTGCGGCCTGGCGCCCGGTCAATCGGGATGGACGGGCCAAGCTGCCAGCGTCGACCAGTAGGCTTCGGACAATAACTCACGCCCCGCCAGCAGGTGGGCCAGGTAATCGGCGCTGGGCAACAGCCCTTCTTCACGAAAGACCGGGTTGGCGATATACACCCAGGCCGGCTGCACGCCGTGGGCCGCGACAATCGGCAGGCATTCGCGGCTGTAATAGATTGGCGTGCCTTCGAAGTGATCCAGCTTGGCGATCTCACCAGCGTCGGCCAGGCGATACAGCACACCTTCCACCCGCCCCTCGCGCTGATGACGGATATTGGCGTAGGCCCGCCCCGGCGCCCGATCCGCCGCCCGCTTGTTAAAGCACAGGCTGTAACCGGGAAGATGGCCCGGCAGTGCCTCCAGCACCGTCATGCCGCGCGCTTGCATACGTGCCAGGTTCATATTCGAGCCGTAGGCGAAGTACCACTGCATCAGTCGAGCTTCTTGCGGATTAAGTACAGATAGGTCGCGCCGTCTTCAGCCTGCTCCACCAGCTCATGGCCAAGAAACACGCAGAATTTTGGAATGTCGCGACGGGTCGAGGGGTCGGTGGCTATCACCTTGAGCAGGCCGCCTGCCTGCAGGTCGCGCACCTTGTTGTGCAGCATCATTACCGGCTCGGGGCAATTGAGCCCAGTGGCGTCAAGGGTGGCATCGGGAATGGCGGTGGTTTGCAAAGACATCGGCTGGCTCCAGTAGCAGGCCGCTATTCTCGCGCAAAGCTGACCCAAAGGTCATCTAGCGCCTGATGGAAAACGCCTGTGTAGCGCGATTGGCCCGACAACAGGCCAACACAACCTTGGATGGGCAGGCAGCCACGCCCTGATCAGGCAGGCTGCGCAGCGTCCACCATTCCAATAAGAGCCATTCATGCGCCTTGCCCTTCTAATTGCCACCCTGCTGCTCAGCGGCTGCGCCGCCCGTGATCAACTGCCGGACTTCAGCGTCACCGCGCAGCAGGATCTACCAGCCACCCACTTTGATGCAGTGATCCATGGTCGCGATGGCACACGGCTGTCGGCCACCGTATTCCAGCCTGCACTGAAGGCTGGCGAGCAGGCTCCGGTCATCGTGCACACCCACGGCTGGGGCGGCTGGCGCGTCACCCGACCGAACGGCTTCTACGGCACGCAGATGATGTCCGGTCGCGCCGCAGTGAAAGCCTGGCAGGCTGGTTACTGGGTAATCAGCTACGACCAGCGCGGCTGGGGCGGCAGCGAGGGCGATATCGAGATGATGGACCCCGACTATGAAGTGCAAGATGCCCTGGCAGTAATCGACTGGGCCGCCGCCAACCTGCCACGCCTGAGCATGGATGCACCGAATGACCCGAAAGTCGGTATGCTCGGCGAAAGCTATGGCGGCGCCGTGCAGCTGCTTGCGTCAGCTACGGACCCGCGCATCGACGCGATTGTGCCGATATCCACCTGGTACGACCTGAGCGAAGCCCTGGCCCCGGACAGCCACCTGAAAATCGGCTGGACAAGCGTGCTGCTCAGCTTGGGCCTTTCCACCGGCTATGACCTGGGCAAGTTCGTCCAAGCACCCTACCTGAAAAGCGCTGATGGCCGTATGCGCGAACCGGTGCGCGACGAACTCAAAGCCCACAGCTTGACCAGCTACTGCGCACGCGGCCAGCGCCCGCAAGCCGATGCCTTGCTGATCCAAGGCATGCGCGACACACTGTTCCCGCTCAACCAGGGCCTGGCGATTCGGGATTGCCTGCAACAAGGCGCCCGTGATGTGCGCCTGCTCGGCATGCAGGGTGGGCATATTTTGCCACCGCCCATGCAACGCTGGAGCGGCCTGCCGCCGTTCAATAATGAAGCGGTACTTAACTGCGATGGCCGGGCGATCAACCTCTACCAGAGCATCATCAGCTGGTACGAAGACAAGCTGCGCGGGCGCAAAGGTGTGGCAGCGAGCATTCCCGATTTCTGCGTCAGTCTCGATCTGGATCAGGGCGTGGCTCTGCAACAACTGCCGGCTAATCAGCGGATAGAGCTGCCGGCCACTTCGATTCGACCGCTTAGCAGCGGACTGCTACAGCCGTCGCGGTTTATCCCGCTGCAACAGGTACAGACGAGCAGCGCACTGGTTGGCGTGCCCCGCATGCATCTGGAAAACGCCGAAGGAATGCCAACGCTGTTTGCGGCCCTGGTGGTCAAGCGCGCCGATGGCAGCAGTGAGGTACTCAGTGAACAGGTCACCCCGCTCAACGGGCAAGCCAGCACGGAACTGGCTGCCGTCAGCGCACAACTGCAACCGGGCGACACCTTGGGCCTGCGTATCAGCGGCTTTAGCGGCCAATACCTGTTCAACGGTTCCTGGCAGCTCTCCAGCAGCACACTGCAAGGCAGTGTCGAGTGGCCGCAGTTGCTGCCATTGCAAACGCAACTAGCCAGGCACTGAGGGGTTATTTACCTAGGCGGCGCAGGTGACAGGTAACTTCTTCGCGGTCGTGGTAGAGCTGTTTGCAGGCAATCGACACCTTGATCTTGCGCGCGGCAAAGCCGTCTTCCAGGCGCTGCAACAGGCGACGTACCTCAGCGTAACGCTGCTTCATCGGCAGCTTGAGGTTGACCACAGCCTCCCGGCAATGGCCATCGCCAATCCAGGTTTCCACCATTGCCGCAGTCCGCGCCGGTTTCTCGACGATATCGCAGACCATCCAGTCCACCGGCTGCTTAGGCGTCCAGGTGAAGCCATCGACCATCAAGTGGTTGACCAGCCCTGTGTCCATCAAGCTTTCCGCCATTGGCCCGTTATCAATGGCCGTCACCAGCATGCCGCGCTTGACCAGCTGATAGGTCCAGCCGCCGGGTGCCGCACCGAGGTCAACCCCGGTCATCTCATCGGACAGGCGCTCATCCCATTGCTCGCGGGGGATAAAGGTGTGCCAGGCCTCTTCCAGCTTGAGCGTCGAACGGCTCGGCGCTTCGCGGGGGAACTTCAGCCGAGGAATGCCCATAGGCCAGAGCGCCGAGTTATTCGCCTCGGCCATGCCGACAAACACCTCACGACCACTTTTGAAGGTCAACAACAGGCGTGGCTTGTGTGCATCCTCGACCAGCTTGCCGGCCTTAGTCAGGGCGTTGCGCAGCGGCGCCTCGAACTTCTTGCAGAAATTCGACAGCTCCTTGCCATCGTTGGTGTCCAGCACTTCCAGCCACAGGCTGCCAAATACCGGAAAATCTGCCAGATGGCCGAGCAGCACGCTGATCCGGTCCAGCTCTGGCAGGTTGATAAACACCCCGCGTGCCCACTGCCGCGGAAAGATCAGCTGATTGAAGCGCACCCCACGCATCAGGCGCTCTGCACCGTCTTCCTCAGTGCAGATAAATTCCGCGCAGGCGGTACTCGGCTTGGCCTTGGCATAACCGGCAACATCCAGGCGCGCGGCGTGCTCGGCGATTTCCGCGCACACCTCATTTTCAAAACCCGGACGGCAGTGCAACAACAACGTATTCATCAGCGACTCTCCTCAAGGCGCGCATCATAGCCGAGTCACCCGCCTGTGCTCGCTTAGCATCGGCCTTTTCCTGATCTGCAGGTTAGACTGGCGCCACTGCGCAAGGCTCTGGCCCTGCCAATCGATCATCGACCGCCCCAGCAAAACAGCGGGGTAAACGACAACAACATGCCTCTTGCCGGTTGCGCCTGGATTCACGGGCTAAACTTCCGCCAGCAACGGCCGAAGTACCGGTAACGTTTAAAGGAATAAAAAACGCCATGCGCAATAATCAACCTATTACTCAGCGCGAGCGCACCTTCCCCGCGCAGCAACGACTGATCTCCACCACCGACCTCAAAGGCCAGATCAGCTACTGCAATGACGCCTTTGTCGAGATCAGTGGCTTTAGCCGCGATGAGCTGATTCGTGCGCCACACAACCTGGTACGTCACCCGGACGTGCCTGCAGCGGTGTTCCAGCATATGTGGGACACCCTGAAAAAAGGCCGGCCGTGGATGGGGATCGTCAAGAACCGCTGCAAGAACGGTGACCATTATTGGGTCAATGCCTACGTCACGCCGGTGACAGAGAGCAACCAAGTGGTGGGCTATGAGTCAGTTCGGGTCAAACCAACGGCCGAACAGATCCGCCGGGCCGAGGCGTTATACCAGCGCATCAACAGCGGCAAATCGGCCATTCCTGGCAGTGACCGCTGGCTGCCAATCGTGCAGGACTGGCTGCCATTTATTCTGGTCAGCCAGATCGGCTTCCTGATCGGTGCCTGGCTCGACTCCAGCTGGGGATTTGCCCTGGCAGCGGCGCTCTCGGTGCCGCTCGGCCTGGCCGGCTTGAACTGGCAACAGCGTGGCCTAAAACGCCTACTGCGCCTGGCCGACCAGACCACCTCTGACCCGCTGATTGCACAAATGTACACCGACAGCCGCGGCGCCCAGGGCCGCCTGGAAATGTCCATCCTCAGCCAGGAAGCGCGCCTGAAAACCTGCCTGACGCGCTTGCAGGACACCGCCGAACAGCTCACCGAGCAAGCCAAGCAGGCCGACACCCTGGCGCACAACAGCTCCGCCGGGCTTGAGCGCCAGCGCAGCGAAACCGACCAGGTGGCCACTGCGATCAATGAAATGGCCGCCACCACCCTGGAAGTGGCGAGCAACGTCGCCCGTACCGCCATCGCCACCCAGGATGCCAACCGCCTGACCAGCGCCGGTCGTGGCATTGCCGCAGAAACCCGCGCAGCCATTCAGCGCCTGTCACAATCGGTGGGTGATACCGGTGAAACAGTGACCCGCCTGGCCCATGACAGCACTGAAATCGGCGGTGTGGTCGATGTGATCAAAGGCATTGCCGACCAGACCAACCTGCTCGCCCTCAACGCTGCCATCGAAGCAGCGCGTGCTGGCGAAATGGGCCGAGGCTTTGCGGTGGTGGCCGATGAAGTGCGCTCACTGGCGCAGCGGACCGCCGAATCTACCGGGCAGATTCACCAGTTGATCGCCAAACTGCAGCGCACCGCCGAGGAGGCGGTGCTGACCATGGAAATCGGCCGCAAACAGGCTGACGAAGGGGTTGAGCGTGTCCAGCAGGCCGATGAGGCTCTGGCCGGCATCAGCGACGCGGTGGCTAATATCACCGACATGGCCAACCAAATTGCCGCCGCTGCCGAAGAGCAGAGCGCGGTGGCTGATGAGGTCAACCGCAGCATCACCACCATCGCCCAACTAGCCGACAAGACCGCCGGTGAAGCACATGACACTGCCTTGCTCAGCGAAGCCCTGACGGCCACAGCACACGGCCAGTACGCGCTGGTAGAACGCTTCAACCGCTAAGATGCAACCGCGCACTGCCTCGCAGTGCGCAGTCCTCCCCGTTTACAAGTTCTGATAGCGGTTCATATCCAGCACGCCAGCTTCCAGCGGTTCGGTTTGCTGGATATACGCCGACATATCGTGGAAGTAGCGCCAGAACTCCGGATGCGTACGGCGAATCCCCCAACGCTCGACGACTTTTTCGAAGGCCGCTGCGTCACGCGCCTGCTCCAGCGCCGTGACAAATTCCGCAGTCTGCTCCACTCGCACATTGAAGATAAAGTTCGGGTAGCTGCTGAGCACGCCCGGATACACCGTCAGGGTATCCAGCGCCGGCTGGTAGCGCAGTTCCTCACCGAGCATAAAGGCCACATTCGTGTGCGCACGATTGCGCAGCAGGCTGTACACCTCACGCTGGCCATCGGCCATTTCCACCCGCAGCAAGGTAGCCTCTGGCAGTTGCTCGATCACCTTGAGGGTGCCCGCAGGTTTTGCCGTCAACCGACTCAGAGACTGTTCGGCGCGCTGTAACTCGGCATCCAGCTCAGGGCGATGACAATACGCACCCGTGCAGCGGTTGATCGGGTCGGGTCTTGCATTCAGGCTGCCATAGCGCTCCAGCAGCGTTTCGACAAAGCTGCGTTTAGGGTCGCTGCCGGGCAAGCGCAGGGCGCTCGGGCTTTCGCTGTCGATGGCCTGGTAATCCAGCCAGATCTTCAGTTTGCCGCTGCTCTGGTACCAGTCGCTGAGATAGCCCTGCCGCGACTCGGCTGGCATCAAGCGCAGAAAGTTGACCTCGGCGCCGTTGCGGATCAAATCGAAGTACAGCCGCGTTTGCGCCTGGTGCGACACGTTGCCGAACACATCGAAATTCACCACCAGCTGGTAATAGGTACGCTCCAGCAGCGGGAAATCCAGCCACCAGATGGTTTGCGGCACTTCGCCAATCAGGCCTTTGCGCACCGACGCACTGTCGTGCTGGCGAAAAATCGACAGCAGTGCGTTGTCGTTACCGGCCCAGATATGCGACCAACTGGGCGCTGGCGCATCGGCGTAGCGCTGCATACGCAGCGCTTCATACTGATTGCGCTTATCGCGGTAAGTCCGCCACAGACCGAGCGTGTCGCCGATGCTGTCCAGTTGACCCGGCATGGCCAACAACTCCTTGGCCTCCTCACGGTACTCAGGGTCAGTGATATAGAGGTCATGCTGCGGGTCCTGGAACACCGCCCAGAAATTATCGCGAATCACGTCTGTGGCAATCTGTCCGCGGCAAACCGGGCCGCGAATAAAGGTGCGCACAAAGTATTCAGCGTTATCCAGCATAAATTGGTAACGCGCCTGGGCCGGAATCGCCGCAAAGGTCTCAAATGGGTTGGCACGGCGCTGCAGGCCATAACCTGGCACCGCGTCCGCCTGCCAATCGCTGGCAAAAAACAGCTCGTTGACCCGCTTCAACTTGGCGGCACTGAGGCCATAGGTGATGTGGGTCTTATGCACAATCACGCCCTGAACGGGGATCAGGCGGTAGTAGAACTCAGTGCCGGGGTCATCATTGGGCAGACGTGTGGCAATGATGTCCGCAGGTTTACCAGTGGGCGTGCGTGAACGCACCATCTGGAAGAAATGCCCCGGCTCACCGCCGGCGAAATGCAGATGGGCCAGAAACAGGTGCTCGTAGAGCCAGCGTGACACCAATGCTTCGCGGGCGCCTGGAGCGTTCATAAACGCTTCCCAGCTGGCGATTTGCTCTGCCTCCGCCGCGCTGGCCTGCAGCGCCTGCTCATCTACCGGTGCCCCCTGCGCCAGCCAAGCCTGCAGCGTCTGGTAGTCGGCATCACTCAGCCCGGTCACTGCGAACGGCATGCCGGCTTGCGGATTTTTCCGAGCAAACGCCTCAAATTCCTGAGGAAGCGGACATTGATTGACCCGGTTGATGCCGATATTCAGCTGCGCCGGTAATTTGCTGTTGGCAGCAAACGGCTGCTGATGACCCAGTTCAAGCATGCGGGCCATCAACGCGGCCTGACTGCCTTGCTGATCCAGCACAGACACAAAGTCCTTACGCCGCCACGCGGCCTCACCGTGGGCATCAACAAACAGCCGCGTAGTGGCCTGGGCCTGGGTGCGCGTGCCGTTGTACACCGCCGCCTTGCTGGCACCGCGCTGCACGCCTTCGCCACTGCCTAGGTTGAGCTGGCAGGCGGCGTCGTAACAGGCATGGCAAGCCACACAGTTCTTGGTAAAAATCGGTTGAACATCACGGCTATAGGAAATGGGTTCGGCCGCCTGTAATGAACCAATGAACAACAAACACACAGCGAGCAGTAAGCGGCAGACCATGGAAACGTCTCTAAAATGGCTTAAATGGCGATTCTAGCTGGCCCTGGGTCACCTAGGCCAACCCGTAAACATGAGCAAGATTCATGTAAAAGCACAGCCCACTGCAAAAGCGTGCAGCTTTGTTATCATCGCGCATCTTTTTTTCACGCGTCCCAGGTAGTTCTCTCCATGTCTCTGTCCGATCGCAGTGCCCGCCTCAATGCCCTTCAGCAAGCCCTGAAGGAACGCATCCTGATCCTCGACGGCGGCATGGGCACAATGATCCAGAGCTACAAGCTGGAGGAAGAGGACTATCGCGGCACGCGCTTCGCCGATTGGCCAAGCGATGTAAAGGGTAACAACGACCTGCTGATCCTCAGCCGCCCGGACGTCATCGGCGCTATCGAGAAGGCCTACCTGGATGCCGGCGCGGATATTCTGGAAACCAACACCTTCAACGCCACCCAGGTGTCTCAGGCTGACTACGGCATGCAAGCGCTGGCCTATGAGCTGAACGTCGAAGGCGCACGCCTGGCTCGGCAAGTGGCCGATGCCAAGACCCTGGAAACCCCAGATCGCCCGCGCTTTGTCGCCGGCGTTTTAGGCCCGACCAGCCGCACCTGCTCGATCTCCCCGGACGTGAACAACCCCGGCTACCGCAACGTCACCTTCGACGAGCTGGTGGAAAACTACGTGGAAGCCACCCGCGGTTTGATCGAGGGCGGCGCGGACCTGATCCTGATCGAGACCATCTTCGACACCCTCAACGCTAAAGCGGCGATCTTCGCCGTGCAGCAGGTGTTCGAGGATGACGGCATTGAGCTGCCGATCATGATTTCCGGCACCATCACCGACGCCTCCGGCCGCACCCTGTCGGGCCAGACCACCGAAGCATTCTGGAACTCGGTGCGCCACGCCAACCCGATCTCTGTGGGCCTGAACTGCGCCCTCGGCGCCAAGGACCTGCGCCCGTATCTGGAAGAGCTGGCAGCCAAGGCCGATACCCATGTCTCCGCGCACCCCAACGCCGGCTTGCCGAATGCCTTCGGTGAATACGACGAAACCCCGGCGGAAATGGCGTTGGTGGTCGAAGAATTTGCCGCCTCGGGCTTCTTGAACATCGTCGGCGGCTGCTGCGGTACCACGCCTGCGCACATCCAGGCGATTGCCGAAGCGGTGAGCAAGTATCCGCCGCGGGTGATTCCGGATATTCCCAAGGCTTGTCGCCTGTCGGGCCTGGAGCCCTTCACCATCGACCGCAACTCGCTGTTTATCAACGTCGGCGAGCGCACCAACATCACCGGCTCGGCCAAGTTCGCCCGCCTGATCCGCGAGGACAACTACACCGAAGCCCTCGAAGTCGCCCTGCAGCAGGTGGAAGCCGGCGCCCAGGTGATCGACATCAACATGGACGAGGGCATGCTCGATTCACAGAAGGCCATGGTCACCTTCTTGAATCTGATCGCCGGCGAGCCGGACATCTCCCGCGTACCGATCATGATCGACTCCTCCAAATGGGAAGTCATCGAAGCCGGCCTCAAGTGCATCCAGGGCAAGGGCATCGTCAACTCGATCTCCATGAAGGAAGGCGTCGAGCAGTTCAAGCATCACGCCAAGCTGTGCAAGCGCTACGGCGCCGCCGTGGTGGTGATGGCCTTCGACGAAGCCGGCCAGGCCGATACCGCTGCGCGCAAGCGTGAAATTTGCCAGCGCAGCTACGACATTCTGGTCAATGAAGTGGGCTTCCCGCCGGAAGACATCATCTTCGACCCGAACATTTTTGCCGTGGCCACTGGCATCGAGGAGCACAACAACTACGCGGTCGACTTTATCGAAGCCTGCGCTTACATCCGTGACCACCTGCCCTATGCATTGAGCTCGGGCGGCGTGTCCAACGTGTCGTTCTCCTTCCGTGGCAACAACCCGGTGCGTGAAGCGATTCACTCGGTGTTCCTCTACTACGCGATCCAGAACGGCCTGACGATGGGCATCGTCAACGCCGGTCAGCTGGAAATCTACGACGAGATTCCCAAAGAGCTGCGCGACGCCGTGGAAGACGTGGTGCTCAACCGCCACGATGGCGCCACCGAAGCGTTGCTGGCCATCGCCGACAACTACAAGGGCGATGGCAGCGTCAAAGAGGCCGAAACCGAAGAGTGGCGTAACCTGAGCGTCGAAGAGCGGCTCAAGCATGCGCTGGTCAAAGGCGTGACCACACACATCGTCGAAGACACTGAAGAGTTCCGTCAGCAGTGCGCGCGCCCCATCGAAGTCATCGAAGGCCCGCTGATGGCCGGGATGAACGTGGTCGGCGACCTGTTCGGCGCCGGCAAGATGTTCCTGCCTCAGGTGGTCAAGTCCGCGCGAGTGATGAAGCAGGCGGTGGCGCACCTGATCCCCTTTATCGAAGCCGAAAAAGGCGATAAACCAGAAGCCAAAGGCAAGATCCTCATGGCCACGGTCAAAGGCGACGTGCACGACATCGGCAAGAACATTGTCGGCGTGGTGCTAGGCTGTAACGGCTACGACATCGTCGACATGGGCGTGATGGTGCCGGCTGAAAAGATCCTGCAAACCGCAATTGCCGAGAAATGCGACATCATCGGCCTGTCCGGTCTGATCACGCCGTCGCTGGATGAGATGGTCCACGTCGCCCGTGAAATGCAGCGCCAGGGCTTCCACCTGCCGCTGATGATCGGCGGCGCGACCACCTCAAAAGCCCACACCGCAGTGAAGATCGAACCCAAGTACCAGAACGATGCGGTGGTCTACGTTACCGACGCCTCGCGCGCGGTCGGTGTGGCCACCCAGTTGCTGTCCAAAGAGTTGAAAGCCGACTTTGTCGAACGCACCCGCCTCGACTACATCGAAGTGCGCGAACGCACCGCCAACCGCAGCGCCCGCACCGAACGCCTGAGCTACGCCAAGTCAGTGGAGAACAAACCCAAGTTTGACTGGGCAACCTATCAGCCGACCGTGCCGAGCTTTACCGGCGTGAAAGTGCTGGAGAATATCGACCTCAAGGTGCTGGCCGAATATATCGACTGGACCCCGTTCTTTATCTCCTGGGACCTGGCCGGCAAGTTCCCGCGCATTCTCACCGATGAGGTAGTCGGCGAAGCTGCCACTGCGCTGTACGCAGACGCTCAGGAGATGCTGAAAAAGCTGATCGACGAGAAGCTGATCAGCGCGCGCGCCGTGTTCGGTTTCTGGCCCGCCAATCAGGTCAACAATGATGACTTGGACGTTTACGGCGACAACGGTGAGAAGCTGGCCACCCTGCACCACCTGCGCCAGCAGACCATCAAGCCGGACGGCAAACCGAACTATTCCCTGGCCGACTTCGTCGCGCCGAAAGACAGTGGTGTCACCGACTATGTGGGTGGCTTTATCACCACCGCAGGGATCGGCGCCGAGGAAGTAGCCAAGGCGTACCAAGACGCCGGCGACGACTACAACTCAATCATGGTCAAAGCCCTGGCCGACCGCCTGGCCGAAGCCTGCGCTGAGTGGCTGCACAAAGAGGTGCGCACGAATTACTGGGGCTACGACCCCGAAGAAGCGCTCTCCAACGACGAGCTGATCAAGGAAGCCTACAAAGGCATCCGCCCCGCTCCCGGCTACCCGGCCTGCCCGGATCACACCGAGAAAAAGACCCTGTTCACCCTGCTCGACCCGGTGGCCGAATTCAACAAGGCCGGCGCCAGCGGTGTGTTCCTCACCGAGCACTACGCCATGTTCCCGGCGGCTGCGGTGTCCGGTTGGTACTTCGCCCATCCGCAGGCGCAGTACTTTGCCGTCGGCAAAATCGACAAGGATCAGGTGGAAAGCTATACCGCACGTAAAAAGCAGGACTTGAACGTCAGCGAGCGCTGGCTGGCGCCAAACCTCGGCTACGACAACTAAGCAAACCCCATAAAAAAGCCGCCTTAACAGGCGGCTTTTTTGTCGCAACCGAATGCTTACTGCTGCAATTCCTGCTCGGTAAACATATCGCTAAACAACATGCTCGACAGGTAGCGCTCACCGGAGTCCGGCAGGATCACCACGATGGTTTTGCCCTGCATGCCGGGTTCGGCGGCGATACGCAGGGCGGCAGCCATGGCCGCGCCGCAGGAGATACCACAGAGGATGCCCTCTTCGCGCATCAGGCGCAGGGCTACAGCCTTGGCGTCGTCATCCGTCACCAGTTCAACCCGGTCGACCATGGCCAGGTCGAGGTTGCCAGGAACAAAGCCAGCGCCTATGCCCTGGATCTTGTGCGGGCTGGGTTTGACTTCATCACCCGCGATGGTCTGGGTGATGACCGGCGAGCCAATCGGCTCGACCGCTACCGATAGAATCGGCTTGCCCTGGGTCTTTTTGATGTAGCGCGAAATACCGGTGATGGTGCCGCCAGTACCGACGCCAGCAACCAGCACGTCAATCGCGCCATCAGTGTCGTTCCAGATTTCCGGGCCAGTGGTCTTTTCATGGATCGCCGGGTTGGCCGGGTTGTTGAACTGCTGCGGCATAAAGTAGGTGGCACTGTCAGAGGCAGCAATTTCCGCAGCCTTCTCGATAGCGCCCTTCATGCCCTTGGCTGGCTCGGTCAGCACTAGCTCAGCACCCAGAGCCTTGAGCACCTTGCGCCGCTCCAGGCTCATCGACGCAGGCATGGTCAGCAGCAGTTTGTAACCGCGCGCCGCAGCCACAAAGGCCAGACCAATGCCGGTATTACCCGAGGTTGGCTCGACAATCGTCATGCCAGGCTTGAGCACGCCGCGCTCCTCGGCATCCCAGATCATGCTGGCGCCAATGCGGCACTTTACCGAGTAAGCGGGGTTACGCCCTTCGATCTTGGCCAGAATGGTTACGCCCTCTGGGCCCAAACGATTGATCCGAACCAGCGGGGTGTTACCGATGGCTTGTGCGTTATCTGCGAAGATGCGGCTCATGGCGAGGTCCTTGTTCATGCGTTACCGAGTAAGCTCCCAAGCCTAAGGCCCGTTCGTGTAGCAGTCCAGCCATGTACACAGCTCGGCGGAAACCTATTGTGATTGGATAAGTCTGTTTCTGTATGAGAAAGCGCTACGCACTGCCCCTCTGGACTCTGCTCACCCTGGCCATCGCCCTGCTGGCCCTGCATATCGCCCTGCCCTGGCTGCTGCGCGATTACCTGAATAACCAGCTGGCGAATATGGGCGATTACCGTGGGCAGATCAGCGACATCGACCTGGCGTTATGGCGCGGGGCTTACCAGATCAACGGCCTGAATATCGTCAAACTCAATGGCCAGGTACCGGTGCCGCTGCTCGAAGCCCCGGTCATCGACCTGGCCGTCAGCTGGCGCGAGTTGTGGAATAACCGCTCGATAGTCGCCGAAGTGGCCTTCGAGCGGCCACAGCTGACCTTTGTTGACGGTGGTAACGCCGCCAATTCACAGACCGGTGAAGGCGTCGACTGGCGCGCCCAACTCAGGGGCCTGCTGCCGATTCACATCAACGAAATCCGCGTGATTGATGGCACCCTGGCCTTTCGCAACTTCACCGCCGAGCCGCCGGTCGACCTGCAGGCCAGCGAGATCAATGGCAGCATCCTCAACCTGAGCAACGTCAGCGTCGCAGACAATACGCGTCCCGCCAGCCTGCAGGCCACCGCCAAGGTGTTCGAGCAAGCCCCCGTGCAAGCCAGTGCCAATTTCGACCCGCTCGGCCAACTGGATGACTTCGATCTTCAACTGCGCATCACCGATATCCAGCTCAAGCAGCTCAACAGCTTTACCCGCGCCTATGCCGACTTCGACTTTGCCGCCGGCCAAGGCGATTTCGTCATGGAGCTGGATGCCCGCCAAGGCAAGCTCAAGGGCTACGCCAAACCGCTGCTGCGCAACATGGAAGTCTTCGACTGGCAGCAGGATGTCGCGGCCAAGGACAAGAACCTGCTCACCGGCGCCTGGGAAGCCCTGGTCGGCGGCGGCAGCTGGCTGCTGAAAAACCAGCGTAAAGACCAGTTCGCCACTCGGGTGAACATTGAAGGTGACCTCAAAACCTATGACATCAGCCGCTGGCAGGCGTTTAAAGCGATCCTGCGCAACGCCTTTGTACGCGCCTTCAGCAGCCGCTTTGATAACCAGGAACAGCAACAGTAGCCAGGTGACCCGCCATTCAGTGACTGAATAGCCCGTCTACGTTCACAGTCACCGGGGCTGCGCGTTATAGTCCACTTTTCAAATACTGAACCCGCGGGTATGGCCCTGCGCGTTACCGTTCGAGGATTTACCGATGAAGTTCGAAGGCACCCAGTCCTACGTCGCCACCGACGACCTCAAGCTCGCGGTTAATGCCGCCATCACCCTGGAGCGCCCATTGCTGGTCAAGGGTGAGCCGGGCACCGGTAAAACCATGCTGGCCGAACAACTGGCCGAATCCTTTGGCGCGCGCCTGATCACCTGGCACATCAAGTCCACCACCAAGGCTCACCAGGGCCTGTACGAGTACGATGCGGTCAGCCGCCTGCGCGACTCGCAACTGGACAGCGACAAAGTCCACGACGTGCGCAACTACATCAAGAAGGGCAAGCTCTGGGAAGCCTTTGAGTCGCAAGATCGGGTCATCCTGCTGATCGACGAAATCGACAAGGCCGACATCGAGTTCCCCAACGACCTGCTGCAAGAACTCGACAAGATGGAGTTCTACGTTTACGAGACTGACGAGACCATCAAGGCGACTAAACGCCCGATCATCATCATCACCTCGAACAACGAAAAAGAACTGCCGGACGCCTTCCTGCGCCGCTGTTTCTTCCACTACATCGCCTTCCCGGATCGCGCGACCCTGCAGAAGATCGTCGATGTGCACTACCCCAACATCAAGAAGGACCTGGTCGCCGAAGCGCTGGACGTGTTCTTCGACGTGCGCAAAGTGCCGGGCCTGAAGAAGAAGCCGTCCACCAGCGAACTGGTCGACTGGCTGAAACTGCTGATGGCCGACAACATCGGCGAAGCCGTGCTGCGCGAACGTGACCCCACCAAGGCCATCCCGCCTCTGGCCGGTGCTTTGGTAAAGAACGAGCAGGATGTGCAACTGCTTGAGCGCCTGGCCTTTATGAGCCGCCGTGCCAATCGTTAAATAATCGGGCTGCTGCGCGCCTATCGGACGCGCTATCCACGCGGTATAGGGCTTGCGAGCTAGAGCCAGGCAAGGTGAAACCGAGCTCAGCAGCGTAGCGTACTTCAGTACGTGAGCATGTGAAGCGAGGTTTCAACGCCGCAGGCCGACGTGCAGCAGCCCGACCAGAATCAACACATGAGGGTGCAGCCATGCTGCTCAACCTGTTCAATGAAATGCGTGCCGCCAAGGTGCCGGTGTCGGTGCGTGAGCTGCTCGACCTGATCAACGCGTTGAAACACAACGTGGTGTTCGCCGATATGGACGAGTTCTATTTCCTCTCGCGCACCATTCTGGTGAAGGACGAGCGGCATTTCGACAAGTTCGACCGCGCGTTCGGGGCCTACTTCAAGGGCCTGGAAAACCTTAATCAGCATATCGAGGCGTTGATCCCCGATGAATGGCTGCGCAAGGAGTTCGAGCGTTCGCTGACCGATGAAGAGCGCGCCAAGATCGAATCCCTCGGCGGCCTGGACAAGCTGATCGAGGAATTCAAGAAGCGCCTCGAAGAGCAGAAGGAACGCCACGAAGGCGGCAACAAGTGGATCGGCACCGGCGGCACCAGCCCATTCGGCTCCGGCGGCTTCAACCCGGAAGGTATCCGCGTGGGTGACGCCGGCAAGCGTCAGGGCAAAGCGGTCAAGGTCTGGGATCAGCGCGAGTACAAGAACTTAGACGATCAGGTCGAGCTGGGTACGCGCAATATCAAGGTGGCCCTGCGCCGCTTACGCAAGTTTGCGCGCCAGGGTGCTGAAGACGAACTTGATCTCAGCGGCACCATCGACCACACCGCCAAAGATGGCGGCCTGCTGAATATCCAGATGCGCCCGGAACGGCGCAATGCGGTGAAGCTGCTGATCCTGTTCGACATCGGCGGCTCGATGGACGCTCACGTCAAGGTCTGCGAAGAGCTGTTCAGCGCCTGTAAAACCGAGTTCAAGCATATGGAGTATTTCTACTTCCATAACTGCGTGTACGAGTCGGTGTGGAAGAACAACCTGCGTCGTACCTCTGAGCGCTTCTCCACCCAGGATCTGCTGCACAAATACGGCGCGGATTACAAAGTGGTGTTCGTTGGCGATGCAGCCATGGCCCCTTATGAAATCACCCAGGCCGGCGGCAGCGTCGAGCACTGGAACGAGGAGCCGGGCTACGTCTGGATCAAGCGCTTTATGGAAAAGTACAAGAAGCTTATCTGGATCAACCCCTACCCCAAGGACACCTGGAGCTACACAGCCTCGACCAACATCATGCGCGAGCTGTTGGAAGACCAGATGTACCCGCTAACCCTGCAGGGCTTAGAAGACGGGATGAAGTTTCTTTCCAAGTAAACCAAACGGGCCCAGCAGGGCCCGTTGTTCTTTAAGACGCGTTAACTGGGACTGGTATCGCTGCCTGTCAGGCAATCGACCAGTGCCGCAGCAAACCCCGACAACAACTCGCGCTTGCGTACACAAACCTTCAAATCGCGCTGCGCCCAGGGTTCTTCCAGCTCAATCACCGCCAACTGCGCGCCAGCGGTTACCGCACTGCGCGGCACCAGGCCGATGCCAACGCCTGCACTGACCATGCGGCACACCGCCTCAAAGCTGCGCACTTGAATCCGCACCTCGAGGTGCCGCCCCAATGCGGCGGCTGCGTTCATGGTAAAGGTGTGGATCGCCGAGCCCGAATGCAGCATGACAAAGGGGTAATCCAGCACTTGTGCAAACAGGCTGCTGACGTGCGCAGCGAGCGGATGATCGACCGGGGCAATCAGCACCAACCGATCGGCCCGGTACGGGATAAGTTCAACCTCCGCGTCCGCAATCGTCCCCGCCACCACGCCGACCTCCACCTCGCCGCGCGCCACGGCCATCAGCACCTGCGGGCTGGTGTGCTCTTCCAGCGAAATACTGACCTGCGGATGACGCTGCAAAAAGCTCGAAAGGCTGTCGGGCAGAAAGGTATGGGTGGCGTGGGTGTTTGCCCACAGGCTCACATGGCCGCGTACGCCTTTGGCGTAGGGCGTAAGGTCAGCATGCATCTGTTCGAGCTGGGCAAACACCTGGCGCGCATGGCGCAGCAGCGCCTCGCCGGCCCGGGTCAGCCTGACGCCGCGCGGTTCGCGGAGCAGCAGCGGCGTGCCAATCGACTCCTCCAGCACGCGCATGCGATGGCTGGCCGAAGACGCGGCCAAATGCACGCGCTCGGCACCGCGGGTTAAATTCTTTGCTTCGGCAATCGCAACAAACAGACGCAGATCAATCAGGTCGTAATGCATAGCGTTAGTTAAATCCGAACGATTACTTATGAAAAAGCCAATTCCATAGCGATTCTAACCCCATCATCATTCGGCTCAGCACAACTCTTTAAGGATTACCCACATGCCATGGAAAACCTGGTCTGCTGAACGATTGGGCATTGCACTCGCGGTGCTCGCCGCCTTCGGTTTCTCGTTCAAGGCGATCTTCGTCAAGCTGGCCTATGCCGCTGCGCCCGTGGATGCGGTCACCCTGCTGACGCTGCGCATGAGTTTTGCCCTGCCTATCGCGTTGTGGGCCACGCTGTGGCTGTGTCGCGCAGCGCCGCCGCTCACGCGCAAAGACTGGGGCATGCTGATTGCCTTGGGGCTGCTCGGTTACTACGGGGCCAGCATTCTTGATTTTATTGGCCTGCAGTACATCTCGGCGGCGCTGGAGCGGTTGATTCTGTTTATCTACCCAACCATGACCGTGCTGATTGGCGTGCTGTTTCTGGGTAAGCGTCTGGAGAAACGCCAGATTGCTGCGCTGCTGCTGACCTACGCGGGCATCGGCCTGGCGTTCGCCCACGATCTGCAAGTAGCGGAGGACCTGCATACGGTTCTGATCGGCGCCGCCTTTATCTTCGGTTCTGCACTGTCCTACGCGCTTTACAGCTCGGGGGCCGAGGTGGCCATTCACCGGCTGGGCACCATCCGCTTTGCTGCCCTGGCGATTATCGTGTCCACCTTTGCCACGCAGATTCACTTCCTTGCCACGCAACCGTTTTCTGCACTGCAGCAGCCGATGGAGGTGTATGCGTACAGCGCGGCGATGGCGATTTTCTCCACCGTGCTGCCGATATTCTGGCAATCGGCTGCACTGCGCCTGATTGGCTCGGCGCGTACCGTGCTGATTGGCACGCTGGGGCCGATCCTGACGATTGTCTTCGCCTGGATGCTGTTATCGGAGCCGGTGTCGGTTGCCCAGCTGGCAGGTGCCGGACTGGTGCTGGCGGGGGTGTTGTTGGTGTCGCGGCGTAAAACAGTGTCCGTTCAGCCCGCACCTACTGCCGAGGATGCTCACGCTAACAAGCAGGCACTCGCCACACCGGCGTCACCTGTTAAGTAGGTTTAGAAGCGGCAGAAACATCAAGGGCTCTTACGAGCCCTTGATGTGATCCAACTTAACGCCAGTGCCGCTGCTGCACCTTCTGACTGCGGCCCGCACCAAACAGCATGCCGACCAGCAGCGCCAGGCTTTCCAGCAGCCAGGCCAGCAACATGGCGCAGGCAATGCCCCAGGCGATGGCCTCGGGGGCCAGCAGCACCTGGTAGCGGTAAGCGGCGAAGGTTTCTTCCAGCAACTCATGGTCTGCGGCGGTAGCCAGATGCCAGACCTGACCGTACCAGGGCCCTTGCATGGCCTTGGATTCGCGCTCAAGGAATGCCGAACGCTCGACCAGGGTGCCCAAACTCTGCGCATCGCTGCGCATCACGGGGTCAGCGCTGGCTTGGTAATGGCCAACCAACGCGACCAGATCCCCCTTGAAAAAGCGCTTTGCAGTCTCCCGAAAGCCTTTAAGCCCTTGCTCGGATTCAATCCGATGGGCTTCGACACGCTTGCTGTAATCGTCGATAAACCCCGGCACCTGCACCCCAACCAGCAACCCCAGAGCAAACAAGGCCAACCGCAGATAGCTTCTAAACATGTCCCCTCCCCCAATTCAGTCCGTTAGGCCTTGTGCCACACATTCACCACCGCGCCACAACCGCCACTCGCCCTGCTGGTAAAGCGTCCAGCTCTCGTTATCGGTCAAGGGTTCTGTGGCTAACACAGTGACCACGTCATTGGGCGTGGTTTCCGCCTGAAAATCCACCTGCATATCGGCATCTTTCAGATGCGCCGGGCCAAACGGCGCCCGCCGGGTGATATGCGCCAGCTTGCTGCTGCAGAAGCTGAACAGCCAGTCGCCATCACTGAGCAGGCAATTGAATACGCCGAGCTGACGATAGCCCGCACAGGCACTGACCAAAGTAGGCAGTAACCGCTCTACCGCAACCGGCTCGGGAAAGGCCTGACGCAGGCGATTGAGCAAATCACAGAAGGCCGCTTCGCTGTCGGTGTCGCCAATCGGCCGGTAGTTATCCAATTGCGGGGCAAAATCGGCCAATTGGCCGTTGTGGGCAAAGCACCAGTTACGCCCCCACATCTCGCGTACGAACGGATGGGTGTTGGCCAGGCAGACGCGGCCGACATTGGCCTGGCGGATATGGCCGATCACCACTTCGCTCTTAATCGGGTAGCGCTGCACCAGCTGCGCTACTTCCGATTCGCTGCTGGCACGCGGATCCTGAAACAGGCGCAGGCCGCGTCCTTCGTAAAAACCGATGCCCCAGCCATCGCGGTGTGGACCAGTACGCCCGCCGCGCTGCATCAGACCGGTAAAGCTGAAGACGATATCGGTCGGCACATTGGCGCTCATGCCCAACAATTCACACATTACGTAACGCCTCGCGCAGCTGCTGCGCTTCAATTGCCAGACGCGCCTCGATGCGTTTGCGCGCCAGCGGCAGAAAACGCGTCAGAGCGCGCCACAGCAACGGCATCACATCGCCGCTGCGTCGTGGAATCAGGTGCAGATGCAGGTGTGGTACATGCTGATTGGAGGTCGGCCCGTCGTTGATCAAGAAATTGATGCCCTGCTCGCCATAGCCGGCCGCTCGCAGGGCTGCAGCCATGCGTTGCGCCAGCTGCAGCAACTGCTCGCTGGCCGCAGAGGAAAGGTCTTTAAGAAACGGCGCGTGTTCGCGGCTGACAATCAGCACATGGGCCGGACGCAGGGGGAAGATATCCAGCAGGACGATAAAGTGCTCGTCCTCATAAATACGCTCGGCAGGCAATTGCTCGGCGGCGATTGCACAGAACACACACGTCATAAGCCTCTCCTTAATCAACAACCCAGCATGCTGAACGGCTGGCTGCGTTGGCACAAGGCCGGCGGCGTCAGGAAGCACCGCCGCGGCTTACAGACGGGGTTCAACTCGCAGACGACGGTCGCCGCGGGCATCGTATCGGGTGTCGCCAAAATCCTGCTCATCACGCGTCATCATTTCACGCAAGGTCGGCTCATCGTCGGCAGCCGGTGCTGGCCCCTTACGTGCCTGCCACCAACGTTCAATGGGCCAGCGCACCGCGACAAACAGCAGATAAAGAGTAAACAGGATCAACGCGTACATGCTCAGGTCCGCCACTGCACGCCAGGCGTTATTGCCCACATCCAGCAACAGGTCCATGGCGGTGATTGCCACCGCAGGGGCGAACTGCTCCTTACCGGGGTCAACCACGGTTGGGCTGAACAGCAACACCAACACCAATACGCGCAGCGGCTCACGCAGGTAGCGCCACATCCAACTGGTCAGGCGAAACCACACCAACAGGCAACCAAGAGCGGCCAGAAGATAGGCGCCCCAGGCAAGCAGGTAGTCGTTTTCAGTCATAAAACACACATTCTCTGGCATTGAAGACCCAGCGGCGCATGCACATAAGCACGTAGATTTCAGCAGCCGACGGTCAAAGTGGCGCTTATGATAACGGCTTTTGCCTGCCTCGGCGTCCCCGCTGTCGGCCGTCATCCACAGGAGTTGTTTCATGCCACACGCCCCCATAGCCCGTGCCGACAACGCTGCAGACCCGTATCGCTGGCTGGAAAACCGTGACAGCGCTGAAGTGCTTGACTACCTCAAGGCGGAAAATACCTACCTGGAACAACAGCTCAGCGACCAACTGGCGCTGCGCGAAACCTTGTTTCAAGAGATCAAAGGGCGCATCCGCGAAACCGACCTGAGCCTGCCGTCGCCCTGGGGGCCGTATCTGTATTACCAGCGCACCACGGCGGGCGACGAATACCCGCGGCATTACCGCTGCCGCAAACCCGCCGATGGCTCGCTGACGGTCGATGAGACCAGCGAACAGCTGCTGCTCGACCCCAACGACCTAGCCAATGGCGGCTTTATCTCCCTCGGCGCTTTCAGCATCAGCCCTGACCATCAGCGCCTGGCCTACAGCTTGGATACCAGCGGCGAGGAAACCTACCAGCTGTTTGTCAAAGAGCTGGCCGAAGACCGCCTGATCGAGCTGCCGTTCGAGGAATGCGACGGCAGCATGACCTGGGCCAATGACAGCCAGACGCTGTTCTTCGTCGAATTGGACGACACCCACCGACCGCACAAACTCTACCGCCACCGCCTTGGTACCAACGCAGCCGAACTGGTATTTCACGAGCCGGACGGACGTTTCTTCCTCAGCTGCTACCGCAGCAGCTCCGAGCGGCAGCTGATCCTGCAACTGGGCAGCAAAACCACCAGCGAAGCCTGGGTGCTGGACGCCGAAACACCGCAAGCCGCGTTCAGCTGCGTGGCCCCGCGCGAAGAGGGTCACGAATACGACGTCGACCACGGCGCTCTGGATGGCCAGTGGCGCTGGTTTATCCGCAGCAACCAGCACGGCATCAACTTCGCGCTGTTTACTGCATGCGACGCAACGCCAAACCGTAGCGATTGGCAATTGCTGCGTGCGCATGATCCCGACGTGATGCTGGAAGGCGTTAGCCTCAATCAGCAAGCGCTGGTGCTGAGTCTGCGAGAAGGCGGTTTACCGATGATCGACGTGCAGCCGCAGGGGCAAGCGGCCTACCGCGTGCAGCTACCGGACGCCGCCTACAGCCTGTATGTGCAGGACAGCCTGGAATTCGACAGCCCCGCCATTCGCCTGCGCTATGAAGCGCTCAATCGCCCGGCGCAGGTGCGTCAGCTGGAACTGGCTACCGGCGCGCAAGTGGTGCTCAAGCAAACCCCGGTGCTTGGGCCGTTCGATGCCGACGACTATGTCAGCCAGCGCCTGTGGGCCACTGCCGCCGATGGCAGCCAGGTACCGATCAGCCTAGTGGCCAAACGCGAGGTGCTCGGCACCTCTGCCCCGCTCTATCTGTATGGCTACGGCGCTTATGGCGAAAGCCTCGACCCTTGGTTCTCCCATGCGCGCCTAAGCCTGCTGGAGCGCGGCTTCGTATTCGCCATCGCCCATGTACGTGGCGGCGGCGAGCTGGGTGAAGCCTGGTACCGCGCAGGTAAACTGGAGCACAAGCAGAACTCGTTCGGTGACTTTATCGCCTGCGCCGAACACCTGATCAGCACCGGCTATACCAGCGCGCAGCAACTGGTGATCAGCGGCGGCAGCGCCGGCGGTCTGCTGATGGGCGCAGTGCTCAACCAGCGTCCCGAGTTGTTCGCCGCCGCTATAGCTGAAGTACCGTTTGTCGATGTGCTCAACACCATGCAGAACCCCGATCTGCCGCTGACCGTCACCGAGTACGACGAATGGGGCGATCCTAACCAGCCCGAGGTGTTCGAGCGGATCAAAGCCTATGCGCCCTACGAAAACGTCCAGGCTCAGGCCTACCCGGCGATTCTCGCGGTAGCCGGTTACAACGACAGCCGCGTGCAGTACTGGGAAGCCGCCAAATGGGTGGCCAAGCTGCGCGCACAGAAAACCGACCTCAACCTGTTACTGCTGAAAACTGAACTGGACGCCGGCCATGGCGGCATGAGCGGTCGCTACCAAGCGCTCAAAGATGTCGCCCTGGAATACGCCTTTATTCTCAAGGTACTCGGCCTGGTTTGACTCGCCACCACCGCGCTGCCGCCTGCTGTCCGGCGGTTAAGCCGCGCGACACACGCTCAGAGTCATTCGCACTAAACAGCGGACGTTTAGCGCGAAAAAATACTTGACCGGTCATGCAGATTTAACCGGCCTGACGTACAAGTTCAACTACGCTGAATTGCACGCTGGCTTACTGCCATCCCCCTCATTTCGCTGCCTGCTCACCATGGACGGTCTGTGATGAAAAACTGGAAGATCAGAACCCACTTATTCCTGCTCGCCGGCTGCCTACTGCTGGGTTTGCTCTGTGTTGGTGGTCTGGGTTTGTATGGTTTGCAGGCCACCGTCAAGGGGCTACAAACGGTGTATCTAGACCGCGTGGTGCCGCTGCGCGACCTCAAACTGATTGCCGACCTCTACGCGGTCAATATCGTTGACGCGACCCACAAGGCGCACAGTGGCGAACTGGATGAAAAAACGGCGCAACGGTTGATTGAAGAGGCCCAGGTGCGAATTGAGGACACCTGGAAAGCGTACTTGGCCACCGAACTGATCCGCGAAGAAAGTCAGCTGATTGAGCAAATCAACCCACTGATGGAACAGGCACGGCAACCACTCAATGAGCTACAGAACCTGCTTAACCGTGGTGATAAAGCGGGCATTGATGCCTTTGCCAGCCAACGTCTTTATCCATTGATCGACCCACTCTCTGAGAAATTCGCCGAGCTGATCGATGTGCAACTGCTCGAAGCCAAGCGCCAGTACCAACTGGGTGAGGCCGCTTATGCGAGCAACCTCAAACTGAGCATCAGTGTGCTGCTGATTGCGCTGTTGATTGGTCTGGCCCAGGTCATTTATTTCATCCGCTTGATGAGCCAGCAACTGGGCGCCGAGCCCGGTGAGCTGGAAGAAATCAGCGCACGGATTGCCGAAGGTCGTCTTGGCGGCGGTAAGAGCTTGGGTAACCAGGTGATGACCGGCGTGATGAAATCGGTGCAGAGCATGCGCCGCGGCCTGCAGGATATGATCGGTAATATCGGCGAAGCCTCCGAACAAATCGAATGCGCCACCCTGCAACTGGCCGCCTCCTCCGAGCAGGTGCTGACCAGCGCCAATGTGCAGAGCGACACCGCTTCGGCCATGGCCGCCACCGTCGAGCAACTGGCGGTGAGCATCAACCACATCGCCGAAAACGCCCAGCAAACCTACGACATGGCCAAGAAAGCCGGTGACATGACCGATGCCGGCATTGCTGTCATGGCCCGCGCCACCACAGAAATGCACAAAATCGCCGAGCTGGTTGCTGAGAGCGCGCAGGATGTCGAAACCTTGGCCGCACAATCGCGCAATATCACCGCCATTGTCGACGTAATCCGCGGCATTGCTGAGCAAACCAACCTGCTTGCCCTGAACGCCGCTATCGAAGCGGCACGTGCCGGTGAGCAAGGCCGCGGCTTTGCCGTGGTCGCCGATGAAGTGCGCAGCCTGGCCGGGCGTACCGCACACTCCACCACGGAAATCATCGCCCTGGTCGATGCCATTCACAGCGGTATGCACAAAGCAAAAATCAGCATGGCCGCTGGCTGTGAACGAGTAAGCATTGGTACGCAGTTGGTCGATCAGGCAGGCAATTCGATGACGGGCATTCGCCTGGCGCTGAATGAATCATTGCAAGCCGTCAGTGTGATCTCGCTGTCACTGCAAGAACAACGTGCGGCCAGCGAGCAAGTGGCCATGAACGTGGAGCTGGTGGCGCAAATTGTTGAAGAAAACTCTGCGGCACAAGGCGGTATTGTTCAGGCTATCCAGTCCCTGCAGGCCATGTCCGGGCGACTGCAGGGTGTGATGCGGCGCTTCAGTTTCTAACCGGCATGGCGACTCGGCGGCACGTATCAGGTATCGCTGGCAGGTACGTTGGCGGGCGACCAAGGTCAATTTGTTCGACCGAAGTTACCCTCCCCCTGCGGCATGTTCGACGGCCTCACGCCCAACGAACTGCTCAGCGCTGCCGGCTACTTCAAAGTCAGTAAATGCGCACGGGACGCAAAAATCTGCCGCTTGGACGATCCAGATACCTTTGTGCGCATCATCCACTCGGGGGCGGTTTCGGTTCGCAAAATCAATTCCAACCGCAAAACCATCGAACTGTCTCGGCTGCGCAAGGGTCTCGCGTTTGGCGAGATGGCAGAACTCGACGGTGAGGGCCGCTCGGCCAGTTGCATCGCCGTAAGCGACTGCAGCCTGCTGATGCTGGCCAGGGGCTCACTGGACAAGCAGCAGTTCTAGTCAATCACAACTCACTCGTCGGGCTTCGGCACCGGCTGTGTATTGCGCTCGCGCTGCTGTTGTAACAACGGCACATCCTGATCGCTACGCGGCTGGTTGGATTGTGGCTGCGGCGCTTGCTTGAGCAGCGGCGGATTATTGCGGGCCGGGGCGGGTAAATGCTGCGGCGCCACCTTGGGATAGGGTTGCGGTGTGGCGGTACCAGGGGCACCTGCTGCTGGTTCTGTGCTCGGCATTTTCGGCGGCTGCTGGGCAAGCAGCGAGGTGCTGGCCAGCGTGGTCATCATCAGTAATAGGGTTGTCAGGCGCATGGTGCTATCTCCAAGGGCAGTTATTCTCTTGGGCAGCAACCCTGCAGCTAAGTGCCGCACGGACGGTTCTCACTGACCGCCGGCACGGCTAGACTGATCGCACAGCCCAGCGTACGAGAATCCAGATGAGCAGCGACAAATCCCCCTCCGCCACCGGCAAACTTGACCGCATCCTCGCCGAGGCCCAGCGCTCGCGTGAAGAAGGCTACCGCGACAAGGCGCTGAAGATGTACCCACACGTCTGCGGCCGCTGCGCCCGCGAGTTCTCCGGCAAGCGCTTGAGCGAGCTGACCGTGCACCACCGCGACCACAACCACGACAACAACCCGCAGGATGGCTCCAACTGGGAGCTGCTGTGCCTGTACTGCCATGACAACGAACACTCGCGCTACACCGACCAGCAGTATTTCAGCGAAGGTTCGCTGAGCACACCGAAAACTGCCCAGGCGACCCACAACCCCTTCGCCGACCTGGCTGCAAGGCTGAAAAAGCAGTAACGCACGGCTGTCGAAACCCGTTTGCTGACGGTCTAAGGGTTAGTCGTATCGTCAGCAAGCTGCCCCACAGAAAAATCTGCCCGCTGCCATACAGGTATACTCGCGTCTTTTTTGCCGCCCGCCCTCCTTGGCGTGGCGTCAAAAACTCCTCAAAAATTCTGTGCGAGTGCCACCGTGGCCAACAAGAGATACGCCTGCATCGGCCTGTTCAACCCCAAGTCCCCGGAAAACGTCGGCTCAGTGATGCGCGCAGCCGGCTGCTATAGCGCCGCCTCGGTGTTCTACAGCGGTAAACGCTATGCCCGTGCCCGCGACTTCGTCACCGACACGCAGCGTATCTACATGGATATTCCACTGATCGGCGTGGAAGACCTGCAGCAGATTATCCCCATCGGCTGCACGCCGGTCGCCGTGGAGCTGGTCGAAGGCGCACGGCCGCTGCCGCAATACACCCACCCTGACCGCGCCATCTACATCTTCGGCCCCGAAGACGGTTCGCTGAGCAAGGAAGTCCTCGACTGGTGTGAGGACGTAATCTACATCCCCACCCAGGGCTGCATGAACCTCGCCGCCACCGTCAATGTGGTGCTCTACGACCGCATGGCCAAAGGCATCAACACCAAGTCCGGACCAGGGCTCAAGTAGGCCGCAGCCCCGCCGCTACAAGCCCGACTTGAGCCGGCTAAAGGCGCGAGTTAATGCGCGGTTAAACGCCTTGGCGTTGTCGTTCTTGGTGTACAGCTGCGCGCGCACAGCGGCCGGTGGATAGGTGCCGGGGTCAGCGAGGATGGCTGGATCGACCGTGGCATTAGCCGCTGGCACCGCGTTGGCGTAGTAGATGGTGTTGGTGATGGCACCGATGACATCGGGCGCCATCAGGTGATCCATCAACGCCAGGCCCGCCTCTGGGTGCGGCGCATCCTTGGGAATCACCATCGCATCGAACCAGATCAGCGTGCCTTCACGCGGGATGCTGTAGTGCAGGCTGTAGGGCTTGCCCGCCTGCTCAGCCTGGCCAGCGGCAATCGACACATTGCCGTTCCACGACATCGCCAGACAGGTATCGCCGTTGGCCAGGTCAGTGATATTGCGGTCGTTGTCGAAGTAGCGAATCGACGGCCGCACCTTGGCCAGATGGGCTTCGGCCAGTTTCAGGTCGTCCAGGCTCTGCTGGTTGATATCCAGACCCAGGTAGCGGAACGCCGCAGCAAACACCTCATTGGGATCGTTGAGAAAACTCACCCCACAATCGGCAAACTTGGCCACCACCTGCGGATCCAGCAGCATGGCCCAGCTGTCGGTGGGCGCTTCGGCCATGCGCTTGGCGATGGCCTGCTGCTGATAGCCAAAGCCCGTAGTGCCCCACACATACAACCCGGCATAGCGATTACCCGGATCAAACGCGGCCATATGCCTAGTGAACTCCGGATCAAGCCCTTTGAAATGCGGCAATGCAGCTTTATCCAACGGTTGCAGCGCGCCACTTCTGATCGCTCGCTGCAGGTGCTGGCCAGCCGTCAACACCAGGTCGTAGCCGCTGCGCCCGGTCAGCAGCTTGGTTTCGACGGTTTCCAGCGAGTCGAAATGATCGACCACCACCTTGATTCCGGTCTTCTGTTCGAAGCGGCTGAGGGTGTCCGGTGCCAGGTACTCACCCCAGATAAACAGATTGACCTGCTTTGGCGCTTCGGCCGCCAGCGCCTGAACGCTGGCCGCCAGGCCAATCGCGAAGCCCAACAGGCTGACATGCAGTTTCATCGAAGCCTCCTAGGCGCGCTTAGGCGCGGCGTATTGCGGCATGGTGATACAGGCGACGTTGCCGCCACCGAGGAGGATTTCCCGGGAGTTTTCGATACCGATAATCCGTTGCTTGGGGAACAGCTCGGCCAGGGTGGCTTGGGCCACGCGGTCGCAGGGGTCGTTGAACAGTGGCACGACGATGGCCGAGTTGCCGGCGTAGTAGTTGATGTAGGAGGCGCAGATCTGCGTGCCGGCCTGACGGGTGTGGGTGGATTCATCCTGATCCAGGCCTTCGGCTTCTTCGGCCGTCCACTCCAGTACGCGAGGTTGCGGCAATTTGTGGATCTGCAGCTCGCGGCCTTGGGCATCGCGGGTGCTGCGCAAGATGTCGTAAGCCTCCTGGTAGATTTCCCACTGCGGATCATTACGGTCATCGGTCCACTGCATCACCACCACACCGGGGCGGACAAAGCAGGCCAGGTCATCGATATGGCCGTCGGTTTCATCGAACTTGCAGCCGCGCGGCAACCAGATCACCTGCTCGGCACCGAGATAGTCCTGCAGACGGCGAGTCATCTCCTCCTTGCCCAGATGTGCATTACGGTTGCGGTTAAGCAGGCACTGCTCGGTGGTCAGCAGAGTGCGCTGGCCATCGGTCTGGATGCCGCCCATCTCGGCGATAAAGGGTGCGCGGTAGCGGTCGTAACCTTCGATTTCGAGGATTTTCTGCGCGATCTGGTCGTCCTTGTCCCAGGGGTAGTACAAGCCGCCGTCGAGGCCGCCGTAGGCGTTGAACTCGAAATCCACGCCGCGGACTTCACCGCTGTCGTCATTGACCAGAAAGGCCGGGCCGCTATCGCGGAACCAGGTGTCGTTGCAGGTCATCTCCAGCACCCGCACATGCGCCGGCAGCTGACGCCGGGCGTTGGCGTACTGGCTGGCCGAGGCGCACACAGTCACCGGTTCGCTGCTGGCAATTGCCGTGACGATATCCACCCAGACCTTCTGCGCCGGCTTGGCGCCGTTGCGCCATACGTCCGTGCGTTCCGGCCAGCCCAGCCAACAGCCGGCCTTAGGTTCGAATTCGCCGGGCAGACGGAAGCCATCGGCTTTAGGGAGAGAAGTCAGGGAACGCGCCATCGGATGCACCTTATGCCTGTGGGGAAGATGGCCACACAGTACGCGGCGCGTTGGCCGGGCTTCCAACGACGATTATTGCGGAATAGCTGAATTCAATTCATCAGTCAGCCAGGTGATCACCCAGCCAATCTAAGAATTGCGCCACCGCGGGCTTCTCCAGACGAATGCGTTCGCAGACCAGCGCATATTGCCCAAGCGCCGCCACACTGGCGTTGAACGGTCGCACCAGACGGCCGCTGGCCAGGTCTTCTGCGGCCGTGAGGTTATCGCCCATGGCCACGCCCTGCCCTTGCGCCGCCGCTTCCAGCGCCAGACCGGCATGACCCAGGTAAAGATGACGCGCCGGCTGGATATCGCCGGCATGGGTGGTCAGCCAGGCGGTCCAGGTTTTGCCGTCCTGATCATCGTGCAGCAGGCCATGGCGGGCCAGGTCACGCGGATGCTTGAGCCCGCCCTGGTTGAACAGACTGGGGCTGCACACCGGAAAGAACTGCATGGTCGGCAACGGCCGCACAAAGTAGGTACTGGCATCCTCGGGACCGGTGCCGTAGGTGATCGCCAGGTCGATGTCCGGGCTCGGCAGACTGGCTTCCAGCGGCTGTTCGTGCAGATGCAGGGTGATCTGCGGATAGCGGTCGCTGAAGTCGGCCAGACGACTGACCAGCCATTTCTGCGCCAGCTCGGGGGTTACCGCGATACGCAGCACCGCCTGCGAGCCGGGATCGCGCAGCTCGTCACACGCCTCACCAATCAGTTCGAAAGCCTGCTGCAAGCGCTGCAACAAACGCCGTGCGGCAGGCGTCGGTACGACTTGGCGACCTTCGCGGGTAAACAGCGGTGTGCCGAGTTGTTCTTCTAGCTGACGAATCTGATGGCTGACTGCGCTGTCGGTAACGCACAGCTCGGCTGCCGCCCGACCAAAGTGGGCGTGCCGGGCGGCGCACTCGAAGGTGCGCAAGGCGGTGAGGGACGGTAGGCGGCGCATGCGGGGCTCCAGATCGGCAAGTGCGCCGCATGCTTACTCAGGGCGTGGGCTAGCGCAACAGCTTGTTGTCCAGCGTCTTCGAGGCGCTACCCATGACGTTCTCGCTGATCTCGATAAAGTCTTTGGTGCTGGCTTTGTCGAGGCGCATCAGGCCGCGGGTCACGTCATCCAGCGAACGTGGCTGGGTGGTGCCTTTGGTGGCCTGGCGGATTTCCCGATCCAGTTCCTGCAGCAGCAACACCGCGCGGGCGGTGACCGGGCCGCTGGAGTTGTTGGTGCGCAGGCTGTCCACCGGCTTACTCCAGCGAATCAGCTGCTCGCGGATTTTCTGGTAGCGCTCCTCGCTGAGGCCGCCAGCGCGGCGCATCAGCTCAATGGCGTAATACTCGGCCAGGCCTTCGGTGATCCAGTCACTGCGATCACGGGCGCGAATCCGGCTGAACACATGCACCAGCTCATGCACCAGAGAACTGGTGCCGTTCTCACTAACCAATGGACGGTCCGTGTGCATGTAGTAGGAGTTGGCTGCCGACAGGCCGCCGCGCCACATCGGGTCACCGGCGCCGACAATCAGCAGTTTGGCCGGGTCACGCGGGAACACATCCTG
Source organism: Pseudomonas sp. FEMGT703P (assembly GCF_002786345.1). NCBI lineage: Bacteria > Pseudomonadati > Pseudomonadota > Gammaproteobacteria > Pseudomonadales > Pseudomonadaceae > Pseudomonas > Pseudomonas sp. FEMGT703P. The sequence goes on along the minus strand of NZ_PGCM01000010.1, from coordinate 222,700 downwards.
AGCATGCGGCCAGATAAAGGTCAGCAGGGTCATCACGTCCATGCGGCGCATGCCCTCGCCCACTGGCGCGGCGATAGCCACATCGGTTTCACCCAATTTGGCGCGGCGCGTGCCGACCTTACCGGCCACCATCCAGCCAGTCGGGCGATCGAACTTGCGCTGTGGGTTGTCGATGCGGAATTTGTTCTTGCCGATACGCGGCCAGCCGGTTTCGACGCTCTTCCAACCCTTGGGCAGGTCGAATTGCAGGCGCGAGACCAGCTCGGTTTTATCTTCCTGGCGCAGCTTGACCGCCGGCACCAGGTCATCGCCGCGCAGCAACGCCCAGTCCGGGGTGATACGCGCATCAAAGCGCCCCGGGCTGCGCTCGTTATTGATGCGCACACGGTAGCTCAGGGTCGACTTGCCTTTGCCCGGCTGCCAGGTGCCCAGCTCAGGGCTATTTTGCGTCCACAGGCCATCGGCCTTGAAATCGCTGTAGGCACCCTGCTTGCCAAGGTTGAAGGCCAGACTGATCACCTGCGCGCCGTCTTCCAAGGTCAGGCTGACCTCGGCCTGCTCAGTGTCTGGCAGAAAGCGCACGTGATAATCCAGATCGACCTTCTTTGCCCATAGTGGCGTGCTCAGGCTCAGCAGAACAACGGACAACAGCAAACGGCGCATCAACATGGCAAAGCTCCACAGTGCAAATCATTGATTCAGGCGAGTTTAGGCTGGCATTTACAGGCGAGGTTCAGCCAGCGCGGAAAATCATGTGGTCTTCCCACTCATCCTCGGCCACGCTGTTCTCGCTGAGCATGCGCCCAGCCTGGGAAATCCGCTGTTTATGCACCTGCTCCGGGTCGCCGCAGACTAGGTGGTGCCAGAGCAGCAGATCCTTGCCTTCGCTAACTAAGCGATAGGCGCAGGTCGGCGGCAGCCACTGGAACTGGTCAGCCTGGGCCGGGGTGAGCTGGATGCAGTCCGCAACGAATTTGCGCCGGTTGCTGTAGTCAGTGCAGCGGCAGGTCTGCAGGTCCAGCAGTTTGCAGGCGATGCGCGTGTAATACACGCTGCCATCGTCCTCATCCTCAAGCTTTTGCAGGCAGCACAGGCCGCAGCCATCGCACAGCGATTCCCACTCGTCCTGATCCAGCTGTTCGAGGGTTTTACGTTTCCAGAAGGGTTCGACTTTGGCGGCCATGGCGAGGGTACGGTGAGGGGTGAAAAGGCCGGCAGTCTAGCGGCTAGGGCTTTAACGGCCAAGGGCGGCGAGCCGAATGGTTAATTAATAACCACGAACAAAGTCCACGTGCCCGCGCAGTGCATGACTGGCCTGCCAGCGCGCCAGGTTATCGACAAACAACTTCACCAATAGATGAGGATCAGTCGGCGCCGAGCTATGCCCGGTAAGCAGCAGACGCGGCGCATCCCATAAGGGATGACCAGCAGGCAGCGGCTCTTCACGGCACACATCAATCACCGCGCCGGCCAGTTGCCCCTGCTCCAGCGCACTGACCAGCGCTTGATCGACGACCGCCACACCGCGTCCGGCATTGATAAACAACGCACTAGGCTTGCAGGCGGCGAACAGCGCCGCGTCATAGATATCGCGAGTGCTCGGTGTATCCGGCAGCAGGTTGATCAGGTAATCGGCCTCACCCACCAGGCTTGGCAGCTCGTCGAGCCCTGCCACCTGACGAAACGGCTGCAGATTGCGCGGACGGCTGGCGATGCCCAGTAGCTCGATGCCGAACGGCGCCAGAAACTGCGCCACGCTCAGGCCAATATCACCGGTGCCGACGATCAGCACCTTGCGCCCGGCCAGGCTGCGCGGCAGACGATTGTCCCAGCGCTGCTCAACCTGAGAGGCCAGTGCAGCAAACAGTTGGCGCTCATGGGCCAGCAGATGGCACAGCACATACTCGGCCATCACCTGACCGAAGATGCCCACGGCGCGGGTTAACGCGTAATCCGTTGGCAAGTCCTTGCCGAGCAGCGGCGTGATGCCCGCCCAGGTCGATTGCAGCCACTGTGGCCGGCTGCCCTGACGCAGCAAAGGCGCGAGCAGATCCGGCTGGCCCAGCCATAGCGGGCAGCTCGCGGCGTATTCGGCCAACTCGGCCGGCTGATCACTGCTGCACAACTCAAGCTCAGGTGCCTGCTGGCGCAGCAACTCGGCATACAGGCCGTGTTCGGCTTCGGCAATCAATACACGCAGTGGGGCATTCGCAGTGGCGGGCATGGCGGTTACATTGGGTCGTTACGGCGCAACAACTCATCGGGCAGATGCTCGATATATTCGTCTTCCGGCGGCGGCATCTGCAGGTGGTAGCCCTGCTCGTCGAGGTTGGCCAGCACCTTGTGGATGTCTTCGCGGGCCAGAACGCGCTCAGGCGTCAGCACCATCTCAAAGGCCAGGGCTGGAGGGCCGAAAGCCAGCAGCAGGTTTTCCGGCACGCGCTTGAGGCCATCGCTGCGCAGCACATAGAGGTACATCTCATTCTTGCGCGGGCTTTTATAGATTGAGCAGATACGTTTCACGCGGACTCTCCGGTTGCAGCCAGGCAATCAAGCAGCGCCTGACCCATCAATTCACGCCGCCAGCCGCGCAGCGACTCCGGCAGCTGATAAGGCCCTTTGGGATAGCCGGTTTTCAGCAAGGCTTCGAGGGTTTTCTTGCGCAACATCAGCTCCGGGGCGATGTTCAGGCGCTCGCCTTCACGTTGACCAATGGCACGCAGCTTTTTCAGCAGCGACGCGGCCTCAAGCGGCAAGGGCTCAGGCAACGCTTCGGGCCACATCTCAGGCGGGGTTGCGGCGGCTTGCTGGATCAATTGCAGAATAAAGTCGCCGTCCTGACGCACAGTTTTCGGGTGCATGTCCTCGATCCGCGCAAGCGCCACCAGGTTATCCGGCTGGGTGCGCGCCAGTGGCCACAACGAATGCTCACGGATAATCCGGTTACGCGGCTGGTTGCGTTTGCGCGCCTGCTCTTCACGCCAGGTGCACAGCGCTTTCAGCACGGCTAACTGCTGCCGGTTGAGTTTCCAGGCCAGCTTGGCTTCGCGGTAGGCCAGTTCTGGATCGACTTCGCGGTTGAGGTTGCTGACCAGCTCGGCGCCGTCTTCCAGCACCCAGGCGTATTTCTCGGCAGACAGCTGCGCCTTGAGCTGCGCATACACCTCGGCGAGGTGCAGCACGTCTTCAGCCGCATAGCTGACTTGGGTGGCCGACAACGGCCGCTGCAACCAATCGGAGCGGGTCTCACCCTTGGGCAACTCTATATTCAGCACCGCCTGCACCAAACGCGAATAGCCCATGGAGAAACCCAGATTGAGGTAGCCGGCCGCCAATTGGGTATCGAACAGCGGCGTAGGCAGGCTGCCGGTCAGGCGCAGAAAGACTTCCAGGTCCTCGCTGCAGGCATGCAGCACCTTGACCACGGCAGGGTCCTGCAACAGATCGGCAAAGGGCGCCCAGTCGCTTATCAGCAGTGGATCGATCAGGTAAGCCCGCTCGCCCTCGCTGACCTGCAGCAGGCCGGCAATCGGGTAAAAGGTGTCGACCCGCATAAACTCGGTATCGACCGCCACAAACGCCAGCGTGCGCCAGGTTGCACAATGCTGCGCCAGGCTGGCGTTATCACCAATCCACTGAATATCAATCGCCACACAGCTCTCCCATCAAGAATGCCGCGCAGTATATATGCCCAGGCACTGTGCCGGGCATTTGCCGGGCATTTGCCGGCCATTTACCCCCGGGGCGTCACAGATGCGAATGAACCCTGTAATCTGGCCGGCGCTTGCATCTGCTTAACTTCATCACAGGGAATAAAAAAATGAAGAAACTGCTTGGCCTGCTTGCGGCCTTGATTGCTGCGGCGGCGATCTACCTCGCCGTCACACCCAGTCCGATTGATCCACTGGCCTGGGAAGTCCCGGCCATCCCGCCGATGACCGGCGTACTCGAACCCAACGACACGCTGATGAAGGCCGAACTGCTCGGCCGTGGCCAGGTGCATGGCCCGGAAGACACCGCCGTAGATGCCCAGGGCCTGGTGTATGCCGGCCTGCATGACGGCAAGATCTTGCGCATCAAAGCCGATGGCAGCGTGGAAACCTTCGTCGACACCAAAGGCCGCCCGCTGGGCATGGACTTTGACGCCGCCGGCAACCTGATCGTCGCCGACGCTTACAAGGGCTTGCTGAGCATCGACGCCCAGGGGCAGATCAAGGTACTGACCACCGAAGCCGAGGGCGTCGCCTTCAAGTTCACCGACGATCTGGACATCGCCCGCGACGGCACCATCTACTTCAGCGATGCCAGCCAGCGCTTCGAACAACCCGACTATCTGCTCGACCTGCTCGAAGCCCGCCCCCATGGCCGCCTGCTCAGCTACAACCCGGCTACTGGCGAAACCAAGGTGCTGCTCAAGGACCTGTACTTCGCCAACGGCGTGGCGCTGTCGGCCAATGAAGACTTCGTGCTGGTTAACGAAACCTACCGCTACCGCATCACCCGTTACTGGCTGAGCGGCGAGAAGGCCGGCACCCACGACATCTTTATCGACAACCTGCCGGGCCTGCCGGACAACCTGCAAGGCGACCGCAACGGCACCTTCTGGGTGGCCCTGCCGACCCCGCGCAAAGCCGACGCCGACATGCTGCACCGCTCGCCCTGGGCAAAATCGCAGCTGGCTAAACTGCCGCGCGCCTTCTGGCCCAAGGCCGTGCCTTACGGCTTTGCCATCGCCCTCAATGAACAAGGCGAAATCACCCAGAGCCTGCACGACACCAGCGGCACCCACCTGCGCATGATCACCTCGGTCAAGCCGGTGGGCGATTATCTGTACTTCGGCAGCCTGGATAATGACCGGATCGGCAAGCTGAAAATCCGCTAGCCCTGATGGGCCCGCATCTAAGCTGCCTAACAGCTCAGTGCGGGCCCGTTTTCGCAAAAAAACCTGCCAAAAAACCCAGCCCAGCCTGTACGAAGACTGTTTTACTGATCTAAATCAGCGTCCGCCGTATGCCGAACTTTTGCCTGCTTAAATCACTGCTATCGTGATAATTCCCACCTTCTCTGCAGGCTTTTGTCATGGATATAAACGCCCTATTTTCTCAAGTTCACAGCTTGCCCTGCATTCCCAAAGTCGCTCAGGATCTGATCCAGCAGTTTGATAACCCCCACACCAGCCTCGACAGCATCGCCCGCAACATCTCCCTCGACCCAGTGATTGCCGCCAAGGTGCTGCGTTTGGCCAACTCCGCCCGCTTTCGCGGCGCACGCGAGTCCGCCAGCGTTGAGGATGCGGCCATGCGACTTGGCTTCAATACCTTGCGCACCCTGGTGCTGGCATCGGCGGTAACGGGTGCCTTCCAGGCGCCGCCGGGTTTCGACCTCAAAGGTTTCTGGGCACACAGCTTCCAAGTCGCCAGTATCAGTCGATTGCTGGCCAAAACCCGGGGTGTCGCCGTTGAAATCGCCTTTACCTGCGGCATGATGCACAACATCGGGGAACTGCTGATCCAGACCGGTGTGCCTGAGCTGGCAGAACGTCTTAACCAGAACGGCAAGGATGTGGGAGCAGCCCAGCGGGTGGCGTTGGAAACTCTGCAACTGGGCTTCGGCTTCCCTGAGGTGGGCGCTGAACTGGCTCGGCGCTGGCAGCTGCCGGAACTGATCCAGCATGCCATCGCCTACCAGAGCCGCCCTTTCCAAGCACCGGTAGACATGCCCTTGCCGCGCGTGCTGGCTCAGGCTGTATCGATTGCCGAGGCGCTGCGCGAACACCCGGGCGCCATGTCCAAAGCGGTGGACACGCTGCAAGGCCCGCTATTCGAAGGGCTGGATGTGCCAAGTCTGTTGGATGAACTGCCCGCTGTTCTGGATGCCGACAAAGGCTTTGCCGAGTTGCTTGGCTGATCCGAACACCACTGAGCGCCTGGCTGCGCTCAGTGGTGGCTACCACTACTTGCTGGCAATCCAGATGGTATGCCGGGTGCCCTTGTTGCCATGGGCATAAACCTGCACTTCTTCGACCTTGAAACCGGCCTTGCGCACTTTGTCACTGAACACCCGATCGGCACTGGCCGACCACACTGCCAGCACCCCTTTGGGCCTTAAGGCCTGGTAACAACGCTGCAGGCCCTGGGCCGAATACAGCCAACTATTGCGTTTCTGGGTCAGGCCTTCGGGGCCGTTATCGACATCCAGCATGATCGCGTCATAACGCTGATCAGCGTTCTTTAGGCAATTAGCCACGTCGTCCTGAATCACCCGGGTCCGCGGGTCGAGGATTGGATAGCCGGCCTTGGCACCCAGTGGACCGCGGTTCCATTCCACCACTCCTGGCACCAACTCAGCCACTTCCACCTCGGCGCTCTTGCCCAGATTCTGCAACGCGGCGGCCAGGGTAAAACCCATGCCCAGGCCACCGATCAGCACACGCGAATCCGGCCGACCGGCGACCTTCTTGCAGGGGATCGCCGCCAGGGCATCTTCAGAACCATGCATGCGCGTGTTCATCAATTGGCCGCCATCGCCGCCGGCAATCTTGATCACGAAATCCTCGCCGTACTCGAACAGGCATAAGGCACCTGAGCCATCAGGAATCGGGGCGGTATCGAGCAGTACAAAACGCTTCATGGGTCGCAGCAACCTGGGTCAGAACAAAACGGGCATGTAGCATGCCCATAAACCACCAAAGATGCAGCGCCCTGTCGGCAGAAATTCTTCTGCGCACGCGGTCTCGACAGCCCAACGCCAGGGTTTATGATGCCGGCTGCTCCTTTCCCTTTGCCCACAGGATGACTGGCATGCCCCTCGCCCAACTGATCAGTGCCGCACAGCTGCAGCAACGCCTTGATGAGCCCGACCTGCTGATTCTCGATTGCCGCTTTGCCCTGGATGATCTCGCCTACGGCCAACGTAGCTACACCGAAGGGCATATCCCCGGCGCGCAGTTTGCCGATCTGGAGCGCGACCTCTCCGGGCCGATCCATAAAGGCATCACCGGCCGTCATCCCCTGCCAGAATCCGCGCAACTGCTGCAGCGCCTGCGCGAATGGGGCCTGAACAATCACAGCGAAGTGGTGCTGTACGACGACGGTCCGGGTGCCTTTGCGGCACGTGCCTGGTGGCTACTGGCGTGGTTAGGCAAACGTGAGGGCGTTTACCTGCTTGATGGCGGCCTCAAAGCCTGGCGCGAAGCAGGCGGCGCCTTGACCCATGACCTACCTAAGCCAACGCCAGGGGCATTCAGTGGCAAAGCGGATACCCATTTGGTGGTCAGCGCCGCCCAACTGCAGCAGCGCTTGGGCGATCAGCAAATGACACTGCTGGATGCGCGTGGCCTGCCGCGCTTCAGGGGCGAAGTCGAACCGATCGACCCGGTCGCGGGACATATCCCCGGCGCGCAGTGCGCGGCGTTCACGGACAACCTCGACAGCGACGGCCACTTCCTCAGCGCAGAGCAGCTGCGTCAGCGCTTTGCATCACAACTCGGTGAGCGCCCGGCCAGTGAACTGGTGGCCTACTGCGGCTCCGGTGTGACAGCCTGCCATAACCTTTTTGCCCTGTGCCTGGCCGGCTACCCGCTGGCGCCCCTGTATGCCGGCTCCTGGAGCGAATGGATCACTGACCCTGCTCGTCCGGTGGCCACTGGCGACTGATTTCAGTTCAGGCTGGCTGGCCGCGCGCCTCATGCTCGCCAGCCGTGCTTAAGCACCAACTGGAATATAGGCAATAACCGAAAGCCGAAAACAATTTAAAAACAGCCCTTTACAGTAAAAAGGTCGCACTACACTTCAACTTGAGCGGCTAACCCCGTTCCCGGTGGGGCCTTTATCAGAATAAGTCGAAGCTGCCAGCGCCCCGGCCCCACCGGTCACTTTTCGCCGAGGGCTATATGGGAATTGCCGCCTGCGAGTTAAGTCAGTACGTCATCCGCCCGACCCTGCTTTACCTGGGCCGCCATTCCACCGCTGCCGAAGCCTTGTTACTGGGGGCCGCCGCCAGCCAATCCGGGCTTGGCTCTGTCTTAGATGACAAGCACGGTCATGGCCTCTACCGGATCGCCGCTCTGCGCCATCAACAGCTCTGGGATCAACACCTGGCGTTGGATCCGGACCTCGCCAGCCAAGTACGCGGTCTCGCCAGCCAGCATGCCTTCCTCGCTGCGCCGCACCTGGAACTGACCGTTAACCTGCGTTATGCCACAGCGATTGCCTGGATGCTGATCGAAGCTGAGCACCGCGAGCTGCCAGCCGCTGATGACCTGCTGGGTATGGCGCACGTTTGGCGCCGAGTGTTCAAACCGCACGGTCGCACTAAAGACTTTATCGCCGCCTGGCAACGCTGCATCGGCAGCCTCAGCCAAGTGGCTTGAAGCCAAACAGGCCAGAAGATTGTCTGACAACATCCACGCGGTTAGCAGAAAATAGCGTCATGATAAAGGCATAAAACCGCTCTATCTCGGGAACTTCAAAGGCTTGGCAAGGGTCATGGAAAGTTGCTAGTTTCCGCCCCCCGCTAAACCCTAGGAGTCCTCCGTGCCTAAAAGAGTCGTCAAGACCTGCCTGTCAATTGCCTTCATTTCTGCTGCCAGTCAAAGCGTTGCCGGTGGCTTTGCCATCAATGAGCAAAGCGTCAGCAGCATGGGCACCGCCTTTGCCGGCCGCTCCTCCTCTGCCGATGATGCCAGCACCGTATTCGGCAACCCCGCTGGCATGGCACGCATCAAGCGCGAACAAGTCAGCGGCGGCATTGCCCTGATCCACGCTAAAACCGATATCGACAACACCAGCGGTTCTGCACGCGGCAGCAATGACGGCGACATGGTGCCGTTTATCGGCGCGCCCATGGGCTATTACGTCAAACCGCTGGACGACAACTGGAGCTTCGGCCTGGGCCTGTACGTGCCCTTTGGCCTGGTGACCGACTATGAGCGCAGCTTCCAGGGTCGCTACCACGGTGACCGCAGTGAGGTGCGGGTGATTACCCTGCAGCCGACGTTGAGCTATCGCGTCAACGAGCAACTGTCGATCGGCTTCGGCCCAACCATCAACCGCATCGACGGCGAGCTGACTTCGGCCATCGATAACCCAGTGCCTGGCGCCAGTGACGGCAAGGTCGAAATCAAGGGCGATGACACCGCGCTGGGCTACAACCTCGGCGTACTTTTTGAAATCACCCCACAAACCCGCTTCGGCCTGACCTACCACTCCAAAGTGGACTACCGCCTGAAGGGTGACACCACAGTCTCTGGCCCAGGCGTTATTGCAACTTCGGCTGGCACCTACGATGCGTCACTGGAGCTGACCACTCCGGAGTCGGTGGATGTCTCCGTCACCCATGAGCTGAATGCCGACTGGACCCTCTACGCCGGCAGCACCTGGACGCGCTGGAGCCGTCTGGAAGAAATTCGCGCAAATAACAAAGGCGTGGGTGGCTTGCTGGCGGGCAAGCTCAGCAGCATCAGCGAACCGCAGAACTGGCACGACACCTGGGCTCACGCCGTAGGTGCTGCCTACAAGCTGAACCAGGAGTGGACCCTGCGCGCCGGCCTGGCCGTGGACCAATCCCCCACCAACAACACCGACCGTTCGCCGCGCATTCCTACTGGTGATCGCACCATCGTCAGCCTGGGCACAGCCTGGAGCCCGAATGATGACGTGACCATCGACCTGGCCTACTCCTACCTGACGGAAGACGACGCGCACATCGAGCGCGACGACTACAGCGCCACCTACAAAAACACCGCTCACGGCCTAGGCGCCCAGGTGACGTACCGCTTCTAAATCACCCTGCAGTTTGGGTTACACTCGCGCGGCGCACACAACAATAAGAAGAATGGTCTGGAACCGTTCTAACGTCGCGTAGCGACTGCCCGCGGGTGGCCGCCATGGATGGCAGGCCATGAAGCCGCCTGAGACAGCCCTGATGACCACACTCTGCACTGCCCTGCCCGAACAGCTCAGCCTGCTCTTGGTGGACGATCACCGTATTTTTCTTGATGGCCTCAGCCTGGCCCTCGGCCCACTCTGTGCCGACCTGCACATTCGCACCGCCGAATCCGCTGCCGCCGCCGAAGCCTGCCTGCAACACACCACCTTCGACCTGATTCTGCTTGACCTGCGCTTGCCCGACCTGCCGGGCCTGGAGTTACTGCAGCGTTGGCAACAGCAAGGCCGTATGACCCCGGTGGCAATCCTCAGCGCCAGCGATTCGAACCTGGATGCTCAAGCAGCCTTAGCCGCCGGTGCGCTGGGCTTTATTCCGAAAAGCGCCAATAGCGATGAACTGCGTCAGGCAGTAACCCGCGTACTGCTGGGTGAAACCCTGCCCGCACCGCAAACGGGCGACAAACCGCAGCTCACTCCACGGCAGATGGAAATCCTCCAGCTACTCGCCGAAGGCTTGCCAAACAAGTCGATCAGCCGTCAGTTGGGGGTCTCCGAGGACACGGTGAAAACCCACCTGAAATCACTGTTCCAGGAGTTTTCTGTGCACACCCGGACGGCTTGTGTCAGTGCGGCGCGGCAACGGGGCTGGCTCTGAGCTCTGCGGGCAACAGCACTGCCAGCGCTTGACGTAAACGGGCTGGCAACAGCGGCTTACCGAGCAAGGTGACATGGGCGCGGGTACAGCGCTCCTGCAGGTCAGCGCTGACATCGGCAGTAATCAGCAACGCTGGGAGCATGCGTCCGGCTTCTTCACGTAACCGCTCGATCACGCGCAAGCCGTCCTCGGTGGCGGCCAGGCGGTAGTCGCTAATCAGCACCTGCGGCTGCGCTTCACGCAAACACTGCATAGCCTCTGCGGGGTCGGCGCAGGCCCAGACATCACAGCCCCAGCGCTGCAACAAACCGGACAGGGCTTCACGCCCTGCGGCGTCGTCTTCCAGTAATAACACCCGCCCGCTCAATGCAGCGGCAATGGCTGCAGGCGGCTGCCACTCACCGGCTTCAGCTTGCGGCAGTTGCAGGATAAAACGCGCTCCGCCGCCAGGGCTTGAATCCAGCCGCAGCGGATGCCCTAGCAACTGCGCCAGTTGCTGAACGATGGCCAGACCCAGACCCAGGCCACGTTCGGCATTACGCCCAGGGTTATCCAGCTGGCGGAACTCTTCGAAGACCTGACTCTGTTCTTCTTCACTCAGGCCCTGGCCGTCGTCACCGACCTCCAGCTCCACTTCGCCCTGCTCAACACGGACATGCAGCCAGACTTGCCGTGCCTGGGCATGCCGCAAGGCGTTGCTCAGCAGATTGCGTAGCACGCGCTCGAGCAGCAGCGGATCACTGCGCACCCAGAGTTCCGCGCATTGCAGCTGCAGCTCGACACCCTGAGCATCGGCCTCGGCGCGGCTTTCACCACTCAAGCGCACCAGCAAGGGACGCAAGGCAAACACCTCCGGTTTGGCCTGCACGCCGCCGGGCAAGGTCAGGCGGGTGTAATCAAACAGCGACTGCAGCAGTCGACTGAGCTGCTCCACGGCAATGGCCAGGCGGCTGCTGATGCGGTGTACGTTGGGATCCTGATTTTGTTCCAGCAAGTGCTGGGCATACAGGCCCATCGCGTTGAGGGGCTGGCGCAGATCATGGCTGGCCGCTGCCAGCAGGCGCAGCTTACGCGCGTCGTCCGCTTCCGCACGCTGCCTCGCCAGATCGAGCAATCGCAGATTAAGCCAAGCACCGCGCTGGCCATGCTCTTGCAGGTACGCGCCGACACTGCCGATCAGGTTGGCGCAAAACAGAAACAACCCCTGGTAACCCAATGCCACGCTTCCACCCGTGACAACCCATCCCAGCCACAGAAACAACCCGCAGACGCCCCAGGACGCCAGGCTCACAGCACGAAACGAAACCCCCAACAACACGTAGCCAAACAGCAGCACCAGAAACAGCCCGTCATAGGGCATGGCCACACCCAGGCTCCAACACAGGTGAATAATCACCGCAACCGAAGCGCCATTGAGTGCATAGGCCGCCACATAAGCCAGCAAGGCGCGTCGCGGTGGCGTGTGCGGACGACGACAGTAGAAGAAGGCCAACAGCGCACCGCACATCCCCAACAACCGCATGGGCAAAGTTGCCAGGCTGGCGTTGAGGGGCAGTAACACCAGGTCAAGGGCGGTGTAGACCAGTTGGAAGATGACTGCCGTACTGATGATCAACAGCAGGCGGCGGCGAATACGCTGCACCCGATGGTCCAGAAACTCATCTTCCAGAACGCCAGTAAAGCGCAGCCGCCGGTAACCACGCCGCTGCTGGGCCAATAGGAGCGACTCCTGACGCTCCAGGCTCATGCCTTACAACTCGGGGGATTGATTTTCCTGCTGCTTGGCGGCGATGGCGTCATAGGTTTCCACCCGGTGCTGATCTTCGGCGCTGAACAGGCGCTGACGTAACCGTTGCTGCTCCTGCTGCTGATCCGTAGCACTGAGGCCATTGGCCTGCAACGCGGCAAGTTCCTGCTGGTAGGTGGCATAACGCTGTTGCCAGGCGCGCTCATTGCGCTGTTCGTCGAGTACACTCTCGACCGTGGGCGGATCATAGGTCAAGGCAAGCAGCTGGCGCACCTGCTCTTCACTGGCGCCGTCTTGCCAGAGCTTGTCGGTCTGAACTTGTAGCGCTTGCGCCTGCGCCTGGCGCTCCTCACTGGCGCGCATGGCCTCGGGCAGCTGCGCACGCAGACGCTCTTGCGCCTGAGCCTTGGCGTGCTCACTGAGATCAGTACGGGCCATCAGGGCCAGATTATCCAGGGTGTAGCGGCCATAAGCCTCTTCCGCACCAAACAGGGCCTCGGCAGCGGCACTGGAAAAATGCGCCCGGCGTAACTCGGCAAGCTGTTCAAAAGCCCGCTGTAACGCAACGAGTTGGCCATCTGGGGTGCTTTGCTGGGCCGTGCTCAAGGGCTGTTGCAGTAACGCCAGGCTGGCGCGTTTGTAATCCATGTAGTCGCCGAGCAGGCCAATAAACTGGCCAAGGGCAGGCTCCGGCAAACGCCCGCGGGCGTCGGCCAGCATTGCTTCGACCACCGTTTCCAACCCAGCCTGATCCGCGGCGCTAAGGAAGTAATCCAGATAATCGCGCAGCGCCAGGTTCAGCTGCAGATTGCCGGCGCTGTCGGCCTTGAGTTCACCATCCACCTCCGTGTCCTGCAAACCCGGCAGGCTGGTCGGCGCACGAGGCAATGAGCGCTCTGATTTAACGAGGGGTAACTGAGAGGGGGTGACAACAGCTACAGGCGCCGAAGCAGTGACCGGCATAGCCGTCGCACCGGGTGAGGCAGCATCTGGCCACTGCCAATACAGCGTAAAGCCGGCAACGCTGCCGGCCAGGAGTAAAAGAGGAACCGTTGAACGTAACGACAGGGCCATATGACCTCCAAAATGCGGGCTGCAGGACGCAGCCCGCTGAGGTGACGGTCAGACGCCTTTGCTTTTCAGGCGGTTGGCATGTTGGCGGTACAGCGAAACTGGATCGGTCCAGCCACGTACGCCGAACAGGTGATTGATCGCATCCACATGGTTCATGTTGTAACCATCACCAATGACCTGCCCCAGGTAAGTTGAACAGACGCCAACCAGGCCGTCGTTCTTCTCGCTGCCAAACGCCAGGCCGGTGATGGCCAGAAACGGATCAACCGCATCAAAGACGTTGGTGTACGGGGTATTACCGGTCCATGAGTAGTAACGAATGTTGTGCCCGCGCACGTTGTGCACTTCGGTGGACTTGGCGCAGTAGCTGCTGCTGTTCACGCCCCATGGGTGACGGCCATTGAGTGCCGTGGTGCCTGCGGTGGTGAGCGTCTTCAGGGCCGCCAAGCCGTTCTGCGGGTTGTTGTTACCCGACAGCAGGTTGATCAACGAACCGATGGCGTTGGCCAGGCCATTGGCCCCACCTTCGATGGCGCTGTTCGCCGGGATCACACCGCGCAGCACGTCGGCCACTTTCGAGCCTTTATTAACGCCATTGACCGAGGTCACCGACGCCACCAGATCCGGACGTAACGAAGCGGCTACGCGCGAGGTTGGCGACCCCTGGCTATGACCAATCAGGTTGACCTTGCCGCCATTGGCGCTGGCCCACGGCACAATCTGCTGCGCCAGAGAGGCGCCACGTTGCTCACTGTCATTGAGCGCAGAAACACTGGCCACATAGACCTTTGCGCCATCGCGCTCAAGGTTCCAGGGGATGGTGTGGAAGTAGTTGATCAGACCGCCGATGGTGTCAAAGCCGGTCACCCCGTGCACCAGCACGATTGGGTATTTGGTCTTGGTGTAGTTGGCCTGAGCCTCAACCGCGCCGACCAGGGCGCATACAGCTAGAGCAGAAGTAATAACGCGACGCATGGGTGCCTCCTTATTTTTCTTGTTGGCACGCCGGGAGAACTGCGTCCGGCGTATTCACAACTTTAAGGAGGTACTGCGGTGTGGACTATCGCCCAGATGGGTGAGGCACTCACCCATCTGGGTCTCAGCGCTGCGAAGCGATTGCCTGCTCGACGGCGGCCAGGAATGCCGGATCATCCGGTGTGGTGCTGCTGGGAAAGCTGGCGATCACCTTGCCCTTAGCATCGATTACATACTTGGAAAAATTCCAGCGTGGCGCCTGGCTTTGTGCGGCCAACTCTTTGAACAGCGGCAGCGCCTCACTGCCCGTCACACGTTGAGTTTCACTCATGGGGAAGGTCACGCCGTAATTGACATAACAGACCTTCGCCGTTTCTTCGCTGTTGTCGGATTCCTGACGAAAATCATCAGAAGGCACGCCAAATACCTGTAAACCTTGAGCTTTGTAGCGTTGATAGAGCGCTTCAAGGCCTTTGAACTGCGGCGTAAACCCACAGAAGCTGGCGGTATTGACCACCACCAACGGTTTACCGGCAAACTGTGCACACAGATCTATACGTTCCTCGCTGCGCAACTTCTGTACTTCGCCTTGCAGTAACGCCGGGCACTCATCAGCCTGCGCAGGGATGACCCAGGTACTCAGCAAAGCGACAACCAGCAGGGTAAAACGCCACATCCGAATCACTTTGAACCCCTTTCACGACGCCGTAATTGCTTTAACACACACCCAAACCCAGCTGCAGAAAAGCCAGGCCACTTTGTAACCAACCCCACCAGGCCAGGCCCAAAGCCAACATGCCGCCCATCACCAGCGCGGTATTCCAACCGTAATCGGTGTTCATGCATTCGCCTCCTGTTGTTGCAAGCGCGCCACGGGCAACTCACGTACTGGCCAGTTGAGTGCGGCGGCCAGCAAACTCAGCAGCACGGCAATCTGCCAAACCAGATCATAACTGCCGGTGTGGTCATACAGATAGCCGCCCATCCAACCGCCGAGAAACGCCCCTAGCTGGTGGAACAGAAACACAATACCACCGAGCATCGACAGGTTGCGTACACCAAACATCGTCGCCACCGTGCCATTGGTCAACGGCACCGTCGACAACCACAGCAAGCCCATGGCCACACCAAAGGCGTAGGCACTCCACACAGTCAGCGGCGTCACGATAAACGCCACTATCACCACCGCACGGGCCAGATACAGCGCACTGAGCAGGCGCGGCTTGGACATCCGTCCGCCCAGCCAACCGGCAATGTAAGTGCCAAAGATATTGAACAAACCGACCAGCGCCAGCACTGTGGTGCCGACCAGCGCAGGCAGGTGCTGATCGACCAGATAAGCCGGCAAATGCACGCCGATAAACACCACCTGAAAACCGCAGACGAAAAAGCCCAGCGCCAACAGCCAGAACCCGGAATGGCTGCAGGCCTCGCGCAAGGCCTCGCCTAGGGTTTGCTCTTGGCCGGTGAGCGGCAGTGGCGTGTCCTTGAGCATGGCTGCCAGCGGTATGATCAGGGCCACCAACAGGCCCAGCGCCATCAGCGCTACCGACCAACCGAGCCAGCTAAGCAGGCCCAGGGTGCCAGGAAGCATGACGAACTGGCCAAAGGAGCCCGCCGCCGCCGCGATGCCCATGGCCATGCTGCGTTTTTCCGTCGGTACGGCGCGACCCACTGCACCGAGAATCACCGAGAACGAAGTGCCGGACAAACCAATACCGATCAGCAACCCGGCGCTCAGCGACAGGCTCAGAGGCGAGTCAGCCAGGCCCATGCAACCGAGGCCAATGGCATACAGAATGCCGCCGACAATTACCGTGCGTTTGGCACCGAAGCGGTCAGCCAGGGCGCCGGTAAAGGGCTGCGTCAAGCCCCATATCAGGTTCTGTAAAGCGATGGCGAAGGCGAACACCTCACGCCCCCAACCGAACTCGGCGCTCATCGGCGGCAGGAACAAGCCAAACCCATGGCGAATACCCAGTGACAGCGCCAGCACCAGCGATGCGCCCAGCATTAACCAGCCACTGGTGCGCCATAACGAAGTCATACGGTGTCCTATGCGGGGTCTGGCCCGCTCTCGATAAATCGGCAAGATGACGCAGGTATATACCCCTACCCGCGCGGGCAACAGCTACAGCTGCTCGGCAATCCGGTGTTACAGATTGCACGCTGAATTGACCATGCCGACAAGCCGACCATCGGCTAATCGAACCGCAGCGGTGCGTCACTGGCGCGCTGAGCAAAAAACTGCAGCAACGCATCGTGGTAATGGCTGTACACCTCGGGCGGCAGCCAGCGTTGGTAGATCGCCAGGGTACTGGCGGGCGCGGCGGAAACCTCGCGAATCGCCTGATCAAGGCGCCGAGCCATCTGCGCCCCCCATGGTGTGCGCGAGCAATAGATGCCCACCGTCACCAGTTCAGCGTTCTCGCGCAGCGGTACGCTGACCAGCGCATCACTGAGACTGAAATGGCGCATTACCTCGGTGTAGATCACGGGGTAATCGAAGACATAATCAAGACGGTGATGGCTGACCATCAGCAGCAAATTCTCGCCGGCCAGGCTACCGCCTAGCTCAGGGATTCGGCCTTCGGCGTGCGCTTTAAGTAGGCGATCACGAATCGGCGCGGGATAGACGCGACTCTTGGCCAGAGCCCCTCGCAAATAAGGATTACCGAATAGCCAGTCAAGGCTGACCTGACCGTCTTCGATCAGCAGTTGATCCAGGGTTTGCCTGCGTACCAGCACATGGATCGGTGTACTCGCCACATAGGGTACGAAGTAACCCAACTGGTCGCGTTCGGGGCTCTGCAGCTGGCCACTGCTGCACAGTTCACCCTGTTCGCTCATGCGTTGTTCAACCCGAGCCATGGGTAAAACCTCATAACGCATCTGCAACTCGGGTAGACGGGCGGCCAGCAGTTGCATGACCTCGTACAGCACGCCATCAACCACCTCACCGTCACGCACATTGAAGGCGCCGGGTATCGGTACAACGCCCCACACCAGCTCCTCAGCCTGAGTGGCACCCGCACAGGGCACTATCCCAAGCAGTGCCGTCACCAGCGTCGAGTAAAGCAACCTACGCCCCATGTTCATCCCTGCTGTGTCTTGCTGTCCTTACACGCTAGCAGGCCAACGCCACCAACACCGCGCACTCGGCGATTTCCAGCAGAGCTCCGGCGGTATCACCGGTGGTGCCATCCAAACGTTTGAGCATCAAGCTGCGCAGCCAGATAAACACGCCCCCTGCCACCAGCAAGGCGAGCAAAGCCGACCATCCAAACAACAACAACATGGCCAGCACATTGGCAACCAATACCCAAGGCAGTTGTCGGCGCGGCAGATGCTCGGCCAAGGCCTGACCGAGGCCACCGGCGCGCACATAGGGTGTGGTCATAAATAGCAGCGGCAATAGACAACGCGCCAGCCAAGGCACCAGCAGCAACAGCAATCCGCCACCGCTCTCCAGCAAGGCCACCAGCGCGGCGAACTTGAGCAGCAACAGCAGCACCAGCACCACCACTGCGATCGGTCCGCTGCGAGGGTCTTTCATGATCGCCAGGGTGCGCTGCTTATCGCCAAAACCACCGACCCAGGCATCGGCACTGTCGGCCAGGCCATCCAGGTGCAAGCCGCCGCTGATACCCACCCACAGCGCCAGCAATAACGCCGCCTGCAGCAACACCGCGCTATCGCCCAGCAAGTGTTGCGCGGCGAGCAGCAACAGGCCGATCAGCAGCCCCACCAGCGGATAGAACAACAGCGAGCGGCCGACCTGCTCAGGCGTCGGCATGCCAGCCAGGGTCACTGGCAAACGGGTGAGAAATTGCAGGGCAATCCACCAGGGCGTCATGCGCGCTCCCACAGCTCGCCTTGTTCATCCAGGCACAGTTGATAGCGCTCGGCATGGCCCACAGCAACCTGCAGCAGATCATTGCGCGGCAAGCCACGGGCACGCGCCAGCAGCAGGCGAATCACCCCACCATGGGTGACCAGCAACAAGCGCTCGCCGGCATACCGGGCCTGCAAGCGTTGCAAGGCACTCAGTATCCGCGCCTCGAAGGCCAGCAAGGTCTCGCCTTCGGGCGGGGTGAAACCATAGGGATCGTTCCAGAAACGGCCCAACTCTTCTGCGTTGGTCTGCATCAGCTCGGCGGTACTGCGCCCTTCCCACACGCCGAAATGCAGTTCCTGCAGATCAGGCTCCAGACTGAGTGGCACGCCATGCTGCGTGGCCAGCTCTTCGGCAAAGCGCGCGCAGCGCTGCAAGGGCGAGCTGATCAAACGGTCCCAGCGGCTGCCGTCAGCCACCGCCGCGCGCAGCTGCGCCCAACCGGTTTCGGTCAGGGCATCGTCGAGGCTACCGCGCAGGCCGCCGCCCAGTTCGGTTTCACCGTGACGCAGCAGTTCCAGATAGACCGTCATAGCGGACGCTCGGCTACCGCCGCCTCGGCAAAGGTGGCCATGTCGTTGTGCAGGCTGCAGGCCAGTTGCAGCAGTGGCACCGCCAAGGCCGCGCCACTGCCCTCACCCAGACGCAGGCCCAGATCAAGCAGCGGCTCGGCCTGCAGCGCCTTGAGCACCCGCTGATGGCCGGGCTCAGCGCCGCTGTGAGCAAACAACAGCCAGTCGCGGCAAGCCGGATTCAGGCGCACCGCCATGAGCGCGGCCACGCTGCAGATAAACCCATCCACCAGTGCAGTGATACCCCGCTGCGCGCAAGCCAGATAAGAGCCGCTCAGCGCCGCAATCTCAAAGCCGCCGAGGCGCTGCAGGATATCGATGGGTTCGCTGATCGCCGGGCGATGCAAGGCCAGGGCTGCCTCGATGACCTTGGCTTTATGCGCCACACCCGCGCTATCCAGGCCGGTGCCGGGGCCGACCAACTCTTGCGCCGGACACTCCAGCAGCAGGCAGGCCATGGCTGTGGCGGCAGTGGTATTGCCGATGCCCATCTCGCCGCCGATAAACAGCTGGCTGCCAGCTTCACCGGCACGCTGCACGCTGGCTTGGCCGGCAGCCAGGGCCTGCAGTAACTGCGCGGCAGTCATCGCCGGGCCTTGGACGAAATTCTGCGTACCTTCACCGAGATGCAAATGACGCACGCCGCGCAGCGGTTCCAACGGCAGCGCGGTACCCAGGTCGATCACCTCAAGCGTCGCGCCCAATTGTTTGGCCAGTACGCTGATCGCCGCACCTCCATTGACGAAGTTGCGCAGCATCTGCCCGGTGACGGCTTGAGGGAATGCCGAAACCCCTTCAGCGACCACACCATGGTCACCGGCAAAAATGCTGATCCACAGCCGGTCGACCTGCGGCCGCTGGCTGCCTTGCATGGCCGCCAGCTCAATCGCCAGCTGCTCCAGCTGGCCGAGGGAGCCGGCCGGCTTAGTCAGCTGCTGCTGCCGCGCCTCGGCGGTGTTGCGCGCAGGCCTGTCCAACGCCTGACAGCCCTGCTGCCACCATTGCTCACTCACAGCGCCTCTCCTTTGAGAACCATCGGCAGACCCGCCACGGTAAACACCACACGCTCACAGCGTTCGGCCAGGGCCTGGTGCAACCAGCCGGCCTCATCAACATAACGCCGGGTCAGCTCGCCCAGCGGCACCACGCCCAGGCCGGTCTCATTGCTGACCAGCAGAAGCCGCCCCGGCAAGTCGCTGAGGCAATCCAGCAACGCATCGCGCTCGGCGCTCAGGCGCGCCGGATCATCGAGCATTAACAGGTTGGTCAGCCACAGCGTCAGGCAATCGACCAGCAGGCACGTGTCGGCACCCGCCTGTTCGCGCAGCACTCGGGCCAGAGCCACAGGCTCTTCCACCAGTCCCCAGTGCGCAGGGCGACGCGCACGGTGCTGCTGAACCCGTACACTCATCTCGCCATCGAGCGGCTGACTGGTGGCGATATAAGTCACGGCCAGGCCGGATTCGGCCGCCAAACGCTCGGCGAGACGACTTTTGCCAGAGCGGGCACCGCCGAGAATCAGTTCATGCATGACCTACTCCACATAACTCGCGCAGCCGGGCCGTATCCAGATGCGCCTCGACCAGATCGGCCAGGCGCTCGATATCACGCTCACGCAGGGCGTGGTAATCCACCGATTGCACGTCACGCAGCCCCGCCCAGCGCAGCAAGGCGCTGCAAGCCTCCGGGGTTTCAAACAGGCCATGCAAATAGGTGCCGAGCACCTGGCCATCCGCGCTAAGCGCGCCGTCGCTGCGACCATCATCGAGGCGCACAGCCGCATTCAACCCCTGGCCAGAGCTGACCCCAGCATGAATTTCGTAGCCACTGACCGGGGCATTTTCCAGACACAGCTGGCCGCGTACATTACGCAGCTGCTTCTCCGGTTCCAGCACCGTGCGAAAATCCAGAAGCCCCAGCCCAGGGCTGGAACCCGCTGCGCCTTCCAGCCCGTGCGGGTCGTCAATCTGCGTGCCAAGCATCTGCAGCCCGCCGCAGATACCCAGCAGCTTGCCGCCATAGCGCAGATACTTATCGATAGCCGCCGGCCAACCCTGCTCACGCAGAAAAGCCAGATCGCTGCGTACGCTTTTCGAGCCGGGCAGGATAATCAGGTCGGCCGCAGGAATGGCCTGGCCCGGGCCGACAAAGGTCAGCTCGACCTGCGGATGCAGGCGCAGCGGATCGAAATCGGTGTGGTTGCTGATGCGGGGCAACACCGGTACCACCACCTTGATCCGCTCGGCCGTCTTGGCGCTCTGGCGAATATCAATGGCGTCCTCGGCCTCCAGATGGAAATCCATCAGATAAGGCAATACGCCCAGTACCGGTTTGCCGGTGCGCTGCTCCAGCCAATCCAACCCCGGTTGCAGCAGAGCGATATCACCGCGAAAGCGGTTGATCACAAAACCCTGGACCCGCGCCTGCTCGCTCTCGGAAAGCAACGCCAGGGTGCCGACCAGATGGGCAAACACCCCGCCCTTGTCGATATCGGCAATCAGGATCACCGGGCAATCCACCGCCTCGGCAAAGCCCATATTGGCGATATCGCCGGCGCGCAGGTTGATCTCCGCTGGCGAACCGGCGCCCTCCACCATCACCACCGGATAAGTGGCGCTCAGACGCTGGTGCGACTGCAGCACCGCCTGCATCGCCACCTTTTTGTAATCGTGGTACGCCACGGCATCCATGCTGCTCAGGGCGCGGCCGTGGATGATCACCTGGGCGCCGGTGTCGCTATTGGGTTTGAGCAGCACCGGGTTCATATCGGTATGCGGCGCCAGCCCGGCGGCCTGGGCCTGTACTGCCTGGGCGCGACCGATTTCGCCACCATCGGCGGTGACCGCTGAGTTGAGCGCCATATTCTGCGGTTTAAACGGCACCACGCTAACGCCCTGGCGCTTGAGCCAGCGGCACAGTGCGGTGACCAGGGTGCTTTTGCCGGCATCGGAGGTGGTGCCCTGCACCATCAGTGTGCTCATGTCAGCTCTCCAGCGAAGACCGCCAGCGCCTGCTGCAAACGCTGCCAGCCGGCTTCATCCGGTGGTAAACCAAAACGCAGGCTCAGCGGCTTTTCAAACAGGCGGGTAAGAATGCCTTGCAGGGCGAGAAACTCATGCAGCAAGGCGGCCTGCGGTGTGCAACAGAACTGGAACAACGCGCAACCGCCTGTGGGGCTGAAACCATGCGCAGCCAACAGTGCCGCCAGACGTTCACCATCGGCGAGCAACCGCTCACGTTGCGCCTGCTGGCCAGCCATGTCCTGCAACAACGCCGTGGCCACCACGCGGCTCGGTCCGCTGATAGCCCAAGGGCCGAGCAATTCGGCCAGTTGCGCCAGCAGCTGCGGTTGCGCCAGGACAAAACCCAGACGAATGCCCGCCAAACCGAAAAACTTGCCAAACGAGCGCAGCACGATCAACCCGGGCAACTCACTGAACGCCGCCAGGCTGAACGCCGGCGCGCAATCGATAAAGGCCTCGTCCACCACCAGCCAGCCGCCCCGCTCGGCCAACCGCCGATGCCACTCCAGCAAGCGTGCAGGTTCAATGCAGCGGCCGGTAGGGTTATTCGGGTTGACCAGCAACAGCACATCGATGCGCTCCAGCGCCCGCTCGATGGCCCCTTCGCTGAGTTCCAGCAAACGATGCCCTTCGCGCTGCCAGGCCGCCGCATGCTCGGCATAAGCGGGTGAAACAATGCCCACAGTAACGTGCCGCAGCAGACGCGGCAGCCCCTGAATGGCGGCTTGCGAACCCGCCACCGGTAGCAGGTTGGCGACGCCGTAGTAATCGCGCGCCGCTATTTCCAGGCCGTCCTGCTGCTCGGGCAAGCGTGTCCAGGCACTGGACGGGATGGCGGGCAAGGGCCAGCCATAGGGCGCAATTCCGGTGGACAAATCCAGCCACTCCGCCAGGGCTATGCCATAACGCAGCGAGGCTGCGCGTAGCCGGCCACCATGTTCAAGCATAAGCAAGCCCCCACAGCACTAGCAGCGCCAGCCACAGCAGCACGCCGCCGTAGACCAGATTGACTGCCCGTTCGATATCCCGCGCCCGGGGCGGCGGCCCCGCACCCAGATCAGGCCGCACATGCACCTCACCGTGATATTCCGCCGCGCCGCCCAGGCTGACGCCCAAGGCTCCAGCACCCGCGGCCATCACGGGGCCAGCATTTGGGCTGTCCCACAGCGGCGCCTGAGTGCGCCAGCAACGCAGCGCCAACAGGGTTTTACCCAGCAACGCGTAGGTCAGGGCGACCAGCCGCGCAGGCAGGTAATTGAGTGCATCGTCGATCTTCGCCGCGGCCCAGCCGAAGCGTTCAAAGCGTTCATTGCGATAGCCCCACATGGCGTCCAGGGTATTGCTCAGGCGGTACAGCACCACGCCCGGCGCACCGGCAATAACAAACCAGAACAGCGCAGCGAACACCGCGTCGCTGCCGTTTTCCAACACCGACTCGCTGCCCGCACGGGCCACGCCCGTGGCATCCAGCTGCGCGGTATTGCGGCTGACCATATAGCCAACCCGCTCGCGGGCCAGGCGCAAATCTCCCAGACGCAGCGCCTGCGCCACTGGCATGGCATGCTCGCCCAGGCTTTTCAGACCCAGGGCGGCATACAAGGCCATGATCTCCACCGCCCAACCCAGCCCGCTGATCTCACTCAACAGCCAGGCCAGCAGGGTCAGCGGCAACACCGCCAGGCACCAGGCGCTGACGCCATGGCTGCGCCAACCGCCGCCCGCCGGATTGAAGCGTTGCTCGATACGCTCGGCCATACGACCAAAGGCCACCAGCGGGTGCCAGCCCTTGGGTTCGCCAAAAATCGCATCCAGAACGACCCCGGCGCAGGTACTCAGCACCAGGCTCATGGCGTGCCCCACTGATTCTCGAACAGCAACTCGCTGAGCGGCCGAGGCTCAGCCCACCCCTGCTGCACCAGCATCGGCGCCTCATAGAATTCCGTCACCGGTCCCAGGCACAGCACCGCCAATGGCTTACTGCCGGTCGGCATATTGAGCACATCCGCCAGGGCCTGGGGCTCGAACAGCGACACCCAGCCCATGCCCAAACCCTCTGCGCGGGCCGCCAGCCAGAGGTTCTGAATCGCGCAAGCCAGGGATGCCAGGTCCATCTCCGGCAAGGTGCGGCGGCCAAACACATGAGCCTCACGCCCCTCCATCAGGGCCACCACCAACAGTTCGGCGCAGTCGCGAATACCCTCGACTTTCAACCGCATAAATTCATCGCTGCGCTCACCCAACGCCTCGGCGGTGCGCGTGCGCTCCTCCTCTACCAGGCCGTGGATCGCTTCGCGCAAGGCCGGACGGGTGATGCGAATAAATCGCCAGGGCTGCATCAAGCCCACGCTGGGCGCCTGATGTGCGGCTTCGAGCAAGCGCGCGAGCAACTCGGGAGCCACCTCGCCACCGCTGAAATGGCGCATATCGCGGCGCTCAGCGATGGCGCGGTACACCGCCGCACGCTCTTCGGGACTGAAAGCCTGCTCGCTCATGCCGGCGCACCGGGACAAAACAGTGCAGCAGCGGCAACCGGGTCGGACGGCAGATAGAAGTGAATATAGGAGGCGGTCATCCGCCCCTGACGATAGACCGCCTCACTGGTGCGCTTGTAGTTCGGGCACTCACCACGGGTCAGTGGTTGCAGTTCACTGCTGAGCGCCGAGTAGTGGAAGCTATGGCCGCGCAGCAGCCCTTCCGGCAGCTCAGCCTGTTGCAGAGCCATGGCGGTCATGCGTGGTTGCAGGGTCGCCTCGCCGTTTAACAAACCGAGCATCTGCCCGCTGGCGCCCTGCTTGTCGGTCAGTTTGTCGAGCAGGTAAAGCATGCCACCGCACTCGGCGTGGATCGGTTTGCCTGCCTCATGGTGAGCGCGGATTGCCTCGGCCATGGCCTGGTTGGCTTCAAGCGTGGACAGGTGCAACTCCGGGTAACCGCCTGGCAGGTACAGGCTGTCGATATCCGGTAACTGTTCATCTGTAAGCGGCGAAAAGAACGCTAATTCAGCGCCCAGCTCGCGCAGCAAATCGAGGTTGGCCTGATAGAGAAAGGCAAAAGCGCTGTCGCGCGCTACGCCAATGCGTACGCCCTTAAGCAACGGCGCGGGCCTGGCCTGTTCGGGCGCAGCGAAGCTGACTGGCGGCGGCAGACTGGTATCGGCACTGGCAGCCAAAGCATCGGCGGCGGCGTCCAGACGGGCATCCAGGTCGAGCAGTTCGCCCGCCTGAACCAGGCCGAGATGGCGGCTCGGTAAACCGACCTCGGCGCTGCGTGGTAATGCGCCGTACCAGCGGATCGAGGCCGGCAGCGCATCACGCAGGATCTCGCCATGTCGCGTGCTGCCGACCCGATTGCCGAGCACCCCGGAGAACGGCAGATCAGGCTGAAAGGTTGCCAGGCCATGGGCCATGGCGCCGAAGGTCTGCGCCATGGCCGAACCGTCAATCACCGCCAGCACCGGCACGCCAAAGTGCCGGGCCAGGTCGGCTGCCGAAGGCGTGCCATCGAACAGGCCCATCACCCCTTCAATCAGAATCAGGTCGGCTTCACCCGCCGCCTCCCAGAGCAGACGACGGCTCTCGGCTTCACCGACCATCCACAGGTCGAGCTGATACACCGGCGCACCGCTGGCGCGAGCGAGAATCATCGGGTCAAGAAAATCCGGGCCGCACTTGAACACCCGCACGCGCTTGCCCTGGCGTGCATGCAAGCGCGCCAAGGCTGCGGTGACCGTGGTTTTACCCTGACCGGAGGCCGGTGCAGCGATCAATAACGCGGGGCAAGAGTGGGCGCTGTTCAAAACTCCACGCCCTTCTGCGCCTTAACCCCGGCCTTGAACGCATGCTTGACCAGGCTCATCTCGGTCACGGTATCCGCTGCCTCGATCATCCCCGGCAACGCGCCACGACCGGTTACCACCACATGCTGTAGCAGCGGCCGCGCTTCGATGTCGGCGAGCACCGCGTCGAGTTCCAGATAACCGTACTTCAGGGCGATATTCAGCTCGTCGAGCACCACCAGACCGATGGCCGGGTCATTCAGCAGCTGCGCCGCCACCGTCCAGGCTTCGCGCGCCTTGTCGATATCACGCTGGCGATCCTGGGTCTCCCAGGTAAAGCCTTCGCCCATCACGTGGTAGCTGACTTCATCGGGAAAACGGCGAAAGAAGGCTTCTTCGCCTGTGCTGGCTGCACCCTTGATAAATTGCACCACGCCCACTTTGAGGCCGTGGCCCAGGGCGCGGGCAACCATGCCGAAGGCGCTGCTGCTCTTGCCCTTGCCATTACCGCTGTGCACCAGCAGCAGGCCGTACTCATCCTGGGCCTGGGCAATCTTTTCATCGATAAGGGCTTTCTTGCGGGCCATGCGCGCCTTGTGCCGGGCGTCACGTTCAATCGATTCAGTCATCGCATGCTCCACCGCCACAGGGCGATCTGGCTGGAAAAAGCATGCGGGGATAGGGAAAGCGCGGGCCTGCGCACAGCGCACACCACACGCCAGCCATCGCCCTCCGCGATGCCGTGGACTGCAGCAGGCCGGTCTCCGGGCTTGTGAGCGAGCCGAATGGCTCACGACCGCACCTTCCCATGCATCACGCACAGTGGTTCTTGCGGCGTTTGACTCACTTACCGTTGCGGGGGCAGCGTCGGAATTGCTGGCGTTCACACGCACAGCGCACCGACTTCCCTGTTTCACCCCGCACACGCAATGCGTTGGGGGCACCTGCTACAAGGCGCGAAGGTTAGAGAGTTCATGATTAAGCGTCAAACGAATGCGCCATTTGGCGCAGACTGCTTAAGCCACCAGGGTTACTTGGCCTGACACTTCATCTCGGGCGAGCCATAGCCCCACACCACGGTCGCCTCCCCCTGGTGCTCCCAGAATGATTCATTGCGCCCCTGATATTTGCTGCCGCTGGCTGCAGGCTGCTGATACATCAACGACACGCTGTCAGCAAACTCGGCCAGCAGGGTCTCAGGCTCGGTGGGGTAGTAGGTGACGATGACTTCCTTGGCCGGCAGGTCATCGCATTGAAAACGCACCGGACCGGTCCCTTTCAGTAAAGCGTAGCGCGCCTGCAATTCGGCAATCCGCAGGCGATAGCTCTCGGCTACACACTGCTCACGGTCAGCGGCCTTCCAGCAGTCATTGCGGCCTTTTATCCAACCTCTCTGCTCAGCCTTGAGTACAGGAGGATGCTGGTTTGCGGCCTTGGCCGAAGCCTGCTGATAAACACTCGCCATTTTCTGATCAAGTTCGGCCAGAGCAGGCGTCTGACAAATCAGCTCCTCGATACTGCCAGCCGCTACCTTGATACAGCTGAACGATGGCTCAGCCGCCTGCAGGGTCGCTAACGGCAGACCGAGCAGAGCCAAAAGGGCAAAACGCTTAGGGGTGAACATGCTGATTCCTCATCCGCTATCCGTTGGTTTTTACTAGCCGTATCCAGACTTACATCCTGCTGGAACCAAGCTGCATGTTTCGTCACTTAAGGCCAGACCAAAACACCTACCACTGCCCCTTGAGTACCCGCCGGGTTGCTTCACGTACCGTCAGCGGGTAGTCAGTATTCATGTACCAGACTGCCGGGTGCTCGGTGACAGAGAGCGCTCGCTGATCCGGTGGCAGGTTGGTACGCAGCAGCAAGATCACATCACTGCTGACCCAGGGGTGACGGTACCAGTAGTGATGCCCGACGATATCAAAGCCGCGCTCGCTGCTATTACCAGACACATCCAGCAGAGTGACATTGTTCAAGTGCCGCCTGCGGGTGAACTGGTGCAGGCTCTGCTCGGCCCTGCTGCTGCCAATCCGTGCGCCACCGGGCATCAGGCGCTGCGCGTAATCCAGCGCTTCGTCCTGATCAGACACAGTGATCATCACCTGTTCAGCGACGCGACTGATTGCCGGCAGGCGCCCCTCAAATACTTCCTCGGGGACATCCGCAGCGGCAAACACCACCGCGCCAATCCGATAACGCGCCTGTAACTGCGCGGTATTCAAATCCGGATGACGATTCTGGAACGTCTGCAACGCCAGAGATGCCACCCGCCCACCGGCGCTATAGGCGATCAGGTTGATCCGCTCAGCAGCGGTATGTCGCGCCAGCAGCTCGATCAACTGCGCCAACGCCTGGCTGGAATCACGAGCGCGATTCACATCGATGCCGAGCAGATAACTGGCAATGTTCTGGTGTGACGGCCAGTCGAACGCCAGACCGACAAAGTCGCGCCCGGCAAAATGCACAAGCTCGCCCGTCAGTTCACAGGCATTGGCGAAATCCACCTTTGCACCATGCACATAGACGATGATTTCCTTGTCGCGGGCCTTGTCCAGCGCCAGATTGATCGCATCGACATAGCTCTGCACCGGCGGCGCCAAAGGCACATCAACCGGCCGTTGCACAGGCAGTATCGCTGTTTGCTGAGCCGCAATCAGACTCAGTGGCAGCTCACGCGCGCGCAGCTCGCTAACCGAGGCCGAATGCAATTGCGACCAATCACTCTGCTGGTCGCCCAAACGCACCTGGGCACGCCCCAGTTGCAAGGTTGGACTGACGCGATTGCCATAGCCCACGCCCTCTGGCGCCCGGGTAGTGGCGTAGAACAGTGCCACATCGGGTACGCGTTCTGCCGGTGACAAATGGGCGAAAGGATCGATAGCAGCCTGGTGATAAATCACCGGCGTGCTCATCAGCATCAGCGGCGTTGGCCCAGCACAGGCGCCCAACAACAGAGCAAGGCATACACATGACAGCGCGCGTAAACAGGTCATCGGCAGTCGCCACTACTAAGGGGTCAGAAGGTCATCACAAACAAGCAGCAAGCCTAGCCGCGATTCAATGTCTGGGCATAAAGCCCGCCGGTTTGCTGGCCAGCCACTCGACAAACGTGCGTAGGCGTTCGTCGCTGAGCAGGCTGTCGCGATTGTTATAGGTCAGCGCCAGCTCCTTTTCGCTGAACAGCCGGTGGATCTGGTTGTGGCAGGCACGGCAGACCCAGAGCGTGGCGCTGATGCGCTCGCTTTTGCCGAAGCGCTTCTGCACATAAACCTTGTTGTGCAGCGCCTTGGGGATCAGGTGATGGCGGGTCAGGGCTGCCGCGCGGGCGCAGAGCTCGCAGGCATCAGGTTGTTCGGGCAGACGAATCGGTTCAGGCATACGGGTTCAGCGTTTACGGCACAGGCTCAAACCGTCGCCCAACGGCAACAGGGACAGGTCGAGGCGTGGATCATCCCGCAGCGCCAGGTTCAGCGCCTGAATGGCTCGGGTGTCGTCGCTTTCGGGGTTCTGCTCAAGCACACGTCCGCTCCACAGGGTGTTATCGAACAGGATCAGTCCACCCTGGCGCACCAGGCGCAGGGCATGTTCCAGATAGGCGAGGTAATTGGCCTTGTCGGCGTCGATAAACAGCAGGTCGATACTGCCAGCCAAACCTTCAGCTTCTAGCTCCGCCAGGGTCTGTAGCGCCGGCGCCAGGCGCTGTTCGATACACCCATTCAATCCCGCTTCGCGCCAGTAATGCTCAGCTGTGGCGTTGTATTCGCCGGGAATATCACAGCAGATCAGCCGACTACCCTCAGGCATGGCCTGGGCCATGCAGATGGCGCTGTAGCCGGTAAAGGTGCCGACCTCGACAATCCGCCGCGCTCCCGTTAGCTGCACCAGCAAGGCCATAAACTGCCCTTGCTCGGGAGCAATCTGCCAACGCGCCGTACTCAGCTGCGCAGTTTCCTCACGCAGACGTTTGAGCAGCGGTGTTTCACGTAGAGAAACATCCAGCAGGTATTGATACAGGGAGGAATCGAGATTGAGCGTTCGATTGGTCATGCCTACTCCCTCTGCAAACCAAAGCTGTCAGGGGTTGCGCGCCAGTTCCGGGGTGAACACGCGCTTGGCATTCAGGTAGGTGCGCTGCCAATACGTATTGCTCAGGCTATCCAGGCGTACGGTGCCGCCGCTTGAAGGTGCATGAACAAAACGGCCATCGCCGACATAGATGCCAGCATGGCTAACCTGGCTGCCACCATTAGTGGCGAAGAACACCAGATCACCACTTTGCAGGCGATCACGGCCGACGGTTGGAGCGCGCATGCTGATCAGCTCACGGGTCGAACGCGGCAGACTGATACCCGCCGCATCGCGGTAGACATAGCCAATCAGACCGCTGCAATCAAAACCGCCATCCGGGGTATTGCCGCCGTAGCGATAGGGTGTCCCGACCAAACCGAGGGCACGAAAAAGCACATCTTCAGCATTGCCGTTAAAGCTGCTGATAGGTGCATGCACAACAGGTTTTGGGGTTGGCGTGGGTGCGTTGCTGGCGCAGGCACTGAGCAGCGCGGCAAGCACAATCAAGCTGATGCGGGTGATAGCGGTCATGGACGAGCGATCCTGAGCCGGGATGCGCCCTACTCTGCCGACTTGCACATCGTAGTGCAAGCTTTAGCTTTGCTTGGCAGGTTGTTGAAAATTATCGAGATCGGACGGAAGTGTCAGTTAATCGCAGCGACCGAACAGATTCGGTCGCCACTCGCAGGGCTCATGGGTGACGTACAACCGACTCGCTTGGCGCCAGCGCCAGGGCACGTTTGGCCTCGATAAAGGTACGCGACCAGTAACGATCATCCAGACTATCGACCCGCACGCCGCCACTGCGGCTGCTGCTGGAGTGGATAAACTGGTTATCGCCCATGTAGATGCCGGCATGGCTGACGCGATTACGGCCACTGGTGCTGAAGAACAGCAGATCACCCGGCTCCAAGTCATCACGCGACACCAGCGGTGCGTCGATATTGATCATGTCGCGGGACGAGCGTGGCAGTTTCATGCCCAGCTCTTCCTTGAACAGATAACCGATAAAGCCGCTGCAATCGAAGCCGGATTTCACCGAGCTGCCACCGTAACGATAACGGGTACCCACCAGCGACAGGCCATGAGTCAGGATGCTGTCAGCCAGCTGCGGCAATTTGTAGGATTTGTCTTCAGTGAAGTCGCCCAAGGCCGCTTCTTTGGCTTGTTCGTCAAACTCGGCAAGTTCTGTCGAGGAGAACACTGCAGGCTGGGTTGCCAGCTCCGGCTGTGGGGCATGGTTGGCGCAGGCGGCCAGAACCACGGAGAGTGCGATAGGCACGAGGGGTGCGAGGCGTTTGAGCATGGGCACGACCGTGTCGGTGAATTTCATAAGAGCGTGACTATGCCCTCTATGGCATGCATTTGCAAATTCTATGGCTCTAAATGTGACTCAGTAGTTCCGGCAAAACATCTAATGCCCGCCCTTGCAGATGCACATCCACGCGGGCACTCAAGTCGGTTCGTTGCGGGTTGATTTCCACGGTTAAACCACCCGCCTGGTGGGTCCGCAGCAGCGGCTCGACGATATACGGGAAGCTCGCGCTGGTGCCGATGCTGATCACCACCTCAAAGCCTTTGCGCACTTCGGTATAGAGCGTGTCGATGGCCTGCTCTGGGAGCATTTCTTCGAACAGCACCACGGGCGGACGCAGCACCCCGGCGCATTGCCGGCATTTGGGCGGCAGCGGCCGTTCAAGGTGTTCCGCCAGCTCGGTATCGACAGCGCCACAGGACTGGCAATACAGCGGCGCCAGCTCGCCATGAATCTCGATCACCTGCTCCATCGGGCTACCAGCGGCGCGGTGGTAGCCGTCGATATTCTGAGTGAGCAGCCAGCACTCTGGTTTCTTGCGCTGCAATTCGGCGATGGCGTAATGCCCAGCATTGGCCTGAGCACCCAGGCAGGCCTTGCCCAGCTCCGCCAGGTATTTCCAGCACAGCGCCGGATCACGCTGCAGCATCGAGCCGGACAACGCCGCCTCAATCGGCAAACCTTCAGCGGTGTGGCCGTTATACAGGCCGCCAAGGCCGCGATAAGTGGGCAAACCGGAATCGGCGGACAGCCCAGCACCGGTAATCAGCAGGATGCGTTCAGCCTGCTTGAGCTGCTGTGCGACCTTCTTGATTGCCCGCTCCATCGCCAGCCCCTCAGTGGTTGACCGTATGCGCCAGCATCACCGACAGCTGACATAGCGGCCGCCCGCTCTGCTCCTGCCATTGGTTGAACGCGGCCTGCACGGCGGCCCGCTCTTTTAGGCTGGTCGGCACCTTGTCGATAATCTTCTGCGCCTTCAGCGCGGCAACCATGTCATCACTAGGGACGAAGGTGTCCTTGCCAACCATGCGCAAGAACCGCGGTGCGGACAGCCCGCCTAACTGACAGCCATGTTTGGCCAAATACTTCCATAGGCCAACGATATCGCTCACGGGCCAATCAGCAATCAGCGCACCAAAACTGCCCTTCTCCTTTTGCACATCAAGGATGAACTGGGCATTGCGCGGCACACTCTTGAGCTTGCCCAGGTGGCGGATGATGCGCGCATCCTGCATCAGGTTTTCCAGGCGCTCGGCGCCCATCAGCACCACTTTCTCCGGATCGAAACCGAAGAACACCTGCTCGAATGCAGGCCACTTGGCATCGACCAAGCTGTGCTTGAGGCCCGCGCGGAACACCCGCAGGCTGAGCACTGAGAGGTAGCGATCATCACTGATCGCGCGCAACTCATCAGCAGTGCGCGGCTGCGGCAGGATCGACTCCAGCGCGGCGACAGAGCCGAAACGGTTCAGGCAGTACTCATGCAGCCATTTGTAATCACGCATCGGGCATTCCTTGAGGCGGGAAACCGCTGAATCAGAGATTCATTACATCGAGAAAACGCGGTGTGGCGCTGTCGTCGATCTTCAGGCTCTTGAAGTCGAACAGGTTGCGGTCAGCCAGCTGCGACGGTACTACGTTCTGCAGAGCGCGGAACATGATCTCGGTGCGCCCCGGCGACTTGCGCTCCCAGTCCTGCAGCATCTCCTTGACCACCTGGCGCTGCAGGTTTTCCTGAGAACCACAGAGGTTGCACGGGATGATCGGGAATTCCTTGAGCTGGCTGTAAGCCTCGATATCCGCCTCGTTGCAGTAAGCCAGCGGGCGAATCACCACGTTACGACCGTCGTCAGCGCGCAGCTTGGGCGGCATGGCCTTGAGCGTGCCGCCGTAGAACATATTAAGGAAGAAGGTTTCCAGGATGTCGTCGCGATGGTGCCCCAGGGCCATCTTGGTCGCGCCGATCTCATCGGCAAAGGTATACAGCGTGCCGCGACGCAGGCGCGAGCACAGCGAGCAGGTGGTCTTGCCTTCAGGGATCTTCTCCTTGACCACCGAATAGGTGTCCTTCTCGACGATGTGATACGGCACACCGATGGACTCCAGATAGGCCGGCAGCACATGCTCGGGGAAGCCGGGCTGCTTCTGGTCCATATTCACCGCAACGATCTCGAACTTGATCGGCGCAACCTTCTGCAGGTGCAGCAGCACATCCAGCATGGTGTAGCTGTCCTTGCCGCCGGACAGGCAGACCATCACCTTGTCGCCATCTTCGATCATGTTGAAGTCGGCAACGGCTTCGCCGGCCTGACGACGCAGGCGTTTTTGCAGTTTGTTCTGATTGACCGAGAGGGTGCCCATGGTGCGCTGGAGTCCGGAAGTCGTTGAGGATGCGGCATTTTACGCAGAAAGCGTGACGCGCCCTACCCCAGAGTTGCTGAAATGCTAGGCTCGACCGATGAATGACGACTTCGACCCGGGCCTCGACTTGCCCGAACAACTGCACCAGCTGCTGCGCGCGGTCCCTGAAGGCCTCGGTGAATACCAGCTGATCCAACAATTGAAAGCCCGCCAGTGTGTGCACATCCCCAATCTGCCACTGACCGACAAGCTGGTGCTTTTCCGCACCCATTTTCTGCTGTTCAACGCCCTCTACCGGCTGCGTGAACGGCTGTGGGCGACGCAGAGCGGTTACCTGCAGATCAGTGCGCTGAATATCCAATTGCTGCCCTATCAACCCGGAAGCGCGGAACTGAGCGAACACGACCCGCTGCGTGACTATTACCTCGATCTCAGCCAGCTCAACGACACGGATGAGCAGGATGTGGCCAAGCTGCTATTGAGTTTCTGGACGCGCATGCACGGCAGCGAAGAGAAACAGGCGGCGCTGGAGCTGTTCGAGCTCGAAGGCAGCGCGCAGACGCTCAATCTCGCCATGATTAAGCACCGCTACCGACAACTGGTGAGCCTGCATCACCCTGATCGCGGCGGTAACACGGCGCGCCTGCAGTCGATCAACAAGGCCATGGAAATCCTCGAACGCTATTACGGACGTGCTTGAGAGTCCGATTTGCTCTAACACCCAGCCTTTGCCAATCGCGACCTCTGCCTATACTGCGACATACGGTCGCATAGGTTCGGCCTTGTACCTGATGACGCTGCACACGCGAATCAGGCGCTGCGCTGGGGGGCGACCGCTATAAAAACAGGAGGTCTGGCATGATCCATCACGTTTGGGGGCTATTCACCCATCCTGACCAGGAATGGCAGGAAATCCGTGGCGAAGAAGAAACCATCAGCCACATGTATCTCACCCACGTACTGATTCTCGCGGCAATTCCCGCAGTCTCGGCCTATATCGGCACTACCCAGGTCGGCTGGGCAATCGGCGATCGAGCGCCGGTTATGCTGACAGAAGCCAGTGCGTTGCAAATGACCGTCATGACCTATCTGGCGATGCTTGCCGGGATCGCAGTGATGGGCGCGTTTATCCACTGGATGGCACGCACCTACGATGCCAGCCCGAACCTCACGCAATGCGTGGTATTTGCGGCTTATACCGCTACACCGCTGTTTATCGGTGGCTTGGCGGCGCTCTATCCACACCTTTGGCTGGCCATGGTAGTGGGCACGGCGGCTATTTGTTACACGGTTTATCTACTCTACGTCGGCATACCGACTTTCATGGGCATACCCGAGGATGAAGGCTTCATGTTCTCCAGCTCGGTGCTCGCTGTAGGTTTGGTGGTGCTGGTGGCGATGATCGCCAGTTCGGTGATTCTCTGGGGCTTTGGGGTCGGCCCGGTCTACACCAGCTAACGCAACACTTGATGACACAAGATGAAACCACCTGCGGGTGGTTTCGTCATTTCAGGGCTGTGATCGCTGCGCTGCTTGGGCATAATCGCTGCCCCGATCCTGATCACCGCACTTATGTCCGAACACCTTCTAAGCCGCGTAGAACAGTGTTACCAGCAGGCTGAAGCCTTTTTCAAACGCCCCTTTGCCCGCGCCGAGGTGAGTTTCAAGCTGCGTGGACAAAAAGCCGGTGTGGCTCACCTGACGGAAAACAAGCTGCGCTTCAACCCGCAGCTGTACCGGGAAAACCGCGAAGACTTTCTCAAACAGACCGTGCCGCATGAAGTGGCGCACCTGATCGCGCATCAGCTGTTCGGCCTGAAGATTCAGCCCCATGGAGAAGAATGGCAGTTGATCATGCGCGGCGTGTATGAGCTGCCGCCCAATCGCTGCCACAGCTATGCGGTTCAGCGGCGCACAGTCAGCCGCTATATCTACCGTTGCAGCTGCCCGCAGGGCGAGTTTCCGTTTTCAGCCCAGCGTCATTCCCTGGTCAGCAAAGGCCGGCGCTACTACTGCCGGCGTTGCAAAGTGACCTTGAGCTATACAGGCGAACAGCGCGTCGAATAAGCCGATGTTGGCATTAGAGGACGTAACGCAACACCGCGACAAAATGCATCAGGCTGCCGCCCATGACAAACAAGTGCCAGATGCCATGCCAATGGCGGAAGCGGCTGTCATAGGCGAAGAAGATGATCCCCACGGTGTACAGCACCCCGCCACCGGCCAGCCAGATAAACCCCTCCATGCCCAGGGCAGCGATCAACGGTTTGACCGCAATCAACACAATCCAGCCCATCACGGCGTAGATCACAATCGACAACACACGCGCCTCGGAGCGTGGCTTGATCTCCTGCAGCATGCCGATGATTGCCAGCGTCCAGACAATGCCAAACAACGTCCACCCCCAGGCACCTTCGAGGGTGATCAGGCAAAACGGCGTATAACTGCCGGCGATCAGCAGGTAGATCGACAGGTGATCAAGCTTGCGCATCAGCACTTTCGCCCGTCCCTGCACGCTGTGGTAAAGCGTGGAGATGCTGTAGAGCAGCACCAGGGTCAGGCCATAAATCGCCACACTGATGATCGTACGCAGCTCACCGTCCAGGCTCGCCAACACCAAGAGCCACACTGCACCCGCGCAGGCCAGAAGCGCCCCAACCAGATGGGTCCAGGCGTTGAAGCGTTCCCCGTGATACATGTTTTCCGTTCCCAAGCCGCCATATGGCGAAAATGCATCAGGCTTATGCCGGAAAACTCAGCGTTTGACGAGTGACAGTGTGCATCCCCACATGTGACGGGATTGCGCTAACGCCTGCATCACTCGCTCAGGCCACCACTTTAGCTGCCTTGAGCTGGGCGATCTGCTCGGTGCTGTAGCCCAGCTCTGTCAGTACTTCTGCGGTGTGAGCGCCCAGGGTTGCGCCGATATGCCTGGGCGCGGGCAAGCCGCTGGAAAATTTGATCGGACAGGCGATCTGCGTCTGCGGCGCGTTGCCTGCACGCGGCACTTCGGTGACCAGACCGCGCGCCTTGATCTGCGGGTGCTCGACCGCTTCACTGAGGTTGAGCATCGGCTCGACGCAGGCATCCAGACCGGCGAATACCTGACTCCACTCGGCAAAGTCGCGTTTCTCGAACTCGATTTCAATCTCACGTTTAAGCGCTTGCTGATCCTCCGGCTTCTGCGACAGCCCGCGCGCAGCCAGCTCCGGGCGGCCGATGGCGGCGCAGAACTGCTGCATAAACTGCGGCTCCAAACTGCCGACCGAGAACCAGCGGCCGTCGCGGGTGCGGTAGTAGTCGTAGAAGCTGCCACCATTCAGCGCCTGATTTTCCATCGCTGGTTCCACCCCGGCAGCCAGATACCCTGCCCCAGCCATGCCATGCAGACTGAAGGCGCAGTCGGTCATGCTGATATCCACCTGCTGCCCCAGCCCCGTGGCCTGACGCTGGATCACCGCCGCCAGCAGGCCGATCACTCCGTGCAGCGAGCCGCCAGCAATATCCGCCGCCTGAATGCCCAGTGGCAGCGGCCCGGTTTCACGGCGCCCGGTGTAGCTGGCGATGCCGGCCAGGGCCAGGTAGTTGATGTCATGGCCGGCGCGGTCCTTGTACGGGCCGCTCTGGCCGTAACCGGTAATCGACACATAGATCAGCTTCGGGTTGATTGCCTTGAGCGCTTCGTAACCGACGCCGAGTTTGTCCATCACCCCAGGACGAAACTGCTCCAGCACGATGTCGTACTCGGCCACCAACTGCTTGACCATCTCCACCGCTTCGGGCTTTTTCAGGTCCAGGGCGATGCAACGCTTATTGCGGTTGAGGTAGGCGTGACTGGCCGATACGCCGCCATCATGCGGTGGCAGCACGCGCACCAGATCCATGCGCGAAGGCGACTCGACCCGCAGCACTTCCGCGCCCATGTCGGCTAGCAGCAGCGAGGCAAACGGCCCGGGCAACAGGGTGGAGAAATCCAGCACTTTCAGTGACGACAACGGGCCTTGCATAACAGCTCCTCAGGGATATCAATCCCGTAGCCCGGATGCAATCCGGGGAATATCAACAGACTCCCGGATTGTATCCGGGCTACTAAGCGCTCACTGCCAATGCAGCGGCTGCTTGGCATCCAGCTCACGGAGCTGATCGGCAAAGCGAGCTTCCAGTACGTTGCGGCGGATTTTCATGGTCGGGGTCATGCAGCCGTTGTCCACGGTCCAGGCCTCACGCACCAGCACAAAGTGACTCACCCGCTCATGCGCTTGAAGCTGCGCATTGAGTTGTTGCAAGGTCTGCTGCAAGTCCGCGGTGACTTGCTCACGCGATTGCTCGCGGGCCGCCGGCGACAGCTCGATCAGCGCCAGCGGCTGATCCAGATTACTGCCCATCAGGCACACCTGCTCGACCCAAAGGTTCTTGGCAATCTCACCTTCAATCGGCGCCGGAGCGATGTACTTACCCTTGCTGGTCTTGAAGATGTCCTTCACACGACCGGTGATTTTCAGGTAACCGGCCGCGTCGACCTCGCCCTTGTCACCGGTGTGCAGCCAGCCATCGGTGATGGTTTCGGCGGTTTTCTCCGGGTCCTGGTAATAGCCCAGCATCAGGCTCGGGCAGCGCAGGAGGATTTCGCCATTCTCGGCGATGCGCAATTCATTACCCGGCATCGGCCGGCCCACGGTGCCGAAACGCACCTGCCCCGGCCGGTTGAAACAGCCATAGGCCAGGTGCTCGGTCATGCCGTAGCCCTCGCAGATGGTGATGCCGATGCTCTGATACCAGTCGAGCAAGGCACGTGGAATCGCCGCCGCGCCGCTGACCAGAATGCGTGCACGATCCAGGCCCAGGCCTTTGCGAATCTTGCGCGCCACCAGGCCACCAATCAGCGGAATACCCAGCAGCCGTGCCAGCTTGGGCTGCGGCAGTTTCTCCAGCACGCCCTGTTGAAAACGCGTCCATAGCCGTGGCACGGAGAAGAACACGGTTGGCCGCACATGGCGCAGGTCGCTGGCAAAGGTTTCCAGTGACTCGACAAAGGCCACCCGTCCGCCGCTGTAGAGCGCATTCATTTCCACCAGAAAACGCTCGGCGGCATGCGACAGCGGCAGGTAGGAGAAATACTGATCCTGCTCGGTAATCTGCAGTTCCTTCACCGAGCGCCCGCCGGCAATGGCAAACGCCTTGGCCGAGAGCATCACGCCCTTGGGCTGGCCGGTGGTGCCGGAGGTATAGAGAATGCTCAGCAACTCATCCGGTAACTGCAAATGACCATCGCGTAACGGCTGATGCGCTGCCAGCAAGGCATGCCAGCCGTGATTGGCCTCGATGGTCGGATACGGCATGGCGATACGCATGACTTCAGCCGGAATACCCGGCGCGAGCTTGGCCGGCTCATCCAGTTTGCCGAGGAAGATCGCCTTGCACTGAGAATGGCGCAGCACATAGTCGATGCTTTCCGCCGACTGCAACGGATACAACGGCACGCTGATCAACCCAGCAAGCATGATCGCCAGGTCGGCGATGATCCACTCGGCGCAGTTCTTCGCCAGTAGCGCCACCCGATCCCCCGGCGCACAGCCCAGCGCATGCAAGGCAGTGGCCATTCGCCGCGCCTGGTCGTCCACCTGAGCCCAGGTGAAGTCATGCCACTGGCCGTTTACCGGCTGGCTGAGCCAGACCGCATCCGGGCGTTTTTCAACCCAGAGCGCCAGGCGCTCCAGGGGCAGTTGATCGGTCATCGCAATCCCTCGTTCTTATTGTTGTACCGACATGAACGTTAGCGTTTGAACAGCTTCCCTCGGTAAAAAATATCCTACGGCCTAAAGGCGACGACCCCGATAAACCGCCAGGATCGCCAGGTGGCGGCACGTGCTCTACAACTTCATGCCGCGGCTGATGATCTCTTTCATGATCTCCGAGGTGCCAGCGAAGATGCGCTGGATGCGCGCGTTCGCGTACATCTTGCAGATCGGGTATTCCCACATATAACCCCAGCCGCCGTGCAGTTGCACGCCTTCGTCGACCACCTTGCACAGCAACTCGGTGGTAAACAGCTTGGCCTCGGCAGCTACTTCCGGGGTGAGTTTCTTCTCGTTGTGGTCGGTTACGCAGCGGTCCACAAATACCTGCGCCACGTCGATCTGCGTGCGCATCTCCGCCAGCTTGAAACGGGTGTTCTGGAAGTGCGAAATCGGCCGATCGAAGGCCTTGCGTTCCTTCACGTAATCGATAGTGGTCTGCAACGCCGCCTCGGCCGCCGCCACTGCGCCACAGGCGTTGGTCAGGCGCTCCTGGGCGAGCATGTTCATCAGGTAGAAGAAGCCGCCCTTGGCATCGCCCAGCAGGTTGGCCTTGGGCACCTTGACGTTATTGAAGAACAGCTCGGCCGTGTCCTGGCTCTTCATGCCGAGTTTTTCCAGGTTTTTGCCGCGTTCGAAACCTTCCATACCGCGCTCAACCAGGAACAGGCCCATGGCGTGTTTGTTATTGGGGTCGGTCTTGGCAGCCACGATCACCACATCGGCCAGCAGGCCGTTGGAGATAAACACCTTGGAACCGTTGAGTACGTAATGGTCGCCCTGATCCACCGCACTGGTGCGCATACCGGCCAGGTCGGAACCAGCACTCGGCTCAGTCATCGCCACCGCCAGAATCAGATCGCCGCTGATGATGCCCGGCATGAAACGCGCCTTCTGCTCGGCATTGCCGTACTCAGCGATATAGGGGCCGCACAGTGCGGAATGCAGCGGCAACATAAAGCCCGGCTCGTTAATCTTCGCCAGTTCCTCGCACATGATCTGCTCATAGCGAAAATCCTTGAGCCCGGCGCCACCGTACTCCTCATCCGCCCAGGGCAAGAGAAAGCCCATTTCACCGGCTTTCTTCCATACCTCGCGGCTGACCACGCCGGCGGCTTCCCACTCACCCTGATACGGGACCACTTCCTTTTTCAGAAAGGCGGCAAAAGCGTCGCGGAACATGTTGTGTTCGGTGTCGAAAATAAGGCGCTGCATGCGGGTGTGCTCCCAGAGCTGAAGTCGTGCAGCAGGTTAGGCCCCACGCCCCTGCCGCCTCAATGACCCATGCGCTCAGCCTGGATTGACTCATTCGGTCATCTCACGCGCGGCTTGCCGGCGTTTGCCAGGTATAAAAAAGCCCGCCATTAGGCGGGCTGAATGACAGCGTATTTCCCTCAGCTCAGTTCGGCCTTGGCCGCTACTGGAGCAGGCTGCTCCTTACCGCCGCTGCTCAACTCGCGCTGCAGCGTGTCTTCATCCAGTTCCTTGCACCACTTGGCCACCACCAGGGTTGCCACACCATTACCAATCAGGTTGGTCAACGCGCGGGCTTCGGACATAAAGCGGTCGATGCCGAGGATCAGCGCCAAGCCGGCAACCGGCAAATGGCCTACCGCCGACAGCGTGGCCGCCAGCACGATAAAACCGCTACCGGTGACCCCTGCCGCGCCCTTGGACGCCACCAGCAACACCAGCAACAGGGTGATCTGATGAGTCAGGTCCATCGGTGTATCCGTGGCCTGGGCGATAAACACCGCCGCCATGGTCAGGTAGATCGATGTACCGTCGAGGTTGAACGAGTAACCGGTGGGGATTACCAGGCCGACCACGGACTTCTTCGCCCCCAGTTTCTCCATCTTGGTCAGCATGCGCGGCAGCACTGATTCAGACGATGAGGTGCCGAGCACAATCATCAACTCCTCGCGGATGTACTTGATGAACTTGAGGATGCTGAAGCCATGGCCACGCGCTATACCGCCCAGCACCACCAGGATGAAGAACAGGCAGGTGATGTAGAAACAAATCATCAGCTGGCCCAGCTGGACCAGCGAACCGACACCGTACTGGCCGATGGTGAACGCCATGGCACCGAACGCGCCGATGGGTGCAAGCTTCATGATCATGTTGATGATGCCGAACATCACCTGGGCAATGCGCTCAATGAACTCCAGCACCGGGCGGCCATAGTCGCCCATGCGCTGCAGGGCGAACGCAAAGATCACCGAGAAGAACAGCACCTGCAGGATGTCGCCATTGGCGAACGCCCCCACCACGGTGGACGGAATTACATTGAGTAGAAAGCCGATGGTGCTCTGCTGCGCGCCGGCGGAGGCATAAGCGGCGATGCTGCTGGCATCCAGGGTATTCGGGTCAATGTGCATACCCACACCCGGCTGCGCCAGGTTGACCACAATCAGACCAATCACCAGGGCGATGGTGGAGACGATCTCGAAATACAACAGCGCATACCCGCCGGTCTTGCCGACGGCCTTCATGTCTTGCATGCCGGCAATGCCACTGACCACAGTGCAGAAGATGATTGGCGCAATCACCATCTTGATCAGTTTGACGAAGCCATCACCCAGCGGTTTGAGCGCCACACCGGTTTCCGGGTAAAAGTGGCCGAGCAGAATGCCGATGGTGATGGCAGCCAGCACCTGGACATAAAGCATTCGGTAGAAGGGTTGACGGGGTGCTTCGAGCGTCGTGGCGGTCATGGCAGGGTCCTCCATGGTGTTGCGGCGCATCATCCATCGACGCTCGCAACACCCTAAATAAGCGCTAACCCCTTAACAGAGGGGACTTGTTATCGGCGCGTTCAGCGCAGCCTTACAGTCCCTATCGCAAGCCCCGTGCCACTCCATGAAAAATAATTAAATCCTTATATATCAATACTTTATTGAAATTAAACAGACCATCAAAGAGCCAGCCTGGCGGATTCCCGCACGATCATCTGCTCCGGTTTGGCGGATATCCCACGCCCTGCCCACCCCGTAACCCGACATAAGCGATAGCGGCCCCAGCAAAGGGTTTGCTTGTTGCGCAGGCCAGCGTCTGGCTACCATCGGCATACTTTCAAGGAGCCTCCATGCGCGAACGCACCATCGCCAGCCACTTTGTCCGTGCTGCCTTACGCGGCGCCGAACGCCAGGGCCATGACTGCACGCCACTGCTGCGCCAATTGGGTATCCAACCGGCGCTGCTCGACGAACCCCGCGCGCGGGTCGCACCCGAACAGTTCGCCCACTTGGTGCAGCTGTTGTGGGAAAACCTTGATGACGAATACCTCGGTTTTGGCCGCCTGCGCAGCAAACGCGGCACCTTCGCCATGATGTGTTACGCCATCATCCACTGCCATTCATTGGAGAAAGCCCTGGGTCGTGGCGCGCTGTTCTACAGCCTGTTCCCGGAAGCGCCGGCTATCAGCATTCAGCGCGAAGGCGACTGGGCACGCCTCAGCGTGGACGATTCCACCCTGTGGGATCCCGACCACTTTCTGGTGGAAAGCCTGCTGGTGATCTGGCATCGCCTCGGCAGTTGGCTGATCGGCCAACGCATCCGCCTGGAAGAAGCCACCTTCACCTACAGCCAACCCACCCACGCCGGCGAATATGAACTGCTATTCCCCTGCACCCGGCGCTTTACGGCCGGGCGCACCAGCCTGCTGTTCCATGCGCGCTACCTGGCTATGCCGCTGCTGCAGGATGAACGCACCCTCAAGCAATTCCTCCAGCACTCCCCCGCCGACTTGCTGGCCCGGCCGGATGGCGGCGACAGCCTGATCAGCCAGATCCGCCGCTTACTCGGCCGCGACTGCAGCAACTGGCCGGATCTGGATGCCGTTGCCCAGCAATTGCACATGAGCCCGCAAACCCTGCGCCGGCATTTGCGCGAGGAAGGCTCGAGCTTTCAAGAATTGAAGGACCATCTACGTAGAGACCTGGCGATTTATCACCTGGGGCGCGATGAGCTGGCGATTCAGGACATTGCCGAACAGCTAGGATTCTCGGAACCGTCGGCGTTTCATCGGGCGTTTAAGAAATGGACGGGGCTGACGCCAGGGGCTTATCGGGCGCAGGAAGGGTGAACCTTCAAGTCACCTGAAAGTGCTGTGCCCATTAGTTAAACCTCAGAAAACATAGCGCCGACGCTATCTAGAGGTGGAGTAGTCTCGATGTTTAAGGGTTAATGCCAAACCCCAAAAGCGACCTTTAACAGCATCACCGCCCGCAAATCCTCTTCGTTTATTGCCAATGCTTAGCGATGCAGAACCTCTGCAGTCGAATGGCGGGCAGTACATTCACCGTCTAGTCAATTTCCACACGATTACGGCCATTAGCCTTGGCTCGATACAGCGCCAGATCCGCGCGCTGGTAGAGACTGGCGGTCGTATCACTGGCGTTGCTGAAGCTCGCACCCAGGCTGGCAGTCATCACTTGCGCGGGGTTTTTAAGGTGCTCAATCGCCAGTTCGTCGCTGATCTTTCGGCGGATGCTTTCGCAGGTACTGACCAAGTAGGCGCTATCCGGGTTGCGCAACACCAGGGCGAACTCCTCACCACCCAGACGCGCGGCAAAATCAAGATCGCGACGCGGATGGCTGGCCAGCACGCCAGCAATGCGCTGCAAGGCAAGGTCTCCGGCCGGATGGCCATAGCAATCGTTGTAAGCCTTGAAGTGGTCGAGATCGAGCATGATCAGCGCGATACGCGTTTGCTCACGCAGGGCTTCCTGCAATGCACGCTGCAACAACAGATCAAAACTGCGGCGGTTGTAAAGTTGGGTCAGGCCATCGGTATCGGCCATGGTTCGCAGGTCGCGTTTGGTTAGAAACAGCACGCGCATTGAGTGCTCCTGGCAGTAACCAGCCGTTGCGGCGGCAATGGTCGCTAGCGTCAGGTAGGCCAGGGACGTCAGGTATTGGATAGGCGATTCGCCTGAGGCGGTCAGCTGTAATGCCAGGCCGGTACATAACAGCGTGGCGATGCCCAAATAGAGGCTGTTGCGGTAGCTGTAACCGATGGGCACGAAGATCACTATCTGGATCAGCATCATGCCCTCCAGGCCATAGGGCAGTTGCATCTGCTCCAGCCCCTGGTGATATATCAGCGTCACCAGCAGCATGCCCAGACTAAGGCAGCCAAGGCCGATAGGTATCCAGCGATAGCCAGTGGCAACATCCGGAGACTTCAATACCCGGTAGGCAGCAAACACAATAATCAGCAACGCACACAGACGCACCAGCATAACCGGCAGGGTTATCGGGTTGGCGCCAACGCTGTAGAGCAACAGCAGATCAAAGGCGAAGAAGGCCAAAAAGCTGGCCAGCAGTAGGCAGATAGCCACGCGCCGGGTTTGCCGGTAGCTGCGATATGAGAAATCACGGTATTCGGCCTCAAGCTCAGGCTCGAAGCGGCGTAAGGCAAAACCTGTTGCTAACCGATCGACAGCGGCGACGTGGGGATTGGCAACGGCTGATTCAGCTTGAGACGGCATGGCTGACCTCGCAGCGAGCCTTATCGGCTGGCCTATGGCGAAGGTTTAAGGAAGTTTCACTAACGCTGACAATAGCCGACCAGTACGATTATTAGAGCCATTCATCTCTGCGCTTCTGCCACTGCGCATCCACACGGGCTTGTTTCAGTCGCTGAACCGTACACGAAAACTCGCGCCGCCCAACGCCGAATCCTCCAGCAGCAACTCCCCATCGTAGCTTTCGATAATGTCTTTAACTACTGCGGTGCCGATGCCCTGCCCCGGATGCTGAGCATCCAACCGCTCGCCACGGCGCAGGATGCGCTCGCGCTGATCAGCCGGTACACCGGG
The DNA here is from genome assembly GCF_002786345.1 of Pseudomonas sp. FEMGT703P. NCBI lineage: Bacteria > Pseudomonadati > Pseudomonadota > Gammaproteobacteria > Pseudomonadales > Pseudomonadaceae > Pseudomonas > Pseudomonas sp. FEMGT703P. Next base: position 177,727 of record NZ_PGCM01000010.1, on the reverse strand, counting down.
CCCGTCGTCTTCGACGCAGAGTTCAAGCACACTGCCCTGCTGACGCACGCTCACGCGCACCTGGCCGAGGCACAGGCGGTAGGCGTTTTCCAGCAGGTTGCCGAGCAACTCCAGTAACGCGCCGCGTTCCATAGGCAGGTGCTGCTCGCTGGAAAAATCGCGCAGCATCTGGACCTGCTTGTCGCGGTAGACCTTATCCAGCGCACCGCAGAGCGTATCGAGTAAAGGCGCCAAATGTGTGCTGTGGCGGATCAAGCCGCTTTTGCGCAGGCTGGCGCGCTGCAGTTGATAGCCGATCTGCTGGCTCATGCGTTCGATCTGCTGTTGCAACACCTGAGACTGCTCGCGGCTCTGCGGCTGCTTGTCGATCACTTCAGCCACGCTTTGCAGCACGGCCAAGGGGGTTTTCAGGCTGTGTGCCAGGTCATCCAGCGAATGCCGGTAACGTTCGCGTTGCTGGCGTTCACTTTCCAACAGGCGGTTGAGCGAGCCGGTCAGGCGCAGCAGCTCGCGCGGGTGCTCTTCACTCAGGCTGGCACGGGTGCCCGCCTCCACTTGATCCAATTCGGCGCTAAGCCCGCGCAGGCTACGAAAGCCCCAGGTCAGGCCAAACCACAGCAACCCCAGCAACACCAACAGCGCGCCACCGAGCCAGAGGTAGAGCTGGCCCATAAAGCCGTCGTACATGGCCTGGTAATCGCTGGCAGGCTGCATGGTCACCACGCTGAAGGCCGCGCTCTGCCCGCGCAGCAGGTCGATTTCTACGTCGTAGACAAAGAACTCGTGGCCTTGAGCATCGGTGATGCGCACAAACTCGTGACCACGGCCGTCGTAGCGTGGGCGATAGTCGACGCTTTCATCCAGGGAAGAACGCGACTGCCATACCAGCTTGCCCTGGCGGTCGTAGATAAAGCCCAGCAGCTTGGCTTCCAGGCTGTCGAATTCCTCATCCGGTAGTTTGTCGGGCATGGTCAGCAGACCGTTTTCAGTGCGTGCGGCTGAAACCAGCGCAGCGGCATCCGAGGCCAGGCGTTTTTCGATGGACTGTTCAAGGGCGATAACAAACGCGCCGCGCAAGGCCGGCAGCAGAGCCAGCATAAACAGTACCGCCAGCACCGCCGTGCCGAGCATCAGGCGCAGGCGTAGAGACTCACCGCGACGGCCAGTGACCGGTTTGCTCAACTCGGCCTCGCTCATCGGCAGCGCTCGGTAAACAGGTAGCCTTGGCCGCGCACGGTTTCGATGGGTTTGAAATCCAGCTGACCTTCAAGTTTGCGACGCAGGCGACCGACCAATACTTCGATCACGTTGGGGTCGCGCTCTTCATCATCCGGGTAGAGCTGCTCGATCAATCGCTCCTTGGCCACCACCTGCTGCTGGTGGCGCATCAGGTATTCAAGAATGCGGTACTCGTAGGCTGTCAGTTGCAGGGCTTCGCCATCGAGCAACGCCTGTTTGCGGTTGAGGTCGAGCAGCAGCGGCCCGGCGGCAATACTCGCCTGGGTAAAGCCCGAAGCGCGGCGCAGCAAAGCGTTCAGGCGCGCTTCCAGCTCTTCAAATTGAAAGGGTTTGACCACGTAATCATCGGCACCGGCGGCCAGGCCTTCGACCTTGTCCTGCCAGTTGCCACGGGCGGTGAGTATCAAAATAGGGAAGCTTTTGTCCTGACTGCGCAACTGGCGAATCAGGTCCAGCCCGCTCATGCCTGGGAGGCCGAGGTCGATCACCGCCAGGTCATGATTGTATTCCGCAGCGCGGTACAGGGCTTCTTCGGCATTGGCCACAGCATCGACCACATGGCCCTGCTCGCCCAGCCGGCTATAGAGGTGGTGACGCAGCAACGCTTCATCTTCCACGACCAACAGTTTCATCCTGCACATTCCCCCAATAAAGCGGCCGGGCATGGTGCCCGGCCCTTTTGGCCTACCTGCTGTTTAGAACTTGTAGTTGGCACCCAGGTACAGCTGGCCGCTGCTGTGCAGGTCCAGCGAGCCAGCCTTGCCTGCGCCGTGTTGCGCCATTTCGGTGCTGGCATTGGTGCGCAGGTAGCGGTAGCCGGCTTCAATCGAGGCATTCTGGTTGATGTCCTGAAGAATGCCAGCCTGCAGGCCGAGGGCATAGCCGATATCACTGTCACGCTTGAAGCCTTTGCTCTCCTGCTCCAGCTTGACCAGGCCAGCGGTGGCACCGCCGAACAGCTTGGTGTTGTAGTCACCAATCGGCACGAACACATCATAGCTACCCAGCAGGTTCTGCTGACGCAGCTTGTTGCCGCGATCGGTGTCCGAGACATTCTCGTAGGTCATGTAGTAACGGTTTGCATCGCTGACCTGACCGGCGCGTACGCCCCAGGTGCCACTGTCGTTGATCACCTTGTCGAGCTTGGGGTTGTTCAGGTTGCTGTTGAGCGCGCTGGACTTCTGAATGTTGTTATCGGTCTGACCCCAGGTCAGGCCAACAAAGTTGTCGCCGGCATTGGCCGCAGCCGCAGCGAAGGTCAGGGAAGTTGCCAGGGCCAGTTTGCTAAGAGTGCGGTTCATGGTGTGTCCTCAGTGGTTAGTCGGTGTTGCTTAACTCGAGGTCCATGTTGCCTACCCCAAGCTGAACGCCCACTGAACCCTTGCTGAACAAACGCTGAACGCCCTCTTACAACTTGCGTGCACTGACTCCCGCAGCGACAAACAAAGCCGCCAGCACAGCCAACATCGGCAGCCAGCCGGCGTGCTCCCAGATATACCCAGCGGCGTAGCCAATCACACTGGAACCCAGATAGTAGGCGCACAGGTACAACGCCGAAGCCTGCGCCTTGGCGCCGTTCGCGCGCTGCCCCACCTGCCCGCTGGCCACCGCATGGGCGGCAAAAAAGCCCAGGGTGAACAAGGCCAGGCCCGCCACCGCCGCGCTTAGCCAGGGCGTGGCACAGAGCGCCACACCCAGCAGCATGATGGCGATACCGCCCTGCATCACCTGGCGTGCGCCCAAGCGTGGCACCAGTCGCCCCGCCCAACCGGCGCTGACGATGCCCAGCAGATAGACCGTAAACAGCAGGCCGATCAGGCTGGACGACAGGTTGAACGGCGCAGCCGCCAAGCGAAAGCCGACATAGTTGAACAGCGCGACAAAGCCGCCCATCAATAGAAATGCCAGCAGAAACAGGCGGCGCAATTCACCGTTGCCCAGGTGCAGCGCAAAGTTGCGCAGCAGGCCACGTAGCGACAGCGACTGCGCGGTGAAATGCCGTGACGGCGGCAGCAGCCAGACAAACAGCCCCAGCGCCAACAAGCCCATGCCGGCAATCCCGGCCAGGGCCAACGGCCAGCCGCCGAGATCACTGAGCAGGCCGGCTAGCAAACGCCCAAGCAAACCACCTAAAGCGGTGCCGCCGATATACAGCCCCATCGCCGCCGGCAGTGCCTCGGGGTCGAACTCCTCGCCGACATAGGCCATGGCCAGTGCTGGCAATCCGCTCAGGGCCAGGCCAAGCAAGGCGCGCAGCCAGAGCAGATGATCCCAGCTATCGACCAGCGCGCAGGCGATCCCCAGCAAGGAAGCCAAGCCCAGAGCCGCCACCATCACCGGCTTGCGGCCCCAGCTCTCGGCCAGCGCGCCGGATACCAGCAGACAGATGGCCAGGCTCAGGGTGGTCAGCGATAAGGCCAGGCTACTGCCCGCCGCCGACACGGAAAAATGCGCGGCCAGCAGCGGCAACAACGGCTGCACGCAGTAGAGCAAGGCAAAGGTGGCAAACCCGGCACAGAACAGCGCCAGGGTCGCGCGCCGGTAGGCGGCAGTGCCGCGCATCAGGTGCGCAGAGGAATTGGCAGCAGGCATCGGCAGGCTCACAGAAGGGCTCTAAATCAGCCGTCCTGGCAGATTAGCACGCAGCCAGCCGGGCTGATTTTGCGCACCGTGCATAGCCGTTGTGCTTAATGCGATTAGTACAACGCCTGCCCAGTGACAAACGCAGCGCAAAAAAAACGGGAGCCCAAACGGGCTCCCGTACTCATTCTCAGAGAAATGCCGGAACAAGCCTCACGCCTGCGCCAGCTACAACCTCACCTGCGTCCCCGAAGAAACGCATGCCGCAGTGTGGCAAAAAAGCCTCGGCAACTCCGTTTAGCTTTGTTGCGGCTTTGCAAAGAAATGTAAACGCCCGCGCCGGCTGGCCGTACAAACCGCCGCGCGGCAGAATAGACCGATGAATACAGCCTACTTGCCATCCTGCTGCAGCCCGCTGAATGACCACTGGCCACTGCCGCATGCGCTGCCGGCGGTGCAGCTGATCAGCACACGCTTTAGCCCCGAGCTGCTGGATGCAGAGGATTTCAGCCGCTGCGCCGTCGAGCCGGTGCGCGGCGTGGCCAAACGGCAGACCGAATACCTGGCCGGTCGGCTGTGTGCGCGTGAGGCCTTGATGCGTTTGACGGGCATTTCCGCCACGCCGGCCTGCGGTGAAGACCGTGCGCCGCAGTGGCCACTGGGCATGGTCGGTTCGATCACCCACGGCAGCGGCTGGGCCGGCGCCGTGGTGGGTAACAGCACGGATTGGCGCGGCCTGGGTCTGGACATCGAGCAGATCATGCCAGCCAGTCGCGCCGAACGCTTGGCAGCGGAAATCCTGACGCCCTCCGAGCTGTTCCGTCTGGAAACCTTACCGAGCGAACAGCGCGCCCAACGCATCAGCCTGACTTTTTCGCTCAAGGAAAGCCTGTTCAAGGCGCTCTACCCGCAGGTGCTGCAGCACTTCTACTTTCAGGATGCCGAGCTGCTCAGCATCGACGCCGACAATAACGTGCGTATGCGTCTGCTGATTGACCTGCATGCGAACTGGCCCGCTGGCAGTGAGCTGGCAGGCCAATTCGCCGAGTTCGACGGTTATCTGCTGAGCCTGGTCAGCATCCCGCGTTGATCTGTCGAGCGCGGCAGCCCAAAGCGCTAGGCAAATCCGCTAAACTCGGCCGATTGCCGTCTGGAGTGCCCTATGCGCGAAGATTTGAATCAAGGCCTGATTGAGTTCCTCAAGGCCTCGCCAACCCCTTTTCATGCCACCGCCAGCCTGGCTCAACGCCTTGAAGCGGCCGGTTTTCAGCACCTGGACGAGCGCGCCAGCTGGAACACCGAGGCCGGCGGCCGCTACTACGTGACGCGCAACGACTCCTCGATCATCGCCTTCAAGCTAGGCAAGCGCGCGCCACTGGAAGGCGGTATCCGCTTGGTCGGCGCACACACTGACAGCCCGTGCCTGCGGGTCAAGCCGCAACCAGAACTGCAGAAGCAGGGTTTTTTCCAGCTCGGCGTTGAGGTGTATGGCGGTGCCTTGCTGGCGCCCTGGTTCGACCGCGACCTGTCGTTGGCCGGTCGTGTCACGTACCGCCGCGATGGCAAGGTGGAAAGCCAGCTGATCGACTTCCAATGCCCGATTGCCGTGATTCCCAACCTGGCCATTCACCTCAACCGTGAAGCCAATCAGGGCTGGGCAATCAACCCGCAGATCGAGCTGCCGCCAATCCTCGCGCAGCTATCCGGCGATGAACCGGCGGATTTCCGCGCGCTGATCACCGATCAACTGGCCCGCGAACACGACTTCAGCGCCGATGCGGTGCTCGATTACGAGCTGAGCTTCTACGACACCCAGAGCGCTGCGGTGATTGGCCTGAATGGCGACTTTATCGCCGGCGCGCGACTGGACAACCTGCTGTCTTGCTACGCCGGGCTGCAGGCGCTGCTGGCGGCGCCGGATGAAGAAAGTTGCGTGCTGGTGTGTACCGACCACGAGGAAGTCGGTTCCTGCTCGGCCTGCGGCGCCGATGGCCCGATGCTCGAACAGGTGCTGCGCCGCGTGCTGCCGGACGGTGATGCCTTTGTGCGCACCATCCAGCGCTCGCTGCTGGTCTCGGCCGACAACGCCCACGGCGTACACCCCAACTATGCCGACAAACATGACGCTAACCACGGCCCCAAGCTCAACGCCGGCCCGGTGATCAAGATCAACAGCAACCAGCGCTACGCCACCAACAGCGAAACCGCCGGGTTCTTCCGTCATCTATGTCTGGAAAATGAAGTGCCGGTGCAGAGTTTCGTCACCCGCAGCGACATGGGTTGCGGCTCGACCATCGGCCCGATCACCGCCAGCCAGTTGGGCGTACGCACCGTGGATATCGGCCTGCCGACCTTCGCCATGCACTCGATCCGCGAACTGGCCGGCAGCCATGACCTGGCGCATTTGGTGAAAGTGCTGACGGCGTTTTACGCCAGCGCTGAGCTGCCGTGACGCTCATTATCTAAAAGCTCACGATATTGTAGGGTGGATGAAAAAGCGCCATCCGCCCTACGCTGTTACCGTCACTCCGGCACCTCGACGCTCACATGCAGAGCGTCGTGGCGCCAGAACTCCAGATCGCAATCAATCAGTCGGCCATGCTGGTCGCGGTTGATGCGCACAATGCGCAGCGCCGGGCTGCCCACCGCTACTTTCAATGCCGATGCGGCTTCGCTATGCAACGCTGTGGGCACCATATCAAACCGCACCCGGCCGTAATGAATGCCGTATTCGCTGGCGTACAACTCAGTCAGTGAGCGGGTCAGGTCGAAATCCAGAATGCCGGCGAAGTAATTCGGATTGAGGTAGTGCTCGACATACAGCACCAAACGGCCGTCAATCCGTCGGGCGCGGCGGATCTGGTAGACGCTGGAGAGTGCCGGCAAAGCCAGTAGCTGGCAAATCTCGGCGCTGGCCGGAATCAGTTTGGCGCTAAGCACTTCGGTGGCCGGCACCCGGCCCTGCTCGCCGACCATCGCATGGAAGTGACTGCGCACCAACGGGTTATAGGCCACGCGCGGCGGCGAAACAAACCAGCCGCGGCGCTCCTCGCGGTAGATCAGCCCCTGAGCCTCCAGCTGGCCCAGCGCCTCGCGCAGAGTAATGCGCGTGGTATCGAATACCTCGCTGAGCTTACGCTCGGCCGGCAACTGACTTCCCGACGGCAACAGGCCGTGTTCGATCTGCTCTTCCAATGCCCGGCATATAGCTGTGACTGCCCGCGGCGCTTCATCGCGCATCAAGACCTCCAAAATTGGACTAGTCCAGCCCCATTTCGGGGCATCAACATGTGAATGCAGCAGTAAAAACCATGTTTCAAGTTTAAGCAGTCTTGATGACCACGCCATGACAACTTTCTTTCAGCGCCAGTAAAAGCTGACAAAACTTGGGCTGCAGGCCATACATGACTGAATTTATTCATGGTCTACGCTAGTGGTGCGCCAGTTTGTGCAACCCGGCTCGAGCCGGTAAATGACCAACGTACATAAAACTGTCATTTAACAAGCCTAAATTGGCCTGGGTCTTGCTGATCTAGACCAGAACTTTTCACTGCACGCACTTCAATCGCAAAGGAGTTTCCAATGAAACAACTGCTGCTGGCTTCACTGATGGGCTCAGCCATCGCCCTGGCCACCTCGGCCATGGCTGCTGAAACGGACTTGCAAGCACTGGAAAAGGCCGCGCGCGCTGAGGGCGCGGTGAACAGTGTGGGTATGCCGGACAGCTGGGCCAACTGGAAAGACACCTGGGCCGACCTGAACAAACTGTATGGCTTGAAGCATATGGATACCGACATGAGCTCGGCCCAGGAAATTGCCAAGTTCGCCGCTGAAAAAGACAACGCCACCGCCGATATCGGTGACGTCGGCGCAGCCTTTGGCCCCATCGCCGTGCAGCAGGGTGTTACCCAACCCTACAAGCCAAGCACCTGGGAACAGATTCCAACCTGGGCCAAGGACGCTGACGGCCACTGGATGCTCGCCTACACCGGCTCCATCGCTTTTATCGTCAACAAGCAGCTGGTCAAGGATATCCCGCGTTCCTGGGCTGACCTGAAAAAGGGCACCTACAAAGTTTCTGCCGGTGATGTCAGCACCGCCGCACAAGCCGTAAACGGCGTACTGGCTGCCGCCATCGCCATGGGCGGTAATGAAAGCAACGTGCAACCGGCGCTGGATTTCTACGGCGAGCTGGCCAAACAAGGCCGTCTGTCGCTGGCCAACCCAACCATCCAGACCCTGGAAAAAGGCGAAGTAGAAGTGGGCGTGGTATGGGACTTCAACGGCCTGAGCTACCGCGACCAGATCGACCCAAGCCGCTTCGAAGTGCTGATCCCTTCCGATGGTTCGGTGATTTCCGGCTACAGCACCATCATCAACAAGTGGGCGAAAAACCCCAACGCGGCCAAACTGGCGCGTGAGTACATCTTGAGCGACGCCGGCCAGATCAACCTGGCAAAAGGCAACGCCCGCCCTATCCGCGCCGAGCACTTGACCCTGCCAGCCGAAGTACAAGCAAAGCTGCTGCCGCAGGAGCAATACGCCAAGGTTCAGCCGATCAAGGATGCTGCTGCCTGGGAAGCCACTTCCAAAGCACTGCCGCGTCTGTGGCAGGAACACGTCATCATCAATATGAACTAATGCAATCTGGCCCCGGATACACTCCGGGGCCGATTCGGTTGCTAAGGCTTTCAATCATGTCGCACAACGTCATCCTCGTGGTTCTGGATGGCTTGAGCTATCAGGTGGCTCAGCACGCGCTGGGGCATCTGCAGGCTTACTGCCAGGCTGGACGCGCCGCGCTGTACAAGCTCGACTGTGAACTCCCGGCCCTGTCACGCCCGCTGTATGAAGCGATTCTGACCGGTGTTGCGCCCATCGACAGCGGCATCGTCAATAACGATGTCTCGCGCCTGTCGACCCAGCGCAGCATGTTCCACTACGCCCGCGACGCTGGGCTGATTACCGCTGCAGCGGCCTATCACTGGGTCAGCGAGCTGTATAACCGCTCGCCATTCCAAGCAGCGCGCGACCGTCACACGACAGACGCCAACCTGCCGATTCAGTACGGCCACTTCTACTACGCCGATCATTACCCGGATTCGCACCTATTTGCCGATGCGGAAAGTCTACGCCTGCGCCATGCGCCCAACCTGCTGCTGGTGCACCCAATGAATATCGACGACGCCGGCCACAAGCACGGCCTCGACAGCGCGCAGTACCGTAACAGCGCGCGCATGGCCGATGTGTTGTTGGCCGAATATATTCAGCCCTGGCTCGATGCCGGCTACCAGATTCTGGTGACCGCCGACCACGGCATGAACAACGATCGCAGCCACAACGGCCTGCTGCCGGAAGAACGCGAAGTGCCGCTGCTGGTACTTGGCAGCGCCTTCAGCCTCAACCCCAACGCCCAGCCGAAACAGCTGGAGTTGTGCGGCACGGTCTGCGAGCTGCTCGGCGTGGCCCACGACAAACCTGTCTGCCGGGAGCTTCTCGCATGATGTCTGCCCTGCGCGGCAAATGGCTGGCGCTGCTGTGCCTGCTGCCTTTTGCCCTGTTTTTTATCGCCTTTCAGATCGCCCCGCTGCTCTGGGTGGCCAGTAACAGCCTGCAAACGACTGAAGGCTGGGGCCTGGGCAATTTCCAGCAGGCCTTCTCCTCACCGTTCTACCGCCAGGCGATGCGTCACAGCCTGGAAGTGGCGTTCTGGTCGAGCCTGATCGGCATCAGCATTGCCATTCTCGGCAGCTACTCGCTGCGGCAAGTCGACAGCAAGCTGCGCGACTTCGTCATGGCGTTTTCCAACATGACCAGCAACTTCTCCGGGGTGCCGCTGGCCTTCGCCTTTATCATCCTGTTGGGGTTTAACGGCGCACTGACCATCCTGCTCAAGCAGGCGGGGATCATCGAGGATTTCAACCTCTACTCGAAAACCGGCCTGATCGTGCTGTACACCTACTTCCAGATTCCTCTGGGTGTGCTGTTGCTCTACCCAGCCTTCGACGCCTTACGTGAAGACTGGCGCGAATCGGCTGAATTGCTCGGCGCAAGTAACTGGCAGTTCTGGCGGCATATCGGCTTGCCCGTTTTGACCCCCGCGCTGCTCGGCACCTTTGTGATTCTGCTGGCAAACGCCCTAGGCGCATACGCCACGGTGTATGCGCTGACCACTGGCAACTTCAATATCCTGCCGATTCGGATTGCCGCCATGGTTTCCGGCGACATCTTCCTCGACCCGAATATGGCCAGTGCCCTGGCGATGATTCTGGTTGGCCTGATGACCCTGATCACCATCGTTCACCAATGGCTGCTGCGCCGGAGCTACCATGTCCCACGCTGAAAAACGCTCACCGCTGTTCCACCAGCTGGTGGTCTACAGCCTGCTGCTGATCCTTTTGCTGCCGCTGCTCGGCACCCTGCTCTACTCGTTCTCCACCAGTTGGTCGGCCAGCGTGCTGCCCAGCGGTCTGACCTTCAAGTGGTACCTGGCGCTGTGGAGCGATGCACGCTTCCTCGCTGCGTTTGGCCGCTCGCTGCTGGTCTGCCTGGCGGCGCTAGCGCTGTCGCTGGTGCTGATTCTGCCGCTGCTGTTTGTGGTCAGTTATCACTTCCCCAAGCTCGATGCGGTAATGAACGTGCTGATCCTGCTGCCGTTCGCCATCCCGCCGGTGGTGTCCTCGGTCGGTCTGATGCAGCTATTCGCCGGCGGCCCACTGCCGATCCTCGGTACGCCGTGGATTCTGATTGGCTGCTTCTTCACTATCGCCCTGCCGTTTATGTACCGAGCCATCAGTAACAACCTGCAGGCGATCAACCTGCGCGACCTGATGGACGCCGCCCACCTGCTCGGTGCCAGCACCTGGCGCGCGGCCTTTATGGTGGTGCTGCCTAATCTGCGCAAGGGCTTGATGGTCTCGGTGTTTCTCTCCTTCAGCTTCCTGTTTGGTGAGTTTGTGTTCGCCAACCTGCTGGTCGGCAGCCGCTATGAAACCCTGCAGGTGTACCTCTACAACATGCGCAACGACAGTGGTCACTTCACCAGTGCGTTGGTGATTTCCTACTTCATGTTCGTGCTGCTGATGACCTGGGCGGCCAACCGCCTGAATAAGGACAAGTCATGAGTTATCTGAGTATTCAAGGCCTGCACAAGCGCTACGGCGATACCGCAATCTTCAGCGATATCAACTGCGAGATCGCCAAGGGCGAATTCATCACCCTGCTCGGCCCCTCTGGCTGCGGCAAATCCACCCTGCTGCGCTGCATCGCCGGTCTAACCGGAGTGAATGGCGGGCAGATTCTGCTCGACGGTGAGGACCTGGTGCCCGTTGCCCCGCAAAAGCGCGGCATCGGTATGGTGTTCCAGAGCTACGCGCTGTTCCCCAATATGACCGTGCAACAGAACGTTGCCTTTGGCCTGCGCATGCAGAAGGTCAAGGGCAGCGAAGCCGAGCAGCGGGTCAAGGAAGTGCTGGAGCTGGTTGAGCTGAATGACTTCGCCGGCCGTTACCCGCAGCAACTGTCCGGTGGCCAGTGCCAACGCGTGGCTCTGGCCCGTTCGCTGGTCACCCGCCCACGCCTGCTGCTGCTCGATGAGCCGCTGTCGGCGCTGGACGCGCGGATTCGCAAGCACCTGCGCGAGCAGATCCGCAGCATCCAGCAGGAGCTGGGCCTGACCACCATCTTCGTCACCCATGACCAGGAAGAGGCACTGGTCATGAGCGACCGTATCTTCCTGATGAACGCTGGCAAGATCGTCCAGAGCGGCGACGCGGAAACCCTCTACACCGCCCCCGCCGATGCCTTTGCCGCCGGGTTTATCGGCAACTACAACCTGCTCGACGCCGATACCGCCAGCCGCCTGCTGCTGCGCCCGATCAACAGCCGCGTGGCAATTCGCCCGGAGGCCATCCAGATTGGCGCCCAGGGCAACATCGAAGGGCAAATCCGCAGCCATCGTCTGCTCGGCAACGTGATCCGTTACCGCATCGAGGCGCGCGGCGTCGAACTGCTAGTGGACGTGCTCAACCGCTCACCGGCAGACCTGCACGCCAGCGGGCAACGCATCAACCTGAACATTGAAGACAACGCAATCTGTGAGGTGGCCTGATGGCCCTGGCAATTTTCGACCTGGACGAAACCCTGATCGGCGGCGACTGCGCCAGCCTGTGGACCCAGGAAATGGTCAAGCTCGGCTGGGCCGACGCCGACAGTTTTATCGCCCATGAGCAGGAGCTGATGCGCCAATACGCCGCCGGCAGCCTGGCCATGGAAGACTATATGGCCTTTACCCTGTCGCCCTTGGTGGGCCGCACACCGGAAGAAGTCGCCCACGTGGTGGAGCCCTTTGTCGAAGACGTGATCGAGCCGATTTTCTACAGCGACGCCACCCGCTGCCTGGCCAACCACCGCGCCGCCGGTGACCGGGTGCTGGTGATTTCCGCCTCGGCACATTTTCTGGTCAGCGCCGTCGCCGCACGTTTGAAGATCGAAGAAGTACTGGCCATCGACCTGGAAGTTCAGCACGGCCACTACAGCGGCCGTACCCAGGGCGTCATGACCTACCGCGAAGGTAAGGTCACGCGCCTGCGTGATTGGCTGCAAGAGCACGGTGAAGTCCTCGACGGCGCTTACTTCTACTCCGACTCACGCAACGACCTGCCACTGCTGCAGGTGGTCGACAAGCCCTATGTGGTCAACCCCGACCCCACTCTGCTTGCGCACGCCCAGCAGGCCGGTTGGCCGATACTTAACTGGCGCTGATTGAGCGCTGGATGTGGCGCGTAGGCCTGTCTACAGGCTATAACGCGTCACTTCATCGTCATACGCCTGATTTCATGCCCAGCAATTCACCCCTCGTCGCCTATCAGCAGGCCATCGACTGTGATGGCTTTCAATCCGATCCAGCACAGTGGCAGGCCGCTCAAGCCTTGCACGATTGCTATCAGGCGTTGCACCAAGACGAACCCTTGGCGTCAATCAACGGGGTGTATCTGTGGGGGCCGGTGGGCCGTGGCAAGACCTGGCTGATGGACAGCTTTTACAAAGGCCTGAAAGTCCCGGCGCGGCGTCAGCACTTCCACCACTTTATGCGTTGGGTGCATAGGCGCCTGTTTCAACTCACTGGCACGCCTGACCCATTGCAGGCGCTGGCCGTGGAGCTGAGCCGCGAGGTGCGCGTGCTGTGTTTCGACGAGCTGTTTGTCAGCGATATCGGCGATGCGATCATTCTCGGCCGCCTGTTTCAGGTGATGTTCGAACAGGGCATGGTGCTGGTGGCCACTTCCAACCAGCCACCTGAACTGCTGTATGCCGAAGGCTTTAATCGTGAGCGCTTTCTGCCTGCGGTGGCCGCCTTGCAACGGCATATGCAAGTAGTGAGCATCAACGGCGAGGAAGACCATCGCCTGCACCCAGGTATCGCGCATACCCGTTACTGGGTCGCCACGCCTGGGTTGCCCAGTGTGCTCAGCCGGACCTTCAGTCAGTTGGCCGCAGGTAGGCCCAGCAGCGATCAACCCCTCACGCTCGGCAACCGCAGCGTAGAGACCCTGCGCCACTGCGACGGCGTGCTCTGGTGCCGCTTTGCCGATCTCTGCGAGCAGCCCTTGGCCGCGCCGGACTTTATCGCCCTGTGCGACCGCTTCCAGGCCATTCTGCTTAGCGAAGTGCCCAACCTGAGCAGCCCGCAACGCGCGGCGAAGATCGCCCGTGGCACCGAAGATGGCGTCGAACGGGTGCAGGCCGGTGATCGGCAGCTGCCCGCTCTGTCGGTCAAGGATGACAGCGTGCGGCGCTTTATTGCCCTGGTGGATGAGTGCTACGACCGCAAGGTGCCGCTGTACCTCGAGGCCCAGGTGCCGCTCGCCGAACTCTATATCGAGGGCTACCTGAGCTTCGCCTTTCGCCGCACCCTGAGCCGCTTGCAGGAGATGCAGTTACAGCGCTTTGGCGCTTAAGCCTGCATGGCCCAACCATGCACACTCATCGCCGCCTGGCGTAGCGCTTCCGAACGCGTTGGGTGCGGATGGCAGATCAGCGCAATATCTTCGGCCGAAGCGCTGAACTCCAAGGCCACACAGTACTCGCCGATCAGTTCGCCGGCGCTGGGGCCGATGATATGCACGCCGAGAATCTGATCGGTGCGCTCATCGGCCAGCACTTTGACGAAGCCTTCGGCCTCATGATTGATCTTCGCCCGGCTGTTGGCGGTAAAGGGAAACTTGCCGACCTTGTAAGCCCGCCCCTCGGCCTTCAGCTGCTCCTCGGTCTTACCCACGGTGGCGACTTCCGGTTTGGTGTAGATCACCCCGGGAATCGCCTCGTAATTGACCTCGGCAGCATGCCCGGCGATTCGCTCGATACAGGCGATGGCTTCATCTTCGGCCTTGTGTGCAAGCATCGGCCCGGAGGTCACGTCGCCAATAATCCAGATACCCGGCACGCTACTGCGGTGCTGCTGATTCTCCAGCATGCCGCGCTTGTCGGTGGCGAGACCCACGGTTTCCAGCCACAGGCCGGCGGTATAGGGGCGGCGGCCAATGGCGACCAGCACATAGTTAGCCTGTAGTTGCTCGACCGCGCCGCCAGCAGCCGGCTGCAGGTCAAGGATCACACCGTTGGCCGTGGCCTTGGCGGCGCTGACCTTGGTTGCTAATTTGAAACTCATGCCCTGCTTGCTCAGGGTGCGCTGCAGGGTTTTCGCCGTTTCGTTATCCAAGCCTGGGCAGATGCGGTCGAGGTACTCCACCACCGTCACTTCGCTGCCCAAACGCCGCCACACCGAACCCAGCTCCAGGCCGATCACCCCGGCGCCGATCACCACCAGGTGCTTGGGCACTTGCGGCAGGGCCAGTGCACCGGTGGAATCGAGGATGCGCTGATTATCAATCGTCACCCCAGGCAACGGCGTCGGCTCCGAGCCGGTGGCGATCACGATGTCCTTGGCCTGCAGCTCGCGCACGCTGCCATCGGCGAGGGTCACCGTGACCTTGCCCGGCCCATTCAAACGGCCCCAGCCCTTGATCCACTCGACCTTGTTCTTGCGAAACAGAAACTCGATGCCCTTGGTCAGCGCCGTTACGCTCTCATCCTTCTGCTTCATCATCTGCGCCAGATTGAGCGTCGGCGTAACCTCGATGCCGAGGTTATTCAGCTCGCCGCTGGTCGCCGCCTCATACAACTCCGAGGCATGCAGCAAGGCCTTCGACGGCATGCAGCCAACATTCAGGCAGGTGCCGCCCAGCGTCTCGCGCCCCTCGATACAGGCGACTCTCAGGCCCAGTTGCCCGGCACGAATGGCGGCGTTATAGCCGCCGGGGCCGCCACCGATGATCAGCACGTCATAGTTGCTCATTGAGTTACTCCTAGGCTGCAGAGGTTTAGCGAACCAGGGCCGCGTTCGCTGCCGGCCGTGGGCGCAGCAGGTGGAAGGCGCAGAACGCCGCGACGGCAAATAAACTGTTCAGCAACACCATAGGCCAAGCCGAGCCATCCGCCAGCAGGCTAAGCAAGACGCCGCTGGAGGTGGCGCCGGCCATTTGCGCAAAGCCCATAAAACCTGCAGCCAGACCGGCGCGGTGGGCATTGGGGATCACTGCGCCAGCCACCGATGCCGGCAGCAACATGCCGCCGCCCAGAGTGACCAACACCTGGGGCAACGACAGGCCGAGCAGCGACAAACCAAACAGCAGATAAATCGCCAATGTGGCCAGGGCGCCGCTCGCCACCAGTGCCGCGCCTATGCTGACGATCTTCTCCGGACCCAGCTGCAAGATGCGCCGCTGGGTAAACAGCGCGCCGGCGATCAGCGCCGAAACAATTGCCGCAAAGGTGATGCCGTATTGCGCCGGGCTCAGCCCGAGCAGGCCGATATACACAGCTGAGGAGCCGGCAATTACCGCGAACATCGCGCCATACGTACAGGCCAGCGTCAGGGCCAGCGCGCGAAACGAGGCGGAGCGCAGCAGATCGGCATAGTTGCCGGCCAAGCTGCTCAGTTGCCCAGCCTGAGGGTCGAGTTGCCGATTGCTTTCACGGTACAGGCCCAACACCGCAGCCACAATGGCAACGCCGATCAGCAGTGCCAAGACAATCGGCGCTTGCCAGCCGCCATACAGCGTCAGCACGCCGCCCAGCATCGGCGACAGGACGATGGCGCAGAGCATGCCAATTACCGTCAGCGCCAATGCCGGCCCAGCCTGCGCCTGCCACACATCGCGGACGATAGCCCGCGCCAGCACCAATGCCGCGCACGCCCCAAGACCCTGCAGCACGCGGGCGGCAATGAATTCGCCCATGCTGCTGGCCAGCAGCATCCACAAGGTGGCGAGCAGATAGACCAGCAACCCGGCGATCAGCACCGGACGCCGGCCGATGCGATCCGACAGCGGGCCGAGCAGCAACTGGCCCAGACCAAAGGCGGCGACGAAAGCCGATAGAGCCAGCAGGCTGCTGCCGGGGCGAGCCGTCATTATCAGCTCGATAACGCCCAGGCTGGGAATGATCAGCTGAGTGGAAATCTCTCCAAGGGCGGTCAGGGCCACCAGAATCAACAGCAGGCTGCGCGACGGCAAGGGATAGCGATGCATGGGCGTGGGTCCTGTGATCACGGGCTGGCGTGGCTCGCCAAACAATAACATTTTGACCATAATATAAATGATTAAATTACGCTTGTAATTTTAACTACCCAGCAGACTAGGCCTGATCCATGAGCATCCCATCACGCGAAGAAAAACTGGCCGAATGGCTCGCCGCTGAACAGGCCATGCGCGCCAGCCTCGGTGCATCCGGCAGCATGAGCCTGGCGCAGGTCAGCGAACTGCTGCCGCAGGAGTTCTTTGACGGCATCGGCCGCGGAGAACTGCCCTCGCCGCCCATCGGCCATCTGCTGGATTTTGTTCCGCTGGAATGGTCATCCGGGCGCTTCGTCTTTCAGGGCACGCCCGATGCGCGCCACTACAACCCGCTGGGCAGCGTGCACGGCGGCTATGCGGCCACCCTGCTCGACTCCTGCATGGGCTGCGCCATCCACACCCAGTTGCAGCGCGGCCAGGGTTACACCACCACCGATCTGCGCATCAGCTACATTCGCGCCCTCAGCACCAAGGTCGGGCCGATCCGCGCCGAAGGCCGCATCGTCCATATCGGCCGCACCACGGCGCTGGCCGAGGGGCGCATTTACGATGTCGACGACCGCCTATACGCCGTCGGCTCAACCACCTGCCTGATTCTCAGCATGCCTGGGACATCGCCTACACCCGGCACTGAAACACCGGGGCGAAGCGAGTAAGATGGCAGGCAACATCTGAAACCAGCGGCCAGGTACTCCATGCGATATTCCGAAGACCACAAAGCCCAGACCCATCAGCGCATCATCGAAGAGGCTGCGCGCCTGTTCCGCCGCGACGGCGTTGGCGCCACCGGCCTGCAGCCGCTGATGAAGACCCTCGGCCTGACCCATGGCGGTTTCTACGCCCACTTCAAATCGAAAGATGAACTGGTGGAAACCGCCTTGCGTCACAGCGCTGACAAGCTGACGGCGATCACCAACGAGATGGCCAACAGCGATAAATCGCTGACCCGCCTGATCAGCGGTTACTTGTCGTCCGCCCACCGTGCCAACCCGGGCGATGGCTGCCCGCTGCCGACTATGTCCGCCGAGCTGGGCCAGCGCGGCGCACCCAGCCCAGTGACCGATGAGCTGATCCGCGACCGCCTGCAAGCCATCGAAGCCGGTCTTAGCGTTGAGCATGCCGATGAGCAGAGCGTGCTGATTCTTAGCGCCATGGTCGGCGCCCTGCTGCTGTCACGCAGCGTAAGCGACCCGGAATTGTCTGACCGGCTGCTGAAAACCACCCGCCGCCTGCTGATCGAACAGAATACCGGCTACGCGGCGCAAACTACCTGATTGCAGAACATCATTGCCCATAGCAAAAGCCCTGACTGTCTCCAGCCAGGGCTTTTTGTGTTGTGGCCAGCGATTTACTTGTAACGTGCAGCGGCGCTGCTGTGGGACAGGTTCGGCGCCAGCTTGCCACGGGCATCGGTAAAGGCCTGCCAGTCAGCCGCATCAGGCAGCGATGGAATGGTGATCAGCTCGCCCTGATCGAAACCGGCCAGCGCCGCATCAACCATTTCGCCGACCTCCATGATCATGCTCGCCGGCAATGCCGAGTCATCCATGCCGCTACGCTCCCAGATCTCGGTGCGGGTAATGCCGGGCAATACAGCCTGCACCTGCAGGCCCTGCGCCTTCACTTCGCCGTTGAGGGTCTGGGTCAGGCTCAGTACATAGGCCTTAGTGGCGCTGTACACGGCATTGAACATTTCCGGAGCCAAGGCCACCACCGAGGCGATATTAATGATTGCTCCGCGCCCAGCGGCGGTGAAATTGGCAGCGGCTGCGGTGGACAGGTGAGTCAGTGAAACCACATTGAGCAGAATCATCCGATCCACGGTGTCGAGATCGGCCTCGGCAAGCTGACCGTTCATGGCCATACCGGCGTTGTTGACCAACGTGCTGATGGTCTTGTCAGTACGCAGGCGCTGGGTAACGGCATGCAGATCAGCCTTGTCAGTCAGGTCGGACTTCAGCGTTTCGATCTTTACCCCGTACTGCTCGGTCAAGCGCACAGACAGTGCCTGCAAGCGCGGCAGATCGCGGGCAACCAACAGCAGGTCGTAACCGCGTTGCGCCAGGCGCTCGGCGTAGGTGGCACCAATGCCTGATGAAGCGCCGGTGATCAATGCAGTGCCTTTCTCGTTATGTGTGCTCATGGTGCGTCTCCTGGCTGTGCGGGGGTAGGTAGTGCGTCTGGAGGTATAGTGCGCCAAATCATATTACACACATAATATAAATATTATATGTCGACCATAATAAAAACTATCGACAGCCATACCGCAAACGCCTGGGACTTAAAAACACCCGAAAGGACCGCTAACCGCCTGGTGGCAGAGCACAAAAAAGCGGACAACCCGCAAAGGTTGTCCGCTCTGGCGCGACCTAGATCGTCGAGCTTGTTAGCTGCGGATCAGGTGATCGAAGGCACTCAGGGAGGCCTTGGCACCCTCGCCCACAGCGATGACAATCTGCTTATACGGCACAGTCGTCACGTCACCGGCAGCAAACACACCCGGGATATTGGTAGCGCCCTTAGCGTCGACGATGATCTCACCGAAACGCGACAACTCGACGCTGCCCTTCAGCCAGTCGGTGTTAGGCAGCAAACCGATCTGCACGAAGATGCCTTCCAGCTCGACGCTGTGCAGCTCTTCGGTGGTGCGATCCTTATAGACCAGCGCATTAACCTTCTGACCATCGCCTTTGACTTCGGTGGTCTGCGCGCTCTTGATCACAGTAACGTTGGGCAGGCTGTAGAGTTTCTTCTGCAGCACGGCGTCTGCACGCAGGGTGTCGGCGAACTCCAGCAGGGTCACGTGAGCCACGATACCGGCGAGGTCAATCGCTGCCTCGACGCCGGAGTTACCACCGCCAATAACTGCAACACGCTTACCCTTGAACAGCGGGCCGTCGCAATGCGGGCAGAAGCACACGCCCTTGGCCTTGTATTCCTGCTCACCAGGCACACCCATCTCGCGCCAGCGCGCGCCGGTGGAGAGAATCAGGGTCTTGGCCTTGAGACTCGCGCCATTGTCGAACTTCACCTCATGCAGGCCGCCTTCGCTGCTCGCAGGAACCAAGGCGCTGGCGCGCTGCAGGTTCATGATGTCGACTTCGTATTCACGCACGTGCTCCTCCAGAGCGCGCACCAGTTTTGGCCCTTCGGTTTCCTTCACCGAGATAAAGTTCTCGATCGACATGGTATCAAGCACCTGACCGCCGAAACGCTCGGCTGCAAGGGCGGTGCGAATACCTTTACGCGCTGCGTAAATAGCTGCTGCAGAACCGGCTGGGCCACCACCGATTACCAGCACGTCGAAGGCTTCCTTGGCGCTCATCTTCTCGGCATCGCGGTTGGCGGAGCCAGTGTCGATCTTGGCGAGGATTTCCTTCACGTCCATGCGACCGGAAGCGAACACTTCGCCGTTCAGGTAGATGCTCGGCACGGCCATCACCTGACGACGCTCGACCTCCTCCTGAAACAGCGCACCGTCGATCGACACGTTGCGGATATTCGGATTGAGCACCGCCATCAGGTTCAGTGCCTGAACCACGTCCGGGCAGTTCTGGCAGGACAGCGAGTAGTAGGTCTCGAACTCGAACGAACCTTCGATGCTCTTGATCTGCTCGATGGTCTCGGCATCCAGCTTGGACGGATGGCCGCCCACCTGCAGCAGCGCCAGTACCAGCGAGGTGAACTCGTGGCCCATGGGAATGCCGGCGAAGGTCAGACCGATGTTTGCGCCTGGACGGTTCAGCGAGAACGACGGACGACGGGCGTCGCTACCATCGGTCTTCAGGGTGATCTTGTCGGTCAGGCCGACGATGGTTTGCAGCAGCTCAAGCAGTTCCTGAGATTTCGCACTGTCATCGAGGGACGCGACGATCTCGAACGGCAGGGTGACCTTTTCCAGGTAGGCCTTCAACTGGGTTTGCAGGTTAGCGTCCAACATGGCGAATAGTCCTCAATGACAAAAATTCTGGGCAATAAAATGCCCGGGCGGATCGCGCCCGGGCATCGGGCACCACTAGGGTCGGGTTGCGACCCTGACAGCGCTAAGTACTCCCCACCCAGGGCCTGAGCCCAGGGAGGGTGTTGGCAGATTTAGATCTTGCCAACCAGGTCCAGGGAAGGAGCCAGAGTCTTCTCGCCTTCTTTCCACTTGGCTGGGCACACTTCACCTGGGTGAGCAGCGGTGTACTGAGCAGCTTTCAGCTTGCGCAGGGTTTCCGACACGTCACGAGCGATTTCGTTGGAGTGGATTTCAACGGTCTTGATCACACCTTCTGGGTTGATCAGGAAGGTGCCACGAAGGGCCAAGCCTTCTTCTTCGATGTGCACGCCGAAAGCGCGGGTCAGAGCGTGGGTCGGATCACCCACCAGCGGGAACTGAGCCTTGCCTACAGCTGGCGAAGTTTCGTGCCAGACTTTGTGGGAGAAATGGGTGTCGGTGGTGACGATGTAAACTTCAGTGCCGGCATCGCGGAACGCAGCGTAGTTGTTGGCAGCGTCTTCGATCTCAGTCGGGCAGTTGAAGGTGAAGGCAGCTGGCATGAAGATCAGTACCGACCACTGGCCTTTCAGGGACTGCTCGGTCACTTCGATGAATTTGCCGTTGTGGAAAGCGTTAGCCTTGAACGGTTGAACTTGGGTGTTGATGAGATTCATCTCTGATTCCTTGTTGAGGGTTAGAAATTTACAGAGCGCATCTTAGCGCCTTGTGCAAAAAAAGCTTATTGATTGCCGCCATGATTCCGATTGATTAAGCCAATCGACCCTAGGCTTCACTCCAAGGTTGAGTCTATGACCAGCACCAGCTTGCCGTTGACCTGATTGCTCGCCAACGCAGCAAAGGCAGCCTCGGCATCTTTGAGCGCATAAGCCTGCTGAAGTTGCGGCTTAAGGCGCCCTTCGGCGAAAAGCGGCCAGACAAATTGCTGCAAATCGCGCAGCAGATCAGCCTTGAATTGCTCATCACGATTGCGCAGGGTCGAGCCGATCAACGCAATGCGCTTGCCCAATACCACCGCCAGATCGATCTCAGCCTTGCGTCCGCCGAGCAAGCCGATGTTTACCCAGCGGCCATCCACAGCCAGCAAATCCAGATTAAGCGCGGCGTAGCTGCCGCCTACCGGATCGAGAATGACATCGAACGGAGCAAAATCGCGCAGTGCCTGCAGTTGCTCTTCACCGCGCAGTACCCCGCCCTGAGCACCCAGGCTTTCGCAGTAAGCCAACCGTTCAGCAGAGCCGACGCTGACCCAGCAAGGGCTGCCAAAGGCTTTACACAATTGAATGGCTGCCGAACCTACGCCACTGGCACCGGCATGCAGTAGCACCTTCTGCCCGGGCTTCAACGCTGCCAGCTGGAACAGATTGAGCCAGGCTGTGGCGTACACCTCGGGCAACGCTGCCGCTTCGGCCAGCGTCATGCCTTCGGGCACCCGCAAGGCGTGCCGCGCATCAACCACGACCTCTTCGGCCATACCGCCACCGCTTAACAGCGCGCACACCCGGTCGCCTACTTTCCAGTCGCAACCGGCGCCCACTTCGCTGACGATACCGGCGCATTCCAACCCAAGCACCTCGCTGGCGCCAGGCGGCGGCGGATAAAGCCCAGCCCGCTGCAACAAGTCGGCACGATTCAACCCGGCAGCCGCTACACGGATGCGAATTTCCCCTACATCACAGGCCGGCGCGGGGTGTTGCGCCCATTCCACACGGCCTTCAACGCCTTGCAATGCCTTCACGCTGCCTCCATAGTGCATTTGAACCGAGCCCGGCGCTGACCGCCGGGCTTTTGCATTGCGCCGATGGAACCTGGCGCCCTTAAAGACGGCCTAATATGCGTTATCAACTGCCCACACGTCGAATTAGCATGAAGCGATCCCTACTCAGCGTCACCCTCGCCTTTTCGTTTGCCCTGAGCGCTCTGCCGCTCGCGGCGAAAACCACCAGTGACGACTCCTGGGAATACCTGCAGCCTGACCGCGAACAGGTTATCGCCAGCCTCAACGTCGTGGAGTTGTTGAAGCGCCATCACTACAACAAGCCACCGCTGAATGACGAGCGCTCGGAAAAGATCTATCAGGGCTACCTGAAGATGCTCGACCCCTCGCGCAGCTACTTTATTGCTTCCGATATCGCCGAGTTCGATCAATGGCGCACGCGCTTTGACGACCTGTTGAAAAACGGCGACCTGCAGCCAGGCTTTGTCATCTACAAACGTCACTTGGAGCGTTTGCAAAGCCGCCTGCAGTTCACCCTGAATATGCTCGAAAATGGTGTCGACACGCTCGACTTCAACACCGACGAAACACTATTGATCGACCGCGAGAACGCCCCCTGGGTCAAAGATCTTGCCGAACTCGATGACCTGTGGCGCAAGCGCGTTAAAGATGAAGTCCTGCGCCTGAAAATCGCCGGCAAAGAGCCCAAGGCGATCCAGGAGCTGCTGACCAAGCGTTACAACAACCAGCTCGCGCGCCTCAAGCAGACCCGCGGTGAAGACGTGTTCCAGGCTTATATCAATGCCTTTGCCATGTCCTACGACCCGCATACCACCTACCTGTCGCCGGACAACGCGGAAAACTTCGATATCAATATGAGCCTGTCGCTCGAAGGTATTGGCGCCGTGCTGCAAAGCGACAACGAACACGTCAAGGTTGTGCGCTTGGTACCGGCTGGCCCGGCAGAAAAGAGCAAGCAGATCGCACCCGCCGACAAAATTATCGGTGTAGCCCAGGGCAGCAAGGAAATGGTCGACGTGATCGGCTGGCGTCTGGATGAAGTGGTCAAGCTGATTCGTGGCCCGAAAGGCTCACAAGTGCGCCTGGAGGTGATTCCAGCGAGCAATGCGCCAAATGATCAAACCAGCAAGGTAGTCGCCATTACCCGTGAGGCTGTGAAGCTGGAAGAGCAAGCTGCGAAAAAGTCCATTCTCAACCTCAAGCACGATAACCGGGACTACAAGCTCGGGGTTATCGAGATACCGGCGTTTTACCTGGACTTCAAAGCCTTCCGTGCCGGCGACCCGAACTACAAAAGCACCACCCGTGACGTCAAACGCCTGCTCACCGAACTGGAGAAGGAAAAAGTCGACGGCGTGGTGATTGACCTGCGCAACAACGGTGGCGGCTCGCTGCAAGAAGCCACAGAACTGACTGGCCTGTTTATCGACCAGGGTCCGACCGTGCTGGTACGCAACAGCGATGGTCGCGTTGACGTACTGGCCGACGAAAATACCGGCATCTACTACAAAGGCCCCATGGCCGTGCTGGTCAATCGCCTCTCAGCCTCGGCTTCAGAGATTTTCGCCGGCGCGATGCAGGACTATCACCGCGCGCTGATTCTCGGTGGCCAGACCTTCGGCAAAGGCACCGTGCAAACCATCCAGCCGCTCAACCATGGCGAACTGAAGCTGACCCTGGCCAAGTTCTACCGCGTATCAGGGCAGAGCACCCAACACCAGGGTGTGATTCCCGATATTCGCTACCCGGATATCATGGACACCAAGGAAATCGGTGAGAGCGCTCTGCCCGAGGCCCTGCCGTGGGACAGCATCAAGCCGGCGATCAAACCGGAGTTGGACCCAATCAAGCCGTTCCTCGCCGAACTGCAAAGCCGTTTTGAAGGCCGTACCGCCCAGAACCCGGACTTCACCTTCGCCCGTGAACGCCTGCAACTGGCGCAGAAGCTGATGGAAGAAACCACCGTCAGCCTCAATGAAACCAAACGCCGCGCTCAGCAGACCGATATCGAAGGCCAGCAGCTCGCCATCGAGAACAGCCGCCGCAAAGCAAAAGGCGAAAGCCTGCTAAACAAACTCAAGGAAGAAGACGAAGACGCCCTGCCGGTTGAAGATGAGAAAACCAAGCCGGAAGATGACGCCTACCTCGCCGAAAGCGGACGCATCCTGCTCGACTACTTGGGCTTGAATACGCGCCTGGCAAAACAGTAAAACAGCGAGCGTCATCAAAGGGTCATCAAACTGTCGTGAAATGCGGGGACTGGTAGCAATGCCAGTCCCCGTTTTTTTATGCACAGAGAGCCGCCATGATCGTCACCGAGCAGTTCAGCGCGTTGGACTCCATCCTCGCCAATGGCGACCTGCACAGCTTGTTTCAACCGATTTTTTCGCTCTCCGAACGACGCATTCTGGGCTACGAAGCCCTCAGCCGCGGCCCGTCCAACAGCGCCCTGCACTCGCCGATCAACCTGTTCGCTGTGGCGCGCAGCGCAGGCCGCCTGAGTGAACTGGAGTTGCTGTGCCGCAAGAATGCCTGCCAGCGATTCAGCCAGCTCAAGCTTGACGGCAAACTGTTCCTCAACGTCTCGCCCGACTCGCTGATGGAACCCAAACACCAACCCGGGCGCACCTTACAACTGTTGCAAACCCTGGGCATTCCGCCGAGCCAAGTGGTGATCGAACTGACCGAGCAATCGCCCACTGACGATTTCGCCCTGCTCGACACCGCACTGCACCACTACCGCGCGATGGGCTTTTCCATCGCCTTGGATGACCTCGGCGCCGGTTATTCCAGTCTGCGTTTGTGGTCTGAGCTGCGCCCGGACTACGTGAAGATTGATCGCCACTTTATCGACGGCATTCATCAGGATGCGGTCAAACGCGAGTTCGTCGGCTCGATCCTGAAAATGGCCAAAGCCTCCCGTGCCCAGGTCATCGCGGAAGGCATCGAACTGCCCGAGGAGCTGGCCGTGCTCGCCGAAATGGGTGTCGACCTGCTGCAAGGTTATCTGCTCTGCCGCCCGCAGGAGCAGCCGCCGCGTGATGCCCTCAATCTATTGCCTAGCACCACCAGCAGCAGCCCACTCAGCGAAGAGTCCAGCGACCTGCGTGGCCTACTCAACACACAACAAGCCGTGGCACTGAGCACACCGACCAGCGAGGTGCTGGAACTGTTTCGCGCCCAGGCCAACCTGAACTCGCTGGCAGTGCTCAACCCCGCGCAGCAACCCGTAGGCATCGTTCACCGTCACTCGCTGGCCGAAGCCTTGCTCAAACCCTTCGCCAACGAGTTGTTCGCCCGCAAACCGATCAGCCGCCTGATGAGTGATGACTACCTGGCGGTGGAATGCAGCCAGTCGCTGCAACAAGTCAGCCGCCTGCTCACCAGCCGTGCCCGCCAACGCATCGAAGAAGATTTCATCATCATTGAGGACGGCGGCTATATCGGGCTCGG
This sequence comes from Pseudomonas sp. FEMGT703P, assembly GCF_002786345.1. Lineage (NCBI taxonomy): Bacteria > Pseudomonadati > Pseudomonadota > Gammaproteobacteria > Pseudomonadales > Pseudomonadaceae > Pseudomonas > Pseudomonas sp. FEMGT703P. The sequence continues at coordinate 152,082 of NZ_PGCM01000010.1, read as the reverse complement.
CCGGGTGATCGATGTTCTCAAGCTGATCACCGAGCTGAAAATCCAGCAGGCCCGTTATGCTAATCCGCTGACCTTGCTACCAGGCAATGTGCCGATCCAGCAGTGCCTGACTCGTCTGCTGCAACAGTGTCGTGAAGTGGTGGTGTGCTATGTGGATATCGACAACTTCAAGCCGTTCAATGACATCTACGGCTATGCCAAAGGTGATGAGGTGTTGCTGAGCCTGGCGCAGTGCCTGAATGACCGAGTTGATCCGTCGCGGGACTTTGTCGGCCACATCGGCGGTGATGATTTTCTCTTGGTACTCGGCTCGCAGGACTGGCGCGCGCGGCTCAATCGCCTACTGGAGGATTTCCAGAGCCAGTGCCGACGCTTCTACCGTGAAGAAGACCTGCATGCAGGCTGCTTTATCGCCCATGATCGCAGTGGCAAACGCCAGGAATATGCCCTGCTGTCTTTGTCTCTGGGTGTGGTGCACGTTCATCCAGAGCAATGCGCGCAATTGGATGCGAGCCAGCTGGCGGCAATGGCCTCAGAGGCCAAGCGTCATGCCAAGGCCGTGCCGGGCTATAGCCTGCATATCATCGACACCCAGGCGGATTCGGCAGCCTGATGGCAGTATCTGGAGGCGGTATCAGAGGCCGCTCAGGCGATTGGATAACGCCGCAAAATGCTCGGCTTGCACGGCATCAGCGTCAATACCTGCCGCACCATTGCGGTACAACTCAGCCAAGCGATAGGCCGCAGCTGGGTGCCCCGCCTGCACAGCCAGCGTCCACCATTCAACAGCCTTGGCGGCATCTGCCGCCTGCTGAGCATCACCCGACAGACTCAACACCCCTAACTGGTAAGCAGCCTTGGCATCGCCAGCCGTGGCCGCCAAACTGAGTAACCGTCGACCCTCGTTTCGAGCGCCCAAGCCTTGGCCACGAAACAGCAGGATATGCCCATAGAAACTTTGCGCCTGGGTATCGCCCAACGCAGCCATGCGCGCAAACTGCCCTTCCATCCAACGCCAGGCCTGCGGCTGCTTAACCAACCCGCTCCAGTGGAACAGGCGGCGCGCAATCAGATAGCCGATACGGGCTCGCAGCGTGCCGAACATCAGGCCTCTTCCGGGTAGCTGAACTCGAACACGCGCGCCACTTCAGCAGCATGCCAGGAGGCAGCAGCGATGCCATCGGATGCACCACTGAAGCGGCCCAAGCGGCTTACACACTCGAAGAAGCCAGTACGCGGCAAGCGGCTGGCTCCCTGACTGATCACCAACGCACTGCGCAACGGACGTTCGGCACGCGCATCCAGTGCCGCCAGATGCTCCAGCGCGGCGGCTAAGGTCTGCATGGCAGGGCTAGGCAAGGCCAGTCGCTCGATCAAGGCACGATAGGTAAGCAGGTGACGTTGACGCTGGGCATCTTCAAGCTCACCAAGCAACGCCTGCCAGTGTTGCCGACTGATGCTCACGCTCAAGACTGTGCCTCCCAACCATCGACACCAAGATGCCAGGCCAGCGCACGCTGGATGGCTGCGTCGGGCTGGCGTTCGCCACTCTCGATCATGCCCAGGTAATGCGGGCTGATGCCGACATTGCGTGCCAGCTGCTCAGCACTCATACCTTTAGCCTCACGTAAGGCTGCCAGCTGATCCAACGTCGGCTTGTAGCTATCGGCTACCACAGCGGCTGCCTTAGGCACCTGTCCAGCAGCCTGCAGCAAAGCCTGATACTGCGCCCAGGGCAGCACTGCATATTCAGGCTGGCCATCGCGCTCGATCACTTGCACATTCATCTGTAAATCTCCATGCAGAGCACTTCCATCACTCTCGGCAACTCCAGAACAGGCGCCCATCTTAACAGCCCGGCACGATAAAGAGCGTGATCTATACTGCCACCAGGTTATCAAGCGGTTGCTGGGGGCTGGTTTGCGCACACTGATAACAATACTGTTGATTAGCTGCGGTGGCTGGGCCTGCGCAGATGAGCTGCGCTGGGGTTTCGCTACGGCTGATGGCATGCCCTATGTCGATGTCCACGAGCAGCAATTACGTGGTGGCTTCATCTACCAGCTGGGCCAATTGGCCAGTCAGCAGCTGGGCTTCGACGCGGCATTTGTCGAAACGCCAAATAAACGCATTGATGAATTTATGCAGCGCGGGCGTATCCATGTGATCTGCAACAGTAACCCGCAATGGATAGACAAACCGGAGCGCTATCACTGGTCAGCCCCACTCTACAGCGAAGAGGACGTGCTGCTGTTGCACAGTCAGCATGCGCCAATTAGCAGCCTGCACGAACTCCACGGCAAGACCGTGGGCACTCAACTGGGTTACGTCTACAGCGGAGAACTTATGGAGGCGTTCGCCAAGCAACAGATCATCCGCCAGGATCTGCGTGACCACAGTGCCGGGCTGAACCTGCTGCGCAAACAGCGCCTAGACGCGATCATCGACATGCGCCGGCCACTGCGCTTCCAGCTGGCCAAACGCGCTGATACACCGCTGCGGATAAACCCCTGGGTAATCGAACGCTACGACATGCACTGCACGTACAGCCCTCAATTGCCGGTCAGCACTGAGTTACTGGACAGAACACTGCAAGAGTTGCGCGACCAGGGCCTTATCGAACAGATGCTCAACAAAATATAAGCCTTCGCCCCGCTACTCCACACGTCCCTGCACTGGTGTCAGCGATTCATCCAGCTCTGGTAGCCGCTCAACAACCCTCAGCAATTCTGGCGCCTGACTCGCCCGCCATTGCTGAAATGCGTTCAACTCTTCCTGCCAAGTACGCAACACCCAGGCCAGCACTGCCAAATCATCAACCAGGCCGATGCCAAACAACCAGTCGGGCATAGCGTCCAGCGGCGTCACGAAGTACACCAAAGCCGCGACCACGGCCATTAAGGCGCGCGAGTCGATGGCCCGATACTCACCGCGCCACCAAGCCAGACAAAGCGCCTGCAGCAATTTCAGCTGATCGGCCAACTCCGCAAAGCCGCTGCCAAGTTTTTCACGCTTTCGGGCGACGGATAATAGCAATGCCGGTAACCGTCCAAGCTTGAGGAAACGCTTGGCTAAAAACTGGTAACGCGCGAAATTCTTCGGTGCTTTCATCGCTTTCTCCCGGCAACCCGCGCACGGGCTGGGCTGGCCATGGTTATCCACTAAAGCTGTGGATAACCTTGTGAACAGTTTCTCGATAACCCTGGCAAACGCCCAGCCCATGCGGCCTCGCCATAGATCGAACATTTTTTGCCCACACAGTAAAAAATCATATAAATCAATAAGTTAAAAATGGCAAAGGGTTTCTGTAAGAAAGTTACCCTAATCCGTCACGGCTAATTTTAGAAATGTGCATAACCGTAACACCACCCCCATTTCACACACCCACTGAGACACTCCAGTCAAGCGAAAAGTGCCGAAAGCAGACTGCAGAAACGACAACGCCCCGTCGAGACGGGGCGCTATCAGGAAACGCTGAAAATTACTCTTGAGCGGCGGCGTCTTTAATCGCAATCAGCTCCAGATCAAACACCAGCACCGAGTTGGCTGGAATGGCCGGAGTCGGGCTCTGCTCGCCATATGCCAGCTCGCTTGGGATGTACAGCTTGTACTTCTCACCAACATGCATCAGCTGCAGACCTTCGACCCAACCTGGGATCACGCCGTTAACCGGCAGATCAATCGGGCTGCCACGCTCAACCGAGCTGTCGAACACGCTGCCATCAGTCAGCTTGCCTTCATAGTGTACGGTTACCACGTCAGTGGCTTTCGGCTGAGCGCCGTCGGCCTTTTTCACCACTTCGTACTGCAGGCCGGAAGCGGTGGTGGTCACACCTTCACGCTTGGCGTTGTCTTCTAGGAACTTCTTGCCGGCTTTGGCCGACTCTTCGTTCAGAGTAACCATGCGCTCTTCGGCACGTTTTTGCAGGAAGGCAAAGGCTTCGATCAGCTCTTCGTCTTTCAGGCGCTGTTCTTTCTTGCCAATGGCGTCTTCGATGCCTTGCGCAACAGCGTTGGAATCCAGGTCATCCATGCCTTCCTGAGCCAGGCTTTTGCCCATGTTCAGGCCGATACCGTAGGACGCTTTCTGTGCTGGGGTTTCCAGGGTGATTTCGCTGGTTTGCGAATCGCAACCTGCGAGAACCAAACCTACCAGGGCGACCGCCGCTGCTAAACGATGCTGTTTCATGCTTGTTCCTTGTCCGGTGCGCCCTAGGGCAAATGGTGTGAAAGCGCGAGCTTAGCAGGCTGCCGCGATCACTGGCTACCGTGTTAGGAGACAGAAAATGCGTATAAGTTCAGATGTTTAGCTGATTATTCAGAAAGGATTTTGCGAGGTATTGCGATATGTCACAGAGGGGATGAAGCGAGGATAAAAATGGCGCAGCGGACGGGACTCGAACCCGCGACCCCCGGCGTGACAGGCCGGTATTCTAACCGACTGAACTACCGCTGCGCGTAACTTCAAAAAGCGAGTTGGTGGGTGATGACGGGATCGAACCGCCGACCCTCTGCTTGTAAGGCAGATGCTCTCCCAGCTGAGCTAATCACCCTTCACTCTCGAAGTGGGGCGCATTCTAGAGAGCGATCCGCACCTTGGCAAGCACTGTTTTGAAAATTTTTTATTGATGCAGCAAAGGCTTAGCGCAGACTTGGCCTCAAGCACCACTCGGGGGAATAATGCGCCCCGAATGCAACGCACAGGTTGCCCAACGAGTCATAGCGCTTCGGTCAACCTGAAACAGCACCCGGATAGGGTACTGACGACTTGTGATACCTGCCGCTGCCGGTAGGTCTGTTAATGGAGATACACCCTCTTATGTGGTTTCGTAACCTGCTGGTCTATCGCCTCACCCAGGACATCCCGTTTGATGCCGAGGCGCTCGAAACGGCGCTGTTAGCTAAACCGGCCCGCTCCTGCGCCAGTCAGGAACTCAGCACCTACGGTTTTATCGCGCCCTTTGGTAAAGGCGGCGATGCGCCGCTGGTGCACGTCAGCGGTGATTTCCTGCTGATCGCCGCACGCAAGGAAGAACGCATCCTGCCGGGCAGCGTGGTGCGGGATGCGCTGAAGGACAAAGTCGACGAGATCGAAGCCGAGCAGATGCGCAAGGTTTACAAGAAGGAGCGCGATCAGCTCAAAGACGAGATCGTGCAGACCTTCCTGCCACGTGCCTTTATCCGTAAATCCGCCACCTTCGCCGCTATCGCCCCCAAGCAGGGACTGATCCTGGTTGACTCGGCCAGCGCCAAGCGCGCCGAAGACCTGCTGTCGACCCTGCGCGAAGCCATCGGCTCGCTGCCAGTACGTCCACTGACCGTGAAGATCGCGCCAAGCGCCACCCTCACCGATTGGGTCAAGGTTCAGCAGGCCGCTCCAGACTTCCACGTGCTGGATGAGTGCGAACTGCGCGACACCCATGAAGATGGCGGCGTGGTGCGCTGCAAGCGCCAGGACCTGACCAGCGACGAAATCCAGCTGCACATGAGCTCGGGCAAGCAGGTCACTCAACTGTCACTGGCTTGGCAGGATAAGCTGTCCTTTGTGCTCGACGATAAGCTGGTGGTCAAGCGCCTGCGCTTTGAAGACCTGCTGCAGGATCAGGCCGAACAGGACGGCGGCGACGACGACCTCGGCCAGCAGGACGCCAGCTTCACCCTGATGATGCTGACATTGGTGGACTTCCTCCCGGCGCTGTTCGAAGCCTTGGGCGGCGAAGAGATTCCGCAGGGGATCTAAGCCGCTGCACGCCTGTAGAGCAACCGCAGAGAAACAGACCACTGGTCCTCTGCGGCTTGCCCTGCGCCGGCCAATGTGCAAAATACTGCACAGCGTGAGGACGACCTCACCACTCTGCGAGTGATCACCACGGGACGGCCCCTCTATCTGTTTTGGAGGTTTGTATGTCCTGGTTCATTCTGCTGCTGGCTGGCCTGTTCGAAGTAGGCTGGGCTGTTGGCCTGAAATACACCGACGGCTTTACCCGCCCTCTCCCCACTCTCCTGACTGTTGCGGCGATCATCGTCAGCCTGGCATTGCTTGGCCTGGCCATGAAGGAATTGCCCCTGGGCACCGCCTATGCAATCTGGACTGGTGTCGGTGCCGTGGGCACGGCGATTGCCGGCATCATGTTGTTTGGCGAGGCCGTGACGCTGCTGCGCATCGCCAGCGTGGCGCTGATTGTCTGTGGCCTGATCGGGCTAAAACTCAGCCACTAAGCCGCTTAAGCAGCACAAAAAAGCCCGCCAAATTGGCGGGCTTTTTCATCTCTGGGGTTTAACGCCGCTCGCCCCGCAACTCAGCCACCTGAGCCTGCAGCAACTCGCGCTTGACCAGTTCGGGCGCAACCGGCATACCGGCCACCAGGGTGATGCGCGACCACAGGCGCTTGAACAAGCCCTTATGCGGATCACGACTGAAAAAGCTACCCCACAAGCCTTGCAACGCCATGGGAATCACCGGCACCGGGTTGGCTTCGACGATGCGCTCGATGCCATTTTTGAACTCATTCAACTCGCCATCGGTGGTCAACTTGCCCTCAGGGAAGATGCATACCACTTCACCATTGCGCAGGTATTCGGCGATTTTCTTGAATGCGGCGTCATAGATCAGCAGGTCTTCGTTGCGCCCAGCAATAGGCACAGTGCCGGCGGTGCGGAAGATAAAGTTGAGCACCGGCAGGTTGTAGATTTTGTAGTACATGACAAAGCGCACCGGCCGGCGCACCGCGCCACCGATCAGCAGCGCATCGACAAACGACACGTGGTTGCACACCAGCACTGCCGCGCCCTCATCGGGAATCGCCTCCAGCCCCTTGTGCTCAACCCGGTACATCGAGTGACTGAGCAGCCAGATCATAAAGCGCATGGTGAATTCGGGGACGATCTTGAAGATGTAGCTGTTGACCGCGATGTTCATCAGCGAAATGGTCAGGAACAGCTGCGGAATCGACAGCTCAGCAACGCTGAGAAACAGGATCGAGACAATCGCCGAGATCACCATAAACAGCGCATTGAGGATGTTGTTGGCGGCAATCACCCGCGCCCGCTCATGCTCCACCGTGCGCGACTGGATCAGCGCATACAGCGGCACGATATAGAAGCCGCCGAACAGACCAATGCCGAGGATCGAGCCGAGAATCCACCAGGCCTGGCCAATGCTCAGCACCGCCAGCCAGTCATGCGCCACCGCTGCTTCGGGGAAGCCGCCGGAAAACCACCAGAGTAGAATGCCGAACAGGGTCAGGCCGATCGAGCCGAATGGCACCAGGCCGATTTCCACCTTGTGCCCACTCATGCGCTCGCAGAGCATCGAGCCCAGCGCGATACCGACCGAGAACACAGTGAGAATCAGCGTGACCACGCTTTCATCGCCGTACAGCCACTCTTTGGCATAGGCCGGAATTTGCGTCAGGTATACCGCGCCGAGAAACCAGAACCACGAGTTACCGACCATCGAACGCGATACGGCCGGGCGCTGACCCAGGCCAAGCTTCATCGTCGCCCAGGACTGACGCAGAATGTTCCAGTCCAGTTTGAGCTGCGGCATGGCCGCCGAGGCAGCAGGAATACCGCGACTGGCCAGATAGCCGAGTATCGCCACCAGCACCACAGCCACTGCAACGATATGTGCATAAGCACTGCTGGCCATGATGATGCCGGCGCCAATGGTGCCGGCGAGGATGGCCAGGAAAGTACCCATCTCCACTAAGGCGTTGCCACCCACCAGCTCCTGCTCTTCAAGGTGCTGCGGCAGGATCGAATACTTCACCGGGCCGAACAGCGCCGACTGCGTGCCCATGGCAAACAGCACGGCAAGCATCAGCGGCAGATTGCCGATGACCACGCCAACAGCACCCAACAACATGATGATAATTTCGGCGAACTTGATCTTGCGGATCAGCGAGTCCTTGGCGAACTTCTCACCAAACTGCCCACCCAGGGCCGAGAACAGAAAGAACGGCAGAATAAACAGCAAGGCACAGAGATTGACCAACAGATCCTTGTCAGCGCTTGAGCTGATTTTGAACAAGATGGCGAGAATCAGTGACTGCTTGAAGATATTGTCGTTGAAGGCCCCCAGCAACTGGGTCAGGAAAAACGGCAAAAAGCGCTTTTTACCCAGCAATGCGAATTGAGAGTGTTCGGTCATCGTCCGTGTACCTGTCTAGAGTGGCCAGTGTTAGGCATTTGACTGCAAGAGCCCCCGACAAAGCCACAGCGAAACATGCCTTTTGCTGCATTTTCTACAAATCCAGGCGGCAAATAACCCTGCTTACAGGGGTAACTGACCCAACAACCAACGCACCATAAAAAACACCAGCAGACCACCGCCGATGGTAGCCAGCAGATGCCGGGTCAACGCAGCGATGGCAATAGTCGCCAGCCCGGCCAACAGGTAGGCATTGTCCAGGCTGAACGCCCACTGCTGGCCATCGGGGATCAGCATGCCCGGCAGGACAATGGCACTCAGCACGGCAGTCGGCACGTAATGCAGCCCCTGCCGCACCAGCGGCGGGAAACGCAGATCGGGAAAGGCAAACAGGCTGTAGCGAATCGCAAAGGTGATCAGCGCCATGCCGAGAATTAGCAGCCAGGTATCCATCACGCGCCCTCCCCGGCAGTCACCGACGGTTTGCGACGCTCAAGCCATACACCGACCGCAATGCCACTGAGCGCAGCTGCCATCAGCCCCAGCTTGTATGGCCAGGTGTGGCAAAGCAGCGCCACTGCGCCGGCTACAAGAGCGGCAGCAATCTGCGGCTGATTGCGCAGCGCCGGCACCACAATGCCGATAAACGTCGCCAACATGGCAAAGTCCAGGCCCCAGCCCGCCAGGTTCGGTACGTTCTGGCCAAACAGTGCGCCCACCAGAGAGCTCGACACCCAGGACAGGTAAAGCGCCAACGCCACGCCAGCGTGATACCACTGGCTGTGCTCGGTCATGCCGCGCGCCAGATAACGGCGCTGCACCACGGCGAAGGTTTCATCAGTCAGGCCGAACGCCAGCGGCACTCGCCAGCGCTGCGACAGCTTGCCGACATAAGGCTGCAATGCGGCGCTATAGAGCACATGGCGTAGATTGACCACCAGCGTGGTGAGCAGAATCACCAGCATGCCGCTGCCCAGGGTCAGCAGGCTGATGGCAATAAACTGCGCGGAGCCGGCATACACCAGCAGGGACATACCCAGGGCTTGCCCCAGGCTCAGCCCAGCCAGACTGGCCAACGCACCATAGATCAGACCAAACGGCAGAATCCCGACAATCATCGGGATGCTGTCGCGACACCCATAGAGAAATTGCTGCAAACGGCTCATGCGCCCTCCTTTGCGGCATAGCCTGGCGCATCCCGGCTGCGGCGTCTTGAACAATCTTGCGCTGCAATAACGCCGCAGGCTGACCTGCCGCAATACAGCCTAAACCCCACTGGCTAGACTGCCAGCATTACCCGCCCAGGATCTGCTCATGCCGGAAGCCCTCGACACCTTGCTGAACTTTGCCAGCGCCCTGGCCGCCGGCCTGCTGATTGGTGCCGAGCGTGGCTGGCAGGGGCGTAATACCGAGGACACCCAGCTGGTCGCGGGGATTCGTACCTTCGCCCTGAGCAGCCTGCTCGGCGCCTTTGCCATGCTGCTGGGCGAACACTTCGGCGTGGTGGCCTGGGCGGTGATCTTTACCGGTTTCGCCCTGTTGGTAGTGGCTTCCTACTTTGGCGAACTGCAACGCCTGGGCGACCTGGGCCTGACCAGCGAAGTAGCGCTGCTGATCACTTTTCTGCTCGGCAGCCTGGCCATGGCCGGTTATGCCGGATTAGCGGCGGCCGGCGCAGTCGCGGTGGCACTGCTGCTGAGCCTCAAGCAATCCCTGCACGGCGCCCTGCAACGGCTCAGCGAGGCGGAAGTTTCCGGCGCGCTGAAGCTACTGTTTATTTCCCTGGTGTTGCTGCCAGCGCTGCCCAATCAGGGTTACGGTCCGTGGCAAGCCTTCAACCCATACGCCATCTGGTGGATGGTGGTGCTGATCGCCAGTATCGGCTTTGCTGCCTATGTGGCGATTCGCCTGGTAGGTACGCGTCATGGCCTGCTGATCACCGCGCTGCTCGGCGGCGTGGTGTCGTCCACGGCGATGACCGTGACCCTGGCGCGTCTGGCCCCGGGACGTAATCTGCAGGCGATTCTGGCCTGCGGCCTGCTTGCCACCTCGGCGCTGATGTTTCCACGGGTGCTGCTGGAGGTCGGTCTGGTCAACGCCAGCCTGCTGCCACAGCTGGTCTGGCCGCTGGGCATTGCCACTCTGGTATACGCGTGCGGCGCGCTGCTGTACTACCGCCGCGCCGGCACGGAGAGCGAAGAACAGGCTGAGCCGCCGCTGAAAAACCCCTTCGAGCTGGGCCCTGCGCTGCGTTTTGCCGCGTTGCTGGCGTTGATTTTGTTGATGGTCGAAGGCGCGCAGCGCTGGCTTGGCGATGTCGGCGTCTACCTGGTGGCACTGCTCTCGGGGCTAGCCGATGTGGATGCCATCACCCTGTCACTGGCGCGCAGCGCCAAGGGCGAATTGCATGCTCAGGTAGCGGTGCAGGGAATCTTTCTCGCAGCGCTAAGCAACAGCCTGGTCAAAGGCTTTCTGGTCACCCTGATCGGTGGCCGCAAGCTGGCACTGATGACCCTGCCGGTGATGGCTACCGGTCTGCTGGCCGGCGCGGCGGCATTACTGCTGCTTGCATAGCAGCCCCCCTGCAGTACGGCAATAATCCCCCTAACCAAGGGCTGGATTTGCTTTGCCAAGCCGCTCATCTGCCCGCGCACAACCCGCGCATAGCCCTATTGCAGAGGGGTTCCAGCTTCTTCAGTAACACCGTAACAGGCCCTGCTATTAGCCCAAAAGTTGGCTAGGCAGATTCCTCCCGAGCGGCCAACACTGGCCAAGACATCGAATGAAGTAACGGTCAGCCATGACAATCCGGAGACGCCGCATGCCCATTGCCCTCGCCTTTATCACCCAGCGCCACTCACTAACGCTCGCTCTGCATCGGACGGTCGTATGAACGCGCCAGCAGTGCTGCCATATAAAGAGCTGCAGGCCGAACAGCTTTGGATTCAGGGCGATGGTGTGCAGCTGGCGGCCTACCGCTGGGGCAACCCGAACGGCCCGACTCTGCTGCTGGTGCACGGCTACCCGGACAACCACGAAATCTGGCTACCCCTGGTGCGCGAGCTGGCAGGTGATTACCAGATCATCGCCTACGACGTGCGCGGCTTTGGCGCATCGGATATTCCACGCAAGCGCCTGGACTATCACCTAGAGAAACTGGCGAATGATCTGGAGGCGGTGATCAAGGCCCTCAGCCCCGATCAGCCGGTGCATCTGGTGGCCCATGACTGGGGCTCGATTCAGGCCTGGGAGGCGGTCACCGAGCCACGCATTCAACCATTACTGGCCTCCTACACCAGCATCTCCGGGCCTTGCCTGGACCATGTCGGCCACTGGATGCGCGACAAGCTCAAACAGAAGACGCCGCGCTCGCTGCTGCAGGTGCTCGGCCAGTTGCTCAGCTCTTGGTATATCGCGATGTTCCACACCCCACTGCTGCCCGAGCTGACCTGGCGCCTGGGCCTGGACCGCGCTTGGCCAAGGCTGTTGCACAAAGTCGAAGGGCTGCGCAATGTGCCAATCAGCAGTAGCCAACGCTCGGACGGTGTGCACGGGGTCAAGCTGTACCGCGCCAACTTTATCCGCAGCTTGTTCACCCCACGCCTGCGTCATACGCAGGTGCCGGTGCAGCTGATCGTACCGACCCGCGACCGCTTTGTGCGGCCGCAACTGTTTGATCAGTTGCAGCACTGGGCACCCAGGCTGCATCGACGCGAGGTCAATGCCAGCCACTGGCAACTGTTGGTGGAGCCGCAGCAATTGGCCGTATGGCTGCGCGAGTTCACCGCACACCATCCTGCGACTGCGAAGCAAGAGCGGCTAAACGCGTAAACCGCACATATGACGGGAATCCTCAGCCCCATTTATCAGTTCGGCACAGCGGGCAGGTACGGCTCTTGCAGGGGCAACAGAGGCGCTACTCGCTGGCTTCATCCAGCACCATCACCCCTGCCGCCTGTTCGAGCAGTTCAACAGGCAGGCTTTTGCTGGCGCGGGCGCCGAGCAGCTTGAGGTTTTCCACCCGACTGATGATATTGCCGCGCCCCTCACAGAGCTTGTTGCGAGCGCCGGCATAGGCTTTATCCAGTTGCTGCAGGCGCGCGCCCATTTCATCCAGATCCTGAATAAAGGCGACGAACTTGTCGTACAGCGCGCCGGCGCGTTCGGCAATTTCACGGGCGTTCTGGCTTTGCCGCTCCTGCCGCCACAAGCTGTCGATCACCCGCAAAGTGGCCAGCAGCGTGGTCGGGCTGACGATCACGATGTGTTGATCGAAGGCCTCCTGAAACAGACCAGGATCGGCCTGTAATGCTGCGGCGAAGGCGGCTTCGATCGGCACGAAGAGCAAGACGAAATCCAGGCTGTGCAGGCCTTCCAGGCGCTGGTAGTCCTTGAGCGACAAGCCTTTCAAATGGCTGCGCAGCGACAGCACATGCTGCTTGAGCGACAGCTGTCGGCTGGCGTCGTCCTCTGCGGCAATATATTGCTGGTACGCAGTGAGGCTGACCTTGGCGTCCACCACCACTTGCTTGTCGCCGGGCAGCTGAATCAGCACATCCGGCTGAAAGCGCTCACCATCGGCACTCTTCAGGCTGACCTGGGTCTGGTACTCGCGGCCTTTCTCCAGGCCAGCGTGTTCCAGCACGCGCTCCAGCACCAGTTCGCCCCAATTGCCCTGGGTTTTCTGCCCTTTGAGGGCGCGGGTCAGGTTGGTCGCCTCATCGCCCAGACGCTGGTTGAGCTGCTGCAAACGCTCCAGCTCCTTACCCAGGGAAAAGCGTTCGCGGGCTTCCTGCTGATAGCTTTCTTCCACACGTTTTTCGAAGGACTGGATGCGCTCCTTGAGCGGATCGAGCAGCTGGCCGAGCTGCTGCTGGCTGGTTTCGGCAAAACGCTGCTCGCGCTCATCGAAGATCTTCCCGGCCAGCTCGGCAAATTGCGCGCGCAGCTCATCGCGCGAGCCCTGCAGGTCGCTCAGGCGCTGTTGATGGCTGTCCTGCTGTTCGTTAAGTTCGGCGCTAAGGGCAGCACGCTGGGCATCCAGACGGCGGATTTCAGCTTCCTGCTGTTCGCGCTGATTGCTCCAAGCCTGAGCGGCTTCGCGGGCGACCTGCCGCTCCTGCTGGAGCAAGTCGGTTTCACGACGCAGCGCCGCCAGTTCGGCCTGCTGATCGGCCTTGATCTCGCTGATCTCGGCGACTTCCTCGCGGCAATCTTCCAGCTGCGCCGTCAGGCCGGCCTGAGCCAGCTGCGCATTATTCAGACGCTCTTGTAGCAGGCTGAATTCCAGCTGCTGACTGGCCAGGCGGCGTTGCAGCGACCAAGCCATATATAGAAGAGGAAGTGCTGCGGCGGCAAAGCCGAGCAGCGCAGGTGCCAGTGCGGTGGAGAGATCGATGGGCATAAGCAGCTCCGCAGAAAAGTACTGGCAGTATAACCAGTATTCTTACAGAGCGGCCCATCGCGTCAGAGACTGCTCAAAGTATTGGAGCTAGTGTCATGCGAGCCTGTTTTTAACGCAGCAGGGCCGACGCGTAGCAGACTTTGAGCTGGCTCTAGAGCTGTTTAAGCAGTTGCTGCGCCTCTGGCGAACCCTGTCCCGCTGCCAGTTCCAACCAATGGCGGGCCTGCTGCGGTTCATTGTTGCGCGGCTGGCTGTAAAGCTGGCCGAGTTCCAGCTGGGCGCCCATATCGCCGGCGCGGGCGGCCTGACGCAGCAGCTCAAAACCCATGCGCCGATCACGCGGGTTGCCGCAATCACGGCAAAGCATTTGTCCCAGTCGACTCTGCGCCTGCACCACACCCTGCAAAGCAGGCTGCTTAAGCAGATGACCAGCAAAGCGTTTGACGCTAGGGGCGTGACCGAGGCGAGGATTGTCCAGTAGCCAGAGCGCCACACGGGTGGGCAGGCGAGGAACCGAGGTTGAAGCAATAGGTAGTCGAGTGATTGCGCGAGGCATAAAAAGCAGCGGTAGCCGGAAAGGCGCGCAACTCTACTCCTTTTTTCAGCCAGGTAAAGTCTTGCAAAAAAGCGCTGACTGGCGGTCTAGAGCAAGCGCTCGGGTTAATCCACAGAAGCTGTGGATAACTTCGTGGATAACATGGGAGCAAGCGTCCTCAGCGCCTATGGCGTGGGGCCCAAGGTCAAACTGGTGATTTTTTCACCAGCGTAAAAAATCCATATATTTCATTGACTTATAAAATCAATAAAAAAAATCAAGGGTTTACGTCAAGCACTGCATCTTGCTTGACAAGGCGCATCGCAATTGTGCACAAGTTGCTGCGTCACGCCGTCGCACTGCTCTTTTTCAGGGCAAAACGCCCTGAAAAAGCCGCCCTGTCTAGGCCGGACGTGGCAGGCGTCCCTCCACTTGATAGGCGTCGAGACGAAAGACTCTGGGAGTATCCGGAATCTGGGCATTCTTGAATGCCACATAGTCGCCGGTGGTTTCGCATAACCAGCTCAACAAATTACGCGGGCGCTTCTCCGCCAACGCAGCGGGCACAAACAGCGCCACGTTATTGCCTTGCAGCAGAGAGCGCGCCGACCGGTATTCAAACGCCTCAACACCTGCTCCGCGCATCGCCGCGCCTAGGGCCTGGCACGGTTGATAAGCACTGGCGTGACTCAGCTCAGCCTGGAAGTCCGCAAACGGCGGATGCTGCAACTGAATACCGCGCTCAACCTGATAGCGCGCCTCGAAGGTGCAATGCTCGGAAAGGATGCGCCCACTCGGCGGCGCGATGCTCATACCATCCCAGAGCAGAAACCGGTAATACGCCGCCTCGGCCATGGCGGTGTCGATACGCAGCGCGCCATAGAACAGGCTCGGCTCATGCACCGAACCAAAGCGCGAGCCCCAGCGCAGCGGCGGATAACGGAATGGGGTTTTCAGCAGGTAATGCAGCGGCTCGGCGCTCTGCGGCAGCGGCGGTTTGCTGGTTTCCAGCAGTTCTTCGAGCAGCGCCTGTTCGGCAAGGGTATCGACCAGTTGCAGCGTGGCGACCTGGGCCTGGCTCTCAACCAAGCGCACCAGGCGCCCGCGCAAGGGTTTGATCTGCTGCGGGCCTTGGCAGCGTTGCCAGATATCCATGGTGGCGTTGTCCTTAACTTTTATTATTGTTGGGTACTGCGCTTACCGGTTACGACTCAACCCTTGCCACGAATCGCATCTAGATACTCCACCACCCGCACCAAACCCTGTACCTGCATCATTAGGGATAAGGGCGGTGCATCCAGATGACGGTTATCGGTGCGCAGAAAATGCTGCATATCCGCCAGGTTGCCGCCGAACAGGGCAAACAGTGAGCGGTATACACGCACCAGCAGCAAGGCCAGCTCACCGGTCTTGCTGTGCACGCGCAGGCCACCCTCAGCCCAGCGCGAGATGGCCGTACGGTGTACGCCAATAATGTCCGCCAGTTCCCGCTGGGTCAGGCCCAGCTGTTCACGGGTATTGAGCAGCGCTTTGGCCAGCACCGCATCGGCGTCGGCAACCGGTCGAATCAATGCGCTCATCACGGCCTCCTACTTTCATAATGTCTGTTTACAGCAAAACTACCACTAAATGCTGTAATTACACAGAAGAGAATAACCCGTGATTGGCAGCCTGCCAGACATGGGTTAACGTCCTGCCACGCAACTCCCCACTATGGATCAGTGCTTATGCCCAGCCGGCGCACCTGGCTGCGACTTATCAGTTGCCTGGTTTTACTGCTCGTACTGCTTAGCGCTTACGGCTACCTGAGCCTGAATCGTCTGCTCGAACGCGAGCAGATCGATAATCTCGAATGGCGCGGTCTGGGCCTATCCACCCAGGGCATACAGCTTGAACAGCTCAGTCTGCAGCACCCTAGCGGCGCAGTGCAGCTGCAACAGGTGCAATTGCACTGGAGCGGATTCAGCCTGGCGCTGCCCTTCTGGCAGCAGGTGCATATCACCAGCCTGCACCTGAATCTGCCCTCTCAAGCCGAGCCTGCATCTGAAGACAGCACGGATTTTGAGGTGCCGCTTGAGCAGCTCTCTGCCGTTATCAGCCTCTTGCCGCAACGCGTGCAGATTGATGCACTGCAGATCGAGCTGCCCTGCGCCGCCACGCGCTGCCAGCTGCTGGGCGATCTGCAACTACTTAGAGACATCTCGCAGGTTGATGCGCAACTCAACCTGCAACATCAGCAAAACCAACTGAGCTGGCACGCGCAGTTGCAGGGCGACGCCACAACTTCAGCGCTGCAGCTCAGCCTGACGATCAATCAGCAACGGCAATTGCAGCTCAGCAGTAGCCTGCAACAGAGCGCCGCCGGGCAACTCTGGCAAGGCGATTTCACCGGTGATCTGCAGCAAAGCGCGGTGCTGCAAAGCTGGCTCAGCCAATGGCTGCCCAACGCCGCAGGCACACTGCCTGAGGCTCCGGCGGCAGCGCAGCTGAAGGCAAGCTGGCAACTGCAGCTTGCCCCTGGCCCACTTAACCTGGCGCAACTGCAGCAGGCCAGCGGCCAGTTGCAAGCCAGCGCCAACCTGCCAGAGCCCTGGCCCATTCCCGCTATCGGTCAATTGCAGGGCAGCTTCGATTTGTCCGCCCAGGCGCTGGATGGGCAGTGGCTGGCCGATAGCCTGAATGCCGACCTCAACCTCAAGCAAATTGCCAATGACCTTATCAGTGGCGTACCGGCAGAGCTGCATCCCGAAACGCTGCAGCTAACAATCCAGTCCACCGAAACGCCCGAAAACTTGGCTGCACAACTGGTTGATCGCGCCCTGCCCCTGCAACTGCTGCTAAAGGGCCAGGGGCGTAGCCAATTCGAGCTGCGCGGTACGCTGGCCCTGGCAAATAGTTTGCCCTGGGGCTTGCAGCTGCTGGACGGCAGCCTTAGCGCATACACCCAGGCATTTCAGTTGGAGAGTTGGAAGATCGGCGCGCTGCAGACGCAGTTGCAACTCGACGCTTTTCTGGATGCACAGCAGCTGGATCTCGTCCTCGGCAAAGGCTCACAGCTAAGCCTGCAGCATCTGCGCAGTGCGGATGTGCAAGCACAGCAACTCAAGGCCAGCAGCAGCGGGCTGCAACTGCAGGCACAACTGGCGGCAGGCGCACTGCTCGACTGGCAGCTAAAAGGCCCGCTCGACCTCAGTGCGCAGCTGCAGCATGGGCAATTGCAGCCTCAGCGCTGGTACTGGCAAGGCCCTGTGACTGCAAACCAGCTACAGGCGGAGCTGAACGGCACACTGCGCAACGATGCCGGCCTGCAGCTCAAGCTGCAGGCACAACACAGCAGCGCCAAGGGCCTGAGCCTGCAAGCGCAACTGGCAGAGCTGTTTCTACGCAGCGGTAACCCCTTAAAAGACAGCTTTACGGCCTGGCCAGCTCTGCTGGAGCTGAACAACGGTCGCCTGAATGCCAACGCCAGCCTGACCCTCGCCAGCGATCAACAGCTGCCCACGGTCAAACTCGAACTGACCGGCAAGGGCCTGGGCGGGATTTATGACCGCACCGCGCTGGAGGGTTTGAATAGCCGCATCACTGTGCGAGTCGATCCCGAACAGCTGCAGCTTGAGTTGAGCGAGCTGCGCCTGGCCCAGGCCAACCCCGGCATACCGCTGGGGCCGCTGCAGCTCAGCGGCCGCTACAACGCAGCCCTGCAAACACCGACCCAAGGCCAGCTACAGCTGCGCCAGGCCGAAGCAGCGCTGATGGGCGGCAACCTGCAACTGGCACCCGGGCAATGGAGCCTGGCCGCCGAGCCGCTGCTATTTCCCGTACAGGTGCAGGGCCTGGAACTTGAGCAGCTGTTTATCCTCTACCCCACAGAGGGCCTGGCCGGCACAGGCACCCTGGATGGCGAATTGCCGCTGCAGATCAGCAGCCAGGGCGTGACCATCGAACAAGGCCAACTCAGCGCACGCGCACCGGGCGGCAGACTGCAGTTCCACTCAGAACGTATCCGCGCCCTCGGCCGCAGCAACCCGGCGATGCAGCTGGTGACCCAATCGCTGGAGGATTTTCGCTTTACGACCCTGAGCAGCCAGGTCAACTACGATCAGCAAGGCAAGTTGGCTTTGGCCATGCGCCTGGAGGGACAGAACCCGGCCATCGAACAAGGCCGACCGATCCACTTCAATATCAACCTGGAAGAAGACATTCCGACCCTGCTGGCCAGCCTGCAACTGACCGACAAGGTCAGCGACATCATCAAGCAGCGTGTGCAACAGCGTATGCTGGAACGCAATGCCAAAACGGCCCCGACAGAGCCATGACCAAGGAGAAGCGCCATGCGCTTGCGTAGTTGTTTCGCCGTCCTGCTACTAGGGCTGCTCAGTACGGCCTGCACCCCGACCGTACAGCTGGCGATGCCCAATGAGCCGATCAACATCAACCTCAATGTGAAGATCGAGCACGAAATCTATATCAAGGTGGATAAAGCCCTGGACAGTATGTTCAGCGAATCCAGCGGATTGTTCTAAAGGAGCCCGAACATGAATATCTATAAGCGCCTTGCCAGCCTGTTACTGCTGCTCAGCCTGAGCCTGCCAGCCGTAGCCCTGAACCTTAACGAAGCCATGTCCGCCCTGAGCGACGCCAAAGCCAGCGGCCAATTGGGCGAAATGCCCAATGGCTATCTCGGCGTAGTGAGTAACGGCGGACAGGCCGCCGAAATCGCCCAGTTGATCAACCAGGCGCGGCGCGCCGAATACCAGAAGCTGGCAGCGCAGAATGGCATCCAGCTCAGTGATGTGGAAGCGATTGCCGGGCAGAAAGCTATCGACAAGACCCCAGCCGGGCAGTACATCCAGCTTGAAGGTAAGTGGCAGCGCAAATAACACGACCTGCTGCGCGTCGCAGCCTCGGTGTTAAAAACAAAAAGGAGCGCAATGCGCTCCTTTTTTGTTTTACAGCCAGAACTCAGCGCTGTTGAATCACCGGCTGCCCCGCTTTCGGTTTGAAGTACAGCGTTTCACCGCGAGTGAGGTTGGCCAGGCTGAGGTGATCCTTGGCCACTTCGGCTTCGATCGGCTCGCTCTGCCCGGCAACTTTAAGGGTTACGCGGGTGATTGCGCCGAGCGGTCGGATGTCGCGTACTTCACCGGCCTGGTGGCCTGCTTCGGCTTGGCGCGAGAGGTGAATCTCGTGCGGGCGGAACAGCACGTGGGTGTCGTTGCCGACGTACAAGCGGTTGGCATCACCGAGGAAGTGATAGACGAAATCGCTGGCCGGCTTCTCATACACCTCGCCCGGCGAGCCGATCTGCTCGACCACGCCCTTGTTCATCACCACGATGCGATCCGCCACCTCCATGGCCTCTTCCTGGTCATGGGTGACGAATACCGAGGTCAGGTGCACTTCTTCGTGCAGGCGCGCCAGCCAGCGGCGCAGTTCCTTGCGCACCTTGGCATCCAGGGCGCCGAAGGGTTCGTCGAGCAGCAGCACTTTCGGCTCCACTGCCAGGGCACGAGCCAGGGCGATGCGCTGACGCTGGCCACCGGAAAGCTGCTCGGGGTAGCGATCCGCAAGCCAATCAAGCTGCACCAGATCAAGCAGATCGTGGACCTTTTTCTTGATCGCATTCTCGTTCGGCCGCTCGCCCTTGGGCTTCATGCGCAGGCCAAAGGCAACGTTGTCGAACACGGTCATATGGCGAAATAGCGCGTAGTGCTGGAACACAAAACCGACGTTACGGTCGCGCACATCGTGGTTGGAAACATCTTCGCCGTGGAACTCGATGCTGCCGCTGTCCGGGGTTTCCAGGCCGGCGATGATGCGCAGCAACGTGGTCTTGCCGCAGCCGGAAGGGCCGAGCAAAGCGACCAGTTCGCCACTCTGGATATTCAGATTGATATCGTTCAGCGCTTTGAACGCATTGAAATTCTTGCTGACGTTAGAGATTGCAATCGACATGACTTATTCCTCGCCAGCACTGGCTTTCAGGCGGTTGATACGGGACTCGCTCCACTGCTTGAGCAGCAGGATAAACACCGCCAGCAACAGCAGCAGGCTGGCGACGCTGAAGGCGGCGACGTGGTTGTATTCGTTGTAGAGAATTTCGACATGCAGCGGCAGCGTATTGGTGTAACCCCGGATATGCCCGGAGACCACCGACACCGCGCCGAACTCGCCCATGGCCCGCGCAGTACAAAGCACCACGCCATAGATCAGGCCCCATTTGATATTGGGCAGGGTCACGTGCCAGAACATCTGCCAGCCATTGGCACCAAGCAGGCGGGCGGCCTCCTCTTCCTGGGTGCCCTGCTCCTGCATCAGCGGGATCAGCTCGCGGGCAACAAAGGGCACGGTGACAAACACCGTGGCTAAGACGATGCCCGGTAAGGCGAAGATGATCTGAATATCGTGCTCGCGCAGCCACGGGCCGAAAAAGCCCTGGGCGCCGAACAGCAGCACGTAGATCAGACCGGCGATCACTGGCGATACAGAGAACGGCAGGTCGATCAGGGTGACCAGAATGCTCTTGCCGCGGAACTCGTACTTGCTCACGCACCAGGCGGCGGCCACGCCGAACACCAGGTTGAGCGGCACCGAAATGCCCACCGCGAGCAGGGTCAGCTTCAGTGCACTGATCGCGTCGGGCTCGAAGATCGCTCCAAAGAAGGTGCCAAAGCCGTGCTTTAACGCTTCGCTCAGTACGATAAACAGCGGCAAAACGAGGAACAGCACAAACACCAGCCAGGCGCTGATGATCAGCAGCCGACGACCGAGCACATTGCCGCGTCGTGCGGCGTTGGCCGAGGCTGACGCGCTTAGGGTTACAGAAGACATGGCGACCTCCTCAGGACTTGGCAATCTGGCGCTGCAGCAGGTTGATCAGCAGCAGCAGAATGAAGGAGACCACCAGCATCAACACGCCAATAGCCGTGGCACCGGTGTAGTCGTACTGGTCGAGTTTGACCATGATCAGCAGCGGCAGAATCTCGGTCTTCATCGGCATGTTGCCGGCGATAAAGATCACCGAACCGTACTCACCGACACCACGGGCAAAGGCCAGCGAGAAGCCTGTAAGCCAAGCCGGCAGCAACGCCGGCAGCAGCACATGGCGAAACACCTGCAGTGGTTTGGCACCGAGGCAGGCCGCGGCCTCTTCGACCTCGCGGGGGATATCAGCCAGCACCGGCTGGATGGTGCGCACCACAAACGGCAGGGTGACAAAGGTCAGCGCCAGGGTGATGCCGATGGGCGTGTAGGCAATCTTGAAGCCCAGGTCGGTAGCAAACTGACCAACCAGGCCGCTCGGGGCATACAAGGCGGTCAGGGCGATACCGGCAACGGCGGTGGGCAAGGCAAAAGGCAGGTCGATCATCGCCTCTATCACCTTGCGGCCTGGGAAGGTGTAACGCACCAGCGTCCAGGCCAGTAATGTACCGATAATGCCGTTGATCACGGCGGCCGCGAAGGCAGTGGCAAAGCTCAGTTTGAGCGCGGCCAGCACCCGCGGTGCGGAAATAATCGCCCAGAACTCAGCCCAGGTGAGCTGAGCGGCGTGAACGAACATGGCACCCAGAGGAATCAGCACCAACAGGCTGAGGTACACCAGGGTGTAGCCCAGCGTCAGCCCGAAGCCGGGTATGACGGGGGAAGTACGACGAGACATTTTCAGTCCTTATCTGCTTCTGCGTTGGAACGCTCAAATCAGCCCTGCCGCCGGTGTCGCCCTTTCCGGCTGGCCTGCAACAAGGCCGACGCTTACACAACAAAGGGTGGGCAGCGCGTGGCTAACCCACCCCGGGTCTATCTGACTTACTGCGCCTGATAGATCTGATCGAATACCCCACCATCATTGAAGAACTTCGGCTGTGCGGTTTTCCAACCGTTGAAGTCCTTGTCGATGGTCACCAGCTTCAGTTCCGGGAACTGCTTGGCGAACTCACCGGCAATGGCCTGGTTACGCGGACGGTAGAAGTGCTTGGCGGCCAGACGCTGACCTTCATCGCTGTACAGGTAGTTGAGGTAGGCCTCAGCCACTTTGCGGGTGCCCTTCTTGTCGACGTTTTCATCGACTACAGCCACCGGTGGCTCGGCCAAGATCGACAGTGACGGTGCGACGATTTCGAAGTTGTCGCCGCCCTCTTCTTTCAATGCCAGGAAGGCTTCGTTTTCCCAGGCCAGCAGCACGTCACCGATCTGGTTGTTGACGAAGGTAATGGTCGAACCACGGGCACCGGTGTCGAGTACTGGCACGTTCTTGTAGAGCTTCTCGACGAACTCTTGGGCTTTCGCTTCGCTGCCGTACTTCTGCTGGGCGTAGGCCCAGGCGGCGAGGAAGTTCCAGCGGGCGCCGCCGGAGGTTTTCGGGTTCGGGGTGATGACTTCCACGCCCGGCTTGACCAGATCATCCCAGTCCTTGATGCCTTCCGGATTGCCCTTGCGCACCAGGAACACGATGGTCGAGGTGTACGGCGTGCTCGATTGCGGCAGACGCTCCTGCCAGTTCTCCGGGATCAGCTTGCCGAGCTTGTACAGCTCATCGATATCACCGGCCAGGGCCAGGGTTACCACGTCAGCACGCAGGCCATCGATTACCGCACGGGCCTGCTTGCCCGAGCCACCGTGGGACTGCTGGATGGTGATGGCTTCATTGCCCTGGGCTTGCCAGTGCTTGTTGAACGCGGCGTTGAATTCACTGTACAGCTCGCGGGTCGGGTCGTAAGACACGTTGAGCAGGGTTTCAGCGGCGGCCACCGGGCCTGCAAAAATGGCGCTGGCCAGGGCAGCGAGGGCAAAACGGCGAATGGACATGGTGCAGCTCCTAAAATTTTTCGAGTGTTTGTTGGTTTTTCTTTAGGGGTTGGCGGTCAACAACGCATTCGCGGGTGACAGCTGCAATACCGGTGTGTGCTCATGGTTTCTGCTCGGTTCATGCTCACACCCTCCGGTGGTCCAGTCGGGTTTTGAGGCTCGGTGTTGATTTAACGGGTCAGGCGTTCTTGCCGGCCGGAGCCTGCAAGCGGAATTTTTCCTTACGCTCGATCTGCACGACCTGGCCGTTGTGCACGGTGATTTCCACCGAGCCAAACTTCAGGCCGTTCAGTGCAGCCTGGATCTCGCGCAGGATGCTGGCCTCATCCTGACCTTCAAGGTTTCGTAGGGTTGCGGTCATGGTAATGCTCCTTGAAATAGCCCCTGTAAGCGGCGAAAACTGGCCGTAGTCAGTGGGCGTGGAGCGGATAGTAGAGAGACACCAATATTCTTAAAAATATTATTTAAGAACATTTATATACTTTTTTTGCATATACCAATCCATGACCTTCTCCCACAGAGAAATTGGATT
Organism: Pseudomonas sp. FEMGT703P; assembly: GCF_002786345.1. Lineage (NCBI taxonomy): Bacteria > Pseudomonadati > Pseudomonadota > Gammaproteobacteria > Pseudomonadales > Pseudomonadaceae > Pseudomonas > Pseudomonas sp. FEMGT703P. Next base: position 128,654 of record NZ_PGCM01000010.1, on the reverse strand, counting down.
TCAGGCATAAGCAAATAAGTTCTTATTCTTTTTGATATTCATCAGTCCTCCCTACACTGCAGCCATTCACATCTGCAGGAGGGCGCACGATGCGCAACCAAACTATCCGTTACCTGATAGTGCCGGGCTGGCAAGGATCGGCCGACGAGCATTGGCAGAGCCACTGGCAGCGCAGCCTGCCGAACAGCGCCCGGGTGGAACAAGCCGACTGGCTAAACCCCAAGCGTGAAGACTGGGTCGCCGAACTGCAGCGCAGCATCGCCAGCGATCCGCGCCCGACCATCCTGATAGCCCATAGCTTGGGCTGCATCACCGTGGCGCATTGGGCAGCTCATGCCCCGGTGGAATCGCTGCGCCGGGTAAGGGCCGCGCTCCTGGTCGCCCCAGCCGATGTGGAACGGGCCAACTGCCCGCCAGCGCTGCAGAATTTTGCCCCGACTCCCCAGCACTCACTGCCCTTCCCCAGCCAGTTGGTGGGCTCGGATAACGACACCGCCGCCAGTGCCGCACGGGCTATCGAAATGGCCCGTGATTGGGGCAGCGATGTGGCGATTCTCAGCGGCGCTGGGCATATCAATGTGAAGTCGGGGCATCAGCGTTGGGAGCAAGGTTTTGCCTACCTGTATCGCCTGCAGAGCCGTATCGAACAAGCCGACCGCCGCCGCGCCTGAAAAGCCAATCGCCCGAACGGCCGCAGCCCCTGTAAAGATCAAGCAACCTGCCTGCTCGCAATCCGAGTCGGGCTGGAGACTCGTTGATGAGCCAGAACAATTTCGGTGGCCAACCGCTGCTGACCTTTCCCGATGCAGAGAAAAGCCCGCTAAGCATCCGCGCCAAAGCGCTGGTGTTTATCGATCCCCGCTCCCGGCAGCTACGCGACCAGGTCGAGCTGCTTGCCACACAACCTTTACCGCTGCTGATTGAAGGCGAAACCGGCACCGGTAAAGAGTTGTTGGCGCGGCATATCCACCGCGCCAGCGAACGGCCGGGGTTGTTTGTCGCGCTCAGCTGCAGCGGCCTCAGCAGCAAGCATGCCCAGGCAGAACTGTTCGGCTATGCCGCCGGCGCCTATCAAGGCAGTGCAAGCAGCCGCGCAGGCTGGTTTGGCTCGGCCAACAACGGCACGCTGTATCTGGATGAAATCGGCGACCTGCCGCTGCCGCTGCAAGCTGAACTGCTTAGCGCCCTGGAAACCGGTGAAGTGCTGCGAGTCGGCGCCAGCCAGCCGAGCCCGGCGGATGTCAGGCTGCTGGCTGCAACCAGCATCGACCTGGCTCAGGCCGTGGCAGCTGGCAAATTCAATGAGCGGCTATACGGTTATCTCAGCGACGGCCGCCTTGACCTGCCGCCGTTGCGTGAACGCACCGGCGATATCCTGCCCATGGCGGAATATTTCCTCGGCATCTACGCCCAGCGCCTGAGTCTGCCGCTGCCTGCCATCAGCGATGCCGCACAGCAACGCCTGGAAGCGCACAACTGGCCAGGCAATACCCGCGAGTTGGAAAACGTCATCCACTTCGCCCTGCTGGTCAGCAGCGGTGATGAGATTCTCAGCCAGCACCTCAACCTGGTAGGCAGCGTTGCACCCCTTACAGCCGTGCAAACCGCGATTGAGGCGATACTCAATGATGCTCAGCCTGAGCAACTGCGCGCGTTGCAACAACTGCTCAACGGTAGCCAAGAGCGCCTGCACACTTTAATCAACGCCGCAGACACCCCTGGCTAGCTAGAACGCCGATTACCAGTAACGGCGTATACGCAGCCCGAGCAAAACACCCACTAAACAAAACACCGCAAATACCCAGCCGGACAACGCGCCGGCCATGATCCCTGAGAGCAGCGTGCCTACCGTGCAACCCAGCGCCAGCATGCTGCCCCAGCCCAGCAAAATGCCGCCGAGCAGATTACGCAGCAGTTCACTAACGTGCGGACGCTTGGGCTGGAAGTCCCCCGCCAGCAAAGCGCTGGCCCAAGACGCCACAACCAGGCCGAGAATAAACAGACCGTTATTCGACAGCAGCGCCTCTTTGACTGCCGTGGCGCAGCCGGAAAAACTGTCCAGGCCTTCCAGCCGCTCCGGTAGCCAGCCCAGCCCGTCTGCCGCGGTGCGCGCCATACTGCCTAATTCCGCCGTCACGCCCAGTGGGCCAACACGCAGATAACTCAAGGTCGCGAGAAAGCCGATCAGCACACCGCCCACCCAGGTCGGCCAGCGTTGGCCAAACAGCAGGTGCCGCAGGTTGCGCGCAACCACGCGCGGTTCAGTGCTCGCTTGTACATGCAACAACAGCCAGCAGGCCAGCCCACCGAGCAAAGCGATCTGCAACAGAAACGACACGCCATAACCCTGCCAGGCCGGCAACCAGACCACCGGAGCCTGCTGGATGCTCAGCAAATACAGCGGGTTCCAGCAGAGAAAACCCAGAAAGAAACCTATCAAGGCACCGAACAGCGAAAACAGCGAAGCAAACGCCCCCTCACCCAGGCGATAGAGATGGGCACTGATGCACGAACCGGACAGCGCCATGCCGATGCCAAACACCGTGGCGCTCAACCCCAGCACCCAACTCAACGGCCCGACATGCGCATCCGGCGGCAAGCGCCCGCTGCTCGGATCCGGCACAAAGGCGCTAAATACCAGGTGATAACCCAGGGTACCCACCGCCAATGCGGCGATGATGCCGAGCAACCCATCCGGTTTGCGCTGCTCGATAAAGTCGCGGGTCACGCAGAAAAAGCAGAAGCGCGAACGCTGCAACAACAGGCCGAACAACGCCCCGCCGAGCAAGGACAGGCTCAAGGCCTGGCTGTCACTGTCCGCGCCGCCCAACTGCCAGGCAGCAAACACCAGGCCCAGGCTCAATACCGCCGCCAATGCACTGGCCCAGCGCCCCGGCGCCTGCAACGCAGTCGTTGCCATAGTGGCTCCTCAGATAAAAGAAGAGTGAGCGCCCTGCCTGAACGCTCACCCTAAACAGGGGCATGGGGCTGGCCCATGCCATGATTTCTTCACGGAAGTAGAGGCTTATTTGCCGCCCCACACGGTGCCGGCCACGTTGACTACCGGCACGCCCACGGCATTGCCGTATTCGGTCCAGGAGCCGTCGTAGTTACGAACGTCATAACCGAGGATTTTCTTCAGGGCGAACCAGGTGTGGCTGGAGCGCTCGCCGATGCGGCAGTAGGTGATGATCGGCTTGCTGCCATCGATACCCACTGCGCCGTAGACCTTTTTCAGTTCTTCAACCGATTTGAAGGTGCCATCGGCAGCCACTGCCTGCCCCCAAGGGACGTTGACAGCACCTGGCACGTGGCCGGCGCGCACTGCCAGTTCCTGCACACCTTGCGGGGCAAAGACCTTGCCGTTGTATTCATCAGCGGAACGGATATCCACCAGTTGCACATCGCTGCGCTTCTCTGCCGCTGCGAGCACGTCCGGGAGGAAGGCGCGCAGGTCTTTATTCGCCGCCTGGACCGTGACATTGCCGGCTACCGGCGTTTTCGCGCGGTTATCCAAAGCGCGTTTTTCTGCCTCCCACTTCACCCGGCCACCATCGAGCAGTTTGACGTTGTCCACGCCATACACATCGAACACCCAGGCACCCCAAGCGGCGAACCAGTTGTTGTTATCGCCGTAGAGCACCGTGGTGGTGTCCGCCGAGATGCCGGATTTACGCAACAGCGCCTGGAAGTTTTCCTGGCTGGCGATATCACGGCGCACTGGATCGACCAGATCACGGTGCCAGGCAAAGTTCACCGCCCCAGGGATATGCCCACGCTCGTAAACGCCCGGCGCAACACTCACCTCGATGATCCGCACCTTGGGGTTGTTCAGGTTCTTTTCCAGCCACTCGGTGCTGACCAGCACATCACTGGCGGCCAGCGCTTGGGCGGCTTGCAACAGCGTGGCAGCAGCCAGCAGGCCGGCACCAAACAGGTTTTTTATAGTCATTTCACACTGCCTCAACGGTTATGAAACACGGCCAGGTGGCCCTATTGGTTTACTGGTTTATCAATCTGCTGCATGTCTTTTCTGCGCGCCCCTCCCTGTCGTATCAGCCATACAGCGAAGGCGTGGGCGCCTTGCCGTTGAGTAACCAGTGCCCGAGATCGCGCACCTTGTAATCGAGCGGGTCATGCAGGCTGTGCACTCGCACGTTTCGCCAGAAGCGGTCGAAGCCGTATTTCGAACTGGTGGAACTGGCGCCCATGCTTTCAAAAATGCGCGAGGTTATTTCCAGCGCGGCGCGCGCCGAAACCACCTTGGCTTCGCTGATAGCCAAGGCCACCTCAGCTCGCTCGGCCGCGGTCAATGCGGGTTTCTCCCAGGCGCTCTGCAGGCGTTGCGCGGCGTTATCGGCCAGCAACTGGGCACTGCGAAACAGCAGCCAAAGTTCGCCATAACGCTGTTGGATAAAGGGATCATCACTGGCCAGGGCCACTCCGGAAGCCGGCCAGGCGCGGCTGTGTTCGCGGGTGTAACGCAGCGCGCCATCCAGCGCACCCTGGGCATTGCCCAGGTACAACTGGGTCAGAATCAATTGCGACAAGCAGGCGCGCAGCGTAGTGCGTGGGCTTACGCCGCTGGGACCGAGCTGTTCGCTGCTGTCGACAAACACATTGTCGAATTGCACCGTGCCGCTGTCGGTCTGGCGCTGGCCGAAACCGTCCCAGTCATCATTTACCGCCAGCCCTTCACGCTGGCTGGGCAGCACAATAAACACCCGGTCTTCGGGGTTGTGGCTGCGCGGCGCGCTGATCACCAGGGCATCGGCGCCCAAGGCACCCGAGCAGAACGACTTGCTGCCATTGAGCTCGTAATGCTCCTCACGGCGACTGAGTTTCAGGCGGGTATCGCGGCCATTGGTGGCGTTGCCCCAGAACCAGCGCTCATGCACCGTGCGACTCAACCAGTGGCGCTGCTGATCGGGGCTGCCAAACAGCAGGATGGTCGCCACCTGCAGATGCTGAAAGGCAAACAGGTGCGCCAGTGAGCTGTCCACGGCAGCCAGGTAACGGATGATCTGGTAGATCTCCGGCCACACCAGACCCTGACCACCAAACTGCTGTGGAATGGCCAGGGTCAGCAGGCCACTGTCACGCAGCAACTGACGCTCGGCCTGGGCGCTGCCGCCATGCCGATCACGCTGCACCGCGGTGGCCGCCAGTTTGCGCGCCAAGCGCTCGATCTTGCCGCTGCGACTGGCGAAGTCACTGGGAAACAGCCGTGGATCGAATAGCGGCGCAGCACTATCGAAGGCTTGGGAATTGGCACGAAGCTCGGCGGCCATGGTTATTGCGCCTTCCAGATAGCCACATCGAGGGCGTTCACCGCTTTGGGCAGCAAACCTTCGGCGACAAAGGCGTCAGCAATTTTCTGCTGCTCCTTGAGGCTCTGCGGCTGCACCAAACGCACCTGATAGCTACGCCGAGCATTGGCCTGTTCCACGATGGCTGGGTCCAGACCGCCCCACAGCGGGCTAAGCACTTGCGCCGCAGCGCGCGGGTTGGCGCGCAGCCAATCACCGGTCTTCACCAGCTCGTCGAAGACCACCGCCAGCACCTGCGGATTGTTTTTGGCAAACGCGGTACTGGTCAGGTAATAGCGCTGGTAATCGGCCAATTGCTTGCCATCGGCCAGCGTGCGGGTCGGCAACTGCTGCTGGGCACCGCTGAGAAAGGGTTCCCAGGTGACCCAGGCATCGACTTTGCGGTTTTCGAATGCTGCGCGGCCGTCAGCTGGAGTCAGATAGGCCGGCTCGATGTCACTGAATTTAAGGCCGGCTTTGGCCAAGGCTGCGAGCAACAGGTAATGGCTGCCAGCCGCCTTGGTGACCGCGACTTTCTTACCTTTGAGTTGCGCCACGCTGCGCAGCGGCGAGTCATCACGCACGATAATCGCCTGAGCCGACGGCGACGGCGCCTCCTGAGCAAAATAGGTCAGCTGCGCACCGGCAGCCTGGGCAAATACCGGCACGGTATCGGCGACATCAGCAGATACATCGATATTGCCGACGTTCAGCGCCTCCAATAGCGGTTGGCCGTTGGGGAACTCATGCCAGCTGATACTGACATCCTGCTTGGCCAGGGCCTTCTCAAGATCCCCGTTGCTTTTCAATAAGCTGATCAGGGTCGAAGACTTCTGGTAACCAATGCGCAGTTGCGTGGCGGCATCGGCGGGCAGCACGCTGGCGAGTGCCAGGCTTAGGGACAAGCCCACGCTCAGCAAGGGACGACGGTTGAATAGGGAGCGGCTAGGCATGGCAGACCTCTTCAAGGACGTGCCGGCCTTTTGATAAGCCGGATCACGACAAACTTCAGGGTTGAACAGGAAGTCCGGTGATCCGGTGGAGACAAGCTAAATGATCTAAAAAAGTCTTCGCAAATAATTTTTAAGCATTAGCTTATGGGCTTCACGACTAAGCATCGCTTATTCTTTTTAGTTACTACAAAGTGAAAATAAATTCTTTTTAGGGATTACGAATAATCCCTACAGTGCGCCCAAGCCGACAGCGGACCACCGCATCGGGCCCATGAAACATCAAGGGGCTCTTTGCTATTTCGCTGAGACAGGTGCAACGCACACCGTCCGCTCGAGCCCCTTCTGCAGTGCCACACACATTCCGCACAGACCTGCATTTGGAGCATCGAGCATGAACAAGTCCACACTGGCCCTGGCCGTTACCCTCGCCGCCCTCGCCAACCAGGCCACCGCCGCCGGCTTTATCGAAGACAGCAAAGCCACCCTCGGCCTGCGTAATTTCTATTTCGACCGCGATGATAAAAACACCGCCAACAGCAACAACGAAGCCAGTGAATGGGGCCAGGGGTTTATCTTTAACTACCAGTCCGGCTACACCGAAGGCACCGTAGGTTTTGGCCTGGACGCCATCGGTCTGGTGGGTATCAAGCTCGACTCCGGCGGCGATAGCAGCACGCCACGTAGCCGCGCCCCTGGCGCATTGTTCCCCCTGGAAAGCGACGGCAGTGCGGTGGACAACTACGGCAAGGCCGGTGTCACCGCCAAAGCGCGCCTATCCAAGACCGAACTGCGCATCGGCACCCTGCAACCCAAGCTGCCGGTGATCAACTTCAACGATGGCCGTCTGCTGCCGCAAACCTTTGAGGGCGCACAAGTCACCTCCGCCGAGATCGACGGCCTGACCCTCACTGCCGGCCAGTTGGAAAGCACCAAGACCCGCAGTTCCACTGACGATATCGCCCTGCGCATTGGTGGCGCGGCCAGCTTCCAGGGCAAAGCTGCCGACTCCAATGAATTCATCTACGCCGGTGGCGATTACAAGATCACCAAGGACCTCACCGCACAGTACTACTACGGCAACCTGGAAGACTTCTACAAACAGCACTTCCTCGGTCTGACCCACAATCTGGCTTTGCCGGTCGGCGCGCTGAAAACTGACCTGCGCTATTTCAACAGCGGCTCAGACGGCAAGAACGGCAGCCTGGCTGGCCGCACCGAAGGCTACAAAAGCAGTGGTTTCTGGCGCGCAGGCGACAGCAAAAACGGTGAAGTGGATAACAACACCTGGAGCGCCCTGTTCACTTACAGCCTGAGCGGCCACGCCCTCAGCGCTGGTTATCAGCAGGTGTCCGGCAACAGCGCCTTCCCGTTTGTCAGCCAGGGCGACGGTGCCACCGCGTACCTGATCACTGACCGGCAGATCGGCAAGTTCGCCAGCGCCGGTGAGCGCACCTGGCTGGCCGAATACGGTTATGACTTTGCCAGCGCCGGCATTCCCGGCCTGAAAGCCACCGTGACCTACCTGTCGGGCAGCAACATTGACGCCGCCGACAGCGACCGCAAGGAATGGGAGCGCGATTTGCGCGTGGATTACACCTTGCAGGAAGGCGCACTGAAAGGCCTGGGTCTGTCCTGGCGTAACGCCACCTTCCGTGGCAACACCAGTGCTGCAGATCAGGACGAAAACCGCCTGATCGTCAGCTACAGCCTGCCGCTGCTCTAAGGCCACCCTGCAACAACAAACCCCAAAGTGTACCGGCCTGACCACAGGCCGGTTTCAACCCCGCAATAACTTTGACCTGAAGTGCCCGTCCACGGGTCGACAGGCGACAACCCTAACCAGAGGAAACGACCATGAGTCTGTTCAATCTGCGTCGGGGGCTGACCGCCCTGTTTGTGGCGATTCTGCCTGCCGGCGCCTATGCCGAAACCCCCAAAGAAGTCCGTTTGGACTACGCCTACTACGCCCCCACCAGCCTGGTGCTCAAGCAACAAGGGCTGCTGGAAAAAGCTCTTGCGCCGCAAGGCATCAGCGTCAAATGGGTATTCAGCCAGGGCAGCAACCGCTCGCTGGAATACCTCAATGGTGGCAGCACCGACTTTGCCTCCACTGCGGGCCTGGCCGCCGTACTCAGCCGCGCCAACGGCAGCCCGATCAACACCGTATACGTCGCCAGCCGTCCGGAGTGGACCGCCCTGGTGGTGCCCAAGGATTCGTCGATCAACAGCCTGGCCGATCTGAAAGGCAAGAAAATCGCCGCCACCAAAGGCACCGATCCGTTCCTGTTCCTCCTGCAAAGCCTGCAGAAAGCCGGGCTGGACAAGAACGCCGTGGAAATCGTCCACCTGCAGCACCCCGATGGCCGCACGGCACTTGAACGTGGCGATGTCGACGCCTGGGCCGGCCTTGACCCGCTGATGGCCTCCAGCCAACTGCAAGCCGGTTCGCGCCAGCTGTACCGCAACCTCGACTTCAACAGCTACGGCGTGCTCAGCGTCACCGAGAAATTCGCCGCCACTCAGCCTGAGCTGATCAAGCAGGTGATCGGCGCCTACGAACAGGCCCGCGAGTGGGCGATTGCTAACCCGGATGCATTGGCACAGCTGCTTGCCGACGAAGCCAAGCTGCCGCTGGAAGTCGCCAAACTGCAACTGTCGCGTACCGACTTCAGCAACTCGCAGCCCGGCGCCGAGCATATCGCTGCGCTGAAAGCTGCCGCGCCGATCCTGCTGGATGAGCAACTGGTTCGCCCGGGCACTGACGTGGCCAAGGTGGTGGATCAACTGATCAGCCCGCAACTGGCGGCCAGTGTGATCAAGCAATCCGTAGCCAAGGCGAGCAACTAAGTCATGGGTACCCTCAACCTCAGGCTTAGCCGTTGGGCCGAGCGCTTACCCAGCCTGCGCCCATCACTGGCCAACCTGCGTGGTTGGGCGGTTCCCCTGACGCTGCTGCTGGGGCTTGAGGCCCTGGTGCGTTCCGGCATTCTGCCGGCGCACCAGATGCCTGCACCGACTCAAGTGGCGCAAACCCTGTTCAACCTGGCCGTCAGTGGCGAATTGCTGCGGCATATCAACGCCAGCCTGCTGCGGGTGGCTGCCGGCTTTCTGATCGGCGCTGGCCTGGCCATCGTTATAGGTACCTGGGTCGGCCTTAGCCGCCGCGCCGAGGCCTACCTGGAACCGACCTTTCAAGCCTTGCGGGCGATTCCCAGCCTGGCCTGGGTGCCTCTGCTGCTGCTCTGGCTGGGCATTGATGAAACACCCAAGGTGGTGCTGATTGCCCTGGGCGCATTCTTTCCGGTGTACCTGGCACTGCTGGCCGGGATCCGCAATATCGACCGCAAGCTGGTCGAAGTCGGCCAGCTGTATCAGCTCAGCCGCTTCGCCCTGGTGCGGCGGATTCTTCTGCCGGCCGCCCTACCCAACCTGTTTACCGGGTTGCGCGGGGCGCTGAGCCTGAGCTGGATGTTCCTCGTGGCGGCCGAGCTAATTGCCGCCACGCGTGGCCTTGGCTACCTGCTCAGTGATGGTCGGGAAACCTCACGGCCGGACCTGGTGATTGCCGCCATCCTCTTACTGGCAGTGCTCGGCAAGCTTAGCGACAGCCTACTCAAATACTGGGAAACCCGCGCCCTGAGCTGGCGCGACAGCTATCAGGGTGGGGAGAACTGAACATGAGCGCACTCCTGCAACTTCAGAATATTCACAAAGCCTACGACGGCCTGCGCGTGCTCGATGATGTCAGCCTGAGCCTGGCGCCCGGCGAGATCGTCAGCCTGCTCGGCCCCAGTGGTTGCGGTAAAAGTACCCTGCTGCGTATCGCCGCCGGGCTCGATCAGGACTTCAGCGGCGCGCTGGAATTCAACCCACTGCTGCAGTTCGGCCGTGGCACCGGCATCGGCGTGGTATTTCAGGAGCCGCGGCTGATGCCCTGGCTGAATGTCGCGCAGAACGTCAGCTTCGCCGATGGCTGGATTGCCGATGAAAAATGGGTGCAGCAACTGCTGCGCGATGTCGGCCTCAGCGGCCATGCCAACGCCCTGCCCAAACAGCTTTCCGGCGGCCAGGCGCAGCGTGCAGCGATTGCTCGCGGGTTGTATGGCAAACCTCATGTGCTGCTACTCGACGAGCCGTTCAGCGCGGTGGATGCCTTCACCCGCATGAAACTGCAGGACCTGCTCAGCGAGCTGGCCGAGCGCTATGAAATCGCCGTACTGCTGGTTACTCACGATCTGGACGAGGCGTTCTACCTGAGCGACCGCGTACTGATTCTCGGCGGCACACCCAGCCGCCTGCAGCGCGAACTGGCGGTGCCGCTGGCGCGGCCACGGGACCGTCGCTCGGCCGAACTGGCCTACCTGCGTGGCGAGGCCCTGACTGAGCTGTACCAATCCCACGCGATCTAACCGAATTCCTCAAGGTGGAATCTTTACCGGGCACATGGCCCGGTTTTTTTATGGGCGTTGCGTACGCGGGTTACACCCGCCCTACCCGGTCGTAAATGCTTAGGCCTTCCCAGTCGTAGGGCGGGTGAAACCCGCGTTGCCTACTCACCAACATTCAACTTCACGTCAGCTGTACCACCCCAGTCTTGTGAATAAACACCTTGGCGCACACAGCGGTGAAACGACGACCACGGCCAATCTTTCACGTGCCCAACAAGCCCATGCTTCAGCGGATTGCCATGCAGATAATCGAGATGCTGATGCAAGTCGCGTTCATCACGTATCAGGTGTTCCCAAAAACGCGGCTGCCACAACGTGCCGCAGCCCTTACTCAAAAGCCGCTTATTCAGATACTCGGGCCGCCTGTAGGCGGGGCCACAGCTGCGCGTGACATGACGCTTTATCAGCTGCCAGCGTGTGGAAAAGTCCGCGTCGCCTTCCGGTAGAGTCCAGATCGCATGCTGATGGTCAGGTCGCAGCACCCAGCCGTCGATACGAAAGGGCAAGGTTTGCCGCACCAGAGAGATTCCCTCGCGCAGCGCGCGCCGAATATCGACGTGGGTCAGGATCGGTTGACGGTGCGCGGTCACTACTGTGAAGAAGTAGGTACCACCAGGAACGGCGGCGCGACGGTAATAAGGCATCACAACATCCGTGTTGTGGTTGGAGGGTCAGCGCAGTGTAGTCGGCGCGCGGGTTTCACCCGCCCTACCATTTAGTCTGCCGTAGAGCGGGGGCAACCCGCGAATCGCTAACAAAAAGCCCGGCACATGGCCGGGCTTTTCAATTTCAGGTGCAGCCTACTGCGCGGTGTAAATCTGATCGAACAGACCGCCATCCTTGAAGTGGGTGCTCTGAATCACCGGCCAGTCGCCGAAGGTTTTCACCACGTTGAGGAAGGTGACTTTCGGGAAGCGGTCGGCGAACTCGGCGAGGATGACCGGGTTGCGTGGGCGCAGGTAGTTGTTGGCGGCGATGCGCTGGGCTTCGTCGGACCACAGGTACTTCAAGTAGGCCTCGGCTTCCTTACGAGTACCTTTTTTGTCGACCACCTTGTCGACCACTGCAACCGGTGGCTCGGCCTCGGCGGAGACGCTCGGGTAGACCACTTCAAAACTGCCACGGCCGAACTCGCGGGCGATCATCTCGGCTTCGTTCTCGAAGGTCACCAGCACGTCACCGATCTGGTTCTGGATAAAGGTGGTGGTGGCGGCGCGGCCGCCGGTGTCGAGGACCGGTGCCTGCTTGAACAGCTTGCCGACAAACTCCTTGGCGGCTTTCTCGTCGCCGCCTTTTTCCAGCACGTAACCCCAAGCGGACAGGTAGGTGTAGCGGCCGTTACCCGAGGTCTTCGGGTTGGGTACCACCACCTGCACGCCATCCTTGAGCAAGTCTGGCCAATCCTTCAGGCCCTTGGGGTTGCCCTTGCGCACGATAAACACGGTAGCCGAGGTAAACGGCGCGCTGCTGTTCGGTAGGCGTTCGGCCCAGTTTTTCGGCACCAGGCCGCCAATGTCGGCCAACGCATTAATGTCGGTGGCCATGTTCATGGTGATCACATCGGCGGGCAGGCCGTCGATCACTGCGCGTGCCTGTTTGCTCGAACCGCCGTGAGACATCTGCAGCACCAGCGGCTTACCACCCTCAGCCTGCCAGTGTTTCTGGAAGGCGGTGTTGTAGTCCTTGTAGAAGTCGCGCATTACGTCGTAGGAGACGTTGAGCAGGGTCGTCGCCTGGGCACTGGAGCCGAAGATCAGGCCGGCGGCCAGCAACGAGAAAGGTAAGAGTCGTTTCATTACGCATCCTTTGAATGAGGTGTGCGGCGACTATAAAAGCGGTTTTTTATTCGTAGAAAGAATAGTTAGTTACTTGCTTATGCATTTATCTGCTTTAGAGCGGCTGCAGCTGCTTTGGTGGCGGCATCGCCAACAAAGACCTAAAAGTTATAAATAAATCGTTATTTATTCTTTTTACTATTTTTTGTTCATAAGCATAGTGAGCGCCACGCAACGGACTTTACCAAGGAGAACACGCATGACCATCCGACTCGGCGATATCGCCCCTGACTTCGAACAGGACTCCAGTGAAGGCCGCATTCGCTTCCACGAATGGCTGGGCAATAGCTGGGGCGTGCTGTTCTCTCACCCCGCCGACTTCACCCCGGTGTGCACCACGGAGCTGGGCTTTACCGCCAAGCTGAAAGAACAATTCGCCGAGCGCGGCGTTAAGGCCATTGCCTTGTCGGTTGACCCGGTGGACTCGCACCTGAAGTGGATCGACGACATCAACGAAACGCAGAACACCAAGGTCAATTTCCCGATCCTGGCTGATGCTGATCGCAAGGTCTCCGACCTCTACGACCTGATCCACCCGAACGCCAACGACACCCTGACCGTGCGCTCGCTGTTCATCATCGACCCGAACAAGAAGGTGCGCCTAACCATCACCTACCCGGCCAGCACCGGGCGCAACTTCCACGAGATCCTGCGGGTGATCGACTCGCTGCAACTGACCGACAACCACAAGGTCGCCACCCCTGCCAACTGGGTGGATGGTGATGAGGTGGTGATTGTGCCGTCGCTCAAGGATGAGGACGAAATCAAGCAGCGCTTCCCCAAAGGATACCGCGCCGTCAAACCTTACCTGCGTCTGACCCCGCAGCCGAACCGCTAAGGACTGAAGATGCTTGTCGTATCCCTGGGCGGCAGCCCGAGCCTGAAGTCACGCAGCAATATTTTACTTGATCGCGCCAAACACTCGCTGCAGCTGCGTGGTGTTGAAGTAATCAGCTACCAGGTGCGTGATTTCAATGCCGAGGACCTGCTGTTTGCCAACTTCGGCAGCCCGGCCGTGCAGCAACTGATCGAGCAGGTGGAGCGCGCCGACGGCGTGATTATCGCCACGCCGGTGTACAAGGCCTCGTTTTCAGGCGCGCTGAAGACCCTGCTCGACGTACTGCCCGAACGGGCCCTGAACCACAAAGTGGTGCTGCCCATCGCCACCGGCGGCAGCAGCGCCCACATGCTCGCCGTGGACTACGCGCTCAAGCCGGTATTGGCGGCGCTGAAAGCCCAGGAAATGCTGCACGCGATCTTTGCTGACGACAGCCAGATTGCCTACGGCGAAAACGGCGCTGCCGCGCAACTGGCCCCAGCCCTGGAGCAGCGTCTGGATGATGCCTTGCAGCACTTCCAGCAGGCTCTGGCACGCCGGCCGGCACCGATTGATCCAGGCGTATTGAATGATCGACTGATCAACGCCCGCTGGAGTATCTGACACACCGCAACACGCTTTACCCCACCTTACTCGCCCGCCAACGGGCAAGCAGGTCGCAACCCAATAACCCCAACAGCAAAGGAGAGCGCTATGCGCACTGTTACTTTGCGTCGGAGTCTGGTCGCCCTGTTTGCCGCGGCCATTTCTTTCGGCGCCATCACCCAAGCACAAGCTGAAACATTGCGTATCGGCTATCAGAAATACGGCACCCTGGTGCTGCTCAAAGCCAAGGGCACCCTGGAAAAACGCCTGGCCGACAAAGGCATCGAGGTTAAATGGACCGAGTTTCCCGGCGGCCCTCAGCTGCTCGAAGGGCTGAACGTCGGCTCGGTGGACTTCGGCACAACCGGCGAAACACCACCGGTATTTGCCCAGGCCGCAGGCGCAGACCTGCTGTATGTCGCCTATGAGCCACCGGCGCCGACCAGCGAAGCCATTCTGGTGCCGAAAGATTCGCCGCTGAAATCGGTCGCCGATCTCAAGGGCAAGAAAATCGCCCTGAATAAAGGCTCCAATGTGCACTACCTGCTGGTACGCGCTTTGGAAGATGCTGGCCTGAAATACAGCGACATTCAACCGGTGTACCTGCCACCGGCCGATGCCCGCGCCGCCTTCGAGCGTGGCAGCGTCGACGCCTGGGTCATCTGGGATCCCTTCCAGGCCGCCGCCGAAAATCAGTTGCAAGCACGCACCCTGCGTGATGGCCAAGGCCTGGTAAACAACCACCAGTTCTACCTGGCGACCAAGCCCTATGCCGAGAAAAACCCGGAAGTGGTTGAAGTGCTGATCGAGGAAATTCGCGGCATTGGCGAATGGACTAAAAACAACAGCGCCGAAGCCACCGCCCAGGTCGCCCCACTGCTGGGCCTGTCGGCAGAAATCACCCGCGTCGCCGTCGAGCGCCAGAGCTACGGCGCGCAGTTGATCATCCCGGAAGTGGTCGAGGCGCAGCAGAAGATCGCGGACACCTTTACCGACCTGAAACTGATTCCCAAACGCCTGGTGATCAAGGACGTGATCTGGAACGCCCCGACTAAGGCGTCCCCGGCCAAGGTCGCAACAGCCCAATAACCATTCGCGACAGCTGCACCACCGTAGCCCGGATGCACTCCGGGCTACGCCACGATTCCGTAAGAGGAGACCACTCCATGAGCTTGAATATTTTCTGGTTCCTGCCCACCCATGGCGACGGCAAATACCTGGGCACCGCCGAGGGCGCACGCGCCGTCGATCACGGTTACCTGCAGCAGATTGCCCAAGCAGCCGACCGCCTTGGCTTTGGCGGTGTACTGATCCCGACTGGACGTTCCTGCGAGGACTCCTGGCTGGTGGCCGCATCGCTGATTCCCGTGACCCAGCGCCTGAAATTCCTCGTAGCCCTGCGCCCCGGGATCATTTCCCCGACGGTCGCCGCGCGTCAGGCAGCAACCCTTGATCGCCTGTCCAATGGCCGCGCGCTGTTCAACCTGGTGACCGGTGGCGACCCGGATGAGCTGGCCGGCGATGGCCTCAACCTGTCCCACGCCGAACGCTACGAAGCCTCGGTGGAATTCACCCGCATCTGGCGCCGCGTGCTGGAAGGTGAAGTGGTCGACTACGACGGCAAACATATTCAAGTCAAAGGCGCCAAACTGCTCTACCCACCTATCCAACAACCGCGTCCGCCGCTGTATTTCGGCGGCTCGTCAGAAGCCGCGCAGGACCTGGCAGCCGAGCAGGTCGAGCTGTACCTGACCTGGGGCGAGCCACCGGCTGCCGTGGCCGAGAAGATTGCCCAGGTGCGTGAGAAAGCCGCCGCTCAAGGCCGTGAAGTGCGCTTCGGTATACGCCTGCATGTGATCGTGCGCGAAACCAATGCCGAAGCCTGGGCCGCCGCTGACAAGCTGATCAGCCATGTCGACGACGACACCATCGCCCGCGCCCAGGCCTCCCTGGCGCGCTTCGACTCGGTCGGCCAACAGCGCATGGCCGCACTGCACGGCGGCAGCAAGGACAACCTGGAAGTCAGCCCCAACCTCTGGGCCGGAGTCGGCCTGGTGCGTGGCGGTGCCGGCACGGCACTGGTTGGCGATGGCCCGACCGTGGCCGCACGGGTCAAGGAATACGCCGACCTGGGTATCGACACCTTTATCTTCTCCGGCTATCCGCACCTCGAAGAATCGTACCGAGTTGCCGAACTGTTGTTCCCGCACCTGGACGTCAATCGCCCAGAGGTACCCAGCGGGGCCAGCTATGTCAGCCCGTTCGGCGAGATGATCTCCAGCGACATTCTGCCCAAGGCGGCCTCGGCCAGTTGATGCAATGCCGTAGGAGCGGGCCATGCCCGCGAACCTTAGAAACATCGCGGGAATGGAACTAGGCGTGCCTCCCGCTCCTACAAAGACCTGATGGGGTTTGCAATGAGCAACACAACCTTACACAACCTGGCCCTGCGCCTGGCCCCCTGGGCCTTGCCGGTGGCACTGCTGACGGCCTGGCAACTGGCGGTGGTCAGCGGCCTGCTGTCCACGCGTATTCTGCCGGCTCCGAGCGCGGTGCTGAGCGCCGGCTGGGAGCTGCTGCGCAGTGGCGAAATATGGACCCACCTGGCCATCAGCGGCTGGCGCGCCGGCATCGGTTTTGCCATCGGTGGCGGCCTCGGCTTGCTGCTGGGCTTTATCACCGGCCTGTCGAAATGGGGCGAGCGCTTCCTCGACAGTTCGGTGCAGATGATCCGCAACGTACCGCACCTGGCACTGATTCCGCTGGTGATCCTCTGGTTCGGTATTGATGAGAGCGCAAAGATCTTTTTGGTCGCCCTCGGCACTTTGTTCCCGATCTACCTGAATACCTACCACGGCATCCGTAACGTCGACCCGGCGCTGGTGGAAATGGCGCGCAGCTATGGCCTGTCCGGTTTCAGCCTGTTCCGTCAGGTAATCCTGCCCGGCGCCCTGCCCTCGATCCTGGTCGGCGTGCGTTTCGCCCTGGGCTTTATGTGGCTGACCCTGATCGTCGCGGAAACCATCTCCGCCAGCGCCGGCATCGGCTACCTGGCAATGAATGCCCGCGAATTCCTGCAAACCGACGTGGTGGTGCTGGCCATTCTGCTCTACGCCGTACTCGGCAAGCTGGCGGATGTGGCAGCACGCACGCTTGAGCGCATCTGGCTGCGCTGGCACCCGGCCTATCAGGTCAAGGGAGGTGGACAATGACTGCGCTGCACACACTCAAACGTGGCCTGCCACTCGCAATCAACGGCATTCACAAGGCCTTCGGCGAACGCGAAGTGCTGAAGAATGTTCAGCTGAACATTCCCGCCGGGCAGTTTGTCGCTGTGGTCGGCCGCAGTGGCTGCGGCAAGAGCACCCTGCTGCGCCTGTTGGCGGGTCTGGATGTGCCCACCCAGGGCGAACTGCAGGCCGGTAACGGCTTGCTGGCCGCCTCACGCGAAGACATTCGCCTGATGTTCCAGGACTCGCGTCTGCTGCCCTGGAAGCGAGTAATCGACAACGTCGGCCTGGGCCTGTCCGGCAACTGGCGGCCGCAAGCGCAACAGGCGCTAGAAGCCGTTGGCCTGGCGGATCGCGCCAATGAATGGCCTGCCGCTTTATCTGGCGGACAAAAACAGCGCGTGGCCCTGGCCCGTGCGCTGATCCACCAACCGCGCCTGCTGCTGCTCGACGAGCCGCTCGGCGCACTGGATGCCCTGACCCGCATCGAGATGCAGCAACTGATTGAACGCCTGTGGCAACAGCATGGCTTCACCGTGCTGCTGGTGACTCACGATGTCAGCGAAGCGGTAGCGATTGCCGACCGGGTAATTCTGATCGAAGACGGCCACGTCGGCCTGGATATAAGCGTCGACCTGCCCCGTCCGCGTCAACGTGCCTCGGCCCGCTTGGCGGCTGTTGAGGAACAGGTGCTTAACCGCGTGCTGTCGCTGCCCGAACTGCCACCGCAACCCGAACCCGTTTCACCCTTGCCCACGCAGTTGCGCTGGGCGCTTTAACCCGCATGACCACTCTTAAAACCAAGGAGCATCACCATGACCATTAAAGCCATCAACGTACGCAACCAGTTCAAAGGCACCATCAAGGAAATCGTCCTGGGCGACGTACTCTCGGAAATCGACGTGCAGACCGCCTCGGGCATCGTCACCTCCGTGATCACCACCCGCTCGGTAAAAGAGCTGGAGCTGGGCGTGGGCAGCGAAGTGATTGCCTTCGTCAAATCCACCGAGGTGTCGATCGCCAAGCTGTGAGCAACCATGAAGTGGGCGGGCTACCGCCCACACTCAAATAGCGGCGCAACCTGAAGAACGGCGTCTGGGCATCAGCGCTGGGAACAGGGCTTGGCGTCCCCGTATCGCCTGAGGCCAAGCATCGGTTAAACCCCAGGTCCCTTGGCCAGTTCGGCCTGCAGCCAATCGACAAATACCTGGGTCAAACGCTGGCGACGTTTACGCTCGGGCAGCACCAGGTAGTAACCCAGTTCCGAATGCGCGACTTCATCGCCCATGCGGCACAACAGGTTCTGCGTCAGCAGTTCATCGACCAGATGCCGCCAGCCGATGGCCACGCCCTGCCCGGCGATGGCTGCCTGAATCAGCAGTGTGTAGTTATCGAAACGTAGGCTGCCGGGGCTTGGGGTTTGCTGCAGGCCGAAGGCGCGAAACAGCCCGGCCCAATCGAACCAGCGCGAGCGGTTTTCCGGGCGCAGGTGCAGCAGTGGCAGGCTGGCCAGTGCGGCAGCTGGTAAAGGCAATGTCTGCCCCTTGAGCAACTGCGGGCTGCACACCGGGAACACCTCTTCGCGAAACATCAGCTGCGCCTCAGCGTGCTTGAAGCGCCCGTCGCCGAAGTTGATCGCCACATCAATCTCCGCCGGCAACGTGCCCTGATCACGCTCGCTGGTAATCAGGCTGACATCCACCTCCGGGTGCAGCTGATGGAAGCGCTGCAAGCGCGGCATCAGCCAGTACGCGGCAAAAGCAAAGTCAGTCGCCACCTGCAGCACCTCATGCTGCTGTTGCGCAGTCACGGCCAGCAGCCCGGCATCCAGACTCTGCAGGCCATCCTGCACGTAACTCAGCAACAGCTCACCGGCATCGGTCAGGGTAATCCCCCGGTACACCCGGTCGAACAGCCGCGTGGCCAGCTGCTGCTCCAGTCGTTTGATCTGCTGACTGATGGCCGGTTGGCTGGTGCCCAGCTCGCTGGCGGCGGCGGTAAAGCTCAGCTGGCGGGCGGCGGACTCGAACACCCGCAGCACATCCAGCGACACCCCATCGATGCGTTCAAACATAAGCTCAGGTTATCCAATGCATCTGCTGACAGCAGGTTTACCCAGCTTTTGCTAAGCCGGATGATCAAGCCAGCACTGTCGCATAAATCTTTTATATGGAATACCGGCTGCCATGAAACGCCCGAACATCCTCTTTATCATGGCCGATCAGATGGCCGCGCCGATTCTGCCGCTGCACGATGTCGCCTCACCGATCCAGATGCCCAACCTGATGCACCTGGCCGCCGAGGCCGTGGTGTTCGACGCCGCCTACTGCAACAGCCCGCTGTGCGCGCCGTCGCGCTTTACCCTGGTCAGCGGCCAACTGCCCTCGAAGATCGGCGCTTACGACAACGCTGCCGACTTCCCCGCCGATGTACCGACCTACGCCCATTACCTGCGCCGCCTGGGCTATCGCACCGCGCTGTCGGGCAAGATGCATTTCTGCGGCCCGGACCAGTTGCATGGCTATGAAGAGCGCCTGACCAGCGACATCTACCCCGCCGACTACGGCTGGGCGGTGAACTGGGATGAGCCGGATGTGCGCGCCAGTTGGTACCACAACATGTCTTCCGTACTGCAGGCCGGGCCGTGTGTGCGCACCAACCAGCTGGACTTCGATGAAGAGGTGGTGTTCAAGGCCCAGCAGTATCTGTATGACCACGTGCGCAGCGACGGCGATCAGCCTTTCTGCCTGACCGTGTCGATGACCCACCCGCATGATCCCTACACCATCCCGACCGAGTTCTGGGACCTCTACCGCGACGAGGACATCCCACTGCCGCGCCAGCACATCGATCAGGCCGAGCAAGATCCGCACTCGCAACGCCTGATGAAAGTCATCGACCTGTGGGACAAGCCGCTACCTGAACAGAAGATCAAGGACGCGCGCCGCGCCTACTTCGGTGCCTGCAGCTATATCGACAGCAACATCGGCAAGCTGCTGAAAACCCTCAAGGACTGCAACCTGAGCGACAACACCATCATCGTGTTCTCCGGCGATCACGGCGACATGCTGGGTGAGCGCGGCCTCTGGTACAAAATGCACTGGTTTGAAATGGCCGCCCGGGTGCCGCTGCTGGTGCATGCGCCCAAGCAGTTTGCTGCGCGCCGAGTAAGCCAGAACGTCTCGACCATGGACCTACTGCCAACCCTGGTAGAACTCGCTGGTGGCACGCTGCAAGCCGACCTGCCGCTGGATGGCCGCTCGCTGCTGGCACACCTCGAAGGTCGCCAGGGGCATGATGAAGTCATCGGTGAATACATGGCCGAAGGCACCATCAGCCCGCTGATGATGATCCGCCAGGGCGAGTGGAAATTTATCTATTCGGAACACGACCCCCTGCTGCTATTCAACCTGCGCCACGACCCGCAAGAGCGCGAAAACCTGGCAGAGTCCGCCGAGCACCAAAGCCGGCTGGCTGACTTTATCAACCAGGCCCAGGCGCGCTGGGACATGCAGGCGATTCATCAGGCCACCCTGGCCAGCCAGCGTCGCCGGCGTTTTGTTGCCAGCGCCCTGACCCAGGGGCACCTGACCAGCTGGGACCATCAGCCAATGGTCGACGCCAGCCAACAGTACATGCGCAACCACATTGATCTCGACGACCTCGAACGTCGCGCCCGTTTCCCGCAACCCTGATTGCAAGCCACTGCCGCGTTGATCCAAAAACTAATAATTCAAGAGGACATTGCCATGCACACACTTCGCACAGCGCTTATCGGTAGCCTGTTACTGGCCGCCAGCAGCTATACCTTCGCCGAAGACGCCAGTTGCGCCACGGTGAAACTCGGTGATCCGGGTTGGAGTGATATTGCCGTGACCAATGGCATCGCCAGCTTTCTGCTCGACGGCCTGGGCTACAAGGCGCAGCCGCAGACCCTGGCCGTGCCGATCATTTTCGCCGGGCTGCAGAAAGGTCAGGTGGATGTGTTCCTCGGCAACTGGATGCCCGCGCAGCAGAGCAACTACGACAAGTTCGTCAGCAGCGGTGAAGTCGAGCAACTGGTGGAAAACCTCGGCGGCACCGAGTACACCCTGGCCGTGCCCACCTACGCCTATGAGGCTGGGGTGAAAACCTTTGCCGACCTCAACCAGCATGCCGACAAATTCAGCCGCAAGATCTATGGCATCGGTTCCGGCGCACCGGCCAACGAATCCATCCAGAAGATGATCGCCGCCGACGAATTCGGTCTCAAGGACTGGAGCCTGGTCGAATCCAGTGAACAGGCCATGTTGGTGCAGGTTGGCCGCGCAGTGAAGCGCGAGCAATTTGTGGTGTTCCTGGGCTGGACCCCGCACCCGATGAACGTGCAATACGACATGCGCTACCTCAAGGGCGGCGAGAAGTACTTCGGTGCCAGCGGCAGCGTCAACACCCTGGCCCGCAAAGGCTATGCCGCGCAGTGCCCGAATGTCGGCAAGCTGCTGAGCAACCTGAAATTCACCCAGGAAATGGAGAACGCCATCATGGATAAAGTGCTGAGTAAGCAAGCCAGCAACGATGAGGCAATCAAGGCGTGGCTCAAGGCCAATCCAGCGGTGGTTGCCGGTTGGCTTGAGGGCGTAACCAGCCGCACTGGCGGTGATGGTCTGGCGGCAGTTAACGCCAAGCTTTGAATCGGCCGGCTTGATTCCCTAAAGTAGACGAGCCGCTGCTGTGCAGCGGCCTTGTCCATCGCCTGCACAAGAAGCCCACGCATGCCACTGCTCCACCTTCAGACCCTGTTGCCCTTTCTGCGCTGGCTGCCGCTTTGCAGCAAACGTAGCCTCGGTAAAGACCTGCTGGTGGGGCTCAACGGCGCCATTCTCGCGCTGCCGCAATCCATCGCCTACGCTCTGATCGCCGGGCTACCGCCGCAATACGGGTTGTACGCGGCCATCGTGCCGGTGCTGATCGCCTGCCTGTGGGGCTCTTCCAGCTTTTTGATCTGCGGCCCCACCGCCGCGATCTCCATCGTGCTGTTCAGCAGTGTGAGCCCGATGGCGACACCGGGTAGCGACCACTTTATTGCCCTGATTCTGCTGCTGACCCTGTTAGCTGGTGTATGCCAATGGCTGCTCGGCTTGCTGCGCTTCGGCGCGCTGGTGAATTTCGTTTCGCACTCGGTGGTGCTCGGGTTCACCCTGGGCGCCGCCCTGGTGATCGGCATCGGCCAGTTGCCCAACCTGCTCGGCCTGACGGTTACCAGCCAGGCCACCGCGCTCACAAGTCTACTCAGCCTCGGCGAGCACCTGGCCGAGAGTGACTGGCGCACCCTGGTCGTAGCGCTGTTCACCTTGGCCATCAGCCTGTTGTGCAGGCGCTTGTGGCCGCGGGCGCCGGCTTTACTGATCGGGATTGTGGCCGCCAGCCTGCTGGTCATGGCCTGGCCGGGGCAGCTTAGCCACGTTGCACTGGTCAGCCGTTTTGCAGGCAGCCTGCCGCCCTTCGCGCTGCTGGAGTTCAACCTCACCCACATCCTGCAACTGCTGCCCGCGGCCGTGGCCTGCGGTTTGCTCGGGCTGGTCACCAGCCTGTCGATTGCCCGCTCCCTGGCAGATAAATCCCAGCAACTGTTCGATGCCAATCAGGAAGTCCGCGCCCAGGGCCTGTCGAATATCATCGGTCCCTGGTTCGGCGGTTCGCTGTCAGCCGGCTCCTTCACCCGCTCAGCGCTCAACCAGCAAGCCGGCGCCTGCTCGCCCATGGCCGGGGTGTTCGCTGCTCTGCTAGTGGCATTGTTCGCCCTGTATGGCAGTCGCCTGTTTGCCTATGTGCCGATTCCTGCCATGGCGGCGAGCATTCTGCTGATCTGCTGGGGACTGTTCGACCTGACTGCCGTCAAAGCCCTGAAGCGCGTGAGCCGCAGTGAGTTTCTGGTGATGCTGCTGACCGTGCTGGCGACCCTGGTGCTGGAGCTGCAAAGCGCCATCTACGCCGGCGTGCTGGCGTCACTGATTGTCTACCTCAAGCGCACTTCACAGCCGCGCGTGCGCCAGTGGCAGGACGGCGAGCAGGAATGGCTGTGTATCGAAGGTTCGATTTTCTTCGGTGCCTGTCATTACCTGCAGCAACGCCTGCAACGTAGCGGCGCAGCGTGGGTGATGATCGATGCGCGGCATATCAACTTTATCGACTACGCCGGCGTCACCATGCTGCACCAGGAAGCACGCCGCCTGCACAGCCAGCAGCGGCATCTGGTGTTGCACCACGCACGGCCACAAGTGATCGACGAAATTCGCAAGCTGGAAGGCCCGGAGCGCTGCCCGGTGCAGTTCGCCTAATCGCCCGAAAAAGCCGCCAGACAGAGGTGTAAGGCCGTGCAGGTCGGAAGGGCTCCGACCTGCACTTAGCTGACCTACAAAGGCTGCAGGTCAGAACATGGCATCAGCGTTGTGATGCCATGTCATGGCTGATGATGATTTCCACCCGGCGGTTCATCTGCCGACCTGAAGCCGACTCATTACCGGCAACTGGCATGCTCTCGCCCTTGCCCGAAGCACCCAGGCGGCTTGGGGAAACCCCCTGATTGGTCAGGTAATGCATCACCGAGTCGGCGCGACGTTGCGACAGGCTCAGGTTCATTTCTTCGCTGCCGACGTTATCGGTATGCCCTTCAATCAGTACTTGGCGCTCAGGATGCTGGCCGAGAAAAATCGCCAGCTTGCCGAGGTTATTGGCCGTACCCGCACGTAACTCCGAGCGCCCGGTAGCGAATAGCAGATCACCCAGGGTCATGACCAAACCACGTTCGGTTTGCTTGGCATTTAGCTCATCAATCTGTTGCTGCAACTGGCTGTTCTGCAGCTGCGCCTGATCGGCCTCGCGGGTGCGCGAATCCAGACGCGCGCCTTCACGCTGCTGGCTGAGGATTTTGCGCTGATCCTCGTAGAAGCGTGTCTGCGCCAGCGCCGTGGCAATTTCCACTTTGCGGTCAGCCATCACCACCAGATGCTGACCCAAGGCCTGTTCTGCGTCCTGATCCTTACGCGGCTGTTCGGCAACGATCACCGCATCTTCAGCGGCCTTGAGCGCGACAGGCGCGCGAGTATTCAGCTGTGGATCGGCTTGCAAGCGGGTGAGCTTGCCGCGCACATCGGCGGCGCCTTCCGGCATGCTCGGTTTAGCGGCGCAGCCGGCCAGTGCAAGGCTGATTGCGCTGACCAGCAGCAGGTGCTTCGCGTTATGAGCAAGGTTCATTGTTGAGCTCCCGTGTTGCGTTGCATTTCCTGTTTCAGGCTGTTGGTGCTTTTCTGCATTTCGTCATTGACTACCTTGGCTTTGGTCGCCTGTGACTTGGCCAGGGCCAGCTCGGCCTCTACCCGCGACTGGTCTGCCAGGCGCTCGGCGAGCAGCATCTCCTCACGCTGCACAGCCATATTGGCGGCGGTCAGTTTTTCCCGAGCGACACCCAGCTCCGGTGAGGCGTAATCGGCCACACGGGCCTGTTCGGCATTGCTGATCGCCGATTCGGCAGCTTGCAACGCCTGGCTTGGCGGCAGGGGCGGTGAAGCGCAGGCGCTGAGCATCAGCAGCCCGGCGCAAAGGCCGGCAAAACGCAACGCAGCCATGCCATCAACGATGGATGAAGTCCTGTTCATAGGAATGTCCTCAAAAACAATTACGGGTAAGCACGCCACAGCTTTCGCCGCACACGGGCCCAGGTGGGCTAAGCCACAGCGCTCGGTCAGCGCGGCAGACAGCATTCTCGGTCGCCAGATCAATGGCCTATGGCATGGCGCTCTGCGCCAGGCTCATGGCAATCAGTAGACTGCTCACGGCAAGGACGGCATAGGCAATGGCAAACGCCAGCAAGAGCGGGCGGTAGTGGATTTTCATGGCGCATCTCCGACGGTTAATGCACAGGCAACTGCAGGCTAAACGCCACCTTGAAACACGGCATTTACGCCACGGCTGCGGCTCGCCTGGAGCGACAATCGCAGCTCGGCGCAGTCCTGTCGGTACGCTGGCGCGCATAGACCGCACAATCGCGGGTGTCGCGATGCGCCCTGCGTACGCAGGCGCACAGACACGCCCATTTACGCGACTTAAGCTTCCGTTCGGTCGTCGACGACGGCTCACGATCAGGAGCAGCAAGATGGACCTCTATCGCCACCACGTTTCAGGCTTCTTTACCCAACGCAGCACTGCTGAACAGGCGCTTGCCCAGCTGATTCAGCGCGGCATGCACCACGAACAGCTGGAGATCGTTGCAGGCAATGCCGATGCCC
Source organism: Pseudomonas sp. FEMGT703P (assembly GCF_002786345.1). Lineage (NCBI taxonomy): Bacteria > Pseudomonadati > Pseudomonadota > Gammaproteobacteria > Pseudomonadales > Pseudomonadaceae > Pseudomonas > Pseudomonas sp. FEMGT703P. Next base: position 103,189 of record NZ_PGCM01000010.1, on the reverse strand, counting down.
CACCCGCTCCTGCACCGCAGGCGAAAAGCAACAAGGTGCTCAAGGACATGCTGGTCGACATCGCTATTGGTACCGGTATTGGTATCGGCATTGGTGCCTTGATCGCGGTGGCGTTGATCGTCAGTGAAGTCAGCCTGTTCCACGCCAGCCCGATCCTTGCGCCCTTCTCCCTGATGGGCATGGGGGGCTTTATCGGCGGTTTTCTCGGCAGTGTGATCGGCGCTTCATCCGGCGCTGGCCAGCATCACGGACGCCTTGCCAAGCTGGTGAGCAAGGCGATTACCCACGGTGATGTGGTGCTAGTGGCACAGACCCACAACGAGCAGGAGACCCGCATGGCACGCGAGGTGATCAGGGCCACATCCGGCCTGGTCAAGGACATCAACATGGCCGCTGCACCCGAGCTGCAGCAGCAACGTTGAGCCCAGGTCCTTACTGAGTCAGGGTCAGCAGAATATCGGCATACCAGGTGCAATTGAGCCCTAGGGCCTCGTCCACCTCTAGATCCCGGCTACCCAGATCAAGCCGCGCCGAATGCACGCCCAGCAGCACCCATGGCAACTCATCTGTCTCGCTGTCCGGTATGCGCATTACCACTGGCGCACCACTAGTGCCGCGGTGTGTGCGGGCATCGGTCAGAAAGTACCCCTGGCCCTGAAAACGCAGGCCGAATGACGACGCCACCACGGCATGCCGCACCACCGCGATATGGTGCAGGGTGTCGTGAAAACCCAGTGGGAAACCCACCACCAGCAAGGATGTGCCAACCTCGACCGGGGTTTGCGGCTGCAGCAGATGCTCCGGAGTAAAGGCGTGATAGACCATGCTCTCTGGCAGCGCCGCGCGCTCGATCTCCAGCACCGCCACATCCACATCACCGGCGCCATCGCAGCCCTGCCGCCAGAGGCTCTGGCCATCGCGATAGAGCAGCATGGAGAAGCCGGTGGTCTGCGCCACATTGTGCAAATCGGTGTGCACTTCGATCTCGACACGATCGGGAAAATGCTGGCTCGGCTCATCAATCATCACGTGCCGACTGGTTACCAAGAACAGACGCTCATCGCGGGCGAAGTAAAAGCCGCTGGCGTTGGTCAGCAACTGCTCCCCGGCAAAGGTACAGACGCGTGCAGCCGTCAGCAGCACAGGTTCGATCATCGACATTGCGGCATATCCTTGAATTGACGGCAGGCATGCCAGAACAGGCCCATGAGGCTCTAAACAGAGCAATTGCCACGCCACTTCACCTACGGCGCGGCAGTCAGGCTATCGGCGCAGCGCCATGGCGTCGGTACGCAAACCCGCATAAGCGCTGTAGCGCACCGACTGGCGACCTCAGCTTTGACAGGCTGGCATCAGCACAATTCCGCTCTGACCGCGCAACCGGCCCAGCGCGGTAACCTCAGGAGCACCACGCATGAGCAGACCCCTTGCCGAAATCATCCAGAAGAACTGGCGCAAACTGGCCGGCCTCGCCCTGATTGTCTGGGACGAGCTGACCCTGGATGAACTGATCAAATCCGAAGGCGATGCGCAGAAACTGACCAACCTGGTGCAGCAGCGCTATGACATGCCCCGCGAGGACGCCAGCAAGCAAGTCATGAGTTTCTTTGAAAGGCACCGCACCAGCTGATAGCGTGCGAACGCTGGCAAGCAAGCGCCCGCCTCACTTCAAGCGATAGCGTGCCAGCTCAGCTGGCGTCAGCACGCGCATGCGCCGCGGCTCGGTGCTGTTGATCGCAGTAAGCAGCTCCGTCGGAATCTGCATTTCTTTGAAGTAAGCTGCCTGAGTCGCCTTGCTCGGCCCAAAGGCAGATGCCGAATGCACCGAATCACTACTCGCATAATACGGCCGGTGAATCCCCACATAACCACGCACGGTTTTAGCGTGGCCCGCCGCCAGCAGGTACACGCAACTGCCCTGACACACTCCGGTGGAAGGCACTAGAGCATCGAAGCCGGTTTCACGCAGCAAACGCCCCATGCGCATGGCCTCGGACACGCTACCGCCGATGCTGTCGAGCATGACGATCTTCTTCGCGTACTTGCCCGGATTGGCTTTGATGCCCTTGAGCAGCGCCTCGTAATCGCCCGGCGCAATATCCTCGGAAACCTTGGCCAGCAAAACCCGCCCGAGCGTCTTGTGTTGCCCGGCCTGCACCTCAACCTTGGCCAACGCGGCGCCCGAACACAGCGCCGCCACGCAGATAATCACAGCCTGAAACACAGTACATCTCATAAACCCGGTAAATCCTTAAGCGATGCGGTCAACGGATGGGCGAAGATACCTGTTGCCGAGCAATCGCGCATAATTTGCAGCATTGAGAGCATGCCTCGACAACCCGGCCTGCCCACCCCAACCCGTAAGCAACGCCGCTACCACCTGCTCAAGTGAGAATTACCGTGGCCCCGATGTTCAAAATCCAGCACCGCACTCCTGAAATCTACCGTCAGCAAACCCGCCGCAGCACCCTGACGATCGCGGCGATCTTCGTCGCCCTGGCCATGCTGCTGTCGAGCAGCGCTGTGCTGCTATTCGGCACCCCAGGCGGCGACAACTTCCGCTGGAACCTTGGTGGGGTTATCGCCGCATTATCGCTGACCGTGGTCCTGGTGCGAGTGGTGCTGTGGCCACAGCCCTTTATGGCCGCTGCCGTATACGGCTGGCGCCTGAAACGCAGCCTGATGCGCGTGACCAACCTGATGCATCACGTCAAAGCCGGCGTCGCCGCCCGCGACCCAGCCGCCATGCAGCTACTGCGCTTCTACCACCTAGGCCTGACCCAAATGCACCAGTTGGATGGCAACTCCAGCGCCCTGAGTGAAGCGGTGGCGGAAATCAACCAACACCAGGAACGCATGGAAGAACTGGGTATGGATATTGACCAACTGCAACTCGATACGGACTGGCTTGAAGCTGTGAAAAAGATCCAGCCCCTGCCCCGCTAACCTGCAAGTAGGCGCTGGCCGATGGGGAACAGCATAAAAAGGACAGGCTTGGAGAATTTTTGGGACTGTATATCTTAAAATCTAAGCCCACAAAAAAGCCCGCTGGAATCTATCAAGACTTCAGCGGGCTTTGCGTACTTCAATATGGCGGGAAGATAGGGATTTGAACCCGTCTGTGAGCGTTTCAGTTCGTGCCAAACCCGCTCAATACGGGGCTTCCGCTTTCCTCGCCTGCTCAATTCGGCTCAATTCGTCGCAGTGTTTTCGACACTTTATCGACACCTAATTCAGGTACAAACCGCCTCTTCCTTCACTTCCGTCGTCTCACCATGCATCGAGTCGTAAGCCTCGACCTTGTCGAAGAGGATCCTGAAAACGACTTTCGCAATTTTAGAAGCCAGTAGCGGAGGCACTGCGTTGCCAACCTGATGGAACTGTTCTGTCCGGTTACCCTGGAAGAAGTAGTTGTCCGGGAAAGTCTGGATACGAGCAGCCTCACGAACAGACAAGCTGCGGCATTGCGAAGGGTCGTAATGAATGAAGTAGTGCCCATCCTTCGAGATATGACTGGTAATCGTAGTTGCAGGCTTATCCTCTGCCTGCACCCTGAAGCGATCACTGAACTTGCCTGTTTCCCAGTTCTTGTGGTCAGGGGCCAGTCCCTCAAGAGAAAAACCTTTGTGTCCTTTGGGCGAAGTTCCATGAATTTTTGCGTAGACCGCGGCAAACAGATACCTGCGTAAATCTGTCGGCATATGCCCACGCACCTCATGGTTCAGCCAGTAATCGAGCTTATCGTCCAAGTACCACTTATCCAGCTCTGCATCGCCAGTGGAACCATCATCTGTTGCCCTACTTACCCGCTTACCACCTGGATTATGAGGTGGGTTGAACTTGTTCAAGATATCCCAGAACTCGCCCCACATTTTTGTATTAACTAGGTCAATCTGGTCGCGAATAAACTCAGCCTGCTCTTTTACAACACGGGTCCAACTCTCCTGGCTATCAGCCATCTTTGTCAGGCTGCTCCGTAGTCGCGGCAGATTCTTCAATACCTGTCCAACGGTGACATCCTGATCGCAGGTATTCAGCATCACCTGTTTCTTCTCAGCAGGAAGGCTGTCTGTGGCAATGCCCAAAAGGATGACACGGTGTCTCGCCTGGGGAATACCGAACTTCTCAGCCCGTATGATGAATGTTCTCGGGTCGATCTTTTCGACCTCATCACCGGGACCAAAAGAGTCACCGGTCACCAGCGAGTAAATACGGTACTTCTTACCCGAGCCGCCCTCGTGAAGCGCCTCACCTGGATCTGACAAGTCTCTCAGGATGTTCGAGAAAATCAGCTCATTGTTGACCTTCGAAGAAATGATGCCCTTCACGTTCTCCATCACGAAGACTGTAGGCTGTCGTTCTCGAATGATTCGCAGGTATTCCTTGTAGAGAAAGTGCCGATGGTCCTCCTCAGCCTTGTAGTTCGCATTGGCCTGATTCCGCGCACGCCCAACAACTGAATAAGCCTGACACGGTGGACCACCGATCAGAACCCAAGGACGGCTCACATCCAGTCCTTCGTCTAGAGCTTCATCTAGGGTCTTGTTGCCCTCTTCACTTCCCAGCGTAATGCACTTGGCTTCCTCGGCGGCCTCTTCCCAAAGCTTCTTAGCCGCATCAGATGAGGGAGAAAAAGTATCTACCGCTGGGTTATTACAAAACGCGTGATACTCGCTAAGCAAATCCGGCTCATGCTTCTTTAGCAACCTATAAAAGGCACGCAGTCGCAAAGTCTGCCAAGCCTTAGGGTCTTTCTCGGCAGAAACCACAATTTCAAAATTTTTGCCTTCGCCAGATGAGCTGAAGCCCTCACCAAGACCACCAGGGCCAGCAAAGAGATCTACGATCTGAATTTGCTTTCGGAGTGTTCCTTTCGGATCACTGCACTCATCGCCTGTAAGTGTAAGGTTCATCTGGTCTTGATTCATGGACATAGTCAGCAAAGAAGTCAGGTCTCGCATGATGGCTGGCATCCGCGGCAGCAATACATCCCCGGAGATGAAAGTCCGGAGGCTGCTGCATCGGCATGGCTTCAGGTATCGCTTGCACCAGCGCGACCTTCCCGGAAGGCCCGACATAGTGCTTGCTCGCTACCACTTGTGCATATTCATCCAGGGATGCTTCTGGCACCGACACCCGGGCTGTCGTTACGCCACAAACCCACGTACGCGAGAAGACTTCTGGCAACGCAAATTTGCACAGAACGTCGCTCGCGACGCCCTCAACCGTAGCCAGTTGCTGGGGCAGAGCTGGCGGGTAATGGAGCTTTGGGAATGCGGGATTCGCGGGCCGGAGTCAGACCTTATGTGGATCCTGGAAGCGGTGCGCGATTGTAATCAAAAATATCGGTCTTGGCCTGACTTATCAGGCTGTCCGCGCGTTCCAGGCTTGTGAAATCGTTACGCCAGGCCTCTGTTTCTGGCCTTCTCACTGCTCATCGAATCCAAAACCGCTCGGCTATCGCCTCTCGCACTCTGCTCCTCAGTCTCTGACTTTGGTCGAATGATGGCCAGTTGCCCTAAAAAAAGCTTGACCAAACCAGCAAACAATTCTTATATATTTACGAAATGTTGAGAAAAAGCACTCATCAAAACGTAAATATTTGGAGAAATTAATGAGCGATAAACGCGAAAAATTCGTCAGGTTAGCCGAGCAACGTGTAAACCGAGCAATGAATGACATCCGTCTGATCGGAAACCTTTCCAACAGGAACGCCTACAGCTTTAACGATGAGGATGTGAAAAAGATCTTCAAGGCGCTACAGAAGGAGCTGGATCAGGCCAAATCACGCTTCAGCGATGCAGACAGTGGATCAACTGGCGACTTCAAGCTTTAAGCCTAACTGACTAAAACATTTGCCTTTGAGAGGTTCAGGATGAGCGTACAACCACAATGGAGCTTCCTGCCATTATCTAGAGGAGCTAAAGCGCGAGATCCTGTGCAGGATGAGTTCTTTCAAGAACAGTCCATTGGAGGGCTCGAACATGCTCTTATTCGCGAGACGATTCAGAACTCTCTCGACGCTCGGGCTGGTAAGGATCCGGTCAGAATTGTTTTTTCTTTAGGCAAACTACCTGCTGATCAGGCTCGTTTCTGGTTCCCTGAGGAGGTTCAAGCTCATTTTTCTGCTAAAGAAATTAGCCTAGCCCGCCTACCGGACTGGAACACGGAGACCTGCTCGTATCTGACTATCGAAGACTTCGGCACAAATGGTCTAGAAGGGAAAGTAAACACGACTGAGCCGAAAGCTGGCGGCAACTTCTATCACTTCTTCAGAGCAGAAGGCCTATCCAACAAAGGCGACGGCGCTCGCGGTAGTTGGGGTGTCGGTAAAATCGTTATTCCACGCACTAGCCGTGTCCGCTCGTTTTTTGCAGTCACCCTCAGAGCATCAGAGCCAGGGTTGCACTTAATGGGTCAGACCATCCTGCGCCATCACAGCATTGCCGAAACGCAATACACGCCTGATGGCTGGTTCAGCCTATATGAGGACGGGCTTCAGGTTCCGTTTACCAGTGACGAAGTCACCAAGAGGCTGAACTCCGATTTTCGGCTCAGTCGCGACAAAGAACCCGGCTTGGGCTTGGTTATTCCTTGGATGTACGAGGAGTACGTAACACTGGAGCGCTTAGCATCTGCAGTCGCTCGGGAATACTTCATCCCTATTCTCGCAGGTAATTTGATTGTCGAAATGAGAGATCACAGCAGCGATTTTTTCCAGCGGTTCGATGCCAAAAGCTTTGAAACTCTTAAGCTAGCAGTCTCTGATAATGACCAATTTCAAGACGCCATCCAGCTCGCTGGCAGCTTGCTAAAGCTTGGTCAAACATCACCTCTAATTGTCGATGTAGTCCACGAATCCGGTTCGACTGACCTTAACTATGATTGGTCGAGCTACAAAACCTCGATCCCCCCCCAAGACATAGAGTCAGCTCTCGACCATGGCCAGATCGTGCACTTCAAAGTCCCTATGGTGATCAAGCCTGCTAAAAGTGCCGCGCAAACTGGACACTTCGATGTTCTTATCAAGAGAAAACCAGGTCGTCACCTTCCTATATACGTCAGAGATGAACTGATAATCCCTAATTTGACTAGCCCCAAGAAGACACCTGACAGCGTTGCTCTCATTCACATCTCAGATAGTGCGATTGCAGGTGCTCTGCGCCGAGCTGAATGCCCCGCGCACACAGACTGGAAAAAAGACAGAGATAAGTTCCAGGAACAGAAATACAGCACAGCACATAGGCTCATTCCGTTTGTGCGAGAAAGCGCACTCAAGCTACTCGACAAGCTGATTACCGAGGAAGGCAAACCGGACCACAACTTGCTGGCAGCTATTCTTCCTCTCCCAGCTAACGACGCACCACCTCAAGCATCAAAGGATAAAGAACTCGTTGAACGCAAAAAAGATTCACACAAGACTTCAGACGTAGACATCCCGCCTATCCCGGCCCCCACGCCACGATGCTGGAAGTTGAAGCAATCAGCAGGTGAGATACACCTGACCGGTAACCCCGAAGGTTTCACCAATAGTGATGGCTACATTCTGAAACTTCGGGCGGCCTACGACCTGCGTGGTCGTAACCCTTTCAAGGCTCATTCCAGATTCGACTTCGACTTACACAAAGCTGCGACCAAAGGCGTTGATGATAAAAGTGATTTCAAAGTTGAAAAAAACGGTGCGGTCTCGGTTGTGAGCGGCACCGATGGCAGCTTGATGCTTCACGTTACTTCCCCGGAGTTTGAAATAACGTTCCTGCCTGCAGATCTGAACCGCGACCTGATAATGAAAGTTGGCTCTACCCCATTCGGAGAGTCCTCGGACGAAGATGAGGAGGTAGAAGAATGAGCCGTCGATTCAATTTTACTGGCCGCGCCAAAATCTTCAGAGAGGATGTGAAGATCATTCTTGAACCGCAGGGTAAAAAGCTGATCTGTAACGTCCAACTCAGGCTCGACGGCTACAATCTCAAACCTGATGCTGAAGTGGTTGTAGAGGCAGAGCGCGGTAGGGTCCTACGTATCCGCCATGCATGGGGGCATGCAGGGAAAGCATTCGCCAAAGATGGCGCAAGTTCCCAGTTCGATATTTCCTCGATGGGCGACCCCGAAGATGTCCGTTATCGAGTACTCGTTGTAGAACCGGGGTCTTGCCGTTTGCTGGCCACAGCTGAAGGCGTAGAAGCTCACAACACGCAGGACGGGCAAACACCACAGCGCTCTTTGCTCCCCATTGTCATGCGTGACCTGCACGGTGGTGTCTGGGAACTCGAGAATATGGGCGAGACTCCGACCCTGGTGCTCGACAGCGCGTTGGGTACCAAGCAAGAGATAAAGTCCAGTCCTATCCTGCTATCCCTTCTTCCTGGTGTGATCCGGTCCATCCTCATCTACCTTGCGCACGACCAACAAGGTACTGACGATGATGAGAGCGATCTAGGTGAAGGCAATACCTCAAACATGTGGTTGGTACAGGGCGAAAAATGGGCAGGCTGCCCTTGCCCAAACACGACTGAACATAGCGAGATAGATGACTGGGCTCAAAAAGCTGTTACAGGCTTCAGCAGGGAGAAAAAGCTGCGCGCTCACCTCGCAAATGCCATGAACATGACCCAGGAGGATTGAAATGGAAATGTTGCAGATGCGAGCACTCAACCAAGATGGCATCAATCAGATGCGTATCTGGTTAGAACAGGCCAGGCAGAATTCATCCACCCCGGTGCCAGAAGAGCTTTTGGGCAGTACGGCATTTACAAAAACATGCGGGGCTCCGGTCCCTGCATCGATTTTCGATCAAGAAGCCTTTGAAACAAAACTGAGTCTTGCAGAGGCGATCGACCAAGCAATTAGCGCCAGTGGACTGGACGAAGAGTCTCTGGAAAATAACCAAGGCTTCTGGAGCTGGCTAACACTCCAATTCGCCAAAAAATTCATCGGTAACAAGGGGGAAATCGGTGAGCACGCATTATGGGTATACGAGCCAGGTAACTGGAAAAAGGTATACCGACAGAAGATGGCCCCCCTGTGGCTTGCTTACCGCGCGCATCGCGATAACCCCGAACGTCTAAAGGCCGCGCTTGGTATCCCGGTAAACAAAACCGGCGAGGTCTTCGAACAGCTGATGGCTCGCAAATGGATTGTTCTCAGCCCTAGCATCATGGCACTTGCTACAAAGCTCTACTTTGATGATGAAAGAAAAAAATTGAGAACAGGGAGTGGGGGCAAAGGCGCGGGGGCATCTAGACGGCTCTCCACCGTCCTCGATCAACTTGGGCTTACCTACGACATTGAAGAACTGGACTGGGAAGCCTTGGCTAGCATGCTTCCTAATGACTTCAAAAGATTCATCATATGAATCTAGGCAGAGAAGCAGACCTGTTTAAAAAACAGGCTGCTTCTCTGCCTAGAGGCTGAAAATATACTCCAGCCAGAAACCTTCTTAGGAACCTCATGCAGCTAAGTAAACCGCAAGACTTGTTATCCATACCTCAAGGCAGCATTGTCACTAAAAGAAATCTTTTTGATCTCATCCAGTATTCAAAAATAAAGTCTTCCTCATACTGGGGCGGCGAAGAATTTTCCATTGGAAATACCCCTCAGCAAGGTATTAACTGGATCGGGCAACTACCTGCCGTACAGGCCGTAGTCATCAAGACCCGCCCAGGATCCTATAAGGATGATGGCTGGTCTGATGACGCGAGGTCTGCATATCACTACTCTTTCAAAGCCAGGAACTCAGTCATATCCTACAAAGAAAAAGCCAACGAAGTTTTAATAAAACAACCTCAACATTTATATCCAATTCTTCACTTCACCGAGTGCAAAGAAGGCTGGAAATTTGAGGGAACTTTCTTCGTTTCTGAAATCCATGAAGCGTTTGTTGTTCTCAGGCAAGGCAATCAACAGACTGCCCAGACCGTTTCAATTCAAGATGAAGAATACTACCAAGAAGGCGAAAGACGTTACGTTACGCATCTAATGGCAGAGAGAAGTAAAGATGCTGTAGCCGCTATAAAAAATAACAAATCATGGCTGTGCGAAATTTGTAACAGCGACTTCAATGAGGAATACGGAATCCCCTACATTGAAGCTCATCATAAAACACCTATTTCAAGCTTCTCTGCCGCGCACACTATCACAATAAATGACCTAGCACTCCTGTGCCCGAACTGCCATAAAGCCACACACATATACATGAAAATTAGCGAACTTGATTATAACGAAATCAAAGAAATAATTTCAGCCAAGGTTTACCACAATCGAAAAAATTAAAAATAATCTGGCACATTACCCAAGCCAGTTTCACCTTACATCCTTACTTTGGAACCTCACTTCACAACAAAACTATCTCTTAACACTAGAAATTTTCAACAAAGCATCTATCAGATTCTTCCTTTCAATATTATCTTGCCTTGCCTCCTCTAAAGACGCAGTTGTCTGCCCTTTCTCTAAAATAAAGTTCCTTTCTGAAGCTGCTAGAGCCCCAGCAGTAGCCCTAAACGAGTCCACATCTCGAGCTTCAACATTTACCATCAATACAGAAATATACTTTAGCTCTATGTTCGATATCTCATTCTGGAAATACTTAATTTCTACCTGAGCACCCTTGTATATTCTCAGAAAAAAATAAGCAAAGACTTCAACCAGTACTACAAAAGAAAATTTTGGAATAAAACCAGCTAGAGAATCAAAGTCAAAATTTACATCAGCAGCCAATTTAACAACCCAGCCCATATATATCAAACCAACGGCCGATATGATTATTCCAATAAATAAATTTACATTAGCACGCCTTCCTAACCCATAAATTTCTTTTTCCAACCTCATGATAAATGCCTTTACAACACCCTCAATTTTCTCCTCCAAAAATTTCTTTTCAGTTAACGCAATTAGTTTATCTCGATACCCTAGAAGAGCGTCGTTCTCAAGGCGCGCTGTGAGCTCTTCAATAAATTTTTCTCTTTCAGATTCTTTAAGTTCCCCCACTCCCAAAGCTTCACCCTTCTCCTTCTTTGAAGCTTCTTCTCTTTTTGCATCTTGAACTCTTGCTAGTTCTTCACGCCCATAGCTCTCTTTAATACTCATGGCCAGAACCTCTTCAAGCTCTGGATCCATTAATGTGCTTGGCTTTTCCACATCAAGATAAGAAAAGAAAGACTTAGCAGTAGCCACAACTACAACTAGACTCATCGCAATCACAACTAATAAATTACTATCTAAAATTTCCGAAAATTTTAAATACGGGATAACCACCAAATCTTTTGAAGAAAAAACAAATAGTGCAATCAGAAAAGACACTGACACTATTACCTTAATATACCTTGTTCTTGCTTCGCGCTCTTTTCTTTTAATTCTTTGATTTTGATAGTCAGTTAATATAGTAAATTGTCCCTTGGCATTTACCCCTCCAACCCTTTCCTTAACAGTCAATTTTCCGTTCCTAGTGTATTTAAGAGTAAAGATTCAAACCTTCATTTTTCGCGTATATAAACGACTTGCTACTTCCGTTGTAACCGCTATCACTCGCTTTGATTAGACAATTTCGAGTCGGCCTCTTCGTTTGCAGGCGAAATCTGCCCCCTTATAAGGTCTACCTCTCCCTTCCATAGCCATAGCTCGTATTCAGGAAATGCTTTCAGCAGCTCCTCCATGTCCTCAATTCTCGCCTTCACCTTCATTTCGGTGGCTACGGTTTGCCACCTGCGACGGTTCTTAATTGTCGTTGCCTGAGCAAGCCTTGCGGGGCCAATGTGGCGAACAAGAGTTCTAAGCCTTTCCTCAATCATTCCAAAAAGCTCTAAAAAGAAATGACAAATAATTTGATAGTCAAATATTTTGTCATTAGGCTTGCTATCGAAGACAAATAATTTGTCACCAGGGCATTTGGTCCTAATGACACGAATAGTGACGGAACGAGCATGGAACTGGAAGAGCTGGAACCTTCGAAGCTGATAGGCCCGCAACAGGACGTTGAAACCGTCGAATCTTGGGCGGATCGCAACGGCCTTACCTACGGCACCGCGCGTGCCTGGGCCATGAAAGGCGTAGTGCCTACTGTAAAGCTTGGCAAGCGCCGCATGGTGAATAGCACCCTGCTGCGCTCCTGGCTGCTGGAACAGGAGTGGACGGCATGAGCAACGGGCCTTGCGTCGTTCAAGTAGCCAGCTACCACGGCAAAACCCGTCAGAAGCGCTGGCACCGTTGCTTCCGTGGCGACTCTCGCCAGGAATGCCACTTCTTTATAGATATGGCTGTAGCTGACGTTGTTGCAGACGATCCGCTGACCTCCCTGCTCGCCCAGGAACAAGCCCGCGAGAACTTCCGCATTTATAAGCTGTGGGGTATGGCATGAGCGCTGACCTCTATAGCAGAGAAGCCTTCGCGGCTCTGGTTGGCGTTCCGGTGGAAGTTGTCGCTCGTTGGATCATGAGCGGCGGTGTCTCCAGCGTAAAAGTCGGCAAAACCCGGTTGGTGCGTTTCGCGGTGGTGAACCCATGAGCCGCACAGACGCGCAATTCAAGCTGCGCATGCCTGCTGCACTGCGCGCCCAGGTCGAGCAAGCCGCCAAAGAGGCGCGCCGCTCTCTGAATGCTGAAATCATCCTTCGTCTTGAGGCGAGCTTTGCCCAGGTAAAGCAGGGGGTTTCCCAGTGATCTACGCCAGCTCCGGTTACCCAGGCGAGGGCATGAGCTATGACGCCATTCAGCTACAGCAACCAGCAGCACGCCGAGAACTGCGACTGCTCTGTCTGCTGGTCAAAGGCCGAGATGGCCAAGCCCGATCCTTGCCCGTCCACACCCTGCGACCAATGCCGCCCCGCGTCTGCCCGACCCGTGCGCGCACTCAAGATGCGCCTCGTCGCTGGTGCCTGGACGCCCTTGCTTTCCCAGTGGGAAATCACCCCGGCCTTTACCTGCGAGAAACACACGCCAAGCGGCCGACCTCCAAAGTATTGGAGCGTTGTGGCCAGCATCGGCAAGCCCGTGCCTTTCGTGCCGCTGCACGAACCGTTTCAGCTTGTGGGGTAGCGCTATGAATCAGCCAACTGCCCTGATCGCCTGCGAATACTCCGGCCGTGTCCGTGATGCCCTGACCGCCATGGGCTTCTATGCCGTGAGCTGTGACCTTCTGCCTTCTGAAACCGAAGGCGAGCACATCCAGGGCGATGTTCTGGACGTGCTCGACTGGGGCTGGGATCTGCTGATTGCTCACCCACCTTGCACCGATCTGGCCACCTCCGGAGCTCGCTGGTTTCCGGCCAAGATCGCTGACGGTCGTCAGGCCCGTGCGCTGAACTTCGTCCGTGTATTGCTGAAAGCACCGATTCGCTTCAAGGCCCTGGAAAACCCTAAGTCGGTTATCTCCAGCCACATCCGCAAGCCTGATCAGATTGTTCAGCCCTGGATGTTCGGCCATGGCGAAACTAAGGAAACCCACTTCTGGCTTGAGAACCTGCCGCCTCTCACGCCTACTGATATTGTCGATGGCCGTTCCCCAGTCGTTCATCACATGGCTCCCGGCCCTGACCGCTGGAAGAACCGCTCCCGCACCTATCAGGGCATTGCCGATGCGATTGCCGATCAGTGGGGCCGTCACGTCATTGAGCAGCTGTCTTCACCATCGCCGCGCCATCGCCCCCATCAACCCCAGCAACTGAGCTTCGGAGGCCTGAGCGCATGAAAGTCTCATTTCGCGTCGGTCGCTATCTGTTGGCTCTGCTCTGGCATTGGTCGCTGCCATTCACGTTCGGCGCCGTATTCGCCTCCGTGCTAGCCATCCAGGGCGTACAGGAAGGTCTCGAGCTGCTCGACGAAGCCTTGGACGCTTCCATCAACCGAGTGGCTGACGCCTGCGCCATCCCGCGCGAACCACCCAACCGAGGATCGCCGCCTGTGTCCGGGGCTGGTTTACCAGTCGCGGGCGCAGGTGGCGAAACGGGATGACAAGGGCGAGGCCCTTGGTGTGGCAGTTTTTAATTAACAGAACTAATTAGGAGGAAATTTGAAAATGTCATTGCGTCACTATTAATTCCATTAAGAATCGTGACTATGACATTTAACTATCCATGATTTATCGCTGTATTTATCGCGTATAAATAACTCAAAGCAACCCCTTGCAGCCGCAGCATACAGGGCAGATGAAGAACTTTAACAGTTCCTCTGCTTGGGACTCTTCGGCCTGCAAAAAGGCAAACCGCGCAATAACGCGCAACTAAGCGAGGAAACAAAATATGGCACGTTCAACTATGGAAGTTGCATTTCTCGGCACTCAACGCTTCGACGGCGAAAACGGCCAGAAGTACATCAAAGTGTTTTATGGCGATGAGCCGGACGGTAAAACCGAGCACGGCCTGTCCATCATCGGCATGGCTGCTGAGGAAGATGCAGCCGAAGAAATCTTCGCTGCCGGCACCCGCTTCGAACCGCTGCAACTGGTGCGCATCACCTTTGACGTTGCCCGTGGTGGCCAGAACAAGGGCAAGAATCTCGCCCTGCACATCGAAGCCGTAGGCCCTAAGCCAACTGCCCGCGCTGCGGCTCCACAACCCCAAGGCCAACAAGCCAAACCAGCGGCCCAGGCTGCTGACCCGGCCAAGTCCTAAGCAGGCCGGCTCCCGTGGTGTGGATGTTCTGCAATCACTGCCGCAATACCTCGCCGGCTGCTAGCTGGCGTGTGATCTGCGCATGTCCGCACTGCCGGAGCCCCCTGTGAACTTTCTGGCCTGCGAGGGCGAATGGGTGGCCGGCCCAGGTGGTGAACCCATCTGCGCCGGTCAACTGCTCAACCTCACAAGCGAGGAAATGCAGGGCCTGTATGGCACTGCACTCAGTTGGGATCAGGTCAGCGAGCTGCAGGGCGAAACCATCGTGCTGTTTGCCCTGGTGTTCGGCTTCCTGGTTCTGAAAAAAGTCCTGAAATAGCGAGGTAACAACCATGAAAAACAAACTGCAAAACCTGAAACGCTCCCTCGGCGCTGCCGCTGCCCTGGGTGTCCTGGCCACTCAACAAGCCTATGCCGCTGTGCCGCCCGAGGCCACCGCCGCACTGGATACCGCTGGCACTGACGTTGGCACCATCGGTTGGGCTGTCTTCGGCGTACTGGTCGCCGCTGCTGCCTTCAAGTACATGCGCCGCGCTCTGTAATCGCTGCGCGCTTCACCCAAGTCCCGCTACGGCGGGACTTACTTTTCAGGGCCACTCAATGAACTACGAACTCTACGTCCTGCTGGTCACCGTGGTGGCGCTGTACCTCGTATTTTTCGGGCGGGTCTGACCATGAAATATCTGCTGCTCATTCTCTCCCTGCTACCGCTCTATGCCGTAGCCAATGAAAAGCCCTTCAAGATCCGTAACCACGACGGCTTTTATAAATCCGTGGAAGCCGCCTGTGCGGGCTTTGACTACTCAACGATTCAACAGCCCATCGTGCTGATCAACCCGACCTATGCGGGTAGTTACACCGCGCTGCAAAACACCAATTCATATCTGTGTAAGTACAACTTTTCCTATCACCCTTACAGCAACCCCGATCAACCCATTCGCCAAGGTGGCCCGTCCTCCGGCGCTGTTGTCGTGGATACCATGCCAGCCTGTGTAGCTGGCACCGAGTCCACATACACCTGGCCCCTCGGTCGGCGTGACTCGACTGCAGAGTTCAACATCGCGCCCGGTACTGCTATCTCCCCGCCGGCCTTTGCCTGCATTGATGGCTGCAAAGCTCAGCATCAATCGGTTTCTTCTTGCTTCAATGAAAGCGAAACCGACGGATCCATTACCTACTGCGACTACAACGCCAAGCTAACCGGCGAGACCTGCACCACATCCGAAAACCAGCCCCCCGAAGTTCCCCAGCCAACTGACCCTGGTGACGGCGGAACTGATCCCGGCGATGGCGGCACCGATCCGGGTGATGGTGGTACTGACCCAGGCGACGGCGGCACCGATCCGGGTGATGGTGGAACCCCAGGCGATGGCGGCACCACCCCCGGCGACGGTGGCACTAATCCAGGTGACGGCGGCACCAACCCTGGCAACGGTGGCACGAACCCAGGTAACGGTGGCACCAATCCAGGCAATGGCGGCACCAACCCAGGTGGCGGCGACAGTGACGGCGGTAGCGCCTCCGGTCTTGCCTGCGACCAGCCCTTGGCCTGCTCCGGCGATGCCATTCAATGCGCCATTCTCGACACGCAAAAGCGCGCCCGTTGCGATGCCCAAGCCGCTGGAAACTTCCCCGCACAAGAAGGCGACATCAGCGGCTTTATCAACGGCAAAGGCGACAGCGCCAAGCTCGACGAAGGCGACGGTGAAATTGATCTGTCCGGCCTGTTCAGCGGCCCGACCGATCCGCGCTTTCTGCCTGCAGCGTGCCCACCGGCCAAGACCTTCACCCTACAAACCCAAGGTGGCCGCACCTTCGAATTTTCCTATGAGCCGCTGTGCCAGTTCGCCACCGATCTTGGCTACCTGATCGTCATAGCCGCCTCGCTTTTCTACGCCATCTACGTTGGCCGCGCCTCAGGAGGTGAGTGATATGCCTGCATTTCTATGGGTTGCCCAGTTCCTTTGGCAGATCGCCAGCCCGCTGGTGATGACCGTTTTTCGCGCCATCGGCTTTGGCTTCGTCACCTACTTCGGCTTTAACGCGCTGATCAATGCCGCCCGCGATTACATGATCACGAACATGGGCAACTCGGGGATCGTCATTCAGCAAATCCTCGGGCTGGCCAAGATCGACATAGCGATAAACATCATGCTTTCCGCCGTGTTCACCCGCTTCATCATCGCGGGCATCAACAAGGCTCAGGATCGCAAACGCAATCAGGTCTGGCGCAAGCCGGGCGGCACTTCCATCGAAGCGTAAGGAGGCGCGCCCATGCTCTATATCCGCACCGGCAAACCCGGCCACGGCAAGACCCTCAACACCATCAAGGAAGTGGATCAGAAGGCCCACGCAGAAGGCCGCACCGTCTACTTCCACAACATCAACGGCCTGCAGCCAGAACAACTCAAAGCGTCCTGGTACAAGTTCGATGATCCCGAAAAATGGTTCGAACTGCCCAACGACTCAATCATTGTCGTGGACGAGGCCCAAGGCTGGTTCGGTGGTCGTGATCCTCGGGCGCGTCCGCCTGAACACATCACCCGCTTCGAAACCATGCGCCATAGCGGCCACGAAGTGCACTTGATCACCCAGGACCCGCGCTATCTGGATGTGCACCTTCGCCGCCTCTGCAATGGTCATATTCACTACTGGCGCGTCTTCAAATCACAGCAACTGCTGCGCTTTGAATCCGACTCTGTGATTGAAAAAGTCGAGGTCAAAAGCAGCTTCAAGGATGCCGAAAAAACCACGGTACGCCTCGATAAGAAGTTTTTCAGCGTCTACACCAGCAGCAATGCACAGCACCACTTTCAGACCAAGCTACCGACCAAGTTCATTCTTGCCGTGCTGGTGATCGCCGGTGCTGTCTTCATGGTCTACCGCGCCTACGAACGCTACGAATCCGGCAAGCAGACCGAACAAGCTGCCGCACACGCCCAGGCCGAAACCAGCACCCCGCCCGGCGTAGTCGATCAGGTGAAAAGCTCTGTCGGCTCACTCATAAACCCGGTCAACAACAAGCCCGGTACAAAGGCACTCAGCCTGGATGAATACCTAGCCGCCCGAGTGCCACGCATACCTGACGTGCCCAGCTCGGCCCCGATCTATGACGAACTGACCAAGCCGCAAAGCTACCCGCGGCTGTCCTGCGTCATGAGTTCGGATGAGGGGTATATCGACCGCAACGCAAAGCGCTACCGAGTCGTCAGAACTCAGGAAAAAGCCTTTATCTGCGAGTGCTTCACCCAGCAAGGCAGCTGGCACAAAACCACCTTTGCCTACTGCAAGAACACGGTAGAGCGCGGCGTATTTGATCCGGCCCGCCCTGACCCCGGCGCGCGCCCCGATCTGCAGCAGGCCAACAACCAACCCCAGCAACAGCCACAACAACCCGAGGAAGCCCCCAAGGGCGTCACCGTGACCCGTATTCCCTACGAGAAAGGCCGATTTCTATGGTGATCACTCAGCGCCTTCGCTTGGCGCATTTGAGCGCATGCGCGAGGTACGAGCGCCGCGCCAAATGCGCGCGCTGACGTCCCTGTAACACGTCAGATAAACAAGTTTGCACAGTGTCGATTCGTCACTATTTGGAGTAGTAAAAATGACCGTAAAAGATCAAATTCGGGTAGACCACCAGTTCAAAGAGTCGGCAACTGGTCGCGTCTTCTTCGACCAGAAAACGGCCAAGATCACCGATCTGACAAAAGTGCGCTTGCTGCGCTGTGGCGTCGATACGGTGCGCCAGTTGTATCGGGGCATGATCCGTCCGGAGATCATGGCGCTGTTTGAGAACCCAGGCACCTTGGTCGACTTCGCGGGTCAGCGCTGGCACTCCGGTCGTGTAGGCCGTGACTCGGGCTACCAGTACAAGCTGCAAAACGCTGACCTGGGCATCATCCTGTTGGTGAAAAACTTCAACGCCAAGCTGGACTGCATCGGTCCACACCTGAAAATCGAAGTGTCACCCCATGCAATCGACAGCCTATCGCCTGAGCGCCTGCAGGCTCGGTTAGATTTCTATGCGTCTGAGGTCATGACCCATGTTGAAATCAATCAGTGCGCCGTCCACCTTGCGTTAGACCTCCAGGGCTGGACACCTCCCACCGATCTGGTGGCTCGCATGCACTGCAAAGCACGTGTGCAGCGTGACATAACCGGCATCAACGAAATTAACTGGGCGACCAAATCCAGCACCTACGGACGTGGCGAAACGTCCATGTTTGGCTCGGCCAACGGTGTTCAGCTCTGTATCTACAACAAGACCGAACAGGCCAAGGCAACTGACAAGCTCGACTACTGGGAAAGCGTCTGGAAACGTCGTGACAGCTTTGACGAAAAAGACCCCGACAACTACAACCCAGACCAAGCCGTATGGCGTGTAGAACTGCGCTATCACCACTCCATCATCCAGCAATTCGCTAGCGGCTCGCTCGATGTGAGAACCGGTGAGGCCATCGACACCAGTTCGTTTGCAGCGTTTGCCGGGCATCTGGACGGCCTTTGGCGCTATGGCCTACGCCAATTCAAGTTGCTCGACCGCCCTGGTTACTTCTCCCCCATCTGGACACTCATTCGCGAGGATGTGCGCGTGGATTTACCTGTTGATTCCCTGCTTGAGGACACTGAATACAAGCGCTACTACAAGACCTCCCGTGGCTTCTCAGGCAAAAACGTCGAACTGTTCCTGGGCAACTTCGTCAGCCTGCTGGCGAGGGAACGGGTGGGCGCAAAAAAGGCGTTTGACCGGCTGCAAACTTGGGAATGCTGGCCGGTTATTCGTGATCACTACGCTGCCAAAGACATGAGTGAATACGACATCTACAAGCACATCAAAACCCTGCTGGAAGAACGCAACGTCAGGTGGGGGCGTGCCGTTTAATGGCTATCGAACAACAACCTGACGGACGCTGGAAGGTCGATGTAGAACCGATCAAGGGCAAACGCTTTCGTAAGACTTTCAAGACCAAAGCTGAGGCCCAACGCTTCGAGGCAACATGCCGTGCCAAAGTCATAGATGCCCCTGCTTGGTCTCCAAAACCTAAGGACAGACGCCGCCTGAGTGACCTGATCGACCGATGGGCAACACTGCATGCGCATACCCTTTCAGATGGTGAGGCTCGCCGCCGTTTGCTTGATACGCTCGCAAAAGACTTGGGCAATCCGATAGCTATCAAACTGACGGGGAATGAGTACGCCGAGTACAGAACCAACGCGCTCAAGGCTGGTGCCAACCCCAAGACCTTAAACAATCGCCTGGGCTACCTGCGCTCTGTATTCAACGTGTTGTTTCAGCTCAGCGACATTGATTATCCAAACCCGCTGGCGCGTGTCCGCCCTCTTCGCCTGCAGGAAAAGGAACTGGCCTACCTGACCGATCAGCAGATCGAAAAACTGTTTGCCACAATCCACAGCTATTGCCGGACGCCTCACGTCGCCATGATCGCGGCAATCTGTTTGGCTACTGGCGCTCGATGGGGAGAGGCTCAGGCACTGACACCTGAAAAGGTACGCAACCAGCTGGTTACGTTCGTGAACACCAAAGGCAAGCGCGTCCGCTCGATTCCGGTCGCACTGGAACTAGAACAGCAGATCCACCGGCACTTCAAACAGCACGGCCAGTTCAGCAACTGCCTCAACAGCTTTGATAAGGCTCTGGCTGAATCTCGCTTACCGGTTCCGGCTGGCCAGTCATCGCACGTCCTGCGGCATACCTTCGCCAGTCACTTCGTCATGAGCGGCGGCAACATCCTCACACTGCAGAAGATCCTGGGCCATACAACCTTGGCAATGACCATGCGTTACACGCATCTGGCACCTGATCATTTGCAGGATGCAATCAAATTAGGGCCTGTATCTGACTATACGAAGCTGCTTGGAGAAGGAGTTGCTATGCATGGTGTGCCAGCTTGAATAGCCAGCACATCCATCAGGCATTCACTGGCGAGGAACAAGCTCGATATCGTGAATCTGCTCTTTACCTACGCTTTTGGTGTAGATGTTGTAGCCGGGAGCATTCACAAAAATTACGTGGCTAGGGATGAACGGCCCTGTCAGGTTATAGGCACCCATGGCATTAGTCGTGGCGCTCACATTGTTAATGGTCACTGACGCCGACGAAATAGGGTTACCTGTTGGCTTGTCTCGCACTACACCACTGATATTCATACATCCGGCAAGCGTAGCGATAAGAGGAAGGGTCAGGAATAGGTGTTTCGGGGACTTCATACAAATCATCCTTGGTTTAAAAAGTGCTGATCATTAGCACTTTGCCATCACATGTCCACACTTAGAAAAGACTTTCGACTTCATACCTCAGCCATAACCGATGACCTGTGCTTTCCTATGCGGCGTGCATTGTTTAGCATGCATACAACGTATATACGTTGTAGATACGAACTGACTTAGAGGTATCGCACCATGGCCAAAGAAGCCGTTTTCAATTTGAAGTTGGAACCCGAGCTACGCGAAGGATTCATGGCAGCAGCGCAAGCCGCACACCTACCGGCCTCGCAAGTGATGCGTGACCTCATGCGCGATTTCATCCGCCAGCAGCAACAAGCCAAAGAGCGTGATGAATTCGTGCAACGTAAGGTTGCTGCAGCCAGGGTATCGGTCGAGGCTGGCCGTGGTCGATCGAATGATGATGTAGAAGCAGAATTCGCCGCTCGCCGTGCTAAGGCTCAAGGGAACTAATGAAGGTTACTTGGACACCCGAGGCTCTGCAGGATCGTCTGGATATCTGGGAATACATCGCCGCTGATAACCCCGCCGCTGCCGTGCACATGGATGAACTATTCAGCGCGGCTGCGTCCACCCTTGCTGACTTTCCGCAAAGAGGGCGACTGGGAACGGTTGTCGGCACCCGCGAGCTGATACCCCACGAGAACTACCGCCTGATCTATCAGACCGAGAGTGACGGTGTCTGGATTCTTGCCCTGGTGCACGTCGCCAGAATGTGGCCTCCGCTCCAAAGCTAACGCCCTACCCCAGCTTTCGACACTTCTTCGACACTTGCCCAGCCTGAAACGAAAAAGCCCCCGAAACTCTAGGAATTTCAGGGGCTTAGACGATCTATATGGCGGGAAGATAGGGATTTGAACCCTAGGTACCATCGCTGATACAACGGATTTCGAATCCGTCCCGTTCGGCCACTCCGGCATCTTCCCGTGGCGGCGCGCATGATAACAGGTGAAGTGCGTTTGGCGAACCCCAGTTTTGAAATTTTTCACATACTTTCAGATGCTTGCGATCAAAGGCTGTGAGCAACTGCGGACCCTGACTGAAGGGAGGCTAAACAGTCGCCCACAAAAAGGGGCGCCGTAGCGCCCCTCTGTGTCGCGCTTACGCGCGTATTGCTGCGGCTTAGACGGTGAGACGCGTCAGGGCTTCGCGGTATTTGTCGGCGGTTTTCTGCGCGACGTCCGCGGGCACTGCTGGGGCTGGTGGCTCTTTGTTCCAGCCGGTGGATTCCAGCCAGTCGCGTACGAACTGCTTGTCGAAGCTTGGCGGGTTCTTGCCTTCTGCATAGCTGTCCGCCGGCCAGAAGCGGCTGGAGTCTGGGGTCAGGGCTTCGTCCATCAGGGTCAGGGTGCCGTCTTCGTCAAGGCCGAATTCGAACTTGGTGTCGGCGATGATGATGCCGCGTGTGGCGGCGTATTCCACCGCTGCGCTGTACAGGGCAATCGAGGTATCGCGCACTTTGGCAGCCAGCTCTGCGCCGATGATCACTTCGCACTGTTCGAAACTGATGTTCTCGTCATGGTCGCCCACGGCGGCCTTGGTCGAGGGGGTGAAGATCGGTTGCGGCAGCTTGGCCGCTTCCTTAAGACCCGCAGGCAGTTGGATGCCGCAAACGGTGCCGCTCTTCTGGTATTCCTTCCAACCGGAGCCAACGATATAGCCGCGCACGATGGCTTCCACCGCGACTGGCTTGAGGCGCTTGGCGACTACTGCGCGGCCTTCCACCAGAGGCAGTTCGGCGGCGGGGACGATGTCTTCAACCTTGTCGCCGGTGAAGTGGTTGGGCACCAAATCCTTGAGCTTGTCGAACCAAAAGTTGGAGATGGCGGTGAGGATCTTGCCCTTTTCCGGGATTGGCTCGTTGAGGATTACGTCGAATGCCGAAAGGCGGTCGGTGGCGACCATCAGCATGCGTTTGTCGTCGATCTCGTAAAGATCACGGACTTTGCCCGAATAGATTTTCTTCAGGCTCAGGGTGGTGGCTGTGCTCATGTCGGAATTTCCGCCTTTGGTAAACAAAACAGGCGAAACCCGCCGGGTTTCGCCTATTGGTATTGCCGGTGCAGCAGTTACCTGCTGTCAGCCAAGGTTTTCCTGGATCAGGTCCAGCACCTTGCGCGCCACGTCGGCTGGGGCAATGGTGTTGAGATCTTTTTCCACGGTGACCTGCACGCTGTCGCCAACGGCGGTCAGGCGTACCTGATAGCGTTCGGCACGGGCGTCGATTTCTTCCTTGCTCGGCGCGCTGCCAAATACGCTACCGAAGAAGCCAGGTTTTTCGTCCGGCTTCTGCGCGCGCTCGGCGAGGTTGATGTAGTACACGCCCAGGCTGCGGTTGATGTCGTCGATGCGTACATCAGCCATTTCCAGGGAGCGGCCCACACCGGACCAGGCGCGATCGAAATCAGCACCCAGGCTCAGCACCGGGTTGCCGTTGCCGTCTTCGGACAGGCTAACGCGGTTCGGTGCATCGTAATCACGAGCAGCCAGCAGGGAGACCGAACCACCCTGCTCGGCGCTGCGCGCCAGGGTCACGAGCATTTCATCGAGCAGCGCAGCATCCAGGCTGGGGTTGCTGCTGCGGTTGGTGAAGGCGACATCGGCAGTGCTGCCAGCTGGACGCTCGGCGCTGACCACGAAGATTTCGCTGGTATTACGCTGCACACCTGGCTCTATACGCACCCGCACGCGGGTTTCGGCATCTGGATTCACGCCGGATACGCGACTGCTCAGACGACGCGCCATGGATTCAGACAGGGCATCAAAACGCTGCCAGGTGGTGCTGAACTCGCCCGTTTGCGGACGCTCTTCTGCAATCTGGAAGCCGTTGTCAGCAAAGAACTGACGCGCTACAGGCCAGACTTCAGCCGGTACGCGCTGCGCTACGACCCAACGCGACTCGCCGCTCTTTTGCAGGCTGAACTCGCTGGCATCCCCGGCCACAGCCAGGGCTTGCGGGCGCGGCACGATAAATTCGCCGGTATCGGTGGTGGTGGCTACCTGCTGCGGCACGGGCAACAGTGGGTCGATACGCTTGGCGTCGACGTTTGGCGGCATTTGCATCGTGGCTGTCTGACGGGCTTCGAGGTAGTCGCTGCCACGGTCACGGAAATAGCCGTTTTCGCCATAGATCCAGCCGCAACCGCTGGTACCAGCGATGATCAGGGCCAGGGCGGAGAGTCCGGTGAGTCGCTTCATGCGTAGTAATTCCTCAATTAAACCAATACGCCGGACTGGCGCAGGGCCTGACGCAGCGGTTCATGACAACGTGGGCTGAGCCAGGTCAGTGGCAGACGGATACCGTCTGGCATCAAACCCATTTCATGCAGAGCCCATTTCACCGGAATCGGGTTGGATTCGATAAACAGCGCCTTGTGCAGCGGCATCAAGCGGTCGTTGATGGCGCGGGCAATGGCAGCTTCACCGCGCATGGCTGCTGCGCACAGATCGCTCATCGCGCGCGGGGCGACGTTGGCGGTTACCGAGATATTGCCCTTGCCGCCCATCAGCATCAGCTCGACGGCGGTGGCGTCATCGCCGGAATAGACCAGGAAGTCCTTGCTCACGCGATCCAGAACTTCCTGGCCGCGCTGCAGGTCGCCGGTGGCTTCCTTGATACCGATGATGTTGTCGATCTTGGCCAGACGCTCAACGGTTTCCGGCAGCATGTCGCAGACCGTACGGCCTGGCACGTTGTAGAGGATCTGCGGGATGGCAACCGATTCGGCGATATGGCGGAAGTGCAGGTACAGGCCTTCCTGAGTCGGCTTGTTGTAATACGGGGTGACCAGCAGGCAGGCGTCGGCGCCTACATCTTTAGCGGCGCGGGTCAGTTCGACCGACTCTCGGGTGGAGTTGCCACCGGTACCGGCGATGACGGGAATACGTCCGGCTACCTGATCGACCACACGACGGATCACTTCTACGTGCTCACCCACGTCAAGCGTGGCGGACTCACCTGTGGTGCCGACCGCGACGATGGCGTTGGTGCCCTCTTGCAGGTGGAAATCCACCAGTTTGCTCAGGCCGTCCCAATCAAGACCACCTTGTGCATCCATGGGCGTAACCAGTGCCACCATACTGCCCGCAATCATGCAACCGCTCCTGCCGGAAAAAGAGAGCGGTAATGGTACTGGGGCCACCTGCCTTGCACAAGCGAAGTACCTCGGCAACGCGTATACAATCTTTCTCAGGCAAACGCGGCACATTCCACATCGCCAAGCCCTGCCGGCATTCCCCTGAGCGGTGCTTTTCGCTACCCTTCCGGCTTTGATCGGTGCTGTATAAACAGCTCGACCGCTTATTGTTTAGGAAGGCTGCATGTCCACCCCCCCAGTTCGCGAACAATTCCTGCTTATCAGCGCCCTCGGCCCCAACGCCATGGAGCTGACCAACGTGCTCTGCCGCACCAGTCACGAGAACCGTTGCGCCGTGGTCAGTACTCGCCTCAGCCGACATGGTGAGTACAGCGCACTGGTCTTGCAGATATCCGGCAGCTGGGATGCCCTGGCTCGCCTGGAGTCAAGCCTGCCGGCGCTGGCGAAGAAGCACAGCTTCTCGGTCAATGTGATTCGCAGCGCCGCCTCGGAAAGCCGCCCACAGGCGCTGCCTTATGTGGCGTATGTCAGCTCGGCCTACCGCCCAGACATCCTCAATGAGCTGTGCCAGTTCTTTCTCGACCATCACGTCGAGCTGGAAAACCTCACCTGCGACACCTACCAGGCGCCGCAGACAGGCGGCACCATGCTCAACGCCACGCTGACCGTGACCCTGCCTGCCGGCACGCAGATCAGCTGGTTGCGCGATCAGTTTCTCGACTTTGCCGATGCGTTGAACCTGGACGCACTGATTGAGCCTTGGCGCCCACAGAATCCATAAAGGAGCAGTTTATGGCCGTAGCACTCGACACCCCTGTTGCCGATTTCCAGGCAGAAGCCACCAGCGGCCAGACCATCCAGCTGTCCGCACTCAAGGGCCAGCAAGTGGTGATCTACTTCTACCCGAAGGACAGCACGCCGGGCTGCACCACCGAGGGCCAGGGTTTTCGCGACCAATACCCGGCGTTTCAGGCAGCTAACACGCTGATCTTCGGCGTATCGCGCGACAGCCTGAAGTCCCACGAGAACTTCAAGTGCAAGCAGGAATTCCCCTTTGAGCTGATCTCTGACAAAGATGAAGCCGTTTGCCAGCTGTTCGATGTGATCAAACTGAAGAAACTCTACGGTAAGGAATACCTGGGCGTGGACCGCAGCACCTTCCTGATCGATAAAGAGGGTGTATTGCGCCAGGAATGGCGTGGCGTGAAAGTACCCGGGCATGTCG
Source organism: Pseudomonas sp. FEMGT703P (assembly GCF_002786345.1). Classification (NCBI taxonomy): domain Bacteria; kingdom Pseudomonadati; phylum Pseudomonadota; class Gammaproteobacteria; order Pseudomonadales; family Pseudomonadaceae; genus Pseudomonas; species Pseudomonas sp. FEMGT703P. The sequence continues at coordinate 77,022 of NZ_PGCM01000010.1, read as the reverse complement.
ATGCGGTACTGGCCGCGGCCCAGGCACTGAATAAAGCCTGAATCGCGCGCGCAAAAAAGCCGGTCAATTGACCGGCTTTTTATTGTCTGCGGATTAATCCGCCGTTATCTGCTCACTGCGTGGCCAGGCATCGATTACAGCTTTGAATAGCGTGGCCAACGGGATGGCGAAGAACACGCCCCAGAAGCCCCACATGCCGCCAAACAGCAGCACCGCGCAGATGATCGCCACCGGGTGCAGATTGACCGCTTCGGAGAACAGCAGCGGCACCAGGACGTTGCCGTCCAGCGCCTGAATGATCCCGTAGACCACCATCAGGTAAATGAACTGATCACCGAGCCCCCACTGGAACAGCCCGATCAGCGCCACCGGCACCGTGACCACCACAGCACCGATATACGGCACCACCACCGACAGGCCAACCAGCAAAGCCAGCAGCGCGGCGTAGTTAAGCCCCAAGTAGGCAAACGCGATGTAGGTGACCACGCCACAGATAATGATTTCGATCACTTTGCCGCGAATGTAGTTGGCAATCTGCTTGTTCATCTCCTCTGCCACTTGAGTGATCAACGCACGTTCACGCGGCAGATAACCACGAAACCACGCACTGATCAGCTCGCGATCCTTGAGGAAGAAGAACACCAGAATCGGCACCAGCACGAGGTAGATCATGATGCTGACCAGCATCGGCAAGCTTGATAAGGAAAATGACAGTGCCCACTGGCCAAACTTGCCAACCTCACCCCGCACGCCCTCAATTAACTGCAGCACCTGCACATCGGTAATCAACGTCGGGTAACGCTCCGGCAGCAGCAGAAACAGCGACTGCCACTCGCCAAGCATCCGCGGCAGTTCATTGAACAAGGTGCTCAACTGTTGCCAAAGCAGTGGCATCAATACCAACAGAAACAGACCCAGCATGCTTAAAAACAGGGTAAATACCAGCCACACTGCCACCACTTGCGGCAAGCGCAGGCGCTCAAAGGCATTCACCAACCCCTGCATCAGAAACGCCAGCACCAAGCCGGTCAGCACTGGAGCCAACATACCGCCTAGGTTCAGGATCGCGGCAAAGCCCAACACCAATAAAACCGCGAGAACCACCGCCTGCTCATCAGAAAAATAGCGATGCAACCAATCCTGAAACACCTTGAACATCGTGACTCCTTACTTGAGCAGCGCCTTCACAGGCATCCCTATGAACCGCACTTGTCGTCGCGGCTGTTAGGCCTTGCGCAGCCAATAGCGATACACACCACTATCGACCTCTTCACGCAACAGACTATGCCCGGCCAGGCTGGCGAAGGCACGGAAATCCCGCTGCGAGCCGGCATCAGTGGCCTCAACCTTGAGCACCGCGCCACTGGCCAGGCGGTTTAGCTCCAGCTTGGCTTTGAGTAAAGGTAGCGGGCAGTTGAGCCCGCAGGCGTCCAGTTGCGCGTCGAAGTCTTCGGCACGCCATTGCATATCAGTCATTGAGCCACTCCAGGAAGGCCGCAAGGATACCCAAGGGCGTACAACCCTGGCCAGCACCGCCGCCAGCCAGCTACAGTAGCGCCTTTGTTCGACACGAGCTTTGTGCATGAGCCTTCTGCGCCCTACCCTGTTGACGCTGGCCTGCCTGCTGGCAGCCCCCGCCACGGCCAGTGACCTGCCCTCCCTTGGCGATGCCAGTTCCGCCATCGTTTCCCCACAGCAAGAGCACCAGCTGGGCCGCGCCTGGCTGAGCCTGGTTCGCGGCCAGGTCAGCCAGCTCGACGATCCACAACTCAAGGACTTCGTCGAAACCAGCGTCTATCGCCTGAGCGAAACAAGCCAACTGCAGGATCGACGCCTCGAGTTCGTTCTGCTCAACAGCCCACAGATCAACGCTTTTGCCGCTCCCGGCGGGATTGTCGGGGTCAACGGCGGCCTGTTTCTGTATGCGCAGACCGAAGCTGAGTACGCCTCGGTTATGGCTCACGAACTGGCGCATTTGTCACAACGCCACTTCGCTCGAGGGCTAGAAGCACAGCAGCGCATGCAGATCCCGGTGATGGCCGGACTGCTCGCTGGTATCGTCGCAGCGGCGGCTGGCGCTGGCGACCTGGGCATCGCCGCCATCGCCTCGACCCAAGCAGCAGCGATGCAGGAACAACGACGCTTCTCTCGACAAAATGAGCAGGAAGCTGACCGCATCGGCCTGGTCAACCTGGAAAAAGCCGGCTTCGATCCGCGCGCCATGCCCAGCATGTTCGAGCGTCTGATGCGCCAGTACCGCTACGATCGCAAGCCGCCAGAGTTCCTCCTCACTCACCCGGTGTCGGAATCGCGCATCGCCGACACCCGCAACCGCGCCGAGCAGTACAACGCGTCAGGGATCACTGACAGCGTGCGCTACCAGCTGATGCGCGCACGCGTGCAGCTGATCTACGAAGAAACCCCAGGTGTCGCCGCCAAACGCTTTCGCAACATGCTCGACGAGAATCCGCAGCTGGAAGCCGCCCGCTATGGCTTGGCGATTGCGCTGATCAAGAGCGGACAGCACAAAGAAGCCCGCGAAGCGTTGCAACCCCTGCTCGCCAAATCCCCCAACGACGTCACCTACAACCTGGCGCACGTTGAACTGGATATGGCAGCCAATCGTCTAGGCGACGCACAAAGTCGGATCACGCGCTTGCTGACCCTTTATCCGAACAATTACCCCGTCAACCAGGCGCATATCGATCTGCTGATGAAGCAGGTGCGCACTCAGGAAGCCGAGCGCGCCCTCGACGACATGCTGAAAAGTCGCGGCAAAGATCCGGATGTCTGGTATCAGGTAGCCGAAGTGCGCGGCCTGAGCGGCAATACCATCGGCCTGCACCAAGCCCGTGGCGAATTCTTCGCCCTGGTCGGTGACTACAACCAGGCCCTTGAACAGCTCGACTTTGCCAAGCGCCGCGCCAGCAATAACTTCCAACTCGCCTCACGCATCGACGCCAGGCAGCGCGAGCTGATGGAAGAACAGCGCATCATCGAGCAGATGCTTCGCTAGCACTGCGCGCCCTAGAAACGAAAAAGCCAGGCAAATGATGCCTGGCTTTTTTATACAGCTCGCTTAAGCGTTGCCGCTCAGCTTGAGCCGCGCAGCCTGGGTAAAATCGAGCATACGCTTGAGCGGCTTGATCGCTTTGGGGATCAATGCCGGGTCGACGAATATCTCGTTACTACCCTCACGCAAGCACTCCAAGGTGCGCTGCAGAGTATTCATAGCCATCCACGGACAATGCGCGCAGCTACGGCAAGCAGCGCCGTTGCCGGCGGTGGGCGCAGCAACAAATTCCTTGTCCGGACACAGCTGCTGCATCTTGTAGAAGATGCCGGCGTCGGTGGCGACGATAAAGGTCTTGTTCGGTAGACGCTGCGCCGCGGCGATCAGCTGACTGGTAGAACCCACTGCATCGGCCAGATCGATCACCGCTGTCGGCGACTCGGGGTGCACCAGCACGGCGGCATCCGGATACAGCGCCTTCATATCTTCCAGCTGCTTGGCTTTGAACTCTTCGTGGACGATGCAGGCGCCGTCCCACAGCAGCATGTCGGCGCCGGTTTTGTTCTGGATATAACGCCCCAGGTGCTGGTCCGGTGCCCAGATGATGCTTTCGCCGTTATCCATCAGGTGCTCAACAATCTCCACTGCGCAACTGGAGGTCACCACCCAATCAGCCCGCGCCTTCACCGCCGCCGAGGTATTGGCATACACCACCACCGTGCGTTGTGGGTGCTGATCGCAGAACGCCGAAAACTCTTCCACCGGACAACCCAGATCAAGCGAGCAGGTCGCCTCAAGCGTCGGCATCAGCACGCGCTTTTCGGGATTAAGGATTTTTGCTGTTTCGCCCATGAATTTAACGCCGGCCACCAACACAGTCTGCGCCGGGTGCTGATTGCCAAAGCGGGCCATCTCCAGCGAGTCGGAAACGCAGCCGCCCGTTTCTTCGGCCAGCGCCTGCAGCACGGGGTCGCAGTAATAGTGTGCGACCAGTACGGCATTTTGCTTTTTCAGCTCTGCGGCGATTTCGCTGCGGTAAAAAGCCTCTTGCTCAGGCGTGAGCGGCTTGGGCTGCTTGGCATCGAGGTGGGCTTGTACCAGCAGGCGTTCGGAAATCTGAGTCATGTCATCAGGCTCTGAATATGCGTTCAGTGCAGCGAGTATACCGCCTGCATGGCACGGCGCAGACAGCTTACGGCCAGACACAGGTAGGAAATTACGGATAAAAAAAAACCTGAAAATTCTTTTATCAGAACTTTCAGGCTTCTTTAACCTTCCGAGGAAGGGAATATGGTGGGTCGTGTGGGATTCGAACCTACGACCAATTGGTTAAAAGCCAACTGCTCTACCAACTGAGCTAACGACCCGACGCGAGGCGCATGATACTGATTTAATTCAGGAATTCAACACTTCGCGGAAAATTTTTTAGAAATAACGAGTGGGATCAACCAACCCGGCGGCAGTAAAGCCCGCTGCACGCAGACGACAGCTGTCACATTTACCGCAGGCACGGCCCTCATCATCAGCCTGGTAGCAAGAGACAGTCAGCGCGTAATCAACGCCCTGCTGAACGCCAGCCTGAACGATCTCGGCCTTGCTCATGGCCTGCAGTGGAGCCTGAATGCGAAAGCCCTGCCCTTCTACACCGGCCTTGGTAGCCAGATTGGCCATACGCTCGAAAGCCTCAACAAACTCCGGACGGCAATCGGGGTAACCGGAATAATCCACCGCGTTTACACCGATAAAAATATCCCGAGCGCCCAACACCTCAGCCCAACCCAACGCAAGCGACAGGAAAACCGTATTGCGCGCTGGCACGTAAGTTACCGGAATGCCTTCGGTCGGGCTTTCCGGCACCTCGATACTGGAATCAGTCAGCGCCGAGCCACCCATGCCATTCAGGTTCAGGCCGATCACCTTGTGCTCAACTACCCCCAACTGCCGCGCCACCTGCTCGGCCGCCTGCAACTCGGAGCGATGCCGCTGGCCGTAATCAAAGCTCATGGTGTAACAGCTGTAGCCATCGGCTTTGGCCAACGCCACCACGGTGGCCGAATCCAGGCCGCCTGACAGCAGAATTACCGCTTTCTTATCGCTCATATCAATGTCCCGGCTCATCATTCCAGAGAATCTTGTGCAGCTGCATTTGCAGGCGAACCGGCAGGTTGTCGGCAATGATCCACTCAGCCAACGAACGCGCATCCAGCTCATGGTGACTCGGCGACATCAGCACTTCGCTAACGCGCTGACCCAGGCGGTACTGGATCAGCTTGCTCACCGCCCAGTCATAGTCCTCTCGGGAGCAGATCACAAACTTGACCTGATCATTCGGCGTCAGCAGGTCAATATTCTCATAGCGGTTACGCGCCACTTCCGCCGAGCCCGGGGTTTTCAGGTCGAGGACCTTGCTTACCCGCGGGTCGACAGCAGAAACATCCAAAGCGCCACTGGTCTCCAGTGACACCTCATAACCGGCATCACACAGACGCTTGAGCAAAGGAATGCAGTTGGGTTGCGCCAGCGGCTCACCACCAGTCACACAGATATAACGCGGCTTGTAGCCGGCCACCTGCAGGGCGATGGCGTCCAGCGACATGATCTCGCCACCACTGAAGGCATAGGCAGTGTCGCAGTATTGGCAACGCAGCGGACAGCCGGTCAGGCGAACGAACACCGTCGGCAAGCCGGCGGTGCGCGTCTCGCCCTGCAGCGAGTAGAAAATCTCGGTAATGCGCAGGGTATCTTGCATATCAGCCACGGGCGTAACAGCTAAACAGGCTGTCCGCCTCCGTTGCGGGAAAAGGGGCGCGGATTGTATACGAAATAGATTAAGGGTGAAATTTTTAACGTCGCGCGGCGACGGACAGAGACTGACCGCCAGGATGGCTGGCCATAAAAATCTGGGAGAACTTTAACGCTACTCAGCAATCACTCCGTGGGGAAAAGCAGTAATGGCTGCCAATAAAAAACCCGCGCTAAGCGCGGGTTTCTTGATCAAGCATTCAGCTCTTAAGGCAAGCGCTGCAAATCACGCTGCGCCAGCTGAGCTGCCGAGCTGCCTGGGTACTGCGCAATTACTTGCTGCAGAATGCCCTTGGCTTTGTCACTGTTGCCCAGACGCTGCTCGACATCAGCCAGTTTGAACAGCGAATCCGGCACTTTGGCGTGGCTCGGGTAAGTCTGACTGACCCGCGCAAAGGCCTGGCCAGCGCCCTGTAAATCACCCTTAGCCAGGTTTACCTCGCCCAGCCAATACTGCGCGTTGCCGGCGTACTGACTGTTGGGGTATTTGCGCAGGAAAGCGGCAAAAGCCTGACTGGCTTTGTCGAAGTCCTTGGCTTTGATCAAATCAAAGGCTGCTTCGTAGAACAGCTTTTCCTTTGCTGGATCGGCCGGCTCATTACTGGCCGGCGTTTGTGCCTGCCCCGCCGCTGGCGGAGTAGGTGTACCACCGGCATTAATTACACCGGCAGTTGAAGAATTCTGGCCGACTGCAGCACCTGCTGCACCACCACTCACACGTCGATCAAGATCCTGATAACGCTCCAGGCTTTCTTGTTTCAGACGCTGAATTTCATTCTGTTGCTCTTCCAGCGTACCGCGCAGCTGCGCTATCTCTTCCTGCATCTGCTGCAACTGGTTGAACAGCATGCCCTGCGCCGTGACAGGGGCAGCAGCCCCTGTCGCGACGGAGGTGCCGGACGTACCGTAACCAGCAGGCGGGTAACTGCTGCCGTAACCGGCATTGTTATCCACCACGGGAACCTCAGCCCACGCGGCAAGCGGCAGGCTGAGCGCCAAAACGGTTAAAGCACGACGGCACGTACGCATATCGAATTACTTACGCAGTTCGACGCGACGGTTTTGAGCCCAGGAGGACTCGTCGTTGCCAGTGGCGATTGCGCGCTCTTCACCGTAGGAAACCAGTTCCAGTTGAGCTGGCGAAACGCCCTGCAGTACCAGGTAACGCTGCACAGCTTTGGCGCGACGCTCGCCCAGAGCCATGTTGTATTCACGAGTACCGCGCTCGTCAGCGTGGCCTTCCAGAACTACGCGAGCGCCATTGCCTTGCAGGTCTTTGGCGTGCACGTCCAGAGCGCGCATGGCCTCTGGCTTCAGGTCGGAGCTGTCGTATTCGAAGTAGAAGGTGGTGATAGCGCGCAGAGCAGCTTCTTCGCTCAGGCTGCCATCAACAGCGCCAGTGTTGGCACCGTAACCAGCGTTTGGATCGGTAGCGCCTTCGCCAGCAGCGTCGCCGCCTTTCGAGGAGCAACCAACTGCAACGGCCAGAGCCAGGCTCAGGGCAGCAAACTTACCAAATTTCAGCATTTCCATCATGTAACTCCTAATGAACCCCAGTGTGTTAAGCAGTATTTCAGACAGCAAAAAAGGTGTAGCACCGCATCAGTTCAGGTAAGGGGACCAAGAAGGCTCTCGAACTTCGCCTTGAGCGGTAGGAAGAGGGAGCCTCACGCGACCATTGGTGGACGCTAATACCAAGACTCCCCGGCCCTGCTGGCGGGTGGCGTAGATTACCATGGTGCCGTTGGGCGCGACAGTAGGCGACTCATCCAGACTGGTATCGGACAGAATACGCAAATTGCCACGCTGCAGGTCTTGTGCCGCCACTTTGAATACGGTGTAGCCGTCCTGGCGATGGATCATCACCAGAGTCTTCTCATCCGCCGACAGCTTCGGGTTGGCGTTGTAGTTACCGATAAAGGTCACACGTTCTGCCGAACCGCCGTTGATATTGGTCTTGTAGATCTGTGGCTTGCCGGAGCGATCCGAGGTGAAGTAAAGGGTCTGACCGTCCTTACCCCAGAATGGTTCGGTATCAATCGATGGCTGATTGGTCACACGACGCAGCTGGCGAGAGCCCATATCCATCACATAGATTTCCGGATTGCCATCACGCGACAACACGAATGCCAGGCGATTGCCGTCCGGCGACCAGGCTGGCGCGCCATTCAGGCCTTCAAAACTGGTGATCTGCTCGCGGCGACCGGTATCGATGTGCTGGACGAAGATACGTGGGCGCTTCTGCTCGAACGAGACGTAAGCAATACGACGACCATCCGGAGCGAACGACGGCGAAAGAATCGGCTCGCGCGATTGCAACAGAGTCACTGCACGGGCGCCGTCATAGTCGGAACGCTGCAGGGTGTAACGGGTGTTGTTAACCGCAAAACGCTCGGCTGTTACATACAGCATACGCGTCGAGAATGCACCCTTAACGCCGGTGAGCTTCTCGAAGGACTGGTCGGCGATATGGTGCGCCATGTCACGCAGCTGATCGACACCGCCACCCACGCTGCCGGTCATGACCTGCTGCTGAGTGGTGACGTTGAACAAGGCGAACTGGATCTGCAGACGGCCAGCGTTCGGCACAATGTTGCCGACCAGTACGTACTGCGCACCCAACGCTTGCCAATCACGGTAGATCACTTCAGCCGCCTGAGTCGGCAGGCTGATCATGTTCTGCCGAGGAATCGGCTCGAATACCCCAGAATTGCGCAGGTCATTGCCGATGATTTCAGCCATATCCTCGGGCAACACACTGCCGCCCTGCCAGCCGAACGGCACTACGGCGATGGGGGTGGCACGGTCAGTACCACTGCTGATCACCAGCGGATCAGCGGCCTGAACAGTACCGACCAACAAGGTCAGACCGAACAGAACAATACGCATCAGGGTATTCACAGACCTAAATCCTCCGGTTTGAAGACAGCGCGACGCTGCCGGTATAGGCGATCAAAAGTGGCTCTGTCCAGTTGCTGCATTTCAGCAATACGGCCCACGTTACGCACCGCCTGTACAGCCGAGTTGTCAAATGGCGAGTCGCCACTGGAGCGCGTCACGCTTGCGTTAGTAATGGTGCCATCAGGCAGCATTTCGATCAGCACTTCTACACTCATGCCATTACGCGCAGATGGCGGACGCCGCCATTGCTGGCTGACCAGCATGACAATCAAATCATCCAGACTGCCAGCGACTTCATCGCCGACCGTGTCAGCGATTGCCTGCTGGCGCCCGACATCCTCAGACAGCAACTCGGCCAGTGCGGCAGCCTTCTTGTCTTCTACAGCTTTACGCTGCGCCGCTTCTGCCGCCTTTTTCTTGGCGTCATCCGCTTTTTTCTTCTTTGCAGCTTCAGCGGCAGCTTTCTTCTTCGTCTCTTCTGCTGCTTTTTTCTTGGCATCTTCAGCGGCTTTTTTCTTCGCCGCCTCATCCGCCGCTTTCTTCTTAGCTACATCAGCGAGCTTCTTCTGCTCAGCAGCCTTTTTGTCAGCCTCGGCTTTTTTGGCCTCTTGGGCTTTCTGAACCTCTTGCGCTTTCTTTTGTTCCGCAGCCTTGGCCGCTACTTTTTCCTGCTCAGCTTTTTTCTGTTCAAGCTGCTCAGTTTCGTACACAGGAGCGGTGGTTTTCTTGGTTTCGCCCGCGATCTTCTGATTGGTCTGAGTGGTGGCCTGGCTTTGTGATTGCAGCTTGTACAAGGTGGCTTGCACCACCGGCTTGGCAGGCGGCAGATCCGGGGCAAAGGCGAAACTGACGAACAACATGGCAAACATGATGACGTGCAGGCCCACAGCCCAGACAACCGGCCAAAACAGACTTTCCGAAGGCGAGCGTTCGCGCTGGTCGTGCATCAGGGGGCCTCAGTGATCAGCCCGACGTTACCCACGTCAGCCTGCTGCAAACCGCCCATGGCCGCCATGATGGTGCCGTAATCAACGGTTTTGTCGCCGCGCACAAACACCTGAACCTGCTTACCGGTGGCCCGGCTCTGGCTGATGATCGCCGTCACAGCCCGGGTCATCTCTTCCAATGTCAGCGCTTTGTCCTGAACGGTGTCGACATCGACTTCAGTGCCCATATTCCAGTAATAGGTCTTGTCGGCCTTGATCGAGATGGTCAACACCTGCGCGTTGTTATCTTGCGGCAGGGCTTCACTGCTGACTTTCGGCAGATCGACCTTGACCCCCTGGTTGAGCATGGGCGCGGTCACCATAAAGATCACCAGCAGTACCAACATCACATCGATGTAAGGCACCACGTTCATCTCGGCGACGGGCTTGCGTCTGTTGCGAATTCTGGCCATGGCTTAAAACCTTTCGTAAAGAGTGCCTAAGGCTTAGTCGTCGCTGGTGTGAACTTTGCGGTGCAGAATCGCCTGGAACTCATCGGCGAAGGTGTAGTAACGACCGATCAGCATTTCGCCACGGGCAGCAAAACGGTTGTAGGCGATAACCGCAGGAATCGCAGCGAACAGACCGATGGCAGTGGCGATCAGCGCCTCGGCAATACCAGGCGCCACAGTGGCCAGGGTTGCTTGCTGCACCTGAGCCAGGCCACGGAAGGAGTTCATGATGCCCCACACGGTACCGAACAGACCGATATAGGGACTGGTCGAGCCAACGGTGGCAAGGAACGGCAGGCTCTGCTCAAGCTTCTCTTCTTCACGCGAAATGGCCACACGCATGGCACGTGCCACCGCGTCCATCACTGCATCCGGATCGACACCGGCCTGCTGACGCAGACGCGAGAACTCTTTAAAACCAGCGCGAAAGATCTGCTCCAGACCTGAGTCCGGGTCCGGGTTGCTGCCCGCTTGGCGGTACAGCTTGGACAGGTCAATACCCGACCAGAAGCGCTCTTCGAAGTTATCCAGGGCGCGCTTGGCTGCCCGCAGCAGCGCGGTGCGCTGAAAGATCATGACCCAGGACATGACCGATGCGGCCACCAGTGTCAGCATTACCAGTTGCACCACCAGACTGGCGTTGCTGATCAGACTCCACATTGACATGTGGTCAACGGCGTTGGCTTCCACGCTTACTCTCCTGCTCTAGATGTACCCGCGCCGCCCTGCCCGGCAAAGGCCGTGTGCAGAGCTTGGGGAATAGCCCGGGGTTTCAAATTGTCGGCGCGCACACAGGCCACCATAAACTGCCCTTCACAAAGCAGCGCATCATCCGTTGCTCGCCTGACCTGTTGACGAAAACGCAGGCTGGCACGGTTCAATTCACTCACTTCAGCACTCACCAGCAACTCATCGTCGAGCTTGGCTGGTGCGTGGTAGCGCGCTTCAGCCGAGTGCACAACGAACAACAGGCCCTCCTCGGCCAACGTAGACTGGAGAAAGCCCAGATCACGCAGGCGCTCGGTGCGAGCCCGTTCCATAAATTTGAGGTAATTGACGTAGTAGACGATGCCGCCTGCATCAGTGTCTTCGAAATAAACCCGACAACGATGGGTGAACGGCGTAACTCCGTTTTGCGCGCGCATACTCTAGTGCCAGCTCCCGATCTTGCCAATCGTCTTCGACAAGTATTTTTTGTTAATCATCATCACGCTCGAACAAGTCAGCCGTGGGCAGTTCACCCATGCGCTTGGGTATGTTCAGGCCAAAGTGCAAGTAGGCATGCCGAGTCACCACCCGGCCGCGCGGGGTGCGCATGATGTAACCCTGCTGAATCAGATAGGGTTCGAGCACGTCCTCAATGGTGTGGCGTTCTTCACTGATAGCAGCCGCGAGGTTATCGATGCCCACCGGCCCGCCGTCAAACTTCTCGATCATGGTCAGCAGTAAACGTCGGTCCTGGTGATCAAAGCCACGCTCGTCAACATCCAGCAGATTCAGCGCCAGGTCGGCGATCTCACGGGTGATATCGCCTTGCGCACGCACCTCAGCGAAGTCGCGAACACGGCGTAGCAGACGGTTGGCAATCCGTGGTGTACCGCGGGCGCGTCGGGCAATCTCAAAGGCGCCGTGGGGCTCGATGGGCAAGCCGAGAATCCCAGCCGAACGCATGACAATAGTGGCAAGGTCTTCGGTGTTGTAGAACTCCAGACGCTGCACAATGCCAAAACGGTCGCGCAGTGGATTGGTCAGCATCCCAGCCCGAGTGGTCGCACCGACCAGGGTAAACGGCGGCAGATCAAGCTTGATCGAGCGCGCAGCCGGGCCTTCACCGATCATAATGTCGAGCTGAAAGTCCTCCATAGCCGGGTACAGCACTTCTTCGACAATCGGCGACAGGCGATGAATTTCATCGATAAACAGCACATCACCCGGCTCCAGGTTGGTCAGCAACGCCGCCAGATCACCCGGCCGCTCCAGCACCGGGCCCGAGGTGCTCTTGATCGAGACATTCATTTCCTGAGCGATGATATTGGCCAGAGTAGTCTTGCCCAGACCGGGCGGACCGAAGATCAGGGTGTGATCGAGCGCTTCGCTGCGCCCACGGGCCGCCAGGATAAATAACTCCATCTGCTCGCGTACACTCGGCTGGCCAATGTATTCGGCCAGTTTCAGCGGGCGAATGGCACGGTCAACTTGCTCATCACGGTCGCGTGGGGCAGCAGTAATCAGGCGATCAGCTTCTAGCACTAGACCATTCCCTTCAGGGCTCGACGAATCATATCTTCACTGCTCAAACCGTCTTCCTTAATAGCTGAGACGGCGCGACTGGCTTCCTGGGGTTTGTAGCCGAGCGAAATAAGTGCGCTGACTGCATCATTCTCCGCGCTTGTGACTGCACTACCGCCGCGAGGTTCCACCACCAGGTGCGACATGCCAGGCACGGCTTCCCAGGCTTTGAAGCGGTCTTTCAGCTCAACCAGCAGACGTTCGGCGGTTTTCTTGCCAACACCCGGGATTTTCACCAGCACCGACGTGTCTTGCGCTTGCACGCAACGCACCAACTCATCCACCTCCAGGCCGGACATCAGCGCCAACGCCAGCTTCGGGCCGACGCCGTTAAGGCGAATCAGCTCGCGAAACAACTCACGCTCGCGCTTCTCAAAAAAGCCATACAGCAGATGCGCATCCTCGCGAACCACCAGATGCGTGTGCAGAGTCAGCGGCTCGCCCACTGCGGGCAAACGGTACAGGGTGGTCATGGGCACTTCCAGCTCATAACCCAAACCATTTATGTCAATAATCACATGCGGCGACTGCTTTTCCGCCAAGGTGCCACGCAAACGTCCGATCACCGCAACTTTCCTTAAAAATGACGTTACAAACGAAGGCGACCAGCGCGCCGCTTGGCACCGACTAGGCCATGGGGAATCAGACTCTGCCGATGGTGGGCATGACACAAGGCAATCGCCAAAGCGTCAGAAGCATCGATCTGTGGCTTCTGCACCAGCTTGAGCAGGTGCATGACCATCATCTGCACCTGCTCCTTATCCGCACCACCGGTACCGGCAATGGCCTGTTTGACCTGAGTCGCGGTGTATTCGGCAATATCCAGCCCCGCCTCAATACCCGCAACGATGGCCACACCGCGCGCCTGACCGAGCTTGAGCGCTGAATCCGGGTTGCGCGCCATAAATACCTGTTCGATGCCCATGGTCACTGGCCCGTAGGTTTCGATCACCTCGCGTACACCGCGAAACACGACCTGCAGACGCTCTGGCATCGAACCATTGCCCGTGCGAATGCAGCCCGAGGCGACATATTCGCAGTTGCGCCCAGTATCACGCACCACACCGTAACCGGTGATACGCGAGCCGGGGTCGATGCCAAGGATCAAGGTCATGCCTTACCGCCCACTCAAGGCGCCTGCCAACTTGGCCGACACACTGTCTATTTATCCAGCTCGCGAGTATAGAGCCCGCCTGAGCCCGCGTCATCCGGCGCAGGTTATAAAAATGACCGCGCATCATTCATATCGGGTCACAGCGGCATGCCGCTTAGCAGCCTGGACAACCAGCCATAAAAAAACCGGAGTGCTCAGGCCAACAACCTGAACACCTCCGGCTCTGCTCTACCCGCAAACACTTAGCCAAGCTGCTCCATGATCTCGTCAGGAATCTCAGCGTTGTGATAGACCTCTTGCACATCATCAAGGTCTTCGAGCATGTCAATCAGCTTGATGACTTTCTGCGCAGTTTCCAGGTCGGTAATCGGCGCACTGATCGACGGGATCATGGCGATTTCCGCCTCAGCCGGCTTGAAGCCAGCCGCACTGAGCGCCTCGTTGACGCCATGGAAATCGGCAAAGCTGGTGGACACCAGCGCCGAGCCGTCTTCGGCCATTTCCACGTCATCGGCACCAGCCTCCAGCGCGGCTTCCATCAAGGCATCTTCGCTCACACCTGCAGCAAAGCTGATTTGCCCCTTGCGATCAAACATATAGGCCACCGAACCATCGGTACCCAGATTGCCACCACACTTAGTGAAGGCATGCCGCACTTCAGCCGCCGTACGATTACGGTTGTCAGTCATGGCCTCGACGATGATCGCTACGCCACCCAGTGCATAGCCTTCGTAACTCAGCTCGACCACGTTATCGGCTTCGTTATTACCGGCACCACGGGCAATGGCACGGTCGATTACATCGCGCGACATGTTGTTGGTCAGCGCCTTGTCCACCGCCAGACGCAGACGCGGGTTGTCCGCCGGGATCGGACCGCCATGTTTGGAAGCGACCGTTAGCTCACGAATCAGCTTGGTGAAGATCTTGCCGCGCTTCGCGTCCTGACGCCCTTTGCGGTGCTTGATGTTGGCCCACTTGGAATGACCAGCCATAACTCACTCCGGTTGTTTCATATTCGATTTCGAGGCGGGAGAGTTCGAGTCTCTCAGGCCGTAATAAAGAAGAAGCCTGGTAAACCAGGCTTCTTGTGACGCTTTATTCCGCTTTCGGCTGCTCGCGCAGGCGAATGTGCAGTTCACGCAGCGACTTGTTGTCGACCTCACCCGGCGCCTGAGTCATCACACAGGCCGCGCTCTGGGTTTTCGGGAAGGCAATCACTTCACGGATCGACTGGGCGCCGGTCATCAGCATCACCAGACGATCCAGGCCGAAAGCCAAACCACCATGGGGTGGTGCGCCGAACTTCAAGGCATCAAGGAGAAAGCCAAACTTCTCATGCTGTTCGTCTTCGCTGATGCCCAACACACGGAACACGGTCTGCTGCATGGACTTGTCGTGGATACGGATCGAACCGCCGCCCAACTCGGTACCGTTGAGCACCATGTCGTAAGCACGCGACAACGCGGCCGCCGGATTGGCTTCCAGCTCAGCCGGGCTGCACTTCGGCGCGGTGAACGGATGATGCATGGCGGTCAGGCTGCCGTCGTCATTCTCTTCGAACATCGGGAAGTCGACGACCCACAGCGGCGCCCACTCGCAGGTCAGCAGGTTGAGGTCATGACCCAGCTTGATGCGCAGCGCGCCCAGGGCCTCGCTGACGATCTTGGCCTTGTCGGCACCGAAGAACACGATGTCGCCATCCACGGCACCGACGCGATCAAGGATCACGTTGATGTTGTCCAGCGGGATGTTCTTGACGATTGGCGACTGCAGCCCTTCTGCACCATTGGCGCGCTCGTTGACCTTGATGTAAGCCAGGCCCTTGGCGCCGTAGATGCCGACAAACTTGGTGTACTCGTCGATCTTGCTGCGCGGCATGCTCGCCCCGCCCGGTACGCGCAGTGCGGTAACGCGGCACTTCGGATCGTTGGCCGGGCCGCTGAACACCTTGAAGTCGACTGCTTGCAGCTGGTCAGCCACGTCCACCAGTTCCAGCGGGTTACGAAGGTCTGGCTTGTCGGAACCAAAGCGGCGCATGGCTTCGGCCAGAGTCATGTGCGGCAGCTCGCCGAACTCGACGTTGAGCACTTCCTTGAACAGCTGGCGAATCATCTTCTCGGTGATGGCCATGATGTCGGCTTCATCGAGGAAACTGGTTTCGATGTCGATCTGGGTGAATTCTGGCTGACGGTCAGCACGCAGGTCTTCGTCGCGGAAGCACTTGGCGATCTGGTAGTAACGGTCAAAGCCGGCGACCATCAGCAGCTGCTTGAACAGCTGCGGCGACTGCGGCAGCGCGAAGAAGCTGCCGGCGTGGGTGCGGCTCGGCACTAGATAATCACGCGCGCCTTCTGGCGTGGCACGGGTGAGGATCGGCGTTTCCACGTCGAGGAAGCCGTTTTCATCCAGGTAACGACGGATGCTGCTGGTGATGCTCGAACGCAGTTTCAGCTTGGCCGCCATTTCCGGGCGACGCAGGTCGATAAAGCGGTAGCGCAGACGGGTTTCTTCGCCGACGTCGGTGTATTCATTGAGCGGGAACGGCGGGGTTTCCGCCTCGTTCAGCACTTCCAGCTCATAACCAAGCACTTCGATAGCGCCGGAGGCCATGTTGGCGTTACAGGCACCGGCCGGACGCAGACGCACCTTACCGGTGATCTTGACCACGTATTCGCTGCGCACCTTGTCGGCGGTGGCGAAGGTCGCCGCGCGATCCGGATCGAATACCACTTGGGCCAGACCTTCACGGTCACGAATGTCGAGGAAAATCACCCCGCCATGGTCACGACGGCGATGTACCCAACCGCAAAGGGTGACTTCCTGGCCGTCCAGGCTCTCGTTCAGTTGGCCGCAATAATGGCTGCGCATCATGGTGGTGGTCGCTTCTCTTGAGTCTTGAATTCGTTGGGCCGCAATGAATGCGACGCTCGTGGGCCGGTCAACCGGCTGGCGCAGGCGCCATTTTCCGCAATTGTGCTGCCTTTAAGGGGCGCGAAACGATCAGCGGCGCATACGCAGCCCGCTGCTCGCCCGACAAAAGCGGCAAAGCGCGGGATTATATATGGTTAAGCCGCCACTTGCAGCCGCCGCCCCACGCGCTTTTGTCAGCCCTTCCTATACTCAGGCATGCAGCTCTTTAACTGTCGATAAGTGGAGAGGCTTATGGCCACACCGAACCTGGCTGAAATACCCAGTGATTTGCTGGCTGACTTTCGCCTGGAATCCAGCGAACAATTCCAGCGTTGCGAGCAATTACTGATCGAGCTTGAGCACACCCCCGATGACCGCGAGCGCCTGCGTGAGCTATTTCGCCTGGTACACACCCTCAAGGGCAACCTGGGCTATATCGGCCTGGATTCGCTGATGAGTGTGCCGCAGGCTATGGAAGATGTGCTGTCGTGCCTGCGCGAAGGCCAGTTGCACTTCGACAGCCTACTCGGCGATATCCTGCTACTGACCCTCGACCACCTGAAAGAACAGATCCGCCATGCACTTGGGGGCCAAGCGCCACAGCTTGGTCCGGCTCAAAGCAAGGCACTCAGCCGCTCTCTCAGCGCACTGGCTATCGCGCCAACAAGCCAACAAATCGGCATCCGCAGCGCACTGCTGCAAGAGCTTGATCCCAGCTCCAAACCTCCTGAGGTTGTTGCTGCAGACAACCCAGCTGCCGCTGACCTACTTAGACGCTACGGCATCGAACCCGACGCTGACCTGCTGTTCTTTGTCGACCTGATGCAAGCCAGCGAACGCCGCTCACACTTCTGGCAAGGCCGCGGCCTGCGCCAGCTTGACCTGGCTTTGGCAATCAACCAAATGGGCGGCAACCCAGAACAACCTGAGCAACTGGCCGCAGCCATTTGCCTGCACGACTTGGGCATGGCTTTTCTGCCACTGGAGATGCTGCACAAGGAAGCCAACTTTAACCGCGAAGAGCGCCGGCAAATGCAATCCCATCCGAGGCTCGCCTACGACCTGCTCAAGCGGATGCCACGCTGGGATGCTGCGGCTGAAATAACGGTGCAGCATCAGGAGCACGCCGACGGCAGCGGTTACCCTAAAGGCCTGAAAGAGATCGAAACCAGCCCCGGCGCCCTGATAATCAATATAGTCGACACCTTTGAAGCCCGCACCCATGAACGCGCACACCAGACTCTGAATAAACGCCCACTCCTGCGCGCCATTTTGGAAATCAACAACCTCGCCGGGCGGCAGTTCAGCGCGCACTGGGTCGAGCTATTCAACCAGACCCTGCAACAGCACCCAGAACTGGCACATCGTTAACCCAAGAAAAATTGAACCCACACCCCTTAATAGCCTCCAATCATCACTCGCATTGATATAAACCACGATAAAGCTCGGCAAAACCCATGGTAGTCTCTGCCCATTGTGCGGGCAGCCAAACCCCGAGCCACCTGAGAGGAGAAATGGTATGGAAATCAATATTGGAATTGCCGAGCAGGACCGCGCAGCCATCGCCGAAGGCCTGTCGCGCTTACTCGCAGACACCTACACCCTGTACCTGAAAACCCACAATTTTCATTGGAACGTCACCGGCCCGATGTTCAACACCCTGCACTTGATGTTTGAGGGCCAGTACACCGAACTGTCGCTGGCCGTCGACCAGATTGCCGAACGTATTCGTGCCCTGGGTTTCCCAGCGCCCGGCACCTACGCTGCTTACGCCCGCCTCTCCTCGATCAAAGAAGAGGAAGGCGTACCAAACGCACAAGATATGATCAAGCAGCTCGTTCAGGGCCAGGAAGCTGTAGTGCGTACAGCCCGTGGCATCTTCCCACTGCTGGACAAAGTCAGCGACGAGCCCACTGCGGACCTGCTGACCCAGCGCATGCAGGTGCATGAAAAAACCGCCTGGATGCTGCGCAGCCTTCTAGCAGCTTAGTAAATCATGCAAAAGGCCCGCATCTGCGGGCCTTTTGCTAGGCGCTTACCCGGCAGCTGTTCTATGCTTTGGTCAATTGCAACTTGGCCACAGTGACGTGCATGAACAAACCCGCTAAAGCTCCCAGCATTCTGGAACTGTACCCCGAGGAAACCCGCGATGCTGCGGCGCTTCTGAAGAAGGCGGTACCGCTCATGATGCGCCATGACATCCCTCCCAACCCTGTGCATTACGCCCTCTGGTACACCTACAGCAAAGGCCTGGAACCCGAACTCAATCGTCGCCTGGAAAAAACCGTCGCCGACTTTGACAGTTTCCCGCCTGAAACCGCAGCCAAGCTGTTCCGCGACTACATCATAAATGGTGAGCTCGAAGAGGCGCGTGCCGGCCAACAACAGGTCATCGAGCTGGTCGACGACATCGAAGGCAATGTATCGCGCAGCATCATCGGCAGCCGCAATTATCAAATCAGTCTCGAGCACGGCCTAGCGGCCCTGCATGAGCCGGTCATTGATGACCTGCCCAATGTTTTGAATGAACTGCAGCAGAGCACGCAGTTAATGCAGGACCAGCAAGACAAATTCCTCTACCGCCTAAATGCCGCCCAGCAAGAGATCAAGAGCCTGCGCAGCCAGCTTGAGCGCGCGCACATCGCCGCGACACTGGACAGCCTGACTCAGGTTTTTAACCGCAACGCCTTTAGCAAACTGCTGGAGCAGACACTGAGTACCGAACACGACGGTGTCGCACTGGTGATGCTCGATATCGATTACTTCAAGCAGTTCAACGACCAATACGGTCACCCCCTGGGTGATCGCGTCCTTCAGCACGTTGGCCAGTTGTTGCGCGACCTACTTCCCGCTCGTGCCATAGCAGCACGTTACGGCGGCGAAGAATTCTGCATCATCCTTCGAGATTGTTTTGATAACACCACGGCCTATGCCTTTGCCGAGCAATTGCGCCTGAAGATCCAGTCTTTACGCATCAAAGTGCGCCGAACAGATGAAGTACTCGACAGCATTACCGCGTCTTTCGGCTTCGCCCTTGCCGAACGCGGTGACACATTGGAAACCTTGCTCACACGTGCCGATGACGCGCTTTATCAAGCCAAGCGTGATGGCCGCAACCAGATAAGCCCCATACCAAGTGAAACAGCGCTTAGTGCTTGATTGAGAACCCCACCTCTTTGCTGTTAAATACGTGCCGTGCTGCTGACCTGCATCCATAGGTCAGCACATAGGCTGGTACCACGCGCTTTTACTACTCCCCTTGCAATGCCCAATACGCGCAGCCAGCCATTTCTGCTGACTCTTTGAATTAAGCGAGCCCATTGAACATGTTGAAAATTGTCCACCTTCTGACGGGCGCCCTCGCCCTGCTGCTTTCTTTTGCTCCCCACTTTGGCGACACGCCCCAACCACTCCTGGAACAACCCAGCGCACTGTGCCTTGCTCTGTTTGGCTTGCTGAACCTGCTGCTTGCCCCACAACTGCCTATCTGGCATGCCGGTCTGCGCCACCAAGCGCAAAACCTGGTTTCCGCATTGCTGGTACTCGGCACGCTGCTGCAAGCCTTGATTCTGCTCGCACCGCTGCCAGTCATTGCCAACCAACCGGCCAGCCTGTTTAGCCTGCTTATTATCGCTGCCGCCGTAGCCGTTCACCTGGCGGCCAACTTGCGCCTTAAATCGCGCAACACCTCAAGCTCGCAAGATCTGGGCGATCGCGAAACAGGTACCGTTAAGTGGTTCAACACCTCGAAGGGTTTCGGCTTTATCTCGCGCGACACGGGCGACGACATTTTCGTGCACTTTCGTGCCATTCGCGGCGAAGGTCACCGCGTACTGGTCGAAGGCCAGCGAGTTGAGTTTGCCGTAATGCAACGTGACAAAGGCTTACAAGCCGAAGATGTCATCGCCGCACTGCCTGCACGGCGCTAAATGCCACAACGCAAAAGGCCCGCTCATTGCGGGCCTTTTGCGTTTATGGACAATCAATAATGGGGCGGCGGCGCCTCATCCTCAGTCATCCCGAACTGCGAACTCACTTCATCCTGACGCTTGATCAACGCAGCCACCTGCAGCTGCAAACGCTCCAAAAGCCGCTGTTGCGCCACCAGCGCATCATTGAGCGCCTGAATAGTGTCGTCCTGAAAGGCCAACCGGCTTTGCAAGTCGTTAATACGCTCGTCTATGTCCACCTGTCAGCTCTCAGCAAAACAAAAATTCCCGGTCAAAACCAGGCGTAAACGGGCTTTCAATACGGCCAATTGCTCAGGCGTGTATGGCTGCGCTGGATGCTTACCCCAAACAGGCGCCGGCCACGCGACATCCCCGCGACGCCGCACGATGACATGCATATGCAGCTGACTCACTACATTGCCCAAGGTCGCGACATTCATTTTATCCGCTGCGAAACAATCCTTGAGTACTTCGGCAAGGTCGTTGGTTTCCTGCCATAGCTGCAGCTGGTCAGCGCCATCCAGCTGGAACAACTCACTGACGTCTTCACGACGTGGCACCAGGATAAACCAGGGGTACTGCGCATCATTCATCAGCAGCAGGCTGCATAACGGGTAATCCCCGACCCAGACTGTATCTTGCTGCAAACGTGAATCCAGAACGAACATAACCATCCACCTATTAGAAAACCCACTGACTCAGTATTGAACGCATTCGAACCCAGCACACAGTGATACTTAGCCAGCGATCTTACTGCCGCCCAGGCAGTAAGTATGGGCCGAGCAGGATACGCCGAAGCTGAAAACGTGGCACCCGCGAACCAGGCCCACCTCAGCGCACCAATAGACAGCACACCCCAATACCACCCCAAACAAGTGCACCAAAACTGTTCCCTTCGGTAATCCTCACAGAACAGCCTCCTGCCGCACCACAAGCGCAAGACAGCAAGCAATTGAAAACAGAACAGAATCAGCCCAGAAAAACGCCTATCAGCCCCATAAAAAACAGATGGAACCGCTGAAAAACCTGACGTAAACCGACGCAACCCCCGAAAATCTTGATGTGAAAGATCGAATCGAAGATAAAAATTCAGATTTTATGGTTTTGTGCACGACTATTGCTAAGCAAACTGTGACGAATCGACCTGCACCGTTTGGCAGCCCATGCGACCAACATTCAGGCGAAAAAATCCGTCAGCTTTGACTGTGATCACGCCCAGTGCATCTACAAAAATGCGACATGACTCATAAGCTTTTGCGACACAGCCGTGAAGAAATCGTAATGAATAGATTGCAACTATCGCCAACATTGGCAGCGTGCTATAAGTTACCGCTGACACAAAAAGAAAGAGTCGTCCATATAACAACCAGCCGGACGGCGCAACTTTTCTAAACCAAAGGAGCAATCACGATGCAAGTGATGAAGTGGAGCGTAATCGCCCTCGCAGTAGCAGCGGGCACCACCCAAATGGCAGTGGCTTCCAGCCAGTCCGAATCCAAGGGCTTTATTGAAGACAGCAGCTTCAATATCTTCAACCGCGCTCTGTACCATAACCGTGACTACAAAAACGGCGCAGACACTACCACCGACAAAGCTTCAAGCGAGCGCAATGGTTACAGCGAAGAGTTCGGTCTGGGCATTCGCTTGATGTATGAGTCTGGCTTCACTCAAGGCACCGTCGGTGTGGGTGTAGACGCTCACTCTCTTAGCAGCATCAAGCTGGACACCGGCAAAGGCCGTGCAGGTATTGGCCAATTTTCTAAGAATGGCGCAGGCGAAGCTGAGGACACTCAGAGTGAAGTCGGTGGTGCAATCAAATTCCGTATCTCTGATACCGTGCTGAAATATGGTAATCAGATTGTCGCCAGCCCTGTTTTCTCTACCGACGATGCCCGCATTCTGCCTGAAGTAGCTACAGGTACTTTGGTAACCAGCAACGAAATCGAAGGCCTGGAACTGACCGCTGGTCGTTTCACAGCCATCAGCCGTCAAACAGCCACAGGCCGTGATGGTCGCGAACTGACTGAAGCCAATATTGTTGGTGCCAGCTACAGTTTCACTGAGAACTTCAGCGGTGCAATTCATGCTTCCGACGTCGAAGATCATCTCAAAAAGAAATACATCAACCTGAACTACAACCTGCCACTCGCAGAAGAACAGGCTCTGAACTTTGATTTCAACGCGTACAAAACTGACGACGACGGCCGCAAACTATCCGGTGAAATCGACAACAAGATTTGGAGCTTAGCAGCCGCTTACTCCCTCGGGGCTCACACCTTCACTGTCGCCCACCAGCGTTCGTCCGGCGACACTTCCTATAACTACGGCATTGACGGCGGCGGTACAATCTACCTCGCAAACTCCATTCAATACTCCGACTTTGATCGTAAAGATGAGCGCTCTTGGCAAGCTCGTTACGACATCGACATGGAGACCTATGGCGTGCCTGGCCTGAGCTTTATGGCTCGCTACGTAACCGGCGACAACATCGACTACGGCGTTGGCGTTGATGAAGGTGAAGAGAACGAATTCAACTTCGAAACCAAGTATGTAATCCAAGAAGGTGCAGCCAAAGACCTGTCGTTCCGTGTTCGTAGCGCTATTTACCGCGCTAACAACTCGCAGAATGCCAACTACGGCTCCGACAACAACGATTTCCGTCTGATCGTTGAATACCCACTGAGCGTTCTGTAATTCAGACCGTTTAGCAGGTAAAGAAAGCCCGACCTAGGTCGGGCTTTTTCTTATCTGCTGAAAACTTACAATGGCAACGCATAAGTCCCCGTTACATGCGCCACCAACTCTTCTTCATTCCCCTGCGAATACACAGATACTTCGCAAACAGCCTGTCTGCGACTCAATCTCAATATCCGTGCTTCGGCTAACAGATCAACTGGTTTGGGTTTAACCAGAAAGTTGATGTTCAAATTTGATGTCACCGCCATCTCTACCCGCCCGAGACTGCCCAGCACCACTGCATACATTGCCGCATCTGCCAGGGCCATGATGGTCGGTCCGGACAAGGTGCCACCTGGGCGAATCAGCTTGCTGTGAAATGGCACTCGGGCGAGCGCCCCATCGCCGTCCAGCCGATCGATACACAAGTTGATATCTTCCGCCATCGGCAATCCTGCTCGAATCAGCGCCTGAACCTGCTCTGCCGTCAATATCGACACACTCCCCTCCTTTATATAAGCGTACGCCTGCATCCTGTACGCATCTGTATAGGCACCGTACAATGCGGGCCATTCAAAATCTCTTGCAACCGACAGAACAGCCAAATATGCGTACCAGCCAGTTCCTGCTCTCGACTCTGAAAGAAACCCCATCCGATGCCGTGGTGATCAGCCATCAGCTGATGCTGCGTGCCGGCATGATCCGCAAGCTGGCTTCCGGTTTGTACACCTGGCTACCTATGGGCCTGCGTGTGCTGCGCAAGGTTGAGAAGGTCGTGCGCGAGGAAATGAATGCCGCTGGCGCGCTGGAAGTGCTGATGCCCGGCATTCAGCCTGCAGAGCTGTGGCAGGAGTCCGGCCGCTGGGAGCAGTACGGCCCAGAGCTGTTGCGCATGAAAGATCGTCACGGCCGCGATTTCTGCGCCGGCCCGACCCATGAAGAAGTGATCACCGATCTGGCTCGTAATGAGCTGAACAGCTATAAGCAGTTACCGATCAATCTGTATCAGATCCAGACCAAGTTCCGCGATGAAATCCGTCCGCGCTTCGGCTTGATGCGTGGTCGCGAATTCATCATGAAGGACGCCTACTCCTTCCACGTTGACCAGGCTTCGCTGCAGGAAACCTATGACCGCATGCACCAGGCCTACTGCAATGTATTTACCCGCCTGGGTCTGAACTTCCGCCCCGTGCAGGCTGATACCGGCTCGATCGGTGGTACTGGCTCCCACGAGTTCCACGTACTGGCCGACTCCGGCGAAGACGATATCGCCTTCAGCGACAGCTCCGACTACGCCGCCAACATCGAGAAGGCCGAAGCGGTTCCGCGCGAGAACAGTCGCGGCGCGGCAACTGAAAACATGCGCATGGTTGAAACACCGGACACCAAGACCATTGACGCACTGGTACAAGGCTTTGGCCTGGCCATCGAGAAAACCATCAAGACCCTGATGGTGCACGGCGCCAAGAAAGGCACCCTGGTTGCCTTGATCGTGCGCGGCGACCACGAACTCAATGAAATCAAGGCCGCCAACCTGGAGCTGGTTGCCAGCCCATTGGTTTTCGCCAACGAAACCGAAATTCGCGCAGCCATTGGCGCCGGCCCTGGCTCGCTAGGCCCGGTCAACCTGCCAATCCCGTGCATCATCGACCGCTCGGTTGCTCTGATGAGCGACTTCGCTTCTGGCGCCAATATCGACGACAAGCACTATTTCGGCGTGAACTGGGAGCGCGACCTGCCGCTGCCGGAAGTGGCCGACCTGCGTAACGTGCTGGCCGGCGACCCGAGTCCGGATGGCAAAGGCACCCTGGAAATCAAGCGCGGCATCGAAGTCGGGCATATCTTCCAGTTAGGCACCAAGTACAGCGAAGCGCTGAATTGCCAGGTGCTCGGCGAAAACGGCAAGCCGGTCACACTGACCATGGGCTGCTATGGCATCGGCGTTTCCCGCGTAGTGGCGGCCGCTATCGAGCAGAACAATGATGACCGCGGCATTCTCTGGAATGACGCCCTCGCGCCTTTCCATATCGCCCTGGTGCCGCTGCGTTACGAAACTGATGCCGTGCGCGAAGCCACCGACAAGCTGTATGCCGAGCTTACCGCTGCCGGTTTCGAAGTACTGCTCGATGACCGTGACAAAAAGACCAGCCCGGGCATCAAATTCGCGGATATGGAACTGATCGGCATCCCGCATCGCATCGTAGTAAGCGATCGCGGCCTGGCCGAAGGCAACCTGGAGTATAAGAGCCGCAAGGAAACTGAAGCCCAGGCGGTACCTGTCGCCGATATCCTGAGCTTTATCCAGGCCCGCATCAGCCACTGATCTCAGCCCCTTTAGCAAGAGTCGTCATGTTCAAGCGAAACACCCTCAGCCTCATCGCCACCCTTGTGGGTGGCTGTCTGCTACTCAGCGGTTGCGCCAACCAGTTGCCGCAACGTAGCGAGCATGAGGAGCGCGTCGAGCGCAAATTGCTCGATCACAGTCTGCAGATTGATGTCGGTGAACCACGTGTCTTGGAGCTGCCACAGCGCCGAGTACGCGTGCATGAGCAGAAAACCTTTGAGGTCACAGCGTTTGACGTGACACGTCGCTATGACCGCTACACCCCCTATCAGCCCTGGCGTGAGCTGTATGAAGTGCCATTGGGAGCACTGGCGGTCGTTGGCGGCATCGGTGCCAATGCACTCAATGTTGTATTGCTCGGCAGCCTGCCGGATACCGTCACCAAGGAGTGGATCAGCTACGGCTTTGCCGGGCTCAATCCGGCAATGAACGTTGAATCCAACGGTCGCTCGCAGCAGAGCCTCGCCAGCCTTGAAGAGCACCGTCAAGATGCACGCCTGGAGTATTCCAGCCTGCCATGGGCCGAGCGCCCTGTGCGCGTTAAAGCCGGCGAACAAATCCATGAACTGCTCACCGACCGTAACGGCATCCTGCGCCTGAACCTGCTCGACAGCCCGTTTGCCGAAGAGGACGTAACGCGTGTCAGCACTCTGCTGCTGACGGTTGAAGATGATCAGGGCTCAGCGCGTGCTGATGCCTCCCTGTTAGTCAGCCGCACCTTGCGCGGCAAGCTTCAAGAAGCTCACGAGCTGATTTACAACGATCTGGAAGGCGACGATGTGGCTCAGTGGGTACACCGGGTTAAACGTCTTTCCGAGCTGGGGCTTGAGGAAGAAGCCAGTGAACTGGAGCAGAGCCTGATCGAGCTGACGCGCAACGATCCGGAACTGCAGAAAATCTTCCTGCAGGCCCTAACCAAAGACGCCGGCCGCCTGGTTGCCGACCCTGGCAACGACTGACACATTCGTGCGGCAGCGCCTGATCTGCGCCGTACTAAGCCTGCTGCTCTGCGGTGCGGCGTATGCCGACGTGCGTCAGGCGCCTGAGCCGGAACTGCGCGCGCTGCTGCAACAGACCGTGGCCCAGGCGGACAGCTTTCAGGATCGTTTCGAGGCCGAAGTCTGGCTGCTGGATATGTCCACACGCCTGCGCCGCTATATTCCGGATGCTGAGGAGCGCCTGAGCCTGCTGCGGCTCGTGCATCGTGAAGCCAGCAAGGCGGGCTTACGTCCTGATTTAGTGATTGCACTGATTCATGCCGAAAGCCATTTCGACCGTTTCGCCATCTCATCCGTTGGCGCTCAAGGCATGATGCAAGTGATGCCTTTTTGGAAAGCCGAACTGGGCCGGCCGCAAGATAACCTCACTGACACGGCCACTAACCTGCGCTATGGCTGCACCATCCTCAGCTTCTATCTGCGCAAGGAAAACGGCGATCTGAACCGGGCGCTGGCACGCTACAACGGCAGCCTGGGCAAGCACACCTACTCCGCCAAGGTGGTCAGTTTCTGGCACGACTTCTGGTACGTCAAACCCTGAGCTTATTTAGCGGCGTACGATAAATCCGGCGATCCCCTGCAACGCATGATTTTGCAGTTCTAACTGGGTTACGTCGGCAGCCTCAGGCCCCTGCTCTAACCAGCTTGCCAGTTCAGCTACAGCAGCCTCATCGCCTTCAAACAGCACTTCGACCCGACCGTCAACCAAGTTACGCACCCAGCCGTCCAGATCCAGACGCTCAGCGTGCGTTGCAGTCGCGTGACGAAAACCGACACCCTGTACGCCACCGCTGACGTAACCATGCTTGCAAATGCGCGCCACGACTTAGCCCTCCGCCTTGAGTGCAGCCAAGCGAGCCGTTAAACCAGCCGCCGTCTGTTCACCCAGTAAGCGCTCACGCATGCGCCCCTGATCGTCAACGATGTACGTCACCGGCAACACCTCGGCACGCGGCAACTGATAGCGCTCGGCCGGGTCCTGCGCCAACACCGTAAACGTAATGCCCATATCTTGCGCGGCCTTACTGAGTTTCTCGCCCTGCAACGCGTCGAAATTCACCCCAAGCACCTGTACAGACTGTTCCTTGAGTTGTTTCTCCAAGGCATTGAGTTCAGGAATCTCGGTACGGCAGGGTGCACACCACTGCGCCCAGTAATTAATCACTAACCACTGGCCTTCCAGGCGCTCAACCGCTACCTTTCGTCCATATTGATCGACACCAATGTCTTCAGCGCAGCCGGCCAGAATCAGACCTATGCCTAGACCTGCAACAGCACGAATGATCGCCTGGAAATGCACTGCCATGCATTCGCTCCCTGATTCAATAAGGTTGATATGACGTTAGATGCCTTGCGCCTGGAAGTGCCAGACATCCTCGAAACCGAGGTCGCGCCATTGGCCGATCTCAACGAGCAACTGGCTCAGGCTCGCTTACAACCCGCAGAACTGGCCTTGCAACAGGCACTAAGCCTGCTCTTCAAGCTCAACCGAAGCGCCATGACCTTACTCGAAAGGCAGCGCGCACTGCAAAGCTTCAGCGACCAGTACCGGCATTACAGCAAGGCCTATCAAGGCGAGAATCCCCCCACGGCATTATTCGTACACCTGTGCAGTGAATTGGCCATCGGTTTCAAACGCCTGCTCCTACAAATCCTGCAAGGCCGCCAGCCCTCACGTCCGCACCTGGCTTGGTGCTTGTATATGGCCCAGCACTTTCTCGCACAGAGCCTGCTGCGCCACTACCAGTTGTATCAGGAGCCACCGCCCAGCCTATGGCGCGACAGCCACCTGCTGTACTGGATCGGCGAACATCAAAATTGCCTGGATGAGCCAGTGGCGGCAGCGTTTACACCGCAACCGGCAAACACCATGCGCGGCATCTACCAGCAGATGCTGCTGCTTGCACTGAGCAACCCGTTTCACCTTGCCGATGGCGAATGTGCGCTGCTGTTCGGCGCCCTATCGCCGCTGGCGGAACTCGCGCGCTTACTGCCCTGGGATGAGGACGATGAGATCGAAGGGCCGACCATCGACCTGACCGAGGCGCAGCCCTGCCTGAGCTATGCACAAACGCCAGAAGGCAGTGTCGACTATCTACGCCGCTTCGAACTGGGCGCCTTGTTAGTGGCGCTGCATGAGCCAGCGCCATTGCAAAGCAAAGCGGAACGCCAACTGCTCGAGCGTGTGCAACAGCATTGGCTCGGGCGCCAGCAACGTCGGCATACCCGTGCCGACCATAGCTCTGAATGCAGCCTGGCGGTCGGTTTACCGGCTATTCATGCGCAGCTACTGGAACAACGGCCTTTGCGCACCTGCGCACAAATGCTTGATGCCAGCGCGGGCGGCGCACGTTTGCTGTGCAATGCCGATCAGGCCGCGCAGCTGTCGGTTGGCCAACTGGTGTTGCTGATCACCGGCAGCGATACGCCCACCCTGGCCCTGGTGCGATGGCGCCATCTCAACAGCGAAGGTCTGCACCTGGGCCTGCGCTACCTTAAAGGCTTGCCGCGCTCGGTCTGGTTACGCCGCGCCCCCAGTGCCCAGACCCACCCCGGCGTCCTGCAGAGCACACCTGCACCAGGCAACGGCTGGCATCATGGGTTATGGCTGCCTAATGGACAGTTTGTTGAAGGGGAGAATGTCTGGCTGCAACTGGCCAGCGCGCACAACCAGGCGATCCTGCCATTGCCGCCCGCCAATCTGGTTACCGCATCAGTCACCCGCTACCCAATGCAGCTGGCATAGACACTGGTACCAACACGCTAAAAGTGCGAGAAAGGTCACGCCGAACGTCGGCAGAGCGCACAGTTTCATCGGATGGCCCGCGCTTATACTTGCTCGCACTTACGCTTGCTGCGATCCGTTATTAGCCTGGAACACACCATGACCCAAGCCCTCGATAAGTTGGTCGGCCCCGTGCCATCTGCCATCGTCAACCTCGCCCGCTTACAGGTCACTCCATACGAAGGGCGCGTCGCTGAGTTCAACGTAGCCGCCTGGCTGCACCTGCCAGGGCTGGCCAACCTGCCCGTATCCCTGTTGATCAGCTACCGCGATGGCAACACCCGCCGCGAAGTGATGGTCGACCATGGCAACGTCAACCAGCACAGCAAAATCCTGCTATCCAGCGTGGCTCGCCTGCCTGTGAAGCAGAAGGTTGAAGAGATGCAGGTGCGCCTGCGCTCTGCCGTACCAGCGACCAGCCTGGTGGTTGAGGAGTTGTTTGTACAAGCCGTCGAATTGCCCCAAACCGATAGCCGCCAAGCACTCGCCTGATAGCACTCAGCGATACACAAACCCCGCGCACCGACGCGGGGTTTTGCATTCAGCGCGAGAGCATTCCTGCCGGCCCGCAAGTGGCATCGGAATCTTTCTGGACTGGGGTTTCAGGTGAGCTCGAGACGATTGAAGGCTCAGGTGGGCTGGAATTGACCAACGACTGCGGCCAGCTGCTGAAGCGCAGGCCAGTAATGCGATTGAGGCGCTCAAGGGCCTCTTGCGGGTCACGCTGATACAAATGAATCACTTTGCCGTTAGTGGCTGTCATAACGCCTTCACACTCCGCCAATCCCTGCCCTGCTGGCAACCTGATCGCTATCTGCAGGACAGATAGCCAGAAGCGTGCCAGCTTCCCTTTAACCGCGTTTGGCGACCTTCATGGTCACCAGTGCCATCATGCGCCACCAGTTCAGCGCCGCAAACTGACGTTTTACGTCATGTTGCAGCGTCAGCCTCTACCTGCAACCACGTCGCCAGGTCCTCACCAAATAGCGCCGTTTGCTCTTCTTGCAACTTCATCAAGCCATTGCGCAGCGCTGGATACCAGGCTTCGTCAAGCTGTTCGGGTAGATTCTCAGCCCTAGGCAACGGCCAAGGACTGTGGCTGAGCAGTTGTTGCAGCGAATAATGGCCAAGATCGCGGCTCAATACCCAGGAACCGGAACCGGTCGGGGCAATCAGTTTCTGCTGCTCGAGAAACACCAAAATCTCTTCCCATTCATGTTCCGCCAACGACCAGCCCTGACGCTGCACGTCCAGCAAGCGCACTTTCAAACCCGACTGCTGACGCTCATAGAACACCCGCAAGACGCCAAGCGCCATCAACAAGCGTGGTATTGCGCGCTTGCGCCATTGCTGGGAAAACCCCAGGTTGCAGACCAGCTCAGCGCCAAACAGCACAATCAACCAGGACAGATAGATCCACAACAGAAACAGCGGCACCGTGGCAAAGGCCCCGTAGATCAGCTGATAACCGGGAAACAGGCGCACATACAGGCCGAATAGCATCTTCGCCACTTCGAACAACACCGCTGCAAATAAGCCCCCCAGCAACGCATGGCGAACTGGTACCTGTGCATTCGGCACCGTTGCATAGAGCAAGGTGAATGCGGCCACACTGAATACCAGCGGCATGAATTTCAGCAAGGCCTGCGCCCCAAGCAAAGCATCCGGACCCGAGATCAGCGACAGTGACGTGAAGTAGGTGCTGATGGCAAAGCCACCGCCCAGCAGCAGCGGGCCCAGGCTGAGGATCGCCCAGTACAGCAAAAAGCTCGACACCCCCCGGCGCGGCTGACGCACACGCCAGATGGTGTTGAAGGTTTTCTCGATCGTCACCAGCATCCAGAACGCCGTCGCAGCCAATACTGCTACACCAATCCAGGTCAACTGGCGCGCCTGGGTAGTGAAGTCACGCAGGTATTGCTGCAGGGTCTCGCCTGCTGAGGGCACAAAATTTCGGAAGATAAAGCTCTGAATCTGCTCGCCGGTATCCTGGAACGCCGGAATAGCCGAGAGCATGGAAAAGGTCACTGTCATCATCGGCACCACCGCAAACAGGGTGGTGTAGGTCAAGGCCGCCGCATTGCTGGTGCCTTGGTCGGCGATAAAGCGCTGCAACAGAAAACGCCAGAACTCCAACAGGTTGTTAACACGTTGCAGCATGCCCTCTCCTTAGCCATTTGCATCCCGACAACCTGACTCACAAGCGCAGGCGGGAATGCTGTTAGCGGTTAGAATAGCCGCCATCGAAGGTAATCGGCGACCCGAACATGACCGCTATGACGCTTTACCATAACCCGCGCTGCTCGAAATCACGCAGTGCATTGCAATTACTGGAAGACCGCGGGCTCAGCCCAACCATCTTGCGCTACCTGGAAACACCGCTGAGCGCCGATCAGCTGCAGGCACTGTTGGATAAGCTCGGCATCCGCGCACGGCAGCTACTGCGCACGGGTGAAGATGAATACAAGGCTCTCGGCCTGAGCGACCCGCAACTGACTGACACACAGCTGATCGCGGCCATGGCCAGCCAGCCCAAACTGATTGAACGCCCCATTCTGGTCGTTGGAGACAAAGCCGTCATCGGTCGCCCACCTGAAAATGTTCTGGAGATTCTGCCGTGAGCACACCCTACATCCTGGTGCTGTACTACAGCCGCCATGGCGCCACTGCTGAAATGGCCCGCCAGATTGCACGCGGCGTAGAAATGGGTGGCCTCGAAGCGCGTGTACGCACCGTGCCTGCTGTCTCCAGCGAATGCGAAGCAGTGGCCGCGGATATCCCGGCAGAAGGCGCCTTGTACGCCAGCCTGGATGACCTAAAGAACTGCGCCGGCCTGGCACTCGGCAGCCCGACCCGTTTCGGCAATATGGCCGCGCCGCTCAAGTACTTCCTCGATGGCACCAGCGGCCTGTGGCTGACCGGCGGCCTAGTCGGCAAGCCGGCCGGCGTGTTCACCTCCACCGCCAGCCTACACGGCGGCCAGGAAACCACCCTGCTGTCGATGCTGCTGCCCCTGCTGCACCACGGCATGCTGATCACCGGGCTGCCTTACAGCGAAGCTGCGCTGCTGGAAACCCGAGGCGGCGGTACGCCTTACGGTGCTAGCCACCATGCCGGTGCCGATGGCAAACGCACCCTCGATGAACATGAAACAGCCCTGTGCCGCGCACTCGGTCAACGCCTGGCGCAAACCGCTGCAAAACTGGAGAACACCCGTGGCTAAAACCGCAAAACCACTGCCGACCCTGGAGTGGCTAGAGCCGCGCCTTAGCATCAGCCGCATCGCCAGCCTGCTGAGCTTTTTTGGCCTGGGCGCATTACTGCTGGTGTGGAACCTATGGTTCGCCAATGTTCCAGGAAAACTTCTCTGGGTGATCCTTGGCGTACAGCTCGCCCCGCTGCTTTTACTCGCCCCTGGTCTGATCCTCGGCAACGCTCGCGCCCACGCCTGGGCGTGCTTTGTGGTGAATCTGTATTTTATTCAGGGCGTTCTTGCGGCCTTCGACCCGAGCAAAGCGCTGTACGGCTGGCTACTGACAGGGCTGAGCTTCAGCTTGTTCTGCGCAGCACTGATGTTTACCCGCTGGCGCTTTCAGTACGAGCGCAAGTTGGCAGGGGAAAACTAAGATAAACGCTGAGCCTGGCTGCACGCAGGCTCAGCGTTATATGGCGGGAGCTTTACCAGCCGAGGGTTTCTTTCAGGAAGGGAATGGTCAGCTTGCGCTGAGCCTGCAATGACGCCTGATCCAGGCGCTCAAGCAAATCGAACAAAGCGCTCATGCTGCGCTCACCACGAGTCAGGATAAAACGCCCGACTTCATCACTCAGGTGCAAACCGCGACGCGAAGCCCGCAGTTGCAGAGCACGCAGTTTGTCCTCATCGGAGAGTGACTGCAGCTGGAATACTAGTGCCAAAGTCAGGCGTGATTGCAGGTCCGCCAGCTGCACCGGCAATTCGCGCGGTGAAGTGCTGGCGCCCAGCAACAGACGCCGACCGCTGTCGCGTAGACGATTGAACAGGTGAAACAGCGCTTCTTCCCAGTCGCTGCGCCCGGCCACCGCATCCAGATCATCCAGACAGACCAGTTCGCACTGCTCCAGATTGTCCAGTAGCGCCGGGCCGTACTCGACCACCTCAGCCAGCGGCAGATACACCGCCGGCTCGCCGCGCTGCTCAAAGCGCAAACACGCCGCCTGCAACAAGTGACTACGCCCTACACCCTCGCCGCCCCACAGATAAATCAGGCTTTCCGTCCAGCCAGCATCCGCTTCACACAAACGCTCGACATAGCCCAACGCCGCAGCATTGGCTCCAGGGTAGTAATTGGCGAAAGTGGCATCATCACGTAGACGCACACCTAAAGGCAGTTGTATGGGTGTCATGCTGGGTTGGGCGGCTCGTCGGAACCGTTGGCTGGCTCACCGTAAAGATCGGAAAGTTTATAGAAATCATGCAGATGACGCACTAACACCATGATCACCGCTGCCACTGGCAAAGCCAGAAGGATGCCGGTAAAGCCGAACAGTTGGCCGCCGGCCATGATGGCGAAGATCACTGCGACCGGATGCAGGCCGATGCGGTCGCCCACCAGCATCGGTGTCAGCAGCATGCCTTCGAGCATTTGCCCGACGATAAAAACTGCAGCGATGGCCACCAGTGGGTAAGGGTCCATGCCGAACTGAAACAGGCCGGCCGTCAATGCCGCACCGATGCCGACCACCACGCCCAAATACGGCACGATGCTGGCAAGACCTGCCAGTACGCCGATCAGTAGCCCGAGTTCCAGGCCAATCACCATCAGCCCGGTGGCATACATTACACCTAGCGCCAGCATCACCAGTAACTGACCGCGCAGGAAAGCGCCGAGTACTTCGTGGCACTCACCGAACAGCTGCACAACCAGGCCTTCACGGCCGCGCGGCAGCAGGCTACGCAGCTTGGCGACCATCAGGTCCCAGTCGCGCATCAAGTAGAAGCTCACCACCGGAATCAGCACCAGGTTCGCCAGCCAAGCCAGCAGAGCCAGGCCTGAAGAGGTGGCCGTGGACAGCAGCATGCCGACGATATCGGTGGTTTTACCCAACTGCCCGGACAACGCGGTTTTCAGTTGATCAAAACGCCAGAAGCCTTCACTCAGGCCCAACTTGAGTTGAACCCATGGCAGGGCTTGATTCTGTGCCCAGTCAAGCATCTCCGGGATCAACTCGTACAAGCGCACCAGCTGCTTGCCCAGCATGGGCACCAATACCAGCAGCAAGATGGCCATGATCAGGGTGATAAGTGCAAAGACCACCACCACGCCCCAGGTCCTCGAGAGTTTCCATCGCTCCAGACGGTCGACCAGCGGGTCGCCCATATAGGCCAGCAGAACGCCGATCAGAAACGGCGAGAGAATCGGCGCCAGCAGGTACAACAGGCCGCACAGCAGCAGTGCCGCGACTATCCATATCCAACGGTGCGAATCGATCATGCCCAGCGCTCCATATGCCAACGTTTTATCCAGAAATACTAAACCCGAGGCCCGTTACATAAGAAAACCGCAGCTCGATAGCTGCGGTTTTCAAATCAGGGACCGGAGTAATTGCCGCAGTCTACCAGCGAAACCTCAGCACATTTTCAGGCGCCACCACTGCGGAAGCGGGCTCAGCCGCAGTAGCCGGCGGCGTAACCGACTGGCTGGCGTCAACCACTGGGGCTTCTGCTGGCACTTCCTGCAAGCGCGCCAGGCCCAGTTGCGCACGCAACTGCTCGGGATTGGCATTGACCGCAAAGGTCAGTGTATCGCCCTGCACCTTGCGCAGTTGCGCCGCGAACGGCTCAAGAATGCGCTGCAGCTCGGCGTAACGCGCCAGGTCAACGCCCTGCACTTCTACGGTCAGACCACTGGCCGCGCCGGCGGCGACAATAAAGCGTGGTGCCAGACGTTGGTTGACCGCCAACAGAATGGCATCGGCCAACGCGGCTTGATCGGCACCCTGCACAGTACCCTGCTCCCGCTCATCGCCCAGCCAAAGGCGCCACTCGGCCTGCCATGTTCCGTTTGCTTCGCGTGCCACAACTGCCAGCAAAGCATCGGTGGCGTAGCGTTCGGAGGCTTCACGCAGGGCAGCCGGATCATTCGCCGTAAGGTTTTCCGGCACCGCAACCAGTTGCTCGGCAAGGTCAGCCAACGGCAGAC
Organism: Pseudomonas sp. FEMGT703P; assembly: GCF_002786345.1. Classification (NCBI taxonomy): domain Bacteria; kingdom Pseudomonadati; phylum Pseudomonadota; class Gammaproteobacteria; order Pseudomonadales; family Pseudomonadaceae; genus Pseudomonas; species Pseudomonas sp. FEMGT703P. The sequence continues at coordinate 41,623 of NZ_PGCM01000010.1, read as the reverse complement.
GCAGTGGTAGGCCACGGTGCTGCGCGGCTTGATTGAACGGCTCAGCAGCGGCCTGGCCATCACCGAGCAGGCGGCTGCCATCACTGGCATCGCTCAACCACCACAGCAGAATGCTCGGACGATTCGCGCCCCACAGCGCCAGGCCCGCCTGACGCAGGCTGCGGTCAGTGCTCAGCGGGTCAAAATCGACCAACAGTTTGTCGCCTTCATAGCCGTATTGACTGACGATCTGTTGCGGATCCTTGCGCAGCGCCGCCAGCGCCGGGTTATGAGTCGCATCGGCTTTGCCGGTCAGGCGCACCACGAGGGTATCCAGCGCGCGGCTCAGGGCAGCAGCACGTTCTTCCGGTTGCTGACTGCTGACCGCTTCGCGGACTTGGTACAGATCACTTACCGGCGCGGCAAACGCCGGCAGGCCGGACAGCGACAAACAGATTAGAAGCAGGCGAGCGGTCAAACGCATGGATGAATTCTCGACGGACGGAAAGTGGCGCGCAGGCCAGGTTTAACAACAGTTGTGACCAACCCACACCACATAAGGAAGGCCGCGGTGGCTCAAGAGTGCGAGTTTATGTGCTGTTAAGGCGCATTCCAAAGCCCTTTTCAACCGCAGATAGCCAACAACAGCCAGATTTCGAGCTTAAACAGCCGCCCCAACAGCCGCAACCTTAGCGGGTGGCCGCTGCCGGGTAAGCCTGATAAAATCGCGCGCCTTCGCAGACCGCCGCCATAAGCGGTGGTGCCAATCCGAATTTCCCCTAAAGGCCTGGATCTATGAGCAAGCAACCCTCCATCAGCTACAAGGACGCAGGTGTAGATATCGACGCAGGCGAAGCCCTGGTCGAACGCATCAAAGGCGTTGCCAAGCGCACCGCGCGTCCGGAAGTCATGGGTGGGCTGGGTGGCTTCGGCGCCCTGTGCGAGATCCCGGCGGGCTACAAGCAACCGGTGCTGGTTTCCGGTACTGACGGCGTCGGCACCAAGCTGCGCCTGGCGCTGAACCTGAACAAGCACGACAGCATCGGCCAGGACCTGGTCGCCATGTGCGTCAACGACCTGGTGGTGTGTGGCGCCGAGCCGCTGTTCTTCCTCGACTACTACGCCACCGGCAAGCTTAATGTCGATGTAGCAGCCACAGTAGTCACTGGCATTGGCGCCGGCTGCGAACTGGCGGGCTGCTCGCTGGTTGGCGGTGAAACCGCTGAAATGCCGGGCATGTACGAAGGTGAAGACTACGACCTGGCCGGCTTCTGCGTCGGTGTGGTGGAAAAAGCCGAAATCATCGACGGCTCGAAAGTCGCCACTGGTGACGCGCTGATCGCCCTGCTGTCCTCCGGCCCGCACTCCAACGGCTACTCGCTGATTCGCAAGATCATCGAAGTGTCGGGCACTGAAATCGAAACCACCCAGGTCGACGGCAAGCCGCTGACCGACCTGCTGATGGCGCCGACCCGCATTTACGTCAAACCGCTGCTCAAACTGATCAAGGACACTGGCGCAGTCAAAGCCATGGCCCACATCACAGGTGGTGGTCTGCTCGACAACATCCCGCGCGTGCTGCCAAAAGGCGCACAAGCCGTGGTCGACGTGGCCAGCTGGACTCGCCCAGCGGTCTTCGACTGGCTACAGGAAAAAGGCAATGTGGATGAGCACGAGATGCATCGCGTACTCAACTGCGGCGTCGGCATGGTTATCTGCGTGGCCCAGGATCAAGTCGACATCACCCTGCAAACCCTTACCGCTGCTGGCGAGCAGCCTTGGGTGATCGGCCAGATCGGTGAAGCCGCCGAAGGTGCTGCTCAGGTCGTGCTGAACAACCTGAAACAGCACTAATGTCGGCACAGTGTAATGTGGTGGTGCTGATCTCCGGCTCCGGCAGCAACCTGCAGGCGCTGATCGACAGCATCGCCCATGACGGCAATCCGGCACGTATCAGCGCGGTGATTTCCAACCGCGCCGATGCCTATGGCCTGGAGCGCGCAAAACAAGCCGGCATAGCCACCGCCGTGCTCGACCACAAGCAATTCGACGGCCGCGAAGCCTTCGACGCTGCGCTGGTCGAGGCGATTGATGCGTTTAATCCGCAACTTGTTGTACTGGCCGGGTTTATGCGCATCCTGACGCCCGGCTTCGTTCGTCACTACACCGGACGCCTGCTGAATATCCACCCTTCCTTGCTGCCGAAATACAAAGGTCTGCACACCCATCAGCGGGCGCTGGAAGCGGGTGACAGCGAACACGGCTGCAGCGTGCACTTCGTCAGCGAGGAACTCGATGGCGGACCACTGGTCGTACAGGCAGTGGTACCGGTACAGTCGGATGACTCGCCCAGCAGCCTCGCGCAGCGCGTACACGAGCAAGAACATGTGATTTACCCGCTGGCCGTGCGCTGGTTTGCCGAAGGCCGTTTGCAGCTGGCCGCGCAGGGGGCGATGTTGGACGAGCAACTGTTACCGAGCACTGGACAGCTAATTCGAACGTAATCAAGGAGACACCATGGGTCGCGCCTTACTGTTCGCACTGACACTTTTGAGCCTGCCGGCACTGGCCGTCGAGCTGAAACCCTTCTCCGCAAGCTACACCGCCGACTGGAAGCAACTGCCCGTCAGCGGCAGCGCCGAACGCAGCCTTGAAGCGCTGGATAACGGCGTATGGAAGCTGAACTTCGAAGCCTCCATGCTGGTCGCCAGCCTGACCGAACAAAGCACTCTGCGCGTGGATAAAGAAGTCTTCCTGCCGCAGACTTACCTGTATGAACGCAACGGTCTGGGCAAGGGCAAGAAGATCGAGCACGACTTCGACTGGAGCGCCAAACAGGTCATCGGCAGTGATCGCGACACCCCGGTGCGCCTGCCGCTGAACCGTGGCCTGCTGGACAAGTCGACCTACCAACTTGCCCTGCAATATGACGTGGCCGCCGGCACCAAGAGCATGAGCTACCAGGTGGTCGATGGCGACGAAGTGGAAACCTACGATTTCCGCGTGCTGGGTGAAGAAACTGTGCGTACCAAAGCTGGCCTGATCGACGCCATCAAGGTAGAACGCGTACGCGATCCGACACAAAGCAGCCGCAAGACCATCCTCTGGTTCGCCAAAGATTGGGAGTTCCTGCTGGTACGCCTGCATCAGGTCGAGAAAGACGGCAAGGAATACCAGATCATGCTCAAGGACGGCACCGTCGACGGCAAAGCCGTTGAAGGCCGCCAGGACTGAGTTAGTCCGATGAAAAAAGCCGAGCTAAGTGCTCGGCTTTTTTGTGGGCGGGTGTCCGTGGGTGAAACTAGGCGCCATTACCACATCAGATCATCTGGCACCTGATAGGCCGCGTACGGATCATCGGCATCCGGCGCTTCGGTTGGGGTATTGAGCAGCACCACGCGTTGAGGATCACGCTCCTGAATCTTCAGTGCGGCTTCACGCGGGATCACTTCATAGCCGCCGCCGTGGCGGACGATGGCCAGCGAGCCACTGCTGAGTTTGTTGCGCACCAAGGTGTTCACCGATAGACGTTTGACCTTCTTGTCGTCGACAAAGTTGTAGTAATCCTCGGTGGTCAGCTTGGGAAGACGCGAGACTTCAATCAGTTGCTTGATCTGCGCGGCTCGGGCCTTCTGCTCGATCTTTTCCTGCTGCTGACGGTTCAGTTCCTGGTCACGTGCGGCTTTCTCAGCCATGGCCTGCTGGGCGGCAAGCTTTTGCGATTCGTCCTTCTCGGCCTGACCTTTATGCACCAGGCGCTGTTGTTTCTGCTGCTGCTTGCCGGCCTGCTTGGCCTGCTTTTCATTGACCAGCCCGGCTTTGAGCAGCTGATCGCGTAGTGAGAGAGCCATAACCTACCTTTCCAACCATCAATTTAAAGCGGGCGTGCCCACCATCAGCGCGCAGACTGCACCCGCACAATCAGCAACTCGGGGTCAGCTTTTCCAGTTTTTTGGCTTCGCCCCAGAGCGCGTCCAATTCATCCAGGGCGCAATCTTCCATGTTGCGCCCCACTTCGCGCAATGCCTGCTCGATAAAACGAAAACGCCGCTCGAATTTGGCGTTGGCTGCACGCAGGGCAGTTTCCGGATCGACCTTCAGGTGCCGCGCCAGGTTGCTGACCACAAACAGCAGATCGCCGATCTCCTCGCTAATCGCCTCAGGGTCGTTCTCGCTCATGGCTTCGAGCACTTCATCCAATTCTTCGCGCACCTTGTCGACCACCGGCAAGGCCTCGGGCCAATCGAAACCGACCAGGGCAGCGCGCTTCTGCAGCTTGATTGCCCGGCTTAACGACGGCAGCGCCGCGGGCACATCGTCGAGCAGCGAGAGTTGCTCGGGAGCGGCGGCTTTATCGGCGCGTTCCTCGGCCTTGATCTCTTCCCAACGCTGCTTGACCGCGGCCTCTTCCAGCTTGGCCACGTCCACAGCGCCATACAGATCGCCATCGGGGAACACATGGGGATGACGGCGAATCAGCTTGGTGGTGATGCCATCGACCACTTGGGCAAACTCGAAGCGCCCTTCTTCGCGCGCCAGCTGGCTGTAATACACCACCTGAAACAGCAGGTCGCCCAGCTCACCCGGCAGATGATCGAAGTCACCGCGTTCGATGGCATCGGCCACCTCGTACGCCTCTTCGATCGTATGCGGCACAATCGTCGCGTAGTTCTGCTTGAGATCCCACGGGCAACCATGCTGCGGGTCACGCAGCCGGGCCATAAGGTGCAGCAGGTCGTCCAGTTGGTACATGGCAAATCCAGTTAGATCGTAATCGCCTCAGGAAACCCGATGGCGACGGGCTTCGATGATATTGGGCAGTTGACTGATACGCCCCAACAAGCGCCCAAGCGCATCGAGCCCCGGAATCTCCACGGTGATCGACATGGACGCGGTGTTGTCGTCCTTGTTCGAGCGGGTATTCACCGCCAGCACATTGAGCTTCTCGTTGAGTAGCACCTGGGTCACGTCACGCAGCAGGCCAGAACGGTCGTAGGCCTTGATGATGATTTCCACCGGGTAGGTCTGCACCGGCACCGGGCCCCAGTTGACCTGGATAATCCGCTCCGGCTCGCGCCCAGCCAGTTGCAGCACCGAGGCGCAGTCCTGACGGTGGATGCTCACGCCACGACCCTGGGTGATATAGCCGACAATCGGATCGCCCGGCAGCGGCTGGCAGCAACCGGCCATTTGCGTCAGCAGGTTGCCGACGCCCTGAATCTGGATATCGCCGCGTTTGCCCGGTTTGAAGCCCAGCGCCTTGCGTGGAATCAACTCCAACTGCTCGTTGACTCGATCCGGCTCGACCAGCTGCTGCGCCAGGTTAACCAGCTGCGCCAGGCGCAAGTCACCGGCACCGAGGGAGGCGAACAAGTCCTCGCTGGTCTTCATATTGGCCTTCTCGGCCAGTTTTTCGAAGTCCACATGCGGCAACGCCAGGCGCTGCAGCTCACGCTCCAACTGGACCTTACCGGCCGCGACATTCTGGTCGCGGTCCTGCAGTTTGAACCAGTGGACGATCTTCGCCCGCGCCCGCGAGGTGGTGACATAACCAAGGTTGGAGTTCAGCCAGTCGCGGCTTGGCGTGCCATGCTTGCTGGTGATGATCTCCACCTGCTCGCCGGTCTGCAGGCTGTAGTTGAGCGGCACGATGCGCCCGTTAATCTTCGCGCCACGGCAGTTGTGGCCGATCTCGGTGTGCACGCGGTAGGCAAAATCCAGCGGCGTGGCGCCCTTGGGCAGGTCGATGGCGTGACCGTCCGGAGTGAACACATAGACCCGGTCCGGCTCAATATCCACGCGCAGCTGTTCGGCCAGACCGCCGATATCGCCCAGCTCTTCGTGCCATTCGAGCACCTGACGCAGCCAGGAAATCTTCTCTTCGTAATGATTGGAGCTGGCTTTAACGTCGGTGCCTTTGTAACGCCAGTGCGCGCACACGCCCAGTTCGGCCTCCTCATGCATGGCCTGGGTGCGGATCTGCACTTCCAGCACCTTGCCTTCCGGGCCGAGCACGGCGGTGTGCAGCGAGCGGTAGCCGTTTTCCTTGGGGTTGGCGATGTAGTCGTCAAACTCCTTGGGAATGTGCCGCCACAGGGTGTGCACAATACCGAGGGCGGTGTAGCAATCGCGCACTTCCGGCACCAGCACGCGCACCGCGCGCACGTCGTAAATCTGGCTGAACTGCAGACCCTTGCGCTGCATTTTGCGCCAGATCGAATAGATGTGTTTGGCCCGCCCGCTGATGTCGGCTTTGACCCCGGTGGCCTCCAGCTCAACGCGCAACTGACCCATCACTTCATTGATGTAATGCTCACGGTCCAGCCGGCGCTCGTGTAGCAGTTTGGCGATCTGCTTGTACTGCTCAGGCTCCAGATAGCGGAACGACAGGTCTTCCAGTTCCCACTTGATGTGGCCGATGCCCAGGCGGTGAGCCAACGGGGCGTAGATGTCGAACACCTCGCGGGCCACGCGCTGACGTTTCTCATCATCGGCTTCTTTAACCGCGCGGATCGCGCAGGTGCGCTCAGCCAGCTTGATCAGCGCCACGCGCACGTCATCGACCATCGCCACGAGCATCTTGCGCAGGTTTTCCACCTGCGCCTGGGAGCCGAGCACCAGGGAATCACGCGGATTCAAGGATGCGCTGATTGCCGCCATGCGCAGCACGCCCTCGACCAGTTTGGCCACCACCGGGCCGAAACGCTGATGCACCAGCGCCAAGGGCACCTTGCCTTCGCGCACGCAGCGGTAGATTACGGCTGCGACCAGGGAGTCCTGATCGAGCTTGAGGTCGGCGAGAATTTCGGCGATTTCCAGACCGGAGCGAAAACTCGACGCGCCCTCGGTCCACAGATTCTTCGCGGCATTGGCCTGCTGCTCAGCCTCGCGGGCGAATTCGCAGGCCTCGCGCAGGGCTTCGCGATCCAGTGCCGGATCGACACTCAGCACATGCCCGAGCCAGGCTTCAAGGTTGATGCTGCCGTCATCGTTGATCGGCTGATGCGCTCTGACCTGAACCATCTTGCTTACCTTCCCTACGGTGCGCGGCATGCACACCGAACAGTCGCCGCCTTCTATGAGCCGGTCGGTTTAACCACTTAAGGCGCACTCCCTGCGCGCCCCTGCAGCGCCGGGATACGGCGCTTCTATCTACTGCCTGACAAACAGCGCCATCGCTTCGACGTGCGCGGTTTGCGGAAACATATCGAGGATACCGGCACGTTCCAGCCGATAGCCTTGCGCCAGTAACTCGGCGCTGTCACGGGCCAGGGTCGTCGGGTTGCACGACACATACAGCACCCGTTTGACGCCCAACGCCGTCATTTGCTTGACCACCTGCAACGCGCCATCCCGCGGCGGGTCCAACAGCACCGCGGCGAAACCGCCCTGCGCCCAGCTCGCATCGACCAGCGGGTTGGACAGGTCGGCCTGGAAAAAGTGCGCATTGCCCAGACCATTGCTCACGGCATTCTCGGCGGCGCGCTCGACCATGGTTTGCACGCCCTCCACCGCCACCAGTTCACCCACTCGCTGAGCCAATGGCAAGGCGAAATTGCCCAGACCGCAGAACAGATCCAGTACCCGCTCATCGGCCTGCGGCGCCAGCCAATCCAGCGCCTGCGCGACCATGGCGTCATTCACCGGCTGGTTGACCTGCACAAAGTCACCGGGCCGATACGCCAGGTCGAGAGCAAACGCATCCAAGCGATAACTCAGCTGCTGCGCTGGATCAAACGGCTGCGGCTCGTCCGTACCGTGTAACCAGAGCTGCGCATTCTGCGCCATGCAGAACGCCTGCAAACGGGCCAGGTCCGCTTCGCTCAATACAGCGGTATGCCTTATCAGCACAGCACTGGAGCTGCCGCTGAACAACTCGACATGACCAATGGCCTGAGGTTTATCCAACTCACGCAGCACCTGGGGTAACGCACGCAGGATCGGCTGCAAAGGTTGTACCAGCACCGGGCAATCGTTGATGGCGATGATGTCCTGGCTCGCCGCTGCGCGAAAACCCACATCCAGGCGCTTGGCCTTGTTGTCCCAGCGCACGGCGATCCGTGCGCGGCGGCGATAGCCCAGCTCAGGGCCGACCAATGGCGCAGCCCACTCTTGCGGCTCAAGATTGGCCAAGCGGCTGAGTTGCTCGGCGAGCATGCGCTGTTTCAGGGCAAGCTGATCGGCATGGGGCATATGTTGCAGGCTGCAGCCGCCACAGACCTTGGCATGCACGCAAGCCTCGCTACGCCGCTCAGCACTGGCGGTGAGAATGCGCTCAACCCGCGCCTCGACTACCTTGCCGTGGGCACCGAGCACTCGCGCTTCAATCTGCTCGCTGGCCAGTGCGCCGCTGACAAACCAGGTACGCCCTTCGCTGAAAGCGATACCCCGGCCGTCGTTGGCCAGGCGCTCGATGGTGAGCTTCTGCTTCTTGCCCACCGGCACCTGGGTTGCGCGGGAACCACCGCTGGGTTGAAAGCGCAGACCGCCGTCTTTCTTGGCCATCAGTTGCTTTTGCCATCAGTGCTCGGAGCGTCGTAAACGCCGCTGGACAGGTAACGGTCGCCACGGTCGCAGATGATCGCCACCATCACCGCGTTCTCGACTTCCTGGGACAGACGCAGCATCGCCGCCACCGAACCACCGGACGACACGCCGCAGAAGATGCCTTCTTCACGCGCCAGACGACGCATCACGTCTTCGGCTTCTTGCTGGCCCATATCGATAATGCGATCAACCCGCTCGGCCTGATAAATCTTCGGTAGATACTCTTGCGGCCAGCGGCGGATACCAGGAATCGCCGCGCCTTCCATCGGCTGCAGACCGACGATCTGCACCTCGGGCTTCTGCTCTTTCAGGAAACGCGAGACGCCCATGATGGTGCCGGTGGTGCCCATCGAACTGACGAAATGGGTGATCTGCCCGCCCGTCTGCTGCCAGATTTCCGGGCCGGTGCTGGTGTAGTGGGCAATCGGGTTGTCGCCGTTGGCGAACTGATCGAGCACCTTACCTTTACCGTCAGCCTGCATCTGCAGGGCCAGGTCGCGGGCTTCTTCCATACCGCCGACCAGAATCAGCTGCGCGCCGTAGGCAGTCATCGCCGCCTTGCGTTCGGCGGTGGAGTTGTCCGGCATGATCAGCACCATGCGGTAACCCTTGATCGCCGCGGCCATGGCCAGGGCGATGCCGGTATTGCCGCTGGTGGCCTCAATCAACACATCACCGGGCTGGATGTCGCCGCGCTGCTCGGCGCGAGTGATCATCGACAACGCCGGACGATCCTTTACCGAACCGGCCGGATTGTTACCTTCCAGCTTCAACAGCAAGGTGTTGCTGGTGTTGCCCGGCAGGCGCTGCAGGCGCACCAGTGGGGTGTTGCCGACGCAATCGGCGATGGTTGGGTAATGCGGGCTCATGGCGAACGAGATGATCCAGAAGCAAAGAAGGCCGCCATGATAACGGCAAACTGCGCTCGGCCATATCAGCGAACACCACTACACGGCAGCAAAATTACCCCACCAAGGCGTACAGCAACAGCCAGCACGGCAGCCCCAACACCGGACCGTACACCGCCAGGCGCGGTGCATAGGGCAACAGCAGGGCCAGGGCAAAGCCGCTCAGCGACAGCATGCCGAACCAGCCCACCGGGCCCATCGCCCAACCCCAGGCTTGCGCGCAACCCCACAGGCTGGCCACCAGCAGCAACCAGCCACTGCCACGCAGAACGCGGCGTTGCAGCAACGTCGGCGCCCTGCCCCAAACCTGTTTGTAGTGCCGTTCAAGGCCCTGACACAGCGCCAGCATGCTGCTGTAGGCCAGCAACAGACTGCCCAAGAATGCGGTCATCATCTCAATTCACCTGCGCCCGTACGTGCCGCACCCGCCGCTCGCTGTGTTGCACCTGTGGCTGACGCAAGCGCCAGACACTCCAGGCCAGCAGCAGGCCCAGCGCCACCACCGTCACCTCCAGCCACAGGCGCATGCTGTCGCCCCAGGCCTGGCCGTCACTGATTACACTGAGCAGCGGTAAGCCCAGGCACAGCACCGCAGCCAGGCTCAGCTGCTCACGCCAGGCCTGCAGGCGCGGGCGCAGCCAGGCGTGCAGCAAGCTCAGCAGCCAGATTGCAAAGAAGCCGCGTACTTCCCAACCGGCACGCTGGGCCAGCTCCTGCGGCAGCAGGCGGTTGAGCCAGAGCAAACCGATACAGGCCACAGCCAGGCCGCTGATCACAGCCACATTGAGGCTTTCCACCAGGCGATAGAGCTGTTGCCCCGAGCGGCTTTCACTGGCGTATTTACGCCGTCGCTTCACCGTAAACAGTACCAGCCCGGTGGCGATCATGGCGCTGCTGAGCACGCCGCAGACGAAGTACAACCAGCGCATCGGGTAACCGCCGAACTGCGCAAAGTGCAGGCCAAACATCACCCGTTGCGCCAGCACACTGGGGCGCAGCTCCGGCGGCCCGGCCAGCAGCTCACCGGTAACCCCATCGAAGACCATGTTGTGGCCTTTGGTCAGGGCAATACGGTTACCCAGCACCCGGCGCATTTCGATATGCGCATCACTGCGGCCGGGGTGCTCGATCACCACACCGCTCAGCGGCCCCATGCGCGCTTCGGCCTGGGCCAATAGCGGGGCCAGCGGCGTCAGCGGCGCTGGCTGAGTTGGCGCCTGACGCGGCTCCGCCATGACCTCGATGTGTTCGCGGTAGAACGCTTCAAAATCCCCTTTATAGAGGCTGTCCAGCGCTGCCGGCATATAGATCAGGGCAAAGATCGACAGGCCGGTATAGGTAATCATCAGATGAAACGGTAACAGCAACACTGCACTGGCATTGTGTGCATCCAGCCAGGAGCGCTGGCCCTTGTTCGGGCGGAAAGTGAAGAACTCCTTGAAGAACTTCTTGTGAATGATGATGCCGCTGATCAGCGCCACCAGCATCACCATCGCCGCCAACCCGACAATCCAGATACCCGGGTTGCGTGGCATGCTGAGGCTGTAGTGAAAACGAAAGAAAAATGTACCGCCGGCCGTGTCGCGCACCACCAAGGGCTCACCGGTGAGTGGGTCCAAGTACGTGCTGATGCCTGAGCGTCGGTCGCCCACCGTCACCCGCAAGGCAGGCATGCGCTCGCTGGGCAGGCTGATGTTCCAGGCGCTGGCATTGGCATGCTGGCGTTGCAGATAGGCCACGGCATGCTCGACAGCCTGAGCGTTGCTGACCGACGCCTGCTTGATCTCCGGCTGCATCCAGTGATCGATCTCCTGGTCGAACACCGCCAGGCTGCCGGTGAGAAAAATGGCGAACAAGAGCCAGCCGAACAGCAGGCCACCCCAGGTGTGCAGCCAGGCCATGGATTGAGTCAGGGTCTGTTTCATGCGAGGCGCTCCAGCAGGTGTGGCCAGAAGCCGATCAGCGCCAGCGGCGCAGCGGCCGGCACAACCACCCAGGCGCGCCAGACGCTGCGCGCGGCAAACGCCCAGAGAATCGCCATGGTGTAGACGGTGAATGACAGCAAGCTGGCGATCAGCAGCGCATCCACCCGGTCCAGCGGCAACAGCTGCGCCAGGGCGGCGGTCAATGCGTAGGTGAACACATAGCCACCCAGTAGCCCGGCCAACACCCGTGAACAGATCGGCCACGCCTGCGTTGTTTCTCCGGCCTTACTCATTGCTTCCCTCCTGCGCCAAGCCGGCCGCCATCCGCAGTGCCGGCCGCAGGGACGCGGCCAACATCGGCCCATGGCCCAAGCCGGCAAATTCCTGATATGTCACCTGCATGTCCGGCCAGCGCCCCAGGCGTTCGGCCATCTGCCGCGCGGCATCAACCGGAACCGCAGCCATGGCCTTGCGCCGCGGCTCCAGCACTGACAGATCGACTCCGGATCGGGCGTTGCCAGGCAGGCCTTCATCACTGCCGCGCACGATCAACAGCTGGGCAGTGGCCCCGGCAAAGCCGCGTTCGGTCTCCAGCACCAGCCCGGATTGCCACCACAGCGACGGGCTGGCTGCGATATAGCGGCTAAAGCTCGCGGGCTGAGTGAGCAGGGTGTTGAGCACGAACAGCCCGCCGAACGAATGCCCCCAGAGCGCCTGTTGCGCCGGATCAATCGGTTGCTGCGCGGCCACCTGCGGCTTGATGCGCTGCTCTAGCAACGCCAGAAAGGCCGCGGCACCGCCACCCTGCACGCCATTGAAGGCCTGCATCGGCTGACCATCGCGACGTGCCGGAGTGAAATCGAGGGTGCGCGCCGGCACATTGAAGGGCCGCTCACCGGCATGCCCGATAAACACCAGCAGCGGCGGCGTCCCCGCCTTCAGTTCGTCCAGCCATTGCGCCTTCAGCGCCGCCAGCGCGGCATGACCATCAAGCAGATAAAGCACTGGGAAACCGCTAGCCGGCGCTGCACGCGTCGGTACCAGCAGCTGCACTTGATAGCTGCGCTGGGCATCTGCCGACTGCACCTGAAACGGCTCAAGCCGATGGTAACCGGGATAGTCAGCTGCGCTCGTCACGTTCAGCCAGGACAGACAGAACAACCACAAACAGCAGCGCTTCATGGCACTACCCCCAGCACTTGCCAACAGGGCAAGGTGTGTTGCTCGAAGCGCTGCACGCGCTCGGCGGCCTGTTCCACCATTACGCCGTGGCGGCGTAGCAGGGCCTGAATGGTTTCACTCAGTAAAACGCCACGTAACTGCGGGTGCTCCAACAGCACGCGGGCGGCGGCCATTTCAAGCTTATCTGCCGGTACGCTCGCGCCCAGGCTAGGTGCCGCCAGGTGCGCGTAGCCCTCACCTTGCAAGGCCCCTTCGGCCAACAGACGGTTGAGTGCCTGGCAGCGGGTGACATCCACCGGCGCGTGCAGCAACGGATGGGCATAGCCCGCCCAGGTCAACAGCTGCAAGGCACCGCTGAGCTGGCCAACCTGCGCCACCAGGGCGGGGCGCCGCGCCAGCTCGGCAAAACTTTGCGGCCCCTCGCCAAGGGCCTGCAGCAGCGGCTGATACAACTCGGCAGCGCCCTGCAACGAACCGATTCGCGTTGAAAATTCCACCGGCCCCGGTGCCGGCGCAGCGGGCAACAGTGCCCAGCAGCTGTCCAACAAGGCGTGCTGATGCGCCATGGCCGACAGGGCCTGATCGCCGCGTTGGTACAGGTCACTGCGCTGGGCCTGGTTGCGTGCCAGGTCCTTGGCGGTTTCCCGCAGCAGCGGGTCAGTCAGGCCCTGAATCGCGGCCAGGCAGTTACCGGGCAACGACACTGCATCGATGTTTTCCAGTGGAATGGCGCTGCCGATCAGTTGACAGCCAAGGCTGGCAAACTCTGCCATGACGTCGGCCACCGGCAACGGCTGCCAGTGCTCACACAGCAGCTCATGGGCCAGATAGTCCAACCCCTGCTCGGCACTGCGCGCCAGCAGCCGGGCCATCTCAGGCTGCTCGACAAAATAGCCGGCGCCGCCTTGTTGCAAGGCCTGCAATGCATCCAGAGCTGCCCGCACGCGCTGCGGCGCTGAACCTTCGCTGTGTTGTGCGTGCTGCCAGATAAACCGCTGAGCCGCTGCCAACGGCGCCATGCCGGGCTGACACATATAACCCAGGCACAGCAGCCCATTGGCTTTGAGGCGCTGCTCGACAAAGCCACGGATGGCCGCGCGCTGTGCGGGCGCTACCCAGCTGTACACCCCATGGGCCACGATAAAGTCGTAACCCTCACCCGGTTGCGCGAGCAGCTCGGTGAAATCGGCTTGCACAAACTCGATGTTGCTCAACTGCGCAGCCGCGGCCAGTCGACGGCCATGGGCGATATGTTGGGGGTTGAAATCCACCGCCACGAACTGCCCCTCGGGATTGCTGGCGGCCAGCAACAGGCTATTCAGGCCTTGCCCACAACCCAGTTCGCAATAGCGAAACCCCGACAACAGGCTGCTTGCGCGTTGCCCGAGGGCCGTCTGCAGCGCCACCAGCCAACTCGGTGCCAACTGCGGCTGCACATGATGGGGATAGGGCAACTCGGCCAGATACCCCTGATTCCACACTTGCATTAAGCGTTTTCCTGCACTGAAAAGGCTCCGCCAGGACACGCCTGACGGAGCCGAAACCCGCCGTAGCGACGGGTAAGGAGCACGATGACCTAGAAGGATGCGGTGACCGAGGCGAAGTAGGCACGCCCGGCTTCGTTGTAGGTGTTGGCCCCGGCTTCGGTGGCGTTGCCTTCGCGGTAGATGCGCTTGTCGAACAGGTTGTTGATCCCCATGCGCACGCTGTACTGCTCATTGAAAGCATAGCCGGCGCTGACGCCCATCAGGCCGTAAGGATCGATGTCCTTCTGTGCCTGGCTGTCGATCGCCACGTTGCGCCGAGCGTTGTAGCTCGGGGACTCCTGGGTGCCGTAGTAGGTGCCGCTGACCTGCAGCGACAGCTTCTCGGTGGCAGCCCAGTCCAGACTGGTGTTGACGGTGTACTCGGGGATGATGCTCAGCGGCTCGCCGCTGTCCTTGTCCTTGGACTCGATCATGTAGGTGAAGTTGGTGTTCCACTCCAGCGTCGGGCTGAGGGTGACGAACAGGTTGCCTTCAACCCCTTCGACGACGGCTTTACCGGAGTTTTCCCAGTTCTGCACACGACGACCGTTCGCCAAGCGGAACTCCGCCGTGTTGCTGGAAACGATCTTGTTCTTGTAGTCATTGCGGAAGTAGGTCGCACTGGTGCGCCAGGTCCCCTTATCCAGAGCCAGACCGATTTCCTTGTTGATGCTGGTTTCCGGCTCCAGATCCGGATTACCGATCAGGTAGCAGCCGCCAGTGTTGTTTTCTGCCGCGTTACAGCCAAAACCCATGCTATAGAGCAGGTAGTTGGGGTTGGACTGATACAGGTTGGGGGTCTTGTAGGCCCGGGCGATACCGCCTTTAAGGGTCAGCTCATCGGTCAGTTCATGGGAGGCATTCAGGCTCGGACTCCAGTTGCCGCCAAACTCTTCATGGTCGTCATAGCGCAACCCAGGGGTAACGATGGTGCGATCACCCACTTCGATATTGTCCTCGGCAAACAGGGCAAAGCTGTGCGCGGTGGTCTTGGTCTGACTGCGGTCAAAACCAGGAACCGCCGGCACACCGCCGACACCCGGGTCCCAGGTTTGCGCGCGCATGGAGCCTGGGTCATTCAGACTTTCATAGAGGTATTCGCCGCCCAAGGTCAGCACCTGCGGCGCACCGACTTCCAGCGGCAAATTGACTTCGGCATTGGCGCGGGTGTTGCGCAGGCGCGACATGAACACTCCGGCACCTTCCGCCGGCGCACCCTCACCGCCCCCGGCTAGGCCTTCATTGAGGCGCTCGTTACGGGTGTAATCATAAGCCAGCGAGGCGGTGGAGCTGCCCCAGTCGTAGCTGCCGTTATGGGTTAGCGCGTAGCTGCTGCGCTGGATGATGTTGGTTTCCTTGCCATACAGCTGGTTCACGAACGCGCCACCACCGTTAAGCATGGTGTCGCCGGCGTAGATGTTGCCCTGACGGCTGTAGGTGGCTTCCAGATCCAGGCTGTGATCGGGGTTCAGCTGCCAGCTGAGCAGGCCACTGATGTCCTTGTTGCGCACGCCTTCACGACCCGCCACCAGAGTATCGGCACCCACCTGATGTTCACCGTTGATATCAGCATCATCGGCATTGGCCTTATTGGCACCGCCATACAGGCGGAAGGCCAGACTGTCGTTCAGCGCACCGCTGAGGTTGAAGTTGGCACGCTGACCGGCCCCTTCGGCGTCATCTTCCGGCTGGATCGCGTACAGGGTGACCGAACCACGCAACTCTTCAGTCGGCCGCTTGGTGATGATATTCACCACCCCGCCCATGGCACCCGAGCCATAGCGTGCGGCGGCCGGGCCGCGGAGGATTTCGATGCGTTCGACTTCCTCAGCCGGCACCCAGTTGGTTTCGCCACGGGTGTCACGGTCACCGGTCCAACCGTAACGCACGGCGTTACGCGAGCTGGAGGGACGGCCATCGATAAGAATCAGGGTGTTTTCCGGGCCCATGCCGCGCAGGTCGATCTGGCGATTGTTGCCACGGCTGCCACTGGTGCTGTTACCAGTCAGATTGACCCCCGGTTCGCGGCGGATCACATCGGAGAGGTCATTGGCCGGCGGACGCTTCTTGATGTCCTCGGCGGTAATAATCGATACGCCCGGCGCCTGCTTGAGCTCCTGCTTGGCGGTGACCACAGCATCCTTGAGCTTGATCGCATCGGTGGGTTCGGCGACTGCACTCAGGGCATCGAACTCGGCATCCACCACGTCGGCGGCAAACAGCGTGCAGGGGGAAAGACTGGCCGCAACGATGGCCAATGACAGATGACTGAGCTTGAATCGCGACTGCATGAACACCCTCTCCTGTGGCGAATGGTCCGCGTCCAGGCTCAAAGGCAGGCAGTCACAAGCTACGCCAGCCCGACCGGCACGCGGGAACGGCGCAGATGCTACTCATTCTTATTTGTGAGTAAAGTTCATTTACAATCTATACACTTTTCAGCCGGAAATTCAGGCGCAAACCTTCACCCGTGTTTTCGGCCCACATCGCCCCGCCCTGCATCTGCATGGCGCTGCGGGCAATCGCCAGGCCCAGGCCAAAACCATCACCGCCGGGGCGAGCCGCTGACAAACGAATAAACGGCAGGAACATCTGCTCCAGCTGCGTAGCCGCCACGCCACCACCCTGATCCTCCAGCCAGAACAGCCAATCGCCCTGCTCCAAGCGCCCATCCAGGCTGATCATTGCGCCAGGGGGGGAATGCCGAATGGCATTGCGCAAACCGTTTTCCAGCGCCTGCGCTAGGCCATTGAGGTGCCCGCGCACGCAGCAGTGCTCAGGTAACAGGCAACGCAGCTGGGCCTGCGGCCAGCCACTTTCAAAACAGGCATCATCGGCCAGCAATGCCCACAGCGAAGGCAGGCTGATCGGCTCCAACTCAGGCTGCGGACGTTCCGTACCCAGCCAGATTAACTCCAGGGTGTCATCCACCAGGCACTGCATGCCGTTGACCTCTCGCTCGAGGCGCTGACGCAGCTGTGCGGCATCCAGGCCACTCTCACAGGCCACCCGCAAACGGCTCAAGGGTGTACGCAGCTCATGGGAAAGATCGCGCAGTAGCTGACGCTGCAAGCTGAGCATGCCCTGCAGGCGCTCGGCCATATGGTCGAAGGCGCGGCCAAGCTCGCCCAGTTCATCCTGACGGGTACTGATCTGACTAGCCGTGCGCACACTCAGTTGCTCATCACGCAGGGCGTTGGCCTGCTCACGCAGGTGCTGCAACGGGGTAATCAGCAAGCGATACAGCAAGGCACAGAGCAGCAGCGCCAGCCCGCAGGGCAGCAGGCCGTGCACCAGCAACTGGGCGTGCCAGGTAAAACCCTGTGGCAGAAAACGCTCCGGCAACTCGATCACCAATTGGCCATCCTGTGGCTGCTGCGGAAACGGCAAGGCAATGACCGGCAGGCCACTGGCGCGCTTACTCATCGGCCAGTCGATATGGCGCATGGCCGTAAGCCGCTCGGTTTCTGCCAGGCTCAACGTCCGCGTGCCGAGGGCGCGCAAATCGCGACCAAGCACCGCCAGCCAGACTGACTCGCGCTGCTGCATCTGCATCTGCCAGCGCTCGATGCCTTCGGCACCAGCACTGCGCCAGACCTGCTCTGCCTCAGCGGCATAGCCAAGCAGTTGCTGCTGCGCCGCTTCACTGAGCAGATAGCCGCGAAACTCGATACGCCCGCCCCAGGACCAGCTAACCCAGATGATCAGCAGGCAGAAAGCCATGACCAGCAAAGCCAGCCGCCAGAACAACGAGTGACGTCCCGGCATGGCTCAAACGCCCTCGCGGGTAAACAGATAACCTTTGCCCCACACGGTTTCCAAGCGCCCGGCGCTGTAGCCAAGGGCCAGCAACTTGCGCCGGATATGGCTGATATGCATGTCCAGGCTGCGGTCGTGCCGTGAATAGGCGCGGCGCAGCACCTGCTGGTAGAGAAAGGCCTTGGTCATCAAGCCTTCCGGATGGCGCACAAACAGCTCAAGCAGGCGAAACTCAGTCTGGGTTAGATCAGCCCATTGCCCGCGCAGGCACACATCCGTGCGCGAATCGTCAAACTGCAACTGCGGATCCACCCCCGGCGCAGTAAATTCACGCCGCTCATACGCCACCCGACGCAGCACCGCCTCGATGCGCACTTTCAGTTCATCCATGCTGAAGGGCTTGGGTAGGTAGTCATCCGCGCCCTGGCTGAAACCGGCAATCCGGTCCTGTTCGCCACCCAATGCAGACATCAGAATGACCGGCACGCCGCGCTGCTCACGCAGGTTCTGCAATACCTGCAAGCCGCTGATGCCAGGCAGCAGGATGTCCATCAAGACCAAATCGAAGTCACCCTCGACTGCCAGTCGCAGCCCTTCACTGCCATCGCGACTGAGGGTGACGCCGTAACCGCTGTCCTGCAGATGCTGCTGCAAATGGCTGGCCAGTAGCGGGTCATCTTCAACCGCAAGAATCCGCGCGGCTGGACGGGTACAAGTGAGCACGAATAATCCACCAACTCAAATGAGAATAATTCTACCTACTAACCACGCCGCACTCACCTACAGATTCTCGCCGGCTGAATCGCTACACTGCCAAAACATCACCCAAGGAGGCAGCGCGTGTTAAAGGATTTAGGCATTAAAGGTCGTGTGCTAATGCTCACCCTGTTGCCCACCAGCCTATTGGCGCTGGTGTTGGGCGGCTATTTCACCTGGGTGCAATTGTCTGGCCTGCAGGGACAACTGCTGCAGCGCGGGCAGATGATCATCGAGCAGCTCGCGCCATTAGCCGCACCAGCGCTGCATGCCGGCGACAGCGAGGTGCTGCAGCGCATTGCCAACCAAGCACTCGATCAACCGGATGTGCGTGCCGTGAGTTTTCTCGCCGCCGAGCGCAACACCCTGGCTCATGCTGGGCCGAGCATGCTTAATCCCTCGCCGGCAGCTGGCGAGCCGCAACCCGCGCAGAACAGCAATCAGAACGCCACGCGCTTTCTGTTGCCGGTGTATCAGCAGCACCTGAGCATCACCGGCAAAACTACAGGGGAGCCTGACACCCGGCTGCTCGGCTGGGTCGAGCTGGAGCTGTCCCACCACAGCACCCTGCTCAGCGGCTACCGCAGCCTGCTGGCCAGCCTGCTGCTGATTGCCACCGGGCTGATGGTCACCGCCCTGCTCGCCGTGCGCATGAGCCGCACGATCAACGACCCGCTGCGGCAGATCAAACAGAGCGTCGCCCAGCTCAAAGACGGCCACCTGGAAACCCGCCTGCCGCCACTCGGCAGCCATGAGCTGGACGAACTGGCCTCGGGCATCAATCGCATGGCCGAGTCGCTGCAGAACGCCCAGGAAGAACTTCAACACAGCGTCGACCAGGCCACCGAAGACGTACGGCAGAACCTGGAGACCATCGAAATCCAGAACATCGAACTCGACCTGGCGCGCAAAGAGGCCCTGGAGGCCAGTCGAATCAAGTCCGAATTCCTCGCCAATATGAGCCACGAGATCCGCACCCCGCTCAACGGCATCCTCGGCTTCACCAACCTGCTGCAGAAAAGCGAACTGACGCCGCGCCAGCAGGATTACCTGGGCACCATCGAAAAATCCGCCGACAGCCTGCTGGCGATCATCAACGAGATTCTCGATTTCTCGAAGATCGAGGCCGGCAAGCTGGTACTGGAAAATATCCCGTTCAACCTACGCGATCTGCTGCAGGACACCCTGACCATCCTCGCCCCGGCCGCCCACGCCAAACAGCTGGAGCTGCTCAGCCTGGTCTACCGCGACACGCCGCTGTCGCTGATCGGCGACCCGCTGCGGCTCAAGCAGGTGCTAACCAACCTGGTGAGCAACGCGATCAAGTTCACTCGTGCGGGCACCATCGTGATTCGCGCCATGCTTGAAGATGAAAGCGCCGACCGCGCGCAGCTGCGCATCAGCGTGCAGGACACCGGCATTGGCCTATCTGATGACGACCTGCGCGAGCTGTTCCAGGCCTTCAGCCAAGCCGACAACTCGCTCAGCCGCCAGGCCGGCGGCACCGGGCTGGGCCTGGTGATTTCCAAGCGCCTGATCGAACAGATGGGCGGCGAAATCGGCGTCGACAGCACCCCCGAGGAAGGCTCGGAATTCTGGATCACCCTGAGCCTGCCCAAGGCCCGTGACGACGCCGAAGACCTGCCGCGGCCACCGCTGCTCGGCCGCCGCGCGGCCGCCCTGGAACACCACGACCTGGCACGCCAGGCGCTGCAACATCAACTGGAAGACTGCGGCCTGCAAGTCAGCGGCTTCGACAACCTCGACAGCCTGCTCAGCGCCGTGGCCGAGGCGCGACATAGTGCCCAGCCAATTGAACTGGCGGTACTCGGCGTGAGTACCCAGACCTTACCGCCGGAGCGCCTCGATCAACGCATCTGGGAGCTCGAACGCCTGGCCTGCAAAACCCTGCTGCTGTGCCCCACCACCGAACAGTCGCTCTATCACAGCCTGTTGCCGGATGCTTACAGCCAGCTGCAGGCCAAGCCGGCCTGTACGCGCAAGCTGCAGCGCGGCCTGGCTGAGCTGGTGAGCCCACGACAGAACCGTACAGAAAACAAGCAGAGCGCCCCGAGCCGCCCGCCGCTGATTCTCTGCGTTGACGACAACCCAGCCAACCTGCTGCTGGTGCAAACCCTGCTGGACGACATGGGCGCGCAAGTCAGCATCGCCAACAGCGGCTATGAGGCCGTGGAGAAAGCTGCCGAACAGCCATTCGACCTGATCTTTATGGATGTGCAGATGCCCGGCATGGACGGCCGCCAGGCCACCGAAGCCATTCGCCAACAGGAAAGCCAACGCAGCCGGAGTCCGGTGCCGATTGTTGCACTGACCGCCCACGCCCTCGCCAACGAGAAACGCGCCCTGCTGCAAAGCGGCCTGGACGACTACCTGACCAAGCCGATCAGCGAGCGTCAACTGGCCCAGGTGGTACTCAAATGGACCGGCCTGGCCCTGCGCAACCAGAGCAATGAGCACACCGGCATCAGCACCACGCATAACAACCTCAGCGTGTTGGATGCCGATGAAGGCCTGCGCCTGGCTGCCGGTAAGGCGGACCTTGCCGCCGATATGCTGAGCATGCTGCTCGCCGGCCTGCCCGGTGACCGCCAGGCCATTCGTCAGGCGCGCGACAGTGGCGAGCGCAACAGCCTGATCGAACGCGTACACCGCCTGCACGGCGCTACCCGTTACTGCGGCGTACCGCAGCTACGTGCCGCCTGCCAGCGCAGCGAAACCCTGCTGAAACAAAATGATCCGGCCGCCCAGCACGCCCTGGATGAGCTGGATGCCGCCATCGACCGGCTGGCCCGCGAAGCTGAAGTCAACGCCTGAAGCAGCAGGCCAACGCAGCCAATAGCGGCTGCGTGGTAGCATTTGCGCCTATTTGGAGGCTCCATGGCTGAACACGATTTTCGCTACAACCTGCTCAACCCCGAACATACCCTGATTGAATGCCGTGCTTTGGCACCTGGCCGTTACCAGGTCACCGGTAATGGCGGCTCGATCCAGAGCGGCGACACCTTGCTGGTGACCCTCAAAGGTAGCCGCGAATTATCGATGCGCCTGCAGGCCGACAAGGTTCGTCATTTGATCAACCCGCGTGGCCAGTGGGTGGCGGTGGCCACTGGCCCGGCCTTCAAGGAGTTGGCGATCTTCAATTGGCAGGCCAACTGCGACAGCTGCAATGCTCAGCTGGACTTCGAGTTCGCCGTCGACGCCGCCCTCGGCAAAAAGGCCCAGGCACCTGCCGCCGAAGCGCGCATCAAGGAACTGGGCTGGCAGTCGAAAAATGCCAAGCACCTGTGCCCGAAATGCATCAACAAGGAGGCGATATGAAACGCGTACTCACTATCAGCCTGCTGGCTGCCGGCCTCGTGGGCTGCGCCACATCCGCACCGCAGCTGGAAACCGAGCACAGCTACCAGGTGGAATGGATCGGCGAGCGTCCACTGATCGACCGCAGCCACCTGACCATCACCCTCGGCGACGACGGCCGCGCCTATGGCAACGCCGGCTGCAACCACTGGTTTGCCAGCTACACCCTGGAGGGAGACAAGCTGAGCTTCAGCGCCCCCGGCAGCACCCGCAAGATGTGCGCACCATCCTTGATGGAGCAGGAAGCGCGCTTTCTCGCTAGCCTGAGCACGGTAGAGCGCTGGGATTTCTCCGCCATCGAGCAGCTGCGACTGTGGCCCGCCGAAGGCAAGCCATTGCGCCTATGGCCTGAGAGCAAATAAGAGCCCGCCTCGGATCAGCTGCGCGCAGGCCAAGCTGGGTTGCAACGCAGTAACAGCTAAAGGCTGTTACTAACGTAGCCCCTTGTTTTGCTCTAGCTCGCGAGATCCTAAACAGACTCTATGCGCACAAACAATGCGCAACAAAAAAGGGAGCCCGAAGGCTCCCTTTTTTGTTGCAGCTGAAACTCAGTGAATGATCTGACTGAGGAACAGTTTGGTGCGTTCATTCTGCGGATTGGTGAAGAAGGCGTTGGGCTCGTTCTGTTCCACGATCTCGCCCTTGTCCATAAAGATCACCCGGTTCGCCACGGTGCGGGCAAAGCCCATTTCGTGGGTTACGCAGAGCATGGTCATACCGTCTTCGGCCAGGCCGATCATGGTATCCAACACTTCCTTGACCATTTCCGGATCGAGGGCCGAGGTCGGCTCGTCGAACAGCATGATCTTCGGCTTCATGCACAGCGCACGGGCAATCGCCACACGCTGTTGCTGGCCGCCAGAGAGCTGCCCTGGGTACTTGTGGGCCTGCTCCGGAATGCGCACGCGCTCAAGAAAGTGCATGGCAATCTCTTCCGCCTGACGCTTGGGCATCTTGCGCACCCACATCGGCGCCAGGGTGCAGTTCTGTAGCACGGTCAGGTGCGGGAACAGGTTGAAGTGCTGGAACACCATGCCGACTTCGCGGCGCACCGCTTCGATGTGCTTGAGGTCATGGGTCAGCTCGGTGCCATCAACCACGATGCGACCTTGCTGGTGTTCTTCCAGCCGATTGATGCAGCGGATGGTGGTCGATTTGCCCGAGCCCGAAGGCCCGCACAACACGATACGCTCGCCCGGCTGCACGCTCAGGTTGATGTCCTTGAGCACATGGAACTGGCCGTACCACTTGTTCACGCCCTGCAGCAGGATCATCGGTTCGGCGCTGGGTTGCTTGTTGGCTTCACTCATAACTCACTCCTAACGCTTGTGGCCGGTGTCCAGCTTGCGCTCCAGATGCTGGGAGTAGCGGGACATACCAAAACAGAAAATCCAGAAAATCAGCGCGGCGAACACATAGCCTTCAGTGGCCATGCCCAGCCAAGCCGGATCGGTGGTGGCTTGCTTGATGCTGTTGAGCAGGTCGAACAGGCCGATGATGATCACCAGGCTGGTGTCCTTGAACAGCGCAATAAAGGTGTTGACGATGCCGGGAATAACCAGCTTCAGGGCTTGCGGCAGAATCACCAGGCCCATCATCCGCCAGTAGCCCAGGCCCATGGCCGCAGCGGCCTCGTACTGGCCCTTGGGAATTGCCTGCAGACCACCGCGCACCACTTCGGCGATATAGGCCGACTGGAACAGGATCACCCCGATCAACGCACGCATCAGCTTGTCGAAGGAGAGGCCCTCAGGCAGGAACAGCGGCAGCATCACCGAAGACATAAACAGCACGGTGATCAACGGCACCCCACGCCAGAACTCGATAAAGGTCACGCAGATCACGCGGATCGCCGGCATGTCCGAACGCCGTCCCAGCGCCAGCAGAATGCCCAGCGGCAAAGCGCCGGCAATACCCACAGCGGCAATCACCAACGTGAGCATCAGACCGCCCCACTGACTGGTGGACACAGTCGATAGACCGAAGAAACCACCGTGCAGCAACCAGAAGGCCAGCAGCGGATACACCACCAGGAAAGCCAGGCCATACATGGCCTTGCGCGGCATTTGCGGCACGAACAGCGGTGCAGCACCGATGACCGCTAACCACAGGGTCAGGTCAACGCGCCAGCGCAGCTCACTCGGGTAGAAACCGTACATAAACTGGCCGAAACGCTGCTGCACAAACACCCAGCACGCGCCGCCACTGGTGCAGTCGGCACGGGTGGTACCGGTCCAGTCTGCATCAATAAACGCCCACTGAATCAGCGGTGGCAGCATCAGCCAGACCAAATAGGCTGCAAACAATGTCAGCAGGGTGTTGAACCAGCTGGAGAACAGGTTGGCGCGCAGCCAACCCACCACACCAACGCTCAGCGCGGGTGGCGGTAGATCAGGTTTGAACGTATGCGTTTGCATGGCTGCTCCTTACCGCTCGATCAGCGCAATGCGCTTGTTGTACCAGTTCATCAGCATGGAAATGCTGATACTGATTGCCAGGTACACACTCATGGTGATGGCGATCACCTCGATCGCTTGCCCGGTCTGATTAAGTACCGTGCCGGCGAACAGCGAGACCATGTCCGGATAACCGATACCGGCCGCCAGTGAGGAGTTTTTCGCCAAGTTGAGGTATTGGCTGGTCAACGGCGGAATGATCACCCGCAGCGCCTGCGGAATAATCACCAAGCGCAGGGTCTTGCCCGCTGGCAGGCCCAGAGAGCGAGCCGCTTCGGTCTGTCCGTGGTTGACGGCCATGATCCCGGAACGTACGTTCTCGGCGATAAAGGCAGCGGTGTAGATGGTCAACGCCAGGGTCAAGGCCATCAGCTCAGGGATGAGTACCCAGCCACCCCGGAAGTTGAAGCCCGTAAGCTCCGGCACACTCCACTGCAACGGGTTGCCACCGAGCAAAATCGCCAGACCTGGCAGGCCGATCAGCAGCGGTATTGCCCCCAGCGACACCGGAAACAGCTGGCCAGTGGCCTCAAAGCGCGCCTTCGACCAACGCGCCAGCAGCACCACACCAATAATTGCCACAATCACCGCACCGGCAAATAAGCCAAAGCTGTCGGTCGGGCTTGGGGCTGGCATATACAGGCCGCGGCTGTTGAGGAAGAACGCTTCACCAACGCCCATGCTCTGCCGCGGTCCTGGCAGGGAGAGCATGACAGCGAAGTACCAGAAGAAGATTTGCAGCAACGGCGGGATATTACGGAACGTCTCGATGTATACCGTGGCCAGCTTGCTGATCAACCAGTTCGGCGACAGACGTGCCACACCCAGCAAAAAACCCAACAGCGTCGCCAGAACAATACCAATCACCGACACCAACAATGTGTTGAGCAGGCCCACCACGAAAACACGCCCATAGGAGTTGCTTTCGTCGTAGTCGATCAGGTGCTGGGCAATACCGAAACCGGCGCTGTTATTGAGAAAGGAAAACCCGGACGTAATACCGCGTTTTTCCAGGTTGGTCTGGGTGTTGTCAAACAGAAACCAGCCGAGCGCCACAACGGCGATAACGGCAAGAATTTGAAATAGCCAAGCACGCGCCTTGGGGTCGGTCCAAACCGATCCACCGGGGCGCGGGACATTTGCAGTGGTTTGCATAGGAGCCCTCTTGGAACCCTCATGCCCGCATTAGCGGGCATGAGGTTCACATCAATCAGAACAATGCCAGCCACTCAGGACGAGTGACTGGCAGCGGACGGTCAGCGCACCGGCGGTGCGTACTGCAGACCACCTTTGTTCCACAGGGCATTGAGGCCACGTTCGATCTTCAGCTCGCTGCCGGTACCGACGTTGCGCTCGAAGCTTTCGCCGTAGTTGCCCACTTGCTTGACGATCTGTACAGCCCAGTCTTTCGGCAGTTTCAGATCTTTACCGAACTCACCTTCAGCGCCGAGCAGACGTGCTACGTCGGGGTTCTTGGTGGATTTGGCTTGCTCTTCGACGTTGGCCGAAGTCACACCCAGCTCTTCAGCGTTCACCATCGCGTAGAGCGACCAGCGCACGATGTCGAACCACTCTTCGTCACCCTGGCGTACGACCGGGCCCAGTGGCTCTTTCGAGATCACTTCCGGCAGTACCACGTAGGAATCCGGGTCAGCCAGCTTGATGCGCTGTGCGTACAGCTGCGACTGGTCGGAGGTCAGCACATCGCAACGGCCAGCTTCAACCGATTTGGCGCTCTCGTCGGAGGTGTCGTAAGTGATCGGGGTGTACTTCAGGCCATTGGCACGGAAGTAGTCGGAGAGGTTCAGCTCGGTGGTGGTACCTGCCTGGATGCAGACCGTTGCACCATCGAGTTCTTTAGCGCTGGAAACGCCAAGTTTCTTGTTAACCAGGAAGCCTTGACCGTCGTAGTAGTTAACGCCGGCAAAGTTCAGACCCAGGCCAGAATCACGCGAGCTGGTCCAGGTGGTGTTACGCGAGAGGATGTCGACTTCGCCGGACTGCAGCGCGGTGAAGCGCTCTTTAGCGGTAAGCGGGCTGTACTTGACCTTAGTCGCGTCACCAAATACCGCAGCAGCAACTGCGCGGCATACGTCAACGTCGAGACCCAGGTAGTTACCCTTCTCATCGGCGTAGGAGAAGCCAGGCAGACCATCGCTGATACCGCACTGTACGAAACCTTTCTTCTGGATCGCGTCCAGAGTAGCGCCTGCTTGAGCAAAACTGCTGACACCGAGAACAGCGGCGGTGGTCAGTACTGCCAATGTGGATTTCACCATCTTCATTAAAACCTCCAGTTGCTTTTGTTGTGTTTGGAGTCTCGGTTCTACCACCGTACCCTTATGGGGCTCGTTGACTGTGTCGGCAGCAACACACTCAACCGGGGATCAAACCTTAGCGCGAGTTTAGTTGCCGATTGCTCCAGCGGCCATAAACTCTCACCCGCCCATTATTTGAATGGGCTAGAGACAGATAGCAAGTGACTTGTCGCACAGCATGCAGCACCTGGCGAACCTGTGAAGCGCCGTTAACGGCATTTCAGTCTGCTCCGTGCCCGGTTTGGTGGCAGTGTTACCACGGCCCGGCCACGTCATCAGTCCCTAAGGTGTATAGCAAGGCCCGTACCAGCGCCGCGCTTTGAGCACCATACGGACAGGTCAAGAGCAAAACTTGCACCCTGGCGACAACTTCTTTCTAGAATCGCCACCCCCTAAATTTTCCCGCGCACTAAATCAGCGCGCATGCACCACAGCGGAGCCTCAAATGAGTGAACCCTTGATTCTTCAGCCCACACTTGCCGCCGATGCGTGCGTCATTTGGTTGCACGGCCTCGGGGCCGACCGCTACGACTTTATGCCGGTTGCTGAGATGCTGCAGAAGCGTTTGCACAGCACCCGCTTCGTGTTGCCGCAAGCGCCGACTCAGGCGGTAACCATCAACGGCGGCTACGCCATGCCCAGCTGGTACGACATCCTGGCCATGAGCCCGGCCCGCGCGATCAACCGCGAACAGCTGGAAGCCTCAGCGCAACAGGTGATCGCACTAATCGAAGCGCAGCGTGACAGCGGCATCGACCCGGCCCGCATCGTCCTCGCTGGCTTCTCTCAGGGCGGCGCGGTGGTGCTGCACACTGCCTTCCTACGCTGGCAGTTTGCGCTCGGTGGCGTAATTGCACTGTCAACCTACGCCCCTACATTCAGCGACGAGGTCGTCCTGGCAGATACAAAAAGACAACTGCCGGTCCTGTGTTTGCATGGCACATTCGACGACATCGTACTGCCGGCCATGGGCCGTGCAGCCCATGACTACCTGATTGCATCCGGCGTCAGCGTGCAATGGCGTGATTACCCGATGGGCCACGAAGTGGTGAATGAGGAAATCCGCGACATCGCCGACTGGCTGGAGCAACGGTTTACCAGTTGACTGCCTGCGAGCGAGACTACCTATGCCTGCCATACCTGCGATCAAGACCCTGCGTGATATCCAGCTGATCGAGCAAACACCGCTGGCCGAACGCGACCTGCCGGCCAGCACGTATGAGCTGATCTGCCGCAGTGCAGCGCAGCAAGCAGATGCACCGGCGCTCTCGTTCATCCTCCAGGGCACGGCAAACGAGGCGGCTTACCGCCTCAGTTACAGGCAGCTGCTGGGCAAGATCACCCAGACCGCCAACGCCTTCCACCGCCTGGGCTTACGTCCGGGCAAGGCGGTGTCGTTTCTGTTGCCTAACCTGCCGCACACCCACTTCACCATCTGGGGCGGCGAAGCGGCAGGGATCGTCAATGCGATCAACCCGCTGCTTGACCCGGAACATATCGCCGAGCTGATCCAGGCCTCGGACTCAGAGCTGCTGGTGACCCTGGCACCCTTCCCCGGCACCGACCTGTGGGCGAAGGTCGAAGGCCTGCGCGAGCAACTGCCTGCGCTCAAGGCGATTATCTGCGTGGACATGGCCAATCTGCTGCCGGAGCCGCAGCGCAGTGCGATCAAAGCGCAGCGTGGGCCGCTGCCAGACGGCGTACTGGACTTTGATGAGCTGATCGCGGCCTGCCCAGACGACCACCTGGAAAGCGGCCGCGTAATCGCGCCAGACGACATTGCCAGCTACTTCCACACCGGCGGCACCACTGGTACGCCGAAGCTCGCACCGCACAGCCATGGCAACGAAGTGGCCATGGCGTTCAGCATGAACTTGGTTACCCGCTTCGAGCCGGGCGATGTCACCCTTTGCGGCCTGCCGCTGTTTCACGTCAACGGAGTGATTGTTACAGGTCTGACTGCTTTTATCGGCGGCGCCGAAGTGCTGCTGGCTACGCCGCAGGGGTACCGCAACGCCAACCTGATCAGCAATTTCTGGACGATCATCGAACGCCATAACGTCAGCTTCTTTAGCGGCGTACCAACCATCTACGCCGGCCTGCTGCAAGTGCCGAGCGAAGGCCATGACCTCAGCTCACTGAAATACGCCCTGTGCGGCGCCGCACCGATGCCCGTTGAGCTGATTCGCCAGTTCGAAAGCAAAACTGGGCTGACCCTGATCGAAGGCTATGGCCTCACCGAAGGCACCTGCGGCAGCTGCGCCAACCCACCTGCTGGCGAGCGTCGCCCCGGCTCCATCGGCCTGCCAATGCCTTACTGCGAAGTGAGCATCAAGGTGCTCGACGAACTGGGCAACTATCTAAGGGAGGCCAACCGCAATGAAATTGGCAACCTGTGCATCCGTGGCGCCACGGTGTTCAAGGGTTACCTGCAGAGCAGCAAGAACACCGGCATCTGGGTCGACGGCGACTGGTTCAACACCGGCGACCTCGGCCGCGTGGATGCTGATGGTTACATCTGGCTCACCGGGCGCAGCAAGGATCTGATCATCCGTGGCGGCCACAATATTGACCCACAGATGATTGAAGAAGCGCTGCACAAACACCCCGCCGTGGCCATGGCTGCAGCGGTCGGTAAGCCTGACGAAAAGGCCGGCGAACTGCCGGTGGTCTACGTGCAACTCAAACCCGGCGCTGAGGTCAGCGAAGCCGAACTGTTGGCCCATGCAGCCGAACACATTCACGAACGCGCGGCGATCCCCAAGGATGCCTGGATCATAGACACCATACCGCTGACCGCGGTGGGTAAAACTTTCAAACCGGCGCTGCGCTTCGATGCGATTGCCCGCGTTTATCAGGCGGCCCTGGCAGAAATAGATGCCCGTCTGCGCGTGGAGGTATTGAGTGACGACAAACGCGGCCAGATTGCCCACATCTATATACCCGCCGACCAGGCCGCACTGGCAGATGCAGTGAGCCAACGACTGGCGGGTTTTGCCGTTGCGATAGAACTGCACCTCACCGAGTAAACAATCACTGGCGCAAGGAACACGCCAGAATTGTGATAAACCATTCAACTTCAATACCGCTGGTCGCCCGTGCGTCTGACAAGGATTGTCAGGCCACAGGCAGCGGAATATGTTCAGGCATGGTGTTCGCCCTTAATGCAGGGAGCGTTAGCGATGCCCACTATTCGTAGCCTACAGCCACACCTGCCGCCCCAATGAAAAACGCCAAATGGCAGGCTGATCTGCAGCAAATTCGCCACTTGCGACTGTTCAATAACGTCGCCGCCAGCGGCATCAATCAGCTGCTTAAAGAATTTCGCGCCTGCGACTTGGACGCCGGGGAAGTGTTGTTATCCCCCTTCAACCGCAACCAGTACCTGTACCTGCTGCTCAAGGGCCAACTCAAGGTCTACCTTGGCTCGCTTGATAGCCAGGCCGTGAGCACCCTCAAAGCCGGCGACTGTGCAGGCGAAATCAGCTTTATCGATAACGAACACCCCTCCGCCTATGTGGTGGCGACGGAGCCCTGCTGCGTGCTGCGCCTGCACCGCGAATCCTTGTACAACCTGTTCCAACAATCGCCAGCACTGATGCAGAACTTGCTCGAACTGCTCTGCGACCGTGTACGCAAAGGCAACCGACTCATCCTCGACAGCGAACAAACCGCCAATATTGATGCCCTGACCGGCGCCTATAACCGTCGCTGGCTGGAACATATCTTCGAACGCGAAAGCACCCGCAGCGCGTTCAATGGCAAACCACTGTGCATGCTGATGCTCGATGTCGATCACTTCAAAGCCTACAACGACCAGCATGGCCACCTCGCGGGCGACTACGCCCTGTGCCTGGTTGCGCACACCCTGCGCAACCAGCTGCGCCCTAAGGACAGCCTGACCCGCTACGGCGGTGAGGAATTCGTCATCCTGCTGCCGGAAATCGGTGCCGATGAAGCCCGCAGCATCGGTGAACGCCTGCGCCAGGCGCTGCGAGCCGTCAGCTCATTTCACTCCCCGATTGGCGTACTGCCGGGGGTGACCGTATCCATTGGCCTGGCGCAGATGCAACCCAAGGACAGCCTGCAAGGCGTGATCGCCCGCGCAGACAGCGCGCTGTATCAAGCCAAGCAGCAAGGCCGCGACTGCCTCTGCGGTTAGCCCTTTGCGATCTGCTGCGCGTTTACGCTCCCCAAACGGCCCGCTAGCCACCCATCACATTTCTGACCCACTCTTGCTAGAGTGCTGCGCATAACAACAACGCCCGGATGGCACCTTACTATGCGCAAAATTCTGATCACCCTGCTGATAATCCTGTTGATCGCTGCGGGCAGTGTGTTTGCCCTGCCCTCCTTGCTTGACCGCAAGATGAACAGCGTCGAATCCCCCGCGCCTTACCCCGCCAGTGAATCGGCCAATCAGCTGCATCAACAACTGTTTATCGCCGACCTGCATGACGACGTACTGCTGTGGGAGCGCGACCTGCTCAAGCGCTACGACTTTGGCCACTCCGACCTGCCGCGCATGCTCGAAGGCCGCGTTGGCCTGCAGGTGTTTTCCACCGTGACCAAGACGCCGCGCGGCATCAACTATGAGCGTAACAGCGGTGACACTGACAACATCACCCTGCTGGCCATGGCTCAGCGCTGGCCCAAGGCAACCTGGAGCAGCTTGCTGCAACGCGCGCTCTACCAGGCACGCAAGCTCGATGAGGCCAGCGCCAACAGCGACGGCCGCCTGGTACTGATCAAAACCCGCAGCGACCTCGCCAGTTTTGTCAGCGCCTGGCAAAAAGACCCGCAGCGTGTCGCAGGCATTCTCGCCACCGAAGGCCTGCAACCAATTGAAGGCAAGCTGGAAAACGTCGACACCCTCTATGACGCCGGCTTTCGTATTACCGGCCTGACCCACTTCTTCGACAATGAAGTAGGCGGCTCGGCACACGGCCTGGAAAAAGGCGGCCTGACCCCGCTGGGCCGGCAGGTGATCAAGCGCTTGGAAGAAAAAGCCATGCTGATCGACCTGGCTCACGCCTCGCGTCCGCTGATCGATGATGTACTGGCCATCGCCACCCGCCCGGTGCTGGTTTCCCACACCGGCGTTGAAGGTACGTGCAAAGGCACGCGCAACCTCAGCGACAAACATCTGAAAGCCATCGCTGCTACCGGCGGAGTAATCGGTATCGGCTACTGGGATGCTGCCGTCTGCGCCACCTCGGTAGAGGCCATCGTCAAAGCAATCCGCTATACCGCAGGCTTGATTGGCGTGCAGCACGTGGCGCTGGGTTCGGACTTCAACGGCACCATCCATGCGCCGTTTGACGTCACCGGCCTGCCGCAACTGACCGAAGGCCTGCTAAAGGCGGGCTTCAGCCACGCGGACATTGCCGCGATCATGGGCGGCAACGTACAGCGTTTGCTGCTTGCCAGCCTTCCCGAAAATTGAGTAAAAATCAGCCAATAGCCGCCATCCGGCGCGGCACTTCGCCGCGCCGGCTTCTTGCTTTACACTGGCGACCGTTCACTCCTTAACCAATTGATGAGATGACCGTGCTCAAAGCACTCAAGAAAATATTCGGCAAAGCCGAGGGCGAACAGCCCAGCCCAGCAACTCCGTCACCTGTAACGCCCAACGCACCGCGCGTCCAGCCTGACGCCAACGCTGACAAATCCAGCCGCAGCGCCTCACCGCGCCCCCCTGAAGCCGCTGAAAAACCGTTACAGAGCAAGGAAAAACCGGCGAAACCGCGCCGCGAACGCCCGGCCAAACCAGTCGACACCTGGAAACTGGAAGACTTCGCCGTAGCTCCGGCCGAGGGCAAGACCCGTTTTCATGACTTCAAGCTCTCCCCCGAGCTGATGCATGCCATCCATGATCTGGGCTTCCCGTACTGCACGCCGATCCAGGCGCAGGTGCTGGGTTACACCCTAAGCGGTCGTGACGCCATCGGCCGCGCCCAGACCGGTACGGGCAAAACCGCCGCCTTCCTGATCTCGATCATCACCCAGTTGCTGCAAACCCCTCCGCCGAAAGAGCGTTATATGGGCGAGCCGCGCGCGCTGATCATCGCGCCGACTCGCGAGCTGGTGGTGCAGATCGCCAAAGACGCCGCCGATCTGACCAAATACACCGGCCTCAATGTGATGAGCTTTGTCGGTGGCATGGACTTCGACAAACAGCTCAAGCTGCTGGAATCGCGCTTCTGCGACATTCTGGTGGCCACCCCGGGCCGTTTGCTCGACTTCAACCAGCGCGGCGAAGTGCACCTGGATATGGTCGAAGTGATGGTGCTCGACGAAGCCGACCGCATGCTCGACATGGGCTTTATCCCCCAGGTGCGCCAGATCATCCGCCAGACCCCGATGAAGGGCGAACGCCAGACTCTGCTGTTCTCCGCGACCTTCACCGAAGACGTGATGAACCTGGCCAAGCAATGGACCACAGAACCGGCGATCGTTGAGATCGAGCCGGAAAACGTCGCCAGCGATACCGTTGAGCAGCACGTTTATGCCGTGGCCGGCAGCGACAAATACAAGCTGCTGTACAACCTGATCACCCAGAACGACTGGATTCGCGTGATGGTCTTCGCCAACCGCAAGGATGAAGTGCGGCGTATCGAAGAACGCCTGACCCGCGACGGCATCAGTGCCGTACAGATGTCCGGTGACGTACCGCAGCACAAACGCATCCGCGCCCTGGAAGGCTTCCGCGAAGGCAAGATCCGCGTGATGGTCGCCACCGACGTGGCCGGCCGCGGCATCCACGTCGACGCAATCAGCCACGTGATCAACTTCACCCTGCCGGAAACCCCGGACGACTACGTGCACCGCATCGGTCGTACCGGCCGCGCCGGCAGCAGCGGCACCTCGATCAGCTTTGCCGGCGAAGACGACGCCTACGCCCTGCCTGCCATCGAGGCACTGCTGGGCCGCAAGATCGCCTGCGAAATGCCGCCCGACGAGCTACTCAAGCCAGTCCCGCGCAAGCATTGACCCCCCCAACTAAAAAGGCGAAGCCCCAGGCTTCGCCTTTTTTATGGGCACAGATCGGCCTATCAGTAGTCAGGGCGCAAATAACTCAAGCTGCTCCTGCTTACCGCGTAGGTCATGTAAGCGCACACCCACGCCGAGCAGGCGTACCGCTTTATTGCCCCGCGCAAAGGCCGTGCTCATCAACCGCGAATAACTCTCCAGATCCCGCCGCGCTCCGCCCTGCTCCAAGGTGGTTTGGCTGAAATCGTGAAACTTGATTTTGACGAAGGGTTTATCCGGCCGGTAACTCGCATCCAACCGCGCCATCCGCGTGGCCAACTGCTCCAGCAGCGCCGGCAACTGCTCAAGACAGGCGGCTAAATCCGGCAAATCCTTATCAAAGGTATTTTCCACGCTGACCGACTGACGCCGGCTGTCGTTATGCACAACTCGCTCATCAATCCCGCGCGCCAGGCCCCACAAGCGCTCGCCAAAACTGCCAAATTCCTTGACCAACGCCAGCTTGTTCCACTCGCGCAGGTCGCTGCAGGTACGAATGCCCAAGCGCCCAAGCTTGTCAGCCGTGACCTTGCCCACGCCATGCAGCTTGCTCACCGGTAAGGCGGCGACAAAGTCCTCAATCTGATCTGGGGCAATCACAAACAGGCCGTTAGGTTTCTTCCAGTCGCTGGCGATCTTGGCCAGAAACTTGTTCGGCGCCACACCCGCAGAAACGGTGATATGCAGTTCCTGGGAAACCCGCCTGCGAATATCCTGAGCGATGCGCGTGGCGCTGCCAGCAAAGTGCGGGCTGTCGGTAACATCCAGGTAGGCCTCATCCAGCGACAAGGGCTCGATCAACTCGGTGTAATCGCGAAAAATCGCCTGAATCTCCCGCGACACGGCCTTATAGGCATCCATACGCGGTTTAACGATGACCAAATCCGGGCATAATTTGAGCGCTTGCCCAGACGCCATCGCTGATCGCACGCCATAACTGCGCGCTTCGTAGTTGCAGGTTGCAATCACCCCGCGCCGATCTGCCGAGCCACCGACCGCCAGGGGCTTGCTCGCCAGGCTGGGCTCATCCCGCATCTCGATTGCGGCGTAAAAGCAATCACAGTCCACGTGGATGATCTTGCGGCTGTTCATCGCCAAGCCACCAGCCCTGCTGCTACTGCTCGGCTGAGCTAACAGGCGCTGCCGGTTTCGCCTCGCTCGCCGCATCCTCAGACTTACTCATATAAGACTGGATAATCAGGATGACGATCAGCATAAACGCAGCCAATGGCACCAGCTTGGTCTTCGCCACCACGGCAGCGCCGCAACCCGGACAGGTCTTGGCATCGGCTGGCACCTGAGCACCACAGGCTTTGCATTCAACGCTCATAACATTTCTCCAATTTATATGGGCAGGGACTCTAGCCCAACAGCCCGGTTGCGGGCTATGCCGAAAGCAAAGCTGTCCGCTCAATCAGGCTCTAGCACAGGGTTCTGCAGCGCAAGATCAATCAACGTACGGCTAAGCATCTGAATAAAAACAACTTCTGGCCACCTTTAGGTTGACAAGCGGCATTTAAACGCTAGAATTGGCGCCGCGGGATGGAGCAGTCTGGTAGCTCGTCGGGCTCATAACCCGAAGGTCGTCGGTTCAAATCCGGCTCCCGCAACCAGATACTCAAAAAGGCCACTCAATCGAGTGGCCTTTTTGCATTTAAGCCCAACCGATTTAAGTTATTGATTAAAAACCACTAATCAATTGACAAAGCATCGTTCCTGTATAGAATGGCCGGCGCGGGATGGAGCAGTCTGGTAGCTCGTCGGGCTCATAACCCGAAGGTCGTCGGTTCAAATCCGGCTCCCGCAACCAGATACTCAAAAAGGCCACTCAATCGAGTGGCCTTTTTGTTTGTGCGCGATTTAGCTGATCACGCTCAATGAGAGCTGGAAGTTGCCTGCCTACACTGAAGCCGATGATCACTGACAGCCTAGGAGGCAAAACACCATGCCCTGGAAAAATACGGAAGCGCGCTATGGCAGCCTGAATATAGCGCTGCACTGGCTGATGCTGATACTTATTGCCGGCGTCTACGCATGCATAGAACTCAAAGGGAACTTCCCCAAAGGCAGCGATACCCGTGAATTGCTCAAGCAATGGCACTTTATGCTGGGCCTCGCCGTCTTCACGCTCGTGTGGCTGCGCTTGCTGGCACGCTTGATTGCACCCACACCGGTCATCCAACCTACCCTGCCTACCTGGCAAGCCATCCCGGCAAAACTGATGCACCTAGCACTCTACGGCCTGATGATCGGCGCCCCACTGGCCGGCTGGTTGATCCTCAGCGCCGCCGGTAAACCCATCCCATTTTTTGGCCTGGAGTTGCCACCCTTGGTCAGCAAAAACCCGGATTTGGCTGGCACGATAAAGGAATGGCATGAACTGGCCGGTAGCGCCGGATACTGGTTGATTGGCCTGCATGCTGCGGCCGGGCTGTTCCACCACTTTGTTGTGCGTGACAACACCCTGACCCGCATCTTGCCAAGTAAGCAGCCCTGACGCCGCCAAGCATTCAGTCCTGATACACAGGTGACGCTCAGTGCTGGTCAATTGCCAGCGTCGCCGCTAGAATTGCGCACTTTTTGATCAGAGGCGCGACCAGCGCCCAGCATCCATCCGTACACGCCTGAGGTTAACGCCATGTCCACCCCCGCCACGCCGAAAGTCGGCTTTGTATCACTCGGTTGCCCCAAGGCGCTGGTGGACTCTGAGCGCATCCTGACTCAGCTGCGCATGGAAGGTTATGAAGTGGTGTCGACTTATCAGGACGCTGATGTGGTGGTGGTCAACACCTGCGGCTTTATCGACAGTGCTAAAGCCGAATCCCTGGAAGTGATCGGCGAAGCGATCAAAGAAAACGGCAAAGTGATCGTCACCGGCTGCATGGGCGTGGAAGAAGGCAGCATCCGCGACGTGCATCCCAGCGTGCTCTCGGTGACAGGCCCGCAGCAGTACGAGCAAGTGGTCAACGCCGTGCATGAAGTCGTGCCGCCGCGCCAGGACCACAACCCGCTGATCGACCTGGTGCCGCCGCAGGGCATCAAACTCACCCCGCGTCACTATGCCTACCTGAAGATTTCCGAAGGCTGTAACCACAGCTGCAGCTTCTGCATCATCCCGTCGATGCGCGGCAAACTGGTCAGCCGCCCGGTGGGTGAAGTACTCAGCGAAGCTGAGCGCCTGGTCAAAGCAGGCGTCAAAGAGCTGCTGGTGATTTCTCAAGACACCAGCGCCTATGGCGTGGACATGAAGTACAAGACCGACTTCTGGAACGGCCAGCCGGTGAAAACCCGCATGACCGAACTGTGCGAAGCACTCTCCAGCCTGGGCGTATGGGTGCGCCTGCACTACGTGTACCCCTACCCGCACGTCGACGAGCTGATCCCGCTGATGGCCGCCGGCAAGATCCTGCCGTACCTGGATATCCCCTTCCAGCACGCCAGCCCGAAAGTGCTCAAGCTGATGAAGCGCCCCGCCTTCGAAGACAAGACCCTGGCACGCATCAAAGCCTGGCGCGAGATCTGCCCGGAGCTGACCATCCGCTCGACCTTTATCGTCGGCTTCCCCGGCGAAACTGAAGAAGACTTCCAGTACCTGCTCGACTGGTTGACCGAAGCGCAGCTCGATCGCGTTGGTTGCTTCCAGTATTCCCCCGTAGAAGGCGCGCCAGCCAACCTGCTCGACAACCCGGTACCCGATGACATCAAACAGGATCGCTGGGACCGTTTCATGGCCCACCAGCAAGCCATCAGCACCGCCCGCCTGCAACTCAAGGTCGGCAAGGAGATGGATGTGCTGATCGATGAAGTCGACGACCAAGGCGCCGTTGCCCGCTGCTACGCTGATGCGCCGGAAATCGACGGCAGCGTGTTTATCGCCAGCACAGACGTCAATCCAGGCGACAAAGTTCGTGTGCGCATCGTCGATGCCGATGAATACGACATGTGGGCCGAGCTGATCTGACCCAACGGATAGTTGCCCGCCACACAAAAACGCCCCGCATTGCGGGGCGTTTTCGTTCAACTGTCAGCGCAGCAGCTAGACCCGGAAACGGCTCACCATCATCTGCAGCTGATTACCCAGACGCGCCAATTCAACGCTGGCACGAGCCGTTTCATCACTGGCAGAGGCCGTCTGCTCGGACACATCCCGCACGCTGATAATGCTGCGACTGATCTCTTCAGCCACCGCACTTTGCTGCTCAGCCGCCGCTGCAATCTGCTGATTCATCGACTGAATGTTCGACACTGTACGGGTAATGCTTTCCAGCGAATCACCCGCGCGCCGAGTCAACTCAACACTGCTGTCCGTCAGGGTACGGCTGCTCAACATGATGCTGGCCACCTGCTGCGTGCCATTCTGCAGCCCCGCAACCAAACCCTCGATCTCCTCAGTAGACTTCTGCGTGCGTTGAGCCAAACCACGCACCTCATCCGCGACCACCGCGAAACCTCGACCCGCCTCACCGGCACGCGCAGCCTCAATAGCCGCATTGAGTGCGAGCAGGTTCGTCTGCTCCGCCACAGCCTTGATGACATCCATCACACTGCCAATCTTCTGGCTTTCTTGCTGCAGAGCCGTCATGGCGCCAGTGGAGCGCCCCACTTCTTCAGCCAGACGCTCAATTTGGGCAATGGCCTGGGCTACCACTTTGTCGCCTTTACGCGCCTCACTGTCAGCGTCCGTCGCAGCGTAAGACGCCTGCTCGGCATTGCGCGCAACCTCCTGCACCGTAGCAGACATCTCGTGCATGGCAGTGGCCACTTGATCGGTTTCACTCTTCTGGTTATTGGCCCCAGCACTGGTCTGCGCGGTTACGGCAGACAGTTCCTCGGCAGCACTGCTGATCTGGCTCACGCCGTCACGAATTCCGCCAATCAACTCACGCAAGGTGCTGGCCATACGCTGTACGCCCTGCTGCAATACACCCAACTCATCCTGACGTACCACGGCAGCACTCGGTGTCAGATCACCACTGGCAATGCGCTCAACGTCCAACAGCGTCGCACGCAGTGGGCGAATGATCTGCCGTGTAATCAGCCATGCAGCAAGCAGCCCAAGCAGCAAAGCCAGCGCTGTAGCCGTCACCTGCAGGTAACGCGCCGCCGCACTTTCGACCGCCAGACGGTCGAGCTGGAAGCTGTAAAGCTCGTCGCTGATTTTGACAATCTCAGCGCCCTGCACGGTCATCTCCTGACGCGCGCGCGCAATGGCCTGCGTGGCATCACGCAGCGCCAACACCGCATCCCGGTACTGCGCCAAGCTACGCTCAACCTGCAATACAGCGGCTTGCTGTGACCCGACGAATGCACGACTCACATCAGCCAGCCCTGCCATGATCGCCTCAACCCCCTGAATCATCGCCGACTCATTTGCGGGGCTGGCATTGTTACGGAACACACTGACCAGGTGTTGCACCTGCAGCAACTCGGCCCTGCTGTCAGTAATCGCCTGATACTGAGCAAAGCGCTGCGGATCAAATTCGGGTAATTGCACGACAACCGCCATGATCTGGCGAACTTGCTCAACGGCCTCAGCCGCCCTCAGGGCCAATACCTCATTAGCTGCATTAGCTTCTTTATAGGCAGCCTTCATGGCATTCAAGGACACTTGGTACTCATCGTTGATCGCACCCTGTTTCTTGAGTAACGCCACATTGACCGGATTCTTGAACGAAGCCTGAAGCGCCTCTTGCTTGGCAATGTAAGTGCTTAAGGTCGACTGTAGGCGTTCAGCGGTGGGCAAATCACCGTTAGCGATCATGTACTGCAACCGCGCAATGCGCAGATTGGTGAGGCTGCTGTTGAGGTAGGTAATGTCGCTCATCCAGTTAGCGCGCTGAATCACACTGCCCAGCCCACTCCAGCCCGTCCAGGCCATCAACACTGTCATCGCCAGCACAACGCCAAAACCTATCAGCAACTTGCGGGTGACGCTGATATTGGCAAACCAGGTATTCATAAAACGGCCTCTCTCCAACGTACGTATCAAAAGCCAAATCAGCAGCTGGAGTTATTGTTGTGGCAGCGCGTCTGGACGGGATTGCCGAGGACTCGGCGAACTGTAGCTAGAAAGGAATCAGCAAGTATCACGCTGAAACCACACGCCAGGCATTACCCGGAGTGCACAGCATGACGACGAGACATACCAGTGCGTCACATTAATAGCGCCAAATTTATAACGCGCAGATTAAATCGAAGACAACACATGCAGACGCCGATGCTGCGGGGCTTTAGCTCGCTCGCCACTCAGGCCCTATCGAGCGGACTTAACACGGCTAGCCCGCCACGATTCAGCACATGGGTATAGATCATCGTCGTCTTCACATCGGAGTGACCTAGTAGCTCTTGAACGGTGCGAATGTCCTGACCGCTTTCCAACAAATGCGTGGCAAAGGAATGCCGCAACGTATGCGGCGTGGCCAGTTTCACAATATCCGTCAGTTTCAATGCAGCCTTGAATGCGCGCTGCACACGCTTTTCATCCAAATGGTGCCGGCGCACCTTGCCACTGCGCGGATCGACCGAAAGACCTGAGGCAGGGAATACATACTGCCAGCCCCACTCCCACGGACCATTCGGGTACTTACGCTCAAGCGCGAAAGGTAAATACACATCGCCACGGCCCACCTTCAATTCGGCGTTATGCTGCGCCCGAACCAGCGCCAAATGCTGTTTAAGCGGCTCCACCAAACGGCGTGGGAGTACCGTGACCCGATCTTTCATCCCCTTTCCATCGCGAACTAGAATCTCACCACGGGGAAAATCAACATCCTTGACCCGCAAGCGCATAACCTCCATCAGGCGCATACCAGAGCCATATAACAAATGCGTCACTAACCCGACCTCTCCGTCTAACCGCCCCAGCAACTGTTGAACTTCAGCCACACTGAGTACCACCGGCAGACGACTGGGCTTCTTTGCCCTCACCACTTCGCCCAACCAAGGCAAATCCAGCTTTAGCACCTGCTTATAAAGAAACAGCAACGCAGCAAGCGCCTGATTCTGTGTTGAAGCCGAAACACTCTTACGCAACGCCAAATCCGATAGAAAAGCCTCGACCTCAGCCGCCCCCATCTCTTGCGGGTGTCGATAACTGTGAAACCGAATAAAGCGCTTTACCCATTCGCAATAGACGTGTTCTGTACGAATCGAGTAGTGTTTCAGGCGAATCTGTTCACGAACCTGCTCAAGCAAACGTGGCTTCCCATCCATGGTGCATAACTCCCTTTTTAGCCAAATCCTGTCGGCACCCCTCAGCCTAGACGCCACCTCTAAGACAAACAAGAATGTTATCCACCACACCCCATAAAACGTTATTACACCAATTGGTGTCTATTTATAGTTAGACGTTCATGTTTTCAAAGCTTGTTTTTGTAATGCGTACACCCGTAACAACGCACGTTTGCTTTCGAGGTTTTCACAGTTTTAAATGTGCATTGCCAGAACGGACGCCCGTTATATTTGTGGCATTTTTAAATACCGCGCTCAGGTCGTTACATTGCAAACATTGGATTTATCGCGCTTCGTCCGTTGCGTAATTTTTGTTTACAAGGCCGCACGATTGCTTTCGGGGCTTTCTCGGGTTTAGTCTTGCGTTGCTGTGCTTACGCCGTTTGCCATCGAGGCACGTTGAAATCGTGGTTTATCCGTTGCATTGCAAACATTAAATTTATTGCGTTTCGCCAGGGTCATCGCGCAACGCGTTACAAGCAAGAAAGCGGTGCTTTAAATTATGCGTACATCCGAGCGTCTAACAAATGGTTCAAATCGCTCGCTGCGCTCGCTGGGACGGGCTAAAGCCCGCCCCTTAACCAAACGTTAGGTGCTAGGTGTAAATTTGAAAGCAATTTACTTTGT
>NZ_PGCM01000002.1:0-46452 GCF_002786345.1 Pseudomonas sp. FEMGT703P | reverse complement strand
AGGACACCGCCCTTTCACGGCGGTAACAGGGGTTCGAGTCCCCTAGGGGACGCCATTTTTGCCCGCTCTGCGGGATTTTGAAGGGTCATTCATTAGTGAATGGCCCTTTTGTTTTTTGTTGCCTGACATCCCTGTCGGCCACCCTGCGGACCGTTGCTACGCGACGTTAAACATTGCTCCAAGCAATTTTTTCTACCTCCTGAACAGTATTCTCCAGCCGATCAGCGGCTGCCCAAGAGGCTTGCTTAATTATATTTCGACCTTAATATTATGGTTGTAATGTTAAGGAGGCAGGCATGAGCGATAAGAAGGCGCAAACCCGCGAGCGCATCCTCGCAGCTGCTCGTGCGGCGTTGTTGCAGCGCGGTCCGACTGAGCCTGGTGTGGCGGAGTTGATGGGCGCTGCAGGCCTGACAGTCGGTGGCTTCTATGCGCACTTCACGAGCAAGGACGCGCTGATATTGGAAGTATTCCAGCAGATGCTCTGTCAACGCCGCGAGCGAGTCACGCAGTTTGATCCCGTGCTGCCTGGCCATGAGCGTCGGGTGTTGCTGGCTGCCTTTTATCTCTCGCGTAAGCACCGTGATGCCAGCGAGCAAGGGTGTCCGTTGCCCAGTTCGATAGGCGAGCTGGCGCGTATGCCGGAAGGCTTTCGCGTCGTGCTGGCCGAGCATGTCGAGTTGATGACAGCGCAGCTCGCGGGCCGTCCTGAAGAGGCTGAGCAGGCGCTGGCCGATATCGCCTTGATGGTCGGAGGGTTGGCGCTGGCACGCGCGCTGGGCCCTGGTGAGTTGTCTGATCGAGTCTTGCGTGCCGCTAAATCGGCAATCGTTTGAGGATATGGCAATGAATAGCATGAGCTGGGTTCGTGGTTTCAACGCATCGATTGGTCTACTGGCGCCGCATGCCCTGGCAAGCAAGTTGCGCCGGGAATTTATGACGCCACACACCTTGCCGCCGCGGGATTGGGAATTGCCGCTGCTGGCGCAGGCCGAGCGCATCACCCTGCGTTTCGGTCTGTCCGCGCTGCGCTGGGGCAGTGGGCCGGCCGTGTTGTTGATGCATGGCTGGGAAGGCCGGCCGACGCAGTTTGCCGAGCTAATCAAGGCCTTGGTTAATGCTGGCTACGGCGTGGTGGCGCTGGATGCTCCGGCTCATGGCCGTTCGCCTGGTCGCGAGGCCAATGTGGTGCTGTTTGCCCGTGCCTTGCTGGAGGCTGCCAGTGAGTTACCACCACTCAAAGCAGTGATTGGTCACTCCATGGGCGGCGCTAGCGCCTTGCTGGCCACTCAGTTGGGCTTGCGCACTGAGGCGCTCGTCAGCATTGCCGCACCCAGCCGAATTCTGACTATGCTGCGGCGCTTCTCGCACTACATGGGGCTGCCGCGCCAGGCCCGCGCGCACTTTGTCCAGTTGGTCGAAGAGCAGGCAGGGATTCCTGCAGGGCAACTTGATAGCGCGCACTATCAACTGGATTTTCCCGGACTGGTCGTGCATGCGGTAGACGATCCGATGGTGCCGTTCAGCGAGGCAGAGGCCATTCACCAGAGCTGGTTCGACAGTCGTCTGCTGCGCCTTGAGCGTGGTGGGCATCAGCGTGTATTGGCTGATCCGCAGGTGGTGCAGGCCGTGCTGACGCTGTTGGCGTCGTTGAATCAGGCATCGTCCAGGGCGCTCGCCTCGTAGCCAATAACCCGGTTACGCCCGGCGGCCTTGGCTTGATAGAGCGCTTGGTCAGCGTGCCGTAACAGCTGCTCGCGTTCGCTGTTGGGGCCTGGCGTGAGTGTGTACACGCCGATGCTTAGGCTCAGGTCGATACTCAAACCCTGGTGCATGCAGGGATGACTGGCCAGGTCTGCGCGAAGCTGCTCGGCCAGGTCCATGGCGCCAGATTGGT
Organism: Pseudomonas sp. FEMGT703P; assembly: GCF_002786345.1. Lineage (NCBI taxonomy): Bacteria > Pseudomonadati > Pseudomonadota > Gammaproteobacteria > Pseudomonadales > Pseudomonadaceae > Pseudomonas > Pseudomonas sp. FEMGT703P. Next base: position 44,555 of record NZ_PGCM01000002.1, on the reverse strand, counting down.
GGGTGTCGCAGAGCACGGCGGCAAACTCCTCACCGCCAAAACGTACCAGTAGGTCATTACTGCGCATGCGCTGCTGCATGCGCAGGGCGGCGTGCTGCAAGCAGGCATCGCCGACCAGATGGCCGTGCAGGTCGTTGACCTTCTTGAAGTGATCCAGGTCCATCATCAGCATTGAAATCGGCTGCTGGCTGCGTTTGGCCTGTGCCAGCAGACGCTCCAGTTCTTCGTTGAGCACCTGACGATTGAGGAGCCCGGTCAGGCTGTCGCGACGACTCAGTTCGGCCAGCTGACGGTTGGCAATCGATAGTTCCTGCAGGGCCTGTTGCAGGGAGGCGGTGCGCTCCTGCACGCGGGCTTCCAAGCCTTCGTTAATTTGTTGTTGCAGGTCCAGGCTCTTGGCCTGCTCCAGGCGCAGCTGGTGCTCATTGGCAAATAGCTGAGCTTGAGCTTCTTGCTGGGCGTTTTGCGCAAGCCGAATGCGTGAACCAAGGGCAATTGAAAAGATCACCAGCTCAAACAGACTGCCGATTTGCTGAGCGTGTAGGGTTAGCAGCGAGTTGGCGATCAGGCCGGTGCCGCTCAGCACGCTGAACAGGCTGGCGATAATCAGTGCTGACCAGCCCAGGGCAAACAGCTTGGCCGGCGGGTAGCCGTCGCGCCAGCGCAGCACGGTGAAGATGCAGCCGAAAATTGCACAGACCAGAAGCAGCACGAAACTGCCGATTAACGCGACGAGGTAGGGCGCTGCCACGGCCAGTGCCATCACCAGCAGGCTGCAGCCAATTAGGCCGTGGCAAATCCAGCTGTAAGCCCGATGGTGATTTTTGAGGTCGAGCACGCCATGGGTGAACAGTACGCCGAACAGTGTCGCCAGCGCCGAACTGAACGGGAAACTCATCTGCTGCCAAGTCAGTGACTCGGGCCAGAACCATTGCAAGGCGAAGCCTAACTGGATGAACTGGTAAAAACTGAAGCTGGCGACAAACAGGCTGTACCAGAGGTAGTTACGGTCGCGGGTGATGATAAAAATCGACAGGTTGTAAATCATCATCACCAGCAGCGCACCAAAGAACAGGCCCTGGAGCAGCAGCATGCGTTGTTCATACTGGTTGAAGGCCTGGCTGCTCATCAGGCTTGCGCTGAGGTTGGCCGAGCCGTCGGTCTGCATGCGCAGGATCAGCTCACGTTCCTCCCCGGCAGCCAGGCTGAATGGCAACACCAGTTGGCGGTGATTGACCCAGCGGTGGTGGAACGGCCGCTGATCGCCCGCCTGGTACACCCGGCCGTCGTCCAGGCCGTATGCGTCCAGGGTGTCGAGCAGCGGATTACCGATCAATAGCACCCAGTTGATGGCGTTATCAGCCGGGTTGTGCAGGCTGAAACGCAACCAGTAGGCGTGTGTGCTGTAGCCGAAACTGGCATCGCGACGGGCTACCGGTTGCCAGGCCGATTCAGGCAGCTGGCGAACGCTGTGAATGTCCGCCAGGCCTTCGGGGTCAGCCCAGACATGCATGGCCGGGCCTGGCAATAGCGGGGTATCGCTGGCTAGAAGCGGCAGGCTGGAGGCCTGCGCCAGTGTCGGCAGCAACAGCAGTAGGAGTACGCGCAGCAACACAATCAAAAGAGGCATTCCATGGCAAGGATGTTGGCGACACGACAAAGGTGCATTATTACGCGGCCTTATGACATACCGATAGCTTCTCCGGGGTCGCTTATGAGCCAAAATTTGTTGCATTGCCATGCTCAGCGCGACGCTTGTGTGCATGCGCTGGCTGCTGATCTGTCAACGCAGATTCGGGCCAAACTGGGGCAACAGCCTCGCGCCGGTCTGATCCTGCCCGGCGGCAGTAGCCCGCAGGCCTTATTGCCCCTCTTGGCGCAGCAGTTGGACAGCCAACGGATTGACCTCACTCCCAGCGATGAGCGTTGGGTGCCAGCGCAGGCGGCCGAAAGTAATTGGCAGTTGTTGCATCAGGGGCTGCCGCAGGCTAATTGCCTTGACCCACGCCAGGGCGCAACGCTTGAACAATCGGCATTGAGCTGGGGCGAGCAGTTGGCGCAGTGGCCGCCGTTTAGTGCAGTGTTGCTGGGCATGGGTGAAGACGCGCATATCGCCTCGCTGTTTCCCGGTATGCCCGGCCTGGCTGCCGCGCTTGATCCGCAAGCTCAACCCGCAGCCTTGCTAGCTCTGGCGCCGCAAGCACCGCGTGAGCGGTTGTCGCTGAATCTGGCGATGCTGCAGCGTGGCCAGTGGCTCGGCTTGCTGGCGTTCGGCGAGCGCAAGCGCGAGCTGATTGATGCCGTGCTGGCGGATCAACCTTCGGCTCGCGAGTTACCGCTGTATGCTTGGCTGCAGTGCAGTCCGTTGCCGGTAAATATCTACTGGGCACCCTGAGAGCATGTTGAGGTCTGCTGCATATAGGTGCTGCTGCGTTAGAGCAGTGGCTAAGCCGTTACACTGCAAGCCTGTGCCTCACCGAGAAAGGGAATAGTCATGTTGCATCCGGTTGTTGAGCAGGTGACCGCCGCACTGGAAAAACGCTCGGCCAAACGCCGCGAGCGCTATTTACAGCGCTTGACCCAGGCTGCCGCGCGCACCGCACATCAGGCCCTGGGTTGCTCCAACCTGGCTCATGCCCTGGCGGCGCAACCTGATGATGCGCGGCTGATCATGAAACAGGGCGGCTCGCCGCATGTCGCGATCATTTCCAGCTACAACGATCTACTCTCGGCCCATGCGCCGCTCAGGGACTATCCCGAGCGTCTGAAAGTGGCGCTGGCCAAGGCTGGCGCGACCTCGCAGTTCGCCGCCGGGGTGCCGGCCATGTGCGATGGCATCACCCAGGGCGAGGGCGGCATGCAACTGTCGCTGTTTTCCCGCGACCTGATTGCCCAGGCTGCCGGCATCGGCTTGACCCACGGTATTTTCGATGGCGCGCTGTATTTGGGGGTGTGCGACAAGATCGTCCCCGGCCTGCTGATTGGCGCGCTGCATTTCGGTCATCTGCCGGCCGTATTCGTGCCGGCCGGGCCCATGCAATCGGGGCTGCCGAACAAGGAAAAAGCCGCCGTCCGCCAGCGTTATGCCCGTGGCGAAGCCAGTCGTGATGAGCTGCTGGCTGCCGAGTTAGCTGCTTACCACCAGGCCGGCACCTGCACCTTCTACGGCACGGCCAATACCAATCAGTTACTGATGGAAGCGATGGGCCTGCACGTACCGGGCAGCGCCTTTATTCACCCCTACACACCGCTGCGCGATGCCATGACCGATGAGGCAGCGCGCTTGGTGGCGCACAACAGCCGCCAGGGCGAGCGCTATCTGCCGGTCGGTCAGCAGATTGATGCGCGGTCGCTGATCAATGCGGTGGTGGCTTTGCTTGCCAGCGGCGGCTCGACCAATCACACCTTGCACCTGCCGGCCATTGCTCGAGCGGCGGGCTATGAACTGAACTGGGATGATTTCGCCGCGTTGTCCAAGGTGGTGCCGCTGCTGGCGCGGGTTTATCCGAATGGCGCAGCAGACGTGAATCAGTTTCAGGCCGCCGGTGGGCCGGCTTGGTTGCTGCGTGAACTACTCGGCGCCGGTCTGCTGCATGACGATGTTGCCACCGCTGCCGGACATGGTTTGCGTGCCTATACCCGCGAGCCCTGGCTGGAGGCTGAGCGCCTGGCCTGGCGCGACCTGCCGGCACAGAGCCCGGCGCCGGATATTGTCCGGCATGTGGCTGAGCCTTTTGCTGAGGAGGGCGGGCTGGTGCTGCTGGCAGGCAACCTGGGGCGCGCCATCCTGAAAACCTCAGCGGTGGATCCGGCGTTCTGGCACATCCGCGCCCAAGCGCGCATCTTTGATTCGGAAGCAGCTGTGCAGGCGGCCTACAGCGCCGGCGATCTACATGGTGACCTGGTGCTGGTGGTGCGCTTCCAAGGCCCACAAGCCAATGGCATGCCTGAGCTGCACAAACTGATGCCGTTGTTGGCCAATTTGCAGCAAGCCGGCCAGCGGGTGGCCCTGGTGACCGATGGGCGCATGTCTGGGGCTTCGGGGCAGGTATCCACTGCCTTGCACGTCACCCCTGAGGCGGCGGCTGGTGGTCCCTTGGCGCGGCTGCAGGACGGCGATTGGTTGGTACTGGATGTACAAAATGGTCTGCTGCAGGTGGAGCTGAGTGAGCAGCAATTGGCCGCGCGGCCATTGGCATCTGCCAGTACCGAGCTGGAATTGGGCTATGGTCTGGAAATGTTCGCCGCGCAGCGCCGTCTGGTCGGGTCGGCTGAGCAGGGCGCCAGCAGCCTGTTTGAAGACTGAACGCGACAATTGAATTTGAGAGCGGGGAGCAAGGCATGAGCCTGACGATGGATGTGGTGCTGCAGCAGGCCCGCCCGGTGTTACCGGTGCTGGTGATTGAAGACATCAGCCTGGCGGTGGACCTGGCCCGTGCGCTGCACGCCGGTGGCATCCGCGTGCTGGAAGTGACCTTGCGCACGCCGCGGGCATTGGATGCCCTGGCGGCGATGCGCAAGGAACTGCCGGACCTGTTGATTGGCGCCGGAACAGTGATCCACGCCGAGCAGTTTCTCGAAGCCCGCGATGCCGGTGCGCAGTTTGCCGTCAGCCCTGGCTGCACTGAACGTCTGGCGGCGGCGGCAGAGGATTCAGGCCTGCCATATCTGCCGGGTGTGATGACGCCGTCCGAGGTGCTGCTGGCGCTGGAATACGGCTACCGCTCGCTCAAGCTATTTCCGGCTGATGGCGCCACCAGCATCAAGATGCTCAAGAGTTTCAAAGGCCCGTTTACCGGTATTCGCTTCTGCCCAACCGGCGGGGTAACCCCGGATAACCTGCTGGGCTTCCTGCGCTTGCCCAACGTGGCCTGTGTCGGCGGCACCTGGATCGCGCCAAGTAACCTGGTACGCGCACGTGCCTGGGATCAGATCACCCAGCTGGCTGCCGAGGCGCGCGCCTTGGCCGGTAGCCTGGAGCAGTCGGCATGAGCTGGGAGCTGAGCAATCCCTTTGTCATTGATATTCAGGTCACGGCCGAGGATATCGACGGCCTTGGTCATGCCAATAATGCGGTCTACGTCAGCTGGTTGGAGCGCTGCGCCTGGCGCCATTCGCAGTTTCTGGGGCTGGACCTGGCTGAGTATCGCCGCCTCGACCGCGCTATGGCCGTACTGCGCCATGAGATCGACTATCTGGCCAGCGCCTACGAAGACCAGCAGCTGCAGATGGCTACCTGGATCGTCGAGTCCGACCAGCGCCTGAAGATGGATCGACGCTTCCAGCTGATTCGCCCGGAAGATGGCATGACCCTGTTGCGCGCGAAAACCACCTTTGTCTGCATCGAACTGTCCAGTGGTAAGCCCAAGCGTATGCCGCCAGAGTTTGTTGAGGGTTATGGCGCGGCTTTGCAACCCCCATTTCCCATGGAACTGTGACGCGCCGTTGGGCTAATGCCTGAGCGTTTCACCATCACGCCGCGTACACTACGCGGCGTTTTTCTACCTGCGACTTTTAGCCGAAGCGCAGCACCGCATTTTCAAGAGATTGCCTATGCAAATCGCCCTGGCCCCGATGGAGGGGTTGGTCGACGAAATCCTTCGCGATGTGCTCACTCAGGTGGGCGGCATCGATTGGTGCGTGACGGAATTTATCCGGGTAACCGAGCGGGTATTGCCCGTCAGCACCTATGAGAAGCTCGCGCCTGAATTGTTCAGCAGCGCGCAAACGGCCGCCGGCACGCCGCTGCGCGTGCAGTTCCTCGGCTCCGATCCAGCCTGCCTGGCGGACAACGCGGCGTTTGCCTGCACCCTCGGCGCGCCCGTGATCGACCTCAACTTCGGCTGCCCGGCCAAGACGGTGAATAAGTCCCGTGGCGGCGCGGTATTGCTCAAAGAGCCCGAGTTGCTGCATGCCATCGTCCGTGAAGTGCGTCGTGCGGTGCCAGCCGCGATTCCGGTCACGGCGAAAATGCGCCTGGGTTTTGATCACAAGGACTATGCCTTGGAGTGTGCCGAGGCGCTGGCCGAGGGCGGCGCGGCACAGATCGTGGTACACGCGCGGACCAAGGTTGAAGGCTACAAGCCGCCGGCACACTGGGAGTGGGTGGCCCGGGTGCAGGACGCGGTGAAAGTGCCGGTATTTGCCAATGGCGAGATCTGGACCCTGGATGACTGGCGGCGTTGCCGTGAGGTCAGTGGGGTTGAGGACATCATGCTCGGTCGTGGCCTGGTGGCGCGTCCTGACCTGGCCCGGCAAATTGCCGCTGCTAGGGCAGGGCAGGACGTGGTTGCCATGAGTTGGGCTGAGTTGCAGCCGCTGCTTGCGGATTTCTGGCTGCAGGCGCGGCGCAAAATGTCACCACGCTACGCACCGGGTCGTCTCAAGCAATGGCTTGCCATGCTGACGCGCAGCTACCCCGAAGCCACCGAGCTGTTCAACCTGCTGCGCCGCGAAAACGACTGTCTGCGCATTGATGGCTTGCTCGGTATCCAGTTTGCCGAGGTAGAGCCTGTCGAGCAGGCCAGTGCCTGACGATCTGCCAGCCCTTACTGCCGTTCTGGCGCTGTGCATAACATGCAGCACTTGAAATTTTTCTGAGTCACCACATGTTCAGTGATGTGGGATGCCGAAGTCGGGTCCTGCGCTTATTCACTCGCTGAACCTCAGGAGATTTTTATGAGCACTGCATTTTCCATGACACCGCTGTTCCGTCAGTCCGTTGGCTTCGACCGGTTTAATGATCTGTTCGAGTCGGCCATGCGCAACGAGGCAGGTAGCAGCTATCCACCCTATAACGTCGAGAAGTATGCCGACGATCAATACCGCATCGTGGTTGCGGCCGCGGGCTTCCAAGAGGACGATTTGGAGCTGCAGGTCGAGCGCGGCGTGTTGACCGTTAGCGGTGGCAAGCGCGATACCAGCGCCGAGAACGTCACCTACCTGTACCAGGGCATCGCTCAGCGCGCCTTCAAACTGTCGTTCCGCTTGGCCGACCATATCGAGGTCAAGGCTGCCAGCCTGGTCAACGGCCTGCTGAATATCGACCTGGTGCGTATCGTGCCGGAAGAGGCAAAAGCCAAGCGCATTCCAATCGGTGCTGGTCGCACTGTGCTGCAGAGCTAAGCAGCGTTGCGGTTAACAACAAGGGCACCTGCGGGTGCCCTTGTTGTTTTACAGGGGCGCCGGTATGCGGTTGTCGTGCAGCAACTGGCGGAACTGCTGCAGTGGCACCGGCCGGCTGAACAGGTAGCCCTGATAGTGGTGACAGCCCTGTTGCTGGAGAAACTCCAACTGATCCACCTGTTCAACCCCTTCGGCAATCATGCCCAAGCCCAGGCTGCGAGCCATGGCGACGATTGCGCGGATAATCTCGGCATCGTTGGCATCGAGGGTGGCGTCGCGTACGAACGACTGATCAATCTTCAGCACATCCACCGGCAGGCGCTTGAGGTAGGTCAGCGAGCTGTAGCCGGTGCCAAAATCGTCCATGGCGAAGGTTACACCGAGGCGTTTGAGGCGATTCATCTTGGCGATGGTGTCGTCGATGTTCTGGATCACGATGCCTTCGGTGATTTCCAGTTTGAGCATCTGCGGCGGCAGGTGGCTGTTGGTCAGGCTGCTTTCTACTCGGTCAACAAAGTCATGCTGACGGAACTGTCGAGGGCTGATGTTGACGCATAGGCTGAACTGCGCGGCGTTGACCATGCCTTGCTCAATCAGGCGGGCGCAGGCGTGGCAGGCTTCGGCAAGTACCCATGCGCCGACTTCAAGAATCAGCCCGCTTTCTTCAAGCACATGGATAAACAGCGCCGGCGACTGCGGCCCAAGGGTCGGATGCATCCAGCGCAAGAGGGCTTCGGCCCCGATAATCTGGTTGTTCCGCGCATCCACCTGAGGCTGAAAGTACAACTCGAATTCACCCCGGGCGAGCGCCAGGCGCAGGTCGTTTTCCAGGCGTAGGCGTTCGCTGGCAGCCTTCTGCATGGTGTTGCGAAACAGTTGGATGCAGTTGCGGCCCGAGTCTTTGGCCCTGTACAGGGCGATATCCGCACGTTTGAGCACATCGGATGGTGTATCGCCGTGGTCAGGCACCAGGGCGATGCCAATGCTGGGCGTTACTTGCAGTTGGTGGCCGTCGAGCAGCATGGGTTCGGCGAGTAAGTGGCGCAGTTTTTCCGCCAGGGCGCGGACCTGTTGCACGACCTTTGAACGCTTGCCTTCCAGGCCGGAAATCAGCACGACAAACTCGTCGCCACCCAGGCGTGCCACCGTGTCTTCCTGACGTACGCTGGATTCCAAGCGCGCCGTCACCAGCTTGAGCACCGCATCGCCGACGGGATGGCCGAGTGAGTCGTTGATGTGTTTGAAGTGGTCCAGGTCAATAAATAGCAGGGCGCCGCGCAGTTCGTGACGTTTGAGTAGAGCGATTTGCTGGGTCAGGCGATCAAGCAGCAGTGCACGGTTGGGCAGGTTGGTCAGCGAGTCGTGGTAAGCCAGGTGCTGCACCTGAGCCTGGGCTTCCTTGAGCTCGCTGATATCGCGGGCGGTGAGCAGCAGGCAGGGGATGTTGTTGAGCTGGATGGGATTTACCGATACCTCAACCATTTTGATGCTGCCGTCGCGGTGTCTTCCATGCATTTCCATGCGGCGCACATGCCCGTCGCGTTTAAGCGTATCTAGCATCTGGATGCGTTCTGATGGATCGGCCCACACGTTAATTTCTAGGGCCGTACGCCCAATGACCTCTTCAGCGCTGTAGCCGTTTAGCCTGCAGAAGCCTTCATTTACCTCAATGTAGCGGGCAGTGTCGCGTTCGGTAATGGTGATGGCGTCCGGGCTTGATTGGAATGCCAGGGCGAACTTCTCCTGGCTGGCTTGCAGCGCTGCTTGGGCTTTTTGCCGTTCACTGATGTCTCGGAAGGTGGTGAGGATGCAGGGTTGGTTATTCAGCAGCAGGGGTCTGGTGGACACCACGCAGGTGATCACGCGCCCTTGTTTATCCAGGTAATCCGCCACTTCGTTATGCAGGCTCTTATCGCGTTCGAGCTTGTCGTAGAGCGCGGTTCGCACGTCGAGGTTGGCCCAGAAGTTCAGCTCGGTCATGCGCCGGCCGATAATCTCCTCGGGCTGCCAGCCGAAGGCCTGGCTGAAGCTTGAGTTGATTTCCATGGCCACGCCGTCAGGCAGGGTGGTCAGGGCGACGGGGTCGGGGCTGGCTTGGAACAGGTTGGCGAATTTGGCCTCAGAAGCTGCCAGGCGTTGTTCGCGGCGCACACGCTCACTGATATCGATGAGGATGCCGGCCATGCGTTCAGGCTTGCCGTCGGCGTCGCGGTAGAGCTTGGCGGTGCTTTCCAGGTAATGCACCTCCTTGTTGCCGTATACCGCGCGGTAGGTGACCTGGTAATCCTCGGTGAGTCCCTGCGCCAAGTTATTGAAGTGCTTGCGCATGGCGTGACGGTCTTCCAGTGGGACGCAGCTGAAGAACTTGCGGAAGTCGTCATGGAAGGGCTCATCTTCCAAACCGTGTAGTTTGGAGGCGCGCGCAGAGCCAAACAGCATGTTGCTTGGGATGTGCCAGTCCCAAGTGCCGAGGTCGGCCGAATCCAGGGCCAGATTCAGGCGCTCCTGGCTGTCGTGAAGATCACGCTCCTGCTGGCGTTGCTGGGTAATGTCACGCAGCGACAGAACCAGGCATGGAATGCCATCCAGGATAATTTCGCCGCCAAACAGCAGATTCCGGCGAATACTGCCGTCGCGGTGGTAGAGCGGTACTTCCAGGCCGTTGAGGGTGTTGCTTTTGACCGCGTCCATCATCCGTTGGCGATCTTTGAGGCAGGCCCAGATGCCCATTTCCAGCGAGGTGCGGCCCAGAGTTTGTTCACTGGTCCAGCCGAATTGACGTTCGAAACCTGCGTTGATTTCGATAAAGCGGCCGCTGGATTTCTCAGTGATAACCACCGCGTCCGGGCTGTAATTGAAGGCCTGGGCGAACTTTTCCTCGCTGCTGCGCAGTGCCTGTTCGCGGGCTTGCTGGTTGCTGATGTCGCGGATGACACCAATGACACGCTGCTTGCCATCGGCGTCCAGTTGCAGGCTGCCGCTAATCTCCAGCCAGTGCAAGCTGCCGTCCGGCCAGCGAATACGGTGGCGGAAGGCACGATTGCTGGGGTTGCCGGCTAGCAGTTGTTCAAACAGGCGCAGAATATCTGGGCGGTCTTCCTCGGGAATCAGCTCGATATAGTCGATGCGTTTTTCCAGCGGTTGCTTGGGGTCGAGGCCGAAAAGCGCCTGGGCGCCCCGTGACCAGCTGACGCGGCCGCTTTCGATGTCCCAGTACCAAGTGCCCAGTTTGGCGCCGTTAAGGGCGCGCAACAGGCGCGGGGCATCGTTCCAGGCGTTTTCGAATTCGGCAGGATCCAGTGCCGGGATAAACGGCAGTGGCGGACGGCGATCACTGGATTTAGCCACGACCAACTCTTCCTTTGTATGCGTGGGTTTCCTGGTCGCTGGCTGAGCTACGAGGCTGAGTCATGCAGAAACCTTTCTTATCGTTATAAGCCCACGTTAGCCCCTAGTCGCTGGCCATTGCAAGGCCATCACGCTGAGCATCCAGCAGGTTCATAAAGGCCCGCGCGGCGTTGGAAAGGGTGCGTTCGGTGTGGCTGATATAGCCCAGCTGACGGGTCAGCTGGATGCCCGGTAATGGCAGGCGCGCGACCTGATCATCGAGCATAGTGCGCGGCAGCACGCTCCAGGCCAGGCCGATGGAAACCATCATCTTGATGGTTTCCAGGTAGTTGGTGCTCATGGCGATATTCGGCGTCAGCCCCTGGGCCTCGAACAGGCGCCGCACGATATGGTGGGTAAAGGTGTTGCCGCCGGGAAATACCGCCGGGTGGTGTGCCACATCGGCCAGGCTGATCGCCTGGCTGCGTGCCAGTGGATGCTCGGGGGCAGCGACGAAATCCAGCGGGTCGTCCCATACGGCCACGGCATGCACCGGCTCGCGGGTTTCCGGAGCCAGGGTGATCACCGCCAGCTCGGCGCGGCCATGCAGCACTTCTTCATAGGCCACCTCTGAATCGAGGAACTGGATATCCAGTGCCACCTGCGGGTGTGCGCGGGTAAAGGCGCGCAGCAGCGGTGGCAGGCGGTGCAGGCCAATGTGGTGACTGGTGGCCAGGGTCAGGCGGCCGCTGATCTCGCCATTCAGATTGGTCAGCGCACGGCGCGTATCATCGAGCACATTGAGAATCTGATAGGCCCGTGGCAGCAAGGCACGGCCTGCCTCGGTCAGGCTGACCTCGCGGCCAAGGCGGTCGAACAGGCGCACATTGAGCTGCTGCTCCAGGCTGGCGATGCGTTTGCTCACCGCCGGCTGGGTAAGGTGCAGGCGTTCCGCCGCTTCGGAGAAGCTGCCCAGCTCGGCGATGGCAATAAAGGCATTGAGGGTGGCGAGATCCATGCGGCTTTTCCTGGCAGTGGGCGAAGCGCAATTTGCGCTGCTCAAGTTTACTTGTATTCCATTGAGGAATCCTTTGGATGAAAAATATGAATTTGAGTAATTTAACTCAAGCCCATAGGATTACCCCATAAGCCAAAGGGCTATTTGCCCAGGCATAGAAACAGGTTGATGAGGGATAGCGGATGGCCGGCAAAACGCTGTACGACAAACTCTGGGAAATGCACGAAGTGAAGCGCCGCGACGATGGTTCGTCGCTGATCTACATCGACCGGCATATCCTCCACGAAGTGACCTCGCCCCAGGCCTTTGAGGGCTTGCGTCTGGCCAGCCGCAAACCGTGGCGCATCGACGCCAACATCGCCACCCCGGACCACAACGTGCCGACCACCAAGGCCGAGCGTCAGGGCGGCCTGGAAGCCATTGCTGATGAAGTGTCGCGCATTCAGGTACAAACCTTGGATGAGAACTGCGATGACTTTGGCATCCTCGAATTCAAGATGAACGACATTCGCCAGGGCATCGTTCACGTAGTTGGCCCAGAGCAGGGCGCGACCTTGCCGGGCATGACCGTGGTCTGCGGCGATTCGCACACCTCCACCCATGGCGCCTTCGGTGCGCTGGCCCATGGCATTGGCACCTCTGAGGTCGAGCATGTGCTCGCCACCCAGTGCCTGGTGGCCAAGAAGATGAAGAACATGCAGGTGCTGGTCGAAGGCAAGCTGCTGTTCGGCGTGACCGCCAAAGACATCGTGCTGGCCGTGATCGGCAAAATCGGCACCGCCGGCGGTAACGGCCATGCGTTGGAGTTTGCTGGCAGCGCAATCCGCGACTTGTCGCTGGAAGGGCGCATGACCATCTGCAACATGTCCATCGAAGCCGGTGCCCGCGTGGGCCTGGTGGCGGTGGATGAAAAAACCATTGCCTATGTCGAAGGTCGTCCGTTTGCCCCGAAAGGCGCCGATTGGGCCGCCGCTGTGGCGCAGTGGCAGGACCTGGTGTCCGACGCCGATGCGCATTTCGACACCGTGGTTGAGCTGCGCGCTGAAGACATCAAACCGCAAGTCAGCTGGGGCACTTCGCCGGAAATGGTGCTGGCGGTTGACCAGAACGTGCCGGACCCCGCTGCCGAAAGCGACCCGGTGAAGAAGGATTCGATCATCCGCGCCCTGAAATACATGGGCTTGCAGGCCAATCAAGCGATCACCGATATCCAGCTGGATCGCGTATTTATCGGCTCCTGCACCAACTCGCGCATCGAAGACCTGCGCGCCGCTGCTGAAGTGGCCAAGGGTCGTAAGGTCGCCAGCACCATCAAGCAGGCGATGGTGGTGCCGGGCTCCGGTCTGGTTAAAGCCCAGGCGGAACAAGAAGGGTTGCACCACATCTTTATCGAGGCCGGTTTTGAATGGCGCGAGCCGGGCTGCTCCATGTGCCTGGCGATGAACCCGGACAAACTCGGTAGTGGCGAGCATTGCGCATCCACCTCCAACCGTAACTTCGAAGGCCGTCAGGGTGCCGGTGGGCGTACTCACCTGGTCAGCCCGGCGATGGCGGCGGCAGCGGCGGTGACTGGCCGCTTTATCGATGTGCGCGAATTGATCCAGGCCTAAGGAGCTGACGATGAAAGCCTTTACCCAACACACCGGCCTGGTTGCACCGCTCGATCGCGCCAACGTCGACACCGACCAGATCATCCCCAAGCAGTTCTTGAAGTCGATCAAGCGTACTGGCTTCGGCCCGAACCTGTTCGATGAATGGCGCTACCACGATGTCGGCCAGCCGAATCAGGACAACTCCAAGCGCCCGGTGAATCAGGAGTTCGTACTGAACTTCGCGCGTTACCAAGGTGCCAGCGTGCTGCTGGCGCGGGAGAACTTTGGTTGTGGGTCGAGCCGCGAGCACGCGCCTTGGGCGTTGGAAGAATATGGCTTCCGCACCATCATCGCGCCGAGCTTTGCCGATATCTTCTTTAACAACAGCTTCAAGAACGGCCTGCTGCCGATCATCCTCAAGGAGGACGAGGTCGATGCGCTTTTCCAGCAGGCCGAAGCCACGGTTGGCTACCAGCTGACCGTCGACCTGGCCGCGCAAACCGTGACCCGTCCGGATGGCGTGCAGTATAGCTTCGAGGTCGATGCCTTCCGTAAGCATTGCCTGCTCAATGGCCTGGACGATATCGGCCTGACCCTGCAGGACAGTGACGCGATCAAGACCTTTGAAACCACCTATCAGCAGCGCAGCCCTTGGCTGTTCGGCGCCATCAAGTAATCAGCGGGCGAGTGCATCCGTCACTCGCCGATTAATGAGTTGAGAAAAGCATGTCCAAGCAGATTCTGATTCTCCCCGGCGACGGTATCGGCCCGGAAATCATGGCCGAAGCGGTCAAGGTGCTGAACCTGGCCAACGACAAGTACAACCTGGGTTTCGAACTGAGCTTCGATGACCTCGGTGGTGCAGCCATCGACCGTTACGGCGTGCCGCTGGCCGACGAAACCCTGGCTCGCGCGAAGGCCGCTGACGCCATTCTGCTCGGCGCTGTGGGCGGCCCGAAGTGGGACGCCATTGACCCGGCGATCCGCCCGGAGCGCGGCCTGCTGAAGATTCGCTCGCAGCTGGGTCTGTTCGGCAACCTGCGCCCTGCGATTCTCTACCCGCAACTGGCCGATGCTTCCAGCCTCAAGCGTGAAATCGTCGCGGGTCTGGACATTCTGATCGTGCGTGAGCTGACCGGAGGCATCTATTTCGGTCAGCCGCGCGAAAGCAAAGTGCTGGAAAACGGCGAGCGCATGGCCTACGACACCCTGCCGTACAGCGAGAGTGAAATCCGCCGTATCGCCCGTGTCGGCTTCGACATGGCACGTGTGCGTGGCAAGAAGCTCTGCTCGGTGGACAAGGCCAACGTGCTGGCTTCCAGCCAACTGTGGCGCGCTGTGGTCATTGAAGTGGCCAAGGACTACCCGGACGTCGAACTCAGCCATATGTACGTGGACAACGCCGCCATGCAGCTGGTGCGCGCGCCGAAGCAGTTTGACGTGATGGTCACCGACAACATGTTCGGCGACATTCTTTCGGATGAAGCCTCCATGCTCACTGGCTCCATCGGTATGCTGCCGTCGGCTTCCCTGGACGCCAACAACAAGGGCATGTACGAACCGTGCCACGGCAGCGCGCCGGATATCGCCGGCCAGGGCATTGCCAACCCGTTGGCGACCATTCTGTCGGTGTCGATGATGCTGCGTTACAGCTTCAATCAAACGGCTGCTGCGGATGCCATCGAGCTGGCCGTAAGCAATGTGCTGGATCAGGGCCTGCGTACCGGCGATATCTTCAGTGCGGGTACAACCAAGGTCGGCACCGCGGCAATGGGTGATGCGGTAGTCGAAGCGCTGCGTAGTCTGTAATCTTCCTGGCCCGCCGGAGGTCTCCGGTGGTCAGCTTATATAGGTGTAGTGGTTATGAAACGTGTAGGTCTGATCGGTTGGCGCGGCATGGTCGGTTCCGTGCTGATGCAACGCATGCTGGAAGAGCAGGATTTCGACTTGATCGAGCCGGTGTTCTTCACCACCTCCAATGTCGGCGGCCAAGGCCCGGCGATTGGCAAGGAAACGGCGCCCTTGAAGGACGCCTACAGCATTGACGAGCTGAAAAGCCTGGACGTGATTCTCACCTGCCAAGGTGGCGACTACACCAGCGAAGTTTTCCCCAAGCTGCGCGAAGCCGGCTGGCAGGGTTACTGGATTGATGCTGCCTCGTCGTTGCGCATGGATGACAGCTCGGTCATCGTGCTCGACCCGGTTAACCGCAAGGTGATTGATCAGCAGCTGGATGCCGGTACCAAGAACTACATCGGCGGCAACTGCACCGTCAGCCTGATGCTGATGGCGCTGGGCGGCCTGTATGAGGCTGGCCTGGTCGAGTGGATGAGCGCCATGACTTATCAGGCGGCCAGCGGTGCTGGTGCGCAGAACATGCGTGAGCTGATCAAACAGATGGGCGCGATTAACGCCTCGGTAGCCGATGAGCTGGCCGACCCGGCCAGCGCCATTCTGGATATCGATCGCAAAGTGGCCGAAGCCATGCGCGGCGAATCCTTCCCGGTCGATAACTTCGGCGTGCCGCTGGCCGGCAGCCTGATCCCTTACATCGACAAGGAACTGCCGAACGGCCAGAGCCGTGAAGAGTGGAAGGGCCAGGCAGAAACCAACAAGATCCTCGGTCGCTTCAAGAACCCGATTCCTGTCGACGGTCTGTGCGTGCGTATCGGTGCCATGCGTTGCCACAGCCAGGCGCTGACCATCAAGCTGAACAAGGACGTGCCGCTGTCGGACATCGAAGGCCTGATCAGCCAGCACAACCCCTGGGTCAAGCTGGTGCCGAATCAGCGTGAAGCCAGCATTCGCGAGCTGGGTCCGACTGCTGTGACGGGTACTCTGAGCGTGCCGGTTGGTCGTCTGCGCAAGCTCAACATGGGCTCGCAATACCTGGGCGCATTCACTGTCGGTGATCAGCTGCTGTGGGGCGCGGCGGAGCCGCTGCGACGCATGCTGCGTATCCTGCTGGAGCGTTAATCGCGCTGCGCTGATACGCAAACAGGTTGACTAAAAGGGGCGGGCTGTTGGGCATTCGAGTCAAATCGAGCGCCCGGCAGCCCGCTCCTTTGCATTTTGTTGGGGCGGCTATACAGTGCTGGGCTTATTTATTCGAGCGTTGCCATGACCCGTACTTTTGATATTGCCGTAATCGGCGCCACCGGCAGCGTTGGTGAAACCCTGGTGCAGCTGCTGGAAGAGCGCGAGTTCCCGGTGGCCAATCTGCATCTGGTAGCCAGCGGTGAATCAGCCGGACGTTCCTTGTCTTACAAGGGCAAGAACCTACGCGTACGCGATCTGGAAACCTTCGATTTTGCCAGCGTGCGGCTGGTGTTCTTCGCTGCTGGCAGCAAGGTGACGCAGAAGTATGCCGCGCAAGCCGCTGCGGCTGGCTGCGCAGTGATTGATCTGGCCAGTGGTTTGCCCGCCGCCCAGGCGCCACGAGTGATTCCCGAGGTCAATCCTGCCGTCTTAGCGAGCTTGACGGCGCCTTATCTGTTGACCAGCCCAAGCGCCCCGGGTGTTGCACTGGCCGCGGTGCTGGCGGCGTTGCCTGAGCAAGTGCGTATTCAGCGGGTGACTGTGACGGCCTGCCTGGCGGTTTCCAGTCGCGGGCGGGAAGGGGTGTCCGAGTTGGCGCGGCAAACCGCCGAGCTGCTCAATGGCCGAGCATTCGAGCCGCAGCTGTTTGATCGGCAAATGGCCTTCAATCTGCTGGCGCAGGTCGAACAGACCGATAGCGCAGGGCACGCAGCGCTAGAGCGGCAGATTGCCGGCGAGCTCAAGGAGTTGCTGGCATTGCCCGATTTGCAGGTTGCGGTGACCTGTATCCAGGTTCCGGTGTTCTTTGGCGACAGCCTGAACGTTTCAGTGCAGACCGAGTCGGCCATCGACCTTACGCAGGTATACGCTGCTCTGGACGCCGCGCCGGCTCTGGAATTGGTGCAAATGGATGATTATCCGACCGCGGTCGGCGACGCCGTCGGCCAGGATGTGGTCTATGTTGGCCGAGTGCGCGCCGGTTTGGCTGATCCTGCTGAACTCAATTTGTGGATTGCGTCTGATAACGTGAGAAAAGGCGCGGCGCTAAATGCTGTGCAATTGGCCGAGTTGTTGATAAAACACTATCTGTAAAAGATACTTACCAAGAAATTTGAAGAATCTTTCGAGCTTGGCAATACTGGCTGAGTTGATTGCTGGATGGGGTTGCGTCTTCGGGCGTAGTAGGCAGCAATTATCAACATCCTCTCGCTGGTCGAGAAAAAAAGATAAAACAAGGGATAACGCTATGGTTCGGGTTCGCAAACTGGTGCTGGCAATCGCAGCTGCTTCGGCGCTGTCATCCGGTATGGCGCACGCGCTGGGGCTGGGTGAGGTGACCCTGCAATCGGCGCTCAATCAGCCGTTAGTGGCTGAGATTGAGTTGCTGGAAGTGCGTGACCTGGCTTCCAACGAAGTTATACCGACCCTAGCATCCCCGGAAGCATTCACTAAAGCCGGCGTTGATCGTCAGTTCTTCCTGACTGACCTGAAATTCACCCCGGTGCTCAAGCCCAATGGCAAAAGCGTCATTCGGGTGACCTCCAGCAAACCCATGCGTGAGCCTTACCTGAACTTCCTGGTTGAAGTGCTCTGGCCGAATGGCCGTTTGTTGCGTGAATACACCGTGTTGCTGGATCCGCCGCTGTATACCCCGCAGAGCGTTATTCCTGCTGCAGCGCAAATGCCTGTAGCTGCACCAGCGCCTGCGCCACGTGTGCAAGCTCCTGCTCCGCGCCCGGCCTCAGCTGCCGTTAAGCCTGTAGCGCCAACAGCTCCAGCAGCACCTGTTGCGCCAGCGGCCAAACCGCTGGAAGGCAATGAATACAAAACCACCGCCAACGACACCCTCTGGGAAATTGCCCAGCGAGCGCGTGCTGGTGGCAGCGTACATCAGGCCATGTTGGCGATTCAGGACTTGAATCCGGATGCCTTTATCGGCGGCAACATCAACCGCCTTAAAAGTGGTCAGGTGTTGCGTCTACCCGATGAGCAACAAGTCAAGAGCCGTGCCCAGGGCGAAGCTCTCGCTCAGGTTGCCGAGCAGAATGCAGCCTGGCGTGAAGGCCGCAGCGTTGCTGCCAGCGCGCGTCAGCTGGATGCCACCAAACGCACCAGCGCCGCCGCGACTCCAGCCAAGGTTGAAACTGGCGATAGCCTGAAACTGGTTGCTGCTGACAGTGGTAAAGCCACTACTGGCAGCGACAAGGGCGCAGCCGACAGCAAAGCGCTGACTGACAAATTGGCCGTGACCCAGGAAAGCCTGGACTCCAGTCGTCGTGAAAATGATGAGCTGAAAGGCCGCATGACAGACCTGCAGAGCCAGCTCGACAAGCTGCAGCGTCTGATTCAGTTGAAAGACGACCAAATGGCCAAGCTGCAGGCTGATCTTGCTGCGCAAGGCCAAGCCCCAGCTGTTGCACCTGCCGCCCCAGTAGCACCGGTAGCTGAGGCCCCGGCTACTCCGGTTGAGCCTGCGCCAGAGGCCGCGCCACAGGATCCAGCTGCTGCTACTCCCGTAGTCCCGGCTGCTACACCTGAAACGGATTTTAACTACAGCGAAGAGCCTGCAGCTCAGCCCGAGACCGTAGCGCCTGTTGCGGTAGAGCCCGCGCCGATTGCTGCTCCTGAGCCAGCTCCGGTCACACCTGTTGCTGAAGCACCGGTAGTGGCTGAGCCGCAAGCTGAAAGCAGCACCCTTGATGATTTGTTGGCTAACCCGATTTTGCTGGGCGCTGCAGGTGGTGGTGCACTGCTGATATTGCTGGTGGCGCTGATGATGCTGTCGCGCCGCAATGCACTGAAAGAAGCCGAGCTGCAGGAAAGCTTGGCAGCTGATGACGCCCCGTCCGATCTGGATGCTGGTCTGGACCTTCAGGATGACAGCTTTGCTGGCATGGCTGATGAGCTGGATGGTCAGCAAACCGATCTGCCGAGCGAAGAACGCGTGACTGCGCAAACTGGCGATGCGTTGGGCGAGGCTGATATCTACATTGCCTACGGTCGCTTCCCTCAGGCTGCTGAACTACTACAAAGCGCCATCAATGATGAACCTCAGCGCAGTGATCTGCGTTTGAAATTGATGGAAGTCTATGCCGAGATGGGTGACCGTAATGGTTTCGCCCGTCAGGACAGCGAGCTGCGTGAGATTGGTGGCAGTGCTGCAGAGCTTGATCAGATCAAAGCGCGCTATCCGGCCATGGCAGTTGCAGCCGGTGCTGGCTTTGCCGCCGCCGCAGTTGCAGAAGAGAATTTAGACAGCTTCAGTCTGGATGATCTTGCTCTGGACGAGCCTAGCCCGAAAGCCGCTGCTGGCGATCAAGACGATGCATTCGATCTGAGCCTGGATGATCTCGAGTCTGAGCTGGATCGTGATCTGCAGGCTGCCGGTAACTCGGCCTCATTGGATGATCTGGATAGCTTGTCACTTGATGACGATCTGGACTTCAGCTCGCCGGTTGAGCAAGCCGACAGCAAGGATGATGACCTGGGTTTTGATCTGAGCCTACCTGAAAGCAGTGATAGCAGTCTTGACCTGAGCGGCGATTTGGCTGATTTCAGTCTGGATCTGGATACTCCGGCCAAGCCTGCTGCAGCTGCCGAAGATGATTTCCTGCTGAGTCTGGATGATGAGCTAAGTGCAGCGCCGGTAGTAGCTGAGCCAGGTTTTGATCTGCCGAGTGAGCAAGCGGGTGGTGATTTCGACTTGTCGGCTGATTTCGACCTGTCGCTGAATGATGAGGCGCCTGCGCAGCCATCAAGCGACAGTTTCGCCGCTCAGTTGGATGAAGTTAGCGCTGAGCTGGACCTGTTGTCTGATGACCTGGATCAGCCAGCGGATCTGGGTATGTCGGCAAGTACTGCTTCGTCTGGCATGGATAATGACGATGACTTCGACTTCCTTTCGGGTACCGACGAGACGGCAACCAAGCTCGATCTGGCGCGTGCCTACATCGATATGGGTGATACCGAAGGTGCTCGCGATATCCTCGATGAAGTCATCACCGAAGGTAACGAAGGTCAGCAAAGTGAAGCGCGTGAGCTGATCGCTAAATTGGTTTGATACATGTCTGATGGTCTTACTACAACGGCAGCCGACTCGGCTGCCGTTGGCGTTTTCAAGATAGCCCTGGGTGTCGAGTACAAAGGTTCGCGCTATCGCGGCTTTCAGCGTCAGCGTGCAGGCGTGCCTTCAATTCAGGAATCGCTGGAAAAAGCCTTGGCGAAAGTCGCTGGCGGCGTTCCCGTAACCCTGAGCTGTGCCGGGCGTACCGATGCACTGGTGCACGCCAGTGCCCAGGTGGTGCATTTCAGTACGCCGGTCGAGCGCTCCATGCATGCTTGGGTCATGGGCGCGAATATGAATTTGCCTGGTGATATCAGCGTGACGTGGGCGAAATCGATGCCGGCGCACTTTGATGCGCGTTTTTGCGCTCAGGCGCGGCGTTACCGTTATGTGATCTATAACGACCAGATTCGCCCGGCGCATATGGCCGAAGAGGTCACGTGGAATCATCGGCCGCTGGATGTCGAGCGCATGCGCCAAGCCGCGCAGTGTTTCATCGGTACCCATGATTTCAGTGCGTTCCGTGCGCGGCAGTGCCAGGCCAAGTCGCCGATCAAAACGGTGCATCACCTTGAGCTATTGCAGCACGGACGGTTTATCGTGCTGGATATCTGCGCCAATGCCTTTCTGCATCATATGGTGCGCAATATCGCTGGGGTGCTAATGACTATTGGTGCGGGCGAGCGGCCGGTTGAGTGGGCGCAGGAAGTGCTGGAAACCCGCGTGCGGCGTACCGGTGGAGTGACTGCGCACCCTTATGGTTTGTATTTGGTGCAGGTTGATTATCCCGAGGAGTTCGACTTGCCCAAACGCTACTTGGGGCCGCACTTTCTTTCCGGCTTGCCTGATGTGGCGGCTGACGCCTGAAAGGCTATTTGCTAGCATCCGGCTTCCACTGAATTTATCGAGGTCATCCTGTTGTCAGCCGTTCGCAGCAAGATTTGTGGCATTACCCGCATAGAGGACGCATTGTCGGCTGTCGAGGCGGGCGCTGATGCAATTGGCCTGGTGTTCTATGCCAAGAGCCCGCGCGCGGTCACGCTGCAGCAAGCGCGCTCGATCATTGCTGCTTTGCCACCTTTTGTGACCACTGTGGGCCTGTTTGTCGATGCCAGTCGCTGTGAGCTAGGTGAGATTCTCGATGCAGTGCCGCTGGATTTGCTGCAGTTCCATGGCGACGAGAACCCTGAAGACTGTGATGGCTACCATCGCCCCTATATCAAGGCACTGCGGGTCAAGCCGGGCGATGACATTGCCGCCCAGGTGGCGCTGTACAGGACTGCCAGCGGTGTACTGCTGGACACCTATGTGCCAGGCATTCCGGGTGGCACAGGTGAGGCGTTCGACTGGTCGCTGGTGCCTGAAGGCTTGAGTAAGCCGGTAATCCTGGCGGGCGGCCTGACGGCTGAGAACGTTGCGCAGGCCATTGCTCAGGTGCGTCCCTATGCCGTCGATGTCAGTGGCGGCGTAGAAATGGCTAAAGGCATCAAGGACGCCGAGAAGATTCGCGCTTTTATGCAGGCGGTGAAGGCTGCTTGAGGTGTGCCTGGTTGATGTGACGGCGCTGCGGGCTTGGCCGTCCATAACCCTGTTGCAGGTTGGATAAACGCTGCAGGCGGTCGTTTGAGGTGGCGGGTGGGTAATGCGGATAGCTCTCACCGGCCCCTGAATCGACCGTACCCATGAATTTTCCCGGTTAGGCTTGGTCGCATTTAGTGCAGCCCGTCCGGTTAACAGCTTTGGAGAGTCAAGAGCATGAGCAACTGGTTGGTAGACAAACTGATCCCATCGATCATGCGTTCCGAGGTCAAAAAGAGTTCGGTGCCCGAAGGCCTGTGGCATAAGTGCCCGTCCTGCGATTCGGTGCTGTACAAGCCTGAGCTGGAAAAGACCCTGGATGTTTGCCCCAAGTGCAATCACCACATGCGTATCGATGCCCGCACGCGCCTGGATATCTTCTTAGATGCGGAAGGACGTGAAGAGCTGGGCGCCGATCTTGAACCGGTTGATCGCCTCAAGTTTCGCGACAGCAAGAAGTACAAGGATCGCCTTGCTGGCGCGCAAAAGCAGACCGGCGAGAAAGATGCCCTGGTGTCGATTCGCGGCACCCTGGAAGGTATGCCGATTGTGACTTGCGCGTTCGAGTTCTCCTTTATGGGTGGTTCGATGGGCGCCATTGTGGGTGAGCGCTTTGTCCGCGCCGCCAATGCCGCTTTGGAGCAGCGTTGCCCGCTAGTGTGCTTCTCCGCATCCGGTGGTGCACGCATGCAAGAAGCGCTGATCTCGCTGATGCAGATGGCCAAGACTTCGGCCGTGCTGGCGCGCTTACGTGAAGAGGGTATTCCATTTGTTTCCGTGCTGACTGACCCCGTGTACGGCGGCGTGTCGGCCAGCCTGGCCATGCTCGGTGATGTGATTGTTGCCGAGCCCCGCGCTCTGATTGGCTTTGCTGGCCCGCGGGTGATCGAGCAGACTGTGCGTGAGAAGCTGCCGGAAGGCTTCCAACGCAGCGAATTCCTGTTGGAGCACGGCGCCATCGACATGATCATTCACCGCGCTGAACTGCGTCCGCGTCTCGCGCGTCTGCTGGCTCAGCTGATGGGCCTACCGTCGCCTGTAGCCTTGCCGGCGACTGCATGACCGAGCGCTCCCTTGCCGATTGGCTGAGCTATCTGGAGCAGCTGCACCCCAGTGCCATTGATATGGGGCTGGAGCGCTCGCGGATCGTTTTGCAGCGTCTTGGCTTGTCCAAGCTGGCGCCGCATGTGGTTACCGTCACTGGAACCAATGGCAAGGGTTCGACCTGTGCGTTTATTGCCTCGCTGCTGCAAGCGCAGGGCCTCAAAGTCGGTGTATACAGCTCACCGCACCTGTTGCGTTACAACGAGCGAGTACAGATCGCTAGCGTCGAAGCCACTGACGCCATGCTCTGTGAGGCGTTCGCCGTGGTCGAGGCCGCGCGTGGTGACACCTCACTGACCTATTTCGAAATGGGCACCCTGGCCGCCTTCTGGTTATTCCAGCAAGCTGGCCTGGATGCGCTGGTGCTGGAAGTTGGACTGGGCGGGCGCCTGGACGCAGTGAATCTACTGGACGCCGATATCGCTCTGGTTACCAGCATCGGCATCGACCACGCCGACTGGCTGGGTGATACCCGTGAGTCGGTGGCTTTCGAGAAGGCTGGTATTTTCCGTGCTGGAAAACCTGCTCTGTGTGGCGATCTTGAGCCGCCGCAGCCTTTGCTTGATCAAGTAGCACTGCTCGATGCTCCATTCTTTCTACGTGGCCGTGACTATGACCTGAGCCTGAGTGCGCAGGATTGGTCCTGGTACGGCCTTAATCATCAAGGCGAAGTGCTTAAGCTGGCCCACTTGCCGCTGCTCGACCTGCCCATGGAAAACGCTGCCCTGGCTCTGCAGGCGTATGCAGTGATGCAGCTACCCTGGCAGCCTGAGGTAATCAGTCAGGCGTTGCAGCAGACCCGGGTGACCGGGCGTCTAGATCGCAGAAGCCTCAATTGGCAGGGTAAGTCACTCACACTACTGCTCGATGTTGGGCATAATCCCCATGCTGCCGAGTATCTCGCTCAGCGTTTGGCCAGCCGTTCGCTATCAGGTAAACGCCTGGCCGTGTTTGGTTTGCTGGCTGACAAGGATCTGTCCGGTGTGGTGACGCCGTTGTTAAGCGAAGTGGACAGTTGGGCGGTGGCGGCTTTGCCGACCAGTCGCACGCGTGCAGCCAGCGAGCTGCAGGCGCATCTGCATAACAGCGGTGCGCAAGTGGCTGCTTACACCAGTGTGCAGGCAGCGCTTGAAGCTCAGTGTGAGCAGGCTTCGGATGGGGATGAAGTGCTGCTGTATGGATCTTTCTACTGCGTGGCCGAGGCCCTGGATTGGCTGGCCCGCCAAGCCAATGGGGGCGTGCAGGATGGCTTTGCTGGATAAGGGATTGAAGCAGCGCATGGTCGGTGCGTTGGTATTGCTGGCGCTGGCAGTTATTTTCCTGCCAATGCTGTTGTCGCGTGAGGATGAGTCGCAGCGCGTGCAGGTAGACGCGCCTGAAATGCCGGCGGCTCCCCAGGCTCCCGAAGTTGAATTACAGCCTGTGGCCGTGCCTGAACCGCAGCTTTTGCCTGATGAGCCGATTGGTAGCGAGGCCGCGCAAAGCCTGGAGCCAAGCGAGCCTGTTGTGAGTGAGCTGCCGGCCGAACCCATCACTCCAGGGACGCCAGCGGCCGCGCCTGAGCCTGTGGCAGAACCACCTCAGCCTGCGCCGAGTAAGCTGGATGCCAATAGCCTGCCGATCAGTTGGTCGGTGCAGCTGGCGAGTCTGTCCAGCAGCGATGGCGCGCAGAAACTGCAGAAAACTCTGCGCAGCCAGGGCTACAACGCCTATATCCGCAGCGTCGATGGCATGAACCGGGTATTTGTCGGGCCGCTGATCGAGCGTGCCGAGGCGGATCGCCTGCGTGATCAGCTCAATCGTCAGCACAAGCTCAATGGTTTTGTGGTGCGTTTTCAGCCCGAAGCCGGCTGAGTAAGCTGCTTGGCGTTCTTCGTCAAGCCGAACTGTTTGGCCCGCCACTAGGCGGGGCGGGCATTTCAGCGGTTGGCGAATCCTTTGCTTACGCCCCACACAGGTGCTCTGCTAAAATGCAGCGCCTTTCTCGTCGGTAACCTGCATCGTGGCATTCACCTGGGTCGATTGGGCGATTATCGCCGTTGTCGCCGTTTCAAGTCTGATCAGTCTGAGCCGTGGCTTCGTCAAGGAAGCCCTGTCATTGCTTACCTGGATCATTGCTGGCGTGGTCGCCTGGATGTTCGGCGGCGCACTGTCGCAGCACCTGGTGGATTTTATCGAAACACCCTCGGCGCGCGTGATTGCAGGTTGCGCGATTCTATTTGTGGTCACCCTGTTGGTAGGTGCCCTGGTCAATTACCTGATTGGTGAATTGATCCGGGTGACCGGACTGTCGGGGACCGATCGTTTTCTTGGCATGGTTTTCGGCGCGGCGCGCGGAGGCCTGCTGGTCGTGGTGCTGGTCGGTTTGATCAGCCTGGCACCGGTGGAGCAAGACAGCTGGTGGCAGGAATCAGCACTTGTACCGCATTTTCTGATGGTTGCTGATTGGTCGAAAAACCTGATTCTGGGTCTGTCCAGTGAGTGGCTGGCCAGCGGCGTTACGGCGCCGGTGGAGTTACCGTTCAAAGAGGCACTGCAGCAGCCTAAACTGCCGTAAGTGCATTGCGAATCATCGTGTTTCATTGAGTAGGGGTTGCGTCACATGTGCGGCATTGTCGGTATCGTCGGTAAATCGAACGTCAATCAGGCGCTGTATGACGGGCTCACCGTCCTCCAGCACCGCGGCCAGGATGCTGCCGGTATTGTCACCAGCCATGATGGCCGCCTGTTCCTGCGAAAGGACAACGGTCTGGTACGTGACGTGTTCCAACAACGCCACATGCAGCGTCTGGTCGGCCATATGGGCATTGGCCACGTGCGCTACCCGACTGCGGGTAGCTCCAGCTCGGCCGAAGCGCAGCCGTTCTACGTCAACTCGCCGTATGGCATCACCCTGGCGCACAACGGCAATTTGACCAACGTCGAGCAGCTGGCCAAGGAGATCTACGAGTCTGACCTGCGCCACGTGAACACCAACTCCGATTCGGAAGTGCTGCTTAATGTGTTCGCTCACGAGCTGGCCCAGCGCGGCAAACTGCAGCCCACCGAAGAAGACGTGTTTGCTGCCGTGACTGACGTGCACGAGCGCTGCCTGGGTGGCTACGCGGTAGTGGCGATGATCACCGGTTACGGCATTGTTGGTTTCCGCGACCCTAACGGCATTCGTCCGATCGTCTTCGGTCAGCGTCATACCGACGAAGGCGTGGAGTACATGATCGCCTCTGAAAGCGTCTCCCTCGACGTGCTTGGCTTCACCCTGATTCGCGACCTCGCGCCGGGTGAAGCGGTGTACATCACCGAAGAAGGCAAGCTGTTTACCCGTCAGTGCGCGGCGAACCCGAAATATGCTCCGTGCATCTTCGAACACGTTTATCTGGCGCGTCCGGACTCGATCATGGATGGCATCTCGGTGTACAAGGCGCGCCTGCGCATGGGCGAGAAGCTGGCTGACAAGATCCTCCGTGAACGTCCGCAGCATGATATTGACGTGGTTATCCCGATTCCTGATACCAGCCGTACCGCAGCACTGGAACTGGCTAACCATCTGGGCGTGAAGTTCCGCGAAGGCTTCGTCAAGAACCGTTATATCGGTCGTACCTTTATCATGCCGGGCCAGGCTGCCCGCAAGAAATCCGTGCGGCAGAAGCTCAACGCCATCGAGCTGGAGTTCCGCGGCAAGAACGTGATGCTGGTGGATGATTCCATCGTGCGCGGCACTACCTGCAAGCAGATCATCCAGATGGCCCGCGAAGCTGGAGCGAAGAACGTGTACTTCTGCTCGGCCGCGCCAGCGGTGCGTTATCCGAACGTGTACGGCATCGACATGCCCAGCGCCCATGAGTTGATCGCGCACGGCCGCACCACCGAGGAAGTGTGCGAGCTGATCGGCGCCGACTGGCTGATCTATCAAGATCTGCCGGACCTGATCGAAGCGGTCAGTGGCAGCAAGAAGATCAAGATCGACAACTTCGACTGCGCGGTGTTTGACGGTAAGTACGTGACCGGCGATGTCGACGCGGCCTACCTGGATAAGATCGAGCAGGCGCGCAACGATGCCTCCAAGGTCAAGTCCCAGGCCGTCAGCGCGATTATCGACCTGTACAACAACTAGGTTGCAGTCCGGCCCGCTGCGGCGGGCCGGTTGAGGAAATTGGCAATGACGATTGAATGGCAAGCCGGGCGTCTGGACAGCGATCTCGACGGCGTCGGCTTCGATACTCTGGCGGTGCGCGCCGGTCAGCACCGCTCGCCAGAAGGTGAGCACAGCGAGGCGATCTACCCAACCTCCAGCTACGTATTCCGCACCGCGGCCGATGCTGCCGCGCGTTTTGCTGGCGAAGTGCCGGGCAATGTCTATTCGCGCTACACCAACCCGACAGTGCGTGCTTTCGAGGAGCGCATTGCCGCCCTGGAAGGGGCCGAGCAGGCGGTCGCGACCTCATCCGGCATGTCGGCGATTCTGGCCATTGTCATGAGCCTGTGCAGCGCTGGCGACCACGTACTGGTGTCGCGCAGCGTATTCGGTTCGACCATCAGCCTGTTTGAGAAGTACCTCAAGCGCTTCGGCGTGCAGGTCGACTACGTGCCGCTGGCTGATCTTGATGGCTGGGCCGCTGCCTTCAAGCCCAACACTAAGCTGCTGTTTGTCGAGTCGCCGTCCAATCCGTTGGCCGAACTGGTGGACATTACTGCATTGGCGGATATCGCCCACAGCAAAGGCGCGCTACTGGCGGTGGATAACTGCTTCTGCACCCCGGCGTTGCAACAGCCGCTCAAGCTCGGTGCAGATGTGGTGATGCATTCGGCAACCAAATATATCGACGGTCAGGGCCGCAGCATGGGCGGTGTGGTCGCAGGCTCGGCCAAGCTGATGACTGAAGTAGTGGGCTTTCTACGTACCGCCGGGCCTACACTCAGCCCGTTCAACGCCTGGATCTTCCTCAAAGGCTTGGAAACCCTGCGCATCCGCATGCAGGCGCATTGCGCCAGCGCGCTGCAGTTGGCGCAGTGGCTGCAGCAACAGCCCGGCATTGAGCATGTCTACTACGCCGGTTTACCCAGTCATCCGCAGCATGAGTTGGCCAAGCGTCAGCAGAGTGCTTTCGGTGCCGTGGTCAGCTTCGAGGTCAAGGGTGGCAAAGAGACGGCTTGGCGTTTTATCGATGCCACGCGGGTGATCTCGATCACCACCAACCTCGGTGACACAAAGACCACCATCGCCCATCCCGCGACCACCTCGCACGGTCGTTTGAGTCCTGCTGAGCGTGCTAACGCCGGTATTCGCGACAACCTGATCCGCGTCGCGGTGGGCCTGGAAGACCTGGCCGACCTGCAAGCCGATCTGGCTCGCGGCCTGGCGGCGCTCTAAGTCGCTCTGCATACCTGACGGGCCTTTCCGGCCCGTCAGGGTGTTTCATTTCCCCCAACAGCATTCGCTACTTCGCCAAACCCGTGGGCGCGCAGAGTTGTGGGCAATCCTTTGGCTAGCTGCGGGTAAAACATGACGTACTTCAAAGTCTGAAGGTGCGCAGGCGCTAGCATCCATATCCAAGTGCGGCGTCTGACCGTGCGAAGAATAATAAGAACAGGGTCTGCCTGATGGACCGACTTCAGCCATGCGTATTGCCTGCCAATGGTGTGCTCCGCCAGAGCCTGCTGGAGCTGTTGGCGCGCAGTGAGCGCTTTGCCTTGACTTTATTGCTGGCCCCAGCCGGCTCGGGAAAGTCGACGTTGTTGCAACACTGGCGCGGCCGTTGCGCTGCGGTGGTGGTGCATTACCCGCTGCAAGCGCGGGACAGCGACCCATTGTGTTTTTTCCGTCGTCTGGCTGACAACATTCGCGCCCAGGTGGCCGATTTCGATACGTCCTGGTTCAACCCTTTGGCGGTAGCTTCCAGCCTGTCGCCGCAGCTGTTGGGTGATCTGCTCGCTGATGCCCTGGCGCGGGTCGAAGGTCCGTTGTTTATCGTGCTCGATGATTTTCAGTGGATCGAGTCGCGTAGCATTCTTGAGGTGATGGCGGCGCTGCTCGACAAGCTGCCTGCCCATGCCCACCTGATCATCGCCAGCCGTAATCACCCGGGCTTTGCCCTGAGCCAGCTGAAGCTGGAAAACCGTCTGCTGTGTATTGATCAGCATGACCTGCGTCTGTCGGTCGAGCAGGTACAGCAGCTCAACACTCACCTGGGCGGTCAGGCGCTGAGTCAGGCGTATGTCGACAGCCTGCTGGGCATGACCGAAGGCTGGGTGGCGGGGGTGAAGATTGCGCTGCTGGCCTATGCGCGCTTCGGCACTCAGGCGCTGCAGCGCTTTAACGGCAGTCAGCCAGAAATCGTCGATTACTTCGGCCATGTGGTGCTGCGCCAGTTGCCGCCGAACCTGCGTGAATTCCTGCTGTGCAGTGGCCTGTTTGAGCGCTTTGATGGCGCGCTTTGCGATCATGTGATGCAGCGCAGTGGCTCGGCTTTGCTGCTGGAAGAGTTGGCTGAGCGCCAGCTGTTTCTGTTGCCGGTGGACAATCAGCCAGGCTGGTTTCGTTTTCATGCCCTGTTGCAGGATTTTCTCTGTCGCCGCCTGCAGGTCGAGGAATACGCGCGTCTGGATCAGCTGCACAGTCGCGCCGCCGACTACTACCTGAGCCTGGGTGAGTATGAGCTGGCGTTGCAGCACGCCCGGCACTGTAGCGATCAGCGCATCTTCCTGGGGCTGCTGGAGCACTGCTGCGCGTCATGGGTGCGCAGCGGGCAGTTTGGCGACATTCTGCGCTGGCTTGAACCGCTGCCGGAGACGCAGCTGCTGGCGCAACCCAAGTTGCTCGGCTGGCTGATTGCGGCGCTATCACTGTCGCGGCGTTTTCATCAGGCGCATTACCACCTTGAGTTGCTCGATGCTCTCGAGCACACCACGCCAGGCGTAAATCTGGAGCCGGCAACACGGCAGTTTCTTGCCCTGTTGCTGGGCTTATTCGAGCAGGACAAGGACTTTGTGCCGCCGCCTGCCTGGCGCGACTTGCTGGGTGTGGGGCAAGACTTGGAAATTCGTGCTTGCACCTTGGCGGTGATTGCCTATCAGCATTTATTGGCCGCACGTCTACAGGATTCGATTCGTTTTGCCAGCGAGTCCAAGCAGTTGCTCGCGCAATGTGGACACAGCTTTCTGGAAAGTTACACCGATCTGATTATCGCGCTCTGCCACCGCAATGCCGGGCGCGCTACCCATGCGCGTAAGCAGGTGTGTCTGGACTACCAAAGCACTGATTCTGTTTCTCCGGCCTGGGTCAATCGCGCCACGGCCATGGTGGTGGTGCTGTATGAGCAGAATCAGCTGGTCGAGGCGCAGCAGCTGTGTAACGAGCTGATGGCGATGGTCAATTCGTCCTCGGCCACCGAAGCGATTGCCACGGTCTACATCACCTTGTCGCGGTTGTTGCATCGCCAGCAGCAGACGGCGCGTTCCAGCCGCTTGCTCGATCAACTGTCATGCATTCTGCAGTTGGGCAACTACGCGCGTTTTGTCAGCCAGGTGGCCCAGGAAAGCATGCGTCAGGCGTACCTGAGCGGTAAGAGTGCCGTCATGGATGCCGTAGCTCAGCGCTACGGTTTGTCTGGGCGGTTGCAGGCCGGGGAGTGGGAGCGCGTGCGCGCCTATGACGAAAGTTGGGAACGTCAGGGGTTGGCCTGTGTGTACTGGTTGCAGGCACGCGGTGCGCAGGCGCAGGCCGAGCGGATTCTCAAGGTGCTGGCGGCCTCGTTGCGGCAAAGTGAGATGCGTGCGCGGCTGCTGATCGTCGAAGCCAACCGCCTGGTGCTGGCGGCGCCCAGCCAGAGCAAGGGCCAGCAACTGGCTGCTTTGGCGGGGCTGGTTGAGACTTATGGCATCGTCAATATCAATCGCTCGGTATTCGATGAGGCCCCAGGTTTTGCCGCAGGTGTGCTGGATCTGGTGCAGGCCGGCTTATTGGTGGTACCGGACAACTACCGTGAGCACTACGCAGAGTTTCTCCAGGGTATTCAGGTTGCGCCGGCTCTTGATACGCTGGCCGGCGGCCTGCTGACAGGGCGTGAGGTGGAGGTGTTCGAGTGCCTGCTTAGCGGCCTGTCGAACACTCAGATTAGCGACAAGACCGGTATCGCTTTGTCCACCACCAAATGGCACCTGAAAAACATCTACGCCAAGCTCAATGTCTCCAGTCGCACCGAGGCGATTCTCTCCGTACGGCCGCGCGCCTCGCTCAACTAGACCGCCCTGCATAACTGATTGGCCATAGCCCCTCCGCTGGAAGGGGGCGTTGCGCCATACCCGTCGATAGGCTTGATCCTGCGCTGCTATGTCAGTAGCCGCCTTGTCCGTACAACAATAAAAACGGGAGCATTAGCCATGTCGGTATGGGTCACTTGGCCAGCTTTGACCAAGCTGGGAACGCTGGGCGTAGTCTCTGGACTACTGGTGCTGGCGGTTGAACGCCAGGCGTTGTTCGAGAACAACCTCTTCGATGTTGAAAACTACGCGGGCTACAACGCCAACATCACCTGTGATGCGCGCAGCCAGGCGGCTCGTACTGAAGACGGTACCTGCAACATTCTCAGTAACCCGGCCGAGGGTTCGGTGTATCGGCGCTTTGGCCGTAACGTCAACCCGGCGGTGACCCAGGGTGAAACCACCACCTTGCTTAGCCCTAACCCGCGTGAGGTGAGTAACAGCCTGATGGCACGCGAGGAGTTCAAGCCGGCGCCAAGCCTGAACTTTATCGCCGCCGCCTGGATTCAATTTATGGTGCACGACTGGTTCGATCACGGCCCGAATGCCGTCGCCGACCCGATCCAGTTCCCGCTGCCGCCGGGCGATGTGCTGGGCAGCGGCAGTATGTCGGTCAAGCGCACGCAGCCTGACCCGACACGCAGCGGCGCTGACGCCGGCAAGCCGCAAACCTACCGTAACCACAACACCCACTGGTGGGACGGCTCGCAGCTGTATGGCAGCAGCAAGGAAACCAACGACAAGGTGCGCTCGTTTGTTGACGGCAAGCTCAAGGTCAATGCCAACGGCACCTTGCCCACCGAGCTGCTCAGCGGCAAACCGGTAACCGGTTTCAATGAGAACTGGTGGGTTGGCCTGAGCATGCTGCATCAGCTGTTCACCCTCGAACACAACGCCATCGCCAGCAAGCTCAAGCAGAAGTACCCGGCGCAGAGCGACCAGTGGCTGTACGACCGCGCGCGCCTGATCAACTCGGCGCTGATGGCCAAGATCCACACCGTGGAATGGACTCCGGCGGTGATCGCCAACCCAATCACCGAGCGCGCCATGTATTCCAACTGGTGGGGTCTGCTCGGTCAGGGCGGCCCGCGTGACGACTTCCAGGCCGAAGTACGCATGCTGCAGGCGGACCTGGCGCGCTCCGATTCCTTCGTCAAACGCATCCTCGGCTTCGACCCGAACGTGGCGCCGGGCGTTGGTAACAGTGCCATCGACCACGCCCTTACCGGCATCGTCGGCTCCACCGCGCCGAACAACTACGGCGTGCCGTTCACCCTCACCGAAGAGTTTGTCGCGGTGTACCGCATGCACCCGCTGATGCGCGACAACGTGCAGGTGTATGACATCGGCTCAAATCAGGTTTCGCGCACCATCGCACTGCAGAACACCCGTGACCGTGACGCCGAAAACCTGCTCAACGACGAGCGCCCGGAGCGCCTGTGGTACTCATTCGGCATCACCAATCCGGGTTCGCTGACGCTGAACAACTACCCGAGCTTCTTGCGTAACCTGTCGATGCCGCTGGTGGGTGATATCGACCTGGCCGCCATCGATGTGTTGCGTGACCGTGAGCGTGGCGTGCCGCGCTATAACGAGTTCCGCCGGCAGATCGGCCTCAACCCGATCACCAAGTTCGAGGACCTGACCAAGGATGCCGCGACCCTGGCCGAGCTCAAGCGTCTGTATAACAACGACATCGAGAAAATCGACACCCTGGTCGGTCAGTTGGCGGAAACCGTACGTCCTGAGGGCTTTGCCTTCGGTGAAACGGCATTCCAGATCTTTATCATGAACGCCTCACGCCGCTTGATGGCGGACCGCTTCTACACCAAGGACTACCGCCCAGAGGTGTACACCCCGGAAGGGATCGACTGGGTCGAACACACCACCATGGTGGATGTGCTGCGTCGGCATAACCCGCAGCTGCAAGCCAGCCTGGCCGGTGTGGAAAATGCCTTCAAACCCTGGGGGCTGAATATTCCGGCGGACTACGAAAGCTGGCCTGGGGCCAACAAGCAGGAAAACCTTTGGGTCAACGGCGCGCTGCGCACCCAGTATGCGGCGGACAAACTGCCAGCGTTGCAGCCGGTGAATGTTGGCGGGTTGATCGGCTCAATCCTCTGGAACAAGGTCAAGGTGCGCAGCGACGTGGCCCCGGCCGGTTATGAGAAGCCGATTCATCCGCATGGTGTGATGGCCAAGGTCAAGTTCGTCGCGGTGCCCAATAACCCCTACAGCGGTCTGTTCCAGGGCTCTGACAGCGGCCTGCTGCGGCTGTCGGTTACCGGTGATCCGGCGGATCGTGGTTTCGCACCGGGGCTGGCGTGGAAGGCTTTTGTCGATGGCAAACCGTCGGAGAACGTTTCCGCGCTGTACACCCTGAGCGGGCAGGGCGCTAACCATAACTTCTTCGCCAACGAGCTGTCGCAGTACGTGGTGCCGGAAGCCAATGACACCCTGGGCACCACCATCCTGTTCTCCGCGGTGAGCCTCAAACCGACGTTGCTGCTGCTCAACGACCTGGCAGAAGTCACCCAGGCAGGCGCCGCCGTGGCTAAACCCAAAGCGCCGACGCAGATTTACTTTGTGCCGCGCACCGAGCTGCGTAATCGTTTCGCCAGCACGGCCCATGATTTCCGTACGGACCTGCTGACCCTGAATGCCGGCACCAAGGTCTACGACGTGTATGCCACCTCGATGGAAATCAAAAGTTCGATCATTCCATCCATCAGCCGCAACTACGCCACCCAGCGGCGCAACAGTGCGGTGAAGATCGGTGAGATGGAACTGACCTCCGCTTTTATCGCGTCTACCTTCGGTGACAGCGGTGTGTTCTTCAAGCACCAGCGTAACGAAGATAAGTAAGGATTCATCGCGGTAAACAAAAAGGCCTCTGTATCCACCGAGGCCTTTTTTATTGCTATGTCGCCTGATGACGTATCCGTAACCATCACTCGCGCAGGTCGATCGCCTCAGGAGTGTTCTGGTCAAACAGCTGCACAGGGTCGCGCGGCAAAATGCCAGGACGGTAGTCCTCACGTACGTCGCCCAGTACCCGGATATCGCTGTATTTCTTCCCAGACAACGCCGCCAGGCCTGCGCCATCGCGCACCACGGTTGGACGCAGGAAGACCATCAGGTTGCGCTTGATGCGGGTTTCCTTGGTTGAGCGGAACAGGGCGCCTACTAGCGGAATATCGCCGAGCAGTGGCACCTTGGAGTCAGCCTGGGTCACGTCATCCTGAATCAATCCGCCGAGCACGATAACCTGGCCGTTTTCGGCAAGGATAGTGCTCTTGATCGAGCGCTTGTTGGTAATCAGGTCGACGGCATTGACGCCCTGACTGGTGGGGGCAATGGAGGAAATTTCCTGCTCAATTTCCAGGCGCAGGTTGGCGCCTTCGTTGATGTGAGGGGTAACTTTCAGGGTCACGCCGATGTCCTGGCGTTCGATGGTGGTGAAGGGGTTGTCCGCGCCCGAACCGCTGGTGGTAAAGGAGCCGGTCTGGAAGGGGACGTTCTGCCCGACCAGAATTTCCGCTTTCTGGTGATCCAGAGTCAGCAGGCTGGGCGTGGACAGTAGATTACTTTTGCTATTTGCCGACAGCGCAGTAATCAGTACCCCGAAACTGTCTGTGCCCAGGCCGATGATGGCGCCATCCGGCAGGTTGGCCAGGGTGTTGTTATCAGTGTCGCTGCCGCTGTCCTGAATGGCTTGTAATACACGGCCCACAGACAATCCGGTGCCGCTGAAGTTGGTGCCGCCCAGGCCACCGGTACTGCCGCGGCCATCCACGGCCCACTGCACACCGAGGGCGTCGGTGATATCGCCTGAGACTTCGACAATCGCTGCCTCGACCATAACCTGAGCGCGTGGCACATCCAGCTGGCGCACGATGTCTTCCAAGGTCGCCACCACATCAGGTTCGGCCAGCAGCACCAGTGCGTTTAGGCTCTCGTCGGCGCGGATCAGGATGGTCTGCGGCTTGCCAGTGGTTTCACCACCGGTTTCAGGTTTGAGTTTTTCGGAAATCTCGCCGAGGGTTTCCGCCAGGCTCTTGGCATCACCATGACGCAGGCGAATCACGCGGGTATTGGCCGAGCGGCTGGTGGGTGTGTCCAGCGACTGTGCTAGGGCCATCAACTTGGCCCGTGCGGCCGGCGGGCCGAGCAGAATCAGGCGGTTGGTGCGGCCGTCGGCAATTACCTGAGTGCCGGACGCGCCCTTGGCCTGACCACGATCCACGGCATTGCGCAGCACTTCGGCGGTGTCCATGACCCAGGCGTGTTGCAGGTTGAGCACGCTGTAGTCGTTTTGGCCTTTCTGATCGAGCTGACGCAGCAGGTCTTCGATGCGTTCAATGTTGGCTGTACGGTCGCTGATGATGATGGCGTTGGCGCTGCTGATAGCGGCCAGGTGGCCGTACTGCGGCACCAGTGGGCGGATCAGCGGAATCAGTTCGGTCGCCGAGCCATGCTGTACCTGAATCAGTCGGGTTTCCAGGCGGTCTGGTGCGTTGCGCCCGGCGTCCGCATCGGCCTTGGCCTCGGCGTTGGGGACGATGCGCGCCTGGTCGCCCTGGGTGATCACGCTGAAGCCGTGGGTGGCCATCACCGAGAGAAACAGCTGATAAACCTCGGTCAGCGTCAGCGGGCTGTTGGATACCACGCTGACCTGGCCCTTGACCCGTGGGTCGACGACGAAGGTCTGTCCGCTGATCTGCGCGACCTGATCGATAAACTCACGGATATCGGCGCCTTTGAGGTTGATGGTCCAGCTTTCTTCCTGATGGCTGGCGCTGGGCGCTACAGCAGTAACGGCAGCACTCAGTGGCAGCGAGCTGAAGGCAAGGCCGGCGGCCAGCAGGGCGAAGGTGAGGCGCGAGAGAGTCGGAGTCATCGTGTCAGTTGGTTTCCAAGGGCTGTTCGGAGGATTCTGCAGTACCCGGCAGTGTGCTGGAGTCCTGCATCTGCTGGCGCAACGCATCCATGCGTTCACGTAATTGGCTCAGGTCATCGGATTCCATTTCGCTGAGCTGCTCAAGTGGGTCCGCTATAGCCTCCGAGGTATTGCTCTGCAGGCTGCTGGTGCTCGAGTTATTCAGCGGGAAGCTAAGGCTTTCGCGGCGGCCATTGCGCAGCAGTTCAACGTGGTCGGCAGCTACAGCATGCAGGCGCACACCGCTGCTGATCTCGCTGTTGAGGGTGTAGCGCTGGGCGGTGCTGCCTTCACTGCGAATAATCGCGGTGGAGCGCTGCGGATCGGCATGTACAAAACTGCCAAGCAGGGTCAGGCGCAGGTTGGTACTGGGTGCTGGGCTGTCGCTGGTTGCGCTGCTGGTGCCGAATAGCTGGCCAATTTCAGTAGGCTGTACAGCGGTTTGCACGGTAGTGGCCGAAGTGTCAGCCGCACTGATCGGGGTGCGCAGCAGGCGCAGCCAATCGGCACTTTGCCAGGCAAGGCAAGCGCTCATGGCGATCACCAGCGCAGAGCCCACCAGAGTGGTGGCATGGCGCTTCAGCCAGCGTTGGGAGGCCAAAAGGGGCAAGGGGCGTCACTCCGTAACTTATTATTATGTGGCGTGGATCGCGCGCTGATCATAGACACTTGCCGGGCATTTGGCAGCCCCCCGTTGGGGTAGTGTGTCGATCCGCTCAATGTGCTAAAGATAGTGCGCTGTTTTCATGCTGTTTCCGCCAACTTACAACAATTAATTCACAGAACCCTGGCTAGCTGTCCTGCGTTTGGCGCCTGTTGCGTGGTGTCGGGTTATTGTGACAAAGGCATGTTACGAATGAATGCGCTGCTTATCGAAGTGCCCTTACGGCGTTTGCCCTTCAGCTTTGCCAAGCGCCATGGTGTGGTGCTGTTAAGCGTTGAGGGTACATCCAGCCTGGTTTATCGCCCAGGCGTCGAACTGGTGGCGCTGAGCGAGGCGCAGCGGTTTGTTGGTGCACAGCTGCCGTTGCAGGCGCTGTCGGCAGAGGCCTTCGAGCAGGCCCTGGCCAAGGCCTATCAGCATGATTCAGCCTCCATGCAGTTGGCCGAAGACATCGGCGGCAGCCTGGACTTGGCGGCATTGGCCGAGCAGGTGCCGGAAACCGAAGACCTGCTGGAGCAGGAGGACGACGCGCCGATCATCCGCTTGATCAACGCCATCCTCGGCGAGGCGATCAAGGAAAACGCCTCGGACATCCACCTGGAAACCTTCGAAAAACGCTTAGTCGTGCGCTTCCGGGTGGACGGTATCCTGCGTGAAGTTCTGGAGCCCA
This sequence comes from Pseudomonas sp. FEMGT703P, assembly GCF_002786345.1. Classification (NCBI taxonomy): domain Bacteria; kingdom Pseudomonadati; phylum Pseudomonadota; class Gammaproteobacteria; order Pseudomonadales; family Pseudomonadaceae; genus Pseudomonas; species Pseudomonas sp. FEMGT703P. The sequence goes on along the minus strand of NZ_PGCM01000002.1, from coordinate 7,180 downwards.
AGCGAGAACTGGCGGCGTTATTGGTTTCGCGGATCAAGGTCATGGCGCGGTTGGATATCGCTGAAAAGCGCATCCCGCAGGATGGCCGTATTTCCCTGAAAGTCGGTGGCCGCGAGGTGGATGTGCGGGTTTCGACCCTGCCCTCGGCCAATGGCGAGCGGGTGGTGCTGCGTTTGCTCGACAAGCAGGCCGGCCGGCTCAACCTGCAACACCTGGGCATGAGCCCGCGTGACCGCGATCAGATGGAAGCCACCGTACGCAAGCCCCACGGCATTCTGCTGGTCACCGGGCCTACCGGTTCGGGTAAGACCACCACCTTGTACGCCAGCCTGGTCAGCCTGAATGACCGCACACGCAATATTCTTACCGTCGAAGACCCCATCGAATATCACCTCGAAGGCATCGGCCAGACCCAAGTTAACTCCAAGGTCGATATGACCTTTGCCCGTGGCCTGCGCGCGATCCTGCGTCAGGACCCGGACGTGGTGATGGTCGGCGAGATCCGCGACAAGGAAACCGCCGAAATCGCCGTGCAGGCCTCATTGACTGGTCACTTGGTGCTCTCGACCCTGCACACCAACAGTGCCATCGGCGCGATTACCCGTCTGGTGGATATGGGCATCGAGCCGTTTCTGTTGTCATCATCATTGCTCGGCGTGCTGGCCCAGCGCCTGGTGCGGGTGCTCTGCCCGCATTGCAAAGAGGCCTACCAGGCCGACGAAGCCGAGTGCAAATTGCTCGGCGTGCCGTTCGCACAGCCACCGACCCTTTACCACGCCCGCGGTTGCGCCGAGTGCCATCAGCAGGGCTACCGCGGCCGTACCGGCATCTACGAACTGGTGGTGTTCGATGACCACTTGCGCACGCTTATTCACAACGCCGCTTCTGAGCAGGACATGACCCGCCACGCCCGCAGCCTCGGCCCGAGTATCCGCGAGGATGGCCGGCGCAAGGTGTTGGAAGGGGCGACCACGGTTGAGGAAGTGCTGCGCGTGACTCGAGAAGAATAATGGCCGCGTTTGAATACCTCGCTCTCGACGGCAAAGGTCGCCAGCAGAAAGGCGTGCTGGAAGCCGACAGCGCGCGCCAGGTACGGCAGATTCTGCGCGAACGGCAACTGGCGCCGCTGGATGTGAAGGCCACGCGCACCCGTGAACATGCTGGGGCAGGCTCGCATTTCAGTTTTGCTCGGGGTATTTCCGCGCGTGATCTGGCGCTGATCACCCGTCAATTGGCAACCCTGGTGCAAGCGGCGCTGCCAATTGAGGAAGCCCTGCGTGCAGCTGCAGCTCAGGCCAGTTCGCCGCGTATCCAAAGCATGCTGCTGGCGGTGCGCGCGCGGGTGCTGGAAGGCCATGATCTGGCCAGCAGCCTGAAAGAATTTCCCTCGGCTTTCCCTGAGCTGTACCGCGCCACGGTGGCGGCGGGCGAGCATGCCGGCCACCTGGGTCCGGTGCTGGAGCAGTTGGCCGATTACACTGAACAACGTCAGCAGTCGCGGCAGAAAATCCAACTGGCGCTGCTTTATCCACTGATTCTGATGTGCGCTTCTTTGCTGATCGTCGGCTTCCTGCTCGGTTATGTGGTGCCGGACGTGGTGCGGGTGTTTGTCGACTCCGGGCAAACCCTGCCGGCGCTGACTCGCGGTCTGATTGCACTGAGTGATTGGGTCAAAGGCTGGGGCTGGCTGGCGGTGATTCTCGCCATCTTGGGCGTGTTCGCCCTGCGCTGGGCGCTGCGTGATGATGCGGTCAAGGCGCGCTGGCACGGCTTTCTGCTGCGCATCCCGCTGGTCGGGCGGTTGATTCGTGCCACTGACTGCGCGCGATTTGCTTCGACCCTGGCCATTCTGACCCGCAGCGGTGTGCCGTTGGTTGAAGCCCTGGGCATCGGCGCACAGGTAATTGCCAACCGGGTGATTCGCGCTGAAGTGGTGATTGCCGCGCAGAAGGTGCGCGAGGGCGGCAGCCTGACCCGCGCGCTGGAAGCCAGCGGCCAGTTTCCGCCGATGATGCTGCATATGATCGCCAGCGGTGAGCGCTCCGGTGAGCTGGATCAGATGCTGGCGCGTACCGCGCGCAATCAGGAAAACGATTTGGGTGCCCAGGTGGCACTGCTGGTGGGGCTGTTCGAGCCCTTTATGCTGGTCTTTATGGGGGCGGTGGTGCTGGTGATCGTACTGGCCATTCTGCTGCCGATTCTGTCTCTCAATCAGTTGGTGGGGTAAGCAGTGAACAAGCGTCAATCCGGTTTTACGCTGATCGAAATCATGGTTGTGGTAGTCATTCTCGGCATCCTCGCCGCGTTGGTGGTGCCGCAGGTGATGAGCCGGCCCGATCAGGCCAAGGTCACCGTGGCCAAGGGTGATATCAAGGCCGTGGCCGCCGCGCTGGATATGTACAAGCTCGACAACCACGGCTACCCCAGCACCCAGCAGGGATTGGAAGCGCTGGTGAAGAAACCTTCTGGCAACCCGCAGCCGAAGAACTGGAACCGCGACGGTTACCTCAAGCGCCTGCCGGTCGATCCGTGGGGCAACGTCTACCAATACCTGGCGCCGGGCACCAAGGGTGCTTTTGACCTGTATTCCCTGGGCGCCGACGGCAAGGAAGGCGGCAGTGATCAGGATACCGATATCGGTAACTGGGACCTCTGATCCCCATGCGCCAGCAACCGAGCCAGGCTGGGGGCTTTACCCTGATCGAACTGCTGGTGGTGCTGGTGATTCTCGGCAGCCTGATCGGTATTGCGGTGCTTAGCGTGGGCATCGCCGGTCCGGGGCGCGAGTTGCACAACGAAGCCGAACGGCTGGCCGGGTTGATTGGCGTGCTGGCCGAGGAAGCGGTGCTGGATAACCAGGAGTACGGCCTGCTGCTCAGTCGCGAGGCCTATCAGGTGCTGCGCTACGACTCGGCGAAACAGAGTTGGCAGGCCTTGTCGGCCAAGCCCCATAAGCTGCCGGGCTGGGCCGAACTGAGTGTTGAGTTGGAAGGTGCGGCGCTGGAGCTACCTCTGCCTGAGGGCGAAGAACCCAGCAAAGGTGCACTGACGCCACAGTTGTTGTTGCTGTCGAGCGGGGAAATCAGTCCGTTTCGTTTGCGCTTGGCCGAGCGCCGCGCCGATGGGCTGCGCCTGCAATTGGTCAGCGATGGTTTCCAGCTGCCAAAGGTTGAGAGCGAGCAGCCGGCAGGACGCAAACGATGAGGCGCGCGGGCGGCTTTACCCTGCTTGAGGTGCTGATTGCTTTGGCAATTTTCGCGCTGGTCGCCGCTAGCGTGCTGACCGCCACTGCGCGCAGCCTGCAAACCGCCTCGCGGTTGGAAGAAAAGACTCTGGCTATGTGGATCGCCGACAACCAGCTGGCTGAGTTGCAGTTGTCGAAGACTCCGGTTGCTGATGGCCGCGACCAGGGCGAGGTGGATTTCGCCGGGCGACGCTGGCAGTGGCAAAGCGAGGTGCTGGCCACCAGCGAGGCGGATATGCGCCGCGTCACCCTGTGGGTCGCGCCCGCAGAGCAGGGACGTTTAGGCGGTGATATACGTGAGCGCGCGGTGGTCAGCCTGAATGGTTTTCTCGGGGTGATGCAATGAGGGGCGCGCGCGGTTTTACCCTGCTTGAATTGCTGATTGCCATCGCCATCTTTGCCCTGCTGGGGCTGGGCACCTACCGCATGCTCGACAGCGTGCTGCAAACCGACAGGGTCACCCGTGACCATGAACTGCAACTGCGCGAGCTGGTGCGCGCCATGGCCGCATTCGAGCGCGATGTGTTGCAGGTGCAGGCCAGGCCCACGCGTGATCCATTTGGTGATCCGCGCGCCGCGTTGCTTGGCGAAGACCTCGATAACCCTGCCCTGGAACTGACTCGCAGCGGCTGGCGCAATCCCCTGGGGCAGCCGCGCTCTGGCCTGCAGCGCGTGCGCTGGCAACTCAGTGGTGAGCAATGGCAGCGTCAGTACTGGACGGTGCTGGATCAAGCGCAGGATAGCCAGCCGCAGGTGCAGCAGGCGCTGGATGGGGTGACGCGACTGCAGTTGCGTTATCTGGATCAGGAAGGCACCTGGCAGACCAGTTGGCCGCCACTGGGCAACAACCCGGACGATGCGCTCAAGTTGTTACCGCAGGCCGTTGAACTGGTGCTGGAGCATCGTCGTTATGGCGAGTTGCGCCGTCTGCTGCGTTTGCCAGAAGGCTTACCGGAGCGCTTGCAGCAAGCGCCCGAGCCGAGCCCGGACGATCCCGCCGAGCCCGGCGGTGATATTCCCGAGGAGCCGCGCTCATGAGTCGGCAGCGCGGCATGGCGCTGATTACCGTGTTGCTGGTGGTAGCGGTGGTCACGGTGGTCAGCGCCGGGATTATCGCCCGTCAGCAACTGTCGATCCGCAGCAGCGCTAATCAGTTACACGTCCGCCAAGCCTGGCAGTACGCCCTGGGCGGCGAGACCCTGGCCAAGGCCATTTTGCAGCGTGACCTGCGCGAAGGTGACCCGCGTGCGCCAGTGGATCATCCGGGCGAAGCATGGGCCAAAGTCCGAGCGCCCTTTGCTCTGGATGAGGGCGGCGCCTTGCGTGTGCAGATCACCGATCTGACCGCACGTTTCAACCTCAACAGCGTGCTGCGCCAGGGCCAGCCCAACGAGGCCGCCGTGGCGCAATTTCGTCGTCTGCTGCTGGGGTTGCAGATCGAAGCGCCTTACGCCGAGCGGCTGCTCGATTGGCTGGATGCCGATGATCAGCCAGGCGGCGGTTACGGTGCGGAAGACAATCAGTACCTGCTCGCGCAGCCACCTTATCGCGCAGGCAACCGCGAGTTGAAGGATGTCTCCGAGCTGCGCCTGTTGCTGGAAATGACCGAGGCGGATTACCAGCGCTTATCGCCCTATGTCAGCGCCTTGCCGGCGGATGCCACGCTCAACGTCAATACTGCCAGTGCGCGGGTATTGGCCAGCGTGGCCGAAGGGCTGCCGCTGAGTACTGCTCAGGGCCTGGTCGCCGCGCGGGGCAGTGAGGGCTATCGTGATTTACCGAGCTTTACTGCGCAGCTAAGCGGCTTGCAGGTACAGAGCCAAGGGTTGGCTGTGGGTAGTCAATATTTTCAGGTGCTCAGCGAGGTCACTGTGGGTGAGCGCCGTCAGGTTTTACGCAGTACCTTGCAGCGCGCCAGTGATGGCAAGTTGTATGTTCTAGCCCGTGATTTGGGACAGGGCGGTATGCCGCCGGCGCCCGTTGAGGAAGTCGAACCATGAGTCAGACCTATGTATTTCTGCCTCCCGCCGCCTGTGCTGGCGCGCAGGCGGATCTACCCGTGCAGTGGGTGGCCGACGGGGTAAGTGAAGCCCTGGCGTTTGGTGACGCGCAGATGCAGCTTGGCACCAGCTGGACCCTGGTCCTGCCCGTTGAGGCGGTGACGGCCTGCGCGGTTAACCTGCCGACGCGCAAAGCCCGCTGGCTGCGTCAGGCGTTGCCGTTTGCGGTGGAAGAGCTGCTTGCCGAAGAAGTCGAACTGATGCACCTGGCGTTGGGCGAGCAATTAGCCGATGGTCGCCATCGGGTGTTTGCCGTGCGCCGCAGCTGGCTGGCCGGCTGGCTGGCGTTGTGCCCCACAGCGCCGCAGGCGATTGTGGTGGATGCCGATCTATTGCCCGGGCCGGGTACTGCGCTCTTGCCGCTGCATGGCCGTTGGTTGCTGGGCGGCGAAAATGTCTCGCAAATGGCGCTGCAGGCGCAGGACTGGCCGCAGCTGAGCCCCTTGTGTGTGCAACCGCAGGTGGTCTGGTGTGACTCTCAGCATCAAGCGCCACAGCCGGTGGATGAACGCATGGCGGTGACCGAGCCCTTTGTTTGGCTCGCTCAACAGCCGCTGCGTAACAACCTGGCCCAGGGCGAGTTCGCCGTGCAAAGCAGTAATGGCCACTGGCAACGCTGGCGGCCATTGTTGGGGCTGGTCGGCATGTGGCTGGTGTTGCAGTGGGGCTTCAATCTGGCACAGGGCTGGCATCTGCAGCGTCAGGCCGATGAATACGCTGCCGCCAGCGCCGCGTTGTACAAGGAGCTGTTCCCGCAGGACAGCAAGCTGGTCAACCTGCGTGCGCAGTTTGATCAGCATCTGCAGGCCGGCGCGGGCAGCGGGCAAACCCGTCTGCTCGGCTTGCTCGCACAGGTCAGCGGCGCGTTGGCTGCCGAAGGCGGCCAAGTACAGATCAGTCAGGTGGATTTCAGCGAGGTACGTGGCGATCTGGCCATGCAGGTACAGGCTGCAGGTTTTGCCGAGTTGGAGCGCCTGCGTGAGCGCTTGCAGGAAAGTGGCTTGGCGGTGCAGCTGGGCTCGGCCAGCCGGGAAGAGGCGGGCGTCAGCGCGCGCGTGGTGATCGGAGGATGAGCATGGTTCCGCAAGGCAAAGGCTTTACCGCGCAATTGGATAATTCGCTGTTGCTGCAGCGCTGGCGTGCTCTGGCGCCGCGTGAGCAGTTCTCGCTTGGTAGCTTGGGCGCGTTTCTGCTGCTGGTGTTGCTCTACCTGACGCTCTGGCAGCCGACGCAAGAGCGCCTGGCCGCAGCGCGCAGTGCGTTTGAAACGCAGCGCGAGTTGAATGCCTACCTGCATAGCCAGGCGCCGGCGGCGCGCAATCTGGCCAGTACCCCGCAGCAGGCGATTGATCCGGAGCGGCTGCAAGGCATGGTCACGGCCACGGCGGCAACCCAGGGCCTGACCATCGAGCGCCTGGACAACTCCGGCGATGGTGCTGTGCAGCTCAACCTGCAGCCGGCGCCTTTTGCCCAGTTGCTGCGTTGGTTCACCGTGCTGCAGGAGCAGGGCGTACAAATCGCCGAAGCCGGGCTGGATCGCGCCGAAGACAATAAGGTGGCTGCTCGGCTCAGTCTGCGGGTGGCGCAATAAGGGTGCAGGGTGCCCTGTGATAGCACCTGGCAAGGGCGGCGGTTTTTACACTTTTTTAGAAAAACTTGAAGCAGGGTGTTGACTTAGGTGCGGCCCTTGCGTAAATTTCGCGCCTCGCAAGCAGCGGGTGATTAGCTCAGCTGGGAGAGCATCTGCCTTACAAGCAGAGGGTCGGCGGTTCGATCCCGTCATCACCCACCACTCTTGTGAAACCGGACGAAAGTCCACCGACGCGCAGCGGTAGTTCAGTCGGTTAGAATACCGGCCTGTCACGCCGGGGGTCGC
>NZ_PGCM01000008.1:0-229416 GCF_002786345.1 Pseudomonas sp. FEMGT703P | reverse complement strand
GGCGGCGGGGTCGGCGCTTTTGGCGGCGCTGATATAGGACGCATAGCCCTGATCCAGACGCTCCAGCAGCTCGTTGGGCGTCGGCTGGGCATTCCAGGCCAGATCACTGCGATCTTCCTTGAGCAGGTTCAGCGTACCGCTGACATCGCCGCCGTTAATGCGCCGCGCCAGCTCACCGATGCCGCTGTCGCCAGCAAAGCGGTGGCTGTGGGTCAGCAGCACCACGGCGTCGCCGAGCTGCGAGCTAGGTTGGCTAACCGGCACCTGCTGGCCGGTGATGCGCTGCAGTTCGTTCGCCGCCTGAGCATCAAAGCCACGGCCCTCGCAGAGTTCGGCAAACACCGCACCGGCTTCCACGGCGCAGAGTTGATCCTTGTCGCCGAGCAGGATCAGCCGCGCTATGGGCGGCAGGGCGTCGAGCAGTTTGGCCATCAGCGCCAGGTCGACCATCGAGGCTTCGTCCACCACCAGCACATCCAGCGCTAGGGGGTTGGCCGCGTGATGGCGCACCTGCGGGCTGTCGCCACGGCTGCCAAGCAGACGGTGCAGGGTGCGCGCCTCATCCGGCAGCGCCGCCTTGATCGCCTGGCTGACTGGCAGCGCAGCCTTGGCATTGCGGATTGCCTCGGCCATTCGCGCCGCGGCTTTACCGGTTGGCGCGGCCAGGCCGATGGCCAGATGCCCGCAGCCAGGTTGCTCTAATAACGCGGCGAGCAGACGTACCACGGTGGTGGTTTTGCCGGTGCCGGGGCCGCCGGAGATCACCGCCAACTTGCGTCGCACCGCTTGCGCGGCGGCCAGGCGCTGCCAGTCGGGTTGCTGCTGGTTAAAGGCAAATAGGCGACCGAGGCTTTCGCTCAATTGCGCCTCATCCACCGCAGGCAGATCGGCCGCACGCCGCAACAACTGCTCGGCCAATTGACGTTCGTAGGCCTGGTAGCGCGCCAGATAGAGGCGGCCGTGCTGAAGAATCAGCGGGGTGAAATCACCATCGCCGCCCACCAGGGACGAGGCTTCAAGCTGCGCCTGCCAGTCGCCCAGCGCCGGCAGGCGGAAATCCTGTTCGGGCCAGGGTCGCTGCCCCGCTAGACGCTCAAGCGGCAGGCAGACATCACCCTTATCCAGGGCCGTGCACAGCAGCGCGGCCGAAACCAGCACCACGGGTGAGGCCGCAGGATCGAGGCGCTGCAGGCTATCGACCAGGGCGCGCTCCAGCGGGCCGAGGGGCAGATCGTTAAGCATCACGCGCCCTCCGCAAACAGCTTATCCAATGCATCCAAAAGCCCATCGCTGGGCCGCGAGAAATACACCCCGGCCGTCGGCATGCCGCGCAGAAACAGGTAGTAGGCACCGCCTAACTGTTCATTCCGGAAGTCGTCCAGGCGCTGACGCAGGAAGCGCCGCAGCGCCACCAAGTAGATCATGTATTGCAGGTAGTAATGCTCGGCAGCCAGAGCCTGCAACAGGCGTTCGCCGCCGTAATAGCTGGCGTCCGGGCCGAGCCAGTTGGACTTGTAGTCGGCGATGTACCAGCGCCCATCGTGCTCGAAGGTCAGGTCGATAAAGCCCTTGAGAAAGCCCTTGAGGCTGTCGAATTCAAGGCGTGCCGCCGCCTCGCGCATCGGTGCCGCCAGGCCATGGGCCGGGTCACAGAGAATCGCGCGCAGGCGCTGCACATCCAGCCCGGCCAGGGGGAAGGTAAAGCCCAGTTCGGGCAGGCGTCGTGTTGGATTCAGACAGGCGAGGGTTAGACCCTGGCCATCCAGATCGGCGTCGATCACCTGTTGCAGATGGCCAAGCGCCACGGCCTGCCAGTCGTTGCTGATGCCGTGGCCGCTCAGCCCCGGTTCGATCAGCTCGTTCAGCGCGCCTTTGCCGCGCGCCCAGTCTTCCAGAATGGCGTGCAGGCAAGTACCGGCCCGAGCGCCCCGGGGGAAGGCGAAAAAGCCCGTGCCCGGCTCGCTGGCGTCCGGCAGCACCAGGCCGTCGCGGTCCGGGGCTTCCATGTGCATGCCGGCGGCCAGCCCGGAGAAGCTGCCGATGCGCCAGGCGCTGTGCAGGCTGCGCTGCAACGTGGCGAGTTGCTGCGGGGCTGGGGCGCGCTGCTCGCCGGCGGCGCTGGCCTCGTTGTCACGCAACGGTTGAATGGCCATCTGGCCCTGGCTGCTGGCGATCAACTGTTCGACTTCTGCACGCAGCCCGTGCGGACTCAGGTTTTGTAGATGGCCGGCCAGCTCAGCCAGGGCATCCTCACCCGATAACGCGCGGCCGTGCAGTAGCCAGGCCAAGGCGCTGCTGTGCAGGCCGCTGTCGCCGAGGGTGCCGTCCTTTTTCGGTTTGCAGTCCACCGGCCCCCAGTGCAGCCACAGGCGATCACGCGCGCGGGTCAGGGCGACGTAGGTGAGGCGCAGTTTCTCGGCGAAACGCTCATGTCGGGCGCGCTCGCGGTGCACGTCGAGCTGTTCGCTGCCCAGGTCCAGCAACGGCGTGCCGTCGTCGGCGTGGCAGCTGATGTCTTCATGCTGGCGCAGCAGCGCGCCGTCCCACAGGTAGGGGCAGAACACCAGCGGGTATTCCAGGCCTTTAGAGGTGTGGATAGTGACGATCTGCACCCGCTCGGCATCGCTTTCCAAACGCAGCAAGGCGTCTTCGCCGTGGGCCTCGGCGCTGCGCTGGACGTTGAACCAGGCGAGCAATTGCTCCAGACCGGGGCGTTGCAGGCTTTCGGTTTGCAGCAGCTCGGCCAGGTGCAGCAGGTTGGTCAGACGGCGCTCGCCATCGACCAGCGCCAGCAGCCGCTGGGCCACTTGCTGCTCATCCAGCCAGGCGCGGAAGGCGCGCATAAAGCCTTGTTGCTGCCAGAGTTGATGATAGCGCTCGGCGGCTTCGCGCTCGCGGTCCCAGGCTTGGGCATCCTCGCTGCAGGCGGCCAGATCGGCGGCGCTGCGCCCCAGCAAACGGCTGGCCAGGGCATAACGCAATGCGCCCTCGCGGCCCGGTTCAGCGTAGGCGGCCAGCACGGCGGACAGCTCATCGGCCTCTTCGCTGTGCCAGACGTTCTCCTTGCCTCGGCGCACACTGGGCACGCCACGGGCGGCCAGCTCGGCGGCCACTTCGCCAGCCTGACGGTGGCTGGCCACAAGCACGGCGATATCGCCACCTTTGAGCGGTATGCGCGTGCCGTCTTGCTCAAAAAAGGCTTGGCCCTGACTGCTCGCGCTTAGCACCGCCGCAATGCGCCGCGCGGTGTCGCGAGCGACTATCGCCCCCGCTTCACCTTTGCCCAGGTAGTCGTTATCCAGCCAGACCAACGCCAGCGGCGCGTCGGTTTCATCCTCAACACACGGCAATACCAGTTGCGCCCGCGCCTTAGTGCTGGCCCCGACCTGCTGGTAAGCCAAGCCCTTCTCGGCAAAGGGCATGGGCCGGTCGAACAACTGATTCAGCGCGGCGATCAGCGCGGGCGTGGAGCGGTGGTTGGTGGCCAGGCTGTATTGCCGCGCGGCTTCGCTGCGGGCTTTTAAATACGTGGCTAAGTCGGCACCGCGAAACGCATAAATGGCCTGCTTCGGATCGCCGACAAAACACAGGTCGCCGGCGTCCTGATAAATGCGATGAAACACCCGGTACTGCACCGGGTCGGTGTCCTGAAACTCGTCGATCAGCGCCACCGGATACTGTGTGCGCAGGGTGCTCGCCAAATGTTCGCCGCCTTCGCTCTGCAAAGCCTGCTGCAGCTTGTTGAGCAGGTCATCGAAGGCCAGCAGGCGTTGCGCCGCTTTGCGCGCGGGCAGTTGTTCGTTGAGCTGATGAATCAAGCGCACCTGCAGGTCGATCAGGCGTTGCTCGGCTTCGGGTTGCGCCGCATCGAGGGCATCGCAGAGTTCCTGCAGCGCGGCCGCCAGCGGATTGGCCGGGGCTTCGCAGCCCTTTTTGCTGGCCTTGTTCAGCCCCTCGCGGGCCAACCGGCGGTGCGCCTCAGCTTTGCTGAACAGCGCAGCGGCGTCGCTGAAATAACCGTCCAGTTCGGCCTGCCAGACGCCCAGTTTGGCCGCGTTGCACATATTGCTCTTGAAGCCGTCAAAGGCCTTGAGCTGCGCCAGCCAGCTGGCACTTTCGCCCTGCCAAAGACGCTGCGCCTGCTGCCAGGCGGCGCGCAGAGCGCTCATCTCACTGCGCGTACCGGGTTGCGGTTCGATGCGCAGATAGGGTTTGCCCAGGTGGTTGCGCAAACGCTGACGCAGGACCTGCGGAGTGATTTTCTGCTGCACCAGAAACGCCGCCCATTCCGGCTCGGCGCTGGCCAGTTCATGCCGCCAAAGGTCGGCGAGCAGGGCGTCGATAATTTCGCGATCGTCGTGGGTCAGTTCGTTGTCGAAATCGCCACCCGCTTCAAACGCGGCGTCCTGCAAGGCGCGCTGACAGAAGCCGTGGATGGTGAAGATCGCCGCCTCGTCAAAACCGTGCACCGCCAGCAGCAGACGTCGGTGGCTGGCGGCATCCGGGTACTGGGCATGCAATTCATTAAGCAAGGCGTCGTCGCCCGGCCCCTGTTCATACACCGCCAGCAACTCGGCCAGGCGCTTGCGAATGCGTTCGCGCAGCTCGGCGGTGGCAGCGGTGGTAAAGGTCACCACCAGAATCTGGCTGACGTTGAGCTGCTTCTCCAGCAACAGGCGCGCGTACAACGCGGTCAGGGTCCAGGTTTTGCCGGTGCCGGCGCTGGCCTCGATCAGCGAGCGGCCGGTGAAGCTGTCGTGCAGCAGGTTCAGGCTGGCGCTGCTCATGCTTCGTCCTCGTCACTGCCTTGCAGGGCATCCAGCGCCGGGCCGTAAAGCTGTTCGGCCAGCATTTCAAAGCGTTCATCCATCGCTTCACGGTCGCGAAAAGCCAGGGCATTCCAGGGATCCTGACCTTCGCCGGTCATAAAGTCATTGCCTTGCCACATCACCCGCGCTTCGCTGCGGGCAGCGTCAATCGGCTCCTTCTTGCCGGGGCTACGCCATTTGCGGGCAAAGCCGTGGCTGCACTTGGCGAACAGCGGCAGCGGCTCGCACAGCGCGTTTTTGTAGGCTTCGAGCCAGGGCACCAGCAGCTCGCGGGCATTGGCCAGCGCGCCCAGACGCCATTCGCTTTTCGGCGAGAGCAGACGGCTGTCACGGCTGATCTCGGGCGTGGCAGCGCAGTTGAGCAGCAGATGGCGCAGCCAGAATGGCGCCAGCTCCCAGGCGCCGAGATCACGCAGGCGGTAGTCGAACAGGCCAGCGCTGGTCACGCCATCCAGCCAGCCGTGGATGCGCACACCCGCCAGCTCGATATCGACCAACAGCGGTTGCGGCGCGTCATCCGGGCGCTCGTCAAACAGGGTTGGCGCAAAGGCGCGGATTGGCCCGCGAATCTGCCCCCAGTGCGCCTGGCCCAGTTCGCCCACTGGCAGCCAGCCGGACGCCGCAGCTACGGCGCGCTCCTGGCGTTCACTCCAACCGTTCTCGATAGCCTGCAACGCCAGCTGCCGCAGGCCATGCTGACTGGTCCACTCGACGCTAAAGGGCTCGTCGCCGGCCAGGGTTTCCTCGCTCTGCGCCAGGCGCAGGCCAAGGCGTTGTTCCAGCAGGTAGCGCGCCGGGTGTTTGAAACAGTGAATCAGCTGGCTGGGTTCGATAGAGAGCGGAACGCCGCCCGGCAAATCTTCATCCGGTTTATCCAACGGACTGGCAAAGGGTGCGGGGGCTTGCACCGCCTGACTCAAACGCTGCGCAGCGTGGAACCAGGGCGCGGCAAAGCCGGCATGGCGGTTGCCGGCGAAGTTACCCGGCGCGAAGGGTTGCAATGGATGGTGGTGAGTAACCCTTGCGCTGGCCGGGCCGTTGCCATCTACCGCCGTGAGGTCGACCACATCCAGCAATTCGCTGACCAAAACCGAAGGCGGCAGCTCGGCGTTGCTGCGCGGGTCGCGGCCGACGTAGCTCAGGTATAGGCCGCCACGGGCCGAGAGCAGGGTTTCCAGCAGCAGGTAACGGTCGTCCAGACGGCGTGCGCGGTCGCCACGGCGGGATTTCTGGCTGATCAGGTCAAAGCCCGCTGCCGGGGTGCGGCGCGGCAATGCGCCGTCATCCAGGCCAAGCAGGCAGACCAGTCGGAACGGCAGGCTGCGCATCGGCACCATGGTGCAGAAGGTCACCGTGCCGGTGAGAAAGCCAGAGGCGGCGCTGCCCTGCTCCAGGGCAGCGGTCAGCTGCTGGCGGATCAGCGCCAGCTCAATCGGCCGTTCAACCCCCGAGGCGTCGCCCTGTTCTTTGAGCGCCGCACAGGCTTTGGACAGCAGCAACAGGGTGTCACCGGCCTCGCGCTCATCGAACAACTGATCAATCAGCCCTTGCAGGGATTCGGCCCATTCGCCCAGGGCGCGCGGCCGTTGCAGGCTCTGCGCCAGCACGGCCAAGCGCTCGACAAAACCGGCCAAGCGCCCGAGCAGTTGTGCGCGGCCGCCTTCCAGCGCATCCAGCGGCCAACTGTCGCCCAGCAACGGCGCCGCCAGACCGGCCAGCTGCGGCGGCGCGGCAAAACCCAGCAGCAGGCGGTCCAGCCCTTGCCGCCAGGTAAAGGCCGCGTCGGCCGGCAGGCCCAGTTGCTCACGGTGCGTTTCATCACGGCCCCAGCGCACGCCCGCGTCGCGCAGCCAGTCGCGCAGCAGCGGTAAATCTTCGGCTTCGATACCTGCGCGGCGGGCAATAGACGGCTGTTCCAGCCAGGCCAGAATTTCTTCGGCAGCAAAGCGGCTGTCCGGCAGCGCCAACAGGTTGAGGAAGGCTTCGATCAGCGGGATTTCCGCGCGCAGGCTGCGGTCGGCCAGGCTGAACGGCACGCGCGGCACACCTTCACGCGGGGCAAACACCGCTTCGATATAGGGCGCATACCGCTCGATGTCCGGGGTCAGCACCACCACCTGATCGGGCGTCAGCGCGGGGTCGGCGGCAAAGCGGGCGAGCAGTTGGTCATGCAGGATTTCCACCTCGCGCAGCGGCGAGTGGGCGACGTGCAGTTCCAGCGAGCGATCGTCCCCACGCAGCAGCAAACGCTCATCGGCGCTGCGGGTGCGCAGTCGCAGGATGTCGTTTTGCAATGCCTGCAACAGGCTGGCGTCGTGCAGGTGTTCATCCTCGGAATACAGGCCGATTTCCTGACTGCCTTCGCTGGAGGCCAGGCTAAACAGGCTGTCGAAAAAATCGCGGCCCTGCTTGCCCAGGCTGGCCAGCAGTGGGTGGCCAACATCCAGGTACCAATCGTCCGGACTGAGTTCAGGCTGCCTGGCCAACTCACGAATATCGCGAATCTCGCCCCAGGCTTCACGGCACGGGTTGAGGGCGAAAACAATCACCTGAGTGTGCCGCGCCAGGCCTTCCAATACCCGCATATGGTGCGGCGGCAGCGAACTGATGCCAAACACCAGCACGCGCTCGGGCAGCCCGGCGATGGGCGTGGCGTCATACAGGCGGGTGAGCAGCTCTTCCAGCAACCGCGCGCGGTGTGGATGGCCGTCTTTGGTCAGCTCGCGCCAGAGCAGCGCCTGCCAGGCTTCATCCGGGCCGAGATCGAGCAAGTCGTTGCGCTCCCAGGCGGCCAGCCAGTCGTCGCGATACAGCAGGTATTGGTCGAATACGTCAGCGATCTTCACGGCCAATGACAGCCTGCGGCGCTCATCGCCACCTTCCAGGTAATGCGCCAGACGCGGTGCTTCAGCCAGCTGGGCCGGCTCGCACAGCCAGTCATACAAGCGCCAGCTCAGGCTGCTGGGACTGAATGCCGACTGCTCCGGCAGTTGCCCCAGGCACAGGCGCGAGACGTCCCAGACGAACTTGGCCGGCAGCTGCACCTCCAGCTGCATGGCAATGCCCTGCTTGCGCGCCAGCTCCAGCGTCAGCCAGCGCCCCATGCCCTGGCTCGGCACCACCACCAGCGCCGGCGCAAAGGGCTCACGCATCGGCGTGGCGAGCAGGGCGGTGGCCAGCTCGCCAAGGGTTTCCAGGTCGGGGGCGTGATAAAGCGTAAGCATCGGAGGGGGTCGCTTCCGTTCAGTAGCGGGCAAGGTTATCAGCTCACACAGCCTGGCGGGATTGCGCGACAGTCTGTGTCGCGCGCTGGCGCAGAGTGCTAACCCCAGCTAAAGCTAAATACAGGGTCTGCGCTTCTACAAGATGGGCCTTTATAACAAGTAAAAACCACGCGTCACGCTGCAACCGGGCGGGCGCGCCAGGGAGCAGCACCATGCTCACCCTGCTGAATCTTCTGTCTGCCGTCGCCCTGCTGATCTGGGGCACCCATATCGTCCGGACCGGCATCCTGCGGGTGTATGGTTCGCACCTGCGCAAGGTGCTTAGCCATAACGTCAGCAAGCGGCCGCTGGCGTTTGCCGCCGGCATCGGCGTGACCGCGCTGGTGCAGAGCAGCAATGCCACCGCGCTGCTTGTTACTTCGTTTGTCGCTCAGGGGCTGATGGCGCTGACTCCGGCGCTGGCGATCATGCTCGGTGCAGACGTCGGCACCGCGCTGATGGCGCGGGTGCTGACCCTCGACCTGAGCTGGTTGAGCCCACTGCTGATCTTTCTCGGCGTGGTGTTCTTTCTCTCGCGCAAACAGACCCGCGCCGGTCAGCTTGGTCGTGTGGCCATCGGCCTGGGGCTGATGCTGCTAGCGCTTGAGCTGATCGTTGCCGCCGCTACGCCGATCACCCAGGAGCAGGGGATCCGCGTGCTGTTCGCCTCGCTGACCGGCGACCTGCTGCTGGATGCCTTGGTCGGCGCGCTGTTCGCGCTGATTTCCTATTCCAGCCTGGCCGCCGTACTGCTCACCGCCACCCTGACCGGCGCCGGCCTGATCAGCCTGCCGGTGGCCATTGGCCTGGTAATTGGCGCGAATATCGGCAGCGGCGTGCTGGCCTTTCTCACCAGCAGCCTGCAAACCCCAGCCGGACGCCGCGTGGCCCTGGGCAGCCTGCTGTACAAGCTGATCGGCCTGCTACTGGTGATGCCGTTCCTCGATCCGCTGGCCAACTGGCTAGACAGCCTGAACTGGCGGCCCGAGGAGCTGGTGATCGGCTTTCACCTGCTCTACAACAGCCTGCGCTGCCTGCTGATGCTGCCCACGGTCGGACTGATGGCGCGCTTCTGCAACTGGCTGCTACCGGATCGCCCGGACGAAAACGGTATCGCCCGCCCGCGCCACCTCGACCCCACAGCGTTGGCCACACCGAGCCTGGCGCTGGCCAATGCGGTGCGCGAAACCCTGCGCATCGGCGACCTGATCGAGACCATGCTCAATCACCTGCTGGAAGTCCTGAGTGGCGGGCAAACCGCCCTGGGCAAGGAGCTGCGCCGCCTGGATGACGATGTCGATGCGCTTTACAGCGCGGTCAAACTCTACCTGGCGCAGGTGCCGCGCGAGGTGTTGAGTGAGCACGACAGCCGGCGCTGGGCGGAGATCATCGAACTGGCGGTGAACCTGGAGCAGGCCGGCGACATCATCGAACGCATGCTCGGCAAAGTGCAGGATCAGAAAACTGCGCAGCGCCATTCATTCTCGGACAGCGGCCTGGAAGAACTCACCGCCCTGCACGCCCAGCTACTG
The DNA here is from genome assembly GCF_002786345.1 of Pseudomonas sp. FEMGT703P. NCBI lineage: Bacteria > Pseudomonadati > Pseudomonadota > Gammaproteobacteria > Pseudomonadales > Pseudomonadaceae > Pseudomonas > Pseudomonas sp. FEMGT703P. The sequence continues at coordinate 219,792 of NZ_PGCM01000008.1, read as the reverse complement.
GCCAACCTGCGCCTGGGCCTCTCGGTGTTTCTCTCCGCTGACAAGGAAAGCGCGCGCCAGCTGCTGCGCGAGAAACGCCGCTTCCGCGCCCAGGAACGCCGCCTGGCACACGCCCATGTCAGCCGCCTGCACCATCAGGTGGTGCAAAGCATCGAAACCAGCGCCCTGCATATGGAGCTGATTGCCGATATGAAGCGCCTCAACTCGCTGTTCTGCGCCAGCGCCTATGTGGTGCTGGAAAGCAGCGAGACAGGCGCCTTGCACAGTCAGGACATAGCAGGTGAGTAGTCTGCCGCGGGTTAGCCTCGGGCGAAAGATGGAGTTCTAGCCGCCGATATCGAGCAAAAATTCCAGTTCGACGAGCCGGTCGATGTTCAGCTCCATCGGGCAGGTGTAGTACATCGGCGAACCAATGTGCTTACCCTGCATATCGCAATGCGCGTTGCGATAGATAAGCCAGGCCTTCTGCGCCTCCTCGAGCTGTTGGGCATCTTCCGACGAGGCTTGCTGCAGTTTGAGGTAGAGGCGCTGGTAAGTAAGGTTCATCTGTTTCTTCGCAACATCCGAAACGCCCTCAGCGCAGGCTGCAACCAGGCTGTTAGTAAGCCCCTCGCTAGTCTCCAGGCAGTCATTGTAGCGAGCATCCAACTCATCACTGCTAGCTGCATTTACCTGAGTAGCTAGTAGCAAAGAAGCACAGATCAATAGAGCGCATAGGTTATGCATGGGTGACTCCTGAAACAGAAGGGGCCGCTGCTGCGGCCCCTTCATGGATCACTTACCGGCGGCAATGCGCTGGCGGATGTGTGCGGCGCGCTCGGCCGAGCCCGGGTGGGAGTCAAACATGCTGCTGTCGCCACCGCCGAGTTGAGCCAGCTTGTCGAAGGCACTGGCCAGACCCTGCAGCGGAATGTTGCGCTGCTTCAGCAGATCGAAGGAGAAGTTGTCGGCAGCGCTTTCCTGAGACTGGGAAAACTGCGCGTTAATCAGCGCCTCGCCCAAATCACCCAATTGCGAGCTGGACAGCGCCATTGCTGCACTGTTGCCGGAGGAGGCAATGGCACCACGAGCCACCGAAGTAGCGTAGGCCGCTTGCATCGCCTTCTTGGTGTGGCCGAGAGCAACGTGGCCCATCTCATGGCCCAGCACGCCTTCCACTTCGTTGTCGTTCATCAGGTCCATCAGGCCGCTGTACACACGCACACAACCGTTGGCCATGGCCCAGGCGTTGACTTCGTCAGTCAGGTAAACCTTGTAGGTAACCGGCGTCCCGTTGACCTGGCTGCCGAGGTTGTGGGCAATCGTTTCCAGACGCTTGCTGTACTTGCTATCGGCTGGCGCGATTGGCGACTGGGCGTCCATCTGTACGCAGGCGTCGTCGGCCATGCTCTTCACTTCAGCATCGCTGAGAGTGGCAGCCTGCATGGTTTGCAGCCCGGTGCTAAGCATGGCGTCGGGGCTCATGTTCTGGCAGCCGGAAAGCAGGGTGGCAAGCGCAAGCGCGGAAAGGGAGAACTGCAGTTTCATGGTCATCGTCCTTGAGGAGTGAGGCAATGGAGTAGCCGAGAGGCAGCGGCGTCCCGGCCGGCGCGGCATTGTCGGTGATATGCGCAGCTCCAAAGCGAGACACAGCTCACGTTCTGCAGCTTGGCTCAGGTCGCCAATGCCCCAGTACCCAGACGGCTTTGCACCATAAAAACAGTGGCGCGGCCTAAGGCGCGCAAGAAAATTGGTCTATACCACCAAACCTTAGTTGGGTTGAGGCAACCCGACGCATAGGTTTTAAGTTGGCGTGCGGCATTGCAACAGTTCTGCCATCAATGACCGCTAATACTGCTCAACTCCAACAACAAAAGAGCGCCTTCCCTATGAAAACCCTCACCTCCCTGGTCGTTGGTCTAGGCCTGGCTTTTAGTGCCAGCCACGCCAGCGCCTGGTCGCAACCTACACACAAGAACATCGTCAAGGACGCCCTGGCCTTCCTCAACTCGGCGCACGCCACGCCCGAGATGAAACGCGCCTACCAGTTCTACGTCGGCGCAGCCGGCAGCGAAGCCCGTGCCGGGGAAATCCTCGGCCAGGCTGCCTACGACGTCGATGACTTCCAGGACACCCGTCTGGGCGGCTGGTGGGTCGGCTACGAGCACGCACCGGTGTATGGCGCAGCGGCCTCCATCGTCAATTACACGTCCTATTGGCACTTTATCAACATGGCCCGCCAGGGCGACGCCCACGGTAACGACCACGGCGGTTACGACTACCGCTACCGCAAGGTGGATGGCAGCTGGAGCGGCGACGTTGACTGGTACGCCATGGTTTACCTGTACAACCGCGAGCTGAAGAAAAGCGACTTCGACACCACCGAAGCGCATTACCGCCAGGGCACTTCCTCCAACTGGCAGGCGCACTACGGCGACTTCCAGACGGCGGCCTTCCAGCCCATCGATAACCTGGCCAAGTACTGGTTCGATCAGTTCAAGAACGCGCCGTCCCTGCAAACCATCGGCTACTCGTTGCACACCACCGGCGATGTCGCGCAGCCGCACCATGCCTGGGTTACGTCGGGCAATGGCCACTCCGGCTGGGAAGGCTGGGTGGATGACCATTACTTCAGCGAAGGCCTGAACAATATCGCCTCCGTGGCCAACCGCGTCGGCAGCTATGACGCACAGAAGCCGATCCGCGATCTGCTGACCCAGACGGCCCAAGTCGCCTACCAGCGCCCCGAACCGCTGTATGACACCAGCTACGCTACGCGCCTTCGAGTGGCCAAGGAGCTGATTCCGGAGTCCATCGCCCTGACCGTCAGCGTGCTGACCAAGGGTGCCAACACCTTCTACGGCCAGGGTGGCCTGTAAGGTGCGCGGGCTTATCCAGCGCAGTTTGCTGGTACTGGGGCTGACCGGCATCTGCCTGTCGGCCCTGGGCAGCCAAGACATGCGTATCAACGGTGAACGCCTGCCCGGCAAAAGCATCGGCCTGCTGGAGCAGGCCATGACCCGGGTCAAATTCAACACCGACCTGCGCCTGCTGCGCACAGGCCTGGCGGAAAACCACCTGCTGGCCCGCGAGGTGGAAACCGAACTGAGCAGCAAATACAGCAGCGATCTGGATGCCTTGGTCGAGCGCGAAGCCGCCAACCTGATCGAGCAGGTCTACGGCCGCCAGTTCGACCACGATGTCCGACCCTTTCTGCGCCAACCACAAGCGCTGAGCAGTGCGCGGCTGCGCCAGGTGCTGACCGCGCCAACCCAAGGCGTAGTGCTCGATAGCCTGCAATTGAGCCCCCAACAACAGGCCGATGCCGCGCAGGTGCAGCTGATCAGCTGGCAGTTCCCTGGGCAGACCGAACAACGTCTGAACCTGCTGGAGCTGTATCAGGACGACAACGTGCAAGGCCGGGTGGAGCTGCAACAGGGCAATCTGCTGTACCTGGCCGAACAGGTGCGTCAGCGAGCGCTGCGCGACTACCTCTGGTATCAGCTTGAGCGGAAGGGTTTCAGCCCGGACGAGCAGGCCGGCATCCGCCAGCTGGTGCGCGACAAACTCGTCCGCCACAAATACCTGCACCAGCTCGGCCTGCACAACGACTTCCACCATGAAACCGCCAGCCTGCGCGAGCGCGCCAGCCGGGTCAGCGATGCGGATGCCGAGGCCTACTACCAGCGCAACCTGCAGCTCTACCTCAACGTTGCCCAAGTGCAGGCCAGCCATATCCGCCTGCCTGATCAAGCCAGTGCCGACCGGGTGTATGCCGAACTGCAAAAGGGTCTGAGCTTCGATGATGCAGTGCGCCGCTACTCACTGGCGGAAACCAAGAGCCACACGCCACCCGGCGACCTCGGCCTGATTCACCCGCAGGATGCGCAGCTGGATTTTCTGCGCAAGACCGCCCTACTGCAGAAGGCGGACAGCATTTCTCAGCCGATGCTGATCGACGGCGCCTTCGAGATCGTTCAAGTACGCAGCCGCGAGGATCGACAGCTGCCACTGAGCGATCCCAGCGTGCGTTATGAGGTCAACCAGGCCGTCGCCAAGGAACAGCTGACCCAAGCCTTCCAGGCCCGCGTTAACGCTCTGCTGGCCAACGCCAAGGTGGAAGGGCTATGAAGGCCTTCGGTATCGGTCTTCTCGGCGTGATCACGGCGGTGACCATCGTCGTTGTGCGCACGCCCCAGGCCGACACCGCGCCAGCCGCTGCAGCACAGGCTGCAACGCCGATCAGCCCGCCCATCCGCTTGCCAGAGATGCCCGCTGCCCTACCGACACAGCAGCCAGCTGCAATTCCAGCGCCCGCAGAAAAATCGGTGGAAGAACCGCCCAGCGAACCGCAACTGAATGCCCAGGAAGCACAGATGCTGATCCAGCTAATGGCCGACCAAGGAGACCCACGCAGCCCGACCCTGGGCCAACTCAAACCGCGCCAACCCGCCTCCGCCGCACAGCTGGCCGACCCGACGCAGTACAGCGCCTTCGAAGACCAGCAAACCCGCGACCAGATCATGGCCTACGCCAGCGGCGTGCAGCAGATCCCCGCCATCCGCGAACGCATCGAACAAGCCGCGCAATCCGGCGAACGCAGCCAAACCGAACTCGACGAAGCCCGCGCCGCGCTTGAGCAACTGGAAATGCTGCAGAGCAAACTGCAAAGGGAGGGGCCGGAGTTGTTGCCGGAGGGGGATTAATTACAGAAAACAGGCGCTACGATCCACACCGCCACCTTGCTAAGACGCATCCGTATAGCTGGAGGCGCACGCTGACGCAATAACGGGTCAGGCGCTGACCTCAGCTGCTTCGGCAACTTGCTCGGTAAACCTGATTTTGTAGTAATCCAGCATGGTCTGGCCCTGGGCGTAGGCTTTGCTCACCTCGGCACTTTCCTTAAGCAGTGCTTCGCTCGGTTTGGCCTGCTGCTCGCTGGGCATAGGTTGCGACCAGTCCAACACCGCCTGCGGGAAGACAGCCTTGGGGCGGCGGTTGACCCATTGGGCGATATGGCAGGGTAAAGTCCAGCCGCTGCAAAACTGGATGACAAGAAAGCCGAAGGCATAACGTGGCCACCAGTGCTCCTTGCGATAAACACCCCGGCACATATGAAAGTACGCCACAGTGCCTTCCTGAAATTCCTCGTCGGACAGCACCGGTACCGGCAGGGCCGCAGGCCCTTGTTCCATATACACGCGAATGGCCTCCCACTCGCTGACCACCAAGCCCAGGTTGCCGCCTGGGATGGTGACCCAATACACGTCGCCGGTATCGGCATTACGCAAACCGAGCATCAGAGCAAAGCTTGGCATGACGGCGTATTGGGTGATGACTTGGCTGGCCGATACGCAGGCGATCACCTCTTCCCAGGGCACATAGACCGGCGCTTCGCCACGGTATACCAGGGCCACTTCGCGGCGCTGGCGGTTAAAGCGCACAGGGGAGCGGGCACCGATATTGCGGATGATGCGGAACATGTTGTAAGCGGCTAAAGATGCAATAAAGCCAATAAAGCCCCACATGAACCAGTTTTGAGTTATCAGTCTTATAAGAACTTCAAATGGAGGGGCACCATGACGCAAATGGTCACTAATCCCCAAGCCAAGTCCTATTAGAAAGAAGAAAATCACTAGCGACATAACCGAACCAATATAGGCTCGCACCGCAAATTCAACGCTGGCCTGACCCGCCCCTACATCGAGAAAAACCTCATTGGCCTCCTGATGCAACTGTTGACCACTAAAGGCCGGCATACCGGTGGGTACCGGCTTGGGCGATAGGTAGAAGACTTCAGCCCCCCCTTCTTGTTCGAAGTCCCCGGTGCGGGGCAGTCGGTCGTATTTACTCTGAGGCATGCAGGTACTCTTGTGGTCAGTCCGCTACCGCAGCTGTTTCGGCTGCTGGCTCGGTAAACCTGGCCTTGTAGTAGTCCAGCATTGTCTGGCCCTGGGCGTAAGCTTTGCGCACTTCGGCACTTTCCTTAAGCAGTGCCTCGCTGGGTGTGGCATGTTGCTCGCTGGGCATAGGTTGCGACCAGTCCAGCACCGCCTGCGGGAAGACAGCCTTAGGGCGGCGGTTGACCCATTGGGCGATATGGCAGGGTAAAGTCCAGCCGCTGCAAAACTGGATAACGAGAAAGCCGAAGGCATAACGTGGCCACCAGTGCTCCTTGCGGTAAACCTGGCGACACATATGGAAGTAGGCCACGGTGCCTTCCTGAAACTCCTCGTCTGACAGCACCGGTACCGGCAGGGCCGCAGGCCCTTGTTCCATATACACACGAATGGCCTCCCACTCGCTGACCACCAGGCCCAGGTTGCCGCCGGGAATGGTGACCCAGTAAACGTCGCCGGTGTCGGCATTACGCAGACCGAGCATCAGAGCAAAACTGGGCATCACGGCGTACTGGGTGATGATCTGGCTGGCCGACACGCAGGCAATCACCTCTTCCCAGGGTACATAGATAGGGGCTTCGCCTCGGTAAACCAGGGCCACTTCGCGGCGCTGGCGGTTAAAGCGCACAGGGGAACGGGCGCTGACATTGCGGATAATGCGGAACATGTTGTATGCGGCTAAAGATGCGATAAAGCCAATAAAACCCCACACGAACCAATTTGTAAGTACCAGCCTTATAAGGACGTCGAATATTGGAGCACCACTATGTAAATAATCATCAACCCCTAAACCGATACCAGCCAGCAAGCAAAGTATTATTAGAAACATCACCGAACCAATATAGGCCCGTGCTGCAAACTCAACGCTGGCCTGCCCCGCCCCTACATCGAGAAAAACCTCATTGGCCTCCTGGTGTAATTGCTGGCCACTAAAGGCTGGCATACCGGTGGGTACGGGTTTAGGCGACAGGTAGAAGACTTCGGCCCCCCCTTCATGTTCGAAGTCCCCGGTGCGGGGTAGGCGGTCGTATTTACTCTGAGGCATGCAGGTACTCCGGGATGATATCAAGCCACTGCGGGGCGATGCGGGTCGGGCCGGCAGCGGGTACGCCCTTGATCGGCTGCTTTGAGGCAGCGGGGCGCAACGGTATTGCATAGTACAGGTGGGCGTCGCTCTGTTTGAGCGGTTTGCTGGCCAGCTCCGGCTGCACCGCCAGGCGCAGGCGCAGTTGCGATTGCGGCCCCGCCCAGTCGGCCGCTAGTTCCAGTTCGAGGGTAAGCGGGTTATCGCCGACTTGGCGCAGGGCATTGCGCACTATCGCCCCGACATCCTTCGCCGGCCAGCGGAGTTCGTACTGCCATTCCGCGGTCAGGCGCAACGGGTGCTGGCGCAGGCTGGCCAAGCTCACACCCGGCAGGCTCAGCAACAGGCGGCGCGAGTGTTCGCCATCCTGTGGGCGCTTGACCAGGCCCTTGTCAGTGATCACTGGGCGCAGCGTGGCCTCGGCCAGGCCCTGGGCATGGGTGGGCCAGTCCCAACCCTGGCTTTCCAGGCCCCAGCAGCACCCCAGCATCCAGCGCTGCTGATCCTCCAGATTGCTGTAGTTGTACAACGCCTCACCACCGAACTGTAGGGCCGTCGCTGCCAGGCCCCAAGGAGTCAGGCGAGCGGAAAAGCTCAGGAACCGTACGCCGCGGGTCGCCCAGGCGCTGCCTAGGGTCGCTGCTCGGTGACCGGGGGCGGCGCGTGAGGCCTCCATCATCAAGCCACCAAACTCGGCAAATGCCTTAGCTGTAATCGCCGCATTGACGGCGGTGCTGCCGGTATCGCCGGCAAATGCCATTAGCGCGCCGGCCTGCTCGCCGGTGGTGCCGGTGCGCATGGCATCCAGCCATTTGTTCCAGTTGCTCCAGGAGGTGCCGGCCGAACCCCACAAAGCCAGCGGAGAGATAACCACCCCCAGGCCCAACCCCAGCTTGCCCAGCTTGACGGCGAACTGCAGGCCGCCTTTGCCGCCGGAGCTGGCGATAATGGCCTTGAAGGCTTTATCCACCAAGGCGATATGGGCGTTTTGATAGACCGATAGAGCGGATGCAACAGGGGCAAAGATTGCGCCTAATACCAAAGCATCGTCCTTGATTGTTCTATTCCCCCTAGTGCCACGCCAAGCCTCCAGCGCATCCCCCAAGTTCCGCAACTGCAGGGTCAGTGCAATCAGCGGCAGTGCACTGCTCTTCAACGCCGCCGAATGTGCGCCCGTCTCGCCATAGGCGCCGCGTGCGCCGAGGCGTAGCCGACGGATTTCTTCATTGAGCAGGCTTTGCTGGGCCGGGTCGATTTTCAGTTTGACGCCGATAAAGCCCACCTGCACCGCACTGGTGGTAATCACGCCGTCCTGAAGCTGGCTGACCAGGGCGCTGCGCTGCTGACGCACGGTGACCAGTTGCTGGTTGTACAGCTGCTTTTGCACCTTGGCGTTTTGCTGCTCGGCCGCACTGAGGCTGCTGCGCTTGCTGTCGGCCTTGGCCTGGTCGCGTAGGACGCGCAGCTGATCTTCGCTGTCCATTAGTTGGATAAGGGTTGCGAGCCGGGATTTGAACAGCGTGGCGTCCTGCTCGGTCGCCAGCAACAGGTTGGCACCTTCGGTCGTCAGGGCGGCCAGATTGCTCAGGCGCTGAGCGCGGTTGCTGTAGGTGCCGAGCTTATCCAGGTGGGCCTTCAGATCGGGGCTGTTCAACTTGCCCTGCACACCCGCCAGCCAGTCCTGCAGGCGCAAGGCAATGGCTGGCGAATAGGCCGCGTTTACCGCCTGGCTGACGTTGTGGGCACTAGGGCTGAGGTTGAGGCTGCTGGCCCAGTGGCTGCCCAGCATAACGCCGACTTCTTGCAGGCGAACCTGAGCATCTTCCAGGCCGCCTTTCAGGTTGCGGGCATCGTCGAGCCATTTGGTCAGATCCCCCGACTTGCTCAGCAGGAAATCCAAATCCAGGCGGCTAGCAAAGACCGGCAGGATGTAATACGGGTATTTGTGAAAATACTCGCTAACCGCTTTAAGGCTGTCCTCGGTGCGGCACATGTCGCGCACGCAATTTTGCTCGGTGACCAGCGCGGCCATCAGTTGATCGGGCACCTTGGGATCGAAGTACCAGGCGCTGCGATGGTATTCGGCCTTGGTGAAGAGGCCGACACGGTCCTCGGTGATGCGGTCGAGACGAGCATTCCAGCGCTTGAGGTGAGCACGCTCTTTATCGAGGTATTGGCGCATTGGCTCATGCCGCACCAGGTCATGGATGCCGCGAGCACCTAGGCCTTTACCCTCGAGCGCCGCATCGCTGTGGTCTTCGATGGCTTCGATATCGTCTTCCAGCTCGTCATAAAGGTCAGCGCCCAGCGCCGCCTCCATGGTTTTTTTCTTGACTGCGACATCTGCCCTGGCGGCTCGGGTCTTGGGATCAAAACCGCGACCGGGGTAATGAGCGGTGCCAGGGCTACTACTGCGCATACCGTTAAGGGCATTGCGCGCGTTAATGTAGTCATAGATGGTCTGACGCTGGGCAGGTGTAGTTTTCTCGAACAAGGCCTCACTGGTGCCAGCGCCTCGCGCTGTCTTATCGTTTACCACCATGAGGGTCTCGATGTAGCTGCCGACCACATACTTGAGATCATTACGCCCCTGCTCGACCCAGTTCTCGATCCAGCCGACAACAGTGTCCTGTTCCTGGGCGAGGTCACGCATAACCCCGATAGTGTCCTTGAACACCAGATAAAGATGGTCGTGTTCATAGGTGGCGAGCAGTTGTTTCTTAATCGCGCCGATGGCGGTTTTGCGGTATAGCGGTGCGTTTTCCCAGACGTAGTCTTCGCCCTCTTGGGGATTGGCAGCAGCCGGCCGGGGTGAACTGCCAGGTTGTTCAGCCACCTCGGCAAGCCACTTTTCTGCTTGCTTAGCAGTGAGCAAGTGGTCGCCGCCATTAGCACAGGTAGCCTTGGATAACTCCACCCGCTGCATGAAATGCTCGCGCTCCTTACGGCTTTTGAGCATCTGCGAGCACTTGAAGGCCGTCCATTGCAATTCGGAGAAGCTGACATGCAGCGTGCTGCCGCGCGCAAAGACCAGGCTATTTTCCGCCGATTTGCCCTGCCGTTGGTCCTGGATGGCCTCTTTGCCCTGCCAGACGAACTTGGTCACGTTGCCCTGTTCGACGCGGTACTCATGCAGGTAGCCGGTTTCGTTGTCGATCACATACAGCCAGCCGTCGCGCAGCAGGCGGATGCCCAATGGCCGCGATTTGAGTTTGTAAGGCAAGCTCAACTCCGCCGCAGGGTCGAGCCGCTCAACCAGGCCATAGCGCAAAGGCAGTAGCTGCACCTTGTTTTTCATCAGCGGGCAGGCACCGACGGGAATCTTGGCATCACTCTTGGTCTTGTCGGCGTGGTTTGGGTTACTGCGGGTCATGTGGAGATCCTTTCCGCTGACTGGGCGCGGGCGTATGCCATATCCGCGGCCTGTTCAATACGCTGTGTGGGTGTTAGCGACGAGGGCTGGCCTAGCAATGCGGCGATGTCACTGTGAGCGCTGAGCGCATCAGTCCCTAGTAGGCCGAAGATATTGGCGTAAAGCGTTATGTCGTGTTCGCTGTGGAAGCCTTGGGCATAGGCTTGCTCAGCCAACAACCGTAAATGCTGCCACCGTTCAGGCCGGCTCAGTGCATGCTGATAGCCGGGGAAGTAGTCACGCATATGTTCGTCGAGCCGGATGAGGATGCCGCGAAAAGACACATCGCCGAGCATCTCCAGTTGGGACTCTGACAACTGGTAGGGGCGATCATGGCGGGCGCCGTCTGTCGAGCCGGTGCCGTGATGCTGGTGCCAGCAGTCCTGAACCCGGTCTGCGGCAACGACCTGTTCGATAGGGCCAAATAGGGTTACGTCGTTATCCCGCGCAGCTTGCTCGAGTAACGCATGAACGACTGCCGGATCAGCCAAACGTAGCAGCATGTCTTCACCCAACGGATGACGAACGCTGACCAACCAGCGCAAGTGATTCAGCAACTCAGCCCGGCTGGCACGTGTGAACAGCAGGTAACCCCACTCGTCGCGACTGTTTTCAACAAAGGCGACAAGTGCCGGATCCTGCTGCCCGGTCAGGCAAACCAGGCATGGGGAAACATCGCTCAGCTCAGCCCACGGGGTATCCAGGTACAGCACGTCGAAGTCAGGCGACTCGGACCACTGATATAGATGTTGCGGCAGTGCCTCGACGCTGATGCCGTCCAGTAACAGATAAGCGGGAACGTCCCAGGGCAAGGCTGCAGGCAGTTGACGCAGATCGTTAGCCAACATCTGCGGACTCCAGCTTGGCAGCTTCACAGATCACACAAAGTGGCTGCTTACGCATCAGCGCTTGGCGCTGCGCCTGAATCAACAGCTCCCCCGCCTTATCCGCATCCGCCGGCTTAACCTTACCCGGCAGAATCGGCGCAGCCCCCGACCCACTCCCCGGCGCGCCGCCGGAGTTGAATTTGATGATCGGGCCGACCATTGTGATGCCGCTGGCATCGAGTTTGATAAAGCTGCCGGCGGCTTTGAAGGTGAGTTCGCTGCCGGCTTCGAGTACGACTTTCTGGCCACTGGACAGGTGGATCTCTTGGCCTGCGTTGATAAATTGGCCGATGCCGATTTTGATGTGCTGGTTGTTGCCGACGGTGAGGTGGTCGTTAGCTTTGATCTCGCTTTTGCGGTCGGCATGGGTGGTGCGGTGTTCTTCGGCTTTGAATTCGCTGTAGCTGTTGGCTTCGACGGTGTCGTGGCGTTCGTTGCCGATGCGGATTTTCTGGTCGTGCTCGATGTTCTCGTCCCAGTCGCGCTCGGCGTGGATGTAGATCTGTTCGGCGCCCTTTTTGTCTTCGATACGCAGCTCGTTATAGCCGCCACCGCCGGGGCTGCTGAGGGTCTTGAACACACTGCGGGTCTTGTTCGCCGGCAAGGCGTAGGGCACTACGTGTTCTGCGTGGTACAGACAGCCGGTGACCAGCGGTTGATCGGGGTCGCCTTCGAGGAAGGTGACCAGCACCTCCATGCCCACCCGCGGAATGGCGATGCCGCCGTAGCGGTCGCCGGCCCAGCTTGAGCTTACACGCAGCCAGCAGCTGGTTTTATCGTCGGCTTGGCCTTCGCGGTCCCAGAAGAATTGCACCTTGATCCGGCCGTACTCGTCGCAGTGAATCTCTTCACCGGGAGGGCCGGTAACCACCGCGCTTTGGCTGCCGAGGATGCGCGGTTTCGGGTGATTGAGCGGCGGCCGATACAACACGGTCCAGGGCGTAGCGGTAAAGCGGTTGCGGTAGCCCTGCTGGAAACCATCGCTGGCCTCGGTGTGGCTGGTCACCGACTCTTCCAGCACCTGCGGCTGTTTGCCCTCGTGGTGGATTTCGGTGAGCAGCCAGAGGTCGTTCCAGCTAGCGCGCGGGTGCTCGGTCAGCGCCAGGAAATGGCCGCTGACCAGCAGCGGCTGATCACCGTCGCCTTGCGCCAGTTCGAAGTCGTGGCGGTGGCGTTCGAGGATGCGCTGGCTAAGGTGTTTGCCGCGCTCGCGGTCGACAAAACGGCCGGGGTAGTCGTAATCCTCGAGGTCGGGTTTGAACGCGCTCTTGGCGTCCGCCTCCATCAGCAGCTTGGGTTTTTCGAAGTCGTAGTCGCGGCGGGTCACCCGGCTTGAGCGGGTTTCCACGCGCACGCCGAAGCGCTTGATCACCGGCTTGTCAGCGACCAGACCGCTGTCTTGTTGATAAGCAGTGGGGGCAAGTTTGGGGAACGGCGTCTGGTCGTCGCCGAACACCACTACATGGCCTTGCTCGCTGTGCTGGAAGTGGTAGTGAATACCTTCTTCCTCGCACAGGCGCTGGACAAAGTGCAGATCGGATTCGTCGTACTGCACGCAGTACTCGCGCTCGGGGTAAATCGAGCCGAGTTGGAATTGGTAGGCGTTGGCCTGAATGCCGTGCTCTTGCAGCACTTGGCTGATGATCTTCTCCACCGTCAGGTGCTGGAAGATGCGTTGGTTGCTGCGGTGTGCCAGGTACGCCAGTTTCGGGCGCAAGGTCACGTGGTAGCGGCTCAGGCGCTTGCCGGATTCGCCCTGGGCGACGCGGTAAATCTGCCCGTGAATGCCGTGGCCGGCCTGATCGAACGCGAGAAAAGCGGCCTGATGCAGCAAGCTTTCCAGATCCAGATCAGGGCGTTCGCTGACCAGTTCCAGTTCGAACTCGAAGGGCTGACTGATCGCCTCGCGACCGGTGAATTCGAGCACCTGCAGGTCGTGGCTCACACCTTCGATCGTCAGGCTGAAATGCGTCTGGTTGGCGGCGGCGAACATTCGTTGTTCCTCTCGTTTCGTTCCATGAATCAAACCACTGCGCATTTCTAAACCAGGCTTGGCCTGGCAGCTGTGCCTGTTCGCGATTTTGCGCGATGCCTGTCAGCGTTTGGCGACGCAGGTCTCACTAGAAACGCAGCGGCCAGGACAAGCCTGGCCGCTGCGGTATTACGCGAACTCAGCCAATGCTTAGGCGGAGATCGGGGTACGCCAGTCGTCGGAGCCGGAAGTGCCGGAGACTTCGTGGGTCCAGACGATTTTGCGGTAGGTGAAGTACACGTCTTCCAGGTGAGTGAAGTGCGACATGTTCGGGTCCTGGCAGTTCGGCATACGCGACTGCACGTCAACGATCACGGCATCTTCCAGCTCGATGGTGAAGTAGTGCTCTTGAGTACCGGTGGAGGAAGTGCGGTACCACTCCAGACGGCACTTGGACAGACGCTCACCGGAGGTCAGGGAGTTGAAAATCAGCGGCGAGGATTTGTCGAAGACTTTGGTGATCATCAGCGGCTTGTGTACGCGCTGGCCAGTCGGCTGACCGGACTGCGGATCACGCGGGATGATGACCTGGTGGTTGAAGGCTTGAACCAGGATCTGGTCTTCATGACCTTCCTGGAAGATGTTACCGACGGAATCTTCGGTGAAGGTGCCGGCAGTGATCAGGCCTTGTTTGGTGCCTTCGAGGGACAGATACGCGGGTGTTGGCATGAGTGCTTTCCTTGCCTTGGGTCATGGATCTGCAGTGATCCGGGAACTAACCCTATAGCGACAAGCATGCCAATTAAATAAAACTCATATAAATCAGCATCTTGTGATCTTTCAAAGCGCAAACTCAAACCCACTGTGCGCCAGATCACTAAAAGCTGAGCAACTTGTTGCGCAGGGCTGCGCAAGTTTCTGCGCAGCCCGCTCAAAGCCAATGGCGACAAGACCTACAGCCTGATCCCCAGAGACTTATCAACAATCCGCTGCGCAACAAGCTGCGCAGCGGGTGAGGCGTCAGGCTCGACTCAAGCCGTACCGTTGGCCCGCCGGCGACGCTGCAACCAGACCACCAGGGCGAACACCAGGAAGCCAGGAATCCACATCAGCTCCTTGGTCCAGCGATCCGTTGGCGCCCGTACCTTGAGGATTTCCTGATCGAACTCCAGGCCTGCTTCAGCCGCCGGACTGCCGAAGGTGACGCTGTCGACCAGCACCTTGCCGCCCTCTTCATAGGTCAGCAGGCCGAGCTTCTCCAGGCGCTCTTCACCCGTGGCGCCTTCCGGCACCGGCAGCAGCAGGCTGAACTCGCGGGCATCGCCCACGGCATCCTCGCCTTTGATGCGCAGACGCAGCTGGCTGCCATCGGCTACATCACCCAGGGCCTGGGCCAGTTGCGCGGGCGGGATGTCACGGTAAGGGTCGTGCACCATGTCCATCCAGAAGCCCGGACGGAACAGGGTGAACGCCACCAGCAACAACAGCAGGTTCTCGTACCAGCGGCTGCGCACTAGGAAGTAACCCTGGCTGCCGGCGGCGAAGATCAGCATGGCGACGGTGGCGATGATAAAAATCAGCACCCCGTGCCAGAAATCCACGTCGATCAGCAGCAGGTCAGTGTTGAAGATAAACAGGAACGGCAGCACCGCTGTGCGCAGGCTGTAGTAGAAGGCTTCAAGACCAGTCTTGATCGGATCGCCCTTGGACACCGCGGCAGCGGCGAACGAGGCCAGGCCCACCGGCGGTGTCACGTCGGCCATGATGCCGAAGTAGAAGACGAACAGGTGCACGGCAATCAGCGGCACGATCAGGCCATTCTGCTGGCCGAGGGTCACGATCACTGGCACCAGCAGGCTAGACACCACAATGTAGTTGGCAGTGGTCGGCAAGCCCATGCCCAGCACCAGGCTGAAGATCGCCGTCAGCACCAGCATCAGCAGCAGGTTGCCCATCGACAACAGCTCGACCAGATCGGCCAGCACTAGGCCCACCCCGGTTTGCGACACCGCGCCGACGATGATGCCCGCCGCCGCCGTGGCAATGCCGATACCAATCATATTGCGCGCACCGGCAATCAGGCCTTCACGCAGGTCGATCACGCCGTCCATAAACGAGCCGTGGGCATGGGTGCCATCGGTGCGCAGCCAGCTCAGCAACGGGCGCTGAGTCAGCAGGATGATCACCAGCATGACGCTGCCCCAGAAGGCCGACAGGCCGGGAGACAGACGCTCGATCATCAGGCACCAGACCAGCACCACCACCGGCAGCAAAAAGTGCAAACCGGAAAGCAGTACGGCGCGGGTTTGCGGCAGTTTGTCGAGCGGCGCATCCGGGTCTTCCTCGGGCAGCACCGGTACGCTGGCGGCGATTTTCAGCAGGCCCAGGTAGATCAGCGCCAGCAGCGCGCCGATACCCGGCAGGGCGTATTCACCCAGCGCCGGCTTGAGCCAGCCGAGGCCGTAATACACCGCCAGCGACAGGCCGCTGATCAGCGCTGCACCGAAGGCGAAGCCTGTCAGGCGGCGCAGCCAGGGCTTGGGCTGATTGCCGCCCACTGGTTGCAGGCCGAGCTTCAGCGCTTCCAGATGGACGATATACAGCAGGGCAATATAGGAAATCGTCGCCGGCAGGAAGGCGTGCTTGATGATCTCGACATAGGGCATGCCGATGTACTCGACCATCAGAAAAGCCGCTGCCCCCATCACTGGCGGCATGATCTGGCCATTCACCGACGACGCCACTTCCACCGCGCCGGCCTTCTCGGCAGAGAAGCCGGTGCGCTTCATCATCGGAATGGTGAAGGTGCCGGTGGTCACCACGTTGGCAATCGACGAGCCGGAAATCAGACCGGTCAGCCCCGAAGCAACCACTGCGGCCTTGGCCGGACCACCGCGGAAGTGGCCGAGCATGCTGAAGGCCAGCTGAATAAAGTAATGCCCCGCGCCTGCGCGCTCGAGCAAGGCGCCGAACAGCACAAAGAGAAATACGAAGCTGGTGGATACGCCGAGGGCGATGCCGAACACGCCTTCAGTGGTGATCCACTGGTGGTTGGCCATGGCATTGAAGCTGACCCCACGGTGCGCCAGCAGCCCTGGCATATAAGGCCCGGCCAGGCTGTAAACAAGGAACAGCAGGGCGATAATCGCCAAGGGCGGACCCAGGGCGCGGCGTGTAGCTTCCAGCAACAGTGGGATGCCGATACAGGCCGTCACTAGGTCAGCCGTGGTCAGGCTGCCGGGCCGTAAAGCCAGCTGTTGATAGAAAATAAACAGGTAGGCGGCGCTGGCTGCAGCGACCAAGCCCAAGGCGATATCCAGCAGCGGCACGCGATCACGCGGCGATTTGCGAAAAGCCGGGTAGGCGAGAAACGCCAACAACAGGGCAAACGCCAGGTGGATAGCGCGGGTTTCGGTGTCGTTGAACACACCAATACCGAACACAAACGGCAGCGGCGAGGCGATCCACAGTTGAAACAGCGACCAGAGCAGAGCCAGGCCGGTGATCACCTGCGCCATGGCCCCAAGCGGGGAACGCGCACCGACATCCTGGGCAATCAGTTCTTCGGTGGACAGTTGCTTGTCATGCATGGGTTGAACCTGCATTCGAGAGTACGGAAAACGGCAAAACCCGCAGCCTTGCAGCTGCGGGTTTGCTTATCTGAAAACACTAGCCCGTTTAAGCGGGCAGCGTGGGCTGCTTACAACCAGCCGCGCTCTTTGTAATAACGCACGGCGCCTTCGTGCAGCGGGGCGCTGAGGCCGACTTTGATCATGTCTGCTTCTTTCAGGTCGGCAAATGCAGGGTGCAGACGCTTAAAGCGATCAATGTTGTCGAATACCGACTTAACCAGCTGGTAAACCACTTCCGGGCTGGCATTGGCCGAGGTGGAAAGCACCGCCTTGCCGCCAATCGACGGGGTTGGCGCATCGCTGCCCTTGTACACGCCGCCTGGGATATCGGCCTTGGTGTAGTAGCTCTTCTCGGCCAGCAGCTTGTCGATTTCCGCACCGGTCACCGGCACCAGTACCGCGTCGGTGGTGGTGGTGGCTTCCTGGATCGCGCCATTCGGATGGCCAACGAAGTAGGTCATCGCGTCGATATTGTTGTCGCCCAGGGCAGAAGCCTGCTCAGCCGGCTTCAGCTCGGCGGCCAGGGAGAAGGCAGAACGATCCCAGCCCTTGACCTGCATGATCTCTTCCAGGGTGTCGCGCTGACCGGAACCTGGGTTGCCGATGTTTACGCGCTTGCCTTTGAGGTCATCGAAGCTGGCGATGTTGGCATCACGGCGGGCGAGGATGGTGAACACCTCACTCTGCAGCGAGAACACGGCACGGATGTCCTCCATGGCGCCTTCTTTCTCGAACGGCGCGACACCCTTCATGGCCTTGAACTGGTGATCTGACTGCATGATGCCGAAATTGAATTCGCCACTGCGGATGCCGTTGACGTTGGCCACGCCGCCGCCGCTGGCTGGCGCGTTGCACTTGATGCCGTGCTCAGCCGCACCGCGATTGAGGAAACGGCAGATCGATTGACCGGCAACGTAATAAACGCCGGTTTGACCACCGGTGCCGATGGTGACGAATTTCTCTTCGGCCTGTACGGCGCTGCTCAGGGTAATACCTGCGAGTGCAGCGGACAGGGCCCATGCCAGGGATTTACCTTTCATGGGAGTTCTCCTTTTCTGTTTATTTTTAAGCCGAACGCACCTTTTGAGTGCGTCCAGAGAGCAAGAGTCTAACCGCTCAGCCACAGGTTGCACGGAGTAATACCGGCTCCCCTGGTAACCAAGTGTTAGCGAGGGTCTGTTGCCGTTTCGTTCGCGGCGGCGCGAATGGAACAAACCCTAGACGTCTTAACGCTACCTTCAGGCCACAGCTTTGGGCAGAATCAAGCCATGCTCAAGAACCCACTCGACTCACTCCACACCTCGGTTAGCGCCAGCATCACTCTGGCGGTGCTGCATGCCGCCAGCCGCCTGGGCGTTGATCGCGCTCAATTGATGAGCGCCTGCGAACTGCACGACAGCCAACTCAGCGACCCCGATGCGCGCGTGCCTTTCGCCACTCAGGAACAACTGTGGCAACACCTCAGCCGCATTGAGCATGCCGAACCCGGCCTGGCCCTGGGCTGCAACCTCGCCCCTGGCCCGTTCAGCGTGCTCGGTTACCTGTTGCAGAGTAGCCCGACCCTCGGCGACGCGCTGGCGGCCGGGCTGCGCTATCAGCGCCTAGTCGGTGAGGGTGGCGAAGTACAACTGCGCGAACAAGGCGAGGAGCTGCAGCTGCTCTACCGCCCACTGCATCCCGAACTACCGGCCACCCGCACCCGCGTACTGGCGCTGATGGCCTGCTGGGTACAGATGCTCCACCCGCTGCTGGATAACTGGCAGCTGCTACGCGCGCAGTTTGTTCACGAACAACCGTCAACGCTGGACAGCTACCGCGAGACTTTCGCCTGCGCGCTGCAATTTGCCGCCAGTGATTACGGCATCGTTCTGCCGCGCAGCCTGGCCCGCGCGCCGCTGATCCAGGCCAACCCGCCGCTGCAAAATCTGCTGCGCCAGCATGCCGAAGCCCTGCTGGCACGCCTGCCCAGCGAAGGGCTAAGCGCCCGTGTAGTGGCCTTACTGGGTGAGCAACTGGCGCGCGGCGAGCCGGACCGCAGCGAACTGGCGCGCCATCTGCACCTCAGTGAACGAACCCTGCAACGACGTCTGGCCGATGAAGGCTGCAACTACCAGCAACTGCTTAACGACACCCGCCAGCAACTGGCCGAACAACACCTCAGCACCGGCGACTTACCCGCCGCAGAAATCGCCCTGCTGCTGGGCTACTCAGAACCCAGCGTATTTTTCCGCGCGTTTCGGCAATGGACTGGGTTAACGCCGGGCGAGTATCGGGCGCGGCAGAAAGCTCAATAAAAGACTGTTAGAGCGCACCTCTATGGAATATTTGTCGTTGTTTCGCATGCCAACCCCAATGAAGATCACTGGTCGCTCTTCAAGCATCACCAACGCCTTCATCAATTCCATAATTCCTATCGTCCGTCCAAGCGCCGAAGAAGTAAGGCAAGCCTTGGAAGTACTCGGTATGACTCCCGAAACTTTTCAGTGTGCATACTGTGGTGGCGGTGTTTCCGAATGGGATCATCTTCGCCCGCTTGTCAAAGAAAAGAAGCCAACCGGTTACATCTCTGAAATCCACAACCTCGTGCCATCCTGCGGAAAGTGCAACCAGTCAAAAGGCAACAAAGAATGGAGAGCCTGGATGCTCAGCACCGCGAAACTATCGCCAACCGCTCGCGGAATTAGAGACATACCTGAACGAATCAGGAGGCTGGAGGCTTACGAGAGTTACAGGACCCCAACAAAAATGGATTTTTCAGAAATTGTTGGGAGTGATGTGTGGACGCAGCACCAAAATAATCTAGAGCGAGTGCAGGCGCTCATGCGCGAATCGCAGACCCTTGCCACACAGATCAATATTGAAATCGCAAACGCCTACAAAGCGCTCTAATTTACTGCGGGATGAAGCCGCACAGCAGCGATTAAATCCCCTGCGCCCGTAAAAACGCCAGAAACGCTTCGCGCGAGCTGTAGCGTGGGCTAAAGCCGAAGTCCTGTTTCAGCCGGCGGTTACTCAGTACCGGGCGATAACGCAGAAAATCCACTTGCTCAGGACCGTAGGGGCTTAAGCCCAGTGGCTTTAGCACGTGCAACGCGGCGCGGATCAGCCAGGCTGGCAGGGCGCGGTAGGGTTTGTTAAGCAGTTCGGCGATTTCCTTGAGCGATAGCGCGCCATCGCCGGCCAGGTTGAAGATGCCGGCGCTCTGCTGGCGCAGGCCGCGGCAGATGATGTCCACCACATCCTGATCCCAGATAAATACGAAGCGGCTATCGCTGCCGCGAATACCCAGCACTGACGGCTTTTTGAACAGCTCGGTGATCTGGTTGTTCACCTGTTTGCCAAGAATGGTGCCGGGGCGCAGCACCAGCTGCTTGAGGTGCGGGTGCTGCGTGCGGGCCTCGGCCAGCAGCATCTCCACTTCACGTTTGTGCTTGGCGTAGGCGAACTGTGCATGGCCGCGCAGCGGCTGGTCTTCATCCAGCCACTCGGCATTCTGTGGATCATAGCCGTAGGCGGCGCCGGAGCTGGTAACGATCAACTGTTCGACGCCATGGGCCGCAGCCGCCTGGATCAACGATTGGGTACCGCCGACATCGATGGCATGCAGCTGTTCTTCGCTCATGCCTAGCGGCGGTGTGACCACCGAGGCCAGATGAACGATCGCCTGCGGCCGCCAAGTGGCGACACAACTCGCCACGGCGGCTGAGTTGCTGGTATCAAGCAGTACCGGTTCGATATTCAGTTTTAGCCCCGCGCGGCTTTGCGGGCGGATATCAGCGGCAATCAGCGTCCACTGCGGGTGCTGTATGGCCAATTGGTTAAGCAGCTGCTGGCCAATATAGCCAGCGGCGCCGGTGATCAAAACACGCATTTCCCTCTCCGTACCCAGCACCGCACAAAGGTGCGAGTGCTGCATTTCTAACGACTGTGATACCCCATTACAGGCTATCCAGCGGGTTGCGCGGAGGCAGTGGCAAGGCTGGCCAAACAGCGTGGCGAAAGGCGACAGATGCATGTGCCCTGGCCGGCTGGGCGCGCTATGCTCTGCGCCCCGCCATTTGCCCAGGTATGCCGCCATGAGCCAAGCCGAACAGAATCTGCGTATCGACTACATCGAGTTCGCCGCCGTCGACCTGCCGGCGCTCAAGCATTTTTATGAACAGGTCTTTGGCTGGCGCTTTACCGACTACGGCCCGCACTACAGCAGTTTTACCGACGGGCGCATGACGGGCGGCTTTACCACTGACAGCACAGCGGGTAGCGGGCCGCTGGTGGTGATCTACGCCACGGATCTGCAGGCTGTGTGCACCCAGGTGGCGGCGGCAGGCGGGCAGATCACTCAGGAAATTTTCAGCTTCCCCGGCGGGCGACGCTTCGAGTTCAGCGATCCCAGTGGTAATCGTCTGGCCGTGTGGTCGGAGTAATCGGACGTCCCATGCAAGCAGTGAAACAACAGGTGTTCAAACTGATCGCCCTGATTCAGCGCAATCCGGGGATGGTGGCGATCTTTGGCTTTGCCTCGGGGTTGGCGAGCTTTCTGCTGGTCGAGCGGCATGCCGGACTGGCGCAGGTGCTGGCGCTGGTGATGCTGGTCAGCTGGTTGTGGCTAATTCTGGAAAACATCCTGCGCGAGCGCATCGCCCAGTGGTTCGGTTTCGAGTTACCGCCGCCGCTGCTGCGCTATGCCACGCAGATGATCCACCAGGAGAGCCTGTTCTTCGTTCTGCCGTTCTTCTTTATCACCACCACCTGGAACAGCGGCCAGTTGCTGTTCAGCGGCCTACTGGCTTGCGCGGCGCTGATTTCGATCATTGATCCGCTGTACTACAAGTGGCTGGCGCCTAAGCGCTGGCTGTTTCTCGCCTATCACACCTTGGCGCTGTTCGCGGTGCTGCTCACCGCGCTGCCGATCATCTTCAAACTGACCACTCCGCAGAGTTACCAGCTGGCCCTGGCGGCGGCGGTATTGCTGTCGTTTCCCTCGCTGTTCGCGATCATCACCGTGCGCCGTTGGTGGCGTGGCCTGCTGTTGGTGGGCATGACCCTGGCCATCGGCGCAGGCGGCTGGTTGGCGCGCACCTGGGTGCCACCGGCGACCTTGTGGCTGACCGAGGTGGCGGTCACCAGTGAATTCGACAACCAGAACCGCGCGCCGGGCGAAAGCATCAAGGAACTGAGCGTGGCGCAGCTGCGCAGCCAGGGCCTGTTCGCCTACACCGCGATCAACGCCCCGCGTGGGCTGAATGAGCGGATTTATCACGTCTGGCGCCGCGATGGCGGCGAGGTCGAGCGCATCGCCCTAGATATTCACGGCGGGCGCAAGGAAGGCTATCGCGCCTGGACCCACAAACAGAACTTCCCCGCCGACGCCGTAGGCCGCTGGCAGGTGCAGGTGCTGACCGAAGCCGGGCAGATGATTGGGGTGCTGCGGTTTAAGGTGGTGGAGTAGCGGGTAGGTTGGCGTTGAGGAGCACAGCGACGAAGCCCAACGCGGCTACAACGCTTCCGCGTGGAGGAATAACGTGGCTAAACCAATCTGAGATCTCGCGAGCTAGAGTCCTGCAAGGCAAAAACAGGCGAGGAAGCAGAATGTACTTTTGTACATGAGCATTCCGAGCCTGTTTTTAACGCCGCAGGGCCGACGCGCAGCAGATCGTTGCCGAACACCTACCCGAAGAACCAGTAGCAGACGAAGATCGCCGCCACCACCCCGGCAAACTCAGCCAGCAGCGCACAGCCCACGGCGTGGCGCACACGCTGGATGCCCACCGCACCGAAGTACACTGCCAGCACGTAGAAGGTGGTTTCCGTGCTGCCCTGAATGGTCGCGGCGACCAGCGCGGGAAAGCTGTCGACTCCCTGGGTCTGCATGGTTTCGATCAGCATGGCGCGCGCTGCGCTGCCGGAGAACGGCTTGACCAGCGCGGTGGGCAGCGCTTCGACAAAGCGCGTATCCCAACCGAACACCTCGACCAGCCAGCGAATACCGTCGAGGCCGAATTCCAAGGCGCCAGATGCGCGTAATACGCCAATCGCACAGAGCATCGCCACCAAGTAGGGCAGCAGGCTTTTGGCCACGTCGAAGCCTTCTTTCGCGCCTTCGACAAACTCCTCGTACACCGCCACCTTCTTCAGCGCGCCGAGCAGCAGAAACAGCATGATGATGCCGAACAGGGTGAGGTTGCCGGCCAGCGACGACAGGGCCGCCAGCGCCGTGGCGGACATGGTCGCCAGCACAGCCATAAAGCTGCCCAGCAGCAGCGCGCCGGGGATCAGGTACGCCAACACCACCGGGTCCCACAGGCGCAGGCGCTGCATTAGCGCCACCGACAGCAGGCCGACCAGGGTCGACGCACTGGTGGCCAGCAGAATAGGCAGAAACACCAGAGTGGGATCAGGCGCACCCTGCTGGGCGCGGTACATAAAGATGGTCACCGGCAGCAGGGTCAGCGACGAGGCGTTAAGCACCAGAAACAGGATCTGCGCATTACTCGCCGTGGTGCTGCTGGGGTTTAGCGTCTGCAGGGAGCGCATGGCTTTCAGGCCAATCGGCGTGGCGGCATTGTCCAGGCCCAGGCCATTGGCAGCGAAGTTCATGGTGATCAGGCCGAGGGCCGGATGGCCGCGCGGCACTTCCGGCATCAGCCGCGCAAACAGCGGACCGAGCATGCGCGCGAGGGCATCGACCAAGCCGGCTTTCTCGGCGATACGCAACAGGCCGAGCCAGAGGGTCAGGGTGCCGAACAGCAGCACCATGACCTCGACCGACAGCTTGGCCATGGCAAACAGGCTTTCGACCATGGCAGCGAACACCGCAGGGTCGTCACCGAGCAACCAGCGCGACAAGCCGGCAATGGCCGCCACCACGAAAAACCCCAGCCACAGCCAATTGAGCATGCCGTCTCTCCCCCAGATCAATGAGCGGGATGATAGCGCGGCTTATACAGCGGCTTATACAAAGGAGATGGAGAGAGTCTTTTTACGAGCTTGCGAGCTAGAGTCCTGCAAGGCAAAAACAGACGAGAAACGTAGCGCAGCGGAGTAACAGCCAACGGCTGGCCCGTAGGGTGAGCGCAGCGAATCAAGCGAAGTGTACTGTTGTACATGAGCATTACTCGTTCTACTCGCCCTCCGGGCCGCGCTAAAGCGCGTTAGCCGCAAGCGGCTTACCGAGCCTGTTTTTAACGCAGCAGGGCCGACGCGCAGCAGATCGTAAAGAGACTCTTAGTACCAGTTCGGGTCACTTCTCAGCTGCTCTTGAAGCAACTGCTGAGTCGCTTCATCCGGTTCGCCGAGCCAGCGCAGGGTGGCGTGCTGGCTGGGTGCCTTGTCCGTCGGCAGGCCGTCGGGCAGTTGCACATAGAGTGCGTAGGCGTCCTCCTTGTCCCAGCTGAAGGCCACGTAGAGGCGTTGGTTAAAGCAGTTGTGCGCTTCACACAGCTGGCCGACCAGGTACTTGTCACCGTCGTCATCCAGGCCCTGCATGGGGCTGGCGATGCCGCTGAGGTTCATCACCCACTCCGGCAAACGGCTTTCGTCTTCCACCAGTTCTTGCCAGGTCTCCTGATAGGCAGGGTCACTGGCGAGCAGTTCATTGAGGCGGAATTGGCCATCGGTATCCGCGGCCAAAGCCGCCGCACTGCCGCCCAGCAAGAGGGCGGCAAGCAGCGTCTTGATGGTCATAGCGGCTCCTCTATCCACGTGGGCGGCGGCCCATAATGAACGAGACGATAAACATCACCAGAAACACCACGAAGAGAATTTTCGCGATACCCGTGGCGGTGCCGGCGATACCACCGAAGCCCAGAACTGCAGCGATGATGGCGATAATCAGAAAGGTAATGGCCCAACTCAGCATGGCGATACTCCTTGTTTACTCAGTGTGCGCCGCGGCGCGGTAAGACCCGGTGTGGCGCAAACCACACCGGACCGGGCTTACTGCATGGACTGTTTCAGGGTGCGCATGCGGTCATGGTTGGCGCGCACTTTCGGCATTTCTGCAGTCAGCAGGGCCTGCACGTCCGGCTCGGCACTTTCCAGCGCATCCTCGAAGGCATGCAGGATGCGGTCTTCGGCTTCTTCCAGCTGCGACACGTAGGTGGCTTCGGTGTCGCTGACCAGGGTCGCTTTGGTATCGGCGTAAACCTGACGCAGCTTGCCGACAAAGGTGCCGCCGCTGGCCGGGACTTCCTGGTTGGCAGCAACTTTTACCGACAGCGCGCGGATCAGCTCACTCTTGCTCTGCGACATGTCGCGGAACAGCACCTGCAGGCGCACGTCCTTCACTTCATCGTGGGCGTGCTGGTAGAAGCGCTGGCCGTCACGGGTGATTTCGATCAGTTCGTTAAGTTGCTCTGTTTTATCAGTCATGGTGGATCTCCTATGAGTTGTAGTGGCTGCCAAGGCAGCCTCAGACAACAGGCCGCGACCGGTATGGCCGCCGCCCGGATGAATTAGCTATCGATGCGCAGAGCATCGGCGTCAACGCCGCGCACGCCACGAATATTGCGGGCGGTTTCAATCGCCAGTTGCTTCTCGGCGTTGCTCAGCACGGTGCCGCTGAGGCTGACCATGCCCTTCTGGGTGTCGACGGAAATATCCAGACCGTCGAGGTTACGACTGTAGATAAAGCTGGATTTCACCTTGCTGGTGATCCACGCATCGCTGATCACCGCAGCGGTGTCATCGGCCGCGTTCTGCGCCTTGGCAGCGGTGCTGTCAGTGGCGCTGACGCTCAGCTGATTGTTCACTGCACGCACGCCATCGGTGTTGGCCGCCAAGCGACCAGCCAGTTCCTTGGCTTCGGCGGTCTGCGCGTTACCGGTCAGGCTGACTTTGCCGTTGTCCGCATTAACGTTGATATCCAGACCTTCGGTATTGCTGTTCCACAGCAGCTTGGATTTCACCGTGGCGACCAGGGTCGCGTCGTCAAAACGCTGCGACAGGTTCGGCTCGGCGCTGGCCTTGGCTTCGAAGGCCGGGTCGAGGGTCAGCTGGTTGTCGACCTTCTTCACCCCTTCGATACCCAGAGCAATCTGCTCGGCCAGGTCGCGCTCAACATCGGTTTCCACCTTACCGGTCAGCTTGGCGCTGCCGTTCTCCACATCGACATCGATGGTGAAGGGGTTGAGGTGGCG
Organism: Pseudomonas sp. FEMGT703P; assembly: GCF_002786345.1. Classification (NCBI taxonomy): domain Bacteria; kingdom Pseudomonadati; phylum Pseudomonadota; class Gammaproteobacteria; order Pseudomonadales; family Pseudomonadaceae; genus Pseudomonas; species Pseudomonas sp. FEMGT703P. Next base: position 193,789 of record NZ_PGCM01000008.1, on the reverse strand, counting down.
GTTAAGGGCAAACGCGGTCCAGATCGAGCCTTCCTGGCGCGCCTCGCTCAGCTCGCGGCTGGCATCGCCCTCGGCAGCATAGGCAGCGAAAGGCGCCAGACCGATCAGGCCGGCGGTCGCAGTGGCCAGGGCCAGAGTTTTCAATTGATGCATGGCAGTTCCTCCAATGGATAACGATCAAGCAGACGGCCGTTTGTCGCCGTCGTTACTGATAGATCGCAAGCCGCATGCCAGCTTTTTTAATCTTAATAAATTCATATAAATCAGTTACTTAACCTTGATTAGCGCACACGCAAAGCTTGCAGCTTGCATGATCGCCACAGAACAGCCGTGCAACTTGCACGACGCGCCGCGGACTAACCCTGTGCACGCAATGACTGCGTGCGGGATAAGAAGGAGATGGCTATGCACGCAAGCACGGAAGAACACAGCCTGGGGCGCATTTTGCTGGTGGATGACGAGACCGCCATCCTGCGCACCTTCCGCTACTGCCTGGAAGATCAGGGTTACCAGGTGAGTACCGCGAGCAGCGCGGCACAGGCCGATGCCCTGCTGCTGCGGCAGGTATTCGATCTGTGCTTTCTCGATCTGCGCCTGGGCGCAGACGACGGCCTGGAGGTGCTGGCGCAGATGCGTCTGCAGGCGCCCTGGATGCGTGTAGTGATCGTCACCGCGCACTCGGCGGTAGACACTGCGGTGGATGCCATTCAGGCCGGCGCGGCGGATTATCTGGTCAAGCCCTGCAGCCCGGAGCAGCTGCGCCTGGCCGCAGCCAAACAGCTGGAAGCGCGGCAACTGGTTGAACGCCTGGAACGTCTGGAAGGCTATGTGCGCAAGCCCGGCGATGGCCTCGACTCGCAGAGCCCGGCGCTGATGGCGGTGCTGCAGACGGCCAAGCAGGTGGCTGATACCGACGCCAACATCCTGATTCTCGGCGAGTCCGGCACCGGCAAGGGTGAGCTGGCGCAAGCCATTCACCGCTGGAGCAAGCGCGCGAAGAAATCCTGCATCACCATCAACTGCCCGTCGCTGAGCGCCGAGCTGATGGAAAGCGAGCTGTTCGGGCATAACCGCGGCGCCTTTACCGGTGCCAGCGAAAGCACCCTGGGGCGGGTCAACCAGGCCGATGGTGGCAGCCTGTTCCTCGATGAGATCGGTGACTTCCCACTGGCGCTGCAGCCCAAGCTGCTGCGTTTTATTCAGGACAAGCAATACGAGCGCATCGGCGACCCGGTGACTCGTCAGGCTGATGTGCGGATTCTCGCGGCCACCAACCTCAACCTGGATGAAATGGTCCAGCAAGGGCGCTTCCGCGAGGACCTGCTGTATCGCCTCAACGTCATCACCCTGACCCTGCCGCCGCTGCGCGAGCGTCGCGAGGATATCCTCGACCTGGCCGAGCGCTTTCTGGCGCGCTTCGTCGTCGAGTATGCGCGGCCGGCGCGCAACTTCAGCGAGGAAGCGCGCGAGGCGCTGCTCACCTACGCCTGGCCGGGCAATATCCGCGAGCTGCGCAACGTGATCGAACGCGCGAGCATTATCTGCAGCGAAGAACTGGTGCAGGTCAGCCACCTCGGGCTTAACGCCCAGGCCAACCCATGTGCGCCGCAGATCGGTGATCAGCTGAGCCTGGAAGCCCTGGAAAAAGCCCATATCAGCGCCGTGATGGCCAACAGCGAAAGCCTCGACCAGGCGGCGAAAACCCTCGGCATCGATGCCTCAACCCTGTACCGCAAACGCAAGCAGCTCAGCCTGTGAACCTGCGCAGCCGGCTGTTTATCAGCAGCAGTGCGCTGCTCACCGTCGCCTTGGTCGGGTTGTTATTGGGGATGTTCAGCGTGCTACAGCTGACCCAGGTGCAGAGCCAGGCGATGACCCGCAACCTGCAGATCATCGATGCCAGCCTGGGCCTGCGTCAGGAGCTGGGCAAACAGGTGATTCTGCTGCTCGCCGAGGACCTCGACCGCGAGGCACTGAAAGCCTCCGATGAGCAGTTCAAACGCTGGCTACAGCGCGCCGCCGAAAGCGCCACCGATGACAGCGACCGTCAGGCGGTTGCCGAAATTGAGCGCGCCTACGCCAGCTTCGATGACCTGCTGGCCAAGCCCTTGACCGTGCGCCGTGAGTTGCTCAGCAATGACAGCTTCGGCCGGGCCATTGAGGCCCTGCGCGACCGGATCAACGCCGTGCAGATGCGTTACGTCAGCGCAGTGGAACAGGAGGAAGCACGCGCCCGTGAACGCGCCTGGCTGATCGTCGGGCTGCTTGGGCTGATCGGCCTGGCCGTGTTGGTGATCGGCTTTGTCACCGCGCACAGCATCGCCCAGCGCTTCGGCCGGCCCATCGAGGCATTGGCGCGGGCCGCCGACCAGATCGGCCAGGGCGATTTTCAGGTCACCCTGCCCCTGACCCCGGTGGCGGAAATGTCCGCCCTAAGCCAGCGCTTCGGCCTGATGGCCGAGGCCCTGCGCGAGTTCAAGAGCAGCGATGTGGCCGCCCTGCAGGCCGAGCAACAGCGCCTGCAAGCGGTGCTCGACAGCATCGACGACGGCCTGCTGATCTTCGATTGCGCCGGCCGGGTCGAGCACGTCAACCCGGTGGCCCTGCGCCAGTTGGGCTGGGGTGCCGAGCAGCTCGGGCAGACCCTCGACGTGGCCCTGAATCGCGCCGATCTGGCCGAGCAGTTGCACAAGTTGCTGCAGGGCGAAAGCCTGGATGAGGTGCTGGACGATGTGCAGACCGAGGTCGATGGCGAGCAACGTGTGCTGGCCTACAGCCTGTCTGGCGTCCATCACAGCGAAGGGCGCTTTATGTGCGCGGTGATGGTGCTGCGCGATGTGACCGAGCAGCGCGCCTTTGAACGGGTGCGCAGCGAGTTCGTGCTGCGCGCCTCGCATGAACTGCGTACGCCGGTGACCGGCATGCTGATGGCGTTCGGCCTGCTGCAGGAGCGCCTGCAGTTTGCCGCAGAATCCCGTGAAGCCGACCTACTGAATACCGTGGATGAGGAAATGCACCGCCTGCTGCGCCTGATCAACGATCTGCTGAATTTCTCGCGCTACCAGAATGGCCTGCAGACCCTGGAGCTTTCTACCTGTGCCTTAGGCACGCTGCTGCAACAGACCCAGCAACGATTCACCACCCAGGCCGACGAGCTGCAAATCAGCCTAGCCTGTGAAGTGCACGGCGATCTGCCGGACGTGCAGATCGATCCGCTGCAGATCGAGCGGGTGCTCGATAACCTGATCGGCAACGCCCTGCGCCACAGCCACCCCGGCGGACATATCCGCCTGCAGGCACGGCAGCAGGATGATCGGGTGGTGCTCAGTGTGGAAGACAACGGCGAGGGCATTCCCTATCGCCAGCAGGCGCGAATCTTCGAGCCCTTCGTGCAGGTCAGCCGCAAGAAAGGCGGCGCCGGCCTCGGCCTGGCGCTGTGCAAGGAAATCATCCAGCTGCATGGCGGACAGATTGGCGTGCATTCACGCGCCGGTCAGGGTGCGCAGTTTTATGTGGCGTTGCCGGTTTAAAGCTTCGATTACAGGCAATCAGCCTGGCTGATGCAGATTGCCTGTGAGCCTACGCAGGCCGACACTGGGCGCTCCACACATGAGGAGCGCTGTCATGCCCAGCATCAACCCCAGCCCTGCCCAACTGGCTGCCTTTAGCGCTGCAGTAGCCGACGATACGCCATTGCTGATGCTCAACCTGCTGCGCTTTCAGGCCCAGGCCAGCTACTCCAGCGGCAGCAGCCATACCCCCTGCAGCGGGCGCGAAGCCTATGCACGCTACAGCCAAACGGCGCTACGCAAAGTGCGCGGGGTGGGGGGTGAGGTGCAGGTCATGGCCGCCGCACAAGCGGCCCTGATTGCCCCGGAGGGTGAACAGTGGGATGAACTGCTGTTGGTGCGCTACCCCTCCAAGGCGGCCTTTCTCAGCATGCTTGCCGATCCGGAGTACCGCGCGGCTACCGAACACCGCACGGCCGCCCTGGCCGACTCACGCCTGATCGCCACCACGCCGCGTTAAACGCGTGGTGGCAAGCCCGGCTAATGCCCTGACGCTTCCTTGATCAGCGGCACTTCCTTGCCCTCGGCATCGAACAGCTTGCCGCCTTTGAAGTAATCGCCATCGTTCAGTGCGGCAATATCCTGGTAACGCAGGGTCCGCTCATGGCCGGCCACGAAGACCGATTGCTGGTCCGAGTTGCCGGTCTTGAAGTGGTTGAAGGCCAGGTTGAGCACAATCGCCATGATCGCCGCCGAACTGATGCCCGAATGGAAAATGGTTTCGAACCAGGCCGGGAAGTGGTGGTAGAAGGTCGGCGCAGCAATCGGGATCATGCCGAAACCGATCGAAGTGGCGACGATGATCAGGTTCATGTTGTTGCGGTAATCAACTTTGGACAGGGTACGGATACCGCTGGCCGCCACGGTGCCGAACAGCACCACGCCCGCACCGCCGAGCACCGCCGTGGGCACGGCAGCGACCAGACGGCCCATCACCGGCAGCAGGCCGAGGGTCACCAGAATCAAGCCGGCCGAGGCCACTACATAGCGGCTTTTCACTCCGGTCACCGCCACCAGGCCGACGTTCTGGGCAAAGGCACTCTGGGTGAACGAGCCAAAGATCGGCGCAAACACGCTGGAGATCATGTCCGCACGCAGGCCGTTGCCCAGCCGCTTGGAGTCAACCTTGGTTTCGATGATGTCACCGACCGCCAGGATGTCCGCCGAAGTTTCCACCAGGGTGACAATTATCACGATCAGCATCGAAATGATGGCCGCGACATGGAAGGTCGGCATGCCGAAATGGAACGGACTGGGCAGCGCCACCATCGGCCCTTCAGTCACCTTGGAAAAATCCGCCATACCCAGGGCCACGGCCACCAGGGTGCCGATGACCATGGCCAGCAGGATCGACAGGCGCGAGATGCTCGAACTGCCCAGTTTGCTCAACAGCAGCACGGTGACCAGGGTCAGCGCGGCCAGACCGATATTGGCCATGCTACCGAAATCCGCCGCGGCACTGTTACCGCCCATGGCCCAGCGCGCCGCCACCGGCATCAGCGTCAGGCCAATGATGGTGATGACAATGCCATTGACCAGCGGCGGGAAGAATTTGGTGATGCGTGAGAACACCGGGGTGATCAGCAAGCCGATCAGCGACGCCGCGATTACCGCGCCGAACACTGCCGGGAGACCGCCGGCACCATCGCTGCCGATGATCGCGATCATGGTCGCCACACCGGCAAAGGACACGCCCTGCACCAGCGGCAGCTGCGAGCCGAAGAACGGCAGGCCGAGGGTTTGCAGCAGGGTCGCCAGGCCACCGGCAAACAATGAGGCCGCAATCAGCAGACCAATATCCGCCGGCGACAGTCCAGCCGCCTGACCGACAATCAACGGAACCGCGACAATCCCGCCGTACATGGTCAGCACATGCTGCAGGCCATAGGCGAGGTTGGCACCGATACCGAGGTTTTCGTCTTCCGGGCGCTGCGCGGAGGACGGCGTAACAGGTGAAGTCGTCATGCTGAGTTACTCGCTGTTGTTCTTGTCCGACTAATGTAGACAAACCAAAAAGCTCTTGGCTACAACTTTGTATACATTTTCAGACAAAAGAGCATCGGCAGAACGATTATCGAATGCACAGTCTAGAAACGAACATGCACACATAAAAAACCGCCGAAACACACGTTGTTTCGGCGGTCGTTTATCATCAACGCTGTAGGCCTCGGTTTAGAGCATTGCGGCCAGTACCACCAGCAGCGCTGCCGTCTGGGCATCCGGCTCGCCGTCATAGCGTGCCGGGCGGTATTTCATCTGAAAGGCCGCGATGACATTGCGCGTGGCTTGATCCAGCTCACCATTCAGCGGCACCGCGTAGCCCTGCCGCATCAATTGCTCTTGAAACCATTGCACGCTTGGCAGACTGGCGCTGAACAGCGCCTGCTGACGCGCCACAGCCTTGGCATCCGGCCAAGGCATCAGACCGGCATCGGCCAAGCGTTTCCAGGGGAACAGCGGACCGGGGTCAACCTTGCGCTGCGGCGCAACATCACTGTGCGCCAAGATGCTGCCAGGCGGCAGTTGGTGGCGTTGCATGATGTCTTTAAGCAGCTCGATCAGCGCGTCGATCTGCGCCGGAGCAAAGGGCTGCCAGTAACGGCCGCTGGGCGTGTCATAAAACCCCTGGTTAACCAGCTCGATGCCAATCGTGGTGCCATTGAGCCAGGTCCGCCCCTGCCACTGGCTGTCACCGGCATGCCAGGCACGGCGGTTCTCGTCGACCAGGCGGTAGATGGTCGGCGGGGCTTCGCCGATCAGGTAATGACTGCTGACGTCGGTCTCGGTCAGCAATTGCAGCGAGCGCGCCATGTCGGTAGAGGTGTAGTGCAGCACGATGTACTGCACGCGGCTGTTCTGCCCGGTGGCGGTATAGCTGTCATCGATGCGCAGGCCACTGCTACAGCCGGCCAGCCATAGCACCAGAATACTTAAACAGAGAGCTTTCATGGGCTGATATGCAACACGCTTTGCAGGTTATCCAGCAGCATATCGACGCTGAGCATGATCAACAGCATGCCCATCAACCGCTCCACTGCGGTCAACCCGCGAGGTCCGAGAAACCGCTGCAGCCATGAAGCCTGCAGCAAAATGAATGCAGTCGCCGCCCAGGCCAACACGACGGCGGCATAGAGCTCCCAAAGCTCACCCTCGTGGGTATTGCGCAGGGTCATCAACACCGCGAGAGCGGAAGGCCCGGCAACCGCCGGAGTGGCCAGCGGCACCAGCATGGGCTCGCCATCCGGCACATCACCCAATACCCCTTGCGGGCCAGGGAAGATTAGGCGCATGGCGATCACAAACAGGATGATACCGCCGGCAATCGCAGTTGCCTCCCGCGACAGCCCCAGCGCGCTGAGCACTTTGTCACCAAAGGTAAGAAACAGCAGCAACAACGCCAGCGCAAACAGCAACTCACGTGCTGCAACCCACAGGCGACGTTTGGCCGGTACGTTTTTCAATGCGGCGATAAAGATGGCGATATTGCCGAAGGGATCGGTGACCAGAAAGATCAACGCAGCGATGCCGAAAATATCCATAGTGACTCCTCAACAGATCGGCAGAGTTTAGGGCCTGTTGCCGTTGCAATGCGAACGCGCCTTAGTGTGCGCAGGCATGGGGCCTAGCAAGCATGGCGGTCGTGCTGAGTCACATTCGCCACCGAGCACCACAGCCACACGCTCAACCAGCGCCCTGCGGTTAGCTGTCGGCGTAGAAAAGACCTTTGATCCGGCAGATTTGCCGCGCTGGTCTATTGCCCGGGCAAGACACAATTGGCGCTGCTAGACTGGAAACTGTACAAATATGGATATCTTGTACAGTTTTTGTATTGCTTAGGAGACCAGCACCATGCGCGCACTGCTGTGGTTCAAACAGGATCTACGTCTTGATGACCACCCCGCCTTGCAGGCGGGCCTAACGGCTGAATGCCTGTTACCGGTGTATGTGCTGGACCCAGCACTGCTGCAACTCAACGCGTTTGGCATGCGCCGCATGGGCGTCCATCGTGCGCGCTTTCTGCTGGAAAGCCTGGTGGCGCTGGAGGGTGAATTGCGCCAACGCGGCTCACATCTGCTGCTGGTAATCGGCGAGGCGGAGCAGGTGATCCCGCAACTGGTGGCCCAGTTTAATCTGGATCAGGTGCTGACCCTGGAGGAAATCGCGCCCGACGAACGTGCCCAGGTGGCCCGCGTCGCCCGACAACTCGGCGATGTCACGTTGCAACAGGCGCCCGCCAACAATCTGTTGCGCCCAGATGAACTCCCCTTCAGTGTCGATCAGCTGCCACATGTGTTCAGCCGCTTCCGCAGCCTAGTGGAAGAGCGCCTGCAGGTATTCCAACCGCGCCATGCGCCCGACCGCTTACCGGGGCTACCAGATGGTGCGCTGGCGTTGATGCAGCCGCTGCCGACCTTGTCGCAGCTGGGCCTCGGCGAACCGCTCAGCGTGGCCGCCAGTGCGTTCCCATTCGCCGGCGGCGAACCCGCGGCGCTGGGTCGGTTACGCGACTACTTGTGGAAAACCCAGGCGGTGCGGCAATACAAAGACACCCGCAACGGCATGGTCGGCAGTGAGTACTCGTCGAAGTTCTCACCCTGGTTGGCTAACGGCAGCCTCTCGGCACGCCGCGTGGTGGCCGAACTGCGTCGGCATGAAGCGCAGTTCAAACGCAATGATTCGACCTACTGGCTATGGGTCGAAATGCTCTGGCGCGACTTCTTCCGCTGGACCCTGCTTCGCCATGGCAGCGCACTGTTCAAGGCGGGCGGCCTGAAAGCCACTGAACGGGCACCACAGCAGCTGGACCAGCGGTTTCAGGACTGGTCACGGGGTCGCACGGGCATGCCGCTGGTGGATGCCAATATGCGCGAACTGGCCGCCACCGGCTTTATGTCCAATCGCGGTCGTCAGGTGGTCGCCAGCTACCTGATCAATGATTTACAACAGGACTGGCGCCATGGCGCAGCCTGGTTTGAAGAGCACCTGATCGATTACGACCCGGCCAGCAACTGGGGTAACTGGGCCTACCTGGCCGGTGTGGGCAACGACCCACGGCACAACCGTGTCTTCAATGCCCTGCGCCAGGCCCGTGAGTATGACCCTGATGCGCAGTACGTCAGCCTCTGGCTACCGGAACTGCGTGACGTACCGCAAGCGCTGCGTCATACGCCTTTCCTACTCGCCGGCGGTCACCTGCGCAGCCTTGGCTACCCGCAGTTGGACAGCATTCCGGAGAGCTGGAAGCCTTACCTGCACGCAGTGGCCTGAATCGGCTCAGTTCAGTTCAACCCGATTGCGCCCGCCGCTCTTGGCGCGATACAGCGCCTGATCGGCCCGCTCGAAGACCTTGTCGCTGTCCTCTCCACTGGCAAAGGCCGTCAGACCGGCCGACAGGGTGATGGTCACGCGCTCGCCCCGAAAGTGGAAGGGGCACTGCTCCACACCATCCAGCAGGGTTTGTAACAGCTGGTGACCGCCCTCTAACGGGGTGGAAGGAATCAGCAGAACAAATTCCTCACCGCCAAAACGGGCAATAAAGTCTGTCTTGCGCAAACGTTTGGCCAACTCACCGGCGATGATCTTCAATACTTTGTCGCCCGCCAGATGACCGTAGCCATCGTTGATCCGCTTGAAGTGGTCAATATCCAGTACCGCCAGCAGCAACTCACCGCCATAGCGTTTCCAGCGTGCCATCTCCAGCTCAAGGCGCTCACTCCAGCCGGCACGGTTGGGCAGGCCGGTGAGCGGGTCGATCAGGGCTTTCTGCCGCTGCTCTTCGAGGTGATCACGGAAGCTCTGCGCTTCCTGCTCCATATCGGCAACCTTCTGGGTCAGGCTTTGCAACCGCTGCGCCACGGCCTCTTCGTGGCCATCACGCTGCTTCTGGTGCTCGCTGACCGTGCTGAGTAAGCCATCCAGGCGGGCTTCCAGTGATTGCTTGAGCGTCGGCAGATCAACCGCATCCTGCACACTGGCCTGCAAACCGCTGACCTGATCGCGCAGCTCCTGATTGAACGTGCGCGCACTCTCCGCCGACTCGCTGTAGCCCTCGTGAGCCTCGCTGAGGGTGCTGAGAAACGATGCCAGACGCTCATTGAGCTGCTTGAGGTAGCTGGCAAACTCACGCTGACCGCTGTCAGTAACGGCCAAGACCAGCACCGCCAGATCGTCCAGCACCGACACCAGCTCATACCAGTTCAAACCACCCTGCACGCGCTGACGCAACACCTCACCCTGCGGCCGATGACGCTCCGGCAAATCCAACTCATCGAGCAAGCCCATCAGGCTATCGCCAATATGCGGCGCTACAGCGCTGTAACCCGGCTCGGGAATTTCTGGCAGCGCATACGCCGGGTCCCCGGAGGACTGGGCAGGCATAGCGGACACGGGCGTCACGGCGGCGATGGACGTTACGGCGGCAGGTGATGGCGTAGGGGCGGGATTTGGCGTGACCGGCGCCACAACCGCAGCCGCTTCACTGCTCGCCTTCAGCGTTGGTTCAACCGCCTGCGCAAGAGGCTCAGGCTGTGCGACAGCGTTTGGAGCAGGGGCAACGGGCTGCGCATCATCAGCGGTTGCCGGCTCGCTATCGGCGGGGCTAACGGGTGCAGCGTCCTTGCCCCCAAACAAGCGCTGGAGGAACCCCGGACGGGTCTGGGTAGCCTCGTCATCAAGCGCGGCCAAGGCTTGCTGCTGCAGGCTGCTCAACTCACTCAGCAGTGCCGGCAGCTCACGCGGTTGGCTGGCACGCTCTTCAATGCGCTTGGCAAACTGCTTGAGCGCTTTGCGCACTTCGCGCGGAGGCTCCAGGGCAAGCAATTGATCAGTCAGGCTGGTGACGCCGGAGATGTTCTGTTCGACGCGATCTTGGCGGCGCTTTTCCGAATCCAGCACGGCTTTTTCCAGCCGAGGAATCAGCCCCGACAGACCGGCGTCAATATCATCGCGACGAAGAATGTCGCGCAGCTCCTGCATGCACTGGTCAACCGACTTGTCACTGCCTTCGGCGGCCAGCGAACTGCGCACCAGGCCACGTCGTAGCAGATCGAGCCGGGCATCCCAACGGCGTTCTAGCTTTTCTTGTTGTTCCAGGCTTTCCAGGTACTTGCTTTTCCAGCGCTGGGCATCGTCAGTCATGGTTGCAGTCCACGTTTAAGGCTCACTCAGCATAGGCGTTGCCGGCCCATAGAGTGAAGTGGGCAAACGAATTTGCACGGCCACGGGCAAGTGATCGGAAATAGGCTGCGACAGCACTTCACAGCGCTCCAGGGGTAACTCCGGGCTGAGCAGAATGTGGTCCAGGCAGCGCTGCGGCCTCCAACTTGGAAAAGTCGCCTCGATCTGCGGAGCAACCAGGCCAAGGTCCCGCAGCGGCGAATGCAGCAGCAAATCATTGGCATGGGTGTTCATATCACCCATCAGCACCATGTGCCGGTAGTCACTGAGCAGTTCGCGGATATAAGCCAGCTGACGGGTACGAGTACGCGCGCCAAGGGACAGGTGCATCATCACCACGGCAATCGCGTCCGGTCCTTCACCGATGCGCAGCAACATCGCGCCGCGGCCGGGCGGGCCGGGCAGCGGGTGGTCTTCCAGCAAACTAGGACGCAAACGACTAAGCACACCGTTGCTATGCTGCGCGAAACGGCCAAGGTTACGGTTGAGTTGCTGGTACCAGTAAGGGAAGGCGCCGAGATGCGCGAGGTGCTCGACCTGATTGACGTAGCCCGAGCGCAGGCTGCCGCCATCGACCTCCTGAAGCGCGACCAAGTCGAAATCACCAAGCAGATCGCCAATCCGTTGCAGATTGCCGCTGCGCCCGGCATGCGGCAACAGATGCTGCCAGCTGCGTGTCAGGTAGTGGTGATAACGCTGGGTGCTGATGCCGACTTGAATGTTGAAACTGAGCAACCGCAGGCTGCCATTTTGCGGCCAGTCGTCGGCTGGCGCGCAACGTGGATTGACCTGTGGATCGCACAGGTCAATCGCCCGTCTGGCCCGCCAGCGCCTGAGCATTACGCGTTATCCGCGCACGCCGATTACTGCGCGGCGCGTTCTTTGGCGATCAGATGATCCGCCACTTGCAGGGTTTGCTGCGGACCGCCCGAACTGCTGATGTCAAAACGGTATTTGCCGTTGACGATCATCACCGGCACGCCAGTGATCTGGTAAGCCATAGCAAGTTTCTTGGCCTTTTCCAGCTGGCTCTTCACACCAAACGAATTGTAGGTTTTGAGGAAGGCGTCCTTGTCGATGCCTTCGGCAGCCAGGAAGTCGGCCATTTCTTCCGGGGTGGCGAGCTTCTTGCCCTGTACGTGGATGGCGTCAAACACTGCGGCATGCACCTTGTGCTCGGCTTTCATCGCTTCCAGGGTGATAAACATCTGACCGTGTACGTTCCACATGCCACCGAACATGGCCGGAATACGGACGAAGTTGACGTCATCCGGCAGGGTGTCGATCCATGGGTTGATGGTTTCTTCAAATTTGTAGCAATGGCCACAGCCGTACCAGAACAGCTCAACCACTTCGATCTTGCCAGGCTTGGCAACCGGTACTGGATTGCTTAGCTCAACATACTGCTTGCCCGCTTCAATTGGCTCGGCATGAGCGCTCAAGCCAAACAGGCTGGCGGTGACGAGAGTGGCACTGAGGATCAGGTTACGCATGCGTTACTCCTTGGCTATAAACGGCGCGTGATGGCGAACCGGAGTTCGACCTGCGAAGCAAACTGGGGTTCCGTGCATTGTAGCGATGCCCACAATGAAAAAGGGTGGCCTGGGCCACCCTAATTTCATCACAACATGTCGCATGTATTCGCGAATCAATGCAGACCTTGGATAAAGCTGGAAACCGCTTCGATATCCTTGTTGCTCAGCTTGGCCGCGATGGAGCGCATGATCATGGTGTCACCATCGTTGGTGCGGTTGCCTTCGCGGAAATCCGTCAGCTGCTTGGCGATATAGGTTGCATGCTGGCCACCCAGTTGCGGGTAACCGGCGGCATCCAGGCCAGCACCGTTAGGCGAATGGCAGCCGGTGCAGGCCGGCATGCCTTCATCCAATTTGCCGCCCCGGAACAGCTCGCCGCCCCGCGCGACCAATTTCGGGTCAGCGGCGCCCACGCTCATTTGCTGGCTAGCAAAGTAAGCCGAGATGTCCTGAAGATCCTGATCACTCAGGTTATCCAGCAAACCGGTCATTTCCACAATTGGACGGGCACCCGATTTGATGTCCTTCAGCTGCTTGAGCAAGTAGCGCTCGCCTTGCCCAGCCAGTTTCGGGAAGTTCGGCGCAGCACTGTTGCCATCGGCACCATGGCACGCACCACACACAACCACCTTACCCTGGCCAGCTTCAGCATTGCCTGCAGCATGTGCGAAGCCAGTGAGGCCCAGGGTCAACAGCAGACTCACGAGTACTTTGTTCATCAGCTAATCCAATTTGCGACTAAGAAAAAGAGTTTGTGCCCAGGCCTACTCGGACATCAGTTTGATGACCGCTTGGTAATCCTCGGCCGAGCAATCCATGCACAGGCCGCGAGGCGGCATGGCATTTAGACCATTGGTGACGCTCAGTACCAGTGCATCCATGCCCTTGGCCAGACGCGGCTCCCAGGCAGCTTTATCACCACGCTTGGGCGCAGTTGGGATGGCGCCGCTATGGCACACACCGCACGCACGGGCGTAGACGGCTTCCGGGTCCTGTGCAGCTTGAGCACTCAACGACAGCATCAACGCACTGGCTGCAATCAGCAATTTTTTCATCAGATCAACCTCATCAGGGAGGGGAACGTACTGCTTTCTATGGGCAGATGATCTAAATCGTTCCCGTGAACACTTATCCAAAAGCGGGAGAAAGCGCACACAAAATCTGCGCCATTATATACTGGCGTCATTGAAACGGAAACGACGCAGCTTGCCCGCTATGCGGCAACAGGCAGGCTGCGCGCAAATGTCGCAAGGGCATCGCGCCTGTAACGCCACTCTACGCCCGCCCTCACGGATACCCAGATGCAAGCCAAGAACCCCATTATCGGTCTGTGCCAACAGGCTACTTTCCTTATCAGCGCGGCCAAAGTTGACCAGTGCCCTGAAGATTTCGGCCATGAAGTGGCCTTCGCCGGGCGCTCCAACGCCGGTAAATCCAGCGCGCTGAACACCCTGACCCACGCCAGTCTGGCACGCACCTCGAAGACGCCGGGGCGCACCCAGCTGCTCAACTTCTTCAAACTTGACGAAGAGCGCCGCCTGGTCGACTTGCCGGGTTACGGGTATGCCAAGGTGCCGATCCCGTTGAAACTGCACTGGCAGAAACACTTGGAAGCCTACCTGGGCAGCCGCGAATGCTTGCGCGGGTTGATGCTGATGATGGACATCCGCAAACCGCTGACCGAGTTCGATATCCTCATGTTGGATTGGTCGGTTGCCAGCGAAATGCCCATGCATATCCTGCTGACCAAGGCCGATAAGCTGGCTTTTGGTGCAGCGAAGAACACCTTGCTCAAAGTGCGTCAGGATATTCAAAAGGGCTGGGGTGATCGCGTCAGCATCCAATTGTTCTCTGCGCCCAAGCGCATTGGCATCGAAGACGCTCAGGAAGTACTGGCGCAATGGATGCAACTGGGCGAGTTTGCCCTGCCGGATGACGAAGAAACCGAAGCCTGATCCAGACGGCCGAAGGGCAGCCACCCCGGATAGCAGGCAAAAAAAACCCCGAAACTTCTTATGGGGGAGGGAAGTTTCGGGGTTCAACATCCGAACCGCTAGGGCGGGGTCCAGAATCTGCCAACACTTAACACAACAAAGGAGCATCGAATGGTTGTCTAGGCCATTCATAAACTCTGAGTGGTTAAGCCGAGGCAAAGTTCAGGATCGTGGCGTAATTAATTAGTTATAAGCGGGGCCGTATTGATACTCATACGCCTTTAGCGCCCGCCATGCGGACGCTGCAGCCAAATTGCGTCGCGCGAATCAATGGGCTTCATCCCAGTTATCGCCCACACCCACTTCCACCAGCAACGGTACATCCAGCGCGGCGGCATTGCCCATCAGCGGCTTGATCTGCTCGCGTACATGCTCGACCAGATCTTCGCGCACTTCCAGCACCAGTTCGTCGTGCACCTGCAGGATGACTTTGGCATCCAGGCCGGATTCGCTCAGCCAGTTGTCCACGGTGACCATGGCGCGCTTGATGATGTCCGCCGCCGTGCCCTGCATCGGCGCGTTGATCGCGGTGCGCTCGGCGCCTTTACGCAGCGCCTGGTTCTTCGCGTGGATATCCGGCAGGTACAGGCGACGGCCGAACAGGGTTTCGACAAAACCCTGCTCGGAAGCCTGCTCGCGGGTGCGTTCCATATAGGCAAGCACGCCGGGGTAACGGGCAAAATACACATCGATATAGGCCTGCGCCTGCTTGCGGTCGCAGCCAATCTGCTTAGCCAGGCCGAACGCGCTCATGCCGTAGATCAGACCGAAGTTGATCGCCTTGGCGCTGCGGCGCTGATCACTGGTGACCTCCTCCAACGGCACGCCGAACACTTCGGCAGCGGTGGCCTTGTGCACATCGCGGCCATGGCGGAAGGCATCCAGCAGGCTTTCGTCCTTGGCCAGGTGGGCCATGATGCGCAGCTCGATCTGCGAATAGTCCGCCGCCAGCAGCTTGTAGCCCTTCGGCGCGACAAAGGCCTGGCGAATACGCCGGCCTTCAGCGGTGCGGATCGGGATATTCTGCAGGTTCGGGTCGGTGGACGACAAGCGTCCGGTCGCCGCCACCGCCTGGTGATAACTGGTGTGGATGCGCCCGGTGCGCGGGTTGATCTGCTCTGGCAGGCGGTCGGTGTAGGTGCTTTTCAGTTTGCTCAGGGAGCGGTACTGCATCAGCACCTTGGGCAGCTCGAAGTCCTGTTCGGCCAGTTCGGCCAACACCGCTTCAGCAGTCGAAGCCTGACCCTTGGCGGTTTTGCTAAGCACCGGCAAACCCAGTTTCTCGTAAAGAATTACGCCCAGCTGCTTGGGTGACGCCAGGTTGAATTCCTCACCAGCAATTTCGAAGGCCTGACGCTCCAGGGCCACCAGCTTTTCGCCCAATTCGTTGCTTTGAAGGCCGAGCAGGTTGGCATCCACCAACGCCCCCTGGCGTTCGATACGCGCCAGCACCGGCACCAGTGGCATTTCGATTTCCTGCAGCACCTTGGCCAGGCTCGGCTCGGCCGACAGTTTGCTCCACAGGTGCTGGTGCAGACGCAGGGTCACATCGGCATCTTCGGCGGCATAGGGCGCGGCCTGGGCCAGGTCAATCTGGTCGAAGGTCAGCTGCTTGGCGCCTTTGCCGGCGATGTCCTCAAAGCGGATGTTGCTGTGATCCAGGTACTTGAGCGCCAGGCTGTCCATATCGTGACGGGTGGCGGTGGAATCCAGCACATAGGATTCGAGCATGGTGTCGAATGCCACGCCCTGCACCGCGATGGGCGTGCTGGCATTGGCGAGAATGTTGATGTCGTACTTGGCGTGCTGGCCGACCTTGACCTTGTTTGGGTTCTCTAGAATCGGCTTCAGCGCCTTGAGCACCGCATCGCGATCCAGCTGGGTCGGCACGCCCATATAGGAGTGGGCGACCGGGATATAGGCTGCTTCGCCGGCCTTGACCGCAAAGGACAGGCCAACCAACTGAGCCTTTTGTGCATCCAGGCCAGTGGTTTCGGTGTCAAAGGCAATCAACTCAGCGTTGCGCAGTTTTTCCAGCCATTCGTCGAACTGCGCCTGCGTCAGAACGCACTGGTAATCGCCCAACGCAGCCGCTGTGGGCAACTCGGAAACCTCGGCCTCGACAGTAGGAGCATCAGCGGCCGAATTGGCCGGAGTAAGGACAGCAGCGGCACTGGCGCTGGGCGCCAGAGCAAACAGATCATCGGCCGGCGCGGCGACCGGGGCTTTGACCGCCGGGGCCGGATTGCTGCGCAGCAGTTCATCACGCCAGGTCTTGAATTCCAGCTCGGCGTACAGCTCCATCAGCGCCGGCACATCCATCTCGCCTGGGTGCAGTGAGTCGATGGCAATATTCAGCGGTACATCCAGCTTGATGGTCGCCAGCGCGTAGGACAGATACGCCATGTCCTTATGCTCGGTGAGCTTGGCCGGCAGGGTCTTTGCGCCACGGATAGGCAGTTCCGGGACTTTATCGAGATTGGCGTAGAGCACATCCAGACCGCCGCCGACGCCGACCAGCAAGCCCAGCGCGGTCTTTTCGCCGACGCCCGGCACGCCGGGAATGTTGTCGACCTTGTCGCCCATCAGCGCCAGGTAATCGATGATCAGCTCAGGACCGACACCGAATTTCGCTTTCACGCCATCGATGTCGTAGACGCTACCGGTCATGGTGTTGACCAGCGTAACGTGCGGGCAAACCAGCTGGGCCATGTCCTTGTCGCCGGTGGAGATCACCACGTCGCGACCCTCGGCCGCGCACTGGCGGGCCAGGGTACCGATTACGTCATCGGCCTCAACGCCCTCGACACACAGCAGCGGGTAGCCCATGGCTCTGACACTGGCGTGAAGCGGCTCGACCTGAACGCGCAACTCATCGGGCATGGACGGGCGATTGGCCTTGTACTCGGCGAACATTTCATCGCGGAAGGTGCCCCCTTTGGCGTCGAAAACCACGGCAAATGGGCTTTTCGGGTACTGCTTGCGCAGGCTCTTGAGCATGTTCAGCACGCCCTTCACCGCACCGGTGGGCAAGCCCTTGGAGGTGGTCAGCGGCGGCAGGGCATGGAAGGCACGGTAAAGGTAAGACGAACCGTCAACCAGAACGAGAGGGGCTTGGCTCATGAGCAGGATCAACCTTTTCGGCGGGGGCGGCGGTAGAATGGCCGCACCATTGGAATCAAAGGGACAAGGTTATCATGCGCGCACTCAATCGCCTGTTGCTCGCCAGTCTGCTGGCATTCACCACCCTAGTCGCCCACGCCGAAGATCCGGTTTCGGCCGACCCGGATGTAACCATTCGCCAGGACGGCGACCGCACCATCCATGAATACCGGGTCAACGGTTTTCTCTACGCGGTCAAGGTCATCCCTAAAGGCGGCAAACCGTACTTCCTGGTACGCGCCGATGGCAGCGATGGCAACTTCGTCCGCTCGGACAGCCCGGATATGTTGATTCCGGCCTGGGAAATTTTCAGCTGGTAAGAAGGCAGTTCTGCAATGTCGGTGTTTACCCCGCTTGAGCGCCACGAGCTCGAGGCGTTTCTCGCCCCCTATGGCCTGGGTCGCTTGCGCGACTTCCAGGGCATTGCTGCGGGCAGCGAGAACAGCAATTTCTTCGTCAGCCTGGAGCAGGGCGAATTCGTTCTGACCCTGATCGAGCGCGGCCCAAGCGCCGACTTGCCCTTCTTTATAGAACTGCTGGACGTGCTGCACGACGCCGGCCTGCCGGTGCCCTACGCCCTGCGTACGACCAGCGGCGAAGCGCTGCGCAGCCTGGCGGAAAAACCGGCGTTGCTGCAACCGCGCCTGGCCGGCAAGCATGTACATGAGGCCAACCCGCATCACTGTCAGGAAGTCGGTGCGCTGCTGGGGCGCATCCACCTGGCCACGCGCAATCAGCCGCTGCCGCGCAAGAGTGATCGGGGGCTGGACTGGATGCTCGCCGAAGGGCCAAGCCTGGCCCTGAAGTTGCCTGATGAACAGGTGCCACTGCTGCGTGATGCACTGGCGGAGATCCACACGCTCAAGCCGCGCATCCTCGCCTTGCCGCAGGCCAACCTGCATGCCGACCTGTTCCGCGACAACGTGCTGTTCGACGGTAACCACCTGGCCGGAGTGATCGACTTCTACAACGCCTGTTCGGGGCCGATGCTCTATGACTTGGCGATTGCCATGAACGACTGGTGCTCGCGGGATGACGGCAGCCTCGACAGCAAGCGCGCGCAGGCACTGCTAGGCGCCTACGCCGGCTTGCGACCCTTTACTGCGGCCGAAGCTGAACTGTGGCCGGCCATGCTGCGCATCGCCTGTGTGCGCTTCTGGCTGTCACGCCTGATCGCTGCCGAATCCTTCGCCGGCCAAGAAGTGCTGATCCACGACCCGGCAGAATTCCAGCGCCGCCTGGCCCAGCGTCAGCAGGTTGAGCTGGCGCTACCGTTCGCCTTCTAAAGTCCGGGCGCTGATTACAGCGCTTCTAGACACCCGGCCAATTCGCCCGCCATGTTTTCCAGCAGGGCTTCGTAGCCGCCAGCATCCACTGGCAAGGCGCCACCCATGGCGTCCAACTCGGCCAAGGTAACCGGTAGGCCGGCCGTCAGGGTTTGCGCCAGACGCGGGCGAAATGGCGGCTCGCTGAACACACAACTCGGCCCGGCCTGCTGTAAGCGTTCACGCATGGCGGCCACGTGCTGGGCGCCGGGCTGAACCTCGCCCAGCACACTGAATACGCCGGCATGCTTGAGGCCATAGGCGGCCTCGAAGTAGTCGTAGGCTTCGTGGAAAACGAAGTAGGGCTTGCCAGCCAGACCATTCAGGCGACTTTTCAGGCGCTGATCCAGAGCATCCAGACGCTCGCCGAATGCCTTGGCATTGGCCTGGTAACGCGCGGCATTGGCCGGGTCGGCTTGCGCCAGATCAGTGGCAATCTTGCCGGCAATCACCCGGGCATTAGCCGGCAGCAACCAGAGGTGCGCGTCCAGGCTGCCGGGGCGGTGGGCGTGGTCATACTGGTCGGCGGCATGTCCGTGATCTGCGTGATCTGCGTGATCTGCGTGATCATCCTGATGCTCGGCGTGTTGCGCATCGCTGTCGCCAAAATGACGCAAGGACATACCTGGAACATCCTGCACCGCCACACTCGGCTTATCGCGGCCAGCCAGCACGCGCGGCAGAAAGCTTTCCAGATCCGGGCCGATCCAGTACAGCAGGTCGGCTTCGCGCACGCTGCGCACATCGGAGGGGCGCAGCGCGTAGTGGTGCGGTGAGGCGCCCGGCGGTAGCAGCACTTCAGGCTGGCCGACGCCATCCTGCACAGCAGCGGCAATCAGCTGCAGCGGTTTGATGCTGGTCAGCACGCGCACATCGGCGTGAACCGCGAAACTCAGGGGAAAAGTGATAAACAACAGGGCAAAAGCCGGAAAAAGACGCAACACGGAGAGCACTCAAGCGGGAAGGAACAGGTAATATAATAACGTCTCTCACCTTATTCGTCGTTGCCCATGACTCAAGCGCCTCTGGCTTCACGCCCACACGACCATTCTCATTGTGTC
Organism: Pseudomonas sp. FEMGT703P; assembly: GCF_002786345.1. Taxonomy (NCBI): domain Bacteria; kingdom Pseudomonadati; phylum Pseudomonadota; class Gammaproteobacteria; order Pseudomonadales; family Pseudomonadaceae; genus Pseudomonas; species Pseudomonas sp. FEMGT703P. The sequence continues at coordinate 173,967 of NZ_PGCM01000008.1, read as the reverse complement.
AGCCATGCCCTGGCCGAGGCGGAAAGCATCTGCACGCGCCATGGGCTGCGCCTGACCACATTGCGTAAACGCGTGCTGGAACTGGTCTGGGCCAGCCACAAACCGCTGGGCGCCTACGACATTCTCGGCGTGTTGAGCGACGAAGACGGCCGCCGCGCCGCGCCGCCGACGGTGTACCGCGCCCTGGATTTCCTGCTGGAAAACGGCCTGGTGCACCGCATTGCCTCGCTTAACGCCTTTGTCGGCTGCAGCCACCCGGAACACGCTCATCAAGGCCAGTTCCTGATTTGCCGAAGCTGCAATGCGGCCATTGAGCTGGAACAGGCCACGATCAGCAACGCCATTATCAGCAGCGCGGCCGGTGTCGGCTTTGCCGTGGAAAGCCAGACGGTGGAAGTGGTCGGCCTGTGCGCAGGCTGCCAGGAGCCGACATGAGCGATGCCCTGATCCGCCTCACCGGAGTGGGCGTGACCTTCGCCGGGCAGAATGTGCTGCAGGATGTACAGCTCAGCGTAAAGCCGGGTGAAATCGTCACCCTGATCGGCCCCAACGGCGCTGGCAAAACCACCCTGGTGCGCGCCGTACTCGGCCTGCTCAAGCCGGACAGCGGCAGCGTCTGGCGCAAGCCCAAACTGCGCGTCGGCTATATGCCGCAGAAGCTGCATGTCGATGCCACCCTGCCGCTCTCGGTGCTGCGCTTTCTACGCCTGGTGCCGGGCGTCAGCCGCGCGGATGTGCAGGATGCGTTGGCCGAAGTGGGCGCGGAACAGGTAATCGACAGCCCGCTGCAAAGCATCTCCGGCGGCGAACTGCAGCGCGTGCTGCTGGCCCGCGCCCTGCTGCGCAAGCCGGAACTACTGGTGCTGGATGAGCCGGTGCAGGGCGTCGACGTTGCCGGCCAGGCTGAGTTGTACCGCTTGATCACCCAGCTGCGTGATCGTCATGGCTGCGGTGTGCTGATGGTCTCCCACGACCTGCACCTGGTGATGAGCACCACTGATCAGGTGGTCTGCCTCAACCGTCACGTCTGCTGTTCCGGCCATCCGGAACAGGTCAGCTTCGATCCGGCCTTTGTCGAGCTGTTCGGCGAGGACGCCAAGAGCCTGGCCGTCTACACCCACCACCATGACCATGAGCACGATCTGCATGGCGCGGTAGTTACCGAGGCACCTGCGGGCCTGAGCATCAAAGGCCCGGTAAAACCGCATATTCACGGAGATGGCTGCAAGCATGGCTGATTTTCTGCTAAACGCCCTGCTCGCCGGCCTCGCCCTGGCGCTGGTCGCCGGCCCGCTGGGTTCCTTTGTGGTGTGGCGGCGCATGGCTTATTTCGGCGACACTCTGTCGCATGCCGCGTTGCTCGGCGTGGCCCTGGGCCTGATGCTCGACGTCAGCCCGACCCTGGCGGTGACCGTCGGCTGCGTGCTCCTGGCGGTATTGCTGGTGACCCTGCAAAGCCGCCAGCCGCTGGCCTCCGACACCCTGCTCGGGATCCTCGCCCACAGCACCTTGTCGCTGGGCCTGGTAGTACTGAGTTTTATGCAGGATGTACGCATCGACCTGATGGGCTATCTGTTTGGCGACCTGCTGGCGGTCGGCCCCACTGATCTCGCCTGGATCATCGGCGGCAGCGCCCTGGTGCTGGTGCTGCTGGCCCTGCTGTGGCGGCCATTGCTGGCGATTACCGTGCATGAAGAGCTGGCCAAGGTCGAAGGCCTGCCGGTGGCGGCAATTCGTCTGAGCCTGATGTTGTTGATCGCGGTGGTGATCGCCGTGGCGATGAAGATCGTCGGCGTGCTGCTGATCACCTCCCTGCTGATCATTCCGGCCGCTGCCGCCCAGCGCCATGCGCGCACCCCGGAACAGATGGCGTTCGGCGCCAGCCTACTGGGCATCGTCGCGGTATGCGCTGGGCTGAGCCTGTCCTGGTTTCAGGACACGCCGGCCGGTCCGTCCATTGTGGTCAGCGCCGCAGCGTTGTTTCTACTGAGTTTTGCCCTTCCCAGACGCACCGCCTGAAAAATTGGTTGTGTCAGGCGGCGCAGTGTAAACTTGCGCGTTTTTTGCACAATTCGAGACGCGCAGTCATGAAATCGTTCGTTTTCCGTGGTTTTGCCCTGAGCCTGGTTCTGCTGCTGGCCGGCTGCCAAAGTGCGCCGCAGCAACCGGCCAACTTGCCGGTGGATGACCTGGTCAGCGCTTTTCGCCAGCTCGACCAGAGCCTGGCCAGCGGCGACCTGAGCAACGCCGAAAGCCAGCTTGGCAGCCTGCAGCAACGCGCCGCCGGCGATACCCGTCTGGAGCAATACCAGCGCCAACTCGCCGAAGCCCATCTGCAACAGGGCCAGAAAGCCCTGCAGGCCGGTGATTTGGATAACGCCACCAAAGCCCTGAGCCGCGCTCGCAGCCTGATGCCACAGGCGCCGGCACTGACCACCGGCCTGGATGGCGCCATCACCCAGGCCCGTGAAGCCGAACTGGCCGCTGCCGAACAACGTCGCCGTGCCGCCGAGCAAGCGGCTGCCCAAGCCGAAGCCGCCCGTCTGGAGCAAGCGCGTCAGTTGCGCCTGGCGGCCGAACGACAGGCCGCCGCAATTCAGGCCACTCAGCTGCCGAATACCCCGCCAGCCGAAGAGCCCGCACCAGCAAAGCCGCAGGCGAGGCTGATCAACCCGACCGCCGCCAGCAGCGTGATTGGCATGCCGATGCTGGATAACCAGGACAACGAGCGCCTGCGCAGCCTGCTCGACGGTGTGGCGGCAGATATGGTCGCGTTCAACTGCGCGGTGCGCATCGAAGTGCGCCAGGCCAAGGATTTCCCTTGGGTCGCCTCCCTGCTCAACGCGCGGATCAAGCGCCTGGACCCAAGTTTCAGCCCGCGCATAAGCCAGGTGATCAAGCCCGCTCAGGTGCCGCAGCTGGTGCTTAGCCCGCAGCGTTAACCACGTTGCGCTGCGATCACGACCGGGCTTGCCCGGTCGTTTGCATTGGCGCTGGCTACACTGCCCATAGCAGTCAGCCATCTAATGCAATTTAGCTATAACCATAGGTCTACAAAGATTTTTGCGACCTAAACAGCGCCGGGTAGACTAGCCGCCGTTTCGGCCTACCCGGCAGCCCGAAAAACCCAAAAGGTTTATCCCGTGATCAATTTTCACCAGGTCCACAAGGCGTATCGCGTCAGTGGTCAGGACATCCCCGCGTTGCAACCGAGCGATCTGCAGATTGCCCGGGGCGAAGTGTTCGGCATCATCGGTCACTCCGGCGCCGGTAAAAGTACTCTGCTTCGCCTGATCAACCGCCTGGAACAGCCTTCCGGCGGGCGTATCGAGATCGACGGCGAAGACGTTACCGCGCTCGATGCCACAGGCCTGCGGCGCTTTCGCCAGCAGGTCGGAATGATCTTCCAGCACTTCAATCTGCTGTCTTCCAAGACCGTTGCCGACAACGTCGCTCTGCCGCTGAAACTCGCAGGCGAGTTACCGCGCAGCGCGATCAATGCCCGCGTGGCTGAGTTGCTGGCACGGGTCGGCCTGCAGGATCACGCCAACAAGTACCCGGCGCAGCTCTCTGGCGGGCAGAAGCAGCGCGTTGGTATTGCCCGCGCCCTGGCCACCGAACCGAAGATTCTGCTGTGCGACGAAGCCACCAGCGCCCTCGACCCGCAAACCACCGCCTCGGTGTTGCAGCTGCTGGCCGAGATCAACCGCGAGCTGAACCTGACCATCGTGTTGATCACCCACGAGATGGACGTGATCCGCCGCGTCTGCGACCGCGTTGCCGTCATGGATGCCGGCGTTATCGTCGAATCCGGCCCGGTGGCCGAAGTGTTTCTGCATCCGCAGCACGCCACCACCAAGCGCTTCGTGCAGGAAGCCGAGCAGATCGACGAGAACGAACAGCGTGACGATTTTGCCCATGTCGCCGGGCGCATCCTGCGCCTGACCTTCCAGGGCGAGGCCACCTACGCGCCGCTGCTGGGCACCGTGGCCCGCGAAACCGGAGTGGATTACAGCATCCTCGCGGGGCGTATCGACCGCATCAAGGACACCCCCTACGGCCAGCTGACCCTGGCCCTGACCGGCGGTGATCTCGACGCCGCGCTGGCGCGTTTCGAAGCCGCCGACGTTCATCTGGAGGTGCTGCGCTAATGGAAGCCTTACTGACTCGTCTGCTACCCAACGTTGATTGGGCGGAGATCGGCTATGCCAGCCTGGACACCCTGAGCATGCTCGGCGGCTCCATGCTGTTTACTGTGCTGCTCGGCCTACCGCTGGGTGTGCTGCTGTTTCTCACCAGCCCACGGCAGATGTTCGAACAGAAGGCCTTCTACGGTTTTCTGTCGCTGCTGGTGAACATTCTGCGTTCGGTGCCGTTCGTGATCCTGCTGATCGTGATGATCCCCTTCACGGTGATCGTCACCGGCACCTCGCTGGGCGTCGCCGGGGCCATCCCGCCACTGGTGGTGGGGGCCACGCCGTTCTTCGCGCGCCTGGTGGAAACCGCGCTGCGTGAAGTCGACCGCGGCATTATCGAAGCGACCCAGGCCATGGGCGCGACCACCCGGCAGATCGTGGTCAACGCCCTGTTGCCCGAGGCGCTGCCCGGGATCATCGCCGCCATCACCGTGACGGCAATTACCTTGGTGTCCTACACCGCCATGAGCGGCCTGATTGGCGGCGGCGGCCTCGGCGACCTGGCCGTGCGTTATGGCTATCAGCGTTATCAGCCGGACGTGATGGCGGTGACGGTGATCCTGCTGCTGGTGCTGGTACAGATTCTACAAACCGTCGGCGACAAGCTGGTGGTGCACTTTTCCAGAAAATAAGGTGCCCCACGGGGCACACAAAATAGCGGAATACCGGTTACCTGCCGGACTCCGCACACATCCCACAAGGAGCTTTACGATGAAAAAACTGATCGCTGCATTCGCTGCCCTGGCAGCCTTCTCCGCCCAGGCCGAAAGCCTGAGCGTCGCGGCCACTGCCGTACCGCACGCGGAAATCCTCGAGTTCGTTAAGCCGGCCCTGGCCAAAGAAGGCGTTGAGCTGAACATCAAGGTCTTCACTGACTACGTGCAGCCGAACGTGCAGGTTGCCGAGAAGCGCCTGGATGCCAACTTCTTCCAGCACCAGCCGTACCTGGATGAATTCAACAAGAGCCGTGGCACCGAGTTGGTCAGCGTAGCCGGCGTACACGTCGAACCTTTTGGCGCCTACTCCAGCCAGCACAAAAATCTCGCCGACCTGCCGCAAGGCGCTAACGTGGTGATCCCGAACGACGCCACCAATGGCGGCCGTGCCCTATTGCTGCTGCAAAAGGCCGGGCTTATCACCCTGAAGCCGGAAGCCGGCATCCTCGCCACGCCAAAAGACATCGTCGAAAACCCGAAAACCATCAAGGTGCGTGAGCTGGAAGCGGCTACTCTGCCGCGCGTGCTGACCCAAGTCGATCTGGCGCTCATCAACACCAACTACGCCCTGGAAGCCAAGCTCAACCCGACCAAGGATGCGCTGATCATCGAAGGTAACGACTCGCCGTACGTCAACATCCTGGTTGCGCGTGCCGATAACAAGGACAACGCCGCCCTGCAGAAACTGGCCAAGGCGCTGAACAGCGCCGAAGTGAAAGCCTTTATCGCTGAGAAGTATCAAGGCGCTGTGGTTCCAGCGTTCTAAGACGCCGCGTTAGCTGCCCCCTCTGCCAAACCCCGCCTCGTGCGGGGTTTGTCGTTTAGGGGCCGGCGGCCGCGTCACGCAGGCAGTCCAGCAGGCAGTCCAGAGCGGGCTGACGCTGAGCGCGGCGCAATATCGCCACCAGTTCGCGGTGGAAGGTCAGCTCGCCCAGCTCAATCACCCGTAACTGTGTTGGCCGCTGCAGCCACAGACCCGCGCGCGGAATCAGTGACACACCAAGCCCGCACTCGACCATCCTTACGATGGCCTCCAGCTCATCCAGTTCCAGCGCTTCCTGCACCACCAGACGCTGCTCGCGGAGGAACTGGTTGACCCGTCGCCCGCCAAACGAGCGTCGGTCGTAACGCACGAACGGCTGCTCGGCAAGGATCTGCAATGGATCATCCGCCGTTACGCCGAGCGGAGTGATCAGCACAAACGGCTCGCGCGCCAAGCTGATCTGCAGCAGCTCCTTGGGCAGCTCAAACGGCGGCTTGATCAGCAGCGCCAGGTCCAGTTCGCCGGCATCGATCTGGCTCAGCAGGTTCAACGACACCCCCGGCACCAGCTTCAGCTCGACCCGTGGGGCGGCCGCGCGGAATCGCGGTAGGGCTTCGGGCAGCAGCCCCGTCTGCAACGTGGCAATCGCGCCGACCTTAAGCTCGCCCTGCCACTCGGCCGCGCTGGTCGGCAGGGCCATCTGCGCATAGAGCCCAAGCATCTGCTCCGCCAGCGGCAAGGCATGCCGACCGGCCGCATTGAGCACCGCCGAGCGTCCACTGCGCTCGAACAGACGGACGCCCAACCCCTGCTCCAGCACGCGCATCTGCGCGCTCACCGCCGACTGAGTCAGGCCAACCTGCTGGCCGGCTGCCGCAAAGGTGCCATGCCGCGCCACCGCCACAAAGGTTTTCAACTCGCGCAGCATCGACGCCTCGACTGATCAATTTTGTTTGTGCTTGCGAGCAAGGATATTCGCTTTTAATCAGAATCGCTGTTGCTGAGAATCAGCAGACCGCCCTTTCAGGAATCTCAACATGGCTCTCGCACCCTTTCACCTGGCAATTCCCGTCTACGACCTGGCTGCCGCACGGCATTTCTATGGCGAGGTATTCGGCTGCGCGGAGGGCCGCAGCAGCGACCACTGGGTGGATTTCGACTTCTTCGGCCACCAGCTGGTGATCCACCATGCGCCGAAGATGGCCTATCAGGAAGCCGCGCACAGCAACCCGGTGGACGGCCACGACGTGCCGGTGCCGCATTTCGGTGTGGTGCTGGGCTGGGATGATTGGCAGGTACTGGCGGCGCGGCTACAGGCCAAGGGTACGCCATTTGTGATCGAACCCTATGTGCGCTTCGCCGGCCAGGTCGGTGAGCAGGCCACGTTGTTCCTGCTCGACCCGTGCGGCAACGCCCTGGAGTTCAAGGCGTTCAAGGACATCAGCCAGCTATTTGCCAAATAGTTGGTTACGGGCGATCGAGTAGGCCGGGCAGCTGCGCGGCCAGCTTGGTGTTGTTGATCGGCGCGCGGATAAAGCCACGCTGCTTGCCGTCCGGGCCGATCAGCACCAGGTTGCCGCTGTGATCGACGGTGTAGTTTTCCTTGCTGGTATCAGCCGGGATAAACGGAATGCTGACGCCGTTGGCCAGCTTCTGGATGATCGCCTCTTCGCCGGTCAGGCCGATAAAACCGGCATCAAAATACTCTAGGTACTTCTTCAACTGCTCCGGGGTGTCGCGGTTCGGGTCAACCGTAACCAGCACGATACGCAGCTTGGCCAGGGTTTCCGGCGGTAGCTGGCCCTGCAGCTGGCGCAGCTGGGCGAGGGTGGCCGGGCAAATGTCCGGGCAGAAGGTGTAACCGAAGAACAGCAGGCTCCACTGGTCCTTGAGCTGATCAACCGCCACGGTCTGCCCATCCTGATTGGTCAGGCTCAGCTCTGGCAGGTTGCGGCTTTGTGGCAGCAGCACGATGCCGGCATCCAGCAGCACCGTGGGATCACCCTGGCCCTTGCTGGTCAGCACCTTGTTGACGGTCAGGCCCAGCACCAGGGCAACGATGGCAACGAGAACAAAAACGGTGATCTGGGTTCGGGTCATGGCACCAACGATTACAGGTTTAACAGCAGATAGTGGTCGACCAGCAGGGCGATAAACAGCGCGAAAAGATACCAGATGCTGTATTTGAAGGTGTTGATCGCCGCATGCGGTTTGCTGTCACGGTACAGCACCACCGCCCAATGCAGGAAGCGCCCACCCAGCACCACCGCACAGGCCAGATAGAGCAGCCCGCTCATATGAATGGCGTAAGGCAACAGAGTCACAGCAAACATGACCAGGGTGTAGAGCAGGATATGCACCTTGGTGTAGTGCTCGCCATGGGTCACCGGCAGCATGGGGATATCGGCCTTGGCATATTCCTCTTTGCGGTGGATGGCCAGGGCCCAGAAATGCGGCGGCGTCCAGGCGAAGATGATCAGCACCAGCAGCAGCGGTTCGGCGCTGACGTGCCCGGTAACGGCGACCCAGCCGAGCAACGGCGGCGCAGCGCCGGCCAGGCCGCCGATGACGATGTTCTGCGGCGTGGCACGCTTGAGAAAGCCGGTGTAGAGCACCGCGTAACCGAGCAGCGAGGCCAGGGTCAGCCAGGCCGCCAGCTCGTTGGTAAAGGTCAGCAGCAGCGCCATCCCGGCCACCGCCAGCAGCAGGGCAAAGCCCAGCGCCGCGGTCGGCGACAAACGCCCAGCCGTTACGGGTCGTTTATGGGTGCGCGCCATGATCGAATCAATACGCCGGTCGACCACATGGTTGACCGCCGCCGCCGCGCCGGCACACAGACCGATACCCAGGTTGCCGAAGATCAACACCTCCCAGGCGACGCCTGCGCGGGTGGCGAGAAACATGCCGACCAAAGAGGTGATCAGCATCAGCACCACCACGCGGGGCTTGGTCAGCTCCAGATAATCGCGCCACGTGGCGTGGGCTTGCTGTTCGCGCACTAGAGTAGCCATAAGGTCTCTCCTCGATTGTTCTGGTTATTTGCCGGGCAGCGCAGTGAAGCCGACGGGCGTATCTGTCACGGGGGATGCCAGCCGTGCAGGGCTGCGCAACCGGTAATTGATCAGTACCAGGGTCAGCAGCAGCGCAGCGCCGCCGAGGTTGTGCGCCACCGCCACCAGCAACGGCAGGTGAAACACCACGTTGCTGATGCCCAGGCTGATCTGCACAGTCAGCGCCAGCACCAGCAACCCGGCCAACCGCGCCAGGCCATGGCGTTTGAGTTGCCAGGCCAACAGCAGCAGCACCAGGGTCACCAGCAGCGCGCCAATGCGGTGGGTCATATGAATGGCGGTGCGCGCATCGCTGTCGAGCTGGCCGCCGAGGTAGTTGGGGCCGATATGCTGGGTCAGGTGAAAGCCATTGGCAAAGTCCATCGCTGGCCACCATTCGCCATGACAGGTCGGCAGATCGACGCAGGCGACCGCCGCATAGTTGCTGCTGACCCAGCCACCGAGGGCGATCTGCCCGACAACCAGCAGCAAACCAAGCGCCGCCAGGCTGCGCAGGCGTGCGGGCAGGTTGGCCAAGGCGGCCGCCTTACCGGATAGACGTAGCGTTAGAAGAAACAACAGGCTAAGGGTGGCGAAACCACCGAGCAGATGCGCCGTAACAACTTGCGGCCAGAGTTTCAGGGTCACCGTCCACATGCCGAAGGCTGCTTGCAGCGTCACCAGGCCCAGCAAAAACAGGGGCAGTTTGAGTGGCTGATCTACCTCGCCACGGCGGCGCAGCGCCTGTACCGATAGGCCGAGAATCACCAAGCCCAGGACGCCGGCAAAATAGCGGTGGATCATCTCGTACCAGCCCTTGGCGACTTCGACCGGCGCTTCCGGAAAACGCGCCTCGGCCAGGGTCTGTTTATGCTCGCTCATCGGCACGCCGATAAAGCCGTAGCAGCCCGGCCAGTCCGGACAACCGAGGCCGGCGTGGGTCAAGCGGGTATAGGCACCGAGCAGCACCACCACGACCGCCAACACAGTGGCGAACAGGGCAAAACGGTAACCGGGCTTGCTCATCATCAGTCCTTAGCCGTGGGCAGCATTAACCAATTTGCGAAATTTTCAGCAGGTGCCGCAGGTCGTTGAGAATCGCCTTGCCCTTGCTGGTGGCGTCATAACGCAGCACCAGATTGCCGTGTGGATCGACGATCCACAGCTGCGCGCCGGAGGCGGCGCCGGCGGTTTTGCCGTAAGCATCCAGCTGCAGCTGATAGCGCGTCAGCTGCGGGTATTCGCGGCGTAGCTGGGCGTCATAATCGCCGACGATGGGCTGGGCACTGGCCAAACCATGGGCAGCGCGGCCAACATCACGGTTGAGGCCGATATGCACCTGACGGGCGAGGAACACCAGTTCCTTGCAGGCGGCATCGCAGACATCCGGCACGGTCACCAACAGTTGCCAGCGCTGCTCATCGGCACCGACCACGCCGAGGTCGGCGCGGGTCTGCCCGGTGCCGATCAGTTCGCCGTGGTAGCTGCGGGTTTCCGGCACCCAGAAGCGCCACTGATACATGGCGCTGGCGAGAATCATCGGGCCAATAACCACGGCCAGAATCAGGATCAGTTGCAGCCGCCCACGGCGACGCTGGCTGGGTGACACTTCAGGCAGGGCGATGGCTGGGTTCATGGCGAGTCTCCCGCGCGTTAGATAGACCTAAATAGATAAACAGGCAGAGCAAGGCCGCCGCCAGGGCGAACCATTGCACGGCATAGCCAAGGTGTTTGTCGGGGCTCATGGCGATAACCGGCCAATCGCTTTGAAATGAAGCTGGACCCGGTTCGAGGCGCACCTCATAGCTCAGGCCACCACGCCCTAGTTGCTGCCAGAGGTCATCCGGCTTGACTTCGCTGACCACCTGCGGCCAGCCAGGAGCAGGTTGCGCATCCTGCAGCTGAAACGCTTCACCCAGCGGCACATACACCGTGGCTTGCAGGCGTAGCGGCGTATCCGGGGTGGCGAAAGTTGGGCTGATGCGACGGTCCGGCCAGGGCAGCCAGCCGCGATTGAGCAACAGCCAGAGACCGCTGGTTTGGTCATAGAAGGGTTGCAGCACTTCCACGCCAACCTTGCCGTCGCGGGTGCGGTTGTCTAGCAGCAGGGTATGCCGCGCATCGAAAAAGCCCTGCAGCTGCACACGTTGGTAAGCCGGATTGGGCTGGCGCTCCAGCTCATCGATGCTGATCGGTGCGGCCAGTTGCTGGGCTTGATGCGCGGCCAACAGCTCGCGCTTTTCTTCTGCACGCGACAGCTGCCAGAAGCCCAGGGCGACCAGGCAGGGAAATAGCAGCAGCACCAGTACGCTGGGCAGCCAGCCAGGACGGAAGGCGCTCATGGCAACCTTCCTAAAGCCCTGAACAAGCTGGCTATACTGCACCTGAAGCGCATTTCCCTTCCCCCGAAGTTCCGCTTGGGAGTCACGCATGCTCAAAGCCGCGATCGTCCTGTTACTACTGGCTACTCTGGTCAGCCTATTCAGTGGCCTGTTCTTTCTGGTCAAGGACGAAGGTAGAACCTCCCGTGTGGTCAACGCGCTGACTGTACGCGTGAGCCTCACTGCCTTGACCGTCGCCCTTATTGCCTGGGGTTTCTACAGTGGCCAACTGGTCTCGCATGTCACCTGGTAAGGCTCGTCACAGCACATAAACGAAGACGAACAAACCAATCCACACCACATCGACAAAGTGCCAATACCAGGCCGCCGCCTCGAAGCCGAAGTGTTGCTCGGGGCTGAAATGGCCGCGAATAACCCGAATCAACATAATGCTCAGCATCAGCGCGCCCAGGGTTACGTGGGCGCCGTGAAAGCCGGTGAGCATAAAGAAGGTCGCGCCGTAGATGCCCGAACCCAGGGTCAGGCCCAGTTCGGTGTAAGCGTGGATATATTCCTCGACCTGCAACACCAGAAAGGCGATGCCGAGAATCACTGTTAGCGCCAGCCACAGGGTCAGCGGCTTGCGGTGGTTCTTGCGCAGCGCGTGGTGGGCGAAGGTCAGGGTAAAACTGGAAGTGACCAGCAGAATGGTGTTGATCAGCGGCAAACCCCAAGCGCTGATGGTGCCACTCGGCGCCGGATAAAGTTTCGGGTCAGGCGTATTGAGCATCGGCCAGCTGTACTCGAAGCCCGGCCAAAGCATATTGGCGATGCCCTTGTCGCCTTCCCCACCAAGCCAGGGGCCGGCCCAGGTACGCACATAGAACAGCACGCCGAAGAACGCCGCAAAGAACATCACCTCGGAAAAGATGAACCAGCTCATGCCCCAGCGGAATGAGCGGTCCATTTGTGGGCTGTACATGCCGGAGCGGCTTTCCTTGATTACATTGCCGAACCAGCCGAACAGCATATAGGCGAGAAACAGGCCGCCGATAAAGAAGATCAGCGGGCCGTTGGAATCGGCACGATCGGCCTTCATGTCGTTGAACCAAGTGCCTACGCCGTACACCGAGAACAGCATGCCCAGGGTGGCGATGATCGGCCACTTGCTCTGGGCCGGGACGTAATAGCTTTCGTGAGTTTCGTGACTCGACATTTATTGTTCTCCTTATGGAGCCGCCCGGGTAAGGGTCGCTTGTGCCACCGGCGGTTTGCGCACGGTGATATCAAACAAGGTGTAGGCCAGGGTCAGGTGGCGAACATCTGCCGGTAAGTCTCTATCGACGATAAACCGCACCGGCATTTCGATACGCTCACCGGGTTGCAGTACCTGCTGGGTAAAGCAAAAACACTCGGTCTTGTGAAAATAGGCAGCGGCTTTGGACGGCGCCACACTGGGGATCGCCTGCGCGGTCATCGGCTTGTCGGTGGGGTTGTAGGCGACAAACAGCATCTGCGTGCTGTCACCCGGATGCACCAGAACCTCGTCGGCCTGGGGACCGAACTCCCAGACCATCTCAGCGGCATTGGTGGCGAGAAACTGCACCCGCACCTGGCGCGACTCATCGGTGCTTTGCAGCCCAGCCTCATAGGCACCGGCGGTTTTGCCGTTGATGCCAAAGGCCTGGCACATCACGTCATAGATCGGCACCAGAGCGAAGCCGAAGCCGAACATGCCGACCACCACCAGTGACAGGCGGATAACTAGACGGCGAGTCGACAGGGCTTCACTCATCGGTCGGCTCCCTATTTCACTTCAGGTGGTGTGGAGAAGGTGTGATAAGGCGCCGGCGACGGCACTGTCCATTCCAACCCTTCGGCACCGTCCCAAGGCTTGGCCGCAGCGGGCTTGCCGCCACGGATGCACTTGATGACGATAAACAGGAACAGCAACTGAGTGGCGCCGAACATAAAGGCGCCGATGCTCGAGACCATGTTGAAGTTGGCGAACATCATGTTGTAGTCCGGAATACGCCGCGGCATACCGGCCAGACCGACAAAGTGCATCGGGAAGAACGCCATGTTCATACCGATAAAGCTCATCCAGAAATGCAGCTTGCCGAGGGTTTCGTCATACATATGACCGGTCCACTTCGGCAGCCAGTAGTAGGCCGAGGCGAAGATGCCGAAGATCGCCCCAGGCACCAGAACATAGTGGAAATGCGCCACCACGAAGTAGGTGTCGTGGTACTGGAAGTCCGCCGGGGCGATGGCCAGCATCAGGCCGGAAAAGCCACCGATGGTGAACAGGATGACGAAGGCCACCGAAAACAGCATGGGCGTTTCAAAGGTCATCGAGCCGCGCCACATGGTGCTGGCCCAGTTGAACACCTTCACCCCAGTCGGCACTGCAATCAGCATGGTCGCGTACATAAAAAACAGCTCGCCAGTCAGTGGGATGCCGACGGTGAACATGTGGTGCGCCCAGACGATAAACGACAGGAAGGCGATGCTCGCCGTCGCATAAACCATAGAGGTGTAGCCAAACAGCGGCTTACGGGCGAAGGCAGGAATGATCGCACTGACCGCGCCGAACGCCGGCAGGATCATGATGTACACCTCGGGGTGACCGAAGAACCAGAACACGTGCTGGAACAGCACTGGGTCACCGCCACCAGCGGCACTGAAGAAGCTGGTGCCGAAGTGGATGTCCATCAGCATCATGGTGACGCAACCGGCCAGTACCGGCATGACCGCGATCAGCAGGAAGGCCGTGATCAGCCAGGTCCAGACGAACAGCGGCATCTTCATCAGGGTCATGCCGGGGGCGCGCAGGTTGAGGATGGTGGCGACCACGTTGATCGCGCCCATGATCGAACTGATGCCCATCAGGTGCACGGCGAAGATAAAGAAGGTGACCGATTCAGGCGCGTAGGTGGTCGACAGCGGTGCATAGAAGGTCCAGCCGAAGTTCGGTCCGCCGCCCTCCATAAACAATGTGCTGATCAACATGCCGAACGCAGCAGGCAGCAGCCAGAAGCTGAAGTTGTTCATCCGTGGCAGGGCCATGTCCGGCGCGCCGATCATCAGCGGAATCATCCAGTTGGCCAGGCCAACAAACGCCGGCATCACCGCACCGAAGACCATGATCAGGCCGTGCATGGTGGTCATTTGGTTGAAGAATTCCGGCTGCACGATCTGCAGGCCCGGCTGGAACAGCTCGGCACGAATCACCATGGCCATGCTGCCACCCAGCAGGAACATGGCGAAGCTGAACCACAGGTACATGGTGCCGATGTCTTTATGGTTGGTGGTCAACACCCAGCGCATCAGGCCTTTAGCCGGGCCGTGGTGATGGTCATGTCCGGCATGACCGTGGCCAGCGTGGCCCGGATCGATCACTGCACTCATGTCCTTACTCCTGAGCCTGTTTGAACGCGAGGACGTCTTTCGGCGTGACCATGTCGCCTACCGCATTGCCCCAGGCATTGCGTTCGTAGGTGATGATCGCGGCGATATCGACTTCCGAGAGTTGCTTGCCAAAAGCGGCCATCGAAGTGCCCGACTTGCCGTTGAACACGATGCCGATATGACCGGCCGCAGGTCCCATGGCAATCGCCGAGCCTTTGAGTGCAGGGAACATCGGCGGCAGGCCTTCACCGGTTGGCTGGTGGCAGGATGCGCAGTTGGTCTGGTAGGACTTCTCGCCACGCGCCATCAGCTCGTCCATGGTCCACTCTTTAGTGGTCAGCTCACGTTCAGCGGCAGCTGCCACCTTGCGCTCGGCGAGCCAGGCGGCGTAGTCCTCTTTCGACTTGGCTTCAACCACCACAGGCATAAAGCCGTGATCCTTGCCGCACAACTCGGTGCATTGGCCACGGTAGATGCCGGGCTCGTCGATACGTGTCCAAGATTCGTTGATAAAACCAGGGATGGCGTCCTTCTTCACCGCAAGTGCCGGCACCCACCAGGAGTGGATCACGTCGGCGGCGGTGATCAGGAAGCGCACTTTGGTGCCGACCGGCACCACCAGCGGCTCGTCCACCTCGAGCAGGTAGTGCTCGCCCTTGGTGGCCTTGTTGTTGATTTGATCCTTGGGCGTGGTCAGGTTGCTGAAGAACTCGACGTCTTCACCCAGGTATTTGTAGTGCCATTTCCATTGATAGCCCGTGACCTGAATATCCAGCTCGGATTCGCTGGAGTCATAGATCTCGATCAGGGTCTTGGTCGCCGGTATCGCCATCAGCACCAGAATCACCAACGGCACGACCGTCCAGAGAATCTCGACCGTGGTGCTTTCATGGAAGTGCGCGGGCTGTTGGCCTGTTGAGCGACGGTGGACGAGCATCGACCAGAACATCGCGCCGAACACGATCACGCCGATGACGACGCAGATCCAGAAGATGGTCATGTGCAAATCAAATACTGAGCGGCTGACCTCGGTGGCACCGGGCGTCATATTGATGCCCCAGCTGGCGTGTGCCGAGCTGAATACCAACCACAACAGGAGGCCCATCCAGACTCGTGGATGTCGCATCATTGCGGGTTCCCCTTAATTGTTCTTGTTATCCCGCCGAATCGGTCAGTGGCTCAGCAAGCGCAGATCTTTACGGTGAAAATGCCTGCGAGGACTGTCCATGCCAGAGCCGATTCGGAGTTATCAGGTACTGCCTTTCGAATTCGAGTATAGACACGGACTTACACCTGGCAACGCGAAAGCCGAAATGAGCCATGCACGGCAGACCACACGCTAAAGACCACGGCTGACACGGGATCGCCGGAGGTTGGCGCTGCGACATATAGCCGACTCGCATAACTGTTTAATAATTATGACAATCGGGTCTTAGCCAAGACGCTCAGCCAGCTAAGGTTCTCGCCCATGTCCTCATTTCAGGAGCAGTCATGAACATCGCCGCTTTGCACGTACTGATTCAGCGTGCGCACCAACACGAAGCCAGCACGGGTCAGCTGGCCAGTCAGATGCAAGCCCACCTGGGTCAATTGCACCCCTCCATTCGCCTGCCCAATGAAGACACCCACGGCGTGTTGCAGCGTTTTGTCAGCGCGTATATCGAACAGGTGCCAGAACTGTTGCAGGCGGCCCATGAGGTTTCGCTGGAAGCAGGAATCGAGGCGCAGATCAAACCGGTGCTCAAGGTGGCTGAGCAGTTTTTTCTGCAACCGCCAGCGCTGATGGCCGGCCATGAGGGGCTTGAGGGATTACTCGACGAGGCCTATCTGGCCCATCGCTTGGTCGAGGAAGTGAATGATCGCTACATCGCCCACCTGGGCGCGCCGTTGATTCCGCTGGATACCACAGTGGCCAACCTGATCGCCCACCAATTGATCGGCGAGGCCTTTGCCAACCAATTGGACGAGGCCGTGCACCATGCGGTCGACGGCATGCTCGACGAGGCCAGCTTTGCTCAAGACTCAGTGCAAGCCTACCGCGAACGCCTGAACAACCCGCAAACAGATGCGGCCTGGAAGCGCTGGCCATGCCTATCTCGGCAGCTCGGTGTGGAGCTGCAGCTGAATGAAACCCGCGCGACGGGTTGACTGGCCTTAAACCCAGCGCGCGTTTGCCTAGGCAGGTGGTTATTCAACAGCCTGCTAGCTGTTCGGCAGATAGCGCGCACGGGGGGTGGCCATCGGCAGCGGACCCTCGCCAATCAAGCGAAACTCACCTTTCACCGCGTCGTACGCTTTGATCTCGCTGGTCTCGATGTCGTACACCCAGCCGTGAATAAACAATTGGCCGCTGGCCACCCGCGCCGCCACCGACGGGTGAGTGCACAGGTGATTGAGCTGAGCCACCACGTTCTCCTCGGTGAGAATGCCCAGCCTGTCATGGCCTTCACAGCCGCAGTTCGCCTCGACCACCTTGAGCGCCACTTCGCTGTGACGCAGCCAGGCTTTCACCGTCGGCATGCTCTCCAGGGTCTCGGGGGCCAATACGGCCTTCATCGCACCGCAGTCAGAGTGGCCACAGACGATGATGTGTTGCACGCCCAGCGCCAGCACCGCGTACTCGATGGCGGTGGACACCCCACCCATCATCTGGCCGTAAGCCGGCACCACGTTACCAACGTTGCGGTTGACGAACAGGTCGCCCGGCGAGCTCTGGGTGATCAACTCCGGCACCACCCGCGAGTCGGCGCAGGTGATAAACATCGCACGCGGGTTCTGCGCAGTGGCGAGCTTTTTGAACAGGTCTTCCTGCTGCGGAAAGATTTCGCTGCGAAAGCGCTTGAAACCATCAACGATGGTCTGCAGGGCTTCCTCGGCACTCTCAGTGCCTGTGCGACCTTGCAGCGGAATCAACTGATGCTTGTATGGCATGTTTGCGACCTCTGAACCTGAAAAAACCTGCTAAAGCGACAGCCAAGCAGGCTGGCAAGTCACATGCCAAGTGTTACTGCCCTGAACCCTCACGGCAATCTTTAACGCTACCTGCCCATTAGAGCAGCGCCAGCTGACCACCCGGCGGACAGAAGCGCGTGCAGTCCAGGTTGAACCCCTCACGTCGATTCAGCCCCAGGCGCTTGCTGGCCAGGGCAAAGCGTTGCGCGAGCAGCTCAGCAAACGCCCCTTCACCCCGAAAACGCAGACCGAAGCGGCTGTCATACAGCGCACCGCCACGGCTCTGCCGGATCAGGCTGAGCACATGCTCAGCGCGCTGCGGGTAGTGCGCCTGCAACCACTCCTCGAATAACGGTGCCACTTCGCGCGGCAGACGCAGCAGCATGTAATTGGCGCTCTGCGCGCCAGCGTCCTTGGCCGCTGCCAGCAAATGCTCCAGCTCCATATCGTTGATCATCGGGATCATTGGCGAGCACAGCACGCCGACCGGAATACGGTTGTCACGCAACACACGGATCGCCCGCAGGCGCGCTGCCGGCGCAGCGGTGCGCGGCTCCATGATGCGTTTGAGTTCGTCATCCAGGGTGGTCAGGCTGATCATCACCGCCACCAGCCGCTGCTGCGCCAGCTCAGTAAGCAGATCAAGGTCACGCAGAATCAAGGCACCCTTGGTGATGATGGTCACGGGATGACGGTAGTCGAGCAACACCTTGAGGCTGTTGCGGGTAAGCAGGTGCTGGCGCTCGATCGGTTGATAGGGATCGGTATTGGAACCCAGGTTGATCGGCGCGCAGACATAGCCAGGCTTGCTCAGCTGCTGTTCGAGCAGGGCCACGGCATTGGTCTTGGCGATCAGCTTGGTTTCGAAATCCAGCCCCGGCGACAGATCCCAGTAAGCGTGGCTGGGCCTGGCGTAACAATAAATGCAGCCATGTTCGCAGCCACGGTAGGGATTGAGCGAGCGGTCAAACGGCAGGTCCGGCGACTGGTTGCGGGTGATGATGCTTTTTGCAGTTTCGCTGCGCACCTCGGTCGCCCGGCTCGCCGGCACCTCCTGAAACCAGCCGTCATCGCTGGCGATAATGCGCAGCGGCGCAAAACGGTTATGCGGATTACTGGCGGTACCGCGACCGCGCGGCGGCAAAGAAACGGACATGGGCTGGCTCCATAAATTACTGTATATAAATACAGTAATTTGTATGCATCACCAAGCACCGACCGTCCGCCCGACCTTTCCCGGAATATGAGTCAGCCAGCCACCAGCAGCAACAACAGCGGCAAACTGGCCGCTGCCAGCAACGTCTGCAGAGTGATGATGCCGGCCATCAGCTGGCTGTCGCCGCCCAGTTGGCGGGTCAAGACATAGGCCGTTGGTGCAGTTGGCAGAGCGAAGAACAGCACCAATACAGTGCTCTCCATCGCCGGCAGGTGCAGACCATAGGCCACCGCCCAGGCCAGCATCGGCATGCCCAGCAGACGCAGCAGGCTGTTCCACCCCAGGGCCGGAATCTCACCACCCAACTGTTCAGGTTTCAGCGCCGCACCCACGCAAAGCAGGCCCAGCGGCAGGCTGGCGGCAGCCAACAGACTGAGCAGCCGGTCACTGCCGCCCGGTAGGCCGAGACCGCTGAGGTTGACCAGCGCGCCGCAAAGGCAGGCGAGGATCAACGGATTCTTAAGGATCGGCAGCAACAGGCTGCGCGCGCTGACGCCGCGCTCGGCGGTCAGCGACCAGACGGACAGCACATTAACCGTCGGCACCATCAGGGCGAGCATGATGGCAGCCAGGGTCAGGCCGTCCTGACCAAACAGGCTGCCCACCGCTGCCAGGCCGAGGTAGGTGTTGAACCGCAGAATGCCCTGGCTAAAGGCCCCAAAGCGCCCCGCCGGCCAGCCACGCAAACGCCGCACCAGTAACAGCGCCAGCCAGGCGATGCCCAGCGCCAGCAGCACGGCCAGACCCAGGCGCGGCAACGCTGGATTATCCAGTGGCGCCGTCGCCAGGCTGCTGAACAGCAGCGCCGGGAACAGCATGAAATAGTTCAGCCGCTCAGCACCCGGCCAGAACGCCTCATTGGGGAACGCCCAGCGTCGCAGGTAATACCCAGCGACGATTAAGGCAAACAACGGCCACAAGGCCAACAGCAACTCCAGCACGGCAACCTCCAGCCACAGCTAAGCCGCCATCTTGAGCAGCCAACAGGGGTGACGCAAGGATGATGTCGGGATTAGGCTGGCTTACCTGCCCGTTGCGATGAGGACACGCCATGCCTGCTATTCATCAAGGTGGCTGCCAGTGCGGCGCATTGCGCTATCAGTTCGCGGCGCCACTGCAGGACATTGCCCACTGCCATTGCTCGATCTGCCGACGCAGTACAGGGGGCATAGTCACCACATGGATCACCGTGCCGCTGGCGAGCTTTCGCTGGCTGGCCGGCACACCACGTGAGTACGCCTCATCATCCAGTTGTACGCGTTATTTCTGTGGGCAATGCGGCGCGCATCTGGCGTTGTTCACCCAGCTCAGTCCGAAGACCCTGGATGTGACCGTGGCGACGCTGGACGAGCCGGAGCAGGCCCCGGCGGATCGGCATATCTGGGTGCAAAGCCGTCTGCCGTGGCTGCACCTCGACCCGCAGCTGCCCGAGGAAGATCAGGAACTCATGGACTAGGGCAACTGCAGGCCGCCGCTGGCTTTATGCAACGTGCGCAGATGCTTGCCCAGTTGCGTCAGGTTGGCTTCAGTGGCCTGTAATTCGGTCAGGCGAGCCGGCTCCAACAGGGTGCGCACTTCCTGGTCGAGGTTGTCGCTGAGCTGGCGCAGTTGCTGCTGGCGCGCCTGGCTTTCGGTTTCCAGGCGCTGCCATTCGGCGCGCTGTGGCAGGCCGTAGCCACCCTCGA
Organism: Pseudomonas sp. FEMGT703P; assembly: GCF_002786345.1. NCBI lineage: Bacteria > Pseudomonadati > Pseudomonadota > Gammaproteobacteria > Pseudomonadales > Pseudomonadaceae > Pseudomonas > Pseudomonas sp. FEMGT703P. The sequence goes on along the minus strand of NZ_PGCM01000008.1, from coordinate 153,657 downwards.
GCAACTCGGCCGGGCGACTGAGAAAGCCGCTGTTGGCGAGGATCTGCTGCAGCGCGCCGCCGGCCTTGTTCACCGTGGGATCAACGCCATCACGGCCGCTGAGGTAGCGGCGCTTGAGTTCATCCTGAGCCAATAACAGTTGCCGACGCAGTGCCGCCTGTTCGAGCAACAACAGCGCCGCGCTGGTGCGCAGATCGGCGCGGTCGAACCAGGGTTGGCGCTTCTCGGCTGGCTGGGTCAGCCAGTCCTCAACCTGCGTTTGCTCAATCGGCAGCTGCGTCTGCAGCACGCTGAACATAGCCTGATAGCGATCGCGGAACGAGTCGAAGCGATAACCCAGGCGCAGGGCTTCGGCGGAATCGTCAAGCACGCTGCGGTCGGCCAAATCGCGCGCCACCAGAGTGTCGAGCAAGCCGTTGGGCATGATGCTGTCGAGCGCGTGCAGACGCGGGTGCTGGCTGCCGCTGCGCAGCAGCTTGAGGGTTTCCACGGCGCAGTTGTTGGAGATAAACCAGTAGTTGCCGTCATAACTCCAGTGCTGCTCGGCAGCGCGGGTCACCAGTTGTTCCAGCTGCATACGGTCCAGTTTGAGCGGCACCGAGGCCAGGCTGCGTAGCTCGACCTTGGTGTATTCCTCGATCACCTGCTCCAGCGGCAGAACGAACAGCCGCGACGGATAAACACCGGTCAGACCATCCCAACTCGATAGCTGCACGTCGCCGACAAAGGCGCGGTAGGACAGCACCAGATGCTCTTGCAGATCCAGCCGGCAATCCGGCCCACGCGGTCGACCAGGCGCACAAATCACCAGTCGCAACATGCTGTGGCCCCAGCGGCTGGCCAGTGCATCGTTGGCTTCGGCCAGCAGGTAATCGACCTGGTAAATCCGCTGCGGATCGATGCTGCCCAGCGGTTGGCGGGCAAAGTCGCGCCCGGCATTCAGGTAAGCCAGACCTTCGGCGCAGGGCTGCTGATTGGCCGGTGTCCAGGCGAAATGCGCGCTCAGGTAACGCGCCAGCGAGGGCCGGCGACAGGCGTAGCTGGGGTCGAGGAGGAAGTACTCCATATTCACCGCAAGAAACTCGCGCGAGTTGCTCAGCTCATAGCTATCCGGGCTGCGCGCGACCTGATGATTGTCCGGCTCGCGCGCACCACGGCGCCCGACCTGCTGTGGCCAGCCGGCCAGGTCCAGCAGTAGCGGATCATCGCTCAGGGTGAAGCGCCGCGTGGTTTGCCCGCGGCAGTGATCCGGCAAGCCAACGGCTCCAAGACTCTGTTCGCGTTGGCGACACTGGCGCTGCAACTGCCGATCCTCCGGCGGCCAGAGCTGGGCACGGTCATATAGATGGGTGATTTCATGCAGCACGGTCGCCAGCAACTCTTGGCGAACGCTGCCATGGGGTCGATTGGTTAGGGTGGTGGCGCTACTGCCGTCGCTTAACCCTTGGAGCAACGCGGCATTAAGTTCGATGCCGCTGAAACGCCCGGCGCGGCCATACACCTGAGCGGGCAGATTGCGCCAGCGCACGCTGACGCGGCGGTCGAGTTGCTGCTTGAGGCGTGGTGGCAAAGCAGCCAAGGCGTCTTGCAGCAGTTGCTGGCTGGCCTGGCGCTCAGCAGGGCTGAGCTCGGCGTCCGCTAGCTGCAGGCGCAACTCAGCCTGGCTGCAGGTGCTGGCCAGTAACGCCAGCCCGAGCAGCCAGGTACGCGGCCAACTCACAGCGCCAGGATGGCTTCGGCCAATACCAGGTCGGAAGCGCCTTGCGCCTCAGGCACTTGGCTGCGGATGGTGCTTATAGCGGCTTCCAGCTGAGCGCCGCGGATCTGCCCTTGGCTGGCGACGAAACTGGCCGCATCGTCACGCGCCGCGAGCACGACTTTCGAGTCGCGCACCGAGGTGGTGGTATCTGAGGTGAAGTCGAAGGTGCGATCCAGCGCGCGTACGATGATATTGCTGGTCGCTACCAGGGTTTGCGCCTGTGCAGTGGCACTGAACAGAACAACTGCAACTACGGCACTGAGCAAGATAGGGCGCATATACATCTCCAATAATCAGCCATCACGTCGTTTGGACTGGCTTAGACGAGCAGTGTGCCACACAGTTCCGCCAGCGCTTCTGGCTAAGCGCCGGCGGTGTGCGCTCAAAGGCTGAGGATGGCCGTCGCCAACTGCATATCGTCGCCCTGTAACGTCGGCACCTGCTGACGGATATGTTGCAGAGCGGCCTCCAGGCGCGCCCCACGGATGTCGCCCTGGCTGGCAACAAACGCGGCAGCATCGTCGCGCGCGGCCAAGACGATCTTATCGTCGGTAAAGGAAGACGACACATCGGAACTCGCCTCCGAGGTCGCCCCGACCGCACCCACAACCGCATCAGTGGTGACCACAAAGCTGGTGGCGCTAGCCGTGCCGGTCAACGCCAGTAATGCCGCAAGGCTCAAGGTCTTTATCGCATTCATATCCACGCTCCTGAAAAGGCCCAACAGACAGGCTGGGTTCAGTGTAGACCTTGACGATGCGGGTTGGTTGCCAGGCAATTTATCTCCAGAACGGCTTTGCCAGCTCCACCTGTCGTTGCGCCTCAGTAATACCTGCATCGGCCAGCTGACGACTATCGAGGCGCGCCAATTGGCTTCGAGTCCGCAGATTACGCTGCCAGCCACAGAGCGCGGCATAGACACGCAACCAGAGCGGTTGATTTACCCGAGCCGTTGCGTTGGATGGGTGTTTGAGCGTGCGTTCCATGGCGCAATTCCTTGTCAGAGACAGAAGAGGGCAGTCCATGGTGCGCGCAAGCTGACAGCAGGGTCAGAGACAGCACCTGAAAATTGTTATGGCGCAGTAAGCTTTTTATAAGAACTGTACCGCTTAACAGCACAGCAGACTGTTGCAGCTACGCAATTGCTTCAGCGCTTTCCACGGCACATAAAAAGAAAGCCCCAACACGCAGGGCGCTGGAGCTTTCAAAAATCCCATTAAGGGAGGAGCAGAAATCGGTGTCTGGCAGCAGTTAACGCCAGAAGGGCTTGCTCAGTTCAGCGTGACGCTGTGCTTCGCTGATACCGGCGTCTGCGAGCAGACGGGAGTCCAGACGAGCCAGCTGGCGGCGGCTAACAACGCGGCGCTGCCATTGCAGAACAGAAGCCAGCATGCGCAGCGGCAGAGCGCTGGAGCCGGTGGATTGGCTGTGATCGAAAAACAGGTCGGAACTGAGGGTACGTTCCATGGTGGTCATCCTTCCGCTTGTGGCGGGTCAGTGGTGTGTTGCGATGGGAGAATTATTGCTGTTGCCCCCACTTCGCTGTAGCCACAGCTGAATGAAATTGCAGCACAAATAGATAGTTTGCTTTGTAACTGCTTGACCTGTTTTACACTCAGCTGTACTGGCCATAAGTGCTTTAGCCTAAAAACGGTACAAAAGCAGATGAAAGACCTGCGGTTAGCACTGAATTTCAGTGAAACCATATAGGTACAGTTTCAAATTGCACTTATGTGACAGCTGACCTGTTTTTCAGATTTTGCCTTGAGAAAAACACTTTTCTGATCGAGTGGACAGAAAAAAGCCCGGCTATTGAGCCGGGCTTTTTCTACAGCGTCGCAGCGAGGTTTAGTCGACCGCTTTAACCATGTCTTCGATGACTTTCTTGGCGTCGCCGAAGACCATCATGGTCTTGTCCAGGTAGAACAGTTCGTTGTCCAGGCCGGCGTAGCCGCTGGCCATCGAGCGCTTGTTGACGATCACGGTCTTGGCTTTATAAGCCTCGAGGATCGGCATGCCAGCGATCGGCGACTTCGGATCGTTCTTCGCCGCCGGGTTGACCACGTCGTTGGCACCGAGCACCAGCACCACGTCGGCCTGGCCGAACTCGGAGTTGATGTCGTCCATCTCGAACACCTGCTCGTAAGGCACTTCAGCCTCAGCCAGCAGTACGTTCATGTGGCCAGGCATACGACCGGCAACCGGGTGGATCGCGTACTTCACGGTCACGCCACGGTGGGTCAGCTTCTCAGCCAGCTCCATCAGCGCGTGCTGGGCACGGGCTACTGCCAGGCCGTAACCCGGAACGATGATCACGGTGTCGGCGTTGGTCAGCAGGAAAGCCGCATCGTCAGATGAGCCAGACTTAACCGGACGCGCTTCCTGAGCACCGGCAGGGCCAGCTGCTTCAGCCGCGCCACCGAAACCACCGAGGATCACGTTGAAGAACGAACGGTTCATCGCCTTGCACATGATGTACGAGAGGATCGCGCCCGAAGAACCTACCAGCGAACCCGCAATGATCAGCATCGAGTTGTTCAGCGAGAAGCCGATACCGGCCGCTGCCCAGCCCGAGTAGCTGTTGAGCATCGACACGACGACCGGCATGTCCGCGCCGCCAATCGGGATGATGATCAGCACGCCGATGACGAAGGCCAGGGCCAGCAGGATGGCGAAGGCGGTGATATCACCAGTGAAGGTGTACACCAAGCCCAAGCCCAGAATCGCCAGACCGATGGCTAGGTTCACCCAGTGTTGGCCTTTGAACTGTACCGGTGCGCCCTGGAACAGCCGGAACTTGTACTTGCCCGAGAGCTTGCCGAAGGCGATCACCGATCCGGAGAAGGTGATGGCACCGATGGCCGCACCGAGGAACAGCTCCAGACGGTTACCGGCCGGAATCGCATCGCCCAGCGCCGCAACGATACCCAGCGACTGCGGTTCAACAACAGCGGCAATGGCAATAAACACCGCTGCCAGGCCGATCATGCTGTGCATGAAGGCGACCAGTTCCGGCATCTTGGTCATTTCCACGCGCTTGGCCATGATCGAACCGGCAGTACCGCCGACCAACAGGCCAACAATCACGTAGCCAATGCCCTGGGTGGCGATTTCCGCACCCAGCTTGTAGATCAGGCCTACGGTGGTGAGCACGGCAATGCCCATACCGATCATGCCGAACAGGTTGCCGCGACGCGACGTTGTCGGGTGCGACAGACCTTTAAGCGCCTGGATAAAGCAGATCGAGGCGACGAGGTAGAGAACAGTGATCAGATTCATGCTCATCAGTGCTTCTCCACCTGCGCCTTAGGCGCTTTCTTCTTGAACATTTCCAGCATGCGCCGGGTTACCAGGAAGCCACCGAACACGTTAACCGCAGCCAGAGCCACCGCCAGGGTGCCCATGGTCTTGCCCAGCGGGGTCACGGTCAGCGCGGCAGCCAACATGGCGCCGACGATAACGATGGCGGAAATTGCGTTGGTCACTGCCATCAACGGGGTGTGCAGGGCCGGTGTCACGTTCCACACCACGTGGTAGCCCACGTAAATGGCCAGCACGAAGATGATCAGGTTGTAGATGCCGTCAGAAATCATATCCATGAGCGGTGCTCCCCTTAGCCGTTAGTGCGCACGACGTTGCCGTCACGGCACATCAGGCACGCAGCGACGATGTCGTCTTCAAGGTTGAGGTGGAACTTGCCTTCGCCGTCGATAACCAGCTTGAGGAAGTCCAGCAGATTGCGTGCGTACAGCGCCGAAGCATCAGCCGGCACAAGAGCCGCCAAGTTGCTGTGGCCGACGATGGTCACGCCATGCTGCACCACCACCTGTTCAGCGACGGTCAGCGGGCAGTTGCCACCTTGCGCTGCAGCCAGGTCGATGATCACTGAGCCCGGCTTCATTTCCGCCACGGTGGCGGCATGCAGCAGGGTCGGTGCCTTGCGGCCCGGAATCAGTGCAGTGGTGATGACGATATCAGCCTGCTTGGCGCGCTCATGCACCGCCTTGGCCTGACGCTCCATCCACGAGGCTGGCATCGGACGGGCATAGCCGCCCACGCCTTGGGCGCATTCGCGCTCTTCATCGGTCTCGAATGGCACATCGACGAACTTGGCGCCGAGCGACTCAATCTGCTCCTTCACCGCCGGACGTACGTCCGAAGCCTCGATCACCGCACCCAGGCGCTTGGCCGTGGCGATGGCCTGCAGGCCAGCTACACCAGCGCCGAGAATCAGAATACGCGCGGCCTTCACGGTACCGGCAGCGGTCATCAACATCGGCATAAAGCGCGGGTAGTGATGCGCGGCCAGCAGCACAGCCTTGTAGCCGGCGATGTTGGCCTGCGAGCTGAGCACGTCCAGGCTCTGCGCGCGGGACGTGCGCGGGGCAGCTTCCAGGGCGAAGGCGGTCACGCCGCGAGCATTGATGCGCGCGATGGTCTCGTTGCTGAACGGATTGAGCATGCCCACCAATACGGCACCGGCTTTCATGTGCGCCAGCTCAGCATCGGTTGGGGCAACCACTTTCAGCACCAGATCGGCACCAAAAGCAGCAGCGTCGTTGCCGATAGCCGCGCCAACCGCTTCATAGGCGCTGTCCGGAATGCTCGCGCTAACGCCAGCACCGGTCTGAACAGTCACCTGATGGCCTTGGCCGATCAGCTTCTTGATGGTTTCGGGAGTTGCGGCAACGCGCGTCTCACCAGCATGGGTTTCGAGAGGAACACCGATGTGCACTTCAATTCTCCTGCGTGATCTTTTTGGTGAACCGGCGCACTGCGGGTGGCACGCGGGCATTAGGGAGGATCAGCACAAACCCGCTCAGGCTTCAGTTGCACAATGGCGGGGCGCGGCATTTTGCAGGCGATAGCCATTGCCTTCAAGGCGTTATGAAGTAAAACCTTGCGATAACTACAAGTCACTGCATGACCTTATAGGCAGCCAATTCCTTGCAAGCCTTTTGGATAAAGGCCTGCAGCGTTTTCGCTGGGATAAATCGAGACCGATGCATTCTTGAAACAAATACAGCGCCATCAGATCAACGGCGTTGCGGTTATTCGCGCAGTAAACCCCTGTTTCAGTGGGCTGCAGCGGTGTTTGTGTGCAAAAAATGCAACACCCTGTACCTGCTGTAGGTAGCGAAAGTGTAGCCATCCAGATAGCTGACTACGGGGTCAACATATCTCCGGCGCGTACTCTAGACGGCCAGTCTCGGGAGATAAAGTATTTTACGACCAGTTGCCGCCGAAGCCTTGACGGTCTTTTTCGCCAACAACCTGACAGGCTGTTGTCTATTTCAGGCCATGGGTCAAGGCATAAGCGTGTGCCTCGCGCACCAGCCAATCCCGCAAGAGCATAAGAGCTGCTGACTCCAACTTGCGCTCCGGAATCATCAGGTAATACGCCTTATCCGTCGGCAGACTGAGTGGCGCAGCAATCACCAACCGCCCTTCATCCAACTCATGGCGAATCAGAAACGGCGGGATCAGCGCCACTCCCATCTCATGCATGGCCGCCTGGGCCAACATGGAGAACAGCTCATAACGCGGCCCGGTCATGTCTCGCACGGTACTCACCCCCTGGGCATTGAACCACTGGCGCCAGGCGTAAGGCCGCGTGGTCTGCTGCAACAGCGGTAAGCTGGCGATCTGCTCGGCACTGAGCGCCGCCTGCCCCGCCAGCAAGGCAGGGCTGCACACCGGCATCGGGTTTTCGCCCATCAGTAGATGGGCCTGGGTACCGGACCAATCGCCATCGCCGAAGTACACCGCCGCGTCGAACTCGGTATCGGCAAACAGGAAGGGCCGTGTGCGGTTGGTCAGGTTGACCGTGATCTCCGGATGCAGTCGCTGAAAGTCCTTCAAGCGCGGTAGCAACCATTGCGTGCCAAAGGTCGGCACCACCGCCAGTTCGATGCTCATCGCGCCCTGCTGGCCCATCACCGCCAGGGTGTCGCGCTCCACCGCATCAAGCTGTCCGGCCACTCGCCGCGCGTAGGATTGCCCGGCCTCCGTCAGCACCACGCCACGGCGCGAACGGCGGAACAGCTCGATATTAAGGAAGGCCTCCAGCGCGGCTATCTGCCGGCATACAGCGCCCTGAGTCAGGCTGAGTTCCTGCGCCGCCTTGGTAAAACTCTGGTGCCGAGCAGCGGACTCGAACGCGATAAGGGCGGCGGTGCTGGGAATCTTGCGGCGCATCTGTGCGTCACCCTCACTTTGATCGGTTAAATAGGCCCACTAAAGCTATCTCGAAGTGAGCAAATTGCACAACTGCGTGCGCAATACTCGTTTGCCTGCCTGCCACAAGCGGCCTAGGATCAATCCACTCACCGGCGAGCGCAGCACGGCTGCGCAGATACCCGCCCTTTCACTGTCTGATTTCGAGGTTTTCGCGATGGCCAAGGCAAGCTTCAACTGGATCGACCCGCTGCTGCTCGACCAGCAACTGACCGAAGAAGAGCGCATGGTGCGCGACAGCGCACAGCAGTTTGCCGCCGACAAGCTGGCCCCGCGCGTGCTCGAAGCCTTCCGCCATGAGCAGACCGACCCGAAAATCTTTCGCGAGATGGGTGACACCGGCCTGCTCGGCGCCACCATCCCCGCTGAGTACGGCGGCAGCGGCCTGAACTACGTGTGCTACGGCCTGATTGCTCGCGAAGTCGAGCGCATCGACTCCGGCTACCGCTCGATGATGAGCGTGCAGTCGTCGCTGGTAATGGTGCCGATCTATGAATTCGGCAACGAAGCGACCAAGCAGAAATACCTGCCCAAACTGGCCAGCGGCGAATACATCGGCTGCTTCGGCCTCACCGAGCCGGATCACGGCTCCGACCCTGGCTCGATGATCACCCGCGCGAAAAAGGTCGACGGCGGCTACCGCCTGACCGGCGCGAAGATGTGGATCACCAACAGCCCGATCGCCGATGTATTTGTGGTCTGGGCCAAAGATGATGCCGGCGAAATCCGCGGCTTTGTCTTGGAAAAAGGCTGGCAGGGCCTGAGCACCCCGGCGATTCACGGCAAAGTCGGCCTGCGTGCGTCGATCACCGGTGAAATCGTCATGGACAACGTGTTCTGCCCGGAAGAAAACGCCTTCCCCGACGTGCGCGGCCTGAAAGGCCCGTTCACCTGCCTCAACTCCGCCCGCTATGGCATCAGCTGGGGCGCGCTGGGTGCAGCCGAGTTCTGCTGGCACACCGCGCGTCAGTACACCCTCGACCGCAAACAGTTCGGCCGCCCGCTGGCGCAAACCCAGCTGATCCAGAAGAAACTCGCCGACATGCAGACCGAGATCACCATGGCCCTGCAAGGCTGCCTGCGCCTGGGCCGGATGAAGGACGAAGGCACCGCTGCGGTGGAAATCACCTCGATGATGAAACGCAACAGCTGCGGCAAGTCCCTGGATATCGCGCGCATGGCCCGCGACATGCTCGGCGGCAACGGCATCAGCGACGAGTACGGCGTGGCCCGCCACCTGGTCAACCTGGAAGTGGTCAACACCTATGAAGGCACCCACGACGTCCACGCGCTGATCCTCGGCCGCGCGCAGACTGGCCTGCAGGCGTTCTTCTAAAACGCTTCGGAGGATGGGTTAGCCGCGCAGCGGCGTAACCCATCACTCGGCCGATGGGTATCGCTGCGCTCAACCTGCACGGCCCGACCCATCCTACGTTTCCACTTTCGAGATATCCCTATGCCCGGCGCACTCTCGCATATCCGCGTACTCGACCTGTCCCGCGTACTCGCCGGGCCCTGGGCCGGGCAGATTCTCGGTGATCTCGGTGCCGAGGTGATCAAGGTCGAACGCCCCGGCAGCGGCGATGACACCCGCCATTGGGGCCCGCCCTATGTGAAAGATGCCGAAGGGAATGACTCGCGCGAGGCGGCCTACTTCCAGAGCGCCAACCGTAACAAACAGTCGGTGACCCTGGATTTCACCCAGCCCGAAGGCCAGCGCCTGGTACGCGAGCTGGTGCAGAACTGCGACGTGCTGCTGGAGAACTTCAAGGTCGGTGGCCTGGCGGCTTACGGTCTCGATTACGCCTCACTGAAAGCCATCAACCCACGGCTGATCTACTGCTCCATCACTGGCTTCGGGCAAAACGGGCCCTACGCCAAGCGAGCAGGTTATGACTTTATGATCCAGGGCCTCGGCGGGCTGATGAGCCTGACCGGCAAGCCCGACGGCGAGGAGGGCGCCGGCCCCATAAAGGTCGGCGTCGCCCTCACCGATATTCTCACCGGCCTGTACGCCACGGTCGGCGTGCTGGCGGCACTCAACCAACGTGAACAATCCGGCCTCGGTCAGCATATCGACGTCGCACTGCTCGACGTGCAGGTCGCCTGCCTGGCCAACCAGGCGATGAACTACCTTAACACTGGCGTCGCGCCCAAACGCCTGGGCAACGCCCACCCGAATATCGTGCCTTATCAGGATTTCCCCTCGGCCGACGGCAACTTCATTATCGCCGTGGGTAACGACGGACAATTCCGCAAGCTGTGCGAGGTTGCCGGCCTGACGGCGCTGGCCGATGACCCGCGTTTTTCTTCAAACAAGGCCCGCGTCGCCCACCGCGCCGAGCTGATCCCGCTGCTGCGTCAGGCCACGGTGTTCAAAACCACCGCCGAATGGGTGACGCTGCTGGAAGCCGCCGGCGTACCCTGCGGGCCGATCAACGACCTGGCTCAGGTATTTGCCGATCCTCAAGTACAAGCGCGCGGCCTACGACTTGACCTGCCCAATAGCCTGGGCAGCACAACACCCCAGGTCGCCAGCCCGCTACGCCTGTCCGAAACCCCGGTGGAATACCGCAACGCACCACCCCTGCTCGGCGAACACACCGAGCAGGTACTCACCCGTCACTTGGGCCTGAGCGCCGAGCAGATCGCCGCCTTGCGTGAAGCTGGGGTGCTGTAGAGCGCGCTAACCCGGCTGCCCATCCACGCGCGAAGTGCAGAACATCACCGCGTAGTAGCGTACGAACAGGGCAAAGGCCGCGATCCACAACAGGCTGGACAGACCCAACCCCGTTGCCGGCGCAAACGGCACCAGCAGCACCCGTGCCAAAACCGCCAGCTGCAGACTGGCAAACGCCCAGCCCATCGCGACCGGCGGCTGCAACGGCCGACCGGTATGCCCAAGGCTGACCCGCGCCAACATCGCCAGAATCACCCCGCCCACCGTGCCCAATGCCAAGGCGTGATAGGCCAGGCTGACATTGTGCAACCAACCGGTATGCCAGGCCGCCAGGGCCAGTAACGCCAGCGGCAGCCAGGCATAGGCCAAGTGCAACGACCAGAGCAGCGGTACGCGCCAGATCCCGGCGTCGTACCAGTGCCACGAACGCACACCATGCAGCGCAACCAGAGCCAGCAACAGCGGCAGCAGCCATAGCGAGGGTTGCAAAGCCAAGCCGCTGGCAAACAGCAGCGCTAGGCTTAGCGACAACACCAGCACCAGCAGATCCAAGCGCGGCCGCGGTGCAGCAGGCTCCGCTCGATTAAGGCCACGTTGGGTAAAGAACGGAATCACCCGCCCACCGATGATGCTCACCAGCGCAGCAATCAGCCACAACCCGGCCAATGCACCGCGCCGCTGCAAAGCGTCATCACCCAGCGCCAGCCCATACAACAGCAGCCACTCGCAGCTAGCCATCAGCAACACCACAACCACCAGCGGGTAGTTGCGCCACTGGCGTACCTGCCACAGCTGCCGTCCAAGCAACAACGCCAGCAGCGGTAGAAAGGGCAGTTGCAGCGCCAGCAAGAGTGGCAACGGCGCACCGAGCAACCAGCCCAGCCGCGCCAGTAACCAGAGGCCGAATAGCGCCGCCAGCGGCCAACCACTCAGGCCCGGCCGCCCCGTCCAGTTCTGCACGGCGGTGAGCAGAAAGCCGGCAATGATCGCCCCGGCAAAACCAAACGGCAGCTCATGCCGGTGCCACGCCAGGCTGCCGCCCACCGGCTGCCAACCCGGCAGATAACCCAGTAATGCCGCCGCCCACAGACCGATTGCCAGCACGGCAAACAGCGCGCCACCGAGAAAGAACGGGCGAAAACCCAGCCGCCACAGTGGCGCAATGGCCAGTTCCTGCTGGCGATCACGCAACTGCACAGCAGGGCTCCTGTTGCTTGCGCAGATGTTGCTGCGCGGCCAGGCGCAGCACATAACCGAGCTTGAGAAGGCCTGGGCCAATGATCGTCAGCGAGTGCGCCGTAACCAGGCTGCCCATGCTCAGCTGCGCCTCCAGGCCATAAGCGCCCAGCAAGCCGCTGAGCAACAGCAGCACACCAGCCAGCAGCATGCGGTTCGCCAGTTGCAGTACCCGCGCTGGGCAGGATAGATACGCCAACATAATCACCTCCTAGGCCGCGTTGTTAACTGTCCAGCGCGCTGGCCGGACCAAAGAACTCGTAATGGCTCTGCGCCGCCGGCACGCCGAGGCTGTGCAGGTGCCGTTTGACCTGCGCCATAAACGGCTTGGGGCCGAGGAAGTAGGCATCCAGATCACGCTGCTCAGGCAGCCACTCAGCCAACTGCTCGAGGCTGAGCAAGCCTTCGGCATCACCCTGATCGCCCGCACGCGGCTCGCTGTAGCACACGTAATGACGTAGCTGCGGACGCTCAGCACGCTGCGCCTCAACCCAGTCGCGGAAGGCATGCACGCCGGCGTGACGCGCGCAGTGGATAAAGTGAATATCGCGGCCCGTGTCGCGCGCCGCTTCCAGCATGCTCAGCGCCGGAGTGATACCGACGCCAGCGGTGATCAGCACCAGCGGCTTGGCCGACTCGCGCAGGACGAAATTCCCCGCTGGGGCGAACAGCTCCAGGCTGTCGCCGACCTGCAGCTGGTCATGCAGGTAATTGGAGACCTTGCCGCCGACCTCGCGCTTGACGCTGATGCGGTACTCGCGGCCATTGCTCAAAGCCGACAGCGAGTAGTTGCGGCGCTGTTCGCCGCCGTCCAGCAGCAGGCGCAGGCCGATGTACTGGCCGGGCTGGAATGCCGCCAGCGCGCCACCGTCGGCCGGCACCAGGTACAGCGAGACGATCTCCTCGCTCTCCTGCACCTTGCGGCTCAGGCGGAAACTGCGCGCCCCGCTCCAGCCACCCTCGGCATTGGCGTTGGCACTGTAAGCGGCCTCTTCAGCGCCAATCAGGATGTCTGCCAGTTGCCCATACGCCACGGCCCAGGCTTCGATCACCGCATCGGTGGCAATCTCCGCACCGAGCACTTCACGAATCGCCCGCAACAGGCAGCTGCCGACAATCGGGTAATGCTCGGGCAGGATCTGCAGCGACACATGCTTGTTGACGATCTGCCCAACCAACGGCCCCAGCGCCTCCAGCCGATCGATATGCCGGGCGTACATCAGCACCGCATTGGCCAGGGCACGCTGCTGGCCGCCACTGGCCTGGTGCGCCTGATTGAACAGCGCGCGCACCTCGGGGTACTCGCTCAGCATCATCTGGTAGAAGTGCCGAGTCAGGGCTTCGCCGCCGCTTTCCAGCAGCGGTACGGTGGCTTTGATCAGGGCGGTTTGTGCAGGGGTCAACATAGCGCTTCCTCGTCAGGGCGACACGCTGCACTTGCGCAGCGGTTCGGTTCATATCACTCTGACTACTACAGGAAGCGTGCCAATTATTTTACTTATATAGATCATAGGCTTACGAATTATTGTGTCTTTATGACAGCAATAATTTTGAGTCTTAATGACAACTAGCGTGTCCTTATGACAGCAAATCCACTGCTTACCGCGCTGATTCCCTTGGTCGCCGATCTGTCTCGTGAGCTGCCGGAAGTCGAGCGCTATCGCCGTCTGCTACAGGCGCTGCGGCAGCTGCTGCCGTGCGACGCCGTGGCTCTGCTCAAGCTCGACGGCGATGTGCTGATTCCGCTGGCCGTTGAAGGGCTGAGCGCCGACACCCTCGGCCGACGCTTCAAGCTGGACGAACACCCGCGCCTGCAAGCGCTTCTGGCGCAACGCGGACCGACCCGCTTTGCCACCGATTGCGAGATGCCCGACCCCTATGACGGCCTGGTCGACGGCCATCGCGGCCACCTGCCCGTGCATGACTGCCTCGGCTGCCCGTTGTATGTGCAGGACCAGCCCTGGGGGCTGCTGACCCTCGATTCGCTGGATCCGGCGAGCTTCGGCCGGGTCGATCTCGACAACCTGCAGGCCTTCGCCAGCCTGGCTGCCGCCACCGTGATGGCCAGCGAGCGGATCAACGCGCTGCTGCAACGCGCCGAGGATCAGCACCAGTTGGCCGAAGCCTACAAGCAGGCCGCCGTCCAGCAACGCCCGCGCGAACTGATCGGCCAGAGCGCCGTGCACAAACGCCTGGCAGCGGAGATTGCGCTGGTCGGCAACAGTGAACTGAGCGTGCTGATCAGCGGTGAAACTGGGGTCGGTAAAGAGCTGGTTGCCGAAGCCCTGCATGCCGCATCCACACGCGCAGCCAAGCCGCTGATCAGCCTCAACTGCGCGGCGCTGCCCGACAACCTGGTGGAAAGCGAACTGTTCGGCCACGTGCGCGGCGCCTTTACCGGCGCGCACAACGAACGGCGCGGCAAGTTCGAACTGGCCGATGGCGGCAGCCTGTTTCTCGATGAAATCGGCGAGCTGCCGCTGGCCGCGCAAGCCAAGCTGCTGCGCGTGCTGCAGAGCGGCCAACTGCAACGCGTCGGTGCCGACCAGGAGCAGCGGGTCAACGTACGCGTGCTGGCCGCCAGCAACCGCGACCTGGCAGAGGAAGTACGCGCCGGGCGTTTTCGCGCCGACCTGTATCACCGCCTCAGCGTCTACCCGCTGAAAGTGCCGGCGCTGCGCGAACGCGGCCGTGATGTACTGCTGCTGGCCGGCTACTTCCTCGAAGAAAACCGTGCCCGCCTGGGCCTACGCAGCCTGCGCCTGACGACCGACGCTCAGGCCAGCCTGCTGGCGTACAACTGGCCGGGTAACGTGCGCGAACTCGAACACCTGATTGGCCGCGCCGCGCTCAAGGCACTGGCAGGCTGCAGCGAGCGCCCACGGATCCTCAGCATTGACAGCACCCATCTGGATTTGCCGAGCAGCCAGCCAACAGCAGCACCTGAGACTCAACGCACAGCAGAGCCACACAGCCAACGGCCACTGCGCGAAGCCATCGACGCCTACCAGAAACAACTGATCAGCCAGGCGCTGGAGCGCCATCAACACAAATGGGCCCCCGCCGCCCGCGAGCTGGGCATCGACCGCGCCAATCTGATCCGCCTGGCCAAGCGCCTGGGCTTGTCGCATTAATCGCACAGCAGCCGACGGTGTGCCCCACAACAGCCGATTGGTGGCTAATCTTGAGGAAGTGGCACACGTTCAGCACGCTGATGCTGCAACCCAGCGCCATCAATAGGTAAATGCAATTTGCTGCCCACACACCACGGGTAGCTAATGGCCAGTATTTCGCGACTTCCTTTGGAAAGCCCCATGGCCGACGAAGCCAAACCAGACCGTATCAAAGTTGACGCTGCGCAACTGACCATCGGCATGTACGTGGTGGAGCTGGACCGGCCCTGGACAGACACCACCTTCCTCTTTCAAGGCTTTCGCATCCGCCAGCAGCTGGACATACGCCTGCTGCAGGAAGTCTGCAGCTACGTCTGGGTGGATGCTCGGCAATCTGTGACGGTACACGATCAGGTCACGGCCAATATCGCCCAGCCCGAAGCCCTGCAACCGGCCATCGCCAAGGTCGATTTCAACCTGGAAATGCTCCAGGCCGCTCCCACCTGGAGCGCTGCACGCGACGAGTCGTTGCGGATTCTGCAGGCGGTCAAGCTCGGCCAGGAGCTGGATGTTGAAGCGGTCAAAGCCGTCATCAAAGACTGTGTTGAAAGCATCCTGCGCAACCCTGCGGCGATGCTCTGGCTGGCGCGCATCAAGAACAGCGACGAATACACCGCCGAGCACTCGCTGCGTGTGTCCATCCTTTCAATTGCCCTGGCCAAGGAACTGGGTCTGCCGGTCTATCAGCTTGAGCAAATCGGCGTATGCGGCATGCTCCATGATGTCGGCAAGATCAAGGTGCCCAACGAAATCCTCAACAAACCCGGCGCGCTGACCGCCGAAGAGCTGTGCATCATGCAGAGCCATGCCGCCGAGGGCCGCAAACTGCTGATGAGTAACCAGCAGGTCACTGCCGCCACCGTCGACGTCGCCTACTCACACCATGAGCGCCTGGATGGCCAGGGTTACCCACGCGGCCTGGATGCCAGCAAGATCCCTTATTTCGCCAAGATCATCGCAGTGGCCGACAGCTATGACGCGATCAACAGCGACCGCGTGTACAGCAAGGGCAAATCCAGCCTGGAGTCACTGCGCATCCTGCTGGAAGCGGTCAACAGCCATTTCGACGAAGAGATTGTGGGCTGCTTTATCCGCATGGTCGGCATCTACCCGCCAGGGGAAATCGTCGAGCTGACCAATGGCGAAGTCGGCATCATCATCGGCTGCCCGCCTGGCAACAAACTCAAACCCAGGGTACTGCGCGTGCTCGACGGGCAGAAGCAACCCTGCAAGGAAAGCATCATCGACCTGGGCAAAACCGCCAAGGACCCCAGCGGCAAACCCTATCGCATCCATGAGGTGCATAGCAGCGGCGCCTTTGGCATTGATATAGAGGCATACCGACGCAAAGGCTTGGTGATCCCAAACACACTCTGAGGGTCGCCACGGTATCGCCGTGCTTCGCTCATCACAGCCACTGAGCAACTCGCTGCCTGCGGCTCGACAGTTCTTCGTGCATGTTCTAGCGTCGCAGCTTCCACACTCTGCCAATGGTTTCTATGCGCCCGATTCTGCTCGCTATGTTTGCCCTCTTGCTGCCGATGATCGCGGCCGCCACTGAACCCACCAACGTCATCTACCTGACGGCTTTCGCGGTGGACAACCCGGCAGACAGCCAACAGCGTGAGCGTGCGGCGCAGTTGGATGAGGCGCTCCTTCGGGCGCTGCAGGCTCGCCAGATTCAGGTCAAGCCCGTCAGTCCGCAGGCGGCATTGCCGACCCGCGGCTGGTTAGTGCAAGGGCAGGTGTCCAGCGAAGCCGGTCGGCGCCTGGTACGCACGGTTGTTGGCTTCGGCGCAGGTGCCAGCAATGTTGAAGCGCACGCCTGGATCAGTGACCTTGCCGCCGAAGAACAGCAGCAACTGACAGCCCAGGACCGCTCCAAACGCCTGCCGGGTGCGCTGGTTACGCGCAACCCTCAGCTGGCAGCGGCAAAATTCCTGCTGGAACGTCGCGCACTGAACCGCAACATTGATGAAGTGGCGGCCGATCTGGCGGACGACATCAACAAAGCATTGGCCAATGCGCACTGAGTTGCAGGCCCAGCGCGGCTCTGCCAACAAGCCTCTGCAAACGGCCTCAGCTCTCGAAGCACTGAACGCCTGTGGTGCCTGGATTCAGCACATCGCCAGAACGCGCGCCACATCAGGCAATGGCGTGCAGCGATTGAGCAGACGGATCGATATGGCCAAACAATGAACCGATTTTTCAACACCGGATCACTGGCAGGGCTCAAAAGACGGCATCGCGCATAATCATTCAGGCAAAAAAAGGGCCTAGGTTTTCACCTAAGCCCTTGTTTTATATGGCGCACCAGGCGGGATTCGAACCCACGACCCCTGCCTTCGGAGGGCAGTACTCTATCCAGCTGAGCTACTGGTGCAGCGCGGGCGCAATCATACGCATGTCGCTGGCGGGCGTCCATGCTGCTGCCTTGTTCGTGATTCTGCACGCTAAGCGACCGCCAGCTGTCTATTCGTATAAATCCCTTGAATAAGGACAATATTCCGTTAATTTTTTCGAACAGACTATTGCCCTTTACCCCTCTTGACCCTAGGATTCGTTTGAGATTTCAAACGCTCTTGCTGAAATTGTGCGCGGCGCACCTCATGCCCGCCCACGGCCAGCACCAGCCCTACAAATTAGGCCCAGCTGCGCTGCAGTACGGCACATTCGATGACACGTACCGATGCCAGGGTGTCGGAATTTAGGAGACTGCCATGCAACTGAAAGACACCCAGCTGTTCCGTCAGCAGGCTTATATCGACGGCACTTGGCTGGACGCCGACAACGGCCAGACCATCAAGGTCAACAACCCGGCCACCGGCGAAATCATCGGTACCGTACCGAAAATGGGTGCAGCGGAAACCCGTCGCGCCATCGAAGCCGCCGACCGTGCGCTGCCAGCCTGGCGTGCCCTGACCGCCAAAGAACGCTCGAATAAGCTGCGCCGCTGGTTTGAACTGCTGATCGAGAACCAGGACGACCTCGGCCGCCTGATGACGCTGGAGCAGGGCAAGCCACTGGCCGAAGCCAAGGGCGAGATTGCCTACGCAGCCTCCTTTATTGAGTGGTTCGCTGAAGAAGCCAAGCGCGTGTATGGCGACGTGATCCCTGGCCACCAGCCGGACAAGCGCCTGATCGTGATCAAGCAGCCGATCGGCGTCACTGCCGCCATCACCCCGTGGAACTTCCCGGCGGCGATGATCACCCGTAAAGCCGGCCCGGCCCTGGCCGCCGGTTGCACCATGGTGATCAAGCCGGCTTCGCAGACGCCGTTCTCCGCCCTGGCTCTGGTTGCTCTGGCCGAGCGCGCTGGCATTCCAAAAGGCGTGCTGAGCGTAGTGACCGGCAGCGCCGGTGAAGTCGGTGGCGAGCTGACCAGCAACCCGATCGTGCGCAAGCTGAGCTTCACCGGCTCCACCGAAATCGGTCGCCAGCTGATGGCCGAATGCGCCAAGGACATCAAGAAGGTCTCGCTGGAACTGGGCGGCAACGCGCCGTTTATCGTGTTCGACGATGCCGATCTGGATAAAGCCGTCGAAGGCGCGCTGATCTCCAAATACCGCAACAACGGCCAGACCTGCGTCTGCGCCAACCGCCTATACATTCAGGACGGTGTGTACGACGCCTTCGCCGAGAAACTGGCCGCCGCCGTGGCCAAACTGCAGATCGGCAACGGTTTGGATGAAGGCACCACGACTGGCCCGCTGATCGACGACAAGGCAGTGGCCAAAGTGCAGGAACACATCGCCGATGCCCTGAGTAAAGGTGCGCGCCTGCTCGCCGGTGGCAAACCGCATGCCCTGGGCGGCAGCTTCTTCGAGCCGACCATTCTGGTCGACGTGCCGAAGAACGCTGCGGTGGCCAAGGAAGAAACCTTCGGCCCACTGGCGCCGCTGTTCCGCTTCAAGGACGAGGCCGAAGTGATCGCCATGTCCAACGACACCGAGTTCGGCCTGGCTTCGTATTTCTACGCCCGTGACCTGGGCCGTGTGTTCCGTGTGGCGGAAGCCCTGGAATACGGTATGGTCGGCGTCAACACCGGTTTGATCTCCAATGAAGTCGCGCCGTTCGGTGGTGTGAAGGCCTCGGGCCTTGGCCGCGAAGGCTCGAAGTACGGCATTGAGGATTACCTGGAAATCAAATACCTCTGCCTGGGTATCTAATCCCGGCGACGTAGCAGTAACCCCGCCGAAGACGCACGAGAGCGCTGCGCCTTCGGCTTTATATGGACATAGCTGTGGCCGGGCGTGTTGTGGCAGTCGATCATCGAATACTGCCAAGCCGCCGCCGGTAACACATCCTTGAACCACGCCGAGATTAACCGGCGAATGAGGACATCATGAGCAAGACCAACGAATCTTTGATGCAACGCCGCACCGCTGCCGTTCCACGCGGCGTGGGCCAGATCCACCCGATCTTTGCTGAATCGGCGAAGAACGCCACCGTAACCGACGTTGAAGGCCGCGAGTTTATTGACTTCGCCGGCGGCATCGCGGTGCTCAACACCGGCCACCTGCACCCGAAAGTGGTGGCGGCGGTGCAAGAACAGCTGACCAAACTGACTCACACCTGCTTCCAGGTGCTGGCGTACGAGCCGTACGTTGAACTGTGCGAGAAAGTTAACGCACGCGTGCCAGGCGACTTCGCCAAGAAGACCCTGCTGGTCACCACCGGCTCCGAAGCCGTGGAAAACTCGATCAAAATCGCCCGCGCTGCCACCGGCCGTGCTGGCGTGATCGCCTTCACCGGCGGCTACCACGGCCGCACCATGATGACCCTGGGTTTGACCGGTAAAGTCGTGCCGTACTCGGCCGGTATGGGTCTGATGCCGGGCGGCATCTTCCGCGCCCAGTACCCGTGCGAGCTGCACGGCGTGAGCACCGATGACGCCATCGCCAGCATCGAGCGCATCTTCAAGAATGATGCTGAGCCGCGCGACATCGCCGCGATCATCATCGAGCCGGTGCAAGGCGAGGGCGGTTTCTACGTCGCGCCAAAAGATTTCATGCTGCGCCTGCGCGCCCTGTGTGATCAGCACGGCATCCTGCTGATCGCTGACGAAGTGCAGACCGGCGCGGGCCGTACCGGCACCTTCTTCGCCATGGAACAGATGGGCGTCGCCGCCGACCTGACCACCTTTGCCAAATCCATCGCCGGCGGTTTCCCGGTGGCGGGCGTGTGCGGCAAAGCTGAATACATGGACGCCATCGCCCCAGGCGGTCTGGGCGGCACCTACGCCGGCAGCCCGATTGCCTGCGCCGCAGCCCTGGCCGTGATGGAAGTGTTTGAGGAAGAGCAGCTGCTGGATCGCTGCAAAGCAGTGGGCGAGCGCCTGGTCACTGGCCTCAAGGCCATTCAAACCAAGCACAACAGCATCGGCGAAGTGCGCGCCCTGGGCGCCATGATTGCCATGGAGCTTTGTGAAGGTGGCGACGTGCACAAACCCAACGCCGCTCTGACTGGGCAGATTGTTGCCAAGGCGCGCGAGAAGGGTTTGATCCTGCTGTCGTGCGGTACTTACGGCAACGTCCTGCGCGTGCTGGTGCCGTTGACCGCTGAAGATGCGCTGCTCGACCGTGGCCTGGCGATCATCGCCGAGTGCTTCGACGAACTGGCGTAAGCCCGCAGCGCTCATACAAAAGACCCGCTTCGGCGGGTCTTTTGCGTTCTGCGTCTGCCCCGGTGATCAAACAGTCAGCACGGCGCTATCCGCCAGTGCACAAGCACCCAAGGCAGCATCCCTCCATTACTGTCCCTGAAGCGTTCAAAAAGCGCTTTGTAGGACAACCAGACCGCTCTATTGCGGTATTTTCAGGCAAACTTACAAAGTTGACTAAAGACTCAGCATTTCGTCGGGCGACGCTGGTTTTAAAGTAACCAACCCGTACACTGCGCGCCGCCATATCGATGGCGCCATTATTTTGCCATCACGCTTTTCCCTGAGGTTTTCATGACTGCCCTGGCCAACGCTCCGGAGATTCTGATCGCCGAAGCAGACCCCTGGACTGCCGATCTGCTCGTGCAACTGGTACTCGATGTACGCGCTGATGCGCGAGTTATAAGAGTCACCGACGGCGAGGCAGCGCTGGCCAAATGCAAACGCCGCCTGCCGGCGCTGGTGATTGCCGATGGCGACCTGCCGGGCCTTGATGGTCTGGAATTGCTGCGCCAGTTGCGCCGCCATCCACGCACTCCGGCGCTGCCGTTTATCCTGATCAGCAGTCGCCTGGATGCCAGCAGCGTGCGCGCTGCGCGGCCGCTGGCACCGGCGGCCTACCTGGCCAAGCCGTTTAATGCCGAACAACTGCGCCAGCGCCTGCTCGGCATTCTTGGCAGCGCCGCCGCCAGCGCAACAGCGATAGCGGCACCCTTGCTGGTCGACAGCCTGGATGATTACCTCAATGCGGTGCGCGAAGAAGGTCAGGGCGCGCCGTTGCTGGCCTCGGTACGCGACTCGGTGAGCCAGTGCCTCAACGGTGACGACAGCGATCTGCGTGAGCTGGAAGAGGTGTTTGCCCGTGATCCGCAGATCACCGCGCGACTTATCGCCGCCGCCAATAGCGCCGCCCAGCACCAGGGCGCACCCTGCCAGACACTCAGCCAGGCACTGCCGCGCCTGGGGCTCGCGCGTACACTGAATCTGGTACTGGGCATGGCCGTACAACGCAATGCACTGCTCAGTGATCCGCGCCTCGCCGAGCTGGCCAGCAGCGCCTGGGACAGCGCACAGCGCAGCGCCGAACTGGCGCGCTGGCTGGCCGACGAGCTGCAACTGGATGCCGAGCTGTGCTTTACCGCCGCGCTGCTGCACAACATCGGCGAGCTGGCCCTGCTGCGCAGCCTGCAGGATTGGCAGGACGCCGGCGGCGTATTGCGCGATGAGGATATTCACCAGAGCTTCCAGCAACGCGCCGCCAGCTTCGGCTCGGCGCTGCGCATCCGCTGGCGTCTGCCGTTTGGCCTGCGTGAGCTGATCGCGGCGTTCTACAACCTGGGCAGCGGGGTGTTTAGTCGCGAGGCGCTGGTGCTCAATCTGGTCTGCCAGGTGCTGCGCCTGCGCAGTAACCAGTCGCCCAAAGAGCTGCGCGATGAACGTTGTGTGCGCATGCTGCGCTTGGACCTCAGCCTGCTGGAACGCATGCCTTCGGTGTAGCGTGCAGGTAACGCTGCATAGCAGCGAATCAGCTACCCGCCAACTCCGAAATCAGCGAATTGACCTCCATGCTGGCCTTCTCCATATCGCTGACGGCGCGCAGCACCTTGCTCCACTCCTTCGCCTGGGCGGCGTACAGGGCCTCATGCGCGCTGTCATGGACCACCCGGTGCGGCTGCTCCAGCTGCTGGAAGCTGCGCTGCTTGCCGTAGCGCGCGTTGGTGTCGCTGCCCTGGTACCACTGCCCGAGGCGACAGCTGGTGTGGCTGCTCAGCTGGGTGTTGCCGTCATGCAGGAACAGGCGCTGGTAGACCGTGAGTTTGAACAGCAGATGATCGAGTTTGACCGCCTCGCAGAACGAGCCCAGGGCGATGCTTTCGATCAGCTGGCTCATGTGTTCGCCCAGCACGACCATTTCATCCAGGGTCTGCGCCGAGTGCGAAACATCCCCGGATAAGCGCGTAGCCTCACTGGACAGGCTGCCGATGGAACGGCTGGCACTGTCGGTTTCCTGATTGATGCTGCCGACCAAGGTGCTGATTTCCTGGGTAGCCCGACTGGTGCGCTGCGCCAGCGCGCGAACCTCATCGGCTACTACAGCAAAGCCACGGCCCTGTTCACCGGCGCGGGCTGCTTCGATGGCGGCGTTCAACGCGAGCAGGTTGGTCTGGTCGGAAATCGCCTTGATCAGCTCAACAATCCGGCTGATCTCGCTGACCCGCTGCTGTAGCAGATCGACACTTTGCACGCTGCTCACGCCCTGCACCGCCATGCTGCTCAGGGAGTCCGAGAAGCCTGCCAGGAGCACTGAGGTTTGCTGGAAGATGCCGCTGTGCTGTTCGAGCTTGGCGACTTCCTGGTTCAGCTGTTCGGCCTGGGCCACCACGCCATCACGGGTCTGCGAGAGGGAATCTTCAAAGCGACTCAGTTTGCCATGCAGCTCATGCTGATAACGGGTCACACCATTGAGCTCGTTGCGCTCCTGCTGGCTCTGTTGATGCCAGCTGCGCAGCTCGTCCAACTCGCGCTGCATGGCGGATTTTTCCTGACCTAGACGACTGACTTCCTGCTCCAGACTCTCACAACGCAAACGCCATTTACGGTCAAACATGGTGCACGCAACTCCAAAAAGACGGCAGGAGACAGCAGCCGGAACTACCGGCAATACAGCTTATTTCGGCAACCTCAGATAAAGGTTGAGCTGGATCAACGACGGTCGAGGGCGAGCTGCATCTGCACTTCTGCATCGGCCGCATCGCTTAGCTGAGTCAGTGGTTGCGGATGGCCGATGCAGTAGCCCTGGGCATAGTCGAGCCCCAACGTTTGCACGCAGTCTAACGTGGCCTGGGTCTCGACAAACTCGGCCACCGTGCTCAAGCCCAGCTGGCTGGCGATCTGCTGCATCGAGCCGACCATGGCCTGGTTGATCGGATCGCTCTCGATACCGCGGATAAAACTGCCGTCGATCTTGACGATATCCAGCGGCAGATGGCGCAGGTAAGCGTAGGAGGCAAAGCCGCTGCCAAAGTCATCCAGCGCCACTTTCAGGCCCAGGCTGCGCAACTGCTTGATCCACTGCGCAGACACCCCCAGCTCGCCCAACGCGACCATCTCGGTCACTTCGATGCACAGCTTGTGCGCCGGCAAGTTGTGCCGCAGCAGCTCGCTGTGGAGCATCTCGTGGAAGTGCGCGTTGAGCAGCGAGCTGGCAGTCAGGTTGAAATTCACCTGAGCCAATTGCTGCACATGCCGCGGGTTGTCCGCCAGCCATTGCAGCAGGCGCATCACCACCCAGCGGTCGATGGCACCGAGAAAGCCGTAGCGCTCGGCGGCACCGAGAAACTGCCCCGGGCTGATCCACTCGCCACTGTGCGGGTCGTGGTAGCGCAGCAGCACTTCATAGCGCAGGCCATCGCTGGCGTTCTGCAGCGCCATTACCGGCTGATAGAACAGCTCGAAATGGCCCAGTTCGATGGCCTCACGCAGGCGGGTGATCCATTGCAGCTGGCGCTGATGCTCCAGCAGCACGCCATCGGCCGGGTTGAACTGCTGCACGCGGTTGCGGCCGAGGTGTTTGGCCAGCTGGCTGGCGCTGTCGGCCCAGTTCAATGCGGTTTCCCAGTCGCTGACGCCGCTGTCCAGCTCCAGCAGGCCGATGCTGGCCTGCACGCGGAATGGTCGGCCTTGCCAGCTGAAGACGAATTGCTCAACGCAGTGGCGCAGATTTTCTGCATGTTCCAGAGCGGCTTCGTTATTGATTTCACGCAGCAGCACGGCGAATTCATCGCCCCCAATGCGCGCCAGTTCGGCATGCCGCGGCAGTTGGTGCCGTAAGTGGCCAGACAATTGGCGCAGCAGCTGATCACCCGCCGAATGCCCGCAAAGGTCATTGACCTGCTTGAACTGATCCAGGTCCAGGCACAACAAATGGCTGTAGCGCGGCGTGCTCTGGCCTTTGAGGCTTTCACGCAGCAGGCGCTCCAACTCGCGGCGGTTGAGCAGGCCGGTCAGCGAGTCATGTGCAGCCAGGTACTGCAGGCGCTCTTCCAGCGCGCGGCGCTCACTGAGGTCGACCACGATGCCTTCAATGCAATCCTGGGTCGGGCGCAGGTGCAACGACAGGTACACCCAATGGCTCTGCCCGTCGAGGCCATGAATCTGACATTCCTGGCTGGTGGCCGGTTGCTCGTTGTGCAGTTGGGCCACGTACTCGGCCCACTGCTCGGTGCCCAACAGCTGCTGCATGGACAGCTCGCGGCTGTCCTGTGCCAGCCCCAATAGCGCGGTAAAACTGGGGTTGGCTTCAATCAGGGCGCCGCTGCGGGTGCAACGGAAAATGCCCTCACCACTGCTGCTGAACAACGCCTGGTACTGCTCCAGATTGCCCAGCGCCTGAGCCTTGCTTTGCAACAAGGCACGGCGGATATGCTCCAGTTGCTTATCGAGGATGGCTCCAAACAGCAGCATGCTCAGCACTGGCAGGTAGGCATGCATGTAGTTAAACCCCGGCGGCAAGGGAATCACTCCCGTGCGGCCGAGGGGCACCAACAGCATCAGCAACAGGGCCGAACTCCAGCACAGCAGGTAACCGATGGCATAAGGCCGCCGCTGGTACACGCCGAGAATCAACAAGAGCAGCTGGAACATGCCGTTAAACAGGATCAGCACATTCAGTGCCTGGTAGGAGCGGAAGTGGCCATAGCTGACGATGGTCCAACCGCACACCAGCAGGGTCACAGCAAATAGCACGTTGCGCAGATGGCGCACACGGCCCAACTCCAGTTTCAGCGAGCTGGCGAGAAACAGGCTGCTGAAGATCAACATGCCAGGGTTGGCCAAATTGGCCATCTGAGCCGACAACCACACCCACTGCGGCGCCAGCAGGCTGATGATGCCGTGCATGCTGGCGTTGTACAGCGCCACACTGGCCACCGTCAGGCAGAACCACACCAGCTGCGTTTCGCGCAACGCGCTGTATTTCACCAGGAAGAACAGGGTCAGGCTGAGCAGCGCACCCAACAGCAAGCCGCTGCGCATCCAGTGTTCGGCCAGCAATAGCGGGCTTTGTTCAGCCGCCACCAGCTGCATCGGCACACTCACCGCCGAACCGCTTTGCACCCGCAGTAACAAGGTATGCGGACCTTCGCCAAGGCGCGGCAGATTGAGCAGAAAATGTGGTGAGGGCGCACCACGCAAAAGAAAATCGCGGTGGTCACCGCTGTAGAAGGGCGCGATCAACCGCTCACGGTCGTATAGCCAGACTTCGATGTCGTCGAGAAAAGGCCGGTCGATCATCAGGTCAAGACGTTCGGCCACCGGTGCATCAAGGCGAAACGCCAACCACCAGGCGCTGGCGGAGTAACCCAGGCGCGGCACGCCATCCATTCGCGTGCCTTCGCGGTCAATTCGCTGCTGCACTTCGGCCGCGGTCAAATTGCCACTGGGGTCTTCCAGCACCAAACTGGCCGGCACTTCTACCGGCCGCGTGAGCTGTTTGTTGCTCAGCACCAACAATGGCAGCTCAGCAAACGCCGAAGCGCTGCCCAGTGCAAAGCAGAGCAATGCAGCCAGCAAAGGAAGGTTGAGCAAACGGAGCATCCTGGCGCCTCAATAAACTGCGAGGTGCGCCAAGGCTCAGGGTGAACACAGCTCGCCGGCTAGAGCGAGTTGACGCTCGAGAATTCTAGCTGAGAACTGGCGATTTGATTGCGCTGACGGTCTCACTCAGCTCCAGTAACAGCCCGGTAATTTGCTCGGCACTCATGTTGAAGGGGTCAAAACGGTCGCTGGAGGAATATTTCAGAAACAACTCGCGGTTGGCCTGCTTCGCACCAGCCCAGCCCATGCTCCAGTTGCCGTAACGGCGCATGCTGATTTCCGCGTAATCGAGAATGGTCAGGTCCTTGTGCCGACTGTCATCTGCCAATCGGTTGTACAGGGCGTTCACCTCTGCACGCGGGCCTTCCAGCGCCTGCAGGAAGATATCCGCGTTGCAACAGAGGATACCGGTCAGTCCTTTGCCTGGATTGTTGCGCTGTGAACTGTCGAGAATCTCGCGGATTAGCTCGGAAGAAACGCCGTGACTGGCACGGCTGGCGTAGGTGAGGCGCACAAGCATGGTGATCTCCTTTAGCGCGGAAGCAGGGTCCGGGCCAGAATCAGGGTGCCCACGCCCCAGGTGGCGTTGAGCAGAAAGCCAATCAAAAAGCGGCCCGGCAACTGCGCCGGATCAACCCCCATACCCTTGAGCGGAAACACCACCAGCAGGGCAACAGTAGTCAGGGCGATACCACCAAACAGCAGGGCCTTGATCCAGGGTTGTGGCTTGTGTGCATCCCAGCGCAACACCAGCAGCATCACCACCGCCCAGACACCGCCCCAGAAGGATGCCGAAAGCAATGACGGCACTCCCAGCGGCGCCGTTGGAGTCAAGTTGAACGGCGCAAACGGCACCACAGCCAAGGCATGCAACACGCCCAAAACCGGCTGATGAAAGAACGGCACGGCCAGAAAACCCGCTACAAAGAACAAGCTAAGACGTAGCATCGACACATCCTTTGCTGAGAATTATCAGCCGATACTGCCCTATCTGTATAAGATTTGTATAACTAATTGCGTAACATTCTTCTGCCTACACGCGTAACAAAAGCGCTCGGGCACTCTCTATAGTGGCTACTTAGCGGCTGACATAATCAACCGACGCATCAGCATCAAGGAAACAGACACCGTGCATGCCATGCTTCCCTTGCTCGACCAACTGGCGTTTCCGGCCATCCGCCGTGGCCAGCTGGAAGCACTGCAGATCAACCTGACCTACCGCTGCAACCAGCGCTGCCTGCATTGCCACGTCAATGCCGGGCCGACCCGCACCGAGGCCATGACCGATGAAAGCCTGGCCCTGCTGCATCAGGTGATCGACGCCCACCCTGTGCACACCCTCGACCTCACCGGCGGCGCGCCGGAGATGCACCCGCGTTTTCGCGAGATCGTCAACCACGCGCGCCGCGAAGGCCTGCGGGTGATCGATCGTTGCAACCTGACCATCCTCAGTGAACCGGGCTATGAAGACCTGGCGCAGTTTCTCGCCGACCAGGGCGTGGAAATCAGCGCTTCGCTGCCTTGTTACTCACGCGATAACGTCGACAAGCAGCGCGGCGACGGCGTGTTCGATGCCAGCATCAAAGGCCTGCAACAACTCAATGCCCTGGGCTACGGCCAGCCGGGTAGCGGCCTGATCCTCAACCTGGTGTACAACCCACAAGGGCCGAGCCTGCCGCCACCGCAAGCGGCGCTGGAAGCCGATTACAAACGCCACCTGGTCGAGGACTTCGGCATCGTCTTCAACCACCTGCTGACCATCACCAACCAGCCGATTGCGCGCTTTGGCAGCACCCTGGTCAGCAAGGGCCAGTTCAACGGCTATATGCAGCTGTTACGCGACAGCTACCGGCCGGAAAACCTCGAACCCTTGATGTGCCGCAGCCTGGTCAGCGTCGATTGGCAGGGCTACCTGTACGACTGCGATTTCAACCAGATGCTCGATTTGCCGCTGCAACTGCCAGAGGTGATCGGCCGTGATCGGCCGCACCTGCGCGATCTGCTTAGTGCAACACTGGCCGGCAACCCCATCGTGACCCGTGATCATTGTTATGCCTGCACCGCCGGACAGGGCTCCAGCTGCGGCGGCTCGTTAACTTCCTAAGGATCAATCCATGCAACCAACCAGTCTCACCGGGCTGTTCTTCTGGGGCTTTCTTGTGGTCTACGGCGCGCTGATGCTGGCCTTGTCGCCACGCGCCGTAACCCTGGGCGGGTTCTTTAATGGCGAGGACAACCAGGGCCGCAGCGCCAGCCCGTGGTTGATTACCTCCAGCATCTTTATCAGCTGGATCTTCGCCAAATCGGTGACCAATGCCGCCAATCTGGGGGCGACTTATGGCCTGGTCGGCGGCTTGGCCTATGCCATGTACTGGCTGTCAATTCCGCTCACTGGCTTTGTCATCTACCGCCTGCGTCGGCGCTTTGCGGCGACCGGCCTGGTCAGCTTTCTGAGCAGCCATTATGGCCGTGGCGCAGCGCTGGCGTTTTCCGCCGCGATTCTGATTCGTCTGTTTAACGAGGTATGGAGCAACACCGCTGTGGTAGGCGGCTATTACGGCGACTCCGGCAGCTTCGAATTTATCGCCTCGGCTTTGCTGTTTACCGCAGTGACTCTGGCCTACAGCCTGCGCGGCGGGCTGCGCAGCTCGATCCTTACCGACGCGGCGCAAGCGGCGATCTTCGTGATTGCCCTGGTCTGGGTGCTCGGCCTGGTGCTGCCGCAGCATTCGCCGACTGAGCTGGCCAGCACCAGCAATTGGGCGCTGAATGCCGGGGTCGACCTGCTGCTGGTCGCCGGCCTGCAGGCCTTCAGCTACGGCTTCCATGATCCGGTACTGACAGATAGGGGCTTTATCAGCGAAGAGAAGGCCATGCGCCGCTCCTTCGTGATTGCCGGGGTGCTGGGCTTTATCGCCATCCTCGCCTTTAGCCTGATCGGCGTGCACGCCCAACTTACCGGCCTGGCCGCCTCCGACAACGTACCCGCCGCCCTGGCTAAGAGCCTGGGCATCGGCGCGCTACTGGTGATGACCGTGGTGATGGTTTCCGCTGCTGGTTCGACCCTGGATTCGACCTTCTCCAGCCTGGCCAAACTGGCCGGACGCGAGTTGCCGAAGCTGGCCGGGCGCGACCTCGGACAGAAAGCCATTGGCGTCGGCATGGCGGTGATGGTGGTGTTCGCCCTGCTCGGTAACCTGCCAATGATCGCAGGCACCGATATTCTCAAGGCCACCACCATCAGCGGCACCATGGTCATCGGCCTGGCCCCGGTATTCGTCCTGCACGGCCTGACCACTCCGACGCGGTTGGGCTTTCACCTGAGCTTCTGGACCGGCCTGGGCCTGGGCGTTGCCCTGACCT
The DNA here is from genome assembly GCF_002786345.1 of Pseudomonas sp. FEMGT703P. Taxonomy (NCBI): domain Bacteria; kingdom Pseudomonadati; phylum Pseudomonadota; class Gammaproteobacteria; order Pseudomonadales; family Pseudomonadaceae; genus Pseudomonas; species Pseudomonas sp. FEMGT703P. The sequence goes on along the minus strand of NZ_PGCM01000008.1, from coordinate 123,952 downwards.
TGAACTGGATTCCGCAGAGCTGGGCCATCGGTGATGGTAAATACGCGCTGTTATTGGGCACCAACCTGTATGGCTTGGGCCTCTGCGTGCTGGGTTATCTAGTGCCAGGTTGGTTGCAGCAGCGCAAAGCAGGTACAGCCTGATGCGCGCCGGCCGCGATTGCCCGCTGGACTATCGCCTGACGCGGGATGCCTTTAGCGGCGAGCCGCTATTCGAGTGCGACACCCTCTATGTGGTCGGCGGCCTGTATGGCAATCGCCAGGCCCTGGCCGCCCTGCAGCGACGCTTGGCCGCCGAGCCAAATGCACACGTGGTGTTTAACGGCGACGCCCACTGGTTCGACCGCGACCCGCAGGTTTTCCAGCAGATTGAGCAGGGCATCAGCGCCCATGTGGCCCTGCGTGGCAATGTCGAAACCGAGCTGGGCCGTGCCAAAGACAGCGGTGCCGGCTGCGGCTGTGCCTACCCGATGACGGTGGATGAGGCGGTGGTCGAGCGCTCCAATACCATTCAGCAGGAATTGAATAAAACCGTGCAGGGTTTGCCCGGCATGGCCGAACGCCTGGCCGCAAGGCCGAGCACCGCACTGGTCAGCGTGGCCGGCCAGCGCGTGGCGATTAGCCATGGCGACGAGCAGTCCCTGGCTGGCTGGAGCTGCTCGCGGGAATCGCTCAGCGAGCCGGAGCGTCAGGAGCAACTGGACGCCTGGTTTACCGCCAACAGGGTGCAAGTGCTCGCCACCAGCCATACCTGCTCGGCCGCGGCCTTGAACCTGGAGCATGGCGCGCTGATCAATAACGGCGCGGCCGGACTGCCGAACTTTGCCGGCGGCCGCTATGGCCTGCTCAGTCGCATCGCCACCACGCCACACCCGGCGGCGCTTTACCGTTGCCAGCGTGACGGCCTGTTTATCGAAGCGCTGCCGCTGAACTACGACCACACTGCTTTTCTCGCCGACTTCGACCGCCAGTGGCCTGCCCATAGCCCGGCGGCGTTGTCCTATCGTTCGCGGGTGCTCGGCCAACTAACCGACCGCCCAGAGACTGCTCTGCTGGCCGGTTTTAGCCTGTGCCAAAGCCTTTGCGCCTTGGAGGCGCTGACTGATGAATAGCCGCAAACTCGCCCTGATGGGCCTGATCCTCGCGCTGCTGGGCAGCTTCTTTGTCTTCGACATCGGCCAGTACCTCAACCTGGAAGCACTCAAAGCGCAGCAAGCGGCGCTGAATGCTCAAGTGGCCGCGCAGCCCTGGCTAGCGGCGGGGCTGTTCTTTATCGCTTACGTCGCGGTCACGGCGCTGTCGCTGCCCGGCGCGGCTTTGATGACCTTGCTGGCCGGCGCGCTGTTCGGCTTGCTCGAAGGCTTTGTGCTGGTGTCCTTCGCCTCGACGCTGGGCGCGACCTTGGCCATGCTCAGCAGCCGTTTTCTGCTGCGCGATTGGGTGCAAAGCCGCTTCGGCCAGCGCCTGGCCGGTATTGATGCGGGCATCGAACGTGAAGGCGCGTTCTACCTGTTCGCTCTGCGCCTGGTGCCGCTGTTTCCGTTCTTTCTGATCAACCTGGCCATGGGCCTGACCCGCCTGCCGGCGCGCACCTACTGGTGGGTCAGCCAGCTCGGCATGCTGCCGGGCACACTGGTGTTCGTAAATGCCGGCCGCGAACTGGGCCAGCTGGACTCCCTGGCTGGCATCCTCTCGCCCGGGCTGCTGGGTGCCTTCGTGCTGCTCGGGGTATTCCCGCTGATCGCACGTAAGCTGCTGGGGCTGATTCAAGCGCGGCGGGTGTATGCCGGCTGGCATAAACCGAAGACGTTTGACCGTAACCTGCTGGTAATTGGCGCCGGTGCCGGTGGCTTGGTCAGCGCCTATATCGCGGCGGCGGTAAAGGCCAAGGTCAGCCTGATCGAAAAACACCAGATGGGCGGTGACTGCCTGAACACCGGCTGCGTGCCGTCCAAGGCGCTGCTGCGTTCGGCCAAGCTGGCCAATGAACTGAAAAAGGGCCCGGCACTGGGCTTTACCGGCGTGCAGGGCACGGTGGATTTCCCGGCGGTGATGCAGCGCATCCAGCGGGTGATCGCCGACATCGAACCGCATGATTCGGTCGAGCGTTACACCGGCCTGGGCGTCGAAGTGATTCAGGGCGAAGCGAAGATCCTCTCGCCCTGGAGCGTGGAAGTGAACGGCCAGACCCTGACCAGCCGCAACCTGGTTATCGCCGCCGGCGCGCGGCCACTGGTGCCGAAAATCCCTGGCCTGGAGCAGGTGCAGAGTTACACCTCGGACAGCATCTGGAGCCTGCGCGAACAGCCGCGCTGGCTACTGGTCCTCGGCGGCGGGCCGATTGGCTGCGAGCTGGCCCAGGCCTTCCAGCGCCTCGGCAGCCAAGTGATTCAAGTGGAGCTGGCCGAACGCCTGCTGCCGCGCGAGGATGCCGACGCCAGCGAGTTGGTACTGAATAGCCTGCGTGCCGACGGCGTGGATGTGCGCCTGCAACACCGCGCCGAACGCTTTGAAGTGGTCAATGGCGAACAGCGCATGGTCGCCCGCCGCGTGGACACCGGCGAGGAGGTGACCATCGCCTTCGATGGCCTGCTGCTGGCCCTCGGCCGGGTGGCCAATGTCAGCGGCTACGGCGTCGAGGAACTGGGCCTGACGGTGCGGCCTAACGGCACCCTGGAAACCGACGAATACCTGGCGACACGCTTCCCCAATATCTACGCGGTGGGCGATGTCACCGGGCCGTACCAGTTCACGCATGTGGCGGCGCACCAGGCCTGGTATGCGGCGGTCAATGCGCTGTTCTCAGGTTTCAAGCGCTTCAAGGTGGATTACCGGGTGATTCCTGCCTGCACCTTTACCGACCCCGAAGTCGCCCGCGTCGGCCTCTCCGAAGGCGAAGCCAAGGCGCAGAATATCGCCTATGAGGTGACCCGCTACGGCATCGACGACCTCGACCGGGCGATTGCCGACGAGGCTGCCCACGGCTTTGTCAAAGTGCTGACCGTACCGGGCAAAGATCAGATTCTCGGCGTAACCATCGTCGGCGAACACGCCGGGGAGCTGCTCGCCGAATACGTGCTGGCGATGAAGCATGGCCTGGGCCTGAACAAGATTCTCGGCACCATCCACACCTACCCGACTATGGCTGAGGCCAACAAATACGCAGCCGGCGAATGGAAGCGCGCTCATGCTCCGCAAGGCCTGCTGCGCCTGGTCGAGCGTTTCCATACCTGGCGCCGCAGCTGATGCGCGGGTTACTGCTGGCCCTGCTGATGCTGTCGCCGCTGGCGCAAGCCGAAAACCAACTGACGCCATGGACGGCTGGCCCGCCCAACGGCGAATGGTCAGCGCCCTGGCGCCTGGCGGATATCCCCAAACTCAAACCGTCCGCGCGTACGCTGGTCGAGCAGGATGGCCAGCAGGTGTTGCGCATTCAGGCCGATGCCGCCGCAGGCGGCTTACTGCATCCGCTGGACCTGCCCGGCGATCAGCCCTGGCAACTGAGCTGGCAGTGGCGCACCGAGCGCAAACTGGAACAGGCGCGCTTCGCCACCCGTGAAGGTGACGACTACGCGGCGCGGGTTTATGTGTTGCTGGATTACCCGCTGGATTCGCTGAGCTTTGTCACTCGACAGAAGCTGCGCTTGGCGCGTACGTTCTTTGATCCCGACTTGCCAGCGGCAACCCTCAGCTATGTCTGGGACAACCGCGCGACACCCGGCACCCACGCGCGCAGCGCCTACACCGAGACGGTGGAAATGCACGTGCTGCGCGGCCCGGAAGCGCCGCTGGGGCAATGGCTCAGCGAAAGCCGCGATGTGAATGCCGATGCCATCGCCGCCTTTGGCAGCGCACCGCGCAGGATTCTTGGTGTGGTGTTTGCCGCCGACAGCGACAACACCAAGGAGTTGGCCGAAAGCTATTTTGCCTTGCCGCAGTTGCAGCGCTAACGGGCCGCGGCGCAAGCTCGTACCATTAGCGCACACCGATTACCTGATGGACGTCCGCGTGTGAGCACTCATTACGACCTTCTATTGATCGGCGCCGGCCACGCCCACCTCGGCGTGCTGCGGCGCTGGGCCCTGGTCGAGCGGCCGCCAGGGCGCATTGCGCTGCTCAGTGCCGGTCCGGTGGCCTGGTATTCCGGCATGCTACCGGGGCTGCTGGCTGGGCGGCATCGGCCAGAGGATTGCCAGGTCGAGCTGCAGGCGCTGTGCCGCGCGGCAAAGGTCGAGTTGATTGTCAGCCCGCTGGAAAGCCTGTCCGCCGCACAGCAACAGGTGCAACTGGCCAATGGGCAAACCTTGAATGGCAGCTGGCTGTCGCTGAATGTCGGCGCGCAGGTCTCTGCACCTGCGCAGCACGGTGATGGCATGCAGGTGTTGGCAGTAAAACCCTTCGCGGCATTTCTTGATGGTTGGCAACGCTGGCAGGCCGAGCCTCAGCCCTTGGCGATTCTCGGCGGCGGCGCGGCGGGAGTTGAACTGGCGTTGGCCTTGGCCGGGAAGGTGCCGCAATTGGCGCTGTTCTGTGCCGGCCATCTGCTCGATGGTTTGTCTGCTGGCGTGCGTCTGCGTGCCCTCGGCCATCTGCGTCAGCGTGGTGTGTGGGTGCGCGAGGATTGCCCAATCAACCGTATCGAGGACGACTGCCTGTTCAGCGGCGACGAACCGGTCTGGCGCGGTCAACGGCTGCTGTTGGCCAGCGGCGCCAAGGCTTTTGCCTGGCCGGCGCACAGCGGGCTGGGCTGCGATGAGCAGGGCTTTGTATTGATTGCGCCGACGCTGCAGAGCTACACCCACCCGACGATTTTCGCCGTGGGCGACTGCGCCAGCCTGCCCGGCGCACGCAAAAGCGGGGTGTACGCGGTGCGTCAGGGGCCGGTGCTGGCGAATAACCTCAGCGCCGCCTTGCGCGGCCTGCCTCTCAAACGCTACCGGCCGCAACGCCAGAGCTTAGCGCTGCTGGCCACTGGCGACGGCGGTGCCCTGTTGGACTGGCATGGACACAGTGCCGGCGGGCGTTTCTACGGGCGCTGGAAGGATTTTCTCGACAAGGGCTTTATTCAGCGCCATCGCCTGTAAGGACTGATCCACCTGCGACCAAAGTGCCATGGCCCTGAACCGCCACGGGTGCTCGAATCATCCTCCCAGCAAAGGTTGGCCGCAGGGAGCGACACCCGCTATGGTCTATAGATTCGCTGACAGCGGCCGATTGCCTACCCAGGCATCTCCAGCTGCACGCACTCCCATTTCAGCAGGCATGGCCCGTCCACTTCATGTTGGCGTGCCGCAGGCAGTTTCTGGTCGTGATTCGACCCGAATAAAAATAACGAGGTTTGTCATGCGTTCTGCGTTTATTACCTACCCCAAGGCCTGCCTGCTGCATGCCATCGGGCTGGCCGGGTTGATGGTGACATACCAGCAGATCCAGCTGCCCTGGTTTATCAGCATTCCGTCCTTTCTGCTGCTGGCCCTGTGGCCGTGGCTGGGGCCCTGGCAGCGCCAGCATGAAGAGCTGCCCGTATCCGCCGAGACGCCACATGATGCGTTCAGCACCCTGAGCCAGAACCTGTCGCGGCACACCTGCCACAACGCCCTGGCCGCCGCTGAAGTGGCGCATGCGGCGCAGCAGCTGGCCGGCAAACTGCAATCGCAACTGAGCGCCACCGAGCAGATCAACCAGGCCGCCGAGGCCATCACCCACACCGAACAGGACAGTGCCCAGCGCGCCGAACAGACCCTGATTGCCGCGCAAAGCGTGCGGCAAGACAGCAGCAGCGGGCAGCAGGAGCTGCGTCAGGCAATCGACGCCATGCAGCACCTGAGTGCGCAGACCGCCACCAGCCGCGAACTGATTGACGGCCTGAGCAGCCGCACCGAGCAGATCGAGAAAGTCACCCAGGTCATCCAGTCGATTGCCAGCCAGACCAACCTGCTGGCGCTCAATGCGGCCATCGAGGCGGCCCGTGCCGGTGAACTCGGCCGCGGCTTTGCGGTGGTCGCCGATGAGGTGCGTAACCTGGCCGGCCGCACCAGCAGCGCCACCGAGGAGGTCGGGCAGATCGTCAGCGATATCCGCCAACAGAGTGCGGCGGTGGTCAGCCATATGCAGCAGCAGGCCGAACAACTGACCCTGGCCGCGCAGCAGGTCGAGCACACCGGCGCGCAACTGCAAGGCATTGCCGGATTGGCGGCAAATGTAGAGGATCAGGTCAGCCAGATCGACAGCGGCACCCGGCAGAACCACGAACGCCTGGCTGAACTGTCCGTGGCGGTCGGCCAGCTGCGCGGCGATGTCAGCGACAGCGAAGGGCAGACCCGTCAACTCAGCAGCGCCGCCGAGCGGTTAGTCGCGCAGGCCGAAAGCGTCAGCGAACAGCTCGCCGAAGTCGGCCTGGATGACTACCACCAGCGCATCTACGACCTCGCGCGCAGCGCCGCGGCGCAGATTGCCGCGCAGTTCGAGGCTGACCTGCAAAGCGGACGGATCAGCGCCAGTGACCTGTTCGACCGTCATTACCAACCGATTGCCGGCAGCTTCCCGGCCAAGTACAAAACGCGCTTTGACGGCTATGCCGATCAGGTGCTGCCGGCCATTCAGGAACCCCTGCTCAGCCAGCACGAAGGCCTGGTGTTCGCCATCGCCTGCACCGCCGAAGGCTACGTGCCAACGCACAACAATGCCTTCAACCACCCACCATGCGGTGACCGCGCGGTGGACACGCTGAAGAGTCGCAGCAAGCGCCTGTTCAACGACCGCACTGGCATCCGCTGTGGCAGCCATCAGAAACCGGTGCTGCTGCAGACCTATATGCGCGACACCGGTGAGCTGATGCATGACCTGTCGGTGCCGATTATGGTCAACGGTCGGCATTGGGGCGGCATTCGTCTCGGATACAAACCCGAACCCTGATCGGCGCTGTATGCCTGCACGTGATAGGCACCATTAAGCCGTTTACATTATCGCCAGCGGCTAACGCGCGTAAGCTGCATGCCTCTTTGCTCATCAGGGCCTGCGCCCCAAGGAATACCCATGAAGATCCTGCTGGTACTGACTTCTCACGACCAACTGGGCAACACCGGGCAGAAGACTGGTTTCTGGCTGGAGGAATTCGCCTCGCCGTACTACGTGTTCAAGGATGCCGGCGCGCAACTGACCCTGGCCTCGCCCAAAGGCGGCCAGCCACCTTTGGACCCTAAGAGCGACGCCCCTGATGCACAGACCGCCGCTACCGAGCGCTTCCGTGCTGATCCGGCAGCGCAACAGGCGCTGGCCAACACCGTGCCGCTGAGCCAGGTGAAGGCCGATGATTTCGACGCCGTGTTCTATCCGGGCGGCCATGGCCCACTGTGGGATTTGGCCGAAGACCGCACCTCCATCGCACTGATCGAACACTTCCAGGCACAAAACAAACCGGTGGCGGCGGTCTGTCACGCTCCGGGTGTGCTGCGTCATGTCAAAGCGGCCAACGGTCTGCCGCTGGTCAGCGGCAAGAAAGTCACCGGCTTTAGCAACAGCGAAGAAGCGGCGGTGCAGCTAACCGACGTGGTGCCATTCCTGGTGCAGGATATGCTTATCGCCAACGGTGGCCATTACACCAGCACGAACGATTGGCAGAGCCATGTAGCCGTAGATGGTCTGCTGATCACCGGGCAAAACCCGGCCTCATCGGATGCCACCGCCGACGCGTTGATCCACCTGCTCAAGCAGGCCTGAATCAGACGGAGTGAAGGGGGCGACCATGCAACTGAATGCCGACTTTAGTCAGCGCGCCTTGATACGTCCGGCCGACAGCCCCTGGGTGGCTTCACCCATGCCAGGGGTGGAGCGGCGCATGCTGGACCGCATCGGCGAGGAGGTGGCACGCGCCACCAGCATCGTGCGCTACGCGGCAGGTTCGCGCTTCAGCGAGCATCACCACCCCGGCGGCGAGGAGTTTCTCGTGCTCGACGGGGTGTTCTCCGATGAACGCGGCGATTACCCCACCGGCACCTATGTGCGTAATCCTATTGGCAGCCATCACGCGCCCTTCAGCCGCGAAGGCTGCACGATCTTCGTCAAACTGATGCAGTTCGATGAAGCTGATGATCAACCAGTGGTGATCGACAGCACCCAGGCGCAATGGCGACCCGGAATGGTGCCGGGCCTTCAGGTGTTGCCGTTGCACCAGCACGGTACCGAGCACGTGGCGCTGGTGCGTTGGGCGCCCGGCACCTACTTCAATGCACACCGGCATTGGGGCGGCGAAGAAATCCTGGTACTCGAAGGCACCTTTCAGGACGAGTTCGGCGACTACCCGGCCGGCAGCTGGCTGCGCAGCCCACACCTGTCACAGCACACACCGTTCAGCGAAGCAGGCTGCCTGATCTGGGTCAAAACCGGGCATTTGCCCGATTAACCCGCTGCCATCAGGCGTTTGTAGTGGCGGGTACGTCGCGCGCTTTTCAGCTGTTCCAACAACAGCGCGCGTAGCGGCGAGACCCCAGCGTGGGTGTGCTTGCCCAGGCTGAGCTGGCGCAGTTGATACTTCACCACGGCCATGTATGCCAGGGAGGCAAACGCCTTGTTCTTCCAACGGATTGCTGGCAGCTCGGCGCTGCTAGGCTGCCCGGCCTGCCATTGTTTCGGCAGCGCTGGGTTGATCGCCAAGGCCGTGGCTATCCCAGCCATGGCCACGCCGCTGGCCAGCACCTGCTCGACCACTGGCAGACGGCGAATCCCACCGGTGACCATCACCGGCATGCTCGCCACTGCGGCAATCTCACCGGCGAACTCCAGGAAGTAGGCTTCACGCGCCAGGGTTCGCCCGTCGCGGGCATCACCCTGCATGGCCGGCGCTTCATAGCTGCCGCCGGACAGCTCGACCAGATCAACCGCCAGCTCATTGAGCAACTGCACCACCTGCTTGGCATCGGCCGCGTCGAAGCCGCCACGCTGGAAGTCCGCCGAGTTGAGTTTGACCGCCACGCAGAAGCTGGGTGCCACCACAGCCCGTACCGCCTTGACCACCTCAAGGAGACAGCGCGCACGGTTTTCCAGCGGACCACCCCAGCGATCGGTGCGTTTGTTGCTGATCGGCGAAAGGAATTGGCTGAGCAGATAACCGTGCGCCGCATGGATCTGCACGCCCGTAAAGCCGGCCTGCTCGGCCAACTGTGCGGTGCGCGCATAGCGCTGAATCAGACTTTGGATTTCTGCTTCATCCAGCGCCTTGGGCACGGGGAACATTTTCGACAGGCCACCCAGCTCCAGCGCGACCGCTGACGGCGCGACGGTCTGCTGGCCAAGGTTGGCCTGCATTTGCCGACCAGGGTGGTTGATCTGCATCCAGACCTGCCCACCTTGAGCGCGGCTGATCCGGGCCCACTCGCGGAATTTATCCAGCTGGCGCTCATCCTCCAGCACCACGCCGCCAGGGCCGGTCATGGCGCGGCGGTCGACCATCACGTTACCGGTGATCAGCAACCCGGCACCACCCTCGGCCCAGGCCTGGTAAAGGCGCAGCAATTCAGCGGACGGACCTTGGCTGGCGTCCGCCAAATTCTCTTCCATCGCCGCCTTGGCAATGCGGTTGGGGATGACAGTACCGTTGGGCAGGTGCAGCGGTTGAAAGGCAGTCATGGCGTACTCCGTGGTAGCAGATGGCGCAAGGCTAAGGTTAAAGTCAACTTTAAGGTCAATAGCCCGGAGTAGTTAGGATGAAAATCGGTGAACTGGCCAGCCGTACCGGGCTGGCGGCGTCGCGCATACGTTTCTATGAGGCCAGTGGGTTGATCAGCGCCCAACGTCAGGCCAACGGCTACCGCCGCTACCCGGAACAGGCGGTGCAGACCCTGGGCATCATCAGCTGCGCGCAGCAAGCCGGATTCAGCCTCGACGAAATCCGCCGTCTGCTGCCGCAAGGCGACTCACAGGGCCTGGCGCACGCGGAGCTGCTGGCCAGCCTGCAGCGTAAAGTCGGTGAGATCGAGGTCATGCAGCAACGGCTGGCGCAGAACAAGGCGCAACTGCTGGGCATCATCGCCAGCATCGAAAGCAAACCCGAGGGCATGCCCTGCGCCGAGAATGCCGAGCGGGTGATGGCGCAGTTACGCGGTGGCTGATGGACGCGCGTAATGTTTAGCCCAACAGCAACCAAGCATGTAAAAAACCGCATTTAACCAACGCATGGCCCTGTGTGAACCTTGTGGCCATGCGCTCTTCTCATGTGTTTTCCCCCGTTCCCCTGCACGCAGCCGCGCCGCGTGACCAGGTCAAACTGCCGCATACCCTGGCGTTCTGGGCGTTGTGGCATTGCCGCCACGCGCGCCCGCCGGATGACTGGACCGCTCAGCCCTGACCCTCTGTCCATTCCCGTCGTCTACCAGGAAGCTGCTTATGAATGCCGCCCTCAAACCTGCAACGCCCGCCGCTGTGCGCTGCCCGTCCTACTACAGCGCCACCCTCAATGAAGAAACCGATTACCCGACCCTGCAAGGCGAGGTCAGCGTCGATGTGGTGATCATCGGCGGCGGTTTTACCGGCGTAGCGTCTGCCGTGGAGCTGGCCGAGCGCGGCCTCAAGGTGGCGATTGTCGAGGCCAACAAGATCGGCTGGGGCGCCACCGGGCGCAACGGCGGCCAGGTCACTGGCAGCCTGTCGGGCGACGCGGCGATGACCAAGCAGATGCGCAACACCCTCGGCGAGGAAGTCGAAGACTTTATCTGGCACCTGCGCTGGCGCGGTCACGAGATCATCAAGAACCGCGTAGAGAAGTACGGCATTCAGTGCGACCTCAAGCACGGCCACCTGCACGCGGCCATGAAACCCACCCACATGCAGGATCTAGAAGCCACCTACGCCGAAGCGCAGCGTCGCGGCATGGGCGCTGACGTGACCCTGCTCGACCGCGCCGGCGTGCGCAGCCACCTGGCCAGCGACCTGTACAGCGGCGCACTGAAGAACACCCGCAATATGCACCTGCACCCGCTGAACCTGTGCATCGGTGAGGCCAAGGCCGCCGCCAGCCTGGGCGCGCTGATTTTCGAACACTCCGAAGTGCTGGAGATCATCCACGGCGCCAAGCCGGCGGTAGTCACCGCCCAAGGCCGAATCAATGCCAAGCAGGTGCTGCTGGCTGGCGACGTGTACCACAAGCTGGAGCCGAAAAAGCTCAAGGGCATGATCTTCCCGGCCATGGGCGGCATCGTCACCACCGCGCCGCTGGGTGAGCTGGCGAAAGAAATCAATCCGCAGGACCTGGCCGTGTACGACTGCCGCTTCGTCCTCGACTACTACCGCATGACCGCCGACGGCCGCCTGCTATTCGGCGGCGGTTGCAACTACTCCGGGCGGGATTCGCGGGATATCGCCGCCGAGTTGCGCCCCGGTATCGAGCAGACCTTCCCGCAGCTCAAGGGCGTCGACATCGACTTCCAGTGGAGCTGCGCCATGGGCATCGTGATCAACCGCATCCCGCAGCTGGGCAAGCTCTCGGACAACGTCTGGTACTGCCAGGGTTACTCCGGCCACGGCATCGCCACCACCCACATCATGGGCGAGATCATGGCCAACGCGCTGACCGGCACCCTGGGTCACTACGACACCTTTGCCGCCTGCAAACACATCAAGGTGCCGTTGGGCGATGTGTTCGGCAACCCGATGCTGGCCGCCGGCATGTGGTACTACCAGATGCTGGAAAAGCTGCGTTAAGAACACTGCAGCGCTGACGCGTGAGCGCCGTCCGCTGATCAGCTGCCGGGGCACACGTCACCGGCAGCATTGAGTTTTTAATAATAATAATTATCATGTGCGCCTGAGTAGCCATCCGGCTGACCGGAGCTCACTGTGCCCGCCTCTGAATTTGACCTGTCTACCGACCTCGACACGCTCTACCGCCAGCACCACGGCTGGCTGGAAGGCTGGTTGCGGCGCAAGCTGAACGACACCTTTGCCGCCGCAGACCTGGCTCAGGACACCTTCGTCAGCGTTATTCATTCCGGCCAGGCCAGTGAAATTCGCGAACCCCGGCCCTTTCTGGCGACCATTGCGCGCCGGCTGATTGCCCATCGTCATCGCCGCCAGCGCCTCGAAGACGCCTACCTTGAAGTGCTCGCCAGCCTGCCGGAAGCGGTTTACCCCTCGCCGGAAGAACAGCTGCAGGCACTGGAAACCCTGCGTCAGATCGACAGCGCCCTCGACGGTCTGCCGGCCCAGGTCAAGGAAGCCTTCCTGCTCGCCCACCTGGAAGAACTCAGCTATGCCGAAATCGCCCAACGCCTGGGCGTATCCAGCAGCTCGGTGAAGCAGTACCTGGTGCGCGCCAACCGCCAATACCTGTTTGCCCTGGCCAGCTGAGATGAACGGACAGCACAGCGCGGTTTACCCCAACACACCCGCCAGGCTCTTGGCCGAAGGCCAGCCGATCAGCGCGGCGGTGGCAGACCAGGCGGTGGAATGGCTGACCCTGCTGATGTCCGGCGCAACCAGCGCGCAGGAGCAACTGGCTTGGCAGACCTGGCGCGCGGCCAGCCCCGAGCACGAACGCGCCTGGCGGCATATCGAGGCCATGACCGGCCGGCTCAAGGCATTGCCGGCCAAGAGTGCCTACCAGACACTCTCACCTTATGCGCGACAAACCGCTCAGGCCAGCCGCCGCACGCTGCTGCGTTCGCTGTTCTGGGGTGGCCTGCTGGCCGGCTCCGGGCTGCTGGCCAGCCGCACCAGCACCTGGCAGGAACAGTTGGCCGAACACCGTACCGGCACGGGCGAGCAACGCCGCGTGACCCTCAGCGACGGCACCCGCGTCACGCTCAACACCGCCACGGCACTCGATCTGCAATTCGATGCGCAGACCCGTCTGCTGCACCTGCGCGCGGGCGAGATAATGATCGTCACCGCCGCGGCCCAGGGCCTGCAGCCCGTCGACCCACGTCCGCTGGAGGTGCAAACCGCACAAGGGCGCATCCGTGCGCTGGGCACGCGTTTCAGCGTGCGCCAGGACGACGGCCATACCCAGGTAGCCGTGCAGGAAAACGCCGTGCAACTCCACCCGACCCGCAGTGACCGCGTGCAGGTGCTGCTGGCTGGGCAACGCACCGGTTTCAGCCGCACCCATATCGACCCGCTGCGCCCGCTGCATGAGGCCGACCTGGCCTGGACCCGTGGGCAGATCATTGCCGACGACATGCCCCTGGGCGAATTTATCGCCGAGCTTGATCGCTACCGTCCCGGGATGCTGCGCTGCGATCCGCGCGTCGCCGGGTTGCGCCTGTCCGGGGTGTTCCCGGTGCACGACAGTGATCGCATTCTCGCCACCCTGCCCAGCGTGCTGCCGGTGCAGGTGCGCACGCGCAGCCGCTACTGGGTGCTGATCGAACAGGCCGGCTAAGCCCGCGTCGCAGTGGATAGCCGAGCTCGACGAAAAATAATTCAGCCACGCACTGCCCGATTGCGCTTCTCGCGGCACCTACACAGCAAGAACCTTATTCGCTTTCTGTGCCAGGAGCCCCCATGCACCGTGCCAATCGCCCCGTGACGCCGCCGCGTCACACCGCGCACAACCTCCAACAGCGGCCGAGTGGCCGCCTGCTCTTGGCCCTGGCCTGCAGCCTGGCCCTCCAGCAACTGCCGGGCGTGGCCTTGGCCGCAGACACCGCGCCGGCCCAACAGGAAGCGCAGCAGACCTTCGCCATTGCCGCCGGACCCTTGGCACCGGCGCTGCGCAACCTGTCGAGCAGCGCCAACCTGTTGCTCAGCTTTACCGCCGAGCAAACGGCCGACAAGGTAACCGCAGGTCTTCAAGGCCACTACACCGTGCCCGAAGCCCTGGCGGCGCTGCTGGCCGGTACCGGCTTGCAGGCTGTGCAGGTAGAGGCCGGTGGTTATGTTCTGCGGCCCGCACCCGCGCAAACGAACAACGCAGCGGCCCGCACCGAACTGCCCGCGATGACCATTTCCGGCAAGGCCAGCCGTTACCAGAGCAGCGTGCCGGTGAGCAGCGCCACCCGCTCCGATGCCGACTCGCTGGATGTACCGCAGACGGTCGATGCGGTGCCGGCCAGCGTGCTGCGTGATCGCGGCGCGCGTTCGATCAAGGAAGCCCTGGCCTACACCCCAGGCGTGACCAGCAGCACCGGTGAAGGCATTCGTGAGCAGTTCGTCATCCGTGGCTTCTCGGCTATTTCGGATACCTATGTGGACGGCATGCGCGATGGCGGCAACAGCTTCCGCGACACCTTCAACCTAGAACAGGTCGAAGTGGTCAAAGGCCCCAGCGGCGTGCTCTACGGCCGGGGCTCGGCCGGTGGATTGATCAACCTGGTGAGCAAGCGCCCGCACTCACAAGCGCAAACTGATTTATCGGCCAGCCTGGGCTCCTACGATGCCCGTCGCCTGACCCTCGACGTCAACCAGCCGCTGAACGAAGCGGTACAGGTGCGCATCAATGCCATGGCCGATGAGGGCGACTCGTACCGCGACGAGGTCTGGTACAAGAAGCACGGCCTGGCGCTGGCTTCCACCCTGCGTTTCAACGATGACGTGACCCTCGACCTGCGCGCCCAGCACCTGGCCGATGAGCGCGTGTTCGATGCCGGTATTCCCGGCATCAACGGCAAGCCGGCCGATGTCTCGCGCTCGACCTATTACGGCTCGGCCAATCCCGGTGATAACGACAGCGGCACCAGCGCTGACAGCACCTTCCAGGCCGACCTCAAGGTGGACCTGAGCGACAGCCTGCAACTGCGCAACACCCTGAGCTACCGCACCCTGGACCTTGAACGTAACCAGACCACCATCAACCGCCTGCTACTCAACACCGCCACACCCACCGTGCGCCTGTCGCGCAGCAACTTCGACAGCCAGCAGACTGACCTGGCCAACAAGCTGGAGCTGAGCAAGCAGGTCGAGTGGCTGGGCATCCAGCACGAGCTGATGGTCGGCGCCGAGTACGCTATCGAGGAACGCGACACCCTGTCACGCGGCGGCGACCTGCCCGCCGCCTACAACCTGTCGGTGTACAACCCGGTGCTCAAGACCGTGCCCTACAGCGCTGCCTCCGTGCGCCGCGATGGCATCTATGAAACCCATACCGCCGGCTATTACATCCAGGACCTGATGCGCTTCAACGAGCACTGGGTGATGCTGCTGGGCCTGCGCGAAGATCAGCTGGAGCGCGACTTCGACAACCGCGTCGGCAGTGATTACAGCCGTGATGATGATTACCGCAGCCCGCGCGCCGGCCTGGTCTATCAGCCCAATGACTGGTCGTCCTACTACCTGTCCGCCTCGCGCTCCTACCAGCCAGGCAGCGCCACCGGGGTCATCGATCCGGGCAACGCCATCCAGCCGCCGGAGATCACCACCAGCTATGAGCTGGGCAGCAAGCTGCGCCTCAACGACGGTGCTTTGGAGCTGGGCCTGAGCCTGTTCCAGATCATCAAGGAAAACGTACCAACCCGTGACCCCAGCGACCCCAACGGCCCGTCGCTGTATGTCGGTGAAATCACCGCCGAAGGCGTCGAGCTGTCGGCCCTCGGCGATCTCGGCCATGGCCTGAGCCTGCAGGGCGGGCTCACCTACCTGGATGCACGGGTGACCCAGTCAAACAACACCACGGCACCGGCGATCACCCCGACGCAGCCGGCCACCCCGCTGGAAGGCAAACGGGCGGCCAACGCCCCACGCTTTAGCGCCACCCTGTGGGGCGTCAAAGAGCTGGGTAACGGCTGGCGCGTCGGCCTCGGTGTGCGCCATCAGGGCGATTCCTTCGCCTCGACCACCAACGCCGTCACCCTGCCGGCCTACACCGTGCTGGATGCCGGGCTGTTCCATGAGCGCGGCCCCTGGGCGTTTGCCCTCAACGCCCGCAACCTGGGCAACAAGACCTACTACGAGTCGGCCACCAATGACCTCGGCATCCTGCCGGGCGAACCGCGCTCGCTGCAATTCAGCACCAGCTACCGCTTTGAGTGAGGCCGTCATGCACCTGCGCGATGTTATCCAACCGGCTGCGACGGCCAGCCACGTTGTCGGCCTGTGTGCGCTGGCTTATTTCGCCAGCGCACAACTGGTTGGCCTGAGCGGCCTGCTGGGCTGGTGGGCCGGCATGAGCCAAGGCGATGCGGTGATGCTGGCGCTCATGCTCGGCTTCATTTACCTGTTGCTGTTGCTGCTCTGGGGCTTTTCCCGCGAACGCCGGCGTAACGCCTGGTTGTTGCTCGGCGGGCTGAGCCTGCTGGCCTGGGGCACGCCCCTGCTGCTGCAGGGGCACCCATGAAAACAGGATTCAGAAGCCGCATGGGCGAGCTGCACACCTGGGCCGGCGTGGTGCTCGGCGTCTTGCTGTTCGCCGTATTCTGGACCGGCAGCCTGTCGGTGTTCGATAAGGAAATCGACCGCTGGATGATGCCCAGCACCCGCCTGCACTGGGATGACAGCATGCAGCGGCCGTCGCTGGACCGTGACATTCGCCCACTGCTGGAACAACGCGCCGCCAACGCGCCCGTCTGGACCATCATCCTGCCCCTGGAACGCACACCGTTTCTGACCCTGACTTACGGCAGCGAAGAGTCGCGCAAGAGCAGCCGCGACCTGTTCCACCCGATCACTCTTGAGCCGCTGGCCAAGCCGTTGACCCTGGGTGCCAGTGGCTTTATCTACCCCTTCCACCACAACCTGACGCTGCGCTACAAAAACATCGGCGCCTGGCTGGTGGGCATTGCCGGCATGGCCATGCTCTGCCTGCTGGTGTCCGGCGTGGTGATCCATCGCAAGCTGTTCAGCGAGTTCTTCACCCTGCGCCTGCACCGCGCCTTCGGCCGCAGCACCCTGGATGTGCATAACGTCGCCGGCGTGGCGCTGCTGCCGTTCCACCTGCTGATCACCCTGTCCGGGCTGATCGTCGCCTTCGCCATCTACTACCCGGATGCGCCGCAGCACACCTACCGCGAGCAGGTGCAAAGCGGCGTCAGCGCCGAACGCGCTTTCCTCGGCGAAGCACTCGGTCGCATCCGCCTGCGGGCCGCCAAGCAGCCGGGAGAACTGGCGCCGCTGGAGCTCATGGTGACCAAGGCTGAACAACACTGGGGACGGGGCTCGGTGTACCTGCTGCGGGTCAACAACCCCAAGGATGCCAACGGCAATGTGCTGCTGCGCCGCACCAGCCACAGCAGCGTGACCAAGGACATCGACAACTTCCGCTTTGCCAACGTCAGCGGTGAGGTCATGGGTCGTTTCCAGGCCTCAGCCACGGTGAACACCTGGAACTTCATCGCCGGCCTGCACTACATCCAGTTCCGCCACGACGCCCTGCGCTGGCTGTATTTCCTTGGCGGGCTAGGCGGTTGTGTGGTGATCGCCACCGGGCTGTTCTTCTGGACCCAGGCCCGGCGCAAGAAGCAGCAGCGCCACGGCCATCTCGGCGTCTCGCTGCTGGATACGCTGAGTGTTGCCGGCGTGTGCGGGGTGATTCTCGCCACCCTGGCGTTTCTGCTCGCCAACCGCTGGCTGCCCATGCAAGAGCAGCTATTTGGCCTGGGCCGCGCGCGTGTCGAAATCCTGAGCTTCTATGCCCTGTGGCTCGTGGCGTGCGCCCATGCCGTGTGGCGCGTGATGCAGGACCAACGCCTCGGTTACCTGCACGCCTGGCGTGAGCAGTGCACGGCGATTGCGCTGCTGGCGGTACTGGCCGTTCTAGCCAACTGGCTGACCACCGGCGATCACCTGCTGGCCACCCTGCGCAGCGGCAACGGCCCGGTGGCCGGCACCGACTTGTGCCTGCTCGCTGCAGCCGCACTCGCCCTGCTGGCCGCGCACAAGCTGCGCCGCCGCGTGCCGCAGGAAGAAACGCTGGAGGTCGCCCATGTCTGACGCCGCTCTGTACTCGCTGTTGGCCCTGCTGCTGGCGGTGCTGGGCTTTGCCTGGCTCGCCCTGGCCTTGCCCAACCATTGGCGTCAGGTGCATCAAGGCGTGCAACTGACGGCGTCACGGCAAGTCGCCCTGCGCAGCGGCGCCAGCCTGATGCTCGGGCTGTCATTGCTGTGCAGCCTGGCGGGCGATTCGCCGGCCATGGCCATCCTGCTGTGGCTGATGCTGCTGGGCGTCGCCACGCTGATCGTCGCATTGACCCTGAGCTGGCGCGCGCAATGGCTGGCCCCGCTCTGGCCCGCGCGGCCTCAGACCGAGCGATCGGCCGACTGAGTTGCCGCGCGGCGGGCAGGCGCCGTGCTCGGTGCGTTATCACGGTCATCGACAAACGCCACCGCGGGCGAGCCATCGGCATTCAGCTGATAGATCGCGCTCGGCTGGCCGTTGTCGTTGAACCACACCTGACCGAGCCCCGCCCCATTCCACAGGCGTTCGCCGGCCTTGCTGCGCGAGGGGATGCGCGGCTTGACCTGCATGCGCCGGCGCGTGGTCAGCCAATTAAGCGGCGACCACGGCGCGTAGAGCCAGCGGTTGAGGCGATCGAACCAGTCGAGCAGGCGCGGCGGGAATTCGTTTTTCAGCCCGCTGCTGGTGATCTGCCAAAGCTTCGGCCCGCGCTTGCGCTGGCGAATCAGCACCTCGTAGACAAATGAGTAATGCACATCGCCGGAGAGAATCACGTAGTTACCCGGCGTGCGCGAGTGGCGGAAGATGTTCAGCATCACCTGCGCTGCGCCCCGGTGGGCCATCCAGTTTTCGGCGTCGACCATCAGCGGATGGCCGGCCCAGCTGAAGACCTTCTGGATGGTCTCGATCAGCTTGACGCCGAACATCGGCGCGGGGGAGACGATGATCGCCGCCGGATGATCCAGCAGCTCCTGCTGAAACTCGCACAGCGCTTCCCAATCCAGCAGGCCGGACGGCCGCTTGAGGTTGCGCTCGCTGCGCCAGCGCCGCGTACGGGTGTCGAGCACCACCAGCGCCGGGCTGCTCGGCAGGACGAATTGCCACTGGTGAAAACTCAGCAAGGTGTCGATCAGCGAATCCTGCGGCTCACTGTCCATGTGGTTTGCAGCATCGCGGCCCTCGGTCATCGCGCGGATCATCTGTAGCGGCTCAGCAAACACATCCGGGTTATTGCCCCAACCCTGGCACAGCAAGTAGGCGATCAGCGCATTGCCGATGATGCGTTTGGAAAACGGGTGGCCGTAGGCCGTCTCTTCCCACTGCGCGGAGAGGTTCCAGTCATCGGTGATGTCGTGATCATCAAAGATCATCAGCGTCGGCAAGTGGGCGAGGGCACGGGCGACCTGGCCCAGGCCACCGCGAAAGGCTTCAATGCGCTCACGCTCGGCTTGATAACGCGGCACTTCCTCGGCGCTGAGCGCCGGCATTTCCGCATCCAGCAACGTCCAGGGCGTCGGCGACCAGACCAGCAGGTACATGGCCAACACTTCGGCGCAGGTCACCAGGTGGTTGTCGGCGCTGCTGGTGGTGAACACCGGTTTTTCCACGCCGCCGAAGAAGCGCTCGCGCAGGGTTTCGTTGCTCTTCAGCGCCGGCAGTAGTTCGGCGCGCTGGTAGTAGCTGGCCGGGTGCTGGTACAGCGCCGTGCTGTCATCGACCACCGCGCCTTCCAGGTGCTCGCCGAACAGGCCGAGACGCTCAATCACCTGATGAATCGCACGCAGCATCGGTCCGCTGACATCATCGGCGTAGATCTGATCGCCACTCATCAGCAGCAAGGCCGGGCGCTGCTCGGGGGCATGCGCTTCGGCCAGCAGACGGTCGGCGCAAAGCAAACCATCGGCCGCCGGGTGATGCGGCTTGCGGCAAGAGCCGTGCAGGAGATGATCCAGCTGCGCGCGCAGCACAAAATTCGCCTGGGTCGCGCCGTCGTACAGCAAGTGCGGCGCCCAGTCGGCGATACCCAGCGCGGCCTGATCCGGCTGTTCGATCAGCAGGTCGTAATCAATCTGCACATCGCAGGGCAGCGGCGCTTCCAGCTTGAGGTCAATCAGGTGGATAAACGCCTGCTCGCCAATCTGGATAACCTGGCAGCTGTCACCGTGCAGCGTTAAGCGCTGTGGCTCGGCTGCATCACCATGGCTCAGCTGCAGGGTTAGCGATAAGGGCCTGCTGCCAACCAGCCAGAGCACCAGGCGCTGCGCTTCCATGCGGCGCAGCAGCGGGCCGGCCAGCACCTGGGGCAGGTCAGCGTGGACGGCAGGGAGTGTCTCAGCGGTTATCGGCATCAGTACATCGGGCTCTGGCGGCAAACAGGTCGGCAATAGAGCGCCATTCTGCGCCAGAGGTTCAGTCTTTGCAGCCGCTGCCTACTGCGCCGCCTGACGCAAGCGCGGCAAATCGAGGAGTTCGATCTCGCCATAGGTCAGGCGCAGAATGCCCTGGGCTTCCAGCTCCTTGAGGATCTGGTTGGTGGTCTGCCGGGAAATCGCCAGCATCAGCGCCAGCTGTTCCTGGGGCAGGTGCAGCACCCGGCGCGGCTCGCCCTCGCCATAGTTCTCGGCAATCAGCAGCAGGCGCCGGGCCAGACGCGGGGCAGCGGGCAACAGGCTCATCTCCTCCAGGGCGATAAACGCCAGGCGCAGTTTATGGCTCATCAGCAGGGCGAAATCACGCCAGTACTGCGGTTGCTGTTCGAGCAGCGCCAGCAGCCGCGCCTGCGGCACCAGCAGCAAGGTGGCGGGGCCTTCGGCAAAGGCATCGTGGGTGCGCGGTTGGCCATCAAACAGGGAAATCTCGCCAAACCAGTAGGGTGGCTCGACCAGGGTCAACAGCGCTTCCTTGCCGGTGGCACTGACCGCGCCAATGCGCATGCCGCCCTCGACCACCGCATACAGGCCACAGGGTTTGTCGCCCCGACGAAACAGTACCTGACCGGGTGCCAGTTGCTGCACCTGGGCAGCGGCCAGCAGCGCCTCCTGTAATGCAGCGGGCAGGGCGCTGAACCAGTGGCCCTGACGCAGACGTGCCTGATAGCTATGGCCGCTGTTCATCGACGACTCCAGGCGGTTTGTCGGCTAGCTGACAGAGCGCTGCGTGGGCGTGGGTTCATGCTGGCCACCTGTCTTGCATAAGGAAAATAATAATGAAAACCCTGGTTGATCATCTGGCTCAATACGCGGCCTATCACCGCGACCAACGCAATATTCTTAGCCACTTTATCGGTATTCCACTGATCGTTGTGGCGGTGGCCGTGTTGTTGTCACGCCCTGGCTTCGAGCTGCTCGGCCTGTGGCTGTCCCCAGCCCTGCTGATGGCTCTGGCGGCAGGGGTGTTTTACCTGCGCCTGGACCTGCGTTTCGGCCTGCTGATGGCGCTGCTGCTGGCGCTCAGCCTATGGGCAGCGGCGGGCCTGGCCATGCAATCGACGGCGCTGTGGCTGAGCAGCGGCATCGGCCTGTTTGTGATCGGCTGGATTATTCAATTTGTCGGCCATTACTACGAAGGGCGCAAACCGGCGTTTATCGATGACGTGATGGGCCTGGTGATCGGCCCGCTGTTCGTCGCCGCCGAAGCGGCCTTCCTGCTGGGCCTACGCAAAGAGGTTGAGCACGCCATCGTCGAGCGCGCCGGCCCGACCTGTATCCGCGAGAAGAAAGCCACTGCTTGATCGATTCACGCCTAGAACGTAATCAAGACCTTGCGAGCTAGAGTCCTGCAAGGCGCTACGTATTAACAGCCTCCGGCTGGTCAAAACGGCGAGGAAGCGGAGTGTACTTTTGTACATGAGCACTACTCGTTTCACTCGCCCTTCGGGTCGCGCTAAAGCGCGTTAGCCGCAAGGGCTTTCCGAGCCTGTTTTTAACGCAGTATCGCCGACGCGCAGCAGATCCAAGACAGACCTCAATACATCGCCATCCATTGCGTGGTCAGCGACCGTGTATGGCGATACACGGTGATCGGCGCAAACGGTCGGCCCGAGGCGCTTTGCAGGGCGCTGCTCTGGCTGTTGAGGTCGACCAGCGCGGCCTTGAGGTAATCCCAGCGGGTTTTCAGCTTGCCCACCTGTGGGTCGGCCTTGCCATCCAGTGCGGCCAGCTGCGCATCGACTGACGGCACGATCTTGCGTTCATCCTGGCCGAGGTAGGTGTCGGGCTGCTCGCGGGCAGTTTCGAAATTGCCGAAGTAGGCGCGACTGAGGTACTGCACCGAGAGGTATTCGAGCTTGGCGGACAGTTCGCTGTCAGCCGGGCCGGCCAGCTTGCGGGTTTCCTCAAGCACGCCGAGCAGGGCTTTGCTGAGGTCCTCGGGGTAGCGCCAGGGCATGTCATCTTCACTCGGGCCAAAGGCCACGCCACGGCGAATCTGCACCACCAGTTCCTGATGGGCACTGCGCAGGGCATCGCTGCTTTGCGGCAGGCTCTGCACGGCGGCGGCCAGGGCCTGCAGATCAGTTTCCAGGGCGTCCTGGTGTTTCTTTTGGAAACCCTCACCGCGTAACAGCATCAGGCTGCTGGTAACCCGGCTGGCCTGCACCTGAACCTGTTCCTGGGGGGTAACGGCCTGGGCAAAGGTCAGCGGCGAGAGGCCGGCCAACAACCCGATAACCGCGAGCAATAGCGAGCGAGACAGCGTTATAGAACGCATACGTGGTGTGCTCCTTATTATTTTTGTGAGCAGTGCTGAACGAGGTCAGCTTATACAATCGCGCGCAACAGGGTACTGCACTGAATACGGGATAAAAGCAGCCTAAAGAGTGATTTCGTCGGAAAGATGCGTCGATTCGGCCACGTCACGCAGGTACTGCGCGCTGAAGGCATCGGCCGGAAAGAAGGTTTCCAGCGCCAGTTCCGCCAGGGTGATGTCGTTGGCGGTGCCAAACACCGTGGTGGTGCCGATCAGGCTGATCACGCCCTGCTCGCTGGCAAACTGCAACGGCATCAGCACTGTGTCGCTGTCGAATTGCGCGGGCGCCGCCGGCCCTGGATAGGCGTTCAGCTCATCCCACAGGGCGTGCAACTGAGCATCGCCGCTGGCCTGAAAATCGCGCTGCAAGCGCGCCAACAGGTAGGCGCGCCAGGCGCCCAGGTTGACGATACGCGGTGCCAGCCCTTGCGGGTGCAGGCTCAGGCGCATGACGTTGATCGGTGGCGTCAGCAGCTCAGGCGCAATGCCCTGCAGAAAGGGCGCGAGGGCACTGTTGGCCGCCAGCAGGTTCCAGTGACGGTCGATGGTCAGTGCCGGGTAGGGCTCGTGGGCCTTGAGCAGCAGGTCGATGGCACTGCGCGCGGCCGCCATGGCTGGCTCGGACAGCGCATGCTGAGTGAACAGCGGCGCATAGCCGGCGGCGCTGAGCAGCCGATTGCGTTCGCGCAGCGGAATCTCCAGCTGCTCGGCGAGCAACAGCAGCATCTCGCGGCTGGGTTGGGCGCGCCCGGTTTCCAGGAAACTCAGGTGGCGGGTGGAAATTTCGGCCTCGCAGGCGAGGTCGAGCTGGCTGAGACGACGGTGCTGACGCCATTGGCGCAGCAGGGCCCCGACGGGCTGGATTTGACTGTTCATGGGCATCGACGATAGACCAGCAAGGTCATTGCAGCCATTACCTACGAGGTAATCGACGCGGCGCGCGGATCGGCGAAATCTAATGGCAAGCCGCCATTTCGACGGTTCTTTACGGAGACTTCGCCATGACCACCTTGCAACCTTCACTGTTACTGCGCCGTGCCCTGCTCGCCGATGGCCTGGTGGGCGTGATCACCACGGCGCAACTCCTGCTGCTGGCTGACTGGCTGAGCAGTCTGTTGGCCCTGCCGGGTGAATTCCTCTTCGGCGTCGGCGTGGTACTGATTCCGCTGGTGGCCTTTCTGCTCTGGCTGTCCCGCCGTGAAAGCATGGCGCGGGCAGCGGTCTACACGGTGATCGGCCTGAATGCGCTATGGGTGGTGCTCAGCCTGCTGGTGCTGCTCAGCGGCTGGTTCACGCCGAACGCGCTGGGCTACGCCTTCGTGATCGTCCAGGCTGTTGCGGTAGTGGTGTTTATCGAGTTGGAGTGGCTGGGGCTGAAGCGCTCGCAGGTCATCCCCGGCGCGTTTGCCCCGGCATCAATGCGTACTCAGTAACGACACCGACTTGACCTGCGCCCACAGCGATTTCTCGCGCTGGATCTGCAGGCGGTCGAAGGAGTAACGGGTGATGCGGGCAATCAGTTGCTCGCCGCCCACTTGCACGCGCACCAGCACATGGGCTTGTTCGGCGACGTTGATCCAGTCCACTACTCGCGCTGGCAACAGGTTAAGCACGCTGCTGTCCTCGGCCTGTTGCAGGCTCAGGCTGACATCGCGCGCCTTGATCTTGATCCGTACCGACTGGCCCAACGGCAACGACCCATGGGGCAAGCGCAGGTTGATAGCGCTGTCGGGCAATTGCAGGGAGAGCAGCCCGTAGGCCGGATCATGGCCGCTGACCACGCCATCGACCACCGCTTCGGCATCGTCTTCAAAGACAAACGGCAGGTCGGCGCGCAGCAGGGTTTCCTTGAGTGGGCCGCTGGCGCTGACCTTACCGTCCTCCAGTAGCACCAGATGATCGGCCAGGCGCGCCACCTCATCCGGCGAGTGGCTGACGTAGACAATCGGAATCTCCAGCTCCTGATGCAGGCGCTCCAGATAGGGCAACACCTCCTGCTTGCGCTTGAGATCGAGGGAAGCCAGCGGCTCGTCCAGCAGCAGCAGACGCGGGCTGGTCAGCAGGGCACGGGCGATGCCAACGCGCTGCTGCTCGCCGCCGGATAGCTTGCCCGGCAAGCGTTCCAACAGATGCTCAATACCGAGCAGTTCCACCGCCTGGTCCAGTGCAATCCGCCGCTGCGCTGCGGGGATGCGCTTCAACCCGTACTGCAAATTGCCCCGCACGGTGAGGTGGGCAAACAGGTTGGCATCCTGAAACACGTAACCCACGGCACGTTGATGCGCCGGGACGAAGACGCCCTGGGCGCTGTCCTGCCACAGCTCGCCGTTGACCTGCAGGTAGCCTTTGCTCGGCTGATCCAGCCCGGCAAAACAGCGCAGGCAGCTGGTCTTGCCTGAACCAGAATGGCCGAACAGGGCGCTGACGCCGCGACCGGGTAGAGTCAGTTCGACATCCAGGCTGAAGCCCGCATGCTCAACCTTGAAGCGCGCCTGGATTGCTCCCGGCTCGGCGACTGTGCGAATCGCCGGATTGCGCCGCGCCAAAGGCCAGATCATTGCCACACCCGCGTACTGCTGCGCCCGCTGCTTCGACCAGAGTAGAGCGCCAGCAGCACGATAAAGGAGAACAGCACCATACCGCCCGCCAGCCAGTGGGCCTGGGCGTACTCCATGGTTTCCACATGGTTGTAGATCTGCACCGACGCCACCTGGGTCTTGCCGGGGATATTGCCGCCGATCATCAGCACCACGCCGAACTCGCCCACGGTATGCGCGAAACCGAGAATCGCCGCAGTGACAAAACCCGGCTTGGCCAGCGGCAGCACCACCGTGAAGAACGCATCCCAAGGCCCGGCGCGCAGCGTCGCTGCCGCCTCCAGCGGGGCACGGCCAATCGCCTCAAAGGCGTTCTGCAGCGGCTGCACAACAAACGGCAGGGAATAGAACACCGAGCCGATCACCAGCCCGGTAAAGGTAAACGTCAGAGTGCCGAGGCCGAGGCTCTGAGTCAGCTGGCCGATAAAACCGTGCGGCCCCATGCTTACCAGCAAGTAGAAACCAATCACCGTCGGCGGCAGCACCAGCGGCAGCGCGACGATCGCACCAATCGGTTGCTTCCAGCGCGAATCAGTGCGCGCCAGCCACCAGGCAATCGGCGTACCGATCAACAGCAGCAACAAGGTGGTCAGCGATGCCAGCTCCAGGGTCAGCAGGACCGCGGCGAAATCGGCTTTAGTCAGTGGCATCGCAACCGCCTTTTAAAGTTGGTAGCCGTAAGACTTGATCATCTTCGCCGCCTTCTCACCTTTCAGGTACTCGGTCAGGGCTGCCGCGGCAGGATTATGTTCGCCTTTCTTGAGGATCAACGCATCCTGCTTGATCGGCGTGTGCATCTGCGCCGGTACCATCCAGGCCGAGCCACTGCTGAGCTGGCCATCCTTGTACACCTGCGAAAGCGCAACAAAGCCCAGTTCGGCATTGCCGGTGGCAATGAATTGATGCGCCTGGGTAATGTTCTGCCCTTCGACCAGCTTGTCTTTAACCGCAGCACTCAGGCCGAGCTTGTCCAGCACTTCGGTGGCCGCCAAGCCGTAGGGTGCGGCTTTCGGGTTGGCGATTGCCAAGTGTTTGTACTGGTTGGCCTTGAGCACCGCGTCGCTGCCATCCAGATAACCCGGCGTGGCCGACCACAGCACCAAGCTGCCAACTGCGTAGGTAAAGCGCGAACCGCTAACGCCCAGGCCTTCACTGTCGAGCTTGGCCGGGGTGCTTTCATCGGCGCTGAAAAACACCTCGAACGGCGCGCCATTTTGAATCTGCGCATACAGCTGGCCAGTGGCGCCGAAGGAGGCGAGTACGCTGTGCCCCGTATCCTTTTCGAACTCGCTGGCAATCGCCTGCAGCGGCGCGGTGAAGTTGGCGGCCACCGCCACCTGAACCTGTTCGGCCAGGGCGTTGCTGCTGATAGCAAAAACGGCGAATAACGCCGCGATACGCGCGTGCATGGATACCTCCTGGGTGTGCGGCCATGGGCCAACGGCTGTTCTGTCGGCGCTGATACGCCTGGCTACTCTACCTTCGCTATATCTCACGAGATATAGCGATTTGCGTACCAAGGCACTCTGTAGAACAACAAAACCAGGGCTGCCGAGATAATCGACAACCCTGCTACGCAGGCATCAGCGCTGCGGGCTGAGGCGCATAAAGCCAATTACTGACTCAATAGTCAAGTAGTGCCCTATTCAGCCCGGCTCGCCCAGTGGTTTTAGCTCAGACCAATTTCCACCCGGTCGCCCTGTAAGCGTACAGGCCAGGTACGCAGTTGCTGCTCGGGGTATTCCAGGCAACTGCCGTCTTCCAGGCGGTAGTGCTGTTTGTACAGCGGCGCGGCGATGACCAGGTCGCCGGCCAGGCTGCCGACAATGCCGCGACCGATAACGTTGGCGCCGGACTTCGGGTCGCGGTTGTCCACGGCATACAGCTGCTTGTCGCTGGCCTCGCCTGGCAGATAGAACAGCGCCACCTGGGCGCCGTCGACCCAGGCGACCACACCGGAGTTGGCCACCAGATCGGCTCGGCTGCACAGGGCGCGCCATTGCACGCTGGTTTGTTCGATTGTTGCTGCTGCGCTCGACTGGCCCATCAGACCACCTCCTCGGCTGGAATAAGTTGCAGTTCGGCGGCGCTGATCGGGCGGCGCTGGCCGCGCTCCTCGACAAACTGGATATCCGGGTCGCCGCCCTGCTGGTTGACGAAGGTGCGGAAGCGCTTGAGCTTCTCCGGGTCTTTCAGGGCGTTGGCCCATTCGCACTCGTAGCGGTCGATCACCAGCTGCATCTGCGCTTCCAGTTCGGCGGCGAGATTCAGGCTGTCGTCGATGATCACTTCCTTCAGGTAATCCAGGCCGCCTTCCAGCGACTCACGCCATACCGAGGTGCGTTGCAGGCGATCGGCGGTGCGCACGTAGAACATCAGGAAGCGGTCGATGTAGCGCACCAGAGTGGCATCATCCAAGTCTGTGGCGAACAGCTCGGCATGCCGTGGACGCATGCCGCCGTTGCCAGCGACATAAAGGTTCCAGCCGTTCTCGGTAGCGATCACGCCGACGTCCTTGCTCTGCGCCTCGGCGCATTCGCGGGTGCAGCCGGAGACCGCGAACTTGATCTTGTGCGGCGAGCGCAGGCCCTTGTAACGATCCTCCAGCAACAGCGCCATGGCCACGCTGTCCTGCACGCCGTAGCGGCACCAGGTGCTGCCGACGCAGGACTTCACCGTGCGCAGCGACTTGCCGTAGGCGTGGCCGGTTTCGAAGCCGGCGGCAATCAGTTCGGCCCAGATGTCCGGCAGCTCATGCAGCTGCGCGCCGAACAAGTCGATGCGCTGGCCGCCGGTGATCTTGGTGTAGAGGTCGTATTTCTTCGCTACCGCGCCGATGGCCAGCAGGCCGTCCGGGGTGATCTCGCCACCGGGGATGCGCGGCACCACCGAGTAGGTACCGTTCTTCTGCATGTTGGCCATAAAGGTGTCGTTGGTGTCCTGCAGCGGCACCAGCGCCGGATCGGTGATCGAGCGGTTCCAGCAGGAGGCGAGGATCGAACCCACCGCTGGCTTGCAGATATCGCAGCCGACATGGCCACGGCCGTGCTTGGCCAGCAGCGCCTCGAAACTCTCGATGCCTTCCACGCGGACGATGCCGTACAGCTCCTGGCGGGTGTAGGCGAAGTGCTCGCAGAGGCTCTTGTCCACCACCACGCCGCGGGCGGTCAGCTCGTGCTCGAACACCTGCTTGAGCAGCGCCGAGCAGCCGCCGCAGCCGGTGGCCGCCTTGGTGCAGGCTTTGAGTCCGGCCAGGTCGCCGCAACCGCCGTCGATGGCGGCGCAGATCGCGCCCTTGCTGACGTTATGGCAGGAGCAGATGGTCGCGGTGTCCGGCAGCGCATCGGCACCCAGCGCCGGCGCGCCTTCGCCTTGCGGCAGGATCAGGCAGGACGGGTCGGCCGGCAGCTTGATGCCGTTCTGCACGTACTGCAGCAGGGTGTCGTAGTAGCTGTTGTCGCCGACCAGCACGGCACCGATGGCCTGCTTACCGTCGGCCGATACGACCAAGCGGCGGTAGCTGGCGTTGGCTTCGTCGATAAAGCGGTAGCTGCGCGAGCCGGCGGTGGCGCCGTGGGCATCACCGATGGAGCCGACGTCGACGCCGAGCAGCTTGAGCTTGGTCGACATGTCCGCGCCCATAAAGGGCTCGCTGTCCTCGCCGCAGAGCTGGGTGGCGACACTGCGGGCCATCTGGTAGCCCGGTGCGACCAGGCCGAAGATGCCGCCGTTCCACGCCGCGCACTCGCCGATGGCGTAGATCGCCGGGTCGCTGGTGCGGCACTGGCTGTCGATGGCCACGCCGCCGCGCGGGCCGAGTTCCAGGCCGCACTGCTTGGCGATGGCGTCCTGCGGGCGAATGCCGGCGGAGAACACGATCAGATCGGTTTCGAGGAATTCCTCACCGGCGAAGTTCATCCGGTAGCGGTATTCGCTGCCCGGGGTGATCGACTGGGTGCCGCGCGACAGGTGCACGCTAACGCCCAGGGCTTCGATCTGTGCCTTCAGCGCCAGGCCGCCGTGATCATCCAGCTGCACCGGCATCAGCCGTGGGGCGAATTCCACCACATGGGCTTCCAGGCCCAGCGACTTCAATGCGTTGGCCGCTTCCAGGCCGAGCAGGCCACCGCCAACCACTACGCCACGGCGCGCGCTCTTGGCGGCAGCCTGGATGGTGTCGAGGTCGGCCAGGGTGCGGTAGACCAGGCGCGAATCGCCTTCGGCGCCTTCAATCGGCGGCACGAACGGATAAGAACCGCTGGCCAGCACCAGCTGGTCGTAGGGGAAGCTGCCCTCGGCGGTGATCACTTCGCGGCGCTCGCGGTCGATCTCCAGCACCGGCACGCCGAGGTGCAGGGTTACGCCCGGCGTCTGGTACAGCTCGGCACCGCTGAGGGCCAGGGATTCGGCATCGCGGCCGGTGAAATACTCGGAGAGGTGCACGCGGTCATAGGCGCGCAGCGGCTCTTCGCTGAATACCTGCACGCGGTACTGCGCCAGCGCGCCACGCTCGATCAGTTGCTCGACGCAGTGATGGCCGACCATGCCGTTGCCGATGATGATCAGCCGCTGCTGGTCTGTGGAGGTATCTGTGCTGTTCATGGCATTTCCCGGCCGAAGCTCATCAGGTTTTTCTGCGGCAATAAAAAAAGCGCCTGAAACCTTGCGGTTTCAGGCGCCTTTGCCTGTTCTGTGCGGTGCCCGCGAGTGGCACCTGATTACCCATTGCCTGTTCAGGCTGGCGATCGCCATTGATCGAATGGGCGGCCCGAATGTGGCGGGCTCGCTGGGGCTCATGCAGCGCCTGTGCCAGTTTCCCGGCAGCGGCCTGCGGCCCACATTGCAGCAGGCTGCAGGCGCAGTTGCAGGCTCACCTGCCCGACGCGATACAGACCCAAAAAGAGGCGAGCAGAGCAGCCTGCGCCCCATTATGAGTCGCGCAAAACCGGCCCTGCTGTCCCGCACACACCTCGCCAGGCCTTGCCGCGCGGGCGTTCAAGCCGCCCTGGCGAACCCTGGCGCGTGCCTTGCTATAGACCCACCCAGGTAATCAACGCTGATTGCCCATCCACGACAAAGACGCCGTGCCACTCCCGTTTCGACGGAGGGTTGCATGGCGTTTTGCGTTTCAGGTGCAGGAGAGGGGTGTGGCGAACAAAACCGTGCGAAGTGTCTGTCCCTATTGCGGCGTCGGCTGCGGCATCGTCATGCAAGTGGAAAACGGCAAGATCGCCAAGGTCAGCGGTGACCAACAGCATCCGAGCAACTTCGGCCGCCTGTGCACCAAGGGCAGCACCTGCGCCCAGCCGCTGAACGAATCCGGCCGTATGCAGCACGCCTACCTGCGCAGCGAACGTAACCGTGACCCGGGGCAAATCGCCATGGATGCCGCCATCAGCGCCGCCGCCGCCCGCCTGCGCGCGGTCCTCGACGAACACGGCCCGGACGCCATCGCCCTGTATGTCTCCGGGCAGATGTCGCTGGAAGCGCAGTACCTGGCCAACAAGCTGGTCAAGGGCTACCTGGGCAGCAACCAGATCGAATCCAACTCGCGCCTATGCATGGCCAGCGCCGGCAGCGGCTACAAGCTGTCGCTGGGCGCTGATGGCCCACCCGGCTCGTATCAGGATTTCGAGCGCGCCGATGTATTCTTCGTCATCGGCGCGAATATGGCCGACTGT
The DNA here is from genome assembly GCF_002786345.1 of Pseudomonas sp. FEMGT703P. NCBI lineage: Bacteria > Pseudomonadati > Pseudomonadota > Gammaproteobacteria > Pseudomonadales > Pseudomonadaceae > Pseudomonas > Pseudomonas sp. FEMGT703P. Next base: position 93,111 of record NZ_PGCM01000008.1, on the reverse strand, counting down.
CACCCGATCCTGTTTCTACGGCTGATGGCGCGGGTCAAGGCCGGCGCCAAGCTGATCGTCGTCGACCCCCGACGCAATGCCACGGCGGACAAAGCTGACCTGTTTCTGCAGATCAAACCGGGCAGCGACCTGCTGCTGCTCAACGGATTGCTGCACCTGCTGCACAAGAATGGCCACACCGATCCGGGCTTTATTGCCGAGTTCACCGAAGGCTGGCAGGTCATGCCGGACTTCCTTGAGAGCTACACGCCCGAATACGTCGCCGCCCACACCGGGCTCAGCGAAGCAGCGATCCGCCAGGCCGCACGCTGGATCGGCGAAGCCGGCGAGTGGATGAGCTGCTGGACCATGGGCCTCAACCAGAGCACCCACGGCACCTGGAACACCAACGCCCTGTGCAACCTGCACCTGGCCACCGGCAAGATCTGCCGCCCCGGTAGCGGGCCGTTCTCCCTTACCGGCCAGCCCAACGCCATGGGCGGCCGCGAAATGGGCTATATGGGCCCCGGCCTGCCGGGCCAGCGCAGCGTGCTGGTGGATGACGACCGCACCTTTGTCGAGCAAGTATGGGGCGTGCCGGCCGGCACCCTGCACACCCGCCTGGGCGGCGGCAGCGTGACGCTGTTCGAGGATCTGGCAGCCGGCAAGGTCAAAGCCTGCTGGATCATCTGCACCAATCCGGTGGCGAGTATGGCCAACCGTAGCAAGGTGATTGAAGGGCTGAAGACCGCCGAACTGGTGATCGCCCAGGACGCTTTTCTCGATACTGAAACCAATCGCTACGCCGACATCCTCCTGCCCGGCGCGCTGTGGGCCGAAGCCGAAGGCGTGATGATCAACTCCGAACGCAACCTGACCCTGATGCCGCAAGCCGTCGAGCCGCCCGGCGAGGCCATGGCCGACTGGCGCATCATCGCCGAGGTGGCCTGCGCCATGGGCTTTGCCGACGGCTTCAGCTACAGCTCGGCCGAGCAGGTGTTCGAGGAAATCAAACGCTTCCACAACCGCAAAACCGGCTATGACCTGCGCGGCGCCAGCTACCCGCGCCTGCGCCAAACGCCGCTGCAATGGCCCTGCGCCAGCGAAGAAGGCGACGGGCGTATGCCGCTGCGCTACATCAACGACGGAATCAGCCAGACGCTGCACACCCACGCAGACGGCAGCACGCCGCGCCTGGCCTTTGCCACGCCCAGCGGCAAAGCGCAGTTCTTCCCGCGCCCGCACCTCGACCCGGCGGAAATGCCCGATGCCGACTTCCCATTCGTACTCAATACCGGGCGCCTGCAGCACCAGTGGCACACCCTGACCAAGACCGGCAAGGTCGCCACACTGAACAAGCTCAACCCGGGCCCCTTTATCGAAGTGCACCCACAGGACGCCGCCGCCCTCGGCGTGCGCGACCGCGATCAGCTGGAAGTTCGCTCACGGCGTGGCCACGCCGTGCTGCCGGTGCAGATCAGCGACCGCGTGCTGCCCGGCGGCTGCTTTACGCCGTTCCACTGGAACGATGTGTACGGCGACAACCTGGCGATCAACGCGGTGACCAGCGACGCCATCGACCCCATCTCGCAGCAGCCGGAATTCAAGTTCTGCGCCGTTAGCCTGCGGCGTATCGAGCTGATCGCCCATCAACGCCTCGATACGCCCGCCGCCGAGGCAGTCGACAGCACTCGCCTCTCTCACCCGCCCGAGGAACTCGCGATGTCGAGCATCGAAACCTTTGCGGCCCTGGTCGGCGTAGATTGCAGCGCGCCGCCGCACCTCAGCGAAAGCGAGCGCACCTATATGGCCGGCTATATCAGCGGCTTGCGCAGCAACCCCGGCGGCGGTGTACCCAGCCTGCCAAGCCAGGGGCCCCTGGCCGAGCCGACCCGCTTGTGGCTCGACGGCATGCTCGCCGGAATATTCAGCCGCGTCGCGCCAGCGGCGCTGGCAGCAAACCCTGCAGTGACGCTGCTGTGGGCCTCACAAACCGGCAATGCCGAAGCACTGGCCGAACGCCTGGCCGCCTACCTGAACGAAGCCGGGGTGGCCGTGGCGCTCAGCTGCATGGCCGATTACCCACCGCAGCAACTGGCCAGCGCCGGCTCGGTGTTGCTGCTCAGCAGCACCTTCGGCGACGGCGATGCACCGGACAATGGCCAGGCCTTCTGGAACGCCCTGCAGACCAGCGACCTGCGCCTGGAAAATCTGCGTTATGCGGTACTGGCGCTTGGCGACCCGAATTACGAACAGTTCTGCCAGCACGGCAAAAACCTCGACCGGCGTATGGCCGAACTCGGCGCCACGCCGCTGCGGCCCTGCCTGGATTGCGACAGCAACTTCGACGACGCAGCAGCGGCCTGGCTAAGCGAGCTGCTACCGTTGCTGCGCCCGGCGGCAACAGCAGTTCCGGCACGAAGCGCCGTCGCAACGGAGCCCGTCAGCACGCAGCTGGTGAGCAAGACCCAGCCGCTGCCTGCGCGCCTGGCGCTGAATCTGCGCCTTAACGCAGAAGGCGCGAGCAAGGACACCCGCCAGTTCGCCTTCGCCCTGGGCGACTCCGGCCTGGCCTACGAAGCCGGCGATGCCCTCGGCATCTGGCCGCGCAACTGCCCGGAGCTGGTCGAGGAAGTGCTCGAGCTGGCGCGCCTGGACGGCGAACAACTGGTCAACGTGGCCAAGGTCGGCGAGCTGCCGCTGCGTGAGGCGCTTAGCAGCCATTTCGAAATCGCCCGTCCAAGCAACGAGACCCTCGCCCTGGTCGCCGAACGCAGCGCCAGCAGTGAGCTGCGCAGCCTGCTTGGCGAGCGCAAAGCCGAACTGAAGGACTGGCTGTGGGGCCGCCAACTGGCCGACGTGCTGCAGGCCTATCCGGCCGAACACTCGGCTGGCGAGCTGCTGGGCAGCCTTAAACGGCTGCAACCGCGCCTGTATTCGATCTCCTCAAGCCCCAAGGCGCATGACGGCGAAGTGCACCTGACCGTTTCCGCCGTGCGCTACGGCAAGCGCAAGGGCGTGGCCTCGACCTTTCTCGCCGACCGTGTGGGTAACGGCGAGGTGCCGCTGTTTGTGCAGAGCAACAAATACTTTCGCGTGCCGCACGATGGCGACGTGCCGATGATCATGATCGGCCCCGGCACCGGCGTGGCGCCGTTCCGTGGCTTCCTTCAAGAACGCCGCGCGCGCGGCGATGCCGGCAAGAACTGGCTGTTCTTCGGCGAGCAGCATGCGGCCAGCGACTTCTACTACCGTGACGAGCTGACGGCGATGCAGCACGACGGCCTGCTGACCAACCTCAGCCTGGCCTTCTCCCGTGATCAGACGCAGAAGATCTACGTGCAGGATCGCATTCGCGAGCAGGGCGGCGAGCTCTGGCGCTGGCTGGAGGAGGGTGCGCAGCTGTATGTCTGCGGCGACGCCAACCGCATGGCCAAGGATGTCGAACAGGCGCTACAGGATGTGGCGCGCGAGCACGGTGGTTTGAGCGAGGAGCGCGCAGCCGAGCATATTCGCCGCCTGGCCGAGCAGAAACGCTATCTGCGTGATGTGTACTGAGTAGGGTGGATCACGCTTATCGATCCACCATTGCGGTGGACGTGAAAAGCGACGTCCACCCTACGGACTAGCTAATTAATCAGAGCCTGCGCCATACACTGGCCAGCCAGGGCTGCTGGTCACGCGGCAAGCCTGCCGGGCGGTAGTAATGCTGCAGTTCGCTAAAGCCGGCGGCGTTGAGCAACACGCGCCAGTTGGCCAGGTCGTGATAGGCGCCGTAGCGCTCGCCATTCCAGCCTTCCTGGTTCTCGCCACGGGGGTTGGAGCTAAACAAAACGCCGCCGGGTTTAAGGGTGGCATGCAGTTGCTGCAGCACCCGCGGCAGTTCCTGGCGGGGAATATGAAACAGCGAGGCATTGGCAAACACCCCATCGAAGCGCTCAGGCGGCAGATCGAGGGCAAGAAAGTCCTGCTGCCAGGCCTCGCAGCCACTGTCGGCGCGAGCCATTTCGACAAAGCGCCCGCAGCCATCCAAACCGACAGCGCTGTGGCCCATAGCGCCAAAGGTGCGCAGATCGCGACCCGGACCGCAGCCGAAATCAAGAATCTGGTAGGGCGCAGTCACCTGGATAGCCGCGAGCAGAGCGGCGATATTCTGGCTGACATCGTGATCGCGGGTGCCGTCGCGAAAGTCTTCGGCGCAGCCCTGATAATGGCGCAGGGTCAGCGCGCTGATCTGCGCCAGGTCATCCGCGCTCAACCCCACGGCTTCATCCCTCGGCCAACAGGCGGCGTAGTTCGGCCAACACCGGAGCGCTGGCTGGGCGCACGCCGCGCCACAGGGCAAAGGCTTCAGCGGCCTGCTCCACCAACATGCCCAGGCCATCCAAAGTGCGCGCTGCGCCGTGCTCGGCGGCCCAGCGGTTAAAAGCGGTCAATTCCTTGCCGTACATCATGTCGTAGCACAGGGTGTGCCCGGGCTGAATCAGGCTTGGGGCAATCGGCGGCAACTCGCCGGCCAGGCTGGCCGAGGTGCCGTTGATAATCAGGTCCACCGGCGCATCAATCCAGTCATAACCGCTGGCAACCACTGGGCCCAGGTCGGCAAATTCACGGGCCAGTTGCTCGGCCTTTTCCACCGTACGGTTGGCAATCACCAGCGCCGCCGGCTGCTCGGCCAACAATGGCTCCAGCACGCCGCGCACGGCACCGCCGGCACCGAGCAGGAGAATGCGTTTGCCCTTGAGGTTTACCCCGGCATTCACCTTCAGATCACGCACCAGGCCAGCGCCGTCGGTGTTGTCGCCAAGCAGGCTGCCGTCGGCGAGCTTCTTTAGGGTATTGACCGCGCCGGCGCGTTGAGCACGGGCGCTGAGCTGATCGGCGAGAGCAAACGCCTGCTCCTTAAACGGCACCGTGACATTGGCACCCAAACCCTCGGCAAAGAACGCGCAGGCAAATCCGGGGAAGTCGTCCAACGGCGCGAGCAGGGCTTCATAGCTCAGCTGCTCGCCGGTCTGCTGAGCAAACAGACGATGAATCAGCGGCGACTTGCTATGGCCGATGGGGTTGCCGAATACGCCGTAGCGGTCCATCAGCGGCCCGCCTCATTCAGCCACTCACGATCAGTCAGGAAATACTCGGTCAGCCGCGCTTCTTCGCTGCCCGGCTCCGGCTTCCAGTCGTAGCCCCAGCGTACGTGCGGCGGCAGCGACATCAGGATCGATTCGGTACGCCCGCCGGACTGCAGGCCGAACAACGTGCCACGGTCGAACACCAGGTTGAACTCGACATAGCGGCCACGGCGGAAGGCCTGGAACTCACGCTCGCGCTCGCCATAGGGGGTCAGCTTGCGGAGCTGCACGATGGGCAGATAGGCCGCGATATAGGCATCGCCGATGGCGCGCATAAAGGCGAAGCTGGTGTCGAAATCCCACTGATTCAGATCATCGAAAAACAGCCCGCCAATGCCGCGCGGCTCGCCGCGGTGCTTGAGGTGGAAGTAGCGATCACACCATTCCTTGAACTTCGGATAGACCTCGGCACCGAAGGGCGCACAGGCGTCATGGGCGACCTGGTGCCAGTGCCGGCAGTCTTCTTCATTGCCGTAGTAAGGCGTCAGGTCGAAGCCGCCGCCGAACCACCAGACCGGCTCTTCACCTTCTTTCTCGGCGCTGAAGAAACGCACGTTGGCGTGGGAGGTCGGCACATAGGGGTTTTCCGGGTGGATCACCAGTGACACACCAAGGGCCTCGAAGCCACGTCCGGCCAGTTCCGGCCGATGCGCACTGGCTGAGGGCGGCAGGCTGTCGCCGAACACATGGGAGAAGTTCACCCCGCCCTTTTCGATCAGCGCGCCGTTCTCCATCACCCGCGTGCGGCCGCCACCGCCGGCTGGCCGCTGCCAGGCATCCTCGAAGAATTCGGCACCACCATCTTCGGCTTGCAGGGCAGTGCAGATACGGTCTTGCAGATCCAGCAGGTAGGCTTTGACGGCCTCAGTACGGTCACTCACGGCGGCACCTTGAAAGCGGGTAAGGCCAGGCGGCACGTGGCCGCGGGGAAAAATGGGCGGCCAGCATAACACCAGCCACCCCACGGCCGCAGTTGACGACGGTCAATGCAGACGATTGGATAACGGCACGTTTCTGCCCGTGCGGGCATCATCCAGGCATTCAATCGCGGAAGAATCTGAAAATGGCCATGCGTATCCAGTTCAACCGTCACGGCGGCCCGGACGTTCTCGACTACACCGACTACACACCCGCAGCCCCAGGTCCGAATGAGGTACGGGTGCAGAACCAGGCGATCGGCCTGAATTTTATCGACACCTATTTCCGCAGCGGCCTGTATGCGCCGCCAGCGCTGCCGTCCAGCCTGGGCACCGAAGGTGCGGGCATCGTCGAGGCGGTGGGTGCTGCGGTCAGCGGTTTTCAGGTGGGCGACCGCGTGGCCTATGCCACCGGACCGCTGGGCGCGTATAGCGAGCTGCATGTGCTGCCGGCCGAGAAGCTGGTGAAACTGCCGGATGCAATCAGCTTCGAGCAGGCCGCCGCAGTGATACTCAAGGGCCTGACGGTGCAGTATCTGCTGCGCCAAACGTTCCCTCTGCAAGGTGGCGAAACCATTCTGTTTCATGCCGCCGCCGGCGGGGTCGGCTCCTTCGCCTGCCAGTGGGCCAAAGCGCTTGGGGTCAAGCTGATCGGCACCGTCAGCTCGGCCGAAAAAGCCGCACGGGCCAAAGAGCAGGGCGCCTGGGCAACCATCGACTACAGCCATGAAAACGTCGCCCAGCGCGTGCTGGAACTGACCGATGGCAAGAAGTGCCCGGTGGTCTACGACGGCGTCGGCAAGGACACCTGGGAAACCTCGCTGGACTGCGTGGCCCCGCGCGGCCTGCTGGTCAGTTTCGGTAATGCGTCTGGCGCAGTCAGCGGGGTCAACCTGGGCATTCTGGCGCAGAAGGGCTCGCTGTTCGTCACTCGACCGACCCTGGCCGGCTACGCCGATACGCCGTCTCGTCTGCAAAACATGGCGGACGAACTGTTCGCCATGATCGCCAGCGGTCAACTGCAGGTGGAAATCAGCAACCGCTATGCACTTAAGGACGCCGCGCTGGCGCAAACTGCGCTGAGCGCGCGGCAAACCACCGGTTCGAGCATTCTGCTGCCCTAGACGATTTGGCTGTGATCAGGACGGTCTGATCACATCACCGCTGATCAAGTCGCGAATCAGACTCGGGTTCTTGCGGCCGCCCAACGCCCCCCCCAGCACCGCATCCAGCTGGCCGGGAAAGTACTGCTCAACACGTAGACGCGAACGCGCAGACAGTCGGCCAGCCGGATTGGCCGAGGTCGACACCAGCGGCCCGGTCAGACGACACAGCGCACGCACCTGCGGATGATCACTGACGCGCAGGGCCACGCTGTCGTGCTGGCCGCTAATCCATTCGGGCAGCCGGTTCTGGTGCGGCACCAGCCAGGTGTTCGGCCCCGGCCAGCTGCCGGCCAGGCGCGCCAGCCAGATTTCTGGCAGGTCTTCGAGAAGAAAATCAAACTGCTCAACCTCGGCGGCGACCAGAATCAGCCCCTTGTGCACCGGCCGATCCTTCAGCGCCAGCAAGCGCTCCACCGCTTCGTCATTCCAGGGATCACAACCCAGCCCCCATACCGCTTCGGTCGGATAGGCAATCACTCCGCCATTGCGCACTACGCGTGCTGCTTGCTGTATCTGCCAGTTACTGACCATTCACTGCTCTCCACTAAGGCCTGGCGGGCAGTGTATCCAAGCTAAAGCGCGCGGCCCACCCAGCGGCCATTTTCGCAGACCACCCGGCCGTCCAGTTCCAGCTCGGTCAGCGCCGCCAGCACCTCAGCCAACGGCAAACCACTGGCGACCACCAGCGCTTCGCTGCTATGCGGCGCGGCATGCAACAAGGCCAGTAATGGGTGACTGGGCGACTCTGGCTTCAGCGCTGCGCTTGCGGGTGGCTGCGCCTGCCAGCCGCGCAGAGCCTGCAAAATGTCTTCGATACTCTCCACCAGCGTCGCCCCTTCACGGATCAGCTGATGGCAGCCACGCGCGCCGGGATGATGGATCGAACCGGGAATCGCATAGACTTCACGCCCCTGTTCGGCGGCCAGGCGCGCGGTAATCAGCGAGCCGCTGGACGGGCTGGCTTCCACCACCAGTACACCCACGGATAGGCCACTGATGATGCGATTGCGCCGGGGAAAATTGCTCGCCTGGGGCGTGCAATCCAACGGCAACTCGGACACCAGTGCACCACCACGGGTGACGATATCGGCGGCAAGTTGCTTGTGCCGCGCCGGATATAAACACTGCAAGCCGGTGCCGAGTACCGCCACCGTCTTGCCGCCGGCATCCAGCGCGCCCTGATGAGCCGCACCATCGATGCCCAAGGCCAGACCGCTGGTAATCACAAAACCTCCACCCGCCAGGCTGCGAGCAAAGCTCTGCGCGGTATCCAACCCTGGCCGCGATGCACGCCGACTACCGACCATGGCCAGTTGCGGCTGCTCCAGCAAAGTCGGGTCACCTGCAACAAACAGCAACGGTGGCGCATCCGCCAACTCAGCCAGCAGACCTGGATAAATCGCGTCATCCCACATCAACAAATGATGCGTATCGACGTCCGACCAGGCCAGGCTCCGCGCCGCACGCTCACGCACCTCAGCGCTACGTCGCGCCTCACTGCATGCCTGCGGTAGTCCCAGAGAACGCCAGGCACTCGCCGGTGCGCTGAGCGCGGCAGAAGCACTGTCGAATGCCCTGAGGAGTTTACGAAAGCGGCGAGGCCCGAGCTCCGGCAAGCAGTGCAAGCGCAAACGCGCTTCCAGTTCAGCGGGAGATATAGCAGGGGAAATAGCAGAAGATTGCGACATGCGGATCATCCTTGATCGGTCGCGCCGCGCGGGCGGCAGGAAATTCAGACGGGAATAAAAAAGCCCCGCGTTTGCGGGGCTTATCGGTGTTACGGGTTACGCACTTTGTCCATCAGTTCAAGCGAACGAGACGCCCCCAGCACCAGGCCATAGCTGAGCTTGTCGTAGGTGCGGAACACCATCAGCAAGCCCGAACGCTCGTCCGGAATCTTCACCGACTCACCAGTTACCCGGTCACGTACGGTTTCGCCCGTTTTGTAGATTGCCAGCACGTTACCTTCGCTCAGACCGTCACGGGCACCTTTATTGATGGTCACCACATCGAACTGACCGACCTGCGTAACACCACGTGGCACATCGAGGATCACACCATTGATCTCGCCAGCCGGCTCGCTCGGCATGAAGGTCGAATTGATGGCCCGCTCTTCCGTTGGGAACAACCGGTCGCCAAGGCGAACTTCCTGAGTCGAGCGCGTCAGGGCCATAGTGCCGACATCGCCTTCTTCGGCCACGATCTCACCCGAACCGATGTCATCGGCGTTAATGCCGAGGAATTCCTGGGTTTCCGGATCCACGTAGGTTTTGCCCTGGCGGAAGATGCCATAAGCCGGCGCCGACTCGTCGAAACTGCCTCGGGCATAGACACGATCACCAGCACCACTGACCACGCGCTCGGCGTTGCCGGCGACGATATAGGGCGCTCCCTGGAACTGCTCAGGGGTATCAACAATACGGTTGCTCAGCAGGAAGCTATTGATCGCCTCCAGCGGAATCGCCGGAATGGCTTCAGCCATCGGCGTGCTGCGCACCTGCGGCGACAGCTTGATGGTGCCGCGCGACTCGCCGCGATTGAGCATCAGCCGTGGCTGACCATCGATATACACCAGGCTGAGTTGATCGCCTGGATAAATCAAATGGGGGTTTTCCACCTGTGGGTTGGCGTGCCAGATTTCAGGCCACTTCCACGGCTGACTTAGAAATTTGCCAGAGATATCCCAGAGGGTATCGCCCTTGACCACGGTATAACGGTCTGGGTGACCGTCCTTGAGTTGCACGGCGGCCTGGGCCAAGCCACTTGCCGCAACCAGCAGCAGGGCGAGTAGTGATTTCCTCATGCGGTGAATCCCTTTATTATGTGTCTTCACGTGGAGCGCCCTAGCGCCGCGACATAACCCAGTCGTGCTGCGGCGTGAAGCCGTTTTTCAATGCTGCTCATCATCTTAGCAGCGGATTTTGACTTTATTCCACAAGTGCATCACAAACGCATATGGCGATCCTGAATATCCTCGAGTTTCCCGATCCGCGCCTGCGCACCATCGCCAAGCCGGTGGACGTGGTCGATGACGCCTTGCGTCAACTGATCGATGACATGTTTGAAACCATGTACGACGCACCGGGTATCGGCCTGGCCGCGACGCAGGTCAACGTGCACAAACGTCTGGTGGTGATGGACCTGTCCGAAGACAAATCCGAGCCACGGGTGTTTATCAACCCCGAGTTCGAGCCGCTGACCGAGGAAATGGATCAGTACCAGGAAGGTTGCCTGTCAGTGCCAGGCTTCTACGAAAACGTCGACCGCCCGCAGAAGGTCAAGATCAAGGCGCTAGACCGCGATGGCCAGCCCTACGAGCTGATCGCAGAAGGCCTGCTTGCCGTGTGCATTCAGCATGAATGCGACCACCTTAATGGCAAGCTGTTTGTCGATTACCTGTCTAATCTCAAACGCGACCGCATCAAGAAGAAGCTGGAAAAGCAGCACCGCCAGCAGGCTTAAGCCACACCTTTCAAAGGCTTGCTACGGCAAGCCTTTTTCTTTCTAGCAGTGAGAACCCATGTCTGAGTCTTTGCGTATTGTCTTTGCCGGCACCCCGGAATTCGCCGCCGAACACCTCAAGGCCTTGCTCGACACGCCACACCAGATCATTGCCGTCTACAGCCAGCCTGATCGCCCGGCCGGCCGCGGACAGAAGCTCACCCCAAGCCCGGTTAAGCAGCTCGCCCTTCAGCACGATATTCCGGTGTACCAGCCGCAGACCCTGCGCGACCCCGCAGCCCAAGCCGAGCTAGCGGCACTCAAGCCCGATCTGATGGTGGTGGTGGCGTACGGCCTGATCCTGCCGCAAGCGGTGCTGGATATCCCGCGCCTGGGCTGTATCAACAGTCACGCCTCGCTGCTGCCACGCTGGCGTGGTGCCGCACCGATCCAGCGCGCGGTGGAGGCCGGTGATGCTGAGTCCGGCGTTACCGTGATGCAGATGGAAGCCGGCCTGGACACAGGGCCGATGCTGCTCAAGGTCAGCACGCCCATTTCTGCCGAAGACACCGGTGGCAGCTTGCACGATCGCCTGGCCACACTTGGCCCACAGGCGGTGATCGCTGCCATCAGCGGCCTGGCCGCCGGCAGTCTGGTTGGCGAGGTGCAGGATGACAGCCTGGCGACCTATGCACACAAGCTGAATAAGGATGAAGCGCGCCTCGACTGGAGCCGCCCGGCCATTGAGCTGGAGCGACTAGTGCGTGCCTTTCACCCCTGGCCGATCTGCCATAGCACGCTAGGTGGCGAAGCCATCAAGGTGCACGCCGCCGCACTGGGCGAAGGGCAGGGCCAACCCGGCAGCATCCTCGCCGCCGATAAATCCGGCCTGACCGTGGCCTGTGGCGAAGGCGCGCTGCGTCTGACACGCCTGCAACTGCCCGGCGGCAAGGCGCTGAACTTTAGTGACCTGTATAACAGCCGCCGCGAGCAGTTCGCACCTGGCTTGGTGCTCGGTCTATGAACCCACGTCTGGCCGCCGCCCGCGCCCTGGCCGTGGTGCTCAATGGCAAAGCCTCGCTGGGTAGCAGCCTGCCGCCGTTGCTGGATAAGGTCGAGCAGCGCGACCGTGGCCTAGCCCAGGATCTGGCCTTTGGCACCGCACGCTGGCAGCCACGCCTGGCATTGATCGCCGAGAAGCTGCTGCAGAAACCCTTCAAAGCCGTCGACCGCGATGTCGAAGCGCTGCTGCTGATCGGCCTCTATCAGCTGTTCTACACACGCATCCCGGCGCATGCGGCCATCGGCGAGACGGTAGCCTGTGTCGACAAGCTGAAGAAGCCTTCACTCAAGGGCCTGCTGAATGCCGTGCTGCGCAATGCCCAGCGCGAGCATGAGTCACTGCTGGCCGAGCTGGATCGCGATCCGGTGCTGCATACTGCCCACCCGCGCTGGCTGCAGAAGGCCCTGAAAGCTCAGTGGCCGGAACACTGGGAGGCCATCTGCGCGGCCAACAATGCCCACCCACCGCTGATTCTGCGGGTCAACCGCCGCCTCGGCAGTCGCGATGACTACCTGGCCGAACTGCACCGCGTAGGCTTCGAGGCGGAGCCTTGCACGTTTAGCCGTGACGGCATTCGCCTGCTGCAGGCATGCGATGTCACCACCCTGCCGGGTTTTGCTGAAGGCCGCGTCAGTGTGCAGGACGAAGCGGCGCAGCTGGCGGCCGAACTGCTCGATCTGGCGCCCGGTCAACGCGTGCTGGACGCCTGCGCCGCGCCAGGCGGTAAAACCTGCCATCTGCTGGAAGCCGAGCCCTCACTGGCCGGCGTTGTGGCGGTGGACTTGGAAGAAAAACGCCTGGTGCGCGTACGCGAAAACCTCAAACGTCTGGGCCTGGAGGCCGAGTTGATCGCCGCCGATGGCCGCGACCTGGCCGCCTGGTGGGACGGCAAGCCGTTCCAGCGCATCCTGCTCGATGCGCCCTGCTCGGCCACCGGGGTGATCCGCCGTCACCCGGATATCAAACTGACCCGTCAGGCCGATGACATTCCCGCGCTGGCCAAGCTGCAGGGCGAGCTGCTGGATAGCCTGTGGCAGACTCTGGAAGTCGGCGGCATCCTGCTCTATGCCACCTGCTCGGTGATGCCGGCGGAAAACAGCGAGAATATTGCTGCCTTCCTGGCGCGTACGCCGGGCGCCCGTGAGCTGGATATTGCCGGAGCGTTCGGCCATAAAACCGCCCACGGTCGCCAGCTATTCCCGCAAGTCGACGGCCACGACGGCTTCTACTATGCCAAGCTGATGAAAATCGCTGCCGCCCCGCGCGGCTGAGGAACAGACTGCATGAAGATCATCATTCTCGGTGCAGGCCAGGTTGGCGGCACCCTGGCGGAACACCTGGCCAGCGAAGCCAACGACATCACCGTGGTCGACACCGACGGTGACCGTCTGCGCGACCTCGGTGACCGCCTGGATATTCGTACCGTACAAGGTCGTGGTTCGTTTCCCACGGTGCTGCGCCAGGCCGGCGCAGATGACGCCGACATGCTGGTGGCAGTGACCAACAGCGATGAAATCAACATGATTGCCTGCCAGGTCGCCTACAGCCTGTTCCACACCCCGACCAAGATTGCACGGGTGCGTGAAGCGGCCTATCTGACCCGCAGCGGCCTGTTCAGCAACGAATCGATCCCGGTCGACGTACTGATCAGCCCCGAGCAGGTGGTGACCAACTACATCAAGCGCCTGATCGAATACCCCGGCGCCCTGCAGGTGATCGACTTCGCCGAAGGCAAGGCTCAGCTGGTGGCGGTCAAGGCCTACTACGGCGGCCCACTCGTCGGTCAGCAGCTGCGTCAATTGCGCGAGCACATGCCGAATGTCGACACCCGGGTGGCCGCGATCTTCCGCCGCAACCGGGCGATCATGCCGCAGGGCGACACGGTGATCGAAGCCGATGACGAAGTATTCTTTATCGCCGCCAAGGCGCATATCCGTGCGGTGATGAGCGAAATGCGCCGCATGGAAGACAGCTACAAGAAAGTCGTGATCGCCGGCGGAGGGCATATCGGCGAGCGTCTGGCCGAGGCCATCGAGAGCCGCTACCAGGTGAAGATCATTGAGATGAACCCGGCACGTTGCCGCTACCTCTCGGAAACCCTCGACAGCACCATCGTGCTACAAGGCAGCGCCTCGGACCGCGACTTGCTGGTGGAAGAAAACATCAGCGACGCCGACATCTTCCTGGCCCTGACCAACGACGACGAAGCCAACATCATGTCCTCCTTGCTGGCCAAGCGCCTGGGTGCGCGCAAGGTGATGACCATCATCAACAACCCGGCTTACGTTGATCTGGTACAAGGCGGCGAAATCGACATCGCCATCAGCCCGCAGCTGGCCACCATCGGCACTCTGCTGACCCACGTGCGCCGTGGTGATATCGAAAGCGTGCACAGCCTGCGCCGCGGTGCCGCCGAGGCCATCGAAGCGATTGCCCATGGTGACGCCAAATCGAGCAAGGTAGTCGGCCGCGCCATCGCTGATATCGCGTTGCCGCCGGGCACTACCATCGGTGCGATCATCCGCAACGAAGAGGTGTTGATCGCTCACGACAACACGGTGATCGAGACGGGCGACCATGTGATCCTGTTCCTGGTCGACAAAAAGTACATCCGCGATGCCGAGCGTCTGTTCCAGGTCGGCCTGACCTTTTTTTAGGAATCGACCATGAGCACCGAAGCCCTGGAGAAAATGCTGGCCAAAGGCATGGACAATGCCCTGCTGCGTTTTGGTTTGGGTAAGGGTTATCTAGATGCGGCGGAGTTCGCCAAGGCGGCGGAGCATTTGCAGCGCTGTGTCGAGTTCGATGCGCAATATTCAGCCGCCTGGAAGCTGCTCGGCCAGGCGCTGAACAAGCAGGGGCGTAGCGCCGAGGCGCGGGCTGCCTGGACGCAAGGCTTGCGGGTGGCAGAAGAGAAGGGTGACAAGCAGGCGGGCAAGGAAATCAGTGTATTTCTCAAACGCCTGGATAAGCCGGCTCGGTAACTCAGGAAATAGCCTGAACTATTCCTCGGTTTGCACAAAGCGCAGGCCAACGCCCAGGGCTTCGACGCGTACCACTTCGAGCGTGAGGATCGGCGCTTCCATCGGCAACCCCTGCACTTGGCCCTGCACCTGCTCACCCATGCTGAGCATATTTTGCGCCTGGTCCATCAGCACATAGACGCCGCATTCGGAAATATCCCGCGTGGTGACCATCAGCTCACCGTGCACCGGATGGTCGATACGCAGGCGTACCTTCAGGGGCGTGCGGATATTCTTTCGACTATTGCTCATGCGCCGTCCGTCAGAGTGGGTTCCTCCAGCCTAGTCGAGAGCAGGCTTCGCCTGCAACTCAGACCCATTCAATACCACTTGGCTTCGCCGGCAGGGCGCTTCTTGAAGCGCTTCATGCTCCACATATACTGGCTCGGGTAAGTACGCACATACCGTTCGATAACGGTGCTCATCGCCGCAACAGCGGTTGCCGTATCAGTGCTGTACATGGCTTCCGGTGCAGCTTCGAGGATGACCTTAAAGCCCGAACCATCCGGCAGACGCAGCGCATGCAGAAATACTCCGCAGGCCTTGCCGCCGCTCAACATGCCGGCAACAAACTTGCTGGTCAGCGCCTCGGTGCCCAGAAAGGGCACGAATACCCCGGAAGACAGGCTCGGCTCAGGATCAGCCGGAATGCCCACCGCACCGCCTTTGCGCACTTCCTTGATCACACTGAGGATGCCTTCCTTGGTCGACGGCGCAACGCGGTTACCCAGCTGCACACGCTGCTGGCGCAGCAGATCATCGACCGCTTTGAGCTTGGGCGGGCGGTAGAAGATGATCGGTTTGCACTGCGCGCAGTAGAAGTGGTTAAGCACTTCCCAGTTGCCCAGGTGGCTGGTGATGCCGACTACGCCCTTACCGCTGGCCAGAGCCTCCTTGAGTACATCCAGACCCTCGACTTCACGCACCAGGCCGATGGATTTCTGCGCCGGCCAGATCCAGGCACAGGCGCTTTCGGTCAGGGTTCGGCCGATATCCATCAGCGATTGGCCCAGCAGACGCTGGTGCGCGGCCTCATCCAGTTCGGGAAAGCATTTACGCAGGTTGATGCTGGCCACTTCGCGTGAGCCGTTCGGCAGCTTCCACATCAGCCAACCAATCGCCGCGCCCACAGCCTGAACTGCGCGCCATGGCAGCAGGGCAAACAGACGTAAGAAACCCACCACCAGGGCACCTTTGAACTTTTCCACAGGCAACTCCAGCCGATCAAAAGGTGGCCATTGTAACCGCCTGCGCTAGTAGCCGTTGAGTTGCGCGTAGCGGTCACAGTTCGTGGTGTGATCCATGACCATGCCGCTGGCCTGCATATAGGCATAACAAATGGTCGGCCCGACAAAGGTGAAACCGGCCTTCTTCAGCGCCTTGCTCATCGCCTCGGCCTCAGCGGTTACCGCCGGCACCTGGCCGCGTTCGCTGAAGTGGTTGATCTTTGGCACGCCGCCGACAAACGACCAGAGCAACGCCACTGGGTCTTCCAGCTTGAGCCAGGCCTGAGCGTTTTTGCGCATGGCCTTGAGCTTGAGGCGGTTGCGGATGATGCCGGGGTCCTGCATTAGAGTTTCTTCGATGTACTCGTCGGTGAGCATGGCCAGACGCTGCAAATCAAACCCGAACAGCACCTTGCGATAGTGCTCGCGCTTCTTCAGCACGGTGATCCACGACAGACCTGCCTGAAAACCCTCCAGCAGCAGTAACTCGAACAGCACCTGGGGGTCACGTTGCGGTACGCCCCATTCTTCATCGTGGTACGCCTGATACAGCGGATCGTCATTGCACCAGAAACAGCGTGGCATGCGGGTTTTCCTGAGCTTCGGTATACTCGCGGACTTTCTGAAGCCGCCAAAGTACGGGTGAAATTTGTGAGCCAGACTACGCCTGCCGTGCGCACCTTCCAAGACTTGATCCTCGCCCTGCAACAGTACTGGGCCGAGCAGGGCTGTGTGGTGTTGCAGCCCTACGATATGGAAGTTGGCGCGGGCACCTTCCACACCGCCACGTTTCTCCGTGCCATCGGCCCAGAGACCTGGAACGCCGCCTATGTGCAGCCTTCCCGTCGTCCGGCTGACGGCCGCTACGGCGAAAACCCCAACCGTCTGCAGCACTACTACCAGTTCCAGGTGGTACTCAAGCCGAACCCGGAAAACTTCCAGGAGCTTTACTTAGGCTCGCTGAAGGCCATCGGCATCGACCCGCTGGTACACGACATCCGCTTCGTCGAAGACAACTGGGAATCGCCGACGCTCGGCGCCTGGGGTCTGGGCTGGGAAATCTGGCTGAACGGTATGGAAGTCACCCAGTTCACCTACTTCCAGCAGGTCGGCGGCATCGAGTGCTACCCGGTAACCGGTGAGATCACCTACGGTCTCGAGCGCCTGGCCATGTACCTGCAGGGCGTCGACTCGGTGTACGACCTGGTTTGGACCGACGGCCAGTTCGGCAAGGTCACCTACGGCGATGTGTTCCACCAGAACGAAGTGGAGCAATCGACCTACAACTTCGAACACGCCAACGTCGAGAAACTCTTCGAGCTGTTCGACTTCTACGAAAGCGAAGCCAACCGCCTGATCGAACTGGAGCTACCGCTGCCGACCTACGAGATGGTGCTCAAGGCCTCGCACACCTTCAACCTGCTAGATGCGCGCCGAGCCATCTCGGTGACCGCGCGTCAGCAATACATCCTGCGCGTGCGTGCCCTGGCCCGCTCGGTGGCGCAGAGCTACCTGCAAGCGCGGCGCAAACTCGGCTTCCCGCTCGCGGCACCCGACCTGCGTGATGAAGTATTGGCCAAGCTGGAGGCAGCAGAATGAGTGCGCGTGATTTCCTGGTAGAGCTGGGCACCGAAGAGCTGCCACCGAAAGCCCTGAAAACCCTGGGTGAAGCTTTCCTCGCCGGTATCGAAAAAGGCCTGAAAGCCGCTGGCCTGAGCTATGGCCAAGTGCGCTATTACGCCGCGCCGCGCCGTTTGGCCGTACTGATCGAGCAGCTTGAAGAGCAGCAAGCCGATCGCACGCAGAACCTCGACGGCCCGCCCGTACAGGCAGCGTTCGACAAGGACGGCAACCCGACTCAAGCCGCGCTGGGCTTCGCCAAGAAGTGCGGTGTCGAGCTGAGCCAAATCGACCAAAGCGGCCCCAAACTGAAATTCAGCCAGAGCATTCCGGGTCAAGCAGCCGCTGGCCTGCTGCCGGGCATCGTCGAAACCTCGCTGAACGAGCTGCCGATTCCCAAGCGCATGCGTTGGGGCGCGCGCAAGACCGAATTCGTCCGCCCGAGCCAGTGGCTGGTGATGCTGTTCGGTGACGAGGTGATCGACTGCGAAATCCTCGCCCAACAAGCCGGCCGGGTTTCCCGTGGTCACCGCTTCCACGCCAACCATGAGGTGCGTATCAGCGCGCCGGCCAACTACGCCGAAGACCTGCGTAGCGCCTATGTGATTGCCGACTTCGCCGAGCGTCGCGCGCAGATCATTGCCCGGGTCAATGAACTGGCTGCAGCAGAGCAGGGCACGGCCATCGTACCGCCGGCGTTGCTGGATGAAGTCAGTGCCCTGGTCGAATGGCCGGTGCCGCTGGTCTGTTCCTTCGAGGAACGCTTCCTCGAAGTGCCGCAGGAAGCACTGATCACCACCATGCAGGACAACCAAAAGTACTTCTGCCTGCTCAACAGCAACGGCAAGCTGCTGCCGCGCTTTATCACCGTGGCCAACGTTGAAAGTAAAGACCCGGCGCAGATCATTTCCGGCAACGAGAAGGTGGTGCGTCCGCGCCTGACGGACGCCGAGTTCTTCTTCAAGCAGGACAAGAAGCAAAAGCTTGAGACCTTCAACCAGCGCCTGGCCAACGTGGTGTTCCAGGCCCAGCTGGGTTCGGTCTATGACAAGGCCCAGCGCGTCTCGGCCCTGGCTGGTTTTATCGCCCAGCGCATTGGTGGCGACGCCACTCGCGCGGCACGGGCCGGCATTCTCTGCAAGTGCGACCTGGCCAGTGAAATGGTCGGCGAGTTCCCGGAAATGCAGGGCATCGCCGGTTACTACTACGCCAAGCATGATGGCGAAGCCGAAGACGTCGCCCTGGCGCTGAACGAGCAGTACATGCCGCGCGGCGCCGGCGCTGAGCTGCCGAGTACCCTCACTGGTGCTGCCGTGGCCCTGGCCGACAAGCTGGATACCCTGGTTGGGATCTTCGGCATCGGCATGCTGCCCACCGGCAGCAAGGACCCCTATGCCCTGCGTCGCGCTGCCCTTGGCGTGTTGCGCATCCTGATCGAGAAGCAGCTGGATCTGGATCTGGTTGAAGCCGTTGGTTTTGCGATCAAACAATTCGGCGACAAGATCAAAGCCGATGGCCTGGCTCCCCAGGTGCAGGACTTTATCTTCGACCGTCTGCGCGCGCGTTATGAGGACGAAGGCGTCGAAGTGGCCGTGTACCAGGCCGTACGTGCGGTCAGCCCGACCTCGCCGCTGGATTTCGATCAACGCGTACAGGCCGTGCAAGCTTTCCGGGCTTTGCCGCAGGCGGCCGCTCTGGCGGCGGCGAACAAGCGCGTGTCCAACTTGCTGAGCAAGGCCGAAGGTCAGGTCGCAGCGAGCGTCGAAGCCCATCACTTCGACAACCCCAGCGAGTTCGCCCTTAACGCCGCTATTCAGCAGGCCGAGCATGCAGTACGGCCGCTGGCTGCAGGGCGTCAGTACAACCTGGCACTGAGTCAGTTGGCCAATCTGCGCGAGCCGGTGGATGCCTTCTTCGAGGCCGTACTGGTCAACGCCGAAGACCCTGCCGTACGGGCCAATCGTTATGCGCTGCTGGCCAAGCTGCGTGGCCTGTTCCTCGGTGTGGCCGATATCTCAGTACTCGGCTAACGCCTGCCGCGAGTCCGATGGGCTACGCGCAGCCCATCATCACCTTTACCAGCTGGCGGCCATCACCGTCAGCCGGTTACGGATTTCCCCATGAAACTGCTGATTCTCGACCGCGACGGCGTCATCAATTACGACTCCGACGCCTATATCAAAAGCCTCGCCGAGTGGATTCCGCTACCCGGCGCTATCGAAGCCATCGCGCGCCTGTCGCAAGCCGGCTGGACGATCGCCGTGGCCACCAATCAATCCGGGGTCGCCCGCGGCTATTACAACCTGGCCACCCTGGAAGCCATGCACGCGCGCCTGCGTGAACTGGTGACAGCGCAGGGCGGCGAGCTGGGCCTGATCGTGCACTGCATCCACGGCCCGGATGAGGGCTGCGCCTGCCGCAAACCGAAACCCGGCATGCTCGAGCAGATTGCTGCGTACTATGGCGTAGCACTTAAGGGCGTGTGGTTTGTCGGAGACAGCAGCGGTGACCTGACAGCGGCCGGCGCCGTCGATTGTCAGCCAGTTTTGGTAAAGACCGGCAAGGGCGAACGCACCCTGGCGAAAGGATTGCCAGCGGGCACCCTGGTATTCGATGATCTGGCGGCGGTTGCCGCACAGCTTCTCCACTTATAAAGCAGGCGCTGCCTGCGACGGTAAAAGCTCCCATGTCGACAGTGCAGACCCTCAGAACCGTTCTCTTCTATCTGTTGTTGTCTTCCAGCGCCTTTGTCTGGTGCACCCTCAGCGTCTTCGTTGCCCCCTTCCTACCGTTTCGCGCGCGCTATCGCTTTGTTATCCAGAACTGGTGCCGCTGCGCCACCTGGCTGGCCAAGGTGGTAGCCGGCATCAACTATGAGATCAAGGGCCTGGAGAATATCCCCGAGCAGCCCTGCGTGATCCTCGCCAAGCACCAAAGCACCTGGGAGACCTTCTTCCTCTGCGGCTACTTTGAGCCGCTCAGCCAAGTGGTCAAGCGCGAGCTGCTGTATGTACCGTTCTTCGGCTGGGCGATGGCCATGCTCAAACCTATCGCCATCGACCGCAGTAACCCCAAAGCGGCGCTCAAGCAGCTGGCCAAGCTTGGCCACAAACGCCTGGGGCAGGGCGCCTGGGTGCTGGTATTTCCGGAAGGCACGCGCATTCCGCCCGGCCAGATCGGCAAGTTCAGCCGTGGCGGCGCCTCCCTCGCAGTGAATGCCAACCTGCCGGTGCTACCGATTGCCCACAACGCTGGTGAGTTCTGGCCCAAGTTGGGATGGCGCAAAACCCCAGGTACCGTTCAAGTAGTGATTGGCCCACTGATGCACGCTGAAGGTACCGGTCCGCGCGCCATCGCCGAGCTCAATGATCGTGCGTTTGCCTGGGTCAGCCAGGCGCAACGCGATATCGGCTCACTGGATGCACAGAGCCAGCCTCTGGAAGCCCAGGAGCCGGCCTAGCTCAATTGTGGATAACCTGTGCGCGAAATACCGGCAGAGTGCTATTAAGCCTTTCAAGGTAATGATTTATAAGCAGTTTTAATGTGCATCTAACCAACTACTTTTCGTGCATAAGTTTTCCGATGTAACCTCAAGCCGGCCTCAGTATCGGCTTTTTTATCGCTCAAATTTGCTCGGGTACGGATGTGCGCTGCATGCCTGCCGCTATGTTCCATGTGGAACAAAAAAGCCCCTGCTGAAGTTAATCAGCAGGGGCTTTTTCTAGACAGAAACCAGCGTGTGTCTGGCGTCCTCCGGCTGTTTTAGAAGTCCAGGTTGGACACAGCCAGTGCGTTGGTCTCGATAAAGTCCCGACGCGGTTCAACGGCATCACCCATCAGGGTGTTGAAGATCTGATCGGCAGCGATCGCGTCTTCGATACGCACCTTGAGCATGCGGCGAACTTCCGGGTCCATGGTGGTTTCCCAGAGTTGATCCGGGTTCATTTCACCGAGACCCTTATAGCGTTGGATGCTATGGCGCTTGGTGCTTTCAGCCATCAGCCAAGCAAGTGCATCCTTGAAGGTGCTGACGTGCTTCTTGCGCTCGCCGCGCTGCACAAAGGCACCTTCTTCTAGCAGGCTGTTGAGCTGATCGCCCAGAGTGGTAACGGTCTTGTAGTCGTTACTGGCGAAGAAGTCGCGGTTGAAGATGATGTAGCTGGAAACCCCATGGGAAACCAATTCCACCTGCGGCAGCCAGAGGTGACGCTCCTGGTCTTCGTGCAGACTGGTTTTGTACACCAGACCGGACTTCTCCATACCCTTGAGGCGTGCATCAAGCAGGCCCAGCCATTGCTCCATAGCTGCCTTGTCCGCCAACTGCTCGGTTTCCACCCGCGGGATGTAGACGAAGTGCTCGGTGAGCTCCAGCGGGTACAGGCGCGACAATCGGTTGAGGGTCTTCATCACCAGGCGGTAATCGTTGACCAGGCGCTCCAGCGCTTCACCAGACAAGCCTGGCGCGCTTTCGTTGACGTGTAGGCTGGCATCTTCCAGGGCCGACTGGGTCATGTATTCATCCATAGCCTCGTCGTCCTTGATGTACTGCTCCTGCTTGCCCTTCTTGACCTTGTACAGCGGCGGCTGAGCGATATAGATGTAGCCACGCTCAACAAGCTCCGGCAACTGACGGAAGAAGAAGGTCAGCAGTAGAGTACGAATGTGCGAACCGTCGACGTCGGCGTCGGTCATGATGATGATGTTGTGATAGCGCAGCTTGTCGATGTTGTACTCATCGCGGCCGATACCACAGCCCAGGGCGGTGATCAGGGTGCCGACTTCCTGAGAGGAAATCATCTTGTCGAAACGCGCTTTCTCGACGTTGAGGATCTTGCCCTTGAGCGGCAGGATCGCCTGGGTCTTGCGGTTACGGCCCTGCTTGGCAGAACCGCCCGCGGAGTCTCCTTCCACGATATAGAGTTCGGAAAGGGCAGGGTCTTTCTCCTGGCAGTCGGCCAGTTTGCCCGGCAGCCCGGCGATATCCAGCGCGCCTTTACGGCGGGTCATTTCACGCGCTTTACGCGCTGCTTCACGGGCGCGCGCAGCGTCGATCATCTTGCCGACTACGGCCTTGGCCTCGTTGGGGTTTTCCAACAGGAAGTCGGAGAAGTACTTGCCCATTTCCTGCTCGACCGCAGTTTTCACTTCGCTGGAAACCAGCTTGTCTTTGGTCTGCGAGCTGAACTTCGGGTCCGGTACTTTTACCGAAATAATCGCGGTCAAGCCTTCACGGGCATCGTCACCGGTGGTGGCGATCTTGTGCTTCTTGGCCAGACCTTCCTGCTCAATATAGGCATTCAGGTTACGCGTCAGCGCCGAGCGGAAGCCGGCCAGGTGAGTACCACCGTCGCGCTGGGGAATATTGTTGGTGAAGCAGAGCAGGTTCTCGTTGAAGCTGTCGTTCCACTGCAGGGCAACTTCTACACCGACACCGTCATCACGCTGCACGGTGAAGTGGAACACCTGGTTGACCGCAGTTTTGTTGTGGTTGAGGTATTCAACGAAGGCACGCAGACCGCCTTCGTACTTGAACAGCTCTTCCTTGCCGCTGCGTTCATCCTTGAGCAGGATGCCCACGCCGGAGTTGAGGAACGACAGTTCGCGCAGACGCTTAGCCAGAATGTCCCAGCTGAAATGGATATTGGCGAAGGTGTCTTCGGACGGCTTGAAGTGGATCTGCGTACCGGTGACATCGCTGTCGCCGACCGCGGCGATCGGTGCCTGAGGCACGCCGTGGATATAGGTCTGCTCCCAGATCTTGCCACTACGGCGGATGGTCAGGATCAGCTCCTTGGACAGGGCGTTAACCACAGAAACGCCCACGCCGTGCAGACCACCGGAAACCTTGTAGCTGTTGTCGTCGAACTTACCGCCTGCGTGCAGGACGGTCATGATCACTTCAGCTGCGGAAACGCCTTCTTCCTTGTGCATATCGACCGGAATACCACGGCCGTTATCGCGCACGCTGATCGACTCATCCGGGTGGATGGTGATGGTGATTTCGCTGCAATGCCCAGCCAACGCCTCGTCAATCGAGTTGTCGACCACCTCGAACACCATGTGGTGCAGACCGCTGCCATCGTCGGTATCGCCGATGTACATGCCAGGCCGCTTGCGTACGGCATCCAGGCCCTTGAGGACCTTAATGTTATTGGAGTCGTACGTTTGGTTTTCGCTCATGCCTTCACTCCCGGTGGTCGTGGGTCTGGGTAATGCCACCATGTTCCACGTGGAACATGGCAACTGGCGTATCCGTGCGCCAGCCTTCCCTCAACAATTCATGGTCTACACAGGTGATAAACACCTGGCAGTGCAAGTCTTCCAACAATCGGCACAACGCACGACGGTGCTGTTCATCCAGTTCTGACGGCAGGTCATCCACCAGATAGATGCATTGGCCGTGCTTGGCCTGATTGACTAAATGGCCCTGCGCAATGCGCAGTGCACATACAACTAATTTCTGCTGGCCGCGCGAGAGTATCTCGGCGGCATTATGTGCCCCTAAACGCAGCCTTAAGTCGGCGCGCTGCGGACCTGCCTGGGTGTGACCCAGTTGCTGATCGCGGGTAAGGGTAGAGGCAAGCACCGTATTGAGCTCGCGCTCTTTATCCCAACCGCGGTAGTAACTGAGGGTCAAACCTTGCAGCTCAACCAGCTCATTCAGGATGCGCTCGAAAACCGGTTTCAGGGCCTGGATATAGGCACGCCGATAACCGTCAATTTCGTCGCTGGCCAGGCACAACTCTCGGTCCCAGGCAGCCTGCGAAGCGGCGTCAAGTGTACCATGCCGCAGCCATGAGTTCCGCTGACGCAGGGCCTTCTGCAGGCGCTGCCAGGCCGGCAGAAAACGAGGTTCCACGTGGAACACTCCCCAATCGAGAAACTGCCTACGAATCTTCGGCGCACCTTCAAGTAGACGGAAGCTGTCCGGATTGATCAGTTGCAGCGGCAAGGTCTCGGCCAGTTGCGCAGCACTGCGCGCATTCTGCCCATCGATACGAATCTGAAATTCACCCTGACGATCCCGCGAAATACCCAGATTGCTTTGCCGACCATCAGACATTTGTACCTGACCGAAAATCGTGCAAGCGAGTTGATCGTACTGAATGACCGGAAGCAGGCGAGTGCTGCGAAAGGAGCGAGCCAGACCCAGCAAATGAATGGCTTCGAGCAGGCTGGTTTTGCCGCTGCCATTGTCGCCGGAAAGGATGTTGATACGCGGAGAGGGGGAAAGGGTCACCGGGTGCAGATTACGCACCGCGGTGACGGTAAAGCGAGTAAGGGACATTAACTAAGAGACCGTTGAAGAACGTTACGAGCGAAGGTCAGGCAAGGCGGGATCGGTTGAGGAAGCGGAGTGTACGGGTAGTACATGAGCATTCCGAAAGCGACCCCAACGCGGCATGACCGAGCGCAGTAGTTATTCAACGGTCTGGATTACAGACGCATTGGCATAACGACATAGGATGAATCGTCGTTGTCAGCTTCCTGTACCAGGGCACTGCTGTTGGCATCGGAGAGGATCAGACGCACCTGGTCGGTGGTCATCACGCTCAGCACGTCGAGCAAGTAGCTGACGTTGAAACCGATTTCCAGCGAGCTGCCGCTGTAGTCCACGGCGATCTCTTCTTCCGCTTCTTCCTGCTCAGGGTTGTTAGCCTGAATTTTCAGCAAGCCAGATTCCAGTTGCAGACGAATGCCGCGGTACTTCTCGTTGGACAGAATCGCGGTACGGCTAAACGCTTCACGCAGGCCCTGACGATCAGCAACCACCAGCTTGTCACCACCACGCGGCAACACACGCTCGTAATCCGGGAACTTGCCGTCGACCAGTTTCGAGGTGAAGGTGAACTCGCCGGTGGTAGCGCGGATGTGGTGCTGACCGAGAACGATGCTGACGCTGCCATCCTGCTCAGTGAGCAGACGAGCCAGTTCGAGAATACCTTTGCGCGGCACGATGACCTGATGGCGTTCAACCTGCTCGATCGCCGCTTCCATGGAGCACATGGCCAGTCGGTGACCGTCGGTGGCAACGGCGCGGAGGATGCCGGTCTGTACTTCTAGCAGCATGCCATTGAGGTAATAACGCACGTCCTGCTGGGCCATGGCAAAGCTGGTGCGTTCGATCAAACGGCGCAGTCTGCTTTGTACCAGGCTGAAGGTCAGCGAACCTGGGCCTTCTTCGACAGTAGGGAAATCATTGGCGGGCAGGGTGGACAGACTGAAGCGGCTGCGGCCGGCTTTGACCAGCAGCTTCTGCTCGTCGATACGGATATCGATCAGAGCGTCAGCCGGCAGGCTTTTGCAGATATCCATCAGCTTACGCGCCGGCACGGTGATCTCACCGGACTCCGCTGGCTCTTCAAGGGTGACGCGACCAACCAGCTCGACTTCCAGGTCGGTACCGGTCAGCGACAGCTGCTGGCCTTCGACCACTAGCAGCACGTTAGAAAGAACCGGCAAGGTCTGACGGCGTTCCACGACGCCGGCGACCAGTTGCAGAGGTTTCAACAAGGCTTCGCGTTGAATGGTGAAATGCATGGTCTAGTCCCTTGCCTAGTGGAGTTGCGTATTAGGTTGTAAGCGTACGCAGCAAATTCTTATAGTCCTCGCGGATGTCCGCGTCGGATTCCTTAAGTTCAGCAATCTTACGGCATGCATGCAATACCGTTGTGTGATCGCGGCCGCCGAAGGCATCACCAATTTCCGGCAGGCTGTGGTTGGTCAGCTCTTTCGACAACGCCATGGCCACCTGACGCGGACGCGCGACCGAACGTGAGCGGCGCTTGGACAGCAGATCAGAAATCTTGATCTTGTAGTACTCGGCGACCGTGCGCTGAATATTGTCGATGCTTACCAGCTTGTCCTGCAGGGCCAACAGGTCCTTGAGCGATTCGCGGATCAGCTCGATGGTAATGTCGCGGCCCATGAAGTGCGAGTGGGCGATAACGCGCTTCAACGCGCCTTCCAGCTCACGCACGTTGGAGCGGATGCGCTGGGCAATAAAGAAGGCAGCATCATGCGGCAGGTCGACTTTGGCCTGATCGGCCTTCTTCATCAGAATCGCCACGCGGGTTTCCAGCTCAGGTGGCTCAACGGCTACCGTCAGACCCCAACCGAAACGTGACTTGAGACGCTCCTCCAGGCCTTCGATTTCTTTCGGGTAACGGTCACTGGTGAGAATCACCTGCTGGCCGCCTTCGAGCAAAGCGTTGAAGGTGTGGAAGAACTCTTCCTGGGAACGCTCTTTCTTGGCGAAGAATTGAATGTCATCAATCAGTAGTGCATCCACCGAACGGTAGAAGCGCTTGAACTCGTTGATGGCGTTCAGCTGCAAGGCCTTGACCATGTCCGCGACGAAACGCTCGGAATGCAGGTACACCACCTTGGCATTCGGGTTCTTCGCCAGCAGATGGTTACCCACTGCATGCATCAAGTGAGTCTTACCCAAGCCCACGCCGCCATAAAGGAACAGCGGGTTGTAACCGTGCTTGGGGTTGTCCGCCACCTGCCAGGCCGCTGCGCGGGCCAGCTGGTTGGATTTACCTTCGACGAAGTTATCAAAGGTAAAGGTGCGATTCAGGTAACTGGTGTGTTTCAACCCACCTTCGACCTGCACCGAACGCTCAGTACGCGCCGGCGCCTGCTGGCTGGCCGCACCGGCCATGGGGTCAAAGCTCGCGCGCGAGGGTTCTGCCTGCGCGGTAGAGGTTGCTGCTGTGGTGACTGCCGCAGGTGCTGGCGTGCTCGGCGCAGCTGACGGGGTACTGACAGCTGCAGCACGAGGTGCCGAGCTGCGTTTGCTACCTATTAATAAGGAGAGCGCCGGAACCAGACCGTTGGTCCGTTCGGTGAGTAACTCGAGCAAACGGCTGAGGTACTTCTCATTAACCCAATCGAGCACAAAACGGTTCGGCGCATAGACGCGGAGCTCGTCGCCTTCGGCTTCGACCTGCAGTGGACGGATCCAGGTGTTGAATTGCTGAGCAGGCAGCTCATCGCGCAGAAGCTCGACGCACTGCTGCCAAAGTTCCACAGACACGGACATCCCCTAAATCGCAAGGCGCGAGGCAAAAAACAGCCGTCATTGTAGCCGCCGAGGCTTGAGTTATCCACATGTAAGCTTGCTTATGCGCAAGGAAAATCAACGTGTTAATCGCGTTCGAGGCTTATAAAGCAGATGGGATAATGGCTGTGGATAACCGCCCGCAAGCTCATTGGATAAACCAGGGTAAAACCCGGTGGAAAACCCTGCTGTGGGTAAAATGGCATTCCATCCTCAGCTTGTGCGCTGCTTCCACACAGTTGCAGCACGCCTTTTCGACAGACTTACCCTTGGCTGAACAGCTCTGATCTGTTGGCCTTGAGGCACTTATGCACAGATGAATTGCTAGCTAATATCTACTAACATTACTAAACATCTTTAAATATTCTCTTCTTTATATTTCTTTATGCAGGAAAAGCCTGGTTGGAAATTGACCTGACCCTCGGGTTTCTCTAGAATTGCCGGTCTCTTAAAACGGGGGCCATTCCGGCCCGTAGTCGACCACCCAGGTACCGCACCATGAAACGTACTTTCCAACCCAGCACTATCAAACGCGCTCGCACCCACGGTTTCCGTGCTCGTATGGCCACCAAGAACGGCCGTGCTGTCCTGTCGCGCCGCCGCGCCAAGGGCCGTAAGCGTCTCGCCGTCTAAATTTCGGTCTTGTGGTGAGTCGAGACTTCAGTCGGGAAAAGCGTCTGCTAACCCCCCGGCAATTCAAGGCAGTCTTCGACTCCCCTAGCGGCAAAGCTCCGGGCAAAAATGTCCTGCTGCTGGCGCGCAACAACGAACTTGATCACCCCCGTCTGGGATTGGTGATCGGCAAGAAGAGCGTCAAGCTCTCGGTTGAGCGCAATCGCCTGAAACGCCAGATCCGCGAATCGTTCCGTCTCAATCAGGACAACCTGGTGGGATGGGACATCGTGGTGGTTGCGCGTAAAGGCCTCGGCGATCTGGAGAATGTCGAACTGGCTCGCCAGTTTGGCAAACTCTGGAAACGCCTCGAACGCAGCAAGCCAAGCCCGGAAACCGTCGCAACACCCGGGGTGAACGACAGTCCCCATGCGTAAACTGGCTTTGTTTCCCATCCAGTTCTACCGCTACGCCATCAGCCCCTTGATGGCCAGTCACTGTCGTTTCTACCCAAGCTGTTCTTGCTACGCGCTTGAAGCCATTGAACATCATGGCGTCATGCGCGGTGGCTGGCTGACCCTGCGTCGGCTTGGCCGCTGTCACCCGTGGAATCCCGGTGGCTACGACCCGGTTCCCTGCGTGAAAACCTCCCGTTCCTCTTCGATGGCCGAATAATCATGGATATTCAACGCTCGATCCTGATCGTCGCCCTGGCAATCGTGTCCTAT
Source organism: Pseudomonas sp. FEMGT703P (assembly GCF_002786345.1). NCBI lineage: Bacteria > Pseudomonadati > Pseudomonadota > Gammaproteobacteria > Pseudomonadales > Pseudomonadaceae > Pseudomonas > Pseudomonas sp. FEMGT703P. The sequence goes on along the minus strand of NZ_PGCM01000008.1, from coordinate 64,138 downwards.
ATGATGGTTCTCCAGTGGAACCAGGACTACGGTCAAGCTGCCTTGCCGACAGAAATTGCCGCGACCAGCAGCACTGTACCCGGCTTGCCGGATACCACTGCCGCGACCTCAACCCCAGCAGGCGGCGATGATATTCCGAGCGCCACCACTGCCGTTGAACCCAGCGCCATCAGTGCCGCACCTGCTGCTGCCAGCGATGAACTGATTCGCGTGAAGACCGATGTGCTGGATCTGGCCATCGATCCGCGCGGTGGTGATGTGGTGCAACTGCGTTTGCCGCAGTACCCACGTCGTCAGGATCGTCCGGATGTACCTTTCCAGCTGTTCGACAACGGCGGAGAGCGTACCTACCTGGCACAGAGCGGTTTGATCGGCAGCAATGCGCCGGACAAATCCAGCGGTCGTGCTCTTTGGAGCAGCGAACAGAAGAGCTATGAACTGGCCGACGGTCAGGATCAGCTGCAGGTTGACCTCAAATTCAGCGAAGACGGTGTCAACTACATTAAGCGCTTCACCTTCAAGCGTGGTCTGAACGCTGAATGTGCGGCCAAAGACCAACAGCAGAAGAAACCCGGCTGCGTTGATCCTTCGTCCTATCAGGTGACTGTCAGCTACTTGATCGACAACCAGAGTGGTCAGGCCTGGAGCGGCAACATGTTTGCCCAGCTCAAGCGTGATGGCAGCGACGATCCGTCCTCCACCACCGCGACCGGCACTGCGACCTACCTCGGTGGCGCACTTTGGACTAGCGAAGAGCCGTACAAAAAAGTGTCGATGAAAGACATCGACAAACAAGCCTTCAAAGAAACCGTTCAAGGAGGCTGGGTTGCCTGGCTACAGCATTACTTCGTCACTGCCTGGATTCCAAGCAAAGACAGCACTAACCAAGTACAGACCCGTAAAGACAGCCAAGGCAACTACATTGTCGGCTTTACCGGCCCGGCCATTCAGGTTGCTGCCGGCGCTCAAGGTGAAACCAGTGCAGTTCTGTATGCCGGCCCGAAGCTACAAGGCCATCTGAAGACGCTGTCTCCAGGTCTTGAGCTGACTGTCGACTACGGCATTCTGTGGTTCCTCGCTCAGCCTATCTTCTGGCTGTTGGAAGTTATCCACAACCTGCTGGGTAACTGGGGCTGGTCGATCATCATGTTGACCGTGATCATCAAGCTGATCTTCTTCCCGTTGTCTGCTGCCAGCTACAAATCCATGGCGCGCATGCGTGCCGTGGCACCGAAACTCGCTCAGCTGAAAGAGCAGCACGGTGACGATCGCCAGAAGATGTCCCAGGCGATGATGGAGCTGTACAAGAAAGAGAAGATCAACCCGCTGGGCGGCTGCTTGCCGATCCTGGTGCAGATGCCTGTGTTCCTCGCGCTCTACTGGGTGCTGCTGGAATCCGTGGAAATGCGCCAAGCGCCGTGGCTACTGTGGATAACCGACCTGGCGATCAAGGACCCATACTTCATCCTGCCGATCATCATGGGCGCGACCATGTTTATTCAGCAGCAGCTCAACCCAACGCCGCCGGACCCGATGCAAGCCAAGGTACTGAAGTTGATGCCAATCATCTTCACCTTCTTCTTCCTCTGGTTCCCGGCTGGTCTGGTGCTGTACTGGGTGGTCAACAACGTCTTGTCCATCGCCCAGCAGTGGTACATTACCCGCAAGATCGAAGCCGCAGCCAAGGCCGCAGACGCCTAAGCTCCTAGCTTCTAAGCTGTAACAAACGCCCCTTTTCAGGGGCGTTTTGCTATGTCGTATTCAGGAGAAGCGCATGCCACCCGTTGCTGAAACCATTGCCGCCGTCGCCACTGCCCAGGGCCGGGGTGGCGTTGGCATCGTGCGTGTTTCCGGGCCGCTGGCCGGCACATTGGCGCAGGCGATCTGCCAACGCGAGCTGCAACCACGCTACGCTCACTATGGGCCGTTCTTCGCCGACGCCAAGCAGGTGCTGGATGAAGGCCTAGCCCTGTACTTCCCCGGCCCCAACTCCTTTACCGGCGAAGACGTGCTGGAACTGCAAGGCCATGGCGGGCCAGTGGTGCTCGATCTGCTGCTGCGCCGCTGTGTACAACTCGGCGCACGCCTGGCGCGCCCTGGTGAATTCAGCGAGCGCGCCTTTCTCAATGACAAACTTGATCTGGCCCAGGCTGAGGCTATTGCCGACCTGATCGAAGCCAGCTCCGAGCAGGCCGCGCGCAATGCATTGCGCTCGCTGCAAGGCGAGTTCTCGCGTCGCGTGCATGGCCTGACCGAGCGGCTGATCAGCCTGCGCATTTACGTTGAAGCAGCCATCGACTTCCCCGAAGAGGAAATCGACTTTCTCGCCGATGGCCATGTACTCAGCCTGCTCGATGGCGTGCGCGCCGACCTTGCCGGTGTGCTGCGTGAGGCCGGCCAAGGGGCCCTGCTGCGCGATGGCATGACTGTAGTGATCGCCGGCCGCCCCAATGCCGGAAAATCCAGCCTGCTCAATGCCCTGGCCGGTCGCGAGGCAGCCATCGTTACCGAAATCGCCGGCACCACCCGCGACGTGCTGCGCGAACATATCCACATCGATGGCATGCCGCTGCACGTGGTCGACACCGCCGGTCTGCGTGACACCGAGGATCAGGTCGAACGCATCGGTGTCGAGCGCGCACTGAAAGCCATTGGTGAAGCCGATCGCATCCTGCTGGTGGTGGATGCCACGGCCCCTGAAGCCGGCGATCCCTTTGCCCTGTGGCCGGAGTTTCTCGACCAACGCCCTGATCCGTCCAAGGTCACCCTGATTCGCAACAAGGCCGACTTGTCCGGTGAGTCGGTGGTGCTGGAAGTCTGCAATGACGGCCACGTCACCATCAGCCTGTCGGCCAAATCCACCGAGGGCCTGGACCTGCTGAGGGAACACCTCAAGGCCTGTATGGGTTATGAACAGACTTCAGAGAGCAGCTTCAGTGCGCGCCGACGCCACCTGGAAGCGCTGCGTCAGGCCTCCACTCACCTTGAACACGGCCATGCTCAGCTGACCCTGGCCGGCGCTGGCGAACTGCTCGCCGAAGACCTGCGCATGGCTCAGCAGGCCCTGGGCGAAATCACCGGTGCGTTTAGTTCCGATGACCTGCTGGGGCGGATCTTTTCCAGCTTCTGTATCGGAAAATAGGCTGGTCGGCGTACGCCGTCTCACCTGCCAACGCATCGCCTAACCCGTCAGCTGCAGGATACTTCTGATGGGTTACGGCGCATCGAATCATGCCCCTCATCCGCAATACCCTCCCTGCGCCTAATCCCTCCTACGTCCTTAAATCCCAACTAATGTCGTTCGGGAAAGCCTTCGCCTGGGCGAAATATGCATGCTCAGCCACTTATTTATCCACCTAAGCCCTGTGGAAAAACTAGCCTAAGCCCTGCCTATAACCCGGTGATAAAACTGAGGATAACCGCCTCTGTGGATAACCATGCATTTCATCCACAGCTTGCGTACGGCAACTGAACAGGCAGATGGCAGGATCAGCACAGACTTTTTAAACGCTGTAAGCATTGAATCCATTGACCTGTAGCGATCTATCCACAGAAAAGCCGTTGCTAAGTAATAAACATATAAACAAGGCTTTATAAAAATTCTCTCTTTTATTCTTTATTAACCGACAAGGCCGAACAGCACCCAAGCAAACTGGCTATTTTTTGTGCAAAAGGCTTCTTTCACACCGGCTAAATCCCTATACTTGCCGCCTTTCCCGCTTTTCAACCCAAAAAGCCCCCCATTTCTCAACAGGCACGAGGTGCGTGGTGGATTTCCCTTCCCGTTTTCAGGTGATCGTCATCGGTGGCGGTCATGCCGGTACTGAAGCTGCGTTGGCAGCTGCACGCATGGGGGTAAAAACCCTGCTGCTGACCCATAACGTGGAAACACTCGGGCAGATGAGCTGCAACCCGGCCATTGGCGGGATCGGCAAGAGCCATCTGGTTAAGGAAATCGACGCCCTCGGCGGCGCCATGGCTGAAGCCACCGACAAAGGTGGTATCCAGTTCCGTGTACTGAACAGCCGCAAGGGCCCAGCGGTACGTGCCACTCGCGCCCAGGCTGATCGCGTGCTGTACAAAGCCGCGATTCGCGAAACATTGGAAAACCAGGCCAACCTGTGGATATTTCAGCAGGCAGCCGATGACCTGATCGTCGAAAACGACGAAGTCAAAGGCGTAGTCACCCAGATGGGCCTGCGTTTCCTCGCAGATTCGGTGGTGTTGACCACTGGCACCTTCCTCGGTGGACTTATCCACATCGGTCTGCAGAATTACTCCGGCGGCCGCGCGGGTGATCCACCCTCGATTGCCTTGGCGCAACGTCTGCGTGAATTGCCACTGCGTGTTGGTCGCCTGAAAACCGGTACGCCGCCACGCATCGACGGTCGGTCGGTGGATTTCTCGGTGATGACCGAGCAGCCGGGCGATACACCAACGCCGCTGATGTCCTTCCTCGGTCGTGCCGAGCAGCAACCGCGTCAAGTCAGCTGCTGGATCACCCACACCAACGCGCGTACCCACGAAATCATCGCGGCCAACCTTGATCGCTCGCCGATGTACTCCGGGGTGATCGAAGGCGTCGGCCCGCGTTACTGCCCGTCGATCGAAGACAAGATCCACCGCTTCGCCGACAAGGACAGCCATCAGGTATTTATCGAGCCAGAAGGCCTGAATACCCATGAGCTGTATCCGAATGGCATCTCCACCTCGTTGCCGTTCGATGTGCAATTGCAGATCGTGCGCAGCATCCGTGGCATGGAGAACGCGCATATCGTGCGTCCCGGTTACGCCATCGAGTACGACTACTTCGACCCGCGTGATCTCAAGTACAGCCTGGAAACCAAGGTGATTGCGGGGCTGTTCTTCGCCGGGCAGATCAACGGCACCACCGGTTACGAAGAAGCCGGTGCGCAAGGTTTGCTCGCAGGTTGCAACGCCGCATTGCGCGCTCAGGGCAAGGACAGCTGGTGCCCGCGTCGCGATGAGGCCTATATCGGCGTACTGGTCGACGACCTGATCACCCTGGGTACCCAGGAGCCGTACCGCATGTTCACTTCGCGCGCCGAATACCGGCTGATCCTGCGTGAAGACAACGCGGACCTGCGTCTGACCGAGAAAGGCCGTGAGCTGGGCCTGGTCGATGACGTGCGCTGGGCTGCGTTCGAAACCAAGCGTGAAGCCATCGTGCAGGAAGAACAGCGCCTGAAAAGCACCTGGGTACGCCCTGGTACGCCCCAGGGCGATGCGATTGCCGCGCACTTCGGTACACCGTTGACCCACGAATACAACCTGCTCAACCTGCTGGCCCGCCCGGAAATCGATTACGCCGGGCTGGTAACCATCACCGGTGGTGGTGCGCAGGACCCGCAAGTGGCCGAGCAGGTCGAGATCAAGACCAAGTACGCCGGTTATATCGACCGCCAGCAGGATGAAATCGCCCGCCTGCGCGCCAGTGAAGACACCAAGCTGCCGCTCGATATCGACTACGCAGGCATTTCCGGGTTGTCCAAGGAAATCCAACATAAGCTCGGCAACAGCCGTCCGGAAACCCTTGGCCAGGCCTCGCGGATTCCCGGCGTTACCCCGGCAGCGATTTCCCTGCTGCTGATCCATTTGAAAAAGCGCACTGCCGGTCAGCAGTTGGAGCACAGCGCCTGATGTCGTTGGTCACTGCACGTCACGCCGAAGAACTGAGCCAAGGCACTCTGGAGTTGGGTGTTGAACTCAGCGCGCAGCAGCACGAACAGTTGCTGGCTTACCTGGCCCTGCTGATCAAGTGGAACAAGGCCTACAACCTCACCGCAGTACGCGACCCGAATGAAATGGTTTCGCGCCATCTGCTCGACAGCCTCTCGGTGGTGCCTTTCGTCACCGAGGCTGGGGATAACTGGCTGGACGTCGGCAGTGGCGGCGGCATGCCGGGCATTCCGCTGGCCATCTTGTTTCCCGAGCGGCAGTTCACCCTGCTCGATTCCAATGGCAAAAAGACCCGTTTCCTGACTCAGGTAAAGCTGGAGTTGAAACTGGCCAACCTGCAAGTTATCCACAGCCGCGTCGAAGAGTTCACCCCGGCAGTGCCGTTCAGCGGTATCTGCTCCAGGGCATTCAGTTCGCTGGAAGATTTCAGCAACTGGACCCGGCACCTAGGAAGCGGCGATACGCGGTGGCTGGCGATGAAAGGCGTGCACCCGGATGACGAGCTGCAGGCCCTGCCAGCGGACTTTCGTCTCACCGCTACCCATGTACTCAAGGTTCCCGGTTGCCAAGGTCAGCGCCATCTGTTGATACTGCGTCGCTCGGTTTAGGGGGAATGCAGCATGGCTAAGGTATTCGCAATCGCTAACCAGAAAGGCGGCGTGGGCAAAACCACCACCTGCATCAATCTAGCTGCCTCGCTGGTGGCGACCAAGCGCCGCGTGCTGTTGATCGACCTCGACCCACAGGGCAACGCGACCATGGGCAGCGGTGTGGATAAACACGGCCTGGAGCATTCGATCTACGACGTGCTGATAGGTGAATGCAACCTGGTCGATGCCATGCAGTTCTCCGAGCACGGCGGCTACCAGTTGCTGCCGGCAAACCGGGACCTGACCGCTGCCGAAGTTTCGCTGCTGGAAATGAAAATGAAGGAAAGCCGCCTGCGTTATGCGTTGGCGCCTATCCGCGAGAATTACGATTACATTCTCATCGACTGCCCACCGGCGCTGTCGATGTTGACGATCAACGCCCTGGTGGCCGCTGATGGGGTGATCATCCCCATGCAATGCGAGTACTACGCGCTGGAAGGCTTGAGCGACCTGGTCAACAGCATTCAGCGCATCGCCGAGATCCTCAATCCCAAGCTGAAGATTGAAGGCCTGCTGCGCACCATGTACGACCCGCGCATCAGCCTGACTAACGATGTGTCAGCGCAATTGAAGCAGCATTTCCCTGACCAGCTCTACGACGTGGTCATCCCGCGTAACGTGCGTCTGGCTGAAGCGCCAAGCTTTGGCATGCCAGCGCTGGTGTATGACAAGCAATCCCGTGGCGCCATCGCCTACCTGGCCCTGGCTGGCGAACTGGTGCGCCGCCAGCGCGCAAGTGCCCACACCGCAACTGCATAAGGAAATACCCATGGCTGTGAAAAAACGAGGACTCGGACGCGGTCTGGATGCGTTGCTGGGCGGTACCAGTGTCAGCGCTTTGCAGGAAGAGGCCGCGCAGGTCGACAGCCGTGAACTGCAATACGTACCCCTGGACCTGATCCAGCGCGGTAAATACCAGCCTCGCCGTGACATGGACGCCACCGCTCTGGAAGAACTGGCGCATTCGATCAAGGCCCACGGCGTGATGCAGCCGATTGTGGTGCGGCCGATTGGCGAAGGACGTTTCGAGATCGTCGCCGGTGAACGCCGCTGGCGAGCCAGTCAGCAAGCCGGCTTGGACAAGATCCCGGCTATGGTTCGCGAATTGCCGGACGAAGCGGCCATTGCCATGGCCCTGATTGAGAACATCCAGCGCGAAGACCTGAACCCCATCGAAGAAGCCATGGCGTTGCAGCGTCTGCAGCAAGAGTTCCAGCTAACCCAACAGCAGGTAGCCGATGCTGTGGGTAAGTCGCGGGTGACCATTAGCAACCTGCTGCGCTTGATTGCCTTGCCGGAAGAGATCAAGACGCTGCTGTCCCACGGTGATTTGGAAATGGGCCATGCCCGTGCGTTGCTCGGCCTACCCGCTGAACAGCAGACTGAAGGTGCGCGACATGTTGTCGCACGCGGCCTCACTGTGCGCCAAACCGAAGCACTGGTGCGCCAGTGGTTGAACAGCAAAGAGAAGCCAGCAGCAGTGGCTAAAGTTGATCCGGACATCACCCGTCTGGAACAGCGCCTGGCTGAGCGCCTGGGCTCGCCGGTGCAGATCAAGCACGGGCAGAAAGGCAAAGGGCAGCTGGTGATCAGCTACAGCTCGCTGGACGAACTGCAGGGCGTACTCGCCCACATTCGCTGAAACAATTGAGCGTGTAGCGACTAGTCGGAAATCACTACCCGACAGTTGAATGGGGGGGGAAGCACCCCTATACTCTGCGCGCATTTCGTCGGCACAAAGTATGCCAAGTTATTGATTTCAGGTGCCGACGCCCGAGTTCAGCTTTCAGGAAAACAAGATGGACGTTCGCACGCCGAATCGCCTGCCCTTCCATCGTTTAGCTGTTTTCCCGGTACTGCTGGTGCAACTGCTGGTACTGCTGTTGCTGGCCCTGGTGTTGTGGCAGTGGCAAGGCTCAGTAGCAGGCTACTCCGGGTTGTGTGGTGGCCTGATTGCTTGGCTGCCGAATCTGTACTTTGCCCACAAGGCGTTCCGTTTTAGTGGAGCGCGGGCTGCTCAAGCCATCGTCCGGTCTTTTTATGCCGGTGAGGCGGGCAAACTGGTTTTAACGGCAGTGCTGTTTGCACTGACCTTTGCAGGTGTGAAACCTCTGGAACCGCTGGCAGTATTTGGCGTGTTCGTCCTGACCCAGTTGGTCAATTGGTTTTCGCCCCTGCTGATGAAAACAAGACTTTTAAGACCTTAGCGCTCGAGGGATATATGGCAGCAGCAGAAACCGCTTCGGGTTATATCCAGCACCACTTGACCAACCTGACCTACGGTCAGCACCCGGTCAACGGCTGGAGTTTCGCCCACAACGCAAAAGAAGCTCAGGAAATGGGCTTCTGGGCATTTCACGTCGACACCCTGGCGGTGTCTGTCGTGTTGGGCCTGTTCTTCATCCTGCTGTTCCGTGCCGCAGCTAAACGCGCCACTTCCGGGCAACCAGGCAAGCTGCAGAACTTCGTTGAAGTCCTGGTCGAGTTCGTTGACGGCAGCGTCAAAGACACCTTCCATGGCCGCAACGCGCTGATCGCACCGCTGGGCCTGACCATCTTCGTCTGGGTCTTCCTGATGAACTTCATGGACCTGATCCCGGTAGATTGGTTGCCTATGCTGGCAGCAAAAATTTCCGGCGACCCGCACCTGTACTTCCGCGTCGTGCCGACCACTGATCCAAACGCTACCCTGGGCCTGGCCCTGTCGGTATTTGCTCTGATTCTGTACTACAGCATCAAGGTCAAAGGTATTGGTGGTTTCATCGGCGAGCTGACCCTGCACCCGTTCGGTAGCAAGAACGTTTTCGTTCAAGCCCTGCTGATTCCGGTCAACTTCCTGCTTGAATTCGTGACCCTGATCGCTAAGCCGATTTCCCTGGCACTGCGTCTGTTCGGCAACCTGTATGCCGGCGAGTTGATCTTTATCCTCATCGCAATCATGTTTGGCGGCGGTTTGCTGCTGGGCGCGCTGGGTATTGCCCTGCAGTGGGCGTGGGCTGTGTTCCACATCCTGATCATTGTGCTGCAGGCGTTCATCTTCATGATGCTGACCATCGTCTACCTGTCGATGGCGCACGAAGACAACCACTAAGAGCGCTTAGGCGCTCGCAGTGGACGCCCGCAAGGGCAACCAGAAGTACCGATTTTGCTTTACCGCTTTACCTTAGAAAACCTTAACCAATACGACATAAAAAGTCGGGAGGAAAGATGGAAACTGTAGTTGGTCTGACCGCTATCGCTGTAGCACTGCTGATTGGCCTGGGTGCCCTGGGTACCGCCATTGGTTTCGGCCTGCTGGGCGGCAAGTTCCTGGAAGGCGCTGCGCGTCAGCCAGAAATGGTTCCGATGCTGCAAGTGAAAATGTTCATCGTCGCCGGTCTGCTCGACGCCGTGACCATGATCGGTGTTGGTATCGCACTGTTCTTCACCTTCGCGAACCCTTTCGTTGGTCAAATCGCAGGCTAATTCACTCGTTTTGAGTGAATTGGTTTGATGGACAACGAACGAGCGAGGTGTTGGCGTGAACATTAATGCAACCCTGATTGGCCAGTCCGTTGCCTTCTTCATCTTCGTGCTGTTCTGCATGAAGTACGTGTGGCCTCCGGTCATTACGGCTTTGCAAGAACGTCAGAAGAAGATCGCAGACGGCCTGGACGCTGCTAGCCGTGCGGCTCGTGACCTGGAGTTGGCCCAAGAGAAAGTGGGTCAGCAACTGCGCGAAGCCAAAGGCCAAGCAGCCGAGATCATTGAGCAAGCCAAGAAACGCGGTACCCAGATCGTCGACGAAGCCCGTGAACAGGCCCGCGTCGAAGCTGACCGTGTGAAGGCCCAGGCTCTGGCCGAGATCGAGCAGGAACTGAATGGTGTCAAAGACGCGCTGCGTGCCCAACTGGGTAGCCTGGCCGTTAGCGGTGCCGAGAAGATCCTGGGCGCATCTATCGACCAAAACGCGCATGCGGAGCTGGTTTCCAAACTGGCAGCCGAAATTTAAGCGAGGGGCGCGATCATGGCAGAACTGACCACGCTGGCCCGACCTTACGCTAAGGCTGCTTTTGAGCACGCCCAGGCCCACCAGCAGCTGGCCAATTGGTCAGTCATGCTCGGCCTGGCTGCAGCGGTGTCGCAAGACGACACCATGCAACGCGTGCTTAAGACTCCGCGTTTGACGAGTACAGACAAGGCCACCACGTTTATTGACGTGTGTGGTGACAAGTTCGACGCCCAGGTACGCAATTTCATTCACATCGTCGCTGAAAACGATCGTCTGGCCCTGTTGCCACAGATCGTTGAACTGTTCGAGCTGTACAAAGCCGAGCAGGAAAAGTCGATCGACGTGGACGTTACCAGTGCCTTCGCATTGAGCGATGAACAGCAAGACAAACTCGCCAAGGTTCTCAGTGCACGGCTCGGCCGAGAAGTGCGTCTGCACGCCGCGGAGGATGCCACCCTTATCGGTGGTGTCGTGATCCGCGCCGGCGACCTGGTTATCGATGGCTCAGTTCGCGGCAAAATCGCGAAGCTGGCCGAAGCATTGAAATCTTGAGTTTGAAGGGGCAGCAGAGCTATGCAGCAACTCAATCCTTCCGAAATAAGTGAAATCATCAAGGGGCGTATCGAGAATCTCGATGTCGCCTCTCAAGCCCGTAACGAAGGCACTGTCGTCAGCGTATCTGACGGTATCGTGCGTATTCACGGTCTCGCCGACGTAATGTACGGCGAAATGATCGAGTTCCCGGGCGGCGTCTACGGTATGGCACTGAACCTGGAGCAAGACTCCGTTGGTGCTGTTGTGCTGGGTGCTTACACCAGCCTTGCCGAAGGCATGAGCGCCAAGTGTACCGGCCGTATCCTCGAAGTTCCGGTTGGTCCGGAACTGCTGGGTCGCGTTGTCGACGCACTGGGTAACCCAATTGACGGCAAAGGCCCGCTGAACAACGTCGCTACCGACGCTGTTGAAAAGGTTGCGCCGGGCGTGATCTGGCGTAAGTCGGTCGACCAGCCGGTGCAAACCGGTTACAAGTCGGTCGATGCCATGATCCCGGTTGGCCGTGGCCAGCGTGAGCTGATCATCGGTGACCGTCAGATCGGTAAAACCGCTCTGGCTATCGACGCCATCATCAACCAGAAGAACAGCGGCATTAAGTGCGTCTACGTAGCCATTGGTCAGAAGCAATCGACCATCGCCAACGTGGTACGCAAGCTGGAAGAAAACGGCGCGCTGGCTAACACCATCGTTGTCGCGGCTTCCGCTTCCGAATCCGCTGCTCTGCAGTTCATTGCACCGTACGCCGGTTGCACCATGGGCGAATACTTCCGCGACCGCGGTGAAGACGCGCTGATCGTTTATGACGATCTGTCCAAGCAAGCAGTGGCTTACCGCCAGATTTCCCTGCTGCTGCGCCGTCCGCCAGGCCGTGAAGCTTACCCAGGCGACGTGTTCTATCTCCACAGCCGTCTGCTGGAGCGCGCTTCCCGCGTTTCCGAAGAGTACGTTGAGAAGTTCACCAATGGCGCTGTGACTGGCAAAACCGGTTCCCTGACCGCTCTGCCGATCATCGAAACCCAGGCTGGCGACGTTTCCGCGTTCGTTCCGACCAACGTGATCTCGATCACCGACGGTCAGATCTTCCTGGAATCGGCCATGTTCAACTCGGGTATCCGTCCTGCGGTCAACGCCGGTATTTCGGTATCCCGCGTGGGTGGTGCTGCACAGACCAAGATCATCAAGAAGCTTTCCGGTGGTATCCGTACCGCTCTGGCTCAGTACCGTGAACTGGCAGCATTCGCCCAGTTCGCTTCTGACCTGGACGAAGCCACTCGTAAGCAACTTGAGCACGGTCAGCGCGTTACAGAGCTGATGAAGCAGAAGCAATATGCGCCAATGTCGATCGCTGACATGTCGCTGTCGCTGTATGCCGCCGAGCGTGGTTTCCTGGTCGATATCGAAGTCGCCAAGATTGGTGCATTCGAGCAGGCCCTGATTGCTTACTTCAACCGGGATCACGCCGCACTGCTGGCGAAGATCAACGAGAAGGGTGACTTTAATGACGAAATCGACGCTGGCCTGAAAGCCGGTATCGAGAAGTTCAAGGCCACCCAAACCTGGTAAGCCGCAGCGGGGGCCGTGAGGTCCCCGCTTGCTAACCCGATAGGTGTCAAATGGCAGGCGCAAAAGAGATTCGCAGCAAGATTGCGAGCATCAAAAGCACGCAGAAGATCACCAGCGCCATGGAAAAGGTGGCGGTCAGCAAAATGCGCAGAGCACAAATGCGCATGGCTGCTAGCCGTCCCTACGCGGAGCGTATCCGCCAGGTGATTGGTCATCTGGCCAACGCCAACCCGGAATACCGTCACCCGTTCATGATCGAGCGCGAAGTTAAGCGCGTTGGTTATATCGTGGTGAGCTCGGACCGTGGTCTGTGTGGTGGTCTGAACACCAACCTGTTCAAGGCTCTGGTCAAAGACATGGCGAGCAATCGCGAGCAAGGCGTGGAGATTGATCTCTGCGTAGTTGGCAGCAAAGGCGCGGCGTTCTTCCGCAACTTTGGTGGCAACATCGTTGCTGCGATCAGCCACCTGGGCGAAGAACCGTCGATCAATGATCTGATTGGTAGCGTCAAGGTAATGCTCGATGCCTACCTCGATGGTCGCATCGATCGTTTGTCCGTGGTCTCGAACAAGTTCATCAATACCATGACGCAAAAGCCGACAGTGGAGCAGTTGATTCCGCTGGTGGCCGATCCGGATAAAGAACTCAAGCACCACTGGGATTACCTGTACGAACCCGACGCCAAAGAGCTGCTCGACGGCTTGATGGTGCGTTACGTGGAGTCGCAGGTTTACCAGGCAGTGGTTGAGAACAACGCGGCTGAACAAGCGGCCCGGATGATCGCGATGAAGAACGCCACCGACAACGCTGGCGATATCATCAAAGACCTGCAGTTGGTTTACAACAAGGCACGTCAGGCAGCGATCACCCAGGAAATTTCGGAAATCGTCGGCGGCGCTGCCGCGGTTTAAGCACGGTTCAAATATTCAGAGGAACCAAAGATGAGTAGCGGACGTATCGTTCAAATCATCGGCGCCGTTATCGACGTGGAATTCCCGCGTGATCAAGTGCCGAGTGTTTATGAAGCGCTGAAAGTAGTCGGCGCCGAAACCACCCTGGAAGTTCAGCAGCAGCTGGGCGATGGCGTGGTACGTACCATTGCGATGGGTTCGACCGAAGGCCTCAAGCGTGGCCTGAACGTCGGCAGCACTGGCGCAGGTATCCAGGTACCGGTTGGGGTGAAAACCCTGGGCCGTATCATGGACGTGCTGGGCAACCCAATCGACGAAGCTGGCCCGATTGGCGAAGAAGAGCGTTGGGGCATTCACCGTGCCGCGCCTTCCTATGCCGAGCAAGCTGGCTCCAACGAGCTGCTGGAAACCGGCATCAAGGTTATCGACCTGGTTTGCCCGTTCGCCAAGGGCGGTAAAGTCGGTCTGTTCGGTGGTGCCGGTGTAGGCAAAACCGTAAACATGATGGAACTGATCCGTAACATCGCCATCGAGCACAGCGGTTATTCCGTGTTCGCCGGTGTGGGTGAGCGTACTCGTGAGGGTAACGACTTCTACCACGAGATGAAGGACTCCAACGTTCTCGACAAGGTAGCCCTGGTTTACGGTCAGATGAACGAGCCACCAGGTAACCGTCTGCGCGTAGCACTGACCGGTCTGACCATGGCCGAGAAGTTCCGTGACGAAGGCCGTGATGTTCTGTTCTTCGTGGACAACATTTATCGTTACACCCTGGCCGGTACTGAAGTATCTGCACTGCTCGGCCGTATGCCGTCGGCAGTGGGTTATCAGCCGACCCTGGCCGAAGAAATGGGCGTTCTGCAAGAGCGTATTACTTCGACCAAGACCGGTTCGATCACCTCGATCCAGGCTGTATACGTACCTGCGGACGACCTGACCGACCCAAGCCCGGCGACCACCTTCGCCCACTTGGACGCCACCGTTGTACTGTCCCGTGACATCGCTTCCCTGGGTATCTACCCAGCGGTCGATCCACTCGACTCGACGTCGCGCCAGCTGGATCCGATGGTTATCGGCCAGGAGCACTACGACACCGCTCGCGGCGTGCAGTACGTACTGCAGCGCTACAAAGAGCTGAAGGACATCATCGCGATTCTGGGTATGGACGAACTGTCCGAAGCAGACAAGCAGCTGGTATCCCGTGCTCGTAAGATCCAGCGCTTCCTGTCCCAGCCGTTCTTCGTGGCCGAAGTCTTCACCGGTTCGCCAGGCAAGTACGTTTCCCTGAAGGACACCATTGCCGGCTTCAGCGGCATTCTGAAAGGTGACTACGATCACCTGCCAGAGCAGGCGTTCTACATGGTTGGCAGCATCGAAGAAGCTGTTGAGAAAGCGAAGAAACTGTAATCACCCGTGCGCCCGGCAACGGGCGCTTACGGTCTGTTTATTCACGCAGTAGTGGTTAAACAGATCGATACGTGAGGTTAGACATGGCTATGACAGTCCATTGCGACATCGTCAGCGCAGAAGGCGAGATCTTCTCCGGTCTGGTCGAGATGGTGATTGCGCACGGTAACCTGGGTGATATCGGTATCGCTCCAGGCCACGCGCCGCTGATCACCGACCTCAAACCGGGTCCGATTCGTCTGGTCAAGCTGGGTGGCGAAACCGAGGTGTTCTACATCTCCGGTGGCTTCCTCGAAGTTCAGCCGAGTGTGGTGAAAGTTCTCGCCGATACCGTGCAGCGTGCTGCCGATATCGATGAAGCTGCTGCTCAGGAAGCCCTCCGGGCTGCCGAGAATGCCTTGAATGAGAAGGGCGCGGAGTTCGATTACGGTTCCGCAGCCGCTCACCTGGCTGAGGTCGCGGCTCAGCTGCGTACCGTTCAGCAGTTGCGCAAGAAGTTCGGCGGTTAATTCCGACGCTTCATCGCAAACGAGTAAAAGGGTAGCCTTGGCTACCCTTTTTCTTTGCCTGCTGTTTTTACCTTTTCAGTTGGCCGGGCTAGGGATTTAGCCCGCCTTCGTCTGCCTGGAATCCGCTCTTATGTCGCTCGATATCGTTATCCTCGCCGCCGGCCAAGGCACCCGCATGCGTTCCGCCTTGCCGAAAGTGCTGCACCCGGTTGCTGGCAAAGCCATGCTTGGCCATGTGATCGACACCGCCCGCCTGCTGAAACCGCAAGGCATTCATGTGGTGATCGGCCATGGCGCAGAACTGGTGCGCGAGCGACTGGCGGCGGATGACCTAAATTTCGTGTTGCAGAGCGAACAACTGGGCACCGGTCATGCCGTAGCTCAAGCGCTGCCGGCGTTGAGCGCGGAGCGCGTGCTGATTCTCTATGGCGATGTACCGCTGATCGAAGTGGAAACCCTGCAGCGTCTGTTACAGCAGGTCAGCGAACAGCAACTCGGCTTGCTCACGGTCAATCTGAACGACCCAACGGGCTACGGTCGCATCGTGCGCGATGAGCAGGGTGTGGTGAAGGCCATCGTCGAGCACAAGGACGCCAGCGCCGAGCAGCGCCTGATCCGTGAAGGCAACACCGGCATTCTCGCCGTCCCGGGGAAAAAACTGGGCGACTGGCTCGGTCGTCTGTCCAACAGCAACGCCCAGGGTGAGTACTACCTGACTGACGTAATCGCCATGGCCGTAACCGATGGCCTGGTGGTCGCCACCGAACAGGCGGCTGATGAGATGGAAGTGTTGGGAGCCAACGATCGCATCCAGCTTTCGCAGCTGGAGCGCCACTATCAGTACCGCGCCGCGCGCCGCTTGATGGTGCAGGGCGTGACCCTGATCGACCCGGCGCGTTTCGACCTGCGCGGTGAAGCCACGGTAGGTCGTGATGTGTCGATCGATATCAACGTAATCCTCGAAGGCCAGGTGGTGATCGAAGATGGCGTGCAGATCGGGCCGAACTGCGTGATCAAAAACTCGATCCTGCGTAAAGGTGCCATCGTCAAAGCCAATAGCCATCTGGAAGGTGCCGAAGTGGGTGAGGGCGCCGATTGCGGTCCGTTCGCTCGCCTGCGTCCAGGTTCGGAGCTGGGCGCCAAAGCCCATGTGGGTAACTTCGTCGAGCTGAAGAACGCCAAGCTGGGCGAGGGCGCCAAGGCTGGGCATTTGAGCTACTTGGGCGACGCCGAAATCGGTGCGCGGACCAATATCGGCGCCGGCACCATCACCTGCAATTACGACGGCGCCAACAAGTTCAAGACCGTAATGGGTGAGGACGTGTTTATCGGCTCCAACAGCGCCCTGGTCGCCCCGGTGACGCTGGGTAATCGCGCCACCACCGGTGCCGGGTCGGTGATTACTGGTGATGTGCCGGATAACACCCTGGCCGTTGGGCGCGCGAAGCAGCGCAATATCGAAGGCTGGAAGCGCCCGGTAAAAATCACCAAGTAGGCTGCTGTGTGAGCAGCAATACAAAAGGTGGCTCTGCCGCCTTTTGTCGTTTTCAGGCTTGACGAAAAAGCTTCATTAGGTTTTGATTCGCGCCAATATCTTTCGAATCGAAACTTGTCATGTCGAAACGCAACACTCCGCAGCGACGCCACACCATTCTTGCCCTGCTCGCCGAGCAAGGCGAGGTGAGCGTGGACGAGTTGTCGAAGGCGTTCGCCACCTCGGAAGTGACCATTCGCAAAGACCTCGCCGCCCTCGAAAAGAGTGGCCTGCTGTTGCGCCGCTACGGCGGTGCAGTGCCGATGCCGCAGGAGCTGATCAGCGATATCCAGCCGATATCTCAGTACAAGCAGGCCATCGCTCGCGCCGGGGTGGCGCGCATCCGCGAACATGCGCGGATCATTATCGACAGCGGCACCACCACGGCGGCGATGATCCCGCAACTGGGGCACAAGCCTGGCCTGGTGGTGATGACCAACTCGCTCAACGTTGCCCGCGCCATCAGCGAGCTGGAGCATGAGCCAGTGCTGCTGATGACCGGCGGCACCTGGGATCCGCATTCCGAGTCGTTCCAGGGCCAGGTCGCCGAGCAGGTGCTGCGCTCTTACGACTTCGACCAACTGTTTATTGGCGCCGATGGCATCGACCTGAACCGTGGCACCACCACCTTCAATGAATTGCTTGGGCTTAGCCGGGTGATGGCGGATGTGGCGCGTGAAGTGGTGGTGATGGTCGAGAGCGACAAGATCGGCCGCAAGATTCCCAACCTGGAGCTGCCCTGGAGCGGTATCCATACCCTGATAACCGACGAACGCCTCAGCCCTGAGGCGCGTGAACAATTGACCGAGCGCGGCATCAAGCTGATCTGCGCGGCTGTTGAAGCTTAAGGAGAAGATTATGTGTGGCATCGTAGGCGCAGTCGCCGAACGCAATATCACCGCTGTGCTGGTTGAAGGCCTCAAGCGCCTGGAATACCGCGGCTACGACAGCGCCGGTGTGGCGCTGCTGACGGATAAAGGCGACCTCGACCGTCGCCGCCGCGTGGGCAAGGTCAGCGAGCTGGAAAGCGCACTAAGTGCCGAGCCGTTGGCCGGTCGCCTGGGCATCGCGCACACCCGCTGGGCCACCCACGGTGCGCCAAGCGAGCGCAATGCCCACCCACACTTCTCTGGCCATGATCTGGCAGTGGTGCACAACGGCATCATCGAGAACCATGAAGAACTGCGTGCCCAGCTCAAGGGGCTGGGTTACGTGTTCAGCTCCGATACCGACACCGAAGTGATTGTGCACCTGCTCGACCACAAGCTGAAAACCCAGCCGGACCTGACCGCCGCACTGAAAGAAGCGGTCAAGGAACTGCACGGGGCTTATGGCTTGGCGGTGATCAGCGCCAAGCAACCAGATCGACTGCTCGCCGCTCGCAGCGGCAGCCCGCTGGTGATCGGCCTGGGCCTGGGTGAGAACTTCCTCGCCTCCGACCAGCTGGCTCTGCGTCAGGTCACCGACCGCTTTATGTACTTGGAAGAAGGCGATATCGCCGAAATCCAGCGCGACAGCGTGCAGATCTGGGATGTATCCGGCCAGCCGGTGGTACGCGAGAGCGTGCAATACCACGAAGGTGCGGAAGCCGCTGACAAGGGCGAGTACCGCCACTTTATGCTCAAGGAAATCCATGAGCAGCCCAAGGTCGTACAGCGCACCTTGGAAGGCCGTCTGGGTTCCGATCACGTGCTGGTTCAGGCTTTCGGTCCGCAAGCCGCTGAGCTGTTCGCCAAGGTGCGCAATGTGCAAATCGTTGCCTGCGGCACCAGTTATCACGCCGGTATGGTCGCCCGTTACTGGCTGGAAGGCCTGGCAGGGATTCCTTGCCAGATCGAAGTGGCCAGCGAGTTCCGCTACCGCAAGGTGGTGGTGCAGCCGGACACCCTGTTTGTCAGCATCTCCCAGTCCGGCGAAACCGCCGACACCCTGGCCGCGCTGCGCAATGCCAAGGAGCATGCGCCTGGCCAGGGCGGCTACCTGGCCAGCCTGGCGATTTGCAACGTTGGTATCAGCTCGCTGGTGCGTGAATCTGACCTGACCCTGCTGACCCAGGCCGGCCCGGAAATCGGTGTGGCCTCAACCAAAGCCTTCACCACCCAGCTGGTCGCACTGATGCTGCTGACTCTTTCCCTTGGCCAGGTGCGTGGCACCTTGGACAAGGCTCTGGAAGCCGAGCTGGTGGACGAACTGCGCCGCCTGCCAACCCGCCTGGGCGAAGCCCTGGCCATGGACAGCGTGGTCGAGAAAGTCTCCGAGCTGTTCGCCGAGAAGCACCACAGCCTGTTTCTCGGCCGTGGCGCGCAGTACCCGGTGGCGATGGAAGGCGCGCTCAAACTCAAGGAAATTTCCTATATCCACGCCGAGGCCTACCCGGCTGGCGAGCTTAAGCACGGCCCGCTGGCGTTGGTCGACAGTGATATGCCAGTGGTCACCGTGGCGCCGAACAACGAGCTGCTGGAAAAGCTCAAATCCAACCTGCAGGAAGTGCGCGCCCGTGGCGGCGAGCTGTTGGTGTTTGCCGACGAGCAGGCCGGCATGAGCAATGGCGAGGGCACCCATGTGGTGAACATGCCGCACATCCACGACGCCCTGGCGCCAATCCTCTACACCATTCCGCTGCAGCTGCTGTCCTACTACGTCGCTGTGCTCAAGGGCACCGACGTCGACCAGCCGCGCAACCTGGCCAAGAGCGTAACGGTTGAGTAAGCAGGAGCCAGCTAATGCGGCGTGAAGATATAAAGAGCAAGCAGGCTCAGGGCGTGCTCTTTGATACCCATATCATCGTCAACCCGGCCAATACCCGGGAATGGATCGTGCTTTTGAAGAAAGGCGCGGGCACCAGCTTCTTTCTGGTCGATGACCAGGAGCAGGTGGAGTCCTTCGCCGATCTCAATGGTCTGATCGAAGAGTTGCGCCTACTCGGCATCAAGGGCGCGGAGATTCATCTCTAAGCCCTGCCGTTCACCTGAGGCACTTATGCCTATTCGCTATGCGAGAAGCCTGACCGGTCGTACGCGCAGTGTCGCAGCCAATCGGGATCTGGGTTTTGCCCTGGCTTTCGTTGCAGGAGCGATCAATGCCGGCGGCTTTCTTGCCGTGCAGCAATACACCTCACATATGACCGGCATCGTCTCGGCCATGGCGGACAACATTGCTCTGGGTGCCTATGGCCTGGTGTGGAGTGGTCTCGGCGGTGTGCTGTCATTTCTACTGGGTGCAGCCTGCTCGACGGTGATGATCAATTACTCGCGGCGCCGCCAGCTGCACAGCGAATACGCTCTGCCGTTGCTGCTCGAGGCTGCGCTGTTGCTGTGTTTTGGCTTTCTTGGCGCATCGCTGGCGCAGATTACCGGCCTGTTCGTGCCGCTGACGGTGATGCTGCTGTGTTTCATCATGGGCCTGCAGAACGCGCTGATTACCAAACTCTCCAGGGCGGAAATCCGCACCACCCATATCACCGGAATCATCACCGACATCGGTATCGAGCTAGGCAAGCTGTTCTATTGGAATCGCACGCGTGGCCCTGATATCGCTCGGGTGATGGCCGACCGCCAACGTCTGCGGGTGCTCAGCCTGTTGGCGCTGTACTTCTTCCTCGGCGGGGTGATCGGCGCACTGGGCTTTAACCACCTGGGTTATATCGCCACCGTGCCGCTTGCCTTGCTGCTGGTGTTATTGGCCAGTGTGCCGGCGCTGGATGATCTGCTGCTGCTCACACGGCGCGTATTACGTCGATAAGCCTGGCCGACTGCCTGCGGCTCAGTCTTCTGCCGACCTGAACAGGTGCCGATGCTCGGCGTTGTACAGCGCCGAGTCGGCGAACTGTTCGGCGTGCAGCACGCGGCCGACGAGGATCAGCGCGGTGCGGCGAAAGCCTTTGGCGCGCACCTGTTCTTCGATGGTGGCCAGGGTGCCGCTGACCCAATCCTGATCCGGCCAGCTGGCGCGATGCACCACGGCAATCGGGCAATCCGCGCCGTAATGCGGCAGCAGTTCGGCGACGATCTTGCTCAGGTGCACCACGCCCAGGTGGATGGCCATGGTTGCTCCGTGGCGGGCCAGGTCGCCCAATGCCTCGCCCTCAGGCATATTCGACTTGCTCGCGTAGCGGGTGAGGATCAGCGTCTGTGACACCTCGGGCAGAGTCAGTTCGCTTTCCAGCAGGGCAGCGCACGCCGCAGTGGCCGTCACCCCAGGGATGATCTCGAAGGCGATGCCCAGCCGGCGCAGGTGACGGATCTGTTCGCCAATCGCGCCGTACAGCGACGGGTCGCCGGAGTGCACGCGGGCCACATCCTGGCCTTTGTCATCAGCTTGGCGGATCAGCTCGATGATTTCATCCAGATGCAGTTCGGCGGTGTTGATCACCTGCTCGGCACTGTGGCCTTCGAGCACCGCTGCCGGCACCAGCGAGCCGGCGTAGAGAATCACCGGGCAGCTGCGCAGCAGGCGCTGGCCTTTGACGGTGATCAGCTCGGGGTCGCCGGGGCCGGCGCCGATAAAGTAGACGGTCATGACACATCCTTGGGTGCAATCGACGCCAACGCACAGGTGGCGCTGGGGTTGCGGGTTTTTTCGCCGAGCAGGCGGGCAGCATTGCCGCTCATAAGTGTGGCCAGGGCCAGGGCGCAAGGTTCCGCGACCGCCGGGCTGCCGGTGGCGGCCAGGGTAAGCGGCGAGCCTTGCACGCGGTGCTGATAGGGCTGCAGTTCTTCCGCACTAAAGCAGTTCAGCTGCAGACCAAGGCGTTCGGCCAATGCCAGCAGGCCCTGCTCGCTTTGCTTATGCGCGATGCTGGCCAGTCCGGCCAGGTTATCCACAGTAAGGCCATGCGTCTGCAGGCTGTGCAGCAGCAGGCTGAGCAAGTCCTCCACACCGCAACCACTACGGCAGCCCAGCCCAGCGACGACCTGAACGGCGGCAGCGGGGCGGCGAGGGGTGTGGCTGGGGATCATCTGCGGCGCTCGGTGTGTGCGGCGGCGTAGCTCAACATGGCGGCCGGCACCGGTCAACCGCGATTGACCGGCCGCCATGGCCTGCGTAGCCTTGTCGCGTTCGAGGTTCTTCGTGGGCATGCCCATGAAGCTAAGAGGGAACAAGGTTGATGCCTTGGCTGCCCCCGCAACTGTAAACGACTCGTCCCTTGCGTTGTTCTGCCGCTCAAGCGCTGCAGCACAACAGCCACTGCGTCAGCGCGGGAAGGCGAAGGGAGTAGCCGGCGTACTCACGCCAGCCCGGTCGTGAGCCAGGAGACCTGCCTCGTCACGCTTTCGACAACCGGGCGGGGTGATCCGGTGGTGTTGGCTGACGCCCCGTGGCTGTCATGTCTGTGCCGCCTCCTGCTCGTCTTTCTTTCGACGTCACGCAGGACTCGCTATGCAAACCCTCGCCAAACTTCCCGTCACCATCGTTACCGGCTTTCTCGGCGCCGGCAAAACCACCTTGCTGCGGCATATGCTCGGCCACGCCGACGGGCGGCGCATCGCGGTGATCGTCAACGAGTTTGGCGAGCTGGGCATCGACGGCGAAATCCTCAAGCAGTGCTCCATCGGTTGCAGCGAAGAAGAAGCCAACGGCCGCATCTTCGAGCTGGCCAACGGCTGCCTGTGCTGCACCGTGCAGGAAGAGTTTTTCCCGGTGATGCGCGAGCTGGTGGCACGGCGCGGCGAGCTGGACCATATCCTGATTGAAACCTCCGGCCTGGCCCTGCCCAAGCCACTGGTACAGGCCTTTAACTGGCCGGAAATCCGCAACGCCTGCACGGTGGACGCGGTAATCACCGTGGTCGACAGCCCGGCCGTAGCCGCCGGCACCTTCGCCGCCTTCCCCGATCAGGTTGATGCGCAGCGCAAGCTCGACCCGAATCTGGACCACGAATCGCCGCTGCACGAGCTGTTCGCCGACCAACTGGCCAGCGCCGACCTGGTGATCCTCAACAAGGCCGACCTGCTCGACGCCGCCGCCCTGGCTGCGGTGCGTGCGGAAGTGGCCGAGGAGCTGCCGCCGGCGGTGAAAATCATCGAAGCCCATGGCGGCGAGCTGCCGCTGGACGTGCTGCTGGGCCTGAACTGCGAGACCGAGCTGCATATCGAGGGCCGCAAGACCCACCATGACCTGGAAGGCCATGAAGACCACGATCACGACGAATTCGCCTCGTTCCACGTCGAGCTGCCCGAGGCTGAAGAAGCCCGTCTGCTGCAAGCGCTGAAGGATGCGGTCAGCAAACACGGCATTCTGCGCATCAAGGGTTTTGCGGCGATTCCCGGCAAGCCGATGCGCCTGTTGCTGCAAGGCGTTGGTCAGCGTTTCGACAAACACTTCGACCGCGCCTGGCAGGCCGATGAGCCGCGCATCACCCGCTTGGTGGTGATTGGCCAGACGTTGGATCAAGCCGCTATCGAAGCCGAGCTGCAAGCAGCGCTGGCAGGCTAAGCCCGCATGCATTTGCTGCGCACCCAGCCCGGCAGCCAGCTGCCGGTCGACAGCATTGCCGACCTTGGCCAGACCCCGGCCGAGCTGGTGATCCTCTGCACCGGCGATTCGCACCTGTCGTTGCTGGCCGAAGTGGCGCGGCAGTTGCCGGCGGATTACCCCAGCCTGCGCCTGGCCAGCCCGGCGCAGCTGAGCAATCACGCCTCGGTGGATCTCTACGTCGAGCAGGTGCTGCAGCACGCCAAGGTCATCCTGATTTCCGTGCACGGCGGTGTCAGCTATTGGCGCTACGGCATCGAGCGGTTGGTCGAACTGGCCGAGCGCGGCGCGCGGGTGATCATGGTGCCGGGCTGCGACAACCCTGATCCGGAGCTGATGGCCTTGAGCACTGTGCCAGTGACCGAGGCTGAGCGGATTTGGCAGTTTCTCCGCCAGGGCGGTGCAGGCAATGCGCTGCAGCTGTTTAACTGCATCGCCAGCCAGTGGCTGCAGCGCGAGTATTCTTGGGTAGAACCGCAGCCGCTGCCGCGCGTGGGCCTGTATCACCCGCACTTGGCCAATCCGAGCCTGGCCGATTGGCAAGCTAACTGGCAGGTTGATGCGCCGGTGGCGGCGCTGCTGTTCTACCGCACCCAGGTGCAGGCGGCGAATACCGGGTTTATCGATGTGTTCTGCCAGCGTTTGCAGGCCCAGGGCCTTAATCCGCTGCCGATTGCCGTGGCCAGCCTTAAGGAGGCCGCCTGCCTTGCCCAAGTCGAGGACTGGCTGGACGAAGCCGATGCCCGCTTGATTATCAACACCACGGCCTTCGCCCTGTCCAACCCGGAAGCGCCGAGCGCACGGCCTTTTCGCCGCGATATCCCGGTGCTGCAAGCCATTTGTTCGTTGGATAACCATGCACAGTGGCAGGCCAATGCTCAGGGTCTGGGCTCGCGCGACCTGGCCATGCATATCGTGCTGCCCGAACTGGACGGCCGGCTGATCACTCAGCCGATCAGTTTTAAGGGGCTGGCCTGGCGCAGCGAGCGCAGCCAGAGCGACGTGGTCTGTTACCAGCCCCATCTGCCGGGGATGGATTTCGTCGCCGAACTGGCGCGCAACTGGGTCGCCCTGGCGCACAAACACAACGCCGACAAGCGCATCGCCCTGGTGCTG
The DNA here is from genome assembly GCF_002786345.1 of Pseudomonas sp. FEMGT703P. NCBI lineage: Bacteria > Pseudomonadati > Pseudomonadota > Gammaproteobacteria > Pseudomonadales > Pseudomonadaceae > Pseudomonas > Pseudomonas sp. FEMGT703P. Next base: position 39,728 of record NZ_PGCM01000008.1, on the reverse strand, counting down.
GCCAACTACCCGACCCGCGACGGCCGTATCGGCAATGGCGTCGGCCTGGACACCCCGGCGGCGGCGCTGAATATCCTCAAGGCGCTGCAAGAGCAGGGTTATCCGGTGGAAGGCTTGCCCGACAGCGGCACCGCGCTGATCCACCAGCTGCTTGGCGGTGTGACCAATGATCTTGACATGCTCGACGCGCGGCCCTGCGCCCAGAGCCTGGCGCTGGATGAGTATTTGGCGTTTTTCCACAGCCTGCCCGCAGCCAACCAGCAGGCGGTGCGCGAGCGCTGGGGTGAGCCGCAGAGCGATCCTATGTTCCGTGGTGGGCGGCTGATGATCGCCGGCCTGCGCTTCGGCCTGACCTTTGTCGGCATCCAGCCGGCGCGCGGTTATCAGTTGGATGCGGCGGCGGTATATCACGACCCGGATCTGGTTCCGCCCCACGGCTACCTGGCGTTCTACTGCTGGCTGCGCCGCGTCTTTGCGTGTGATGCGGTGATCCATGTCGGCAAGCACGGCAATCTGGAGTGGCTGCCGGGCAAGAGCGTCGGCCTGTCCGAACAATGCTGGCCGAGCGCGATTCTCGGCCCGCTGCCGAATATCTATCCGTTTATCGTCAACGATCCGGGCGAGGGCGCCCAGGCCAAACGGCGCACCCAGGCGGTGATCATCGACCACCTGATGCCGCCGCTGACCCGCGCCGAAAGCTATGGCCCGCTGCGCGATTTGGAGCGCCTGGCCGACGAATATTACGAAGCCAGCCAGCTCGACCTGCGCCGCGCCGCCGAGCTGCGCGGCGAGATTCTGCTCAAAGTGCGCGAGGCCAGCCTCGACCGCGAGCTGGGCCTGCAACTGAATGCAGACCCCAATAGCTGGCTGCCGCAGCTCGACGCCTACCTGTGTGATTTGAAGGAGTCGCAGATTCGCGATGGCCTGCATGTGTTCGGCGAATCACCGGCGGGCACCCTGCGTCGCGACACCTTGCTGGCGCTGCTGCGCATTCCCCGCGGTGATGGCCAGGGCGGCAATGCCAGCCTGCTGCGCGCCTTGGCCCGCGATCTGGAACTGGGCTTCGATCCGCTCGATTGCGATATGGCCACGTCTTGGCAGGGCCCGCGTCCGGCGCTGTTGCAGCGCCTGAGCGATGACAGCTGGCGAAGTGCCGGCGATACCCGCGAGCGCCTTGAGTTGCTGGCTTTGCAGCTGATCGATACAACGGATTTCGAATCCGTTGGTGCGGAAAGCACTCAGGTGCTGCAGCGTTTGCGTGAGCAAATCGCGCCGTTACTGGATGCCTGCGGCCCGGCCGAGATGCACGGCTTGCTGGCGGCGTTGAGCGGGCGTTTTGTCCCGGCCGGGCCGAGTGGCGCGCCCAGTCGCGGCCGCCTCGATGTGCTGCCCACCGGGCGCAATTTCTACAGCGTCGATGTGCGCAACCTGCCCACGCCGACCGCCTGGCGCATCGGCGTGCAGGCGGCGGACCGCCTGCTGGAACGGCATCTGCAGGACCACGGCGACCACCTGCGTCAGCTCGGCCTGTCGATGTGGGGCACCGCGACTATGCGCACCGGCGGCGATGATATGGCCCAGGCCCTCGCGCTGATGGGCGTGCGCCCGGTGTGGCAGGCCGGCAGCCAGCGCGTCGAGCGTTTCGAGGTGCTGCCGCTGGCGCAACTCGGCCGCCCACGGGTGGACGTGACCCTGCGCGTGTCTGGCTTTTTTCGCGATGCCTTTAGCAACCTGATCCGTCTGTTCGATGACGCCGTACAGGCGGTGGTTGATCTGGATGAACCGGAAGACATGAATCCGCTGTCGGCGCGGGTTTGGCGCGAGTCCCTGACCTTGCAGGACAGTGGTCTTGACGAAGCCGAGGCGCGTAAACAAGCTGGCTGGCGGGTGTTCGGCTCCAAGCCGGGGGCCTATGGCGCGGGCGTACAGAACGCCATCGAAGAGCGCCTGTGGCAAACCCGTGAAGACCTTGCCGAGGTCTACCTGAATTGGGGTGGCTACGCCTACGGCAGCCACAGCGAAGGCACCCCGGCGCGCGCGCAGTTCGCCGAGCGCCTGGAGCAGATGCAGGCGGTGCTGCATAACCAGGACAACCGCGAACACGACATCCTCGATTCCAATGACTACTACCAGTTCCAGGGCGGCATGCTCGCGGCGGTGGAGACCCTGCGCGGGGCCAAGGTGGCCAGCTATCACGGCGACAACAGCCAGCCGGATACCCCGCGCATCCGCACCCTGAAGGAAGAACTCAACCGCGTGGTACGCGCCCGCGCGGCCAACCCCAAGTGGATCGACGGCATGAAGCGCCACGGCTACAAGGGAGCGTTCGAACTGGCGGCGACCATCGACTATCTGTTCGCCTTCGACGCCACCAGCGAGCTGGTCGACGACCACCAGTACGCGCTGCTCACCGATGCCTATCTGCTCGACAAAAGCACCCGCGACTTTATCCAGCAGCACAACCCAGGTGCCCTGCAGGACATCCTCGAACGCCTGCTCGAAGCCCAGCAACGCGGTCTCTGGCAGAATCCTGGCGAGTACCGCGAAGCGCTGGAAAACCTGCTGATTGATAGCGAAGAATCCTAGAGAGCCTGCCATGACCGATAGCCACTTCCCCCTCGCCGCCGTGGTCGCCGCCGATGACCTGAAACTGGCGCTGTGCCTGGCGGCCATTGATCCGGCCATCGGCGGCGTGCTGATCGAAGGCCCACGCGGCATGGCCAAATCGACCCTGGCCCGTGGCCTGGCTGATCTGCTCGCCAGCGGCACCTTTGTCACCCTGCCGCTGGGCGCGAGCGAGGAGCGAATCGTCGGCACCCTCGATCTGGACGCCGCCCTGGGTGAGGGGCGTGCGCAGTTCAATCCGGGTCTGTTGGCCAAGGCCAATGGCGGCGTGCTGTACGTCGATGAGGTCAATCTGCTGCCCGATCATCTGGTCGACCTGCTGCTGGATGCCGCCGCCAGCGGGGTCAATCATATCGAGCGCGATGGCATCTCCCACCGGCATGCCGCGCGCTTTGTGCTGATTGGCACCATGAACGCGGAAGAAGGCGAGTTGCGCCCGCAGCTGCTCGATCGCTTCGGCCTTAACCTGGCCCTGGACGCCCAGCCGCAACCGGCCCAGCGCGCCGAGATTGTCCGTCGCCGGTTGGCCTTCGATGCCGACCCGCAGGCGTTTCTTGAGCGCTGGCAAGCGCAGCAGGATGAACTGCGCGAGCGTTGCCAGAGTGCCCGTGTGCGACTGGCGGCGATTCCGCTGGATGACGCCGCACTGGAGCAGATTAGCCAGCGCTGTTTCGCTGCAGCGGTGGATGGCTTGCGCGCCGACCTAGTCTGGCTGCGCGCCGCCCGTGCCCATGCTGCCTGGCGCGGCGTCGAGCGGATTGAAGCGGGGGATATCGACGCGGTGGCAGACTTCGTTCTGCGTCATCGTCGCCGGCATAATCCGCCATCTGCCGCACAACCCCCGCAGCCGCAAACGCAACCTGACAACAGCGCCGCCAGTGAGCAACCACAAGCGCCGCAAGGCGAAGGCCAATGGGGCGAATTACCCGCCCAGGCGCAAAGCCTTGGCGTTCGGCGTGAACCGCCGAGCTGGGCAAAAAAGCCCTAGGCATCCGCCCGCGCACAGCCCCAGGCGCGGATGCCCGGGCCGCTCCCGGCAGACTGGGCGGTGGTCGTAACGGTGCCAGTCGCAGTGGTGCCGCGGGGCGTATCGACTGGCCGGCGAGCCTGCTTAAGGGCCGCCCGCGTACTCGGCATGATCTCGTCCTGCGCCCGCGCAGCGCCAGGCCCGGCGAACTTTGGTTGGTGATAGTCGATGCTTCGGCCTCGACCCGTCGCCATGGCGCGCTGAGCAAGGCCAAGGGTTTGCTCAGTGAAGTGTTCGAGCAGGCACGTCGGAAGCGCGCGCGCCTGGCCTTGCTGCACGCCACCGGCAGCAAGGCGCAATGGCTCTGGCAGGGGCAAAAAGCCTCCCAGGCCTTGCAGCAGTGGCTCGCCGAGCTGGGCGCGGGCGGCGGCACGCCGCTGTTTGCTGCTTTGCAGCAGGCTGCCGACTGGCAGGCGCGGCGTCAGCGCCTGCATCCGGCCGAGCGTCAGCGTTTGCTGATCATCACCGATGGCCGCCTGCGCGACTGGCCAGCCTTAACCCCGAGCGCCTGCCCGGCGCTGCTGGTGGATATCGAAAGCGCGCCGATCCGTCTCGGCCGCGCGCGCCAATTGGCCACCGAGTTAGGCGCCGACTACCGACATATCGATTCGCTGCCGACACTGGCCGGCAGCCTGGAGACAGCTTTATGAAAACCCTGTTGATTATCGGCATCGGTGCCGGCGACCCGGACTACCTGACCGTGCAGGCGATCAACGCGCTCAACCGCACGGATGTGTTCTTTCTGATGGACAAGGGCAGCGCCAAGGACAGCCTGATCGGCCTGCGCAAGACCATCTGCGAGCGCTTTATCCAGGGTCGCGACTACCGCTTTGCCAGCGCCGACTGCCCGGAGCGGGTGCGTGATGTGCCGGACTATCGCGGCAGCGTGGTCGATCTGAATCAGGACAAACAGCAGGTGTTCGAAGGCATGATCCGCGAGCAGATGAGCGATGGCGAAACCGGCGCCTTTCTGGTCTGGGGGGACCCGGCGCTGTACGACAGCACCCTGCGCATCGTCGAACAGATCGTGGCCAACAGCAGCGAGCAGATTGAGTACGAAGTGATCCCCGGCATCACCAGCCTGCAAGCCCTGGCGGCCAAGCATAAGGTCTGCTTTAACAGCATCGGCCAGGCCTTCCAGATCACCCCGGCGCGCCGCCTGGCCGAAGCCGGTTTTCCAGAGGGGCTGGACAGCGTGCTGGTAATGCTCGACGCCCAGGACACCTACCAACGCTTTGTCGACCAGCCCATGCATATCTACTGGGGCGCCTATATCGGCACCCCGGATGAAGTGCTGATCGCTGGGCCGCTAAGTGAAGTCGTCGACACCATCCGCACCCGCCGCGCCGAACTGCGCGAGCAGCATGGGTGGATTATGGATAGCTATCTACTGCGCAGGGATGAGCGCTAAGGATGTTTGGGGCATTTAACGCTGGGCACGCCAAGGCTTGCCCACTGTTAAATGCCCAGGCGAGTGACCTGTATGGTTGATGAGTTGCACTCACCATACGGGTCTCCAGGCACTGGGCAGCAGCGATTACTTCGCTAGCTCACACTTCTGCAGGTGCGCTTGGGCTGTTGCTTCCGGGATCACTTCCAGCTTGGCGCCACCCACGAATACGCCCATCTTGATGGACTGACGCACATAGTGGTTCTGCCCGGCGACGGCCATCAGGTTGATGGTGTTGTCGCTGAACTCGGACTCGGTAGCGATAACGCGGTTACCGGGGCTGACAAGACGGTAGAAGTAAGTGCGGTTGGCTGTTTCGCCGATTACTTCTCCATCGACCTTAACGGTCTTCTTCAGCCCTTGGCCGGCAAAGCTGTCGCGATAGATATACAGCCCGGCTTGATCTGCAGGCGGTGCGGGGAAGGACTTCAGTGCGGCGTCTGCCGAAGGGGTGTCCATCGGCACGGAAGCGCAACCGGAAAGAACGGCAATGCCGAGTGCGGCGATAAACAGCTTGAAGCGGTTTTGCATGGGAAATCCTTTTCAGGTTCAGAGTGAATTTCTTTCGAACACCAAGGCCACAGTCCTTGGTGGCGCGATTATGTCAGATAGCCATCATTGTTTGCGATGTCAGTTAAGGGTGCCCGTTTAAGCGCTTTTCACGCCATGGGCGCACCCGGAGTTTCACTCCTGTGGATAACTCCGCGGCGTATACACCCACTCGCCACCCTCGGCGCGCGGGAAGCGGCAGGTTTGGCTGGAGCCGATAATCACCAGGGTGCGCATATCGACCATCTCTGGCGTAAGTTCGCCGAGCGTCAGGCTGCGCAGGGTTTCGCCGGGGCGGCCGATATCGCGGCCGAGCACCACCAGGGTTTCTGGGGTGCGTTGCTGGCGGACGATGTCCAGCGCACTGCCAAGCTGCCAGGGACGGGCTTTGGAGATGGGATTGTAGAAGGCCATCACCAGGTCGGCGGCGGCGGCGTGGGTCAGGCGTTTTTCGATAATCGCCCAGGGCTTGAGGTTGTCCGACAGGGAGATCAGGCAGAAGTCGTGTCCCAGCGGCGCGCCCGCCTTGGCAGCGGTGGCCAGGGCGGCGGAAACGCCGGGGAATACTTGTAAGTCGACGCGCTGCCATTCGGCGTCGGTCGATTCATGCAGGGCTTCCAACACGGCGGCGGCCATGGCGAAGACGCCGGGGTCGCCGGACGACACCACCACCACGCGCCGACCGCTGGCGGCCAACTCGAAGGCATGGCGGGCTCGCTGCATTTCCTCGCGGTTATCGGTGCAGTGACGCACCTGCTCCGGGCGCAGTGGGCCGGCCATCTTGATATAGGTTTCGTAGCCGAGCAGGTCTTGCGCCTCATCTAGCGCCTGGCGCGCGGCGGGCACCATAAATTCGGCGGCACCGGGGCCGAGGCCGATCACCGTCAGGCGGCCTCGCGGGCGGCCGAGTTGGTTGGCGTCGATGGGTGATGCGGCCAGCAGCAGGCGCAGGTTGGCGTGCTGGCTGTGCAGCGGCGGCAGCTGAGTGGCGTCGTCGACAAAGCGCAGCGGCAAGTTGAGCTGCGCGGCGGCGGCGTGCAGCTCGGCTTTGGCCATCAGTTCCGGTGCGGCCAGCAGGCAGGCCAGGCTGTGTGGGGCCAGGTTGCTGGTTTGCAGCGCCTGCTGCAGCTCGCTAAGCAAATCGGCGTTGGCCTGTTCGACCCACACGGCTACTTGCTGCGGGTGGATCAGCAGTTCATCGGCATTCGCCGCGCGGCTGTGCGGGCTAATGTGGATAACCCGGTTGGCCTGGTTATCCACAGGCAGCTTGGCCTGGGCCAGCCATGGCGCGTCGCCCTCAATCCGCACGGCCTGGCCGCCGAGTAGGTCGCTGACAAAACCTTTGCCCTGTTCCAGATCGGCCAGCACATAGCCGGCCGGCGGCTCCAGCAGGCAGGTGCCAAAACGCAGTTCGCCGCTGGTGGTGATCGCCGCGCTGACCTGCAGGTGCGCAGCAATCTCCCGCGCCATCCGGTTAACCCCGCCCAGGCCGCCGAGCAGCGGCACTACCGCGCTGCCATCTTCGGCCACGGCCAGCACGGGCGGTTCGCTGTCTTTCTCGCCGAGCACGGCGGCCAGGCTGCGAATCACGATCCCGGCGGCGCACAGCACGATCAGCGGCGTGCCGGTGCGGTAGAGCGCGCGCAGGTTATCGCCGAAGTCCTCATAGGTGCGCTCAACGTCCGTCACTCGGCTGCCCAGACCGTGGATGTCGGCCTGCGGATACAACGCCTGGATGCGCCGGGCGCAGGGCAGGGCGGAGGGGCCGAGGATGATGATGGCGGGAGCGGCGGTCATAAGGTGTTCCATAGTGGGCGGGGCGCGGTTGGCTGATCAGCCGCGCCATTTCTCGCCGGGAATGACGATCATCGAGAAGTACGGCGAGGACATCGGCTCCACTTCGTCCAGCGGCACGATGCGCTGGTTGCCCATGGTGGCGCGTTCGACGTAATGGGCGCGTTGGTCGATGCCCAGCTCCTGCAGCACGCGGCGGACTTTCTCGAAGTTGCGCCCGAGCTTCATGATCACGGCGGCTTCGGCGCTGTGCAGGCGCTGCTTGAGTTCGGCTTCGGGCAGCACGCCGGAGAGCACGCTCAGGCTCTGGTTGCGGTACACCAGCGGGGTGCCGAGCACCGAGGCGCAGCCGAGCATGGAGCACACGCCGGGCACTACTTCCACCTGGTACTGCGCGGCCAGGCGGTCGTGCAGGTACATATAGGAACCGTAGAAAAACGGGTCGCCTTCGCAGATCACCGCCACGTCCTGGCCGGCGTCGAGCCGTACAGCGATCTGCACCGCGCAGGTGTCGTAGAAATCGCTGATCACATCTTCATAACTGAGCGGCGCGGCGAGTTTTTCCGTGGTCACCGGGTACACCAGCGGCAGGCGCTGCTGGGCGTCGGTCAGGTGCTGTTCGATAATGCCGAAGGCGTTGCCGCCCTGGCCCTTGTTGGCTTTAGCCTTGGCCACAAAGTAGCCGACCACCGCTGCCGATTGCAGCAGGCGCAGGGCCTTGAGGGTGATCAGCTCCGGGTCGCCGGGGCCGACGCCGATGCCAAGCAGACGGCCTTTTTGCACGCTCATCACTCCACCTCCGTGGCCAGGGCGTTGACCGCTGCCACCGCCATAGCGCTACCGCCACGGCGGCCGCGCACGATCACATAGGGCACGCCACGGCTGTCGGCGGCGAGGGCGTCCTTGGATTCCGCCGCGCCGATAAAGCCCACCGGCATGCCGATAATCAGCGCCGGTTTCGGTGCGCCGGCGTCGAGCATTTCCAGCAGGTAAAACAGCGCGGTGGGGGCGTTGCCGATCACCACCACGCTGCCTTCCAGGTGCTCGCGCCAATGTTCCAATGCGACTGCTGAACGGGTATTGCCCAGTGCGCGGGCCTGCTCAATCACGCCGTCGTTATGCAGCGTGCAGATCACCGGGTTGTTGGCGGCCAGGCGCGGGCGGGTGATGCCTTCGGCGACCATCCGCGCATCGCAGAGAATCGCCGCACCTTTGGCCAGCGCAGCGCGGCCGGCGGCACCGGCGCCGGGGGAGAAGCGCAGGTCCTGCACCACATCGACCATGCCGCAGGCGTGGATAACCCGCACGGCAAGCTTTTCCAGATCAGCCGGAATGGCGCTTAGGTCAGCCTCGGCGCGGATGGTGGCGAAGGACCGGCGGTAGATTTCCTGGCCATCGCGGATGTACTCAAGCATCACTGTTTCCTGTTGCGCAGTGGGCGGCGAACCAGTCGCCGGCCTCGTCGATAGTCATGGCGCTGGCCAGCAGCTGACCGAAACCGGCCGCCTCGGGCGTGCGTTGATAAAGCTGGTAATGCCCGGCGCTGCTGGCCAGCAGGGTAAAGGGCGCGGTGTGCGCGGCGGCGCAGGAGCGTGGGCAGGCGCTGAGATGCACCTGCGGCCGCGCTGTGCTGGCGCGCAGGCGCTTGGCGAGCAGCAAGGCGTCGGCTTTGCTGTCGGCCAGGCCCTTGGCGCAGGCGGTTGACCCGGTGCAGGCGATCAGATTGCTAAGTGGTTCCTGCGCATCGATCAGCAGGCCCAGTTCGCCCAGTGCGTGCAGCAGGTTGTCTGCCGAGTGCTCTGGGATATTCGGCAGCAGCAGACCCTGCCAGGGCGTCAGGCGCAGGCTGGCATCGCCGTAGTGCTCTGCCAGATCGGCCAGGGCGTTGAGTTGCGCAGCGTCGATTCGGCCCAGACGTGAAGCGGCGGCAACCATGCAAAGGGCGTTTTGCTGCTGTGGATAAATGCCTATCGGCGCTCGCTCGCTGACCGGCGAGCGTTGCCAATCTGTAGGAGCCGCCTGCACGGTAAAGGGCAGGCGCGTTTGCAGCTGTTGCAGCAGCTGGCTGGCGGGAATCACGCTTAGCAGCTGGCGCATCCGGCTGTGTTCGTTGCCAGCCAGATCGAGGAACAACCTGAGCAGCTGCTCCACCAGAGGCACGACTTGCTCGGCGTCTACCATGCCCAGCGTCTGATCACCGGGGCAGCCAGCCAGGCCAAAGGCCAAGCGAGCCGGCGAGCCGGGCAGGGCGCTAAGCCAGATATCGTGGGGGTGTTCGAGCATCGCCAGGGCTTCGTCGCCGTCCAGCTGTAGGGCGAACTTGGCCGATAATCCGTGCAGCGCCGGGGTGGTTTGCAGCAGGTCGAGCAATGCGCTGGCCAGCGGGCGGGTGTCGAACAGGGCGTGCGGATCAAGGCCGGCGGAGGGGCTGAGCAGCAGGTTGCGCACATCGTCGGCGGTCGGGTTGCTCGGGCCGAGGTCGGCGGCGAGCAGGCGCTCGATCAGTTCGGCCTGCTGGCCTGGCAACACGCCACGAATCTGCAGATTGCTGCGGTTGGTCAGCTCCAGCACGCCGCTGGCGCAGCGCTCGGCCGCCTCGGCGATGGCGCGAGCCTGCTGACTGCTGAGTACGCCGCCGGCCAGCTTGACCCGGCAGATACCGCCATCCAGCGCCGGAACGATACGCAGCAGGCCAGGGCACGCCGATCCCGGTTTTTCGGGGCGTGGGTCAAGAATCTCGACAGTGGTGACAAGGTCGCGCAACGGTTTCACCAGCAACAAAGACGCGGCGACCGAACCAGCGAAATCCGCCCACAGGGGATTTCATGGCATCGGTACACCCCGCCCGATGTTGGCACTCGCGACTAGCGTCGTCGGCAGGTCTCCTGGCTGACAGGTCATCATCTGGCGCGGCCTTCCCAGTTTCCCAGTGGCGCAGTGGCGGCAGACTCGCTGTTTACAGTTGCGGGGGCAGCTCGGTCACGATCAGCAGATCGCTCCGGATTCCCTCTTAGGCCCCTCGCACCATGGCGGTGGGCACCGACGAAGCCTGTATTATGCCCGCATTGTTTGATGCGCTGACACCCTAGCTTGTCGGGCGGGGACAGAGGAGTGGGTATGACAGCCTGGTTAACCCTGGTGGGCATTGGTGAAGACGGTTACGCCGGCCTGGGTGAGGCGGCGCGTCGGGCGCTGGGCGAGGCGCAGTGGATTGTTGGCAGCCCACGGCAGCTGGCGCTGTTGCCCAGCAATCTGCCAGGGCAGCACGAACGCTGGCTGAGCCCCTTTAGCCTGGAGCCGGTAATGGCGCGGCGCGGGATGCCGGTGTGCGTGCTGGCCAGCGGCGACCCGCTGTTCTATGGCGTGGGCGCGAGCCTGGCGCGTCAGCTGCCGGCTGAGGAATTGCAGGTGTTCTCTTCGCCCTCATCCGTCTCACTGGCTGCTGCTCGCCTGGGTTGGCCACTGCAGGACGTGACGGTGCTGTCGCTTGTGGCGCGGCCGTTGGCGGCGCTGCAGGCGCAGATTTTCCCCGGCGCGCGGCTGCTGCTGTTGAGCAATGACGGCGACAGCCCGGCGGCAGTGGCCGATTTGCTGCGTGAACGCGGTTTTGGTCCCAGCCGTTTGACCGTGCTGGAGCACCTGGGCGGCGATCAGGAGCGGCGCATCGACGGTTTGGCCAGTGACTGGGTGTTGCCGCGCGCTGCCGATCTCAATCTGCTGGCGGTCGAGTGCGTGGCTAGCGCCGATGCACGACTGCTGCCGCTGACGCCAGGTTTGCCGGATGACGCCTATCAGCACGACGGCCAGCTGACCAAGCGCGATGTGCGCGCTATCACCCTGGCGCGTCTGGCGCCGCAGCCCGGTGAGCTGCTCTGGGATGTTGGTGCCGGCTGCGGTTCCATCGGCATCGAATGGATGCGCGCGCATCCCAGCTGCCGGGCGCTGGCGATTGAGGCCGATGCCGGTCGTCAGGCGCATATCCAGCACAACCGCGATGCCCTTGGCGTGCCCGGCCTGCAACTGGTCGCCGGCCGCGCGCCCGAGGCACTGGCCGGATTGGCGGCGCCGGATGCGATTTTTATCGGCGGTGGGGTGACTGTTCTTGGTGTGCTGGAACAGTGCTGGGCCAGCCTGAAACCGGGCGGGCGTCTGGTGGCCAATGCCGTGACCCTGCAAAGCGAGGCGGCGCTGGTGGCTTGGCGCGAGCAGGTGGGCGGCGAGCTGACCCGCATCAGCGTGGCCCAGGCGCAGCCCTTGGGCGGTTTCGATACCTGGCGTAGCGCCTTGCCGATCACCCTGCTGGTGGTGCGCAAGCCGTGAGCCCGCGCATTCTGCTGTTGGGCGGCACCACCGAGGCGCTGCGTCTGGCGCGTCGCCTGAGTACTGAAGCGATCTATAGCCTGGTCGGGCTGGGCCGGGTGCCTGATGACTTGCCCTGCCAGGTGCGCGTTGGCGGCTTTGGCGGGGCCGAAGGATTGGCGGAGTTTATCCGCGAGCAGTGCATCGAACTGCTGTTGGATCTGACCCACCCCTATGCCGCACAGATCAGCGCCAATGCCGCCCGCGCCGCCGAACTGAGCGGGGTTGCCTGCTGGGCGCTGCGGCGTCCCGGTTGGCAGGCCGGCGAGGGCGATGACTGGCGCGAAGTGGACGATTGGGCCGGTCTGATTGCCGCGCTAAACGACTTCCAGCGCCCGCTGTTTACCCTGGGTCGTGAGCCGCTGGAACACCTGCACGAGATACCCCTGCACCAGCACTGGACCGTGCGCTGCCTGACGGCGCAGCAGGCCGTGCCGCGTGCGGAGATTATCGGCGCGCGTGGGCCGTTCGCGCTGGACGAGGAGCGCGCGTTATTCGTTCGTCTGGGCACCGATGTGCTGATCAGCAAGAACAGCGGGAGCCAGTCCACCGAGCCGAAATTGCAGGTGGCGCGGGAGTTGGGTTTGCCGGTATTGCTGCTGCGCCGGCCGCTCTTGCCGAGTGTGGACCGCGAGTTTGTTAGCCTCGAAGCGCTGACCGAGGCGCTGCAGTTATAGGGCAAGTTGGCCGCCGAGCGGTTGCCCCCCAAGGCAAAAAATCCCCTGTTAGACTGCCGCCCCGCTTTGGAGGCCGCCATGACCACGCCCGTTTCCCCTTACGCCCGCATTCTGTTTGTCGGCCCTGATCTGGCCGAGGGCTCGTTTGCTGAGCTGCTGCGCCGTCGTCTGGTTGAGCTGCGCGGGGAAACAGCGCTGGCCGATATCGTCGACACCAGCGCAGGCTATGCGGCGCTCTGGCAGCGCGTGGCCGAGGGTGAGCGGCCGTTGCTGGTAATTGATCTGGAGCCGCAGAGCAGCAGTCCGCATCTCGATTGGCTGCGCAGTGAGCTAGGCCAGCAGGCCAATCCCGATCAGCTGTTTGTCGCCAGTGCGATTGGCCAGGCCGAGGGCTTGCCGGTGGAGGTCGCCTGCGCGCTGATCGAGCGTCCCGAGCTGCACCTGCCCTGTGTCGGTGTGGCCGCAGTGCCGGGGCATCACGCCTGGTCGCAGATTCCGCCGCACGCGCAGCGCCTGCTGCTGTGCAACGGCCAGCGCTGCACCCGGCGCGGTGCGCTGGACCTGTGGAAAACCCTGCGTCAGCGCCTCAAGGCCGCCGGCAAACTGGAGTGCGAAGGCGGGGTGCATATCACCCGTACGCAGTGCCAGTTCCCCTGTGATCTGGGCCCGACGGCCAGCCTTTATCCGGCCGGTGAGTGGTTCCGCGTGCGCGATGAAGCCGAGCTGATCCGCCTGGTCGATGAGCGCCTGGTGGCCGGCCGCGCAGTGCCCGAGCTGCGTATCGATCAGGGCTGAGAAGACCGCTGTAGAGCCATTCGGCAACAGCTAAAAACTTGACGTGGATTGGCCTGAATGGTCATATCCGCGCCGTTTCAGGTGTCTCACGCCGCCGTGCGTGAGGTTAAACGGGAAGTCGGTGCGCCCTTTGGGCCAGTCCGACGCTGCCCCCGCAACGGTAAGCGAGCGAAGTCATCACGATGCCACTGTGCAGTTTCTGCATGGGAAGGCGATGGCTTCATGACCCTCGCAAGCCCGGAGACCGGCCTGATTCTTAGGGATGTTGTGCGCTGCTAGTGATGCAGCGGCAACTCCCAACTGTTTGGCAACCCGCGGTGGGCGGGCGTTGACGCCGATCGTGGGTGCCTGCGCGCCCGTGTTTTGCTGTTGCGCGTTTCCATCGGGATTGCCGTGCCTATCCCTTTTGCGATGGAAGCATCATGGCGCGCTATCCCCTGTCTCAACTCTCTGTTTCCCTTGCCCTGTGCCTGGCCGGTACGGCTGTGGCGGGCGAATCTCCAGTCAATCTGCCGGCCACGACCGTGCAGGCCAAGGCTGCTGCGGAGGGCGCAAGCGATCTGCATACGCCCAGCAGCAGCGGTTCGCGTCTGGGCCTGAGCGCCCTGCAAACCCCGGCCAGCACCAGCAGCCTGAGCGGCGCGCAGGTGCGCGGGCGCAACAACCTCAGCGTTCAGGACGCGGTCACCCGCACCCCTGGCATCAGCAGAATCGGCAGCCCAGGCAATGGCGGCACCGCGCTGTCGGCGCGCGGCTTTACCGGGCACAGCGCGACCATGCAGCTGTACGACGGCACCCGTCAGTATGTCGGGGCCGGCACCGTGACCTTCCCGGTCGACACCTGGTCGGTGGAGCGCGTTGACGTGCTGCGCGGCCCGGCCTCGGTGCTGTACGGCGAAGGCGCGACCGGCGCGGTGATCAACGTGGTGCCGAAAAAGCCGTTTAGCGGCGCCATCAGCAACCAGCTGCGCCTCGGCTACGGCAGTGACGACCGCCGCCAGGCCGCGCTGGACAGTGGTGGCTCGCTCAGCGATGCGTTGAGCTACCGCCTCAACCTCAATCAGCAGGCCAGCAATGGCTGGGTCGATGACGGCGAGTCGCAGAGCCAGGCGCTCAGCGCTGCCCTGCGCTGGGATGCCAGCGATGCGCTGAGTTTCACCCTGTCCCATGATCAGGGCGATCAGGACCCGCAGCGCTACCTGGGCACACCGCTGGTCGCCGGCCAATACCGCGAGAGGCTGCGCGAGCGCAATTACAACGTCGATAACGCCGAGATTCGCTATAACGACCAGATCACCCGGCTGGTCAGCGACTGGCGGATCAACGACGCGCTGACCGCCAGCAACCAGCTCTACTACATCAAGACCCAGCGCTACTGGCGCAATGCCGAGTCCTACCGCTGGCAGCCGGGCGATCAGGTCAAGCGCAGTGACTTCTACGAGATCAAGCACACCCAGGAGCAGGTCGGCGACCGCCAGACCTTCACCCTTGAGCACGCCCTGTTCGGCCTGGAGAGCCGCAGCGTGGTGGGCGTGGACTACAACCGTATTCACTTCGCCCGTCAGCACGACTTTGCCAGCAGCTTCACTGACAGCGTGCCGCTCGCCGGCAGCGGTGGCGGCCAGTACCAGAGCACCGATCCACTGGGGTACGGCCCGCGCGAGCGCAACCTGGCGCGGCAGTTCTCGCTGTTCGCCGAGAACCGTACTCAGCTGACTGAGCGCCTGTCGCTGGTCAGCGGTGTGCGCCGCGATCAGCTGCATATCCAGCGCGACAACCTGCTGACCGACAGCAGCGCCGACCGCAGCCTGACGGGTGACAACTGGCGCGCCGGGTTGGTCTTCGAGGTCACGCCCGAGCTGTCGCTGTACGGCCAGTACGCCACCAGCACCGAGGGCGTGAGCAACTTGCTGACGCTCAATCCGAGCCAGCAGCAGTTCGACCTGAGCGAGGCCCAGCAGACCGAGATCGGCCTTAAGCAGGCGTTTTGGAATGGCCAGGGCGAATGGACGCTGGCCGCTTACCACATCGTCAAGGAGAAGCTGCTTAGCCGCGCTACCCCAACCGCGCCGACCGAGCAGATCGGCCAGCAGTCTTCCGATGGTCTGGAAGCCACATTGGAGCTAGCGCTGGGGCAGGGCTGGCAGGTGTCGGCCAACGCCGCGTGGGTGCGCGCCGAGTACGACGACTTCACGGAAGCCGGTGGCGACCGCAGCGGCAATCGGCCCACCAACGTGCCACGGCGCACCGCCAACCTGTGGCTGAGCAAGGCGCTGAGCGAGCAGGTGCAGGCCGGTGTCGGCGCGCGTTATGTCGATGCGCGCTACGCCGACACGGCGAACACTGTGACGCTGCCGAGCTACACCGTGGTTGATGCCACTATCGGCTGGCAGGTGCAGGCGGACGTGCGTCTGGGGCTGGAGCTGAACAACCTGTTCGATCGCCAGTACGCCACCACCGGCAGCAGCGACGGCCAGCAGTGGTACCTGGGCGCGCCGCGTTCGGTGTTCGTCACTGCCGATTACCGTTTCTGATGGCGCGCTTGCAGATCAGCGACTTGGCCTGGTCGCCAAACGGCGAGCAGGCCTTGCTCGACGGCATTGAATTGGTGGTGGGCGACGGCCAGCTGGTCGGCTTGCTCGGCCCCAATGGCAGTGGCAAGACCAGCCTGCTGCGCTGCGCCTACCGCTTTCAGCGGCCCGATCAAGGCCGTGTTGAGCTGGACGGCGAAGCGCTGTGGAGCCGCTCGCCGCGCTGGTGCGCGCAGCGGGTGGCGGTGGTACTGCAGGAGTTTCCCCAGGACTTCGGCCTCACTGTGGCCGAAGTCGCCGCCATGGGCCGCACGCCGCACAAGGGCCTGTTTGATGGTGATGATCAGGCCGATGTTGCTCTGGTCGAGCAGGCACTGGCACGGGTCGGCCTGAGCGTGCACAAGCGTCAGGCGTTCGCTCATCTCTCCGGCGGGGAAAAGCAACGCGTGCTGCTGGCCCGCGCCCTGGTGCAGCAACCGACGCTGCTGATCCTCGACGAGCCGACCAACCACCTCGACCCGCGCTACCAGCTGGAGCTGTTGCGGCTGATCAAAACCCTCGGCCTGGCGACCCTGGCCAGCTTCCATGACCTCAACCTGGCAGCGGCCTTCTGCGACCGCCTGTATGTGCTCGACCACGGCCGCGTGGTGGCCAGCGGTACCCCAACCGAAGTGCTGACCGAAGCACTGCTGGCCGAGGTGTATGGCGTGCAGGCGCTGGTCGACCGTCATCCCCTCGCGGGGCATCCGCGTATTACCTGGATCAATCCATGAAGCGTTTTCTGCGTTACGCCCTCTGCCTGCCGCTGCTGGGCGCCGCCCTGTCCGCCCAGGCGGTTACCGTCACCAGCTGCGACCGTCAGCTGACCATCGAGCAACCGCCGCAGCGCGCAGTCAGCCAGGACATCAACCTGACCGGCATGCTCCTGGCCCTCGGACTGAAATCGCGGATGGTCGGCTACAGCGGCATCAGCGCCTGGAAAACCCCCAACCCCGAGCTGATGGCGCAGCTGGCCGACTTGCCCGAGCTGGCGGCGCGGCACCCGTCGCTGGAAAACCTGCTCAACGCCGAGGCGGATTTCTTCTTCGCCGGCTGGAACTACGGCATGCGCGTCGGCGGTGAAGTCACCCCGGCTAGCCTCGCGCGGTTCGGCATCCCGGTGTACGAGCTGAGCGAGTCCTGCGCCCACGTCATGCCACGCCGGGTGGCCAGCCTGGAGGATGTCTACACCGATCTGCACAACCTTGGCCGCATCTTCGCCGTGCAGCCGCGCGCCGAAGCGCTGGTGCAGGGCATGCAGCAACGGGTGGCGGCGGTGCGTGAGCGCCTGGCCGACAGCGGCCCGGCGCCACGGGTGTTTCTCTACGACAGCGGCGAGGAAAGCCCCTTTACCGCCGGCCGCCTGGCCATGCCACAGGCGCTGATCGAAGCCGCTGGCGGGCGCAACGTGATGGATGAGCTGGCCGCGAGCTGGGTGCGCGTTGGTTGGGAAGCGGTGATCAGCAGCGACCCCGAGGTGATTCTGATCGTCGATTACGGCGAGCGCAGCGCGGCGCAGAAGCGTGACTTTCTGCTGCAGCACCCGGCCTTGCAGGGGCTGACGGCGATCCGTGAACAGCGCTTTGTGGTGCTGCCGTACCTGGCCGTCACGCCGAGCCTGGACAACGCCGCCGCCATCGAAACCCTGGCTGCGGCGCTGCACCCGCAGGCGTTCGGCCAATGATCCGCAGTCCGCGCGCCTACCGCCTGTTGCTGCTGTTGCTGGCCTTGGCGTTGGCGCTGTCCTGTGCCGCGTCATTGGGCTTTGGCGCCGCGCCAGTGCCACTGCCGCGCGTGCTGGAAATTCTCGGCCAGCGCCTGTTTGACTTGCAGCCGGCGCATGCCGTGAGCCGCGCCCAGGACAGCATCGTCTGGCTGATCCGTGCGCCACGGGTGGTGCTCGGTGCGCTGGTCGGTGCCGGGCTGGCGCTGGTCGGCACGGCGCTGCAGGCGGTGACGCGCAACCCGCTGGCCGATCCACATCTGCTCGGGGTCATTTCCGGCGCGGCGCTGGGTGCGGTGATTGTGGTGCTGTATCTGGGTGAATTTATCGGCCTGCTCAGCCTGCCGCTGGCGGCCTTTGTCGGCGCGCTGGTGAGCATGTTGCTGGTGCTGGCGATTGCCAGTCGCGGCGGCCGGCTGGAGAGTGACCGCCTGCTGCTGGCCGGGGTGGCGGTGTCGTTTGTGATGATGGCAGCGAGCAACCTGCTGCTGTTTCTCGGTGATCACCATGCCGCCAGTTCGGTGATCTTCTGGATGCTCGGTGGCCTTGGTTTGGCGCGCTGGGAACTGCTGTGGTTGCCAGCGTTATGCCTGGTCTTGGCTTTGCTGCTGTTGCTCGGTCTGGCGCGGGCGCTGAATGCGCTGATGGCCGGTGAACACAGTGCAGTCAGCCTCGGTCTGGAACCGCGCCGGGTGCGTTTGCTGGTGTTTGTCTGCGCCTCGCTGCTGACCGGGGTGCTGGTGTCGCTCAGTGGCGCTATCGGTTTTGTCGGGCTGATCCTGCCGCATGTCGCGCGCTTTCTGGTGGGCGCCGAGCATCGTCGCCTGCTGCCGGTCAGTGCGCTGCTTGGCGCGCTGTTTCTGGTCTGGGTGGATGTCGCTGCGCGTACCCTGTTGGCCCCGCAGGACCTGCCCATCGGCATCGCCACGGCGGCGATTGGTGGGGTGTTTTTCGTGCTTTTACTGCGTCGGCGCTGAATCGTTGAAGTTTTTTTCAGCGCTGTTGTAACGCCTGTTCGTCTCGTCGCTCTAGTTGAATGCCGGCACACAAACCCCTTTTCGTCCGGCTCACCCAGATCACCCGAGGATACGCACATGACCATGAAATCCACCGCTGCTACTGGTGCTGCCATCGCCTTCGCTGCTGCTGCCATGTTCGCCGGCATGTCCGGCACTGTCGTCGCTGCTGAAGAAGCCAAGGTGCACTGCTACGGCGTCACGTCCTGCAAAGGCCAGAATGACTGCAAGACCGCCGAAAACAGCTGCAAAGGCCAGGCTGTCTGCAAAGGACACGGCTTCAAGGCCATGACCCAGGCCGAGTGCGATGCTGCAGGCGGCACTGTCGGCGAGTAAGTGAGCCGGGGCGGCCGCCGCGCGGTTGCCCCGCATCACCCTGCAAGGAGCCAGCAATGAATGCTCAACGCGGCAATCTGGGTTTCGGCCTGGGCCTGCGCAGCACCTACTACCAAGCCATTCTCGAGCAGCAGCCGGCCATCGACTGGTTCGAGATCGTCTCGGAAAATTACCTGGTAGCGGGCGGCAAGGCCCTCTACTTTCTCGATGCCATCGGCGAGCAGTACCCGCTGGTGATGCATGGCGTGTCGCTGTCGATTGGCGGCCCGCATGAGCTGGACCGCGACTACCTGCGTCAGCTCAAACACCTCGCCGCGCGCGTGCAGCCAGCGTGGATCTCCGATCACCTGTGCTGGAGCAGGGGCAATGCCCATCAACTGCACGACCTGCTGCCGCTGCCTTATACCGAGGAGAGCCTGCAGCATGTGGCCGAGCGTGTGCGCCAGGTGCAGGACGTGATCGAGCGGCCGCTGGTGCTGGAAAACGTCTCCAGTTACCTGCGCTGCGCCGATGATCAGTTCAGCGAATGGCAGTTCCTTGCTGCACTCAGCGAGTTGAGCGGCTGCGAGCTGTTGCTGGACGTCAACAATGTGTACGTCAGTGCACGCAACCACGGCTTTGATGCCTGGACCTTTATCAGCAGCCTGCCCAAGCAGCGCATTCGTCAGCTGCACCTGGCCGGCCACAGCGATTACGGCAGCTATCTGATCGACACCCATGATCAGCCGGTCAGCGATCCGGTCTGGCAGCTTTATCAACGCACCCTGCAGCACCTCGGCCCGGTGTCCACGCTGCTGGAGCGTGACGATCATTTTCCCGATCTGGATGTGCTGCTCGACGAGCTGAATACCGCACGCCGGTTTGCCGCCCAAGCACTGCAAGGCACAGCGCAATGCGCCTGAGTGACTGGCAGGCGCAGGTGCAGGCCTACCTGCTGAACCCCGATGCCCAGCCCAACCCGGCGCTGCAGGCCAGTCTGCTGGGTAGTGCGGCGCTGAGTGCCGAACAGGGCCTGGCGATTTACCACAACGCCTACCGCGCGCGCCTGCTGGAAGCCTTGCGCGGCGATTATCCGGCGGTGCATGGCTGGCTCGGTGATGAGGAATTCGATGCCCTGGCCCTGGCCTATCTCGACGCGCACCCCTCGCAGCATTTCAGCCTGCGCTGGTTAGGCGCAAAGCTGGCGGACTTTATCGACGGCTACCTGATTCCCGCACAGGCCGCGCCGCTCAGCGAACTGGCGCGGCTGGAATGGGCGTTTACTTTGGCTTTTGATGCCGTCGACGCCGCGCCCCTGAGCCTGACGCAGATGGCCGAGCTGCCGGCCGAAGAATGGCCGACCCTGCAGGTGCGTTTGCTACCGAGCGTGCAGTGGCTGGCGTGCCGGCATAACAGCCTGGCGATCTGGCGTGCGGGCAAGGAGCAGGGTGACTTCCCCGGTAGCCTGCCACTGGTTACGACAGAGACCTGTGTGGTCTGGCGCGATCAGCTGATTACCCGCTACCGCTGCCTGGCGGCCGATGAAGCGGCGGCATTGCAGGGCATGGCCGTGCAAGGCTGGAGCTTCGCTGAGCTGTGCGGCGAGCTGGCATACCTGGGTGAACAGGCGCTGGCGCAGGCGGTGAGCTGGTTGCGTCAGTGGCTGGCGGATGGGCTGTTGCAGCGGGCGGATCACCTCTCGCGTTGAGTGCTCTGTCCTGACAGGGCATTTTCCTTCAATACCCTGCGCGGTGGGCCTGTCAGCCTGGCACCTCCTTTGTGGTGCTGACAGGTGAATGATGAATACGCTGTTTTACTCCATGGCAGGTTTTGCCCTCGCTGCTTCGATCTCTCCCGGCCCGGTCAATCTGCTGGCGCTTAGCGCCGGCGCGACCCATGGGCTGCGCAGCAGCATGCGTCATGTCACGGGGGCGACGTTCGGCTTTACCGCGCTGTTGCTGGCCATGGGCCTTGGCTTGCAGCAGCTGTTGCAGCAGTGGCCGGCGCTGACGCACGGGGTGGCCTGGTTTGGCGTCGCCTTTCTGCTGTACATGGCCTACGGCCTGGCCCGGTCTGACGGGCAACTCAGTGGCAACGACGCACAGCAGCGCCCGTCGCTATTCAAGGGCGCGCTGATGCAGTGGCTCAACCCCAAGGCCTGGCTGGCCTCGATGGCAGGCATGGGCGCCTATGCGGCGGATGGCGATCTGTGGCGGGTGGGGCAGTTCGCGGCGCTGTATTTCGTGATCTGTTATCTGTCGATCAGTTGCTGGGCACTGGCCGGGGTTTACCTGCGCCAGTACCTGGAGAATCCGCTGTACCTGCGCCGGTTCAATCGCGGCCTGGCCTTGCTGCTGGTGCTCTCGGCGGTTTATCTGCTGGTCTGATCAGGCGCGGCGGTATTGCCCGGGGGTGGCGGCGAGCAGCTGTTTGAAGGTGCGCTGCAAGTGCGCCTGGTCGGCAAAGCCGGCGTCCAGCGCCACCTCGGCAATCGACTCGCCGCGTTTCAGCCCGGCCTGGGCCACTTGCACACGGCAGTTGAGCAGGTAGGCATGTGGGGTCATGCCGTAGTGCTGGCGGAAACTGCGAATCAGGTACGAGGGCGACAGCTCGGCGGCACTGCAGATGGCGTCCAGCTTGAGCGTCTGGGTGCAGTGCGTGCGGATAAATTCAGCCGCCAGACGGATGCGCGGGTTGTCCTCGCGGATGGGTGCCGGCGCGGGTGCCAGGCGCTGTTGCAGGGTGCTGAAATAGTCGATCAGGGCGCACTCTTTGCGCAGCTGATCGACTGCCGTGGCGTTGAGCAGGTCATACAGCTGGTTGAGGCCGTTGAACAGCTCAGGGTCGCGGCTGAGGATGGCGGAGAAGGGCTGCAGTTGCGGGTTGTGGCCGAACCCCAGCTGGTGTTGCAGCTCGCCCAGCCAGGCGCTGTCGATATAGAACATGCGATACGACCAGGGCTGCCCATCCACGGGGTTGCAGGCATGCACGTCACCTGGGTTCATCAGCGCCAAGGTGCCTGCGCCAACCTGTTCGCGCGCCTTTTCATTGAAGTAGGTGCTGCGGCCCCGGGTGATGGTGCCGATCGAAAAACACTCATGGGAATGCTTGGCGTAGCACAACAGACGGCCATCGAGGGCTTCGCGCGTTTCCACGAAGGGCAGCGCCGGGTCGCGCCAGAAGCGTGGGGTGGTGGCCTGTTGCTCAGTGCTCATCATGCGTCCCTGGCGTAATCGCCGTATAGCCAGCGCTGACTATAGCGGCCGCTGGCGCTTGTTCAAACAGTCGAGCCGCTGCGCTCTGCACAGCGCGGTGCTTTGTCTTACCATGCCGGCTATGCCTTGTTGCGAGCCGCGCATGTCTGCCTTTCTGCTGCGTTACCGCGTTGCCCTGATCGTCCTGCTGATTCTGCTCGGCCTGCTGGCGAGCATCTGGCTGGCCGGGCGTTATGCCGAGCAGCGCGCTTGGAATGAGCGCAGCCTGGAGGCGCGCGGGCAGTTGCAGCTGTATGCGCAGTCGATCCACACCCTGGTCGAGCGCTTCCGCTCGGTGCCCGAGGTGCTGGCGCTGGACAGCGATATCAAGTCGCTGCTGCGCGCGCCGACCGACAGTCTGTTGCGCAGCAAACTCAACGAGCGTCTGGAGCAGCTCAACAACGCCGCCGGCTCCAATGTGCTGTATCTGCTTAACGACAAGGGCGAGACCCTGGTGGCGAGTAACTGGCGCGACTGGAGCAGTTTTGTCGGCAACAACTACGCCTTCCGCCCGTATTTTCAGGATGCTGTGCGTCAGTCCTCCGGGCGTTATTTTGCGGTGGGCGTGACCACCGGCATCCCCGGTTATTTCCTCTCCCATGCGGTGCGCGACGACGACGGCACGGTGCTCGGCGTGCTGGTGGTCAAGCTGGAGCTGGAGGAGCTGCAACGCGAATGGGCCAGCCAGCCTGGCGTGCTGCTGGTGGCCGATAGCTACTCGGTGGTGATCCTCAGCAACCGCCCGGCCTGGCGCTTTTTGGCCCTCGACAGCCTGAGCGAGCAGGCCCGCGCCGAGTTGGTGGAGGTGCGCAAGTATGCCGAACAGGCGTTGCAGCCGCTGGCCAGCTCGCTGCGCCGGCAGATCGACAGCGACAGCCAGTGGCGCCGGGTCGAGGGTCCGGATGGCCCGCGTGACTATCTCTGGCAACGCCAGGCCCTGGGTGATGAAGGTTGGACCCTGCACCTGCTGCACGAGCCGAAAACCCTGGTCGACAGCGTGCGCAGCTATCGCCTGGCCGCCGCCGGGGTGTGGATGACCCTGGCGTTTCTGCTGCTCTACCTGGCCCAGCGACGCAAGACTCAGCGTTTGCAGGCCGGCATTCGTGAGCGTCTGGAACGTGAGGTGGCGCTGCGCACCGCCGAGTTGCGCGAGGCTCAGGAAGGCCTGGTGCACGCGGCGAAGATGGCGGCGCTGGGGCAGATGTCCGCCGCCATGGCCCATGAAATCAATCAGCCGCTAACGGCCATGCAGATGCAGCTGGGCAGCCTGCGCCTGTTGCTCGATAGCGGTCGCCAGGACGATGTGCGCGAAGGGCTGCAGCGCATCGATGGCCTGCTGCAACGCATCGCCGGGCTCACCGGCCACCTGAAAACCTTTGCCCGCAAAAGCCCGGCGGGGCTGAGCGAGCGTCTGCGCCTGAGTGATGTGCTGGAGCAGGCCCTGCAATTGCTGGCGCCGCGCCTGCGCAGTGAACAGGTGCAGCTGCACAACGAGATCGACACCGAGGCGCGGGTGCTGGGCGATGCGATTCGCCTGGAACAGGTGCTGCTCAATCTGCTGAATAACGCCCTGGATGCCATGGCGGACAGCACCGTGCGGCAGTTGCAGATTCGTATCGAGCACCAGGCCGAGCAGTGTCTGTTGAGCATCGCCGACAGTGGCGGCGGAATCGCCAGCGAGGCGCTGGGGCATGTGTTCGAACCGTTCTTTACCACCAAGCCTGTGGGCGCCGGATTGGGCCTGGGGCTGGCGGTGTCCTATGGCATCGTCCGCGAACTGGGCGGCAGCCTGGAGGCGGCCAATGGCGAGCAGGGCGCGGTGTTTACCCTGCGCCTGCCGGCAGCGCCGAATGCGTAGTGCGGGTTATTTCCCGGATTTTATCCGGGCTACACTGCCCGCCGATTTAAAGAGGGGTAAGTGATATGACTGGGCACGTAATAGTCGTCGACGATGAAGCAGCCATTCGCGAGGCGGTGCAGCAGTGGCTGGAGCTGTCCGGCTTTCGCGTGCACAGCTGCGCCACGGCGCAGGCCGCGCTGGCGCTGGTCGACCGTGACTACCCCGGCATCATCATCAGCGATGTGCGCATGCCCGGCACCGATGGCCTGCAACTGCTCGACAGCGTGCTGGAGCGCGACTGCGACCTGCCGGTGATTCTGATCACCGGGCATGGCGATGTGCCGATGGCGGTGCAGGCGCTGCGCCAAGGCGCGTATGACTTTATCGAAAAGCCCTTCACCCCCGAACGCCTGCTCGACAGTGTGCGCCGCGCGTTGGACAAGCGCCGTCTGGTCTGCGAGAACCGCCAGCTGCGTCAGCAGTTCGCCCTCAAGGACCATATCGAGGCGCAGCTGCTCGGGGTCTCCAGGCCGATGGAAACCCTGCGCCGGCAGATCCTCGAACTGGCCGGCACCTCGGTGAATATCCTTCTGCGCGGCGACACCGGCAGCGGCAAAGAACGGGTTGCCCGTTGTCTGCATGATTTCAGCAACCGCGCCGGCAAGCCGTTTGTCGCGCTGAACTGCGCGGCGATTCCCGAGCACCTGTTCGAGAGTGAACTGTTCGGCCATGAAAGCGGCGCCTTTACCGGCGCCCAGGGCAAGCGCATCGGCCGCATCGAACATGCCGACGGCGGCACGCTGTTTCTCGATGAGGTGGAAAGCCTGCCGCTGGCCCAGCAGGTCAAACTGCTGCGCGTGTTGCAGGAGAAAACCCTGGAGCGCCTGGGTTCGAACAAGAGCATCCGCGTCGATCTGCGGGTGATCAGCGCGGTCAAGCCGGACCTGCTCGATGAGGTCAAGGCTGGGCGTTTCCGTGAAGACCTCTACTACCGGCTGAATGTCGCCACCCTGCGTATTCCGCCGCTGCGCGAACGCCGTGAGGATATTCCACTGCTGTTCGAACACTTCGCCAACCAGGCCGCGCAACGCCATGGCCGTGAAACACCGAGCCTGCCACCGAGCGAGCTGACTCGGCTGCTCGGGCATGACTGGCCGGGCAACGTGCGCGAGCTGATCAACGCCGCCGAACGCCACGCCCTGGGCTTGAGTGGTGGGGTGGAAAGTGGAGGTCTGCCGCAGCAGTCACTGAGCGAGCAGATGGAGGCTTTCGAGGCGCAATGCTTGCACCGCGCCCTGCAGCACTGCCAGGGCAATATCGCCGAGGTGATGACGCTGCTGCAGCTGCCACGCCGCACCCTTAACGAGAAGATGCAGCGCCATGGCTTGCAGCGCAGCAGCTATCGGCCGGCCGGCAGTGCTGATGACGAGTGAGAACTAGTCGGCGGAATTTCGCTTGTCTGAGTTTTTTCACTGGCGGATTTCCGCTTACTACAGCCGCCAGGCTGGCAGTGTTGATTGGAGTAAAGGCTCTAGAACGGGCTTTTCTTCCACTGGCACGGCATCTGCTATAGCTCTTGTCAGCCAGGCACTCGATTGCCTCGGCCTCTATAAGAAAGACAAGAGGTGAATCCCATGTACTGCCCCGCATCGTCTGCGCGCCTGTCGCGCTCGGCATCTATTGCCCACCTCTTGTGCGCTCGGCTCAGGCCGCGCGTGAGCCTCTGCTCCTTTTCGCTATTGCGTTAGCCCTGGCGCTGCACCGCCCTCCGGTGGCGCGCAGCGTTGACAGTGAAACCTCTGCATAAAGCCATAACAACGACGGAGATTCTTCCATGCGAATGACCAAACGTTTCAGCCTGTTTGCTGCTGCCGCAGCCTTTACCGCAAGCACCGCGGTACTCGCCGCCCCAACGTTCATCAACGTGCTCACCGGTGGCACCAGCGGTGTGTATTACCCCATCGGTGTGGCCCTGTCGCAGCTGTACAGCAATGGCATCGAAGGCTCGAAGACCTCGGTGCAGGCCACCAAGGCTTCGGTGGAAAACCTCAACCTGCTGCAAGCCGGTCGCGGCGAGCTGGCCTTCGCCCTTGGTGACTCGGTCGCCGATGCCTGGAATGGTGTGGAAGACGCCGGCTTCAAGGCGCCGCTGAAAAAGCTGCGGGCGATTGCCGGCACCTACCCGAACTACATCCAGATCGTCGCCAGCAAGGAATCCGGCATCACCACCCTGGCTGACTTGAAGGGCAAGCGCATTTCCGTCGGCGCGCCAAAATCCGGTACCGAGCTGAACGCCCGCGCCATCTTCAAGGCCGCTGGCCTGAGCTATGAAGACATGGGCAAGGTCGAATTTCTGCCGTATGCCGAGTCGGTCGAGCTGATCAAGAACCGGCAGCTGGATGCCACCCTGCAGTCCTCGGGCCTGGGCATGGCAGCGATTCGCGACCTGGCCGCGACCCTGCCGATCACCTTCGTGGCTATCCCGGCTGAGATCACCGCGAAGATCGACAACGCCGCCTACCAGGCTGCCTCGATTCCAGCGGGTACCTACGACGGTCAGGATAGCGATGTACCGACCGTGGCCATCACCAACATCCTGGTCAGCCATGACGGCGTGTCCGATGAAGTGGCCTATCAGATGACCAAACTGATGTTCGACAACCTCGAGCGCCTGGGCAACGCCCACTCGGCGGCCAAGGACATCAAGCTGGAAGGCGCCGCCAAGGGCCTGCCGATCCCACTGCATCCGGGTGCCGAGCGCTTCTACAAGGAAGCTGGCGCGTTGTAAGGCTGCTGAAGGGTTAACCCTGTAGGTTGGCGCTGTTCGCAGCGCCAACCGCTCCCGAATATGAGCTAGAGCTGCGAATAAAACCGGCGTGCGCGCCACGGCAGGTTTTGTTGGCGACTCTTGTGCTGGCAACGTTGTAGTGAGGGCATCTGCTCCATGAGTGACCACAATCAAGGCCTTGCCGCCAACCCAGGCGATTGGCCGAAAGCGCTGTTCTATGTCGCGCTGCTGTTCTCCATCTTCCAGATCATCACCGCGGCCTTCCACCCAGTATCCAGCCAGATTCTGCGTGCGGTGCACGTGGGCTTTCTGCTGTTGGTGGTGTTTCTCTGTTTCCCCGCTCGTGGCAAAGAGCAGCCCTGGCAGCCGCTGGCTTGGCTACTGGGTCTGGCCGGCATGGCCACGGCGTTTTACCAGTGGTACTTCGAAGCGGATTTGATCCAGCGTTCCGGTGACCTGACCCAGAGCGACATGGTCGTTGGCCTGCTGCTAATCGTCCTGGTGTTCGAAGCCGCACGGCGGGTGATGGGCATTGCCTTGCCAATCATCTGCGCGCTGTTTCTGGCCTACGGCCTGTTCGGCCAGTACCTGCCGGGCGACCTGATGCACCGTGGCTACGGCATCGATCAGCTGGTCAACCAGCTGGCTTTCGGCACCGAAGGGCTGTACGGCACGCCGACCTATGTATCGGCCACCTACATCTTCCTGTTTATTCTGTTCGGCGCGTTCCTTGAACAGGCCGGGATGATCAAGCTGTTCACCGATTTCGCCATGGGCCTGTTCGGCCACAAACTCGGCGGCCCGGCCAAGGTCTCGGTGGTGTCGTCGGCGCTGATGGGTACCATCACCGGTTCGGGTGTGGCCAATGTGGTCACGACTGGCCAGTTCACCATCCCGCTGATGAAGCGCTTCGGCTACAAACCGGCGTTTGCCGGCGGCGTGGAAGCGACCTCGTCGATGGGCAGCCAGATCATGCCGCCGATCATGGGCGCGGTGGCCTTTATCATGGCCGAGACGATCAACGTACCGTTCTTCGAGGTGGCCAAGGCCGCGCTGATTCCGGCGTTGCTGTACTTCGGCTCGGTGTTCTGGATGGTCCATCTGGAAGCCAAGCGCGCCAACCTGCAGGGCCTGCCGAAAGACCAGTGCCCGAACCCCTGGACGGCGGTGAAGGAGCGCTGGTACCTGCTGATTCCGCTGTTTATCCTGATCTACCTGCTGTTCTCCGGGCGCACGCCGCTGTTCTCCGGCATGGTCGGCCTGGCGCTGACCGCTATCGTGATCCTCGGTTCTGCGATCATCCTGCGGGTGTCGTCCAAGGTCATGCGTTTTGCCTTCTGGATTGCCCTGGGCGTGCTCTGCGCCGGCTTCTTCCAGCTCGGTATCGGTGTGGTGTTCGGCGTCGTCGCGTTGTTGGTGGCGATCTGCTGGTTTATCAAAGGCGGCCGCGACACCTTGGTGATCTGCCTGCATGCGCTGGTGGAAGGTGCACGGCATGCGGTGCCAGTGGGCATTGCCTGCGCCCTGGTGGGGGTGATTATCGGTGTGGTCTCGCTGACCGGTGTGGCTTCGACCTTTGCCGGTTACATCCTCGCCATCGGTCAGGACAACCTGTTCCTTTCGCTGGTGTTGACCATGCTCACCTGCCTGGTGCTGGGTATGGGCATCCCGACCATTCCTAACTACATCATCACCAGCTCGATTGCCGCGCCGGCGTTGCTGGAGCTGGGCGTGCCGCTGATCGTGTCACACATGTTCGTGTTCTATTTCGGCATCATGGCCGACCTCACGCCGCCGGTGGCGCTGGCCTGTTTCGCGGCCGCACCGATTGCCAAGGAGAGCGGCCTGAAGATCAGCCTGTGGGCTGTACGTATCGCTGTGGCCGGCTTCGTGGTGCCGTTTATGGCGGTATACGAACCGGCGCTGATGCTGCAAGGCGATAGTCTGCTGGCCACCCTCTATGTGGTAGCCAAGGCGCTGCTGGCAATCGGCATCTGGGGGGCGGCATTTACCGGCTACCTGCAGGCCAAACTGAGCTGGTTGGAGCGCGCGTTGGCCTTCGGCGCCGGTGTCAGTCTGATTCTGGCCACGCCGATGAGTGACGAGATCGGCTTCGTTCTGGCGGCGCTGTTTATCGCCCAGCATGTCTGGCGTGCTCGTCGCGCTCAGCTGGCCACTGCGTGATCGGCCTGTGCCTGGGTTTGGCGGGTGTGGTGTGGGCAGAAGTGCCCACGCCCAGCTTTACCCTGGCCTGGACACACACCATCGAGAAGATTCGTTGGGAAGAGGATTACCGCGTGACGCCTGAGGGGTTGCTCCTCGGCGAAGCGCGGGTCAAGGGTTCCGGGGCTGGTATGGAGATTCCAGACGGCGCCGAACTGCGCGAGGGCAGCTGGCATTACCAGCGTCAGCTACCCCCCTTGCAACCACTGCGTTTGGGGCGAACCCCCGAGGCGGGGGATTATCAACTGTGTTTCAACCAGCGTTGCCACTTGATGAGTGAATGGCTCGGCCCGCCACAAGCGACCCAGCCGGCGTTGGAACTCTGGAGCTGTGAGCAAAGCTCCCCGGCCGCCTCGGCGGCAGGCCAGGACGACGGTTAAGGCTGCGTTCGCTCCCGGGCCACAAGCCCTGGTTGTTGTAGAGGAGAACCCCCATTTGGCCCAGCCGGTGGGGGTTTTGTTCGTTTGCAGTAACGGTTAGCTTCAGCAGATTGACTGACAAGCAGGATGTTATGAGCACCATCACCTATTACCTGGACATGCAGCACCCCGAGCAGATCCGCGCCAAGCCGCTGCCGACTGACCTGAGCGTGGTGGAATGCCAGCTCAAGCAGTTTCAGCTCAACCGCTTTCTCTACCAGCTGGTCGGCGAGCCCTGGCAGTGGACCGACAAACTCAGCTGGACGGACGCGCAGTGGCGCGAACTGATCGAACAGCCCCATCACCGCACCTGGGTGGCCTATCACCAGGGCGCCATCGCCGGCTATTACGAGCTGCTGCGTGATGCCGACGGCGCCGTGGAGATTCTCTATTTCGGCCTGGCCGAGACCTTCTTCGGTCAGGGCTTTGGCGGCCCGTTGCTCACTCACGCGCTGCAGTCCGCCTGGGCCTGGCCGGGCACCACCAAGGTTTGGGTGCATACCTGCAGCCTTGATCACCCCAGCGCGCTGGCCAACTACCAGGCGCGCGGCCTGCGTATCTATCGGGAAGAGGTCGAGGCGGACGCTTCCTAAGAGGGTCTACGCTTGCAGGGTCGCCCACTCACCTCAGGAGTCGATCATGCACCGCGGTGTTAGCAAACCTCTGTTTCTTAGCCTTTGCCTACTGCCCGCCCTGGTCAGCGCGATGGATATCCAGCCCGGCCTCTGGGAAATCAGCTCGAACACGATGCAGGTCGGCGGCCAGGCGGTGCCGGGGATGGAGCAGATGCTTGAGCAGATGAAAAACCTGCCGCCCGAGCAACGGCAAATGATGGAGCAGATGCTGGCCCAGCAGGGCGTTCAGCTGGGCGACAAGGGTGTGCGTATCTGCATGAGCGAAGCGCAGATCAAGGCCCAGCAGATCCCCCTGCAAGACCCCGAGTCCGGCTGCAGCAATGAAGTCACCGAGCGTAGTGACGAGCTGTGGACATTCCGCTTCAGCTGCCCCAACGGCCAGGGCGAAGGTGAGACGCGCTTTGTCAGCGACAAGGAATTCACCTCAACGGTCAACGGCACCTTCGACGGCCAGAGCAGCAGCATGCAAAGCAACGCGCGCTGGGTGGCGGCGGATTGCGGGACGTTGCAGCCTTAAAGTCTGTGCACGTGCTGTTGTGTCTTGCTGTTGTGGCGCAAGAGTCCTTGAACGACCGCCTGAGTCGCAATGCTGGCGCCGACCGCTATGGCGCAGGCACTCCAGAACTCTATTCGCGGCCAGAGAACGGCTAATGCGAGAAAGAAGGTGGCAAACGAATAAAGGCCTTTAACCATGCCGTGATACACATGCGCGACCTGGTACGGCCCCTGTGCCCTGTGTGTGAAAACAGCGAGCACAAGGCCGATGATAGGGAAAACTGCCAACAACCCACTCCAGACTTCCCCCAGGCTAGCGGCGGCAGTAGTAACTGCGAGCGTTAGCATGGCTCCGGTGATCATCCGGTAGGGCAGGTCGGTGAGGCTACCTACAGCGGTGGAAATCGATTCGCTCGGCGGAAGCGCCCGCGGCGCTAGTGCAAGGGCGAGTCCAGCAACTGCTATCGCTACCGCAGGTGATGTGGGTAAAGCCTCCAGGCCAATTGCGGCGAAAAACCAAGCGCCGGTGGCGTAGGCCAGTGCAGTTGGCCATGACCATCGAGTGCTTGCCCAGCAGTATGCGACCCCGAAAACCAGTAAAGCTGCGATAGCAGAGATCGCCGCAGTAGCCGTGAGGGCGCCGAACTGAGAACCTTGCTCAAGAGCGACGAAGACCACAATCGGACCTGCGACGATGGGAAATCCGCCCAGCAGACCCGCAACGCCGGAACCCCAGCGGCGTCCTGCTAGCGACAGGGCAGCAATGAACAGCGGTACAACCGTGAGTTTCAGAAGCAGCACTTAGTTTCCTATGCCCAACAGGTTCTTGAGGGATATTTAGGTTGAATTACTGGCCGTTAAGCGGGTCGCTGATGCCGTGGCGTTCCTTCAGCGTCTGCACCAGCTCGGCCTGACTGCTGAGGAAGGCGTCGAACTGCTTGATCACCTCGGGGTGGCGGATGCTCGACAGGAAGTAGTGGTCATCCTGATAGGGCAGTTTGGGGTCGAACACCAGGCTTTTTTCCGCGCTGTTGTAGAACTGGTGCTGGATCACTTGTGGGTTGAGGTAAACGCCGTCGATCCGGTCGCTCATGGCCATGGCCAGTAGTGAGTCGATCTGGTTGGCCTGGATCAGCAGAATCTTGCCGGCCTTGATTTCATCCAGATAGGGCCAAGGGGTAAAGCCGCGTTGGGTGCCGAGGCGGTGTAAGCGTGCAGAGCCCTGGCCGAGAAACTCGGGCTTGACCAGTACGCCGTCTATCGCCGGTGCAGCGGCTTGGCTGTAGTGCAGCGCATAGCCTTTTTTCTGATCAGCGTTCCAGCGCGGGTTATCCGGGTATTTGAAATCTACCCGGTCGTTGAGAAAGTCACTGAGCAGGCGCCGTACCGGCAGCGGTTGGTAGATAAATTCATGGCCCTGGTGCGCCGCAAAGGCGTCGAGCAAGTCGCGGCCATAGCCCAGGTATTGGCCGTCCTGCACGTTGGAATACGGCAGGTAGGGCTGCAGCTCGACCCCGACCTTGAAGGTCTCGGCGTGCGTCAGCGCAGCCAGGGTAAAGGGCAGGCAAGCCAGCAGCGTCAGCAATGCTCTCATCAGCGACATCTCAAACAACGACCCCGAGCAGGCCATAGGCCAACCATAGCTAATTGGCTCGTCCAGCGGGAGGCAATGTGCGCAGAAAATCTGACTCAAAAGACCAAATAACCGCCGCATAACGGGCTGTAATGGCCGCCAATACTGGCCTTGCGCCTGCAAGGATGTGCCATGGCTGTTACCCTGTACCCCGCAGCTGCCGGCTTGGTGGCTGTACGAGTAGGGCAATCCCGTCCTCGTGCGCGTAAAGCGTGCCACACGTCAAAGGAGTCCCCCATGGGTCAAAACCCTTCGTCTGACACGACCCCGCAACCAGAAGCGGCAACTCTGGACGGCATCCCGGCACCCACCGGCGACGCCAATCTGATCGACACCGATTACGTGATCGGTCAGGACAACATCAAAGGCAAGTTCCTGTTCAACCTGGACATCCACGGCAAGGTCTTCACCATCTCGGCGGTCGTCGCCGTGCTGTTCGTGGTGCTGACCCTGGCCCTGCAAACCCAGGTCGAGCCGCTGTTCAGCGCCTTGCGTGACTGGCTCACCCACCACATGGCCTGGTTCTTTATTGGCTCCGCGAACATCTTTGTGCTGCTCTGCCTCGGCCTGATCGTTTCCCCTCTGGGCAAGGTGCGCCTCGGCGGCATGGACGCAAAACCGGATTACACCTACCTCGGCTGGTTCTCCATGCTGTTTGCCGCCGGTATGGGCATTGGCCTGATGTTCTATGGCGTCTCTGAGCCGATGTCGCACTTCAGTGCGGCCATGGGCGGTATCAGCGTTGGCGCAGATGGTGTGCGCACCGACTGGGCGCCGTTGGGCGGCGCGGCCGGTAATGCCGAAGAGGCCGTACGCCTGGGCATGGCCGCAACCATCTTCCACTGGGGCCTGCATCCTTGGGCGATCTACGCCATTGTCGCCCTGTCGCTGGCGCTGTTCTCCTTCAACAAGGGCCTGCCGCTGTCGATTCGCTCGATCTTCTACCCGATTCTTGGTGAGCGGGTGTGGGGTTGGCCGGGCCATGTGATCGATATCCTCGCGGTGTTCGCCACCCTGTTCGGTCTGGTCACCTCCCTCGGTTTGGGCGCGGAACAGGCCGCAGCAGGCGTCGAATACCTGTTCGGGATCAGTGCCACCGACACCAGCAAGGTGCTGCTGATTATCGTCGTCACCATCATCGCCCTGGTTTCGGTGGTTGCGGGGTTGGACAAGGGCGTCAAGCGCCTCTCCGAGCTGAACATGGGCCTGGCCATGGCCCTGCTGCTGTTTGTGATTATCGCTGGGCCGACCCTGGCGATTCTCACCGGCTTCTTCGACAACCTTCTGGCCTACCTGCAATACCTGCCCGCGCTGGCCAACCCGATTGGCCGGGAAGACGCCAACTTCAGCCAGGGCTGGACGGCCTTCTACTGGGCGTGGTGGATCAGCTGGTCGCCGTTCGTGGGCATGTTTATCGCCCGCGTCAGCCGTGGCCGTACCGTGCGCGAGTTCCTGGTTGCTGTCTTGCTGGTGCCGTCCCTGGTCT
The DNA here is from genome assembly GCF_002786345.1 of Pseudomonas sp. FEMGT703P. Classification (NCBI taxonomy): domain Bacteria; kingdom Pseudomonadati; phylum Pseudomonadota; class Gammaproteobacteria; order Pseudomonadales; family Pseudomonadaceae; genus Pseudomonas; species Pseudomonas sp. FEMGT703P. The sequence continues at coordinate 6,055 of NZ_PGCM01000008.1, read as the reverse complement.
CGGTGCTGTGGATGACCGCGTTCGGCGGCACCGCGATCAATCAGTTGCTGGTTGATGGTTTTACCGGCGCGCAGGAGGCCGGCCTGGAGCTGAAGCTGTTCAGCATGCTCGGTGAGATGCCGCTGACCAGCATCACCTCGCTGATCGGCATCGTCCTGGTGGTGGTGTTCTTTATCACCTCGTCGGACTCCGGCTCGCTGGTGATCGACACCATCACCGCCGGCGGCAAGGTCAATGCACCGACCCCGCAGCGGATTTTCTGGGCCAGCATCGAGGGCGTCATCGCCATCGCCCTGCTGCTCGGCGGCGGGCTGGTGGCCTTGCAGGCCATGGCGGTGTCGACCGGCCTGCCGTTTACCATCGTGCTGTTGGTGGGCTGTATTTCGATCGTCAAAGGTTTGATGAGCGAACCGCGCTGACCCTTGCTGTTGAGTCGTACACGAGCGCGCCTTCGGGCGCGCTTTTTTATGCCCGGGGTTTGGGGGCGTGGCGCCCGACACCTGTGCTGCTTGTCCCTACGCTACTGCTGCTGACGCCGCAGCCATTCTGCCGCCACGTCGCCCATTGTTTTGGGCACCCCATCTTTTATCCACGCCATAAACGCGCGATTAAATTGAAAGCCAGGGCCGCAAGCTTGCGTCAAAAACCGGCGAACATTTTGCGTATTTCGATAGGTCGTAGTGACCGGTGTTTCTGCCGTTATCGTGTCGCTGTGCCAGTCGAAACTATTCATCCCGGTTTCTCGAAGTAGTCAATCCGGGCGCGGTTATTTGCAGGGTGTGTTCGGCTTATAAATCAATCGTGGTGGTGTGCGCCGCCCAAGTCGTTTCTGTGTCACTGCCTCAACTCCACAATTCCCCCACCGGCGTATCCAACGCATAGCGCGTCGCCACCTGCGCCTGCAGCAACTCAGCCGTCGCCAGCGCATCAGTCAACGCATGGTGCGCCTGGTACATCGGCAGGTTGTAACGCAGGCGGCTATCAGCCAAACGAATTGACACCGGCTGCCGGCCCAACAAGCGGCCCAGCCAGCCCGGTTGGCGTTTGGGATAAAGACGTGCCTCCAGCTGCATGGTGTCGATAACCGGGAACTGCAAACCCTCACCGAGTTGCTGACGCAGCGCCTGGTCGAGAAAGCTGCGCTCGATAGTGCGGTAGTGCACCACCATCACTTTGCCGGCCATGGCGGTCAGCAGCTCGTCGAGAATCTGCTCCAGGCGCGGCGCGTGGCGGATGTCGGAGTGGGTGATGTGGTGAAAGGTCACCGATTCGCCGCTCAACTCGCTGGCCGGTTTGACCACCCAATAGCGCGCCGCGCCGCAGCGGATGCGTTGCAGGGTAAAGGGCAGCAGGCCGAGGCTGACGATGGCGTGCTGGTTGGCGTCTAGGCCGGTGGTTTCCACGTCCAGGGCCAGCAGCGGCACCTGCTCCAGTGGGGTGTCGGCGGTTACGCAGCCGGCCTGATAGAAGGCTTGCAGGCGCGGGTCGCGGGCGCTGGCGGCGAGTTCGGCAAACTGCGCGGCCCAGTTCAGCGCTGTGGCAGGCGCTGTCACCGCTTGTTGCTCGGTTGCGCGGGGTAGCGGAAACGCAGGAATTTCTGCGCATTGCTGAGTACCTGAAAGGCTTCCTTGAGGTTATGGCGATCACTGGCGGAGACTTTTTCCGGTTCGATGTAGTTGTTCGGCTGCGCGCCTTCGGCCGCCGCCATGGCCTGGTGGCGCACGCGCACCAGGCTGAGAAATTCCAGGGCGTAGCGCAATTGGCCGAGGGCTTCGGGCTGCAGCAGCTTGGTTTTGCCGATGGCGTCGAGGCGTTCCAGGGAGTTCTGCGCCTTGCTGCCGCAGGCCAGGGCGTGCACGCGGATCAGGTCGGTGAGCGGCGCGGTGCCACGGCCTTTGAGGTTGATGATGTGTTTCTGCTGGCCGTCGGTTTCCATCACAAAGGTGCGGAAGAAGCCCAGCGGCGGCGTGCGGTTGAGGGCGTTGCGCGCCAGGGCGGCGAGGAAGGCCGGGTTGCTGCTGGCTTTTTGCGCGAGCAGGTCTTTGAGGTTTTCCACCAGTTCGACCTCGCCATACACGCCGTCGAGGTCGAAGAAGATGCAGCTGTGCAGCAGGGTTTGCGGCTTGGGATTGTCGATCCATTGCTGGAAGTAATCGCGCCAGACACTCAACGGCTGCCGCCACTGGGCGTTGCTGGCCATGATGCCTCCCTTGCAGTAGCTGTAACCGCAGGCGGCCAGGCCGTCGCTGACAAACTGGGCAAGGGCGGCGAAGTAGGCGTCGTGCTGCGCCGGGTCAAAGCGGTCGTCGAGCACCAGGGCGTTGTCCTGATCCGTCACCAGCAACTGTTCGTCGCGGGCCATGGAGCCGGCGACCATAAAGCAGTAGGGCACCGGCGGCGGGCCGAGTGTCTGCTCGGCCAGTTCCAGCAGGCGCTGGGTAAAGGCGCGGCCAATGCCGGCCATGGCGCTGCCGACCATGTGCGCGGTGGCGTGGTCGTTGACCATGCGTATAAAGGTAGCGCGCAGGTCCGGCAGCAGGCTTTGCAGCCCGGCGACATCGGGCTGGTTGAAGATCGAGTTGACCAGATACAGGCTGCTTTGCGACTCGTAGCGGATGATGTCGCTGAGGTTGATGATGCCGATGGGCCGGCGCCGCTGCACCACCGGCAGGTAGTGGATGTTATGGCGCAGCATGGACAACATGGCATCGAACACGCTGTCATCGGCTTGAATTGTGATGGGATTAGGCGACATCACCTCACTGACGGGCGTTGTGCTGTCCAACCCCATGGCGAGCACGCGGGTGCGCAGGTCGCGGTCCGTGAGGATGCCCACCATGCCGGCAGCGGGCGCGCTGTCGTCGACGATCACCAGTGAGGATACGCTCTGCTCGGTCATCAGCTGGGCGGCCTGTTGCACTGAGGTGTGCGGGCTGGCGGTGACCGGTTGGCGCGAGATCAGCTTGCATACTTTTATCTGGATCAGCTCGCTGGCCTGGCCCTGGCTTTCCACCGCCGATTTGAGTCGCGATTGGCCTTCGGCCTCGACGAATTCAGCAAAGCCATCGTGCTCTTCGCACAGCTGGGCAAACACAGTGGCGGGGATGAAGTAGATCAGGCTGTCTTCAATCGCCCGCGCCGGAAAGCGCACTTTGTTGCTGCGCAACAGGCCGGCTTGGCCGAAGATATCGCCCTCGCTCAGGCGGTTGTACAGCGCGCCATTACGCCGGTAGATTTCCACCGCGCCGCTGCGTACATAGTGCAGCTCGTGAATCGCAGCGCCATACAGCAGGATGTCTGTGCCGGCTTTGAAGTAGGCCACCTCAACCTGCCGGGCAATGGCGTCGAGGCTGTCATCGGGCAACGCATCGAAGGGCGGGAAGCGCTGCAGGTGATCGCGGATTTCCAGTAACTCGATCTGCATGGGGTGCCTCGCAGTGGCTGGCACTCAAGGATACGGCGATTGCTGGGTGCTGTCCGCCCTGCTGGCGTTACCGGGTGTGGCGGCAGGCGCAGTCGAAGCCAGCTAGGGTGTGAGGGGCGAACGGGTAGCGCAGGCGTTCAGCGGGCTTTTATCAAGGAGTGGTTATGCACGGGGCAGGATTCTGGGTGGTGCTGGCGCTGCTGGTGGCGCTCGCGGGTTTGGCGATTTATTACTACAACCGCCTTGTGTTCAACCGCGCGCGGGTGGCTGAAGCGTGGAGTGGCATTGATGTGCAACTCAAGCGCCGCGCCAGCCTGATTCCGGCACTGGTCGAGTGCGTGCGCCAGTACATGAGCTACGAGCAGGGCACCCTGCAGGCGCTGGTGCAGGAACGTATGCGTGCGGTGCAGCTGGCCGATTCGCCGCTGGGCGAGCGGGCGCCGGTGGAGGCGCATCTGGGTACTCAGCTGCGTCAGCTGTTTGCCCTGGTCGAGGATTACCCGGCGCTCAAGGCGGATGGTCAATTTCTCGACCTGCAACGCACCATCACCGAGGTCGAGAACCATATCCAGATGGCCCGGCGTTATTACAACGGCGCGGTGCGCGAGTTGAATGTGCTGGTGGAATCGGTACCGAGCAACCTAGTGGCGCGGCCTTTTGCCTTTACCCAGGCGGAGTACTTCAGCCTGGATGACCCGCGTGACGCCCAGTCGCCAAAAATGGAGTTTTGACATGCTGCGAGTACTGCGTTTTGCCCTGTTGAGCCTGTGCCTGCTGCCGCTATGGACTGCTGCGGCCGAGGTGATTGAAGACTTTGCCGTGACCCTGCAGGTGCAGGCGGACGGCAACCTGCTGGTGACCGAGCGGATTACCGTGCAGGCCGAGGGTGAGCAGATCAAGCGCGGCATCTACCGCGATCTGCCGGTCAGCTACAGCTTGCCCTTCGGCCTGTTACAGAGCAGCCCGATCACCTTGCTTGCGGTGAGCCGCGATGGTCAGGCGGAGCGGGCGCGGGTCGAGCAGAACGGCACCTGGGTGCGCTATTACCTAGGCTCGGCCAACCAGCTGCTGCAGCCGGGACGCTATCAGTACGAACTGCGTTACCGGGTTGAGCGCCAGCTGTTGCACCACCTCAATACCGATGAGCTGTACTGGAACGTCACCGGTAATCAGTGGGTCGTCCCGATTCTCCAGGCCTCGGTCGAGGTCAAACTGCCGCCGGGTGCGCGGATGGGGGATGTGGCCGCCTATACCGGGGCTGGCGGTGATCAGGGCAAGGCCTATGAGGTGCTCGAACAGCGGGACGATTATCTGCGCTTGACCACTACCCAAGCCTTGCCGGCCTACCACGGCCTGACGGTCGCCGTGGATTGGCCCGCCGGCCTGGTGGCGCGGCCGGGTCTAACGCAGCGCCTGGGCTCGGTGCTGCTGGATAACCTTGGCCTGTGCCTGGGCGCGCTGCTGCTGGTTGGTCTGGTGATTTTTTATCTGCGTGCCTGGGATCGAGTCGGCCGTGACCCCGAAAAAGGTCTGATCATTCCACTGTTCGAAGCTCCGAAAGGCATGAGCGCGGTGCAGGCCGGCTACCTCTGGCATAGCGGTTTCAAAGGGGCTTATCAGGATGCGCGGGCGTTCAGTGTGTGGCTCACCGATATGGCCATCCGCAAGCACCTGCATCTTGAAGACAAGCCGCGCGGCGGCGGTTTTACCCTGGCCCGTGGCACGGGTGAGCGGGATGACTTCAGTGAGGGTGATCGCGACCTGCGCAAGTGCCTGTTTCCGGCCAACAAAGAAGGTATCGCCCTGGAGATTGGCAGCGATTACGAGCCGCGCCTGGCCGATGCCGTGGCTGGGCTGAAAACCCAGCTGCACACCCAGGGCAAGGCCTGGTTCAGCAATAACCGTGGCGTTTGGACCTGGGGCCTGATCTGGGCGCTGGTTGGCTGCCTAGTAATGGTGCTGACCGGCGCGCGTAATGAGGACGATGTGGCTGTCGGCCTGGCCGGCGTGGTGTTCACCCTGGGCTTTGGCGTGCCGTCGCTGTTTGTGCTGTACATGGCCTGGAATCAGCCCAGCTTGGGCAAGCAGATCGGTCTGGGTCTGGCGGGGTTGATGTTTGTCTGGCCAGTGCCGATTGGCTTGTGGATGCTCAGTGATGCGGCGTCGGTGCCGGCCTTGCTGCTGCTCTGCGTGTATGTGCTGGTGGTGGTGCTGTTCTATTACCTGCTGCCGGCGCCATCGGTTGAAGGGCGGCGACTGCTCGATCAGCTGGAAGGCTACCGTGACTACCTGCAACTGGCGGAAAGTGACGCACTGGCCCTGGCCGGCAATGCCCCAGCGATGAGCATTGCGCTGTACGAAAAGCACCTGCCTTACGCCATGGCCCTGGGTGTGGAGGACAAGTGGAGTGCGCGCTTCAGCACGGCGCTGGCCAACGGCCTGATCGACCCGGCGCAGCGTGACTATCAACCGGACTGGTACCACAGCCGCAGTTCATTCAGCACACCGCTGGCCATGAGCGCCGCTTTGGCTGCCGGCCTGAGCAGCGCCACGGCACTGGCTTCATCGCCCCCGTCGAGCAGCTCGTCAGGTGGGGGCGGTTCATCCGGCGGTGGTTCGTCAGGTGGTGGC
>NZ_PGCM01000004.1:0-256231 GCF_002786345.1 Pseudomonas sp. FEMGT703P | reverse complement strand
CAGCCGACCCTCTCCCCCAGCCCCTCTCCCGCAAGCGGGAGAGGGGAGTTAAAACGTCAAAGGAAACTCCATGGATATGCAGGAAGAAGTCGAAGGTCTGGCGATTCTGATCCGCGACCTGCGCAAGCACAAGAACCTCACCCTGGGCGAGCTGGCAGCGCGCATTGATCGTTCGGTGGGCTTTCTCTCCCAGGTTGAGCGCGGCCTGTCGCGCCCAACCGTGGCCGACCTCACCGCGATCAGCGAAACCCTCGGCGTGCCGACCACCTATTTCTACAGCCTGAGCAAACCGCGTGGCGTGCCCTGGGTCACCCGTCCCGGCGAGCGCCGTACGCTGTATTACGCCGGTGGCATCACCGATGTACTCGCCTCGCCGACCATGGCTGGCGGCTTCTCCATGCTCGAAAGCCGTTTGGACCCGGGCGCTACCAGCGGCGACGGGCATTTGAACGACAGCTCAGAACAAGGCGGCTTCGTCCTCGAAGGCGAATTGACGATCTGGTACGGCGACGCCGCCGAGCCGGTCACCCTCGGCCCGAATGACAGCTTCCAGCTGCCGCCGCATGCGCAGTTTCGCTACGCCAACCTTTCCGATTCCCCCACACGAGTGCTCTGGGTCTTCACCTGACCCGCGCAGATAGCCGCCATGACAATAAAAACAGCATTCCCCGACCTGCTCAGCGAAGTCCGTGCCTTCCGCAGCGCCCACCCCGAAGTGCGTTATGTCGACCTGATCAGCCTGGATATTCCCGGGCATTTCTACGGCAAGCGCTACCCCATCGATATGCTCGAGAAGGTCTCCGCCGGCAGCCCGCTGAAAATCCCGCAGAACTGCGTGCTCCTCGGTGTACAGGGCGGTCTGCACCCGATTGGCGACTACTGCTTCAACGACGGCGACCCGGACGCACCGCGCCGGCTGATCCCCGGCACGCTCAAACCGGTGCGCTGGGAAAGCCAGCCGCTGGGGCAGATGCTGATCAGTTCCGACGGCACCGAAGCACCGATCGAGTTCGAGCCGCGTGAAGTGCTCGCCCGCGTGCTCAAGCGCCTGGCCACACGCGGTATCCGCCCGGTGGTGGCCTTCGAGCTAGAGTTCTACCTGTTCGATCGCAAGCTGCAAGATGGCCTGCCGCAGTTCCCCCGCGACCCGCTGTGCGACGATGCCGACGATCAGCCGAATATGCATATCGAACGCCTGTCGCGCTTTGCCGATGTGCTGCATGAGATCGTCGACGCCGCCAATGAGCAGGGTGTGGACGCCAACGTGATCACCGCCGAGCTCGGCCCCGGCCAGTTCGAGATCAACTTCGGCCACTGCGACGACGGCCTGCGCGCCGCCGACTGGGCCGCCCTGTTTTGCCGCAGCACCCGCGGCGTGGCGCTCAAGCATGGCCAGCGCGCCAGCTTTATGAGCAAGCCCTACCTGCACGCGCCGGGCAGCGGCATGCACGTGCACGTCAGTCTGTACGACGCGACCGGCAACAACCTGCTCGACGGCGACAACCAGCGCCCGCTGCGCCATGCCGTGGCCGGTTGCCTGGAGCTGCTGCCGCACTGCATGCCGATCTTCGCCGCTAACCACAACGCCTTCCGCCGCTACGGCGCCATGGTCAACGCCGCCAGCCGCGCCAGCTGGGGCTTCGAGGACCGCGATGCGTGCATCCGCATTCCCGAATCAGACGGCAAGAACCTGCGCATCGAACACCGCCTGGCCGGCGCCGACGCCAACCCCTATCTGGTGCTGGCCGCAATCCTCACCGGTATGGAGCACGGCCTGGATGCCGGCCAGGAGCCGATTGCCCCGCTCAACGAAAACCGCCAGAGCGGCATCGACTTCCCTCAGGACATGCTCGGCGCGGTCAGCGCCATGCGCGACCACCCGGTGGTCAATCAGGGCCTGGGCAGTGAGTTTGTGATGGTCTACTGCGAGAACAAGCGCCAGGACCACCTGGCCTTTATGCAGGAAGTCAGTGCGCGGGAATACCGCTGGTTTCTCTAACACGTAACGCGCCCGTTGCCTTGGCAGCGGGCGCGCGACTTCAACGCAGCAGATACACCGCCAGCCCGGCCAGCGCCGACACCAGCAACACTTCCATCACCCCACGTTTGAAGCGCAGCAGCGCCAGCGCCGCGCCCACGGCCAATAGCGCCGACGGCCAGTCGAAAGTGCCGGCAAAACCCTGCGGCCAGAACACGTGGTAGGCAAAGAACAGCGCCAGATTAAGGATCACCCCCACCACTGCCGCAGTAATCGCGGTCAGTGGCGCGGTGAATTTCAGCTCGCCGTGGGTGGATTCCACCAGCGGCCCGCCGGCGAGGATGAACAGAAAGGACGGTAAAAAGGTGAACCAGGTGACCAGCGCTGCCGCCAGCGCACCACTGACAAAACCCGAATCGCCGCCGAACACCGGCTGCAGGTAAGCCCCGACAAAGGCCACAAACGCCACCACCATGATCAGCGGCCCCGGCGTGGTTTCGCCCAGGGCCAGGCCGTCGATCATCTGCGTCGGGGTCAGCCAGCCGTAATGGCCAATGGCGCCCTGGTAGACATACGGCAGCACCGCATAGGCGCCACCAAAGGTCAGCAGCGCCGCCTTGGTAAAGAACCAGGCCATCTGCGTCAGCGTGCCGTCCCAGCCGAACAGCCAGGTCAGCAGGCCCATCGGCAGCAACCAAAGCAGCGCTCCCACCGCCAGCAACAGCGCCAGGCGTGATGCGCGAAAGCGCGTATGCGCCAGCGGCGCGCTGTCATCATCGATCAGCGCCGGGCCATAGTTCGCGTCCTGCGCCGCATGACCGCCCCCCAGGCTGAACTGCTGCGGCAACAGGCGACCACCGAGATAACCGAGTAGCGCTGCACCAATCACGATCAACGGAAACGGCAGATTGAAGGCAAAGATGGCGACAAATGACGCGCCGGCAATGCCCCACAACCAGTTGTTCTTCAACGCCCGCGAGCCAATGCGCCAGGCCGCCTGCATGACGATGGCGGTCACCGCCGGCTTGATCCCATAGAAAATCCCCGCCACCAACGGCACATCACCGAAGGCGATATACAGCCAGGACAGGCCGATCAGGATAAACAGCGACGGCAGCACAAACAGCACCCCGGCGATCACCCCGCCCCAGGTGCGGTGCAACAGCCAGCCGATATAGGTGGCCAGCTGCTGCGCCTCTGGCCCCGGCAGCAGCATGCAATAGTTCAGCGCATGCAGAAAACGCCGCTCGGACAGCCAGCGGCGCTTCTCCACCAACTCCTGATGCATGATCGCGATCTGTCCAGCCGGCCCGCCGAAGCTGATCAGCCCCAGTTTCAGCCAAAACCAGAAGGCCTCGCCCAGGCTGACGGCGGGTGGCGCAGACGGTGCGGACGATTCAGGCATACAAGCTACTCACGGCAATAAACGCGGTCGCACTATAGCGCGAGCGCGTGACGATTTAAGCGCGCACCGCTCAAGCCCGGACGCAGATTTCCGTATACTGAGCGCCGCTGCATCCCCTTCAACCTGCCCGTGAAGCGCCCCGTGAAAATCCGCCAATCGATAGTAAGCCTGCTGCTGATTTGCAGCTGCGTTGTAGTTGCATCGAACACCCAGGCTGCACCCGCCAAACAACAGGACCTGGCCGCCGGCAGCGCGCTGCTGGTCGATCTGCAAACCAATCAGGTGCTCTACGAGCGTAACGCCGACAGCGTGGTGCCAATTGCTTCGGTGACTAAACTGATGACCGCCATGGTCACCCTCGACGCCAAACTGCCGCTGGATCAGCAGCTGCCGATCATGATTCGTGACACCCATGAAATGCGCGGTGTGTTCTCCCGTGTGCGCGTGGGCAGCGAGCTGAGCCGCCGCGACATGCTGCTGCTGGCACTGATGGCCTCGGAAAACCGCGCCGCCGCCAGCCTGGCACACCACTACCCGGGCGGCCACGCGGCCTTTGTCGCGGCGATGAACGCCAAGGCCCGCGCCCTGGGCATGAAGCATTCGCGCTTTGTCGAGCCCACCGGCTTGTCGGAACACAACGTCTCCAGTGCCCGCGACCTGGTGCTGATGCTCAAGGCCGCACGCCAGTACCCGCTGATCAGCCAGTTCAGCACCACCTCGGAAAAGACCCAGGCGTTCCGCAGACCCAACTACACCCTGGGTTTTCGCAACACCAACAACCTGGTGCGCAAACCGGGCTGGAGCGTGCAACTGAGCAAAACCGGCTACACCGGCGAAGCCGGCCGCTGCCTGGTGATGAATACCGTGATGAATAACCGTCCGGTGGCGTTCGTGGTGCTGGATGCCTTCGGCAAATACACCCACATGGCCGACGCCAACCGCCTCAAGCGCTGGCTGGAAACGGGCAAGGTCACCGCCGTGCCGCCAGCGGCCATAAGCTACCGCCAGCAGAAACTGGCGCAGCGCCAGGCCAACGCCACGCAGTAGCGAACAGGTAAGCAGCCAGATCAGCACGGCACTTCGTCGTGCCGCCCTCCACAGATAGAAATGCCTCAACCTAATACCTGAGGCATTACTGGAAGCGTCCGACCTCCTGACGCAGCTCTTCGGCCAGCTGATCCAGTTCGCGGGCAGTTTGTGCCAAATTGGCCACCACTTCGCGCTGTTCGCTGTTGGCCAGCGCAATGCTTTGCAGGTTACTGCTGAGCAACGTCGCGGTACTGCTTTGCTCGCTGGTAGCGGTAGTAATGGCGGTGAATTGCTCACCCGCTGCATTGCTCTGCTCGGCAATCTGGCCCAGTGCAGCAGCAACCTTAGCGTTACGCTGCAGCCCATCCTGCATCAGCAGCTTGCCCTGCTCCATGGTGCTGATCGCACTGTTGGTCTCGCCCTGAATACTGCCGATCATTGCGGAGATTTCGTTAGTCGCCTCGCGGGTGCGCGAAGCCAGACTGCGCACCTCATCGGCGACCACGGCAAAACCACGGCCCTGCTCGCCAGCGCGGGCGGCCTCAATGGCCGCATTGAGCGCAAGCAGGTTAGTCTGGTCAGCAATCGAGGTGATCACGCTGACAATTCCACCGATTTCCTGCGAGCGCTGGCCAAGGGTGTTGACCACGACAGACGTGTCATTCAGTGAGCTGGCAATCTGCTCCAAGGCGCTCGAAGCCTCAGCCATTGAGCTGCGTCCAATACGGGTCTGCTGGGCATTGTCGCTAGCCAGGCGCTCGGTATTACGCATATTGTCGGCAATATTCAGCGAGGTGGCACTGAACTCTTCCACAGCGCCGGCCATGCTGCTGATCTCGCCAGACTGTTGCTCGATAGCCTCATAAGCACCACTGGCCAGGCCAGACAGTGCCTGAGCACGACTAGTTACGTTGTGCGCGGCGCCGCGAATGCGCGCCACCATGGTCGACAACGCCTCACCCATCTGGTTGAAGTTGCGCGCCAGCTCACCGATCTCATCCTGGCTAGTAACGTTAAGACGCGCGCTCAGATCCCCTGCACCCAATGCCTGCGCCTGTTGCACCAGATCACCCAGCGGGCGCAGCTTGCGCCGCAATAACCAGATCACTGCCGCGACCGCTAGCAGCAAAGTCACCAGACTGCCGATCGCCAACTGGCTTCCCACGCGCCAGGTCACCGCCTGGATTTCTTCACGCGGCATACTCGCCAGCACCTGCCAGGGCCCGCCGGAAAACGGCATGGCTACGCTGAAAAACTCCTCGACACCGTCACTCCAAAACGCTCCATGGCCTGGTTCAGCCAGTACTTCAGCTAGCTTGCCGGCGATTTGCTCAGGCTCCCGTGCACCGGCTGGGGCGACCAACCACTTGCCCTGATCGTCGAGCAACGCCAGCGATCCCGTGGCGCCGATGCGGAAGCGCTTAAGATTCTCAAACTGCGCGTTCTGTCCGTCGGTGTAGTCGAAGCCGACAAACAGCACCGCGATTACCCGCCCGCTAACGTCGCGCACCGGGGTGTATTGCGTCATGTAGAAGCGCTCAAACAGCAACGCCCGCCCCACATAACCATCACCCGCAAGCAGGCGTTTATAAGCGGGGTGCAGATGGTCGAGCACCGTACCGATGGCGCGGGTGCCATCGGGCTTGGTCAGCGAGGTGCTGATGCGCACAAACTCATCGCCATCGCGCACGAACACCGTGGCCACGCCTGCAGTCAGCTGATGAAACTCATCGACTTCAGTGAAGTCGTTGTTCAACAGGCTCGAGCCCAGGTACAGCGCCGGGGTTTGCATGCCGGCCACAGCTATTCGCTCGGCCCCCTGCACACTCAAACCGCCACTGAAACGCCGCTCAAACAGACCGGCAAGACGCTGAGTGCTCTCACGCAGGCTGTCATGAAAAGTGCTCAGCTGATCAGCAAGCAAACGCGCTTCGCTGCCTAAGTGCTCCTTTCGCGTAACCAGGTTGGCCTCGTTCAACGAACGCAGAGCGAATACGGTGCTGGCACTGATCAGTAGAACCAGAACCAAGGCCAATGCTGTGGCCAACTGCCAAGCAATACGAGAGCGTGGAGAGGTCATGCATGCCTCCAAGGGCATAAAACGGCAGTTAAATAGCCATGAAAGGCGTAATCGCCCTCATTTACTCGGCGACCGCACAAAATACTTGAGCGGAGAACTAAGAATATAGCCAACCAAAATTGATCGGCTTTCGCTTGCCGATAGAGGGCCGCAGCAAGAAGACACGCCTATTTCACCGCACCAGGATTACCGGCGTCCTGAAATTGCTGGAATGAGCGCCCAGATACGTTTCAAGCTATCCCGCAGGCCTGATCCAGGCGATGCCTAGCTGCTTAGTCCAAACAATGGCTGACGTGTGCCGAATACCAGAAAGCGCGCCAGCTCAGGGAGCGGCAACGCCTTGCTGATCAGGTAGCCCTGCACCTGATCGCAGCCGTATTGGCGCAGCAGTGCCAATTGTTCGGCATTTTCTACGCCCTCGCCCACCACCTGCAGGTTGAGGTTGTGCGCCAGGTTGATCATCGCCCGCACTAACTGCCGGTTCTCCGCACGCTCGCACATGCCGCCGACAAAGCTCTTGTCGATCTTCAGCAGGGTGATCGGCAAGTTGTTCAAGTGCACAAAGGAAGAGAAGCCGGTGCCGAAGTCGTCCAGCGAGAAGCGCACACCGAGGCGACCGAGGGCCAGCATGGTCTGCTGCACCTGATCGCTGCGGCGCATCACCGCGGTTTCGGTCAGCTCGAATTCCAGCCACTGCGCATCAACGCCACGCTCTTCGATCAGCCGACTGAGGGTTGGCAGCAGCTGGCTGTCCTGAAACTGGCGAAATGACAGGTTGACCGCCATGTGCAGCGCTGGCAAACCACGCCCGCGCAGCCACTGCATATCGCGCAGCGCACGGCTGATCACCCAATACCCGAGCGGTACGATCAGTCCGCTTTCCTCGGCCAGCGGTACAAATTCATTGGGCGCCAGCAGACCATGCACGCTGTGGCGCCAGCGCACCAGTGCTTCCAGGCCGAGGATGCGTCCGGTTTGTAAACACAGACGCGGCTGGTAGTGCAGCTCCAGCTCGTCACGGCGCAGGGCGCGACGCAGTTCGCTTTCCAGGTCAGCCTGGTTGCGCGCACTGCGGTTGATCCGCTCGTCATAAACATGAAAAGAGCAGCCCTGCTGGCTCTTGGCCTGCTGCATGGCGATATGCGCGTGCCACATCAGTGGGTCGGCGCTGCTTGTGGCGCGGGAATGGGCAAGGCCGAGGCTGCAACCGATCAGCAGACTTTCGCCGTCAATCCAGTAGGGTTCACCGAGGGCTTCGGTAATCTGCGCGGCTAAGCGCTCTGCACGTTGCGGGTCGCGTCGGCTGTCGATCAGCAAGGCAAATTCATCGCTTCCCAGGCGCGCCACCTGGTCGCCTGCCTGCAGCTGCGCCTTGATCCGCGCCACCACTTGCAGAATCAGACTGTCGCCACCCTGGTAGCCGAGGGCATCGTTGGCGTGGCGAAAGTTGTCCAGGTCGAGGTGGCCGAGGGTCAGGCCACGGCCTTCATACTCGGCCAGGCGCGCGGCCAGCAGGGTCTGGAATCCTTGGCGATTGGCAATGCCGGTCAGGGCATCCTGATCCGCCAGGCGGTGCAAGGTGTCGTTGAGTTTGCCGTACTCACGGGCATAGCGCAGGCAGCGACGCAGCACCTCGCTGCTGAGCTGATGACGCACCAGCCAATCGCAGACAACCTCGGGCTCGACGTCGGGCTCGGCATCCAACAGCAGGACAATCGGCAGGGAACAGCGTCCGGAGGCAGGCAGGTATTGGGGGGTGGTGAGGAGCAAGGCGTTGCTGGGTTTATCGAACAGCGCGCTGGCCGCCTCCCAGGACGGTGCGGTGATCAGCGCATAACCGCTGCCGAGCGCACCCAGACGTTCACGCAGCAACTGCGCCCAGCCCGGCGTTTCCGCCAGCAACAGCAAGCGTAATGGTTCGACGAACGCGGACAAGCAACTTCCCCCACAGCACAAATAAAGAGCATTACAACCGCTCGGATGCGTCGTAATCGACGTCTAATCACGCACATCCTTGTGTCAGTGGCGCGTGTCCTGCGGCGAGGCTGGACCCGAAAGTGGCACCAGAGTACTGGAATAGGAAAATTAACCAAGCCTGGCGGTTTGCCATTATGTGCACTGCGACACACTTCCAGATGGTCACGGCACAATGCGTCAGGCCTGTTAAAATGCGCGCCCACTTCACCTGACGATTGATTCCATGTCCCGACTGAACCCCCGGCAGCAGGAAGCCGTGAACTATGTCGGCGGCCCACTTTTGGTGCTCGCCGGCGCAGGCTCCGGCAAGACCAGCGTGATTACCCGCAAGATCGCCCACCTGGTGCAGAACTGCGGCATCCAGGCCCGCCATATCGTCGCCATGACCTTTACCAACAAGGCGGCGCGCGAGATGAAAGAGCGCGTCAGCTCTCTGCTCAAAGGCCCCGAAGCCCGCGGCCTGACGGTCTCGACCTTCCACAACCTGGGCATGAACATCATCCGCAAGGAATACGCGCGCCTGGGCTACAAGCCGGGTTTCTCGATCTTCGATGACGGCGATATCAAGGCACTGCTCACCGACATCATGCAGAAGGAATATGCCGGTGATGACGGTGCGGACGAGATCAAGAACATCATCGACAGCTGGAAGAATGACCTGATCCTGCCCGAGCAAGCCCTGGCCGGCGCACGCAACCCCAAGGAGCAGACTGCTGCCATCGTCTACCTGCACTACCAGCGCACCCTGCGCGCCTACAACGCGGTGGACTTCAACGACCTGATCCTGCTGCCGGTGATGCTGTTTCAGGAACACGCCGACATCCTGGAAAAATGGCAGAACCGCATCCGCTACCTGCTGGTCGACGAATACCAGGACACCAACGCCAGCCAGTACTTACTGGTGAAGCTCTTGGTGGGCATGCGTAACCAGTTCACCGTGGTCGGCGACGATGACCAGTCGATCTACGCCTGGCGCGGTGCGCGCCCGGAAAACCTGATGCTGCTGAAAGAGGATTACCCCTCGTTGAAGGTGGTGATGCTGGAGCAGAACTATCGCTCCACCAGCCGCATCCTCAAGTGCGCCAACATCCTCATTGCCAACAACCCGCATGCCTTCGAAAAACAGCTGTGGAGCGAGATGGGCATGGGTGACGAGATCCGCGTAATCCGTTGCCGCAATGAAGACGCCGAGTGTGAACGGGTGGCCCTGGAAATCCTCACCGAGCACCTGCGCACCCAGCGCCCTTACAGCGATTACGCCATCCTCTACCGCGGTAACTACCAGGCCAAACTGATGGAGCTGAAGCTGCAGCACCATCAGATTCCCTATCGCCTCTCGGGCGGCACCAGCTTCTTCGCCCGCCAGGAGGTGAAGGACTTGATGAGTTACTTCCGCCTGCTGGTTAACCCGGATGATGACAACGCTTTTCTACGCGTGATCAACGTGCCGCGCCGCGAAATCGGCTCGACCACCCTGGAAAAGCTCGGTAACTACGCCACCAACCGCAAGATCAGCATGTACGCTGCCGCCGGCGAAATCGGCCTCGGTGAGCAGCTGGATGCGCGCTATACCGAGCGCCTGGCACGTTTCACCCAATGGATGGACCGGGTGCGCCAGGAATGCGCGCAGAACGACCCGATTGCGGCGATCCGCAGCATGGTGATGGACATCGACTACG
Source organism: Pseudomonas sp. FEMGT703P (assembly GCF_002786345.1). NCBI lineage: Bacteria > Pseudomonadati > Pseudomonadota > Gammaproteobacteria > Pseudomonadales > Pseudomonadaceae > Pseudomonas > Pseudomonas sp. FEMGT703P. Next base: position 246,083 of record NZ_PGCM01000004.1, on the reverse strand, counting down.
AGAACTGGCTCCGCCAGAACGCCTCCAGCGACAAGGTCGCCGAAGCGCGCATGGGCAACGTCTGGTTCCTCGTCGAGGCGCTGAAGAACACCCTGGAACGCGACGAAGACGGCGAAATGACCATCGAGGACGCCATCGGCAAACTGGTGTTGCGTGACATGCTCGAACGTCAGCAGGAAGAGGAAGAAGGCGCAGAAGGCGTGCAGATGATGACCCTGCATGCGTCCAAAGGTCTGGAGTACCCGTCGGTGTACATCCTTGGCGTGGAGGAGGAAATCCTCCCGCACCGCTCCAGCATCGAGGCCGATACGGTCGAGGAAGAACGACGCCTGGCTTACGTCGGCATCACCCGCGCCAAACGCAACCTGACCATGACCTTCGCCGCCAAGCGCAAACAATACGGTGAAATCATCGACTGTTCACCGAGTCGTTTCCTTGATGAATTGCCGCCCGAGGATCTGGTCTGGGAAGGCCTGGAAGACGCCGCACCCGAGGTCAAGGCCGCCACCGGCAACTCGGCGCTGGCCAATATGCGCGCCATGTTAAAAAAATAACCGGCAACAGCGCGCGGGAGCAGGCAGACGTATTTCGTCACCGCCTGCATCCGCGCTACGCTGCACCATTACATCCCGGCACAGACCGGGGATCAGAAAGAACGACGAGGGTAACCGCGTGGAAGCGCTGAAACAGAAGATTCGCGAGGAAGGCACCGTGCTCTCGGAGCAGGTGCTCAAGGTCGATGCCTTTCTCAATCACCAGATCGACCCGGCACTGATGCAGCAGATCGGCGACGAATTCGCCCAGCGCTTTGCCGGCCAGGGCATCACCAAGATCGTCACCATCGAAGCCTCGGGCATTGCCCCGGCAGTGATGGCAGGCCTGGAGTTAGGCGTACCGGTGATTTTTGCGCGCAAGTACCAGTCACTGACGCTCAAGGACGACTTGTACATCTCCAAGGTGTTTTCCTTCACCAAGCAGACCGAAAGCACGCTGGCCATTTCGGCCAAGCACTTGGGCGCCCACGACCATGTCCTGTTAATTGACGATTTTCTCGCCAACGGCCATGCCGCCCGCGCCCTTATTGATCTGATCGGCCAGGCCGGCGCGAGCATTGCCGGTATCGGTGTGGTGATCGAAAAATCCTTCCAGCGCGGCCGCGCCGAGCTGGACGCGCAGGGCTACCGAGTCGAGTCGCTGGCGCGCATTGATTCACTCAAGGATGGTCAGGTCAGCTTTATTGATTAAGGGCCGTAGCCCACCGGGAATTGCCTTGAGCCGTTTCTAGCGCCCACAAAAAAGCCGCCTTTTCAGGCGGCTTTTTCACAGCAGCGTCAGGCGACTTACAGGCCGGACATCTTCTGGATTGCGCCACGCAGCTCGTCATCCGAGCAATCGGCACAAGTGCCTTTCGGCGGCATGGCGTTGATGCCGGCAATCGCGGTTTTCAAGATAGCGTCGATACCACCTTCTTTATCAGCACGTGCCTTCCAGGCAGCGGTGTCGCCAATTTTCGGCGCACCCAGGATACCTGGGGTGTGGCAAGCACCGCAGTGCTTGGCAATGATGTCATCGGCAGTACGCGCACCACCGCCAGCAGCAACGGCTACAGCACCCACGCCCTTGCATTCTTCACCCATCACACAGACTTGGCCAACCGGCTTCAGTCGGTCAGCAATGGCATCGTCGGTCGTGGCCTGAGCAGTCACTGCCCACAGGGCCAATACGGTAGCCGGTGCTACCAGGAGCTTTTTAATCAGGTTCACGGTACACCCTCTTCGTGGCTAGTCACGCTCGCGGCCACGGTTTCGCGAGCGGGTAGCAGTATAACGGCAAGCCGGGCTGGCCGAAACAACCCAGATTGTCGCAGGGTTATTTAGAAATTGGCCGGCGTAGTCGCACTGATCAGCCGGGCAGGCTGTTCGAATGGGTTACGGAAACGGTGCGGTTTGCTGCTCTCGAAGTAGTAGCTGTCACCCGGTTCAAGGATAAACACCTCGTCGCCGACGGTCAGTTCCAGCTTGCCTTCAACCAGCATGCCGGCCTCTTCACCTTCGTGGGCGTACATCTCATCGCCGGTGTCAGTGCCGCTCGGGTAGGTTTCATCGAGGAAGGAAATGGCCCGGCTGGGATGCGCCTTACCCACCAGTTTCATGGTGATGGCCCCACTGCAGATATCGGTGAGTTCGGCGGCGCGATAGACCACCTGAGCCTGGCTATCCTGCTCCACATCCAGGGAGAAGAACTCCACCAGGGACATGGGGATACCCGCCAGCACCTTTTTCAACGAACTGATCGAAGGGCTTACGCTGTTCTTCTCGATCATCGAAATGGTGCTGTTGGTGACGCCCGCCCGTTTGGCGAGTTCACGCTGGGAAAGGCCTTTGAGTTTGCGAATGGATTGCAGTCGAACACCGACGTCCAATGCTGGAGTCCCCCTTGGGAGTGATACGGAAAAGTCGCCGTATCATGGCATAGCGTTCAGAATTTACAACACTCGCGTTCAAACTCGTCTACAGCGTGGCTGTTAGTGCCCGAGGTAGAGCAGCGGAGCTCGCCGCAGGTTGCAGAAAAGCTGATAAGGAATACTGCCGGCCTGGGTGGCCACGTCGCTGGCGAGGACCTGTTTGCCCCACAGTTCGACCCGGCTGCCCAGGCCCGTTTGTGGCAGATCAGTCAAATCGACGGTGAGCATGTCCATCGACACACGGCCGATCAGGCGGGTCAGTTGGCCGTCCACCGCCACGGGTGTGCCTGTCGGCGCATGGCGTGGGTAACCGTCGGCATAGCCCATGGCAACTACGCCAACGCGGGTTGGCCGCTCGCTGACAAAGCGTGCGCCATAGCCCACCGGCTCGCCGGCCGGCAGTTCGCGCACGCTGATGATCTTCGACTCCAGAGTCATCACCGGCTGCAACCGCGCAGCCACGGCCTGCGCCTGTTCGAACGGTGTGGCGCCGTAGAGCATGATGCCGGGACGCACCCAGTCGCTCGGCACATTGGGCCAACCCAATACGGCTGGCGAATTGCGCAGGCTGACCTCGGCGACTATGCCCTGGCGCGCCTGCTGAAACACCGCCAACTGCTCAGCACTGCGCGGGCAATCCAGCTCGTCGGCACGGGCGAAGTGGCTCATCAGCACAATCTTCGCCACCTTGCCGCTGGCCAGCAGGCGCTGATAGGCCGCCTGGTAATCGGCCGGGTGTAGGCCGACGCGGTGCATGCCGCTGTCCATCTTCAGCCACACCGTCAGCAGACGGCGTACCGCGCTGCGCTCAATCACCTCCAGCTGCCACAGCGAATGCACCACACACCACAGTTCGTGCTGCTCGATCAGCGGCAATTCGTCGGCTTCGAAAAAGCCCTCCAGCAACAAAATCGGTCCGCGAATACCGGCCTCGCGCAGCTGCAGCGCTTCCTCGATACAGGCCACGGCAAAACCATCGGCCTGCTCCTGCAACGCCTGGGCACAACGCACCGCGCCATGGCCGTAGGCATCCGCCTTGATCACCGCCAGGGCGCGGGCGCCGCTGACTTCACGGGCCAGTTGGTAGTTGTGACGCAAGGCTTGCAGGTCGATCAGGGCGCGGGCAGGACGCATGACGTTCTCGGCTATCAGCAGTTTTCAGAAGTAAAAAAGCCCGGTGTGATGGCCGGGCAAACACTTATCGCAAACGGGACGGGCCGATTTACAGGGCGGCCACGATCATCATTTCCACCAGCACCTCAGGCTTGTACATCTTCGCCTCGACGCAAGCCCGTGCAGGCGCCGCGCCTGGCGCGACCCAGGCATCCCAGACCTGATTAAGCCCGGCGTAATCGCGGTCCATGTCCTTCAGGTAGATGGTCACGGAAAGGATCTTCGACTTGTCGCTGCCGGCCTCGGCCAGCATGCGGTCGGTGTTGGCCAAGGTTTCGCGGGTTTGCTGCACGATGTCGCCGCTGTAGTCGTCCGCCAGCTGGCCGGCCAGGTAGACCGTGCCGTTATGGATGACGATTTCGCTGTAACGACTTTCAGTGTGCAGGCGCTGTACTGACATGCTTGTGACTCTCCTGGGAACGGCTGTAACGGGAAATATCCAGGCCTTCGGCGCTGATCTGCGGGCGCTTTTTCGCCATCAGATCGGCAAGCAGGCGACCGGAGCCGCAGGCCATGGTCCAGCCCAGTGTGCCGTGACCGGTGTTGAGGAACAAATTACGCAAGCCGGTGGCACCGACAATCGGCGTGCCGTCCGGGGTGGCCGGGCGCAGGCCGGTCCAGAATTCGGCCTGGCGCAGATCGCCGCCTTGCGGGTAGAGATCGGCGGTAATCATTTCCAGGGTTTCGCGGCGACGCGGGTTGAGGCTCAGGTCGAAGCCGGCGATTTCCGCCATGCCACCCACGCGGATGCGGTTGTCGAAACGGGTGATCGCCACCTTGTAGGTTTCATCGAGGATGGTTGAAGTCGGCGCCATCGCCACATTGGTGATTGGCACGGTCAGCGAGTATCCCTTGAGCGGGTACACCGGTGCCTTGATGCCCAGCGGCTTGAGCAGTTGCGGGCTGAAGCTGCCGAGCGCCAGCACGAAGCGGTCGGCGGTTTCCAGCTTGCCGTCGATCCACACGCCATTGACCCGATCGCCCACGGCGTCGATACGCTGAATGTTCTGACCGAAGCGGAATTCCACTCCCAGCGCCTTGGCCATCTCGGCCAGCTTGGTGGTGAACAGCTGGCAATCGCCGGTCTGGTCATTCGGCAGGCGCAAGGCGCCAGCCAGTTTATCGGTGACCGCAGCCAAAGCCGGCTCAACGCGGGCGATGCCGGCGCGGTCGAGCAGCTCATAGGGCACGCCGGACTGCTTGAGTACGGCAATATCTTTCGCTGCGTTATCCAGTTGCGCCTGAGTGCGGAACAGCTGGGTAGTGCCCAGGCTACGGCCTTCATAGGCGATGCCGGTTTCCGCACGCAGTTCGTCGAGGCAGTCGCGGCTGTACTCGGACAGGCGCACCATGCGCTCCTTGTTCACCGCGTAACGGCTGGCGGTGCAGTTGCGCAGCATCTGCGCCATCCACAGGTATTGGTCGATATCGGCGGTGGCCTTGATCGCCAGCGGTGCGTGTTTTTGCAGCAGCCACTTGATCGCTTTCAGCGGCACGCCCGGGGCAGCCCATGGCGAGGCGTAGCCAGGTGACACCTGGCCAGCGTTGGCGAAGCTGGTTTCCATGGCCGGGGCGTGCTGCCGGTCGACCACCACCACTTCAAAACCCTGACGCGCCAGGTAATACGCACTGGCTGTACCAATCACACCGCTGCCGAGAACTAAAACCCGCATGCCGCTCTCCTCGCCGCGACAATGCGCGACGGATAATTCCTGAGATCACAATTGAGCGCAGTATAGGAAGAGATCAGCAGTGCTTTTCACTATATAAATAGCTATATTTGGCGACAATTCTTGGCAAAATCGCCTTCTACAGAGGGGTATCCACCGTGCGCACCCAACATCAGAGCCGCCGCGAACTGGACAAGATCGACCGCAACATCCTGCGCATCCTGCAGGAAGATGGGCGCATCAGCTTTACCGAGCTGGGTGAGCGGGTCGGCCTGTCGACCACGCCCTGCACCGAACGCGTACGCCGCCTGGAGCGCGAAGGGATCATCATGGGCTACCACGCCCGGCTCAACCCGCAGCAGCTCAAGGCCAGCCTGTTGGTGTTTGTCGAGATCAGCCTGGACTACAAGTCCGGCGATACCTTCGAGGAGTTCCGCCGCGCCGTACTGAAGCTGCCGCACGTGCTCGAATGCCACCTGGTGTCCGGCGACTTCGACTACCTGGTGAAGGCGCGGATCAACGAGATGGCCAGCTACCGCAAGCTGCTCGGCGACATCCTGCTCAAGCTGCCGCATGTGCGTGAGTCGAAGAGCTACATCGTCATGGAAGAAGTGAAAGAGAGCCTGAGCCTGCCGATTGCCGACTAGCCGTCAGACTAGAACTTGGCGGGTAGTCGCAATCAACTGATGCACCTGCTTTTCCACCGCCGGTTCGATCATCTGCTCCGGTCCCTGGCCGCGCGGGCACGGCAGGCTTGGCGTGGTGCCGAACAGCCGGCAGATCAGCGGCCTCTGGTCATACACTGTGCACCCTTGCGGGCCGAGGTGTACGCAGTTGTACTCGGCCAGCGCGGCCTCATGCTCGGCATCACTCTTTACCGGCAGCCGCGACATCTCTTCGGATGAAGCCGTGACCGGACCGCAGCAATCGTGGCAGCCTGGCACACAGGCAAAACTGGGAATCTGCAAACGCAGCTGATCGATCTTGCGACTGGTGCAACTCATGGACGTGATCCTGAAACACAGGCCGGCATAGTAACCGTGGCCAAAGTTGAATCGCGACAGGAGCAGCGGCTAACCGACGAAAATCCGCTTATTTCGCGATTGCCTCTTGGCGTTTGGCAAATCTCACGCTTATTCTTCGTAAAATTTTCCAAACACAATAATCAGGATTCCACACATGAACGCCCGCGTTCACCAGCCGGTTCACAGCAGCCAGCACGCCAACTCCTATTACGCCGCCAGCGCCAATCGCCAGCTCGACTACCCCGCCCTGGGCGGTGAGTTGCGTGCCGATGTGTGCATCGTCGGCGGTGGTTTTTCCGGCCTTAATACAGCCATTGAGCTGGCACAGAAAGGCCTCTCGGTGGTGCTGCTGGAAGCGCACAAGATTGGCTGGGGCGCCAGTGGGCGCAACGGCGGCCAACTGATTCGTGGCGTCGGCCATGGCGTGGAGCAATTTGAATCGGTGATTGGCGCGCAAGGCGTGCGCGAACTGAAACTGATGGGCCTGGAAGCGGTGGAAATCGTCCGCCAACGTATCGAGCAGTTCAACATCGACTGCGACCTGACCTGGGGTTACTGCGACCTGGCCAACAAACCCAGCCACCTCGCCGACTTTGCCGAAGACATGGCCGAACTCAAGCAGTTGGGTTATCGCCATGAAATGCGCCTGCTGCAACCGGAGCAGATGCACGAAGTGGTCGGCTCCAACCGCTATGTTGGCGGCATGATCGACATGGGCTCCGGCCACCTGCACCCGCTCAACCTGGCTCTCGGCGAAGCCGCTGTAGCGCAGAGCCTGGGCGTACAGCTGTTCGAGAATTCGGCAGTGACGCGCATCGACTACGGCAGCGAGGTCAAGGTGCACACCGCCCAGGGCGTAGTGCGCGCAACTACCCTGGTGCTCGGTTGCAACGCTTACCTGAATGGCCTGAACAGCAATCTGGGCGGTAAGGTGCTGCCCGCCGGCAGCTACGTGATCGCCACCGAACCGCTGTCCGAAGCCGAAGCGCGGGCGATCATTCCGCAGAACATGGCGCTGTGTGACCAGCGCGTGGCCCTGGATTATTACCGCCTGTCCGCCGACCGGCGCTTACTGTTTGGAGGCGCCTGCCACTATTCTGGTCGCGATCCTGCTGACATTGCCGGCTATATGCGGCCAAAAATGCTGGAAGTCTTCCCGCATCTGAGCGACGTGAAAATCGACTACCAATGGGGCGGCATGATCGGCATCGGTGCTAACCGCCTGCCGCAGATCGGCCGGCTCAAGGAACAGCCCAACGTGTATTACGCCCAGGCCTACTCGGGCCACGGCGTCAACGCCACGCACCTGGCCGGCAAACTGCTCGGCGAGGCCATCGCCGGCCAGGCCAGCAGCGGCTTCGACCTGTTCGCCAAGGTGCCACACATGACCTTCCCTGGCGGCAAACACCTGCGCTCGCCGCTGCTCGCCCTGGGCATGCTCTGGCACCGGATGAAAGAACTGGTCTGACGTACTACGCAGCAGGCCACAACGACCTGCTGCGCATTCCCCTCACAGCTTCCAGAACGGCAGCTGCGCCTCGCGCAGGGCCTGCCCGCGGCTTAGCCCGATATCCTTGAGCTGTTCATCGGTCAGCCTCAGCAGAGCGCGGCGAGTGATCAGGCGCTGCCAGAATGTGTTCCAGCGGCGTACAGCTGGCTTCGCCGCATCCTTTTGAGCATACAGATGCCCGCCCGCAGACTGCTGCAGCTCGCCTGATTTCATTGTCAGCCTGACATCACTCAACCCGTTCATCGCCTGCTCCTGCCCGTAAGCCTGATGGGAGGTCATGATGAGTGACACGGGAAAAGCATGACAGATTCAAAGATATACTTTTAAATCCATACAGATTTCAGAAACCAAGCTCTGAATGGTGTATTTATCGCCTATCTGTACTGGCTTGGTGCGCCACACAGAGAAATTGCGAGGCAACTGTTATGACGCTTTACGTCAACCTGGCCGAGTTGCTCGGCGCCCGTATTGAACAGGGCCTGTATCGCCCCGGCGATCGCCTGCCCTCCGTGCGCGCCCTCAGCCTGGAACATGGCGTCAGCCTGAGCACCGTGCAGCAGGCCTACCGCCACCTGGAGGATCAGGGCCTGGCCACGCCCAAGCCCAAGTCCGGCTACTTTGTGCCCCAGGCGCGCCAGCAGCCGGCGCTGCCGATGGTCAGCCGCGCCGCCCAGCGACCGGTCGATATTTCCCAGTGGGACCAGGTGCTGGAGCTGATCAGCCAGCCGCCAGGCGGTGATGTGCTGCAACTGGGGCGTGGCATGCCGGATATCAGCAGCCCAACTCTGAAACCGCTGCTGCGCACCCTGTCACGCATGAGCCGCCGCCAGGAGGTCAAGGAGCTGAGCTATGGCAGCCTGTATGGTGACCCTGGCCTGCGCGCACAACTGTCACGCCTGATGCTCGACTCCGGCTGCCAGATCGCCATTGAAGAGATCGTCACCACCACCGGCTGCCACGAAGCCCTGTCCGTGGCCATTCGCGCCGTGTGCGAGCCGGGCGACATCGTGGCCGTGGACTCACCGAGCTTTCATGGCGTAATGCAGGCACTCAAGGGCTACGGCATGAAGGCCCTGGAGTTGCCCACCGACCCGCTCACCGGGATCAGCCTGGAGGCCTTGGAACTCGCGCTGGAGCAATGGCCGATCAAGGCCATCCAACTCACCCCCAACTGCAACAACCCGCTCGGTTACATCATGCCGGAGGTCAACAAACGCGCCCTGCTGGCCCTGGCGCAGCGCTATGACGTGGCGATTATCGAGGATGATGTGTACGGCGAGCTGGCCTACAGCTACCCACGCCCACGCAGCATCAAATCATTCGACGAGGACGGTCGCGTGCTGTTCTGCAGCTCGTTTTCCAAGACCCTGGCGCCCGGCCTGCGGGCCGGCTGGATTGCCCCGGGTCGCTACCTGCAACAGGTGCTGCACCTCAAATACATGAGCACCGGCATGGCCGCACAACTGCCCCAGCTGGCCCTGGCCGAGTACATCGCCAGCGGGCATTACGAGCCGCATCTACGCCGCATGCGCAGCCAATACATGCGCAACCGCGATTGCATGATCGACTGGGTCAGCCGCTACTTCCCCGCCGGCACGCGGGTCAGCCGGCCCCAGGGCGGCTTTATGCTGTGGCTGGAGCTGCCACAGGGCTTTGACAGCCAGCGCCTGAACCGTGTGCTGCAGCCATACAACATCCAGATCGCGCCCGGCAGCATCTTTTCCGCCGCCGGCAAATACCGCAATTGCCTGCGCATCAACTACGCCGGGCAACCCACTCCAGCGCTTGAACAGTCAATTCGCCAGGTCGGCGAATGCGTGGCCGCGCTGCTCGCCGAGCAACAACTCGTACACAACAGCGCAGAGGTTGCGGTCACGCCTTGATGGCCGCCACCTCGCTGAATGCACCTCGCTGAAACGCCAACCAGACAAACAGCGCCGCGCCAATCGCCATCAGGATCGGCAGCGCATGGCCGCTGACCCACTGGCTGGCGGTACCGGTCGACAGCGGCCCGAGCAGACAACCCGCGCCCCAGAGCAGGGCGATATGCGAGTTGGCGCGCACCAGCGCATCGTCACGATAGCGCTGGCCGACCAGAATAAGCGACAGGGTGTACAGGCCGCCCGCGCTGGCGCCAAACAGCACCAGCACGACCCAGATCAGCGGCGTGTGCAGCAATGACGGAATGCTCAGGCTCGACAGCAACAGCACCACCCCGCAGCAGCGGAATAGCGTCTGCCGTGGCACCCGGTCGGCCATCCAGCCAATAGGTAATTGCAGCGCCGCATCGCCCACCACTACCGCACTGACCATGATCAATGCCATCTGCTGGGCAAAGCCTTCGCGCACCAGGTACACCGGCAACAGGGTCAGCACCATCGCCTCGAACGCGGCAAACAGCACCACCGCCCAGGCAATTGCCGGGGAAGTGCGGCAGAACGCCAGGATGCCGCGTCCGGACGCACTCTGCGCATCGACCTTGGGCGCCCCATCGCGGCCCAACAGCAGCAGGCTACCGCCCACCAGCAGCGCGGCAGAGAACCAGAAGCCGCGGTCACTTTCCGTACCCAGCAGGGTCAGCAGCAGCGGCCCGCACAGCTGGCTGAGCGCAAAACCGGTGCCATACAGCGCCACCAGACGGCCGCGCAGACGGTCCTCGACCAGCTGATTGATCCAGCTTTCGCCGAGCACAAACACCACGGTCAAGGAGATGCCAATCAGCAGACGCAGCAGCAGCCACAGCGGATAGCTCGGCATCACGCTCAGCAACGCCACCGAGGTGGCACTGGCCAGTAGACACAAGCGCAGGGTCTGCGGCGTGCCGAACCAACCGGCCAAGTGCCCGGTCAGCCGCGCGCCGAGCAACACGCCAACGGCTGGCATGCCCGCCATCACGCCAATCGCAAAGGGGCCATAACCCCAGGACTCAAGGCGAAACGACACCAGCGGCAGCGTCACGCCCAGCGCCAACCCGACGATCACCACCGCCGCACTGACGGCGAAATAGGTCATCCAATTCATTTTTCTCACTCCATTCCCTGGCTCGCTCAACACCCGCTGCACAGATGCAAAACGGCCGGGCTCCATAGGAACCCGGCCGCAAATGGATTTAGTGGAGCCAAACCCGTCAGAGCTACGGGACTAAGGCCAGGCAAGGCGCCCCGGAGCTTTTAAGCGCAGCGTACTGCAGTACGTGAGCATTAAAAGCGAGGACGCAACGCAGCATGGCCGACGGCCCGGAGGTCGTCCCGGTAGCGTTACAGCTTGATCCAGGTCGCCTTGATCTCGGTGTACTTGTCGAAGGCATGCAGCGACTTGTCACGGCCGTTACCGGACTGCTTGAAGCCGCCGAACGGTGCGGTCATGTCGCCGCCGTCGTATTGGTTGACCCACATACTGCCAACACGCAGCGCCTTGGCGGCCAGGTGCGCCTTGGACAGGTTGCTGGTCCAGATGGCGGCTGCCAGGCCGTAGATGCTGTCGTTGGCGATCTGGATCGCTTCTTCGGTGCTGTCGAACGGGATCACCGTCAGCACCGGGCCGAAGATCTCCTCCTGAGCGATACGCATGGCGTTGTGCGCGTCATCGAAGATGGTCGGCTCAACGTACTGGCCGCCAGTCTCTTCCAGGGTGCGTTTGCCGCCGCAGAGCAGCTTGGCCTGATCCTTGTGGCCGGCGTCGATGTAGCCAAGCACGGCATTCAGGTGACCCGCATCGACCAGCGCGCCGACTTTGGTATCTGGGTCCAGGGCATGACCGGCTTTCCAGTCCTGCATAGCTTCCAGGACCATGGGCATGAAGGTGTCCTTGATCGAGCGTTCCACCAGCAAGCGCGAGCCAGCGGTGCACATCTCGCCCTGGTTGAAGCAGATCGCCGCAGCAGCGGCTTCGGCCGCGGCTTTGAGGTCCGGCGCATCGGCGAAGACGATATTCGCGCTCTTGCCGCCGGCTTCCAGCCAGACGCGCTTCATGTTCGATTCGCCAGCGTAGATCATCAGCTGCTTGGCGATCTTGGTCGAGCCGGTGAACACCAGGGTGTCGACATCCATATGCAGCGCCAGCGCCTTGCCAACGGTGTGGCCGTAACCTGGCAGCACGTTAAGTACGCCCGCCGGTATACCGGCATCCAGCGCCAGCTGGGCCATGCGCAGGGCGGTCAACGGGGATTTCTCGGACGGCTTGACGATCACCGAGTTGCCGGTGGCCAGCGCCGGACCGAGCTTCCAAGCAGTCATGATCATCGGGAAGTTCCACGGCACGATGGCCGCGACTACGCCGACCGGCTCGCGAGTCACCAGGCCCAGCTCGTCATGCGGGGTGGCGGCCACTTCGTCATAGATTTTGTCGACCGCTTCGCCGCTCCAGCGAATCGCCCGCGAGGCACCCGGCACGTCGACACCCAGGGCATCGCTGATCGGCTTGCCCATGTCGAGGGTTTCCAGCAGGGCCAGCTCTTCGGCGTGCTGATCCATCAGGTCGGCAAAACGGATCATGATGCGCTTGCGCTGAGCCGGCGCCATACGCGACCAGACGCCGGACTCAAAGGTGGCGCGGGCATCCGCCACGGCCAACTCGGCATCGGCCAGGTCACAGCTGGCTACTAGGCCGAGCAGGCGTCCGTCGACCGGGCTGATGCACTCAAAGGTGGCTCCAGAGACAGCGGCGCGGTACTCGCCATGAACAAAGGCGCGGCCTTCGATCTTCAGGTTCTTGGCGCGCTGCTCCCAGTCGGCACGAGTCAGGCTAGTCATTGCTACATCCTCTATCGCTAGTAAAGCGCCGCTGGTGGTCGCTGCGCTGTCAATTATTCTGCATGGGGCCGCAAGAACCTGCGGCCCCAATCCTGCCGGCAACACTAAACCAGCGGCCTGCACACTTCCAATATTTTTTACAAAAACTGGCAAAGCCGCCTTGTTATGTGTGCTTTATTAAACATAGACTGCCGAAATTACCACCCAAACTGACAACAAGCCTGGCCTAAACCGGCGCTCAATTCCTACCGGACATGCTTATGAACATCGAAAAGATCGTCGACTTCGCCACCGCCACCACCACGCCTGAACATTACCGTCCGGCAGCAGAGAAAGTGCTCAAGGGCGACCCCGAGCAAAGCGTGCGCAACCACTACGGCAGCCCGTGTGGTCAGTTCAATACGGGGATATGGGAAGGCGACGTCGGCCACTGGACCATCAACTACACCGAACACGAATACTGCGAGATTTTGCAGGGTGTCTCGGTGCTGCGCGACAAGGACGGCAACGCCAAGACCCTGCGCGCCGGCGACCGCTTCGTTATACCAGCCGGCTTCTCCGGTACCTGGGAAGTGCTGGAGCCATGCCGCAAGGTCTATGTGATCTTCGAGCAAGCCAGCCGCTGATCAGGCCACTCTTCATGCGTCACCCTTTGCCCGCCTTTATGGCGGGCTTTTTGTGGCCTGCACATCACGACAGTAAATCGCAGGCAAGAAAAAGCCCGCTATAAAAGCGGGCTTTTTCGGCAAGGCGCCAGATCAATTACTTGATCTTGCCTTCCTTGTACATCACGTGCTTACGCACAACCGGATCGAATTTTTTAATTTCGATTTTGTCCGGAGTGGTGCGCTTGTTTTTGTCGGTGGTGTAGAAGTGACCAGTACCGGCACTCGAGATCAAACGGATCAATTCACGCATGACTTTCCCCTTAAACCTTTTCGCCGCGAGCACGCAGCTCGGACAGAACGACGTCAATACCACGCTTGTCGATGCAACGCATGCCTTTGGCAGAAACGCGCAGACGCACAAAACGGTTCTCAGACTCGACCCAGAAGCGGTGATGCTGCAGGTTCGGCAGGAAACGACGACGGGTTTTGTTGTTTGCGTGGGAAATGTTATTCCCGGTTACCGGACCCTTACCGGTAACTTGACAGACTCTCGACATGCCTCAGCCCTCTAAAACCACATGCCCAACCCGGCATGGGTTGGCCGCTAATTATTCAATCTTGGCGCTCAGCGCCGCGTATCTCGAGGGTCTTACCGGCCGTACCTGAAAGCGCAAGAACCGGGCCCCTACAAAAGAGCGCTGCTTTATACCAGAAAGCCCCCAGCGCAACAAGGTTAAACGCACATTCCCCGGCGAGCTTCGCACTGCAATTTCCGCTTCCAGACCTGCCAGCAACAGCAATAGCGCAGATCGACCGCTCGTCGCCAAGACTGATTGCCCTGCCCTCGTTTAATAGCCTAGGGTAAGACCTGCGCCAGCGTCCCCACGCGACCAAGGAGTTTGCCATGCGTCTCGCCGCCCTACCGCTACTGCTCGTTCCACTGATTACGCCCGCCCTGACCCAGGCCAGTACGCTCAGCGTCTGCACTGAGGCCAGCCCAGATGGCTTTGATGTGGTGCAGTACAACTCGCTGACCACCACCAACGCCTCAGCCGACGTGCTGATGAACCGCCTGGTGGATTTCGACGCGACCAGCGGCACACTGCAGCCGAGCCTGGCGCAAGCCTGGGAAGTCAGCCCGGATGGCCTGAGTTACAGCTTCACCCTGCGCCCGGACGTGCAGTTCCACAAGACCGAGTACTTCACCCCCAGCCGCCCATTAAATGCCGATGACGTGCTGTTCAGCTTTAAGCGCATGCTTGATCAAGCGCACCCGTGGCACAAGGTCGCCCCCAGTGGTTATCCCCACGCCCAGTCGATGCAGCTGCCCAGCCTGATCAAATCCATCGAAAAAACCGGCGAACACAGCCTGCGTTTTAGCCTTAATCGCCCGGATGCCACCTTTCTCGCCACCTTGAGCATGGGCTTCGCGTCTATTTATTCCGCCGAGTATGCCGCGCAATTACTGGCAGCCGGCACGCCGGAAACCCTCAACAGCCAGCCCATCGGCACAGGCCCGTTTGTCTTCAAGCGCTTCCAGAAGGACGCCAGCGTGCGCTACAGCGCCAACCCGAGCTACTTCGCAGGCAAGCCTGCTGTGGACAATCTGGTATTCGCGATCACACCCGATGCCAACGTGCGCTTGCAGAAATTACGCCGCGGTGAGTGCCATATCGCACTGTCGCCGAAACCACAGGATGTTCAGGCGATCAGCGCTGATAACAACCTGAAAAGCGCCCACACCGCAGCCTTTATGACCGCCTTCGTCGGCATCAACAGTCAGCATCCACCGTTGGATCAACCCGCCGTACGCCAGGCGATCAACCTGGCGTTCGATAAATCCAGCTACCTCAAGGCAGTATTCGAAAATAGCGCCGAGGCCGCCAACGGCCCCTATCCACCGAATACCTGGAGCTACGCCAGCGAACTGCCCGGTTACCCCCACGACCCGCAGAAAGCCCGCGAGTTGCTCAAGCAGGCCGGCCTGGCCGATGGCTTCAGCACCACCATCTGGACCCGCCCCACGGGCAGCGTACTCAACCCCAACCCGAGTCTGGGTGCGCAGTTGCTACAAGCAGACCTTGCCAAGGTCGGCATCAAAGCGGAAATCCGCGTGATTGAATGGGGCGAGCTGATTCGCCGCGCCAAAGCAGGCGAGCATGACCTGCTATTTATGGGCTGGGCAGGCGACAACGGTGACCCGGACAACTTCCTCACCCCGCAGTTTGCCTGTGCCTCGCTCGAATCCGGGCTGAACTTCGCGCGCTATTGCGACCCGCAACTGGACAAACTGATCGCCGATGGCAAAAGCACCAACGACCCGGCGCAGCGCAGCCAGTTGTATAAAAAGGCGCAAACGATCATCCAGCAACAAGCGCTGTGGCTGCCGCTGGCGCACCCAACCGCCTACGCGCTGACGCGCAAGCAGGTCGAGGGTTACCAGGTCAGTCCATTCGGTCGCCAGGACTTTTCCAAAGCGCGCCTGAAGCCTTAGAGCCAACCGTACTCGGCCATCGACAGTGGCTCACCGTCGCCGACGATAAAGTGGTCGAGTACGCGCACATCCACCAGCTCCAGCGCCTCTTTAAGGCGGCGGGTCAGCACCCGATCCGCCTGACTGGGCTCGGCGACGCCGGACGGATGGTTATGGGTCAGAATCAGCGCGGCCGCGTTGTGCGCCAACGCGCGTTTGACCACCTGACGGGGGTAAACGCTAGCACTGTCGATGGAGCCATGAAACAACGCCTCGAACGCCAGCACGCGGTGTTTGGCATCGAGAAACAGGCAGCCAAACACTTCATGCGGCTCGTGGCGTAGCAGCGCTTTCAGGTAATCACGCACAGCCTGCGGGCTTTCCAGCGCCGAATCGCGGCGCAATTGCTCGGCCAGATGCCGACGTGCAATCTCTAGCACCGCCTGCAACTGGGCAAATTTGGCGGGCCCCAGGCCTAGTCGCTGACTGAACGAAGACAGGTCGGCCTGCAACAAAGCACGCAGGCTGCCGAAGTCGCCCAACAGGTGACGCGCCAGATCCACAGCACTCTGCCCGGCCACTCCGGTGCGCAAGAAAATTGCCAACAACTCAGCGTCGGTGAGCGCGGCGGCGCCTTGAGCGAGGAGTTTTTCCCGTGGGCGCTCGGCCGCCGGCCAATCACGAATACTCATCACACCTCCATGTGTGCTAAAAGGCGCGACAAAGCGCCACGTCAGCGAGCGCAAAGCCAAGCCAGGCAAGCACTTGGCAGCGCTACTCGCATACAACCCTTGTGCTATCGTAGCCCAACTTTTACGCGGCGACCGGCCTGGGGAGGTGTCAGCGTCGCGGTGTATACCCATCTCTATAAAGGCAGGCCTATGCAGCGGCTGTATCGGAAACGCATCATTGTTGGCGTGGGCGGCGGTATTGCCGCGTATAAAAGTGCTGAGCTGATTCGCCGACTCAAGGACCAGGACGCCGATGTACGCGTGGTCATGACCAAAGGCGGCCGTGAGTTTATTACGCCACTGACCCTGCAAGCCCTGTCCGGGCATCCGGTGCACCTCGACCTGCTCGACCCCGAGGCCGAAGCGGCCATGGGCCACATCGAGCTGGCGCGCTGGGCCGACTTGGTCCTCATCGCCCCCGCCACCGCCGACCTCATGGCGCGCCTGGCTCAAGGTGTCGCCGATGACCTGCTGACCACACTGGTGCTGGCCACCGACGCCACCGTCGCTCTCGCACCAGCAATGAACCAGGCCATGTGGCGCGACCCAGCGACCCAGGCCAATGCCCAGCTGCTGACCCAACGCGGCCTGCACCTGTTCGGCCCAGCCGCAGGCAGCCAGGCCTGCGGCGATGTCGGCCTGGGTCGTATGCTCGAAGCGGAACAGCTGGTGCAGTGTGCCGCTGACTGCTTCCAGCATCAGGCACTGACCGGCAAGCATGTGCTGATCACAGCGGGCCCGACCCAGGAAAACATCGACCCGGTGCGCTACATCACCAACCACAGCTCCGGCAAAATGGGTTTTGCCCTCGCCGAAGCGGCAGCTGAGGCCGGCGCTAAAGTCACCCTGATCAGCGGCCCAGTACACCTGCCAACCCCTGAGCGCGTTACCCGCATCAACGTCACCAGCGCCCGCGACATGCTCGCCGCCTGCGAAGCCGCGATGCCCTGCGACCTGCTGATCGCCGCCGCTGCGGTGGCCGATTACCGCCCGGAAGTGGTCGCCCAGCACAAATTGAAAAAAGACCCCACCAGTGGTGATGGCCTACTCCTGCAAATGGTCCGCAACCCGGATATTCTCGCCACCCTGGCGGGGCGTAGCGACCGGCCGTTCAGCGTCGGCTTTGCCGCCGAAACCGAAAATCTGCTGGAGTACGCCTCGCGCAAACTACGCGACAAGAATCTCGACCTGATTGTCGCCAATGACGTGGCCAACCCCAGCATCGGCTTCAACAGCGAAGAAAACGCCATCACCATCATCGACCGTGAACTGCAACAAAGCAGCTTTGCCCAGACCAGCAAGAGCAAGATTGCCCGCCAGCTGGTGAGCTTTATTGCCGAGCGCATGGCCAGCTGCTGACGCCCACTTACCGAACAGAGCCCGATATGCACGCCTTACAAGCCAAGATCCTCGACCCGCGCCTGGGCACCGAATTTCCGCTGCCGCACTACGCCACACCGGGCTCCGCCGGCCTCGACCTGCGTGCCATGCTCAAGCAGGAGCTGGTGCTTGAGCCGGGGCAAACCGTGTTGATCCCCACTGGCCTGTCGATCTATATCGGCGACCCCGGCCTGGCCGCAATGATCCTGCCGCGCTCGGGCCTGGGTCACAAACACGGCATCGTGCTGGGAAACCTCGTCGGGCTGATCGACTCGGACTACCAGGGCGAATTGATGGTGTCTTGCTGGAACCGCGGACAAAGCGCCTTCACCATCGCCATCGGCGAACGCATCGCCCAGCTGATTCTGGTCCCGGTGGTGCAAGCGCATTTCGAACTGGTTGAACAGTTCGATGAGAGTCAGCGTGGCGCAGGTGGCTTTGGCCACTCCGGTAGCCATTGATTGCCTTAATCTAATTTCCAGGATGAATTGCCGAGGAGACGCTGCATGAAACTCTTCAAGCGCACGGCCAAGGACACTGACGAGACAAGCGCCAGCGCCCAACTGACCAGCGCCCCCGCCGAGGTCAAAGCGGCCAAGAACAGCCCCAACGCCCTGTTACCGGGCATGCTGGCTGCCTTGATCGGCATCATCCTGGCCGGTGCACTGCTGTGGTTTGGCCCGCTTAACAGCGCTTACCAGCAGCAACTGCAACAACTCAGTCAGGCGTGGGGCGGTGGTCAGGCGACTGTGCTGCAGAAAGCCCTGCAACAGCTTAGCGCTGACACCCAGGCGGCTGCTCGCAACCCGCAACTGCTGCAGGCCCTACAAAGTCAGGACATTACTCAGGTACGCGCAGCCGAACGCAACCTCACCTACTGGTACGGGGTAGTCGACGCGCACCTCAATGCCCGCGGCCAGGCTGTGCAGGACATGGGCCGCAGCGCGCCGATGAACTTCGCCGCGCTGGACATGCTGCGCCGCGCCGAAAACGGCCAGACGCCTGCACCCGAGGCCTACAAGGTCGGCCAACGCTGGCTGGTGTATAGCGCCGCGCCGCTGCGTCTAAGCGAAGGTGAGCCGCTGCATGGCACCCTGCTGCTGGCTGTAGACCTGGAGCGTCTGCTCGCTAGCCTGCCAGTGATGCCCGCCGAAATCGGCCAGATCCAGCTGATCCAGCAATTCAATAACACCGCTGCACAGGTCCTGGCCCAGCGCGGTGACGCGCAAGGCAACGCGCAAGCATTCAGCACCGGCAACCCCAACTGGACGGTCAGCTTTACCCCTGGCCCGTCACTGACCAACCCGGTGTTCTCGCCACTGCTGCTGGCCATCGCCGGGCTACTGGCTCTGGCTGGCGCCATTACCGGCCTCTACCTATTGCAGAGCAGCCTGCAACGCCACCTGCGTGACGACGTGCTGCAGCTGGGGCAGATGCTCAAGGAGCTGTCCGCCGGCAAGGCCGTCAAGGCGTTCAGCCTGAGCCTGCCTGCCCTGGATATCCTGGCGCAAAACCTTGCACGCATGCCGCGCCGCGCCACGGAACAGGCCGCCGCCCCGACTGCCAATGCAGGCGCAGCCAATCCAGGCGTCGCCGCTATGCAGACGCCTGCCAGCGCCATGGTCGACCCACTGTTTCAGGACACCGATATCCTCGATATCGATATTCTCGACGAAGATCAGGACCTGCTCGGCCTCGATGAACCGACGCCAGCCCCCGTGCAGGCGAAAGCACCCAAATTGCCGGCCGATATCTTCCGCGCCTACGATATTCGTGGCGTGGTCGGCCGCACCCTGAATGCCGAAACCGCCTACTGGATCGGCCGCGCCATCGGCTCGCAAAGCCTGGCCCAGGGCGAGCCGAACATCGCCGTCGGCCGCGACGGCCGCCTGTCCGGCCCAGAGCTGGCGCAGCAGCTGATCCAGGGTCTGCTCGACTGCGGTTGTAACGTCAGCGATGTCGGCATGGTGCCGACGCCCGTGGTGTATTACGCCGGGCATATCCTCACCGGTAAATCAGCGGTGATGCTCACTGGCAGCCACAACCCACGCGATTACAACGGATTCAAGATCGTCATCGCCGGCGACACCCTGGCCAACGAACAGATCCAGGCCCTGAAAGCACGCATCGACAACAACGATCTGGCCAGTGGCGTTGGCACGGTCGAGCAGGTTGATGTGCTGGAGCGCTACTTCAAGCAGATCCGCGACGACATCGCCATGGCCAAGCCCATGCGCGTGGTAGTCGATTGCGGCAACGGCGTAGCCGGAGTGATCGCGCCGCAATTGATCGAGGCGCTGGGCTGCTCGGTTATTCCGCTGTACTGCGAAGTCGACGGCAACTTCCCCAACCATCACCCGGACCCCGGCAAGCCGGAAAACCTGGCGGACCTGATCGCCAAGGTGAAAAGCGAGAAAGCCGATATCGGCCTGGCCTTCGATGGCGATGGCGATCGCGTCGGCGTGGTAACCAATACCGGCACCGTCGTCTACCCCGACCGCCTGCTGATGCTGTTCGCCAAAGACGTGGTGTCACGCAATCCCGGCGCGGACATCATCTTCGACGTCAAATGCACGCGCCGCCTGACCCCGCTGATCAGCGGTTACGGCGGCCGCCCGGTGATGTGGAAAACCGGCCACTCGCTGATCAAGAAAAAAATGAAGGAAACCGGCGCGCTGCTGGCCGGCGAAATGAGCGGGCATATCTTCTTCAAGGAGCGCTGGTTCGGCTTTGACGATGGCATTTATGCCGCCGCCCGCCTGCTGGAAATCCTCAGCCAGGATCGCCGCGACGCTGAACACGTGTTCAGCGCCTTCCCCAACGACATTGCCACCCCGGAAATCAATATCCAGGTCACCGAGCAGAGTAAGTTCAGCATCATCGAACGCCTGCAGCGCGACGGTGTATGGGGTGAAGGCAATATCACCAACCTCGATGGCGTGCGCGTCGACTACCCCAAAGGCTGGGGCCTGGTACGCGCCTCCAACACCACGCCGGTGCTGGTGCTGCGCTTCGAGGCGGAAACCGAAGAAGAACTCGAACGGATCAAGGAAGTCTTCCGCGCCCAGCTGTACAGCACGGTGCCCGACCTCGACCTGCCGTTCTGATTGATTAGCGAATTTTCTACTGGAGCCCTGCATGACCCTCGAACGTGATGCCGCCACCAACGTCGCCAAGGTACTGTCCGAAGCGCTGCCGTACATCCGCCGCTTCGTCGGCAAGACGCTGGTGATCAAATACGGCGGCAACGCCATGGAAAGCGAAGAGCTCAAGCAAGGCTTCGCCCGCGACATCGTGCTGATGAAAGCGGTGGGCATCAACCCGGTAGTCGTCCACGGCGGTGGTCCGCAGATCGGTGACCTGCTCAAGCGTCTGTCCATCGAAAGTCACTTTGTCGACGGTATGCGCGTCACCGATACCGCGACCATGGACGTGGTGGAAATGGTCCTCGGCGGCCAGGTCAACAAGAGCATCGTCAATCTGATCAACCAACACGGCGGCAGCGCCATCGGCCTGACCGGTAAGGATGCCCAGCTGATCCGCGCCAAGAAACTTACCGTGACCCGGCAGACGCCGGAGATGACCCAGCCGGAAATCATCGATATCGGCCATGTCGGCGAAGTCACCGGGGTCAACATCGACCTGCTGAACATGCTGGTCAAGGGCGACTTTATTCCGGTCATTGCACCGATTGGCGTCGGTCAGGATGGCGAGTCATACAACATCAACGCTGACTTGGTGGCTGGCAAGGTGGCCGAAGCGCTGAAAGCCGAAAAGCTGATGCTGCTGACCAACATCGCCGGCCTGATGGACAAGCAAGGCCAGGTGCTCACCGGTCTGACCACCGAACAGGTCGATAGCCTGATCGCCGACGGCACCATTTATGGCGGCATGCTGCCGAAGATCCGCTGCGCCCTGGAAGCGGTGCAAGGCGGGGTGACCAGCGCACATATCATCGACGGTCGCGTACCGAACGCCGTGCTGCTGGAAATCTTCACCGACAGCGGTGTGGGTACCCTGATCTGCAACCGTAAGCGCCACTGAGAACCTGTTTACGATCTGCTGCGCGTCGGCCCTACTGTGTTAAAAACAGGCTCGGAATGCTCATTTACACCAGTAAACTCCGCTTCCTCGCCTGTTTTTTCCTTCTATGGCTCTAGCTCGCAAGATCGTAAATAGCTTCTAAGCATCCATAAGCGAATCAGCCGGGTAATCCTGGCTGATTCAGCCGCCTGATAGCCTGCTGCAACCCTTGCAGCAGGACGCCGCAACACCGAAGCTCAGTGATCCCACTGCCAGCCAGAGGTGTACCGCATGCCAACCGCGCCATCCCGTGAAATCTTCAGCTTTTTCCACACGCTGCGCGTGCGCTGGGCCGAAGTCGACCCGCAGAACATCGTGTTCAACGGTCACTACCTGACCTACGCCGATGTCGCTATCACCGAATACTTCCGTGCCCTGGACATCCGCTATCCGGACGATTTGAGCCGCGACGGCGGGGATTTCTTCGCCATCAAGACCGTGTTGGAGTACTTGGCCCCCGCCCGTTTTGATGACGAGTTGAACATTGGCATCCGCGTCGCACGCCTGGGCCGCTCCAGCCTGAGCTTTGCCATGGGCATCTGGTGTGGCGAGCAGGCGCTGACCGCCGGAGAAGTGATTTATGTGCACGCGGACAGCGCAAACCGCAGCAGCAGTCCGCTACCGGCATGGTTGAGGGAGAAGATTCTGACCTTTGAGCGCTGCGCGCCCGAGCAATAACGCTACCGGTTGCGGCCCAGCAGTTCCTTGAGGCGATCACGATCAGCATTGAAACTACTGTCCGCCTCTTTACGTGCAGCCTGATAACGCAGGATGTCGTCCTTGAGACGTTCCTGTTCGGCTTTCTGGTTATCGATCTGCGCCAGCAAATGCGCCGGCACTGCACGCCCCGCACGCTCATGGTCAGCGGCCTGACTTTGCAGGTTGGCCTGCTGAGTACGCACCGACTGCAGGTTGCCGCGCGCTACACCAATCAATCCATCCAACTCGGCCAGCTTGCGCTCACGCGCGCGCTCGACATCGTCTGGCGTGCTGTAGAGCCGCAGCAGCTGTGCATCAGAGCTGGCGCGGGCCTTCTCAGCAAGGATGTGTTTCATTTCCTCCGGGCTGGGCGCCGGCGGGACCACCTGAACCACTCGTCCCTGGTCATTCAGTACTTCATAGCCCTTGCTGATGTGCTCCGGCGGCACACCCTGGCGGCTGAGCACCGTGGTGCCCTTGTCATCGACGTAGCGGTACAACTCAGCCGCACCCGCCACAACCGGCAGCAGTAGGCCTAGCAACAGCGAACAGCAGGTCAGGGCAGGTCTATGCATCGATGCAGCACCTTATCGACAGGTTAGATTCCGTATTCGGCGCGGTAAGCTTGTACCGCCGGAAGATACTGCTTGAGTTCAGCATCCTCTGCCAGATATTCCAGTACCTGTTCGAGTGACACAATGCTCACCACCAGCATGCCGTAGTCGCGCTCGACCTCTTGAATCGCCGACAACTCGCCTTTTCCGCGCTCCTGACGGTTCAGGGCGATCAGCACCCCCGCCGCCTGAGCGCCTTGCGCCTGGATGATCTGCATCACTTCACGAATCGCCGTACCAGCGGTAATCACGTCATCGATGATCAGCACACGACCTGCCAGCGGAGCGCCCACCAAGGTGCCACCTTCGCCATGATCCTTGGCTTCCTTGCGGTTGAAACACCAGGGCATATCACGCTGATGGTGTTCGGCCAGCGCCACGGCGGTGGTCGCCGCCAACGGAATGCCCTTATAGGCCGGGCCAAACAGCACGTCGAAGTCGATACCGCTGTCCACCACGGCCGCTGCATAGAAACGCCCGAGCTGAGCCAGGGCCAAACCGCTGTCAAACAGCCCTGCATTGAAGAAATAAGGACTGATGCGCCCGGATTTGAGGGTGAACTGACCGAAGCGCAGAACCCCACGCTCGATGGCAAAACGGATGAAATCACGTTGATACGCTTGCATTAAAAAGCCCCGGACAGCACGGATTTACTAGGTAATTTAGCTAATAGAGGTGAGCTCGGGTATCATACACGCACGTGATTTTGGGGGCCATTTATGCGGATCATCAGTGTGAACGTGAATGGTATTCATGCTGCAGTCGAGCGCGGTTTGCTCAGTTGGCTGCAAGCACAGAATGCCGACGTCATCTGCCTGCAGGACACCCGCGCCTCCGCCTTTGAACTGGACGACCAAGCCCTCCAACTGGATGGCTATTTCCTCTATGCCTGCGATGCAGAAGTGCCCAGCCAAGGTGGCGTGGCGCTGTATTCGCGGTTGCAACCCAAGGCGGTAATCAGCGGCCTCGGCTTTGAAATGGCCGATCGCTACGGGCGCTACCTGCAGGCCGATTTCGACAAAGTAAGTATTGCCACCATGCTGATGCCTTCGGGGCAGCAGGGTGATGAGAGCTTGAATCAGAAATTCAAGTTTATGGATGATTTCACCCATTATTTGGACAAGCAGCGCCGCAAGCGCCGCGAGTACATCTACTGCGGCTCGTTCTACGTGGCACACCAGAAGCTCGATGTGAAGAATTGGCGCGACTGCCAGCAATCACCCGGCTTCCTCGCCCCTGAACGCGCCTGGCTGGATGAAGTGATTGGCACCATGGGCTATGTCGACGCACTGCGCGAAGTCAGCCGCGAAGGCGACCAGTTCAGCTGGTGGCCGGACAGCGAGCAGGCCGAGATGCTTAACCTCGGCTATCGCTTCGACTACCAGCTGCTCACGCCCGGCATGCGCCGCAGCATCCGCAGTGCCCGCCTGCCGCGTCAGCCACGCTTCTCGCAGCACGCGCCGCTGATCGTCGATTACGACTGGATGCTCAGCGTATAGCCTGATCTGCAGACAATAAATAGCCGGCATTTAGCCGGCTTTTTATTGTCTGCAGAGCGCCTATTTCACCAAGCGCCAGACGAAGGGATAGCGATAGGCCTGGCCTTCATTGGCTTTGATCCCGGCAATAATCGTCAGCACCAGCGCCGCGATGCTAACCAGCAGCAGCAGCGGGAAACCGATTACCACCACCATCAGCAGGAAGCACAGCAGCGCAGCCAGAGCCACGCTGATCTGGAAATTCAGCGCTTCCTTGCCCTGAGCATCGACGAACGGATCGAGATCCTTCTTGATCTGCCAGACGATCAACGGCCCAAGCAGATTGCCAAAGGGAATCACCAGCCCGAGAAAGGCCGCAAAGTGGCAAAACATAGCCCACTGACGGGCTTCAGGACCGGGAACCGGTTGTGGCGCTTGGAACTCGTCGCTCATGGTGCTTCTCCGTGCGTGATGGGCGTGTAATACAGCTCAATCAGTCTGCCAGTGCTGCTTGTTGCAACTCGAACAGCTCAGTCATGCCTTTCTGCGCCAACGCCAGCATGGCGTTCAGCTCCGCAGGCTGGAATGGCGCGCCTTCGGCAGTGCCCTGCACTTCGATAAAGCCACCGGCGCTGGTCATCACCACGTTGAGGTCGGTTTCGGCGGCGGAATCTTCCAGGTAATCCAGATCCAGCACCGGCTCGCCCTGGTACATGCCCACCGATACAGCGGCAATCATCTGCTTGAGCGGATCACCACCTTTCAGACCGCCACGTTTCTTGATCACTTTCAGCGCGTCGACCAGAGCCACCATGGCACCGGTGATGGACGCGGTGCGGGTGCCACCGTCAGCCTGGATCACGTCGCAGTCAACGTACAGGGTGTTCTCGCCCAGCTTCGACATATCCAATGCGGCGCGCAGCGAACGGCCGATCAGACGCTGGATTTCCAGGGTGCGGCCGCCCTGCTTACCACGGCTGGCTTCACGCTGGTTACGGTCGCCAGTGGCGCGCGGCAGCATGCCGTACTCGGCAGTCAACCAACCCTGGCCTTGGCCTTTGAGAAAGCGCGGAACGCCCGACTCGACACTGACCGTGCAAATCACTTTGGTATCGCCAAATTCCACCAGCACCGAGCCCTCGGCATGTTTGGTGTAGTTGCGGGTGATGCGAATCGAGCGCAACTGATCGGCGGCGCGGCCACTAGGACGTTTCATCTAGGAATTCCTGCTCTGAATAAAAAATCTGCTCGGCATTATAGGGCCGTAAGCCCGTAGCGGGTGCGCCGAATTGGGAGCGGCCGACGCACTGCGCTACAATCTTGCGCCTTTCGTTCCGACTTTTCGCGAGGTTCACCCCATGATCCACAGCATGACTGCCTTCGCCCGCGCCGAGCAGGCCGGTGCCAACGGCACCCTGAGCTGGGAGCTGCGCTCGGTCAACCATCGCTACCTGGAACCTCATCTGCGCCTGCCGGAAAGCTTCCGTGACCTCGAAGGCGCGGTGCGCGAAGCGCTGCGCAACGGCCTGTCGCGCGGCAAAGTCGAATGCACCCTACGTTTTAGCGACGACAATGCCGGCAAGGCCCTGCAAGTCGACCTAGAGCGCGCCGCACAGCTAATCGCCGCCGCCGAAAGCGTGGCCGGCCTGATCAAGCAGCCCGCCGCACTTAATCCACTGGAAGTGCTCGGCTGGCCTGGCGTCCTAGTGGCCGACGCCGCCGATCCGCAAGCATTGAATCAGAGCGCCCTGAGCCTGTTCACCGAGGCGCTGAACGAACTGAAGAACGGCCGCGAGCGCGAAGGCAGCGAACTGGCCAAGCTGCTCAATGAGCGCCTGGATAGCATCCTCGAACAGGTGGTCGCCCTGCGCGAACTGGTGCCGCAGATGCTCGCCGGACAACGCCAGAAGATTCTCGACCGCTGCGCCGAGATGCAGGCCGAGCTGGACCCGCAGCGCCTGGAACAAGAGCTGGTGATCCTCGCGCAGAAAAGCGATGTGGCCGAAGAGCTGGATCGCCTCAGCACCCACGTCAGCGAAGTGCGCCGCGTACTGAAAGCTGGGGGCCAGGCCGGTCGCCGCCTGGACTTCGTCATGCAGGAACTCAACCGCGAAGCCAATACCCTCGGCTCCAAGGCCTTCGACACCCGCAGCACCCAGGCGGCGGTAAACCTTAAAGTGCTGATCGAGCAGATGCGCGAACAAGTGCAGAACATCGAATAAGCCCGACCGCCACTGCTACTCTCTGAACAACGCGTTCCAGGATTGATCCATGAGCATAACCACCGGCACCCTCTACATCATTTCCGCCCCGTCTGGCGCGGGCAAAACCAGCCTGGTCAAGGCACTGATCGACAGCGAGGCGCAGATTCGCGTGTCCGTGTCGCACACCACACGCGCCATGCGTCCGGGTGAAGTGGATGGGGTGAACTACCACTTCGTCAGCCGCGAGCAGTTCCACGCCATGCTCGACAAGACCGAATTCCTCGAACACGCGGAAGTCTTCGGCAACCTTTATGGCACCTCTCAGGAATGGGTTAAACAGACCCTGCGCGACGGCTTCGACCTGATTCTGGAGATCGACTGGCAAGGCGCGCAGCAGGTACGTCGGCTGATGCCGGAAGCCAAATCCATCTTTATTCTGCCGCCGACCCAGGAAGCGTTGCGCCACCGCCTGACCAACCGCGGCCAAGACAGCGGCGAGATCATCGAGCGGCGTATGCGTGAAGCCGTCAGCGAGATGAGCCACTACGTCGAATACGACTACCTGCTGATCAACGATGACTTCGCCCACGCCTTGAGCGATCTGAAGGCGATTTTCCGCGCCAATCAGCTGCTGCAAAGCCCGCAACAGCAACGCCACAGCGGCTTACTCAGCGAGTTACTGGTCTGACTTATTACGCTGCGGCAAATCAAAGCTTCCCTTAATGCTGGTGATTTTTTAGACTATCCAGTCCGCTCGCCCATTTGGGCCCAGCTCTATTACGCATTTGCTACGAGGAACACCATGGCCCGCGTTACCGTCGAAGATTGCCTGGATCACGTTGATAACCGCTTCGAGCTGGTCATGCTCGCTACCAAGCGCTCGCGCCAACTGGCTACCGGTGGCAAAGAGCCGAAGCTGGCTTGGGAAAATGACAAGCCAACAGTAGTCGCGCTGCGCGAAATCGCTGCTGGCCTGATGAGCTACGACGTCATCGCGCAAGACGATATCGTCGAAGAAGAGCCACTGTTTGCTGCATTCGAGGAAGAGGCTAACGAGCCTCTGTAAGCCTATGCCGGGTCGACGTCGTCAGGCGCAGGGTCATCTGAATCGGCAAGGGGAACGCCCATGCCGAGCATAGACGCCCTCGCCGACAGACTTTCGACCTACCTCGATGGCGACCAGGTCAATCTGGTTCGCCGCGCTTATTTCTACGCCGAACAAGCCCACGACGGCCAACGCCGCCGCAGCGGCGAAGCTTATGTCACCCATCCCCTGGCAGTGGCGAGCATCCTGGCTGACATGCACATGGACCATCAGAGCCTGATGGCTGCGATGCTGCATGACGTGATCGAAGACACCGGTATCGCCAAAGAAGCTCTGGACGCGCAGTTCGGCGAATCCGTTGCGGAACTGGTTGATGGGGTCAGCAAGCTGACCCAGATGAACTTCGAGACCAAAGCCGAGGCCCAGGCCGAGAATTTCCAAAAGATGGCCATGGCCATGGCCCGCGATATCCGGGTGATTCTGGTCAAACTGGCCGACCGTCTGCACAACATGCGCACCCTGGAAGTGCTGTCCGGCGAAAAACGCCGACGCATCGCCAAGGAAACCCTGGAAATCTACGCCCCGATTGCCAACCGCCTGGGCATGCACAGCATGCGCATCGAGTTCGAAGACTTAGGCTTCAAGGCCATGCATCCGATGCGCTCCGAGCGCATCCGCACCGCGGTCAAGCGTGCTCGGGGCAACCGCAAGGAAATCGTCAACAAGATCGAAGAGTCGATCACTCACTGCCTGGCCCGCGAAGGCATGGAAGGCGAGGTGATGGGCCGCGAGAAGCACCTCTACGGCATCTACCAGAAGATGCGTGGCAAGCGCCGGGCGTTCAACGAAATCATGGACGTCTACGCCTTCCGTATCGTCGTCGACAAGGTCGACACCTGCTACCGCGTGCTCGGCGCCGTGCATAACCTGTACAAGCCCCTGCCCGGACGCTTCAAGGACTACATCGCAATCCCCAAGGCCAACGGCTACCAGTCGCTGCACACCACGCTGTTCGGCATGCACGGCGTACCGATCGAGATCCAGATCCGTACCCGTGAGATGGAAGAGCTGGCCAACAATGGCATTGCCGCACACTGGCTGTACAAATCCAACGAGGAAGACCAGCCCAAGGGCAGCCACGCCCGCGCGCGGCAGTGGGTCAAGGGCGTGCTGGAGATGCAGCAGCGCGCCGGCAACTCGCTGGAATTTATCGAAAGCGTGAAGATCGACCTGTTCCCCGACGAGGTCTACGTGTTCACGCCCAAGGGCCGCATCATGGAGCTGCCGAAAGGCTCCACGGCGGTCGACTTCGCCTACGCGGTACACACCGACGTCGGCAACACCTGCATCGCCTGCCGCATCAACCGCCGCCTGGCGCCGCTGTCGCAAGCCCTGGAAAGTGGCTCGACGGTGGAAATCGTCACCGCTCCCGGCGCTCGGCCAAACCCGGCCTGGCTGAGTTTTGTGGTCACCGGCAAGGCCCGCACGCATATTCGTCATGCGCTGAAGCTGCAGCGCCGCTCGGAATCCATCAGCCTTGGCGAACGCCTGCTGAACAAAGTGCTGGCCGGTTTCGACAGCCGCGTCGACAAGCTCTCGCCCGAGCGGGTGCAGGCGGTGCTCGCCGAATACCATCAGGACGTCATCGAAGACCTGCTGGAAGACATCGGCCTGGGCAACCGCATGGCCTATGTAGTGGCGCGCCGCCTGCTCAGTGACAGCAACGAAGCGCTGCCGAGCAGCGAAGGGCCGCTGGCGATCCGTGGCACTGAGGGCCTGGTGCTGAGCTACGCCAAATGCTGCACGCCGATTCCGGGCGACCCGATTGTCGGCCACCTGTCTGCCGGCAAAGGCATGGTGGTGCACCTGGACAGCTGCAAGAACATCGGCGAGATTCGTCACAACCCGGAAAAATGCATCCAGCTGTCCTGGGCCAAGGACGTTACCGGCGAGTTCAATGTCGAGCTGCGCGTCGAGCTTGAGCACCAGCGCGGTCTGATCGCCCTGCTGGCCGGCAGCGTGAATGCCGCCGACGGCAATATCGAGAAGATCAGCATGGACGAGCGCGATGGCCGCATCAGCGTCGTGCAGCTGGTGGTCAGCGTGCATGACCGCGTACATCTAGCCCGCGTGATCAAGAAGCTGCGCGCCCTGACCGGGGTGATCCGCATCACCCGCGCGCGCGCCTGATCGGCGAATACCCGAATTGAACAGCGCAATCAGCCGCCAGCTGTACTTTGACAGCTGCGGTGGCTTTCACCCAACCTAGGCAATCTAACTGGCAGCGCGCCCATGTGCGCTGCAGTGTTCCTCCACATCAGCTTTACAGGAGTTCCCATGAGCAAGAGCGTTATCACCAGCGACAAGGCCCCAGCGGCAATTGGCACCTACTCCCAGGCGATCAAGGCGGGTAACACCGTGTACATGTCCGGGCAGATCCCACTGGACCCGAAAACCATGGAGCTGGTGGAAGGCTTCGAAGCTCAGACCGTTCAGGTATTCGAGAACCTCAAGGCCGTAGCAGAAGCCGCTGGCGGTTCGTTCAAGGACATCGTCAAGCTGAACATCTTCCTCACCGACCTGTCGCACTTCGCCAAGGTCAATGAAGTCATGGGCCGTTACTTCGAGCAGCCCTACCCGGCCCGCGCCGCCATCGGCGTAGCCGCCCTGCCTCGCGGCTCGCAGGTGGAAATGGACGCTATTCTGGTTCTCGAATAAGTCCCTCGGCGGGGCCGCTGTCCCGCCCTTCTCTCTTGAGGACGCCGCATGCGTTGCCTGTTTGTTGCCCTGCTCACCGGCGTCCTGCTCAGCGGTTGCGCCAGCACACCGCAAGACCCAAGCGGCACTTGGATCAACCAGGCCGCCATTGAAGCTGCCGTCGAAAGCGGCAATCTGCGCGAAGCCTTGCTGGCTTATGGGCCTAACCTGGAGTGGCAGCTCGACAGCCCGCGCCAGCTGGCCAGTTTCAGCAACGGTTTTGAACGTGGTGAAGGTCGTTTTAAACGCCAGGCAGATGGCGAGCTGCGCGTGCACTTCTACGGCGACTTTGAAGAAAGCCTAAGCCTTAACAATGACGAGCTGATTCAGGCGCAGAGCGATACCTGGCCGGAGCAGCGCTTTGTCCGCGCACCGACAGCCCCAGGTCCACTTGCACCGCCAGGGAGCAGCTTCGAGCAGGCGTTGTACAGCGCCTACCTGGGCGGCACCTGGTTGATTGAGGAAGGTCTGGGCCAAGGCGGTCTGGTACTGTTCCAGGCCGACGGCAGCTTGCAGGGCCTGCCAGGCGCTGAGCGTTATGCGTTGTGTCTCGCAGGTGATTGCGCGGCCATGAGCGGCGAGTTCGACAGCCTCTGGCTGCAGCTGGGCGACCAAGGGCAGAGCTGGCTGTTCGAGCGTGAAGGCGACCAGTTGCGCGTCTTTGAAGCGCTCAATCGCTCACAGATCGATGAAATGCCCAACTACTACAAAGGCCAGCAGCGCTGGCTGTTGGTCAAACGCTAAACCGCGCGAAATGCCAAGCTACAGCTGCTGCAAAATCGCCCGGTAACCCTCGCGGTAGCTCGGGTACTGCGGCGTCCAACCCAAGGCGCGAGCACGGGCGTTGCTGCAGCGTTTGCTGCCGGAACGGCGCACCGTTGAGTCGTCGGACCAATGACTGATTTCCAGCTGCTCACGCAACCACGCCACCACGTCATGCAGCGGCGCAGGCTGATCGTCGACGCCGATATAGCAGTTATCCAGCGCCACACCACGGGCATCGGCCTGCAGCAGATAGGCCAGTAGCCCAGCCGCGTCGTCGACATGGATGCGGTTGCCATACAACGGCGGCTCACTGACCACCCGATAACCCTGACGCACTTGCTTGAGCAACCACTCGCGGCCGGGACCATACAGGCCGGTGAGGCGCACCAGGCTGGCGGGTAGCCCGCTGTTCAACGCCAGTTGTTCAGCCTCGCGCATGATGCGGCCGGAATAGCTGTCAGCCTCTGCAGGGGACTGCTCATCCACCCATTCACCGAGTTGTTGGCCATAGACGCCACTGCTGGAAACAAACAGCAGGCGCTTGGGCCGTTGGCTGTATTGCGCCAGCCAGGTGAGCACGCGGCGCAAGCCATCGACATAGGCGGCGCGGTAACCGGCCTCATCATGGTCGGTGGCGGCCGCGCAATACACCAGGTAATCCAGCGGCTCGCTCGGCCAGGCGGCCGGGCAGACATCGGCATGCAGATCGCCGGCTACCGGGCGAATACCCTGTGGCAGCAGCGCCACACTGCGGCGCAGGCCATACACCGTCCAGCCTGCAGCGCTTAGCTGCTGACCCAGACGGCCGCCGACATCACCACAGCCGGCAATCATCAGTGTCTTACTCATCGTTGCGTATTCCTTAGGGGCTGTTGCTTATCAGGGCAACAGTGCCACCAAGCTGGCCTGTTGCACCAGCTCCAGTAGCGGCTGCGGATACACACCGAGGAAGAACGCCAGCAACGCGACGAACAGCAACATCACACCACCCGCCTGCTGTCCCCAATGCAGAGGCGCGTCATGGCGGCGCAGGTTCGGCTCGACCATAAACAGGGTGACCATCACCCGCAGGTAATAGAACACACCGATGGCGCTGCCGATCACGAGGGCGGCGAGCAGCCACCACTGCTGCGATTGCACGCCAGCAGCGACTACGTAGAACTTGCCAATAAACCCGGCCGTCAGCGGAATGCCAGCCAGCGACAGCATCATCACGGTGAGCACCGCGGTCAGGTAAGGGCGGCGCCAGAACAGCCCACGGTATTCATACAGGGCATCGGCATCACGGCCGCTGTAGGGCGTCGACATCAGGGTAATTACGCCGAATGCACCCAGGCTGGTCAGCACATAGGTGGCCAGGTACACGCCAACCGCTTCCACGGCCAAGCCCTTGCTGGCGATCAACGCAACCAGCAGGTAGCCGAAGTGGGCAATGGAGGAATAACCGAGTAGACGCTTGAGGTTGTTCTGCAACAGCGCCAGCAGGTTGCCGAAGATGATCGAGGCGATGGCGATCAGCGTCAGCAGGTCATTCAACCAGCCGCCTGCGGTAGCCGGCGACATCTGATACAGACGCAACAGCACGGCAAACACGGCGACCTTACTGGCCGTGGCGAGGAAGGCTGCCACCGGAGCCGGCGCGCCCTCGTAAACGTCCGGTGTCCATAAATGGAACGGCACCAGCGACAGCTTGAAGGACAGGCCAATCAGCATCATACCCACGCCCAACTGCGCCAGCATGCTCGGCAGGCCGTCGGCGGCCAATTTGGCGCCGATGCCAGCGAAGGTCAGGTTGCCCGACTCGGCATACAGCAGCGCCATGCCGAACAGCAAAAATGCCGAACCGGCGGCGGACAGCACCATGTACTTGATGCCGGCTTCCAGCGAACGCTTGTTGAAGAAGGCGTAAGCAATCATGCCGTAGGTCGGCACCGAGAGCAGCTCCAGGCCGATAAACAGGCCCGCCAGATGCTGCGCGCTGACCAACACCAGACCGCCGGCAGCGGACAGCAGCATCAGCAGGTACAGCTCTTCGCGGTTGCCCGGGTAACCCTTGCCGGACTCGCCGCCCAGGTAGGCGTGGGTCAGCGTCACACAGGCCAGGGTCGCGGCCAGCACCAGAGCCATGTAGTAGCAGGCGAATTTATCCACCAGCAGCAGCGGCGTAACCTCGATGGGCGTTACGCCCAGGGCCGGCAGCAGTGACAGCAGGGCCAGGTTGAGGCCCAGCACCGAGAGGCCGAAGGTCAGCGTGTGGTTGCGCTTCCAGGCGATGGCCAGCATCACCAGCACCACCGTGGCACTGGTGATCAGCAGCGGCAGCAGCGCGATAAAGTGTTGAGTCGTGAATTCCATACGCTACTTACCGGGCCGGAACAGGTTGATTGAGGGCACTACCCAGCCACTGCTGCACGCCTTGCATGCTGGCGGCGGAGGTGTCGAGCACCGGCTGCGGGTAAACACCTAGCAGGATCAGCAGCACAGCCAGGCCGAGCACCATGCTCAGTTCGCGCAGCTGCAGGCCAGGCAAGGCAGTTTCCGCCTTGGCCGGGCCGAAGTAGGCGCGGTGAATCATGATCAGCGAGTAAACCGAACCGAACACCAGACCAGTGGCGGCCAATACGGTGACCCATGGCGCGCTCTGGAAGCTGCCGATCAGAATCAGGAACTCACCGACGAAGTTACCGGTACCCGGCAGGCCCAGCGCCGCAGCGGCAAAGAACAGGCTCAGCGCCGGCAGCCATGGCATGCGCGCCCAGATGCCGCCCATTTCGCGCATGTCGCGAGTATGCAGGCGCTCGTACAGCTGCCCGCAGAGGATAAACAGCGCGGCGGCGGACAGGCCGTGGGCGAGCATCTGCACCACGGCGCCCTGCAGGGCGATCTCGCTGGCGGAATAGATGGCGATCAGCACGAAGCCCATGTGCGACACGCTGGAGTAGGCCACCAGGCGCTTGATGTCGGTCTGCGCAAACGACAGCAGTGCGCCGTAGATGATGGCGAACACGCCAAGCCACTGGGCGATCGGCGCAAACTCGGCCGAGGCATTGGGGAACAGCGGCAGAGCAAAGCGCATCAGGCCATAGGCGGCAGTTTTCAGCAGGATACCGGCTAGA
The DNA here is from genome assembly GCF_002786345.1 of Pseudomonas sp. FEMGT703P. NCBI lineage: Bacteria > Pseudomonadati > Pseudomonadota > Gammaproteobacteria > Pseudomonadales > Pseudomonadaceae > Pseudomonas > Pseudomonas sp. FEMGT703P. Next base: position 211,537 of record NZ_PGCM01000004.1, on the reverse strand, counting down.
TCCACAGAGCCTGCGGTCGGCGCCTGGGCGTGGGCGTCCGGCAGCCAGGAGTGAAACGGCACCACCGGGAACTTCACCGCGAAGGCGATAAAGAAGCCGAGCATCAGGATGTACTCGGTACCGGCCGCCATCTTGGTGTTGAGTAGATCGGCGTAGTTGAAGGTCAGCACGCCGGTTTGGTCGAAGTGCACAAATACAAGGCCGAGAATCGCCAGCAACATGATCAGACCGCTGGCCTGGGTGAAGATAAAGAACTTGGTGGCAGCGGTGATGCGGGTCTTGCCGTCGCTGCCGCTATGACCCCAGAGCGCGATGAGGAAATACATCGGCACCAGCATCATTTCCCAGAAGAAGAAGAACAGGAACAGGTCGACAGCGAGGAACACGCCGACCACGCCGCCGAGAATCCACATCAGGTTGAGGTGGAAGAAACCGACGCGGTTCTGGATCTCGTTCCACGAACAGAGCACCGAAAGCACACCGAGCAGGCCAGTGAGGCTGATCATCAGCACCGACAGGCCATCCAGCGCCAGGTGCACGCTGATGCCGAAGCGCTCGATCCATGGCACTTGGAACTCGGCCGCCCACTGCGGCGCAGCACCCGGCGCAGGCGCCAAGCTGAAGTCGCCAGTGGCCCACAGCCACAGACTCAGACCGAACAGCAAGGCCATGGTCAACAGGGCGATCCAGCGTGGCAGGATGTTGCCGAAGCGCTCGCACTGCCAGCACAGCAGGCCGCCGATAAAGGGGATCAGGATTAGCCAGGGCAGAATCATGACGGGCTATTTTCCTTAATTCAGAAACAGGAGAACGGCGAGCACCAGCACGGCGCCCCCGGCTATCGATGTGGCGTACCAGCGCACCTGGCCGGTCTCGCTGCTGGCCAGCAAGGCGTTGCCGCCTCGCGCCAGACGCGGAATCAGGCCAATACTGCGGTCGATCGGGTCGTGCCCGAGCAACCGGCAAAGCAACAGATACGGTCGCACAAACAGCTTGTCGTAGAGCCAGTCGAAGCCCCAGGCGGCGAACCACCAGGCCGATAGGAACCGCCCCGGTGCACTCTGCGCCACCGCTGTGGCGAAGCTACGCTTGCCGAGGAACAGCAGCGCGGCCAGAACGATGCCGATGATGGCAATGGCCCCCGAGGCGATTTCCAGGCTGTGCTTAGCCTCGCCACCGGCATGACCAACGCTTTGCGGCAACACGCCCGCCAGCGGTGGGCTGATCAGCGCGCCAATAAAGGTCGACAGCACAATCAGGGTGACCAGCGGCAGCCAGTGAGCGACGCCATGGCCGGCATGAGCTTCGGTCTTCTGCTCGCCATGGAAGGCGATAAAGATCAGGCGGAAGGTGTAGATCGACGTCAGGAAGGCGCCTGCCAGGCCTGCGTACAGCAGCCACTGGTGACCACTGGCAAAGGCTTCCCAGAGGATTTCATCCTTGGAATAGAAACCCGCCGTGATCAGCGGCAACGCCGCCAGCGCCGCGCCGCCGACGATAAAGCTGGCGTAGGCCAACGGCAGTTTCTTCCACAACCCGCCCATCTTGAAGATGTTCTGCTCGTGGTGGCAGGCGTTGATCACCGCACCGGAGGCGAGGAATAGCAGGGCCTTGAAGAAGGCGTGGGTCATCAGGTGGAAGATCGCCGCGTCCCAGGCGCCAACGCCCAAAGCGAGGAACATGTAGCCGATCTGGCTCATGGTCGAGTAGGCGAGGATGCGCTTGATGTCGGTCTGCACCAGCGCGGCGAAGCCGGCCAGCACCAGGGTCACGCCGCCGACAATGCCAACCAACTCAAGAATTTCCGGAGTCAGCAGGAACAGGCCGTGGGTACGGGCGATCAGGTACACGCCGGCGGTAACCATGGTCGCGGCGTGGATCAACGCAGAAACCGGGGTCGGGCCGGCCATCGCATCCGCCAGCCAGGTTTGCAGCGGCAGCTGCGCAGATTTACCCACCGCACCACCGAGCAGCATCAGCGTGGCGATCCACAGCCAGCTGTCGCCTTCCACGTACTTCTGCGGCGCCAGCACCATCAGCTCCTGAATATTCAGGGTGCCCAGGTGGAGGAACAGGATAAACAGGCCGATGGCCATAAACACGTCGCCGATACGGGTGACGATAAAGGCTTTCAGCGCCGCGTTGCCGTTGGCGGTGTGCTTGAAGTAGAAGCCGATCAGCAGGTAGGAGCACAGCCCCACGCCTTCCCAGCCGAAGTACAGCACCAGCAAGTTATCGCCGAGCACCAGCAGCAGCATGCTGAAGATAAACAGGTTGGTGTAGGCGAAGAAGCGCGAGTAGCCCTCCTCACCGCGCATGTACCAGCTGGCGAACAGATGGATCAAAAAGCCCACCCCCGTGACCACGCCGAGCATGGTCAGCGACAGGCCATCGAGATACAGGGTGAAGCTCGGCGCAAAACCGGCCACGCTCATCCACTGCCACAGCACCTGGGTAAACACGCCGTTTTCCGGCGGATTAAGGTTGAACTGCACGATCACCCAGGCCGCCGTCAGCGCGGACAGGCCCACCGAACCGACGCCGATCAGCGCGGAGAGGTTCTCGGAGAAACGCCCGCGCGAGAAGGCCAGAAGAAACCAGCCCAGCAGCGGAAATACACAGGTCAGAAATAGAAGGTTCATCCGCGCATCTCGCTGGCAGCGTCGACATCGAGGGTGTTGAAGCGGCGATACAGCTGCAACAGGATCGCCAGGCCGATACTGGCTTCGGCGGCCGCCAGGGTGATCACCAGGATAAACATCACCTGGCCGTCAGGCTGGGCCCAACGGCTGCCCGCCACCACAAAGGCCAGGGCGGTAGCATTCATCATCACTTCCAGGCTCATCAGCACAAACAGGATATTTCGCCGCACCATCAGGCCTATCAGGCCGAGGCTGAACAGCACGCCGGCCAGCGCCAGGCCGTGCTCTAGGGGAATCGCATTCATGCCGTTGGCTCCTTGGCATCGTGACGGCCGAGGTGATAGGCCGCGACCAGCGCAGCGAGCAGCAGCATCGAAGCCAACTCCACCGCAAGCAGGTAGGGCCCGTACAGGGCGATACCGACCGCTTTAGCATCAATGGTCTGCAAACCGAGGGCCGCACCACTGGGCGACTGGAACAGCACGTAGAGCAATTGCCCCAGCAACAACGCTGAGAGAATCGACGGGCCGGTCCAGATACCCGGCGTCAGCCACTGGCGCTCGTGCTCGACCGCCGCCGGGCCGAGGTTGAGCATCATCACCACGAAGACGAACAGCACCATGATCGCACCGGCGTAGACGATGATTTCCAGCGCGCCGGCAAACGGGGCGCCGAGGGCGAAGAAGGTCATCGCCACGGCCAGCAGCGAGAGAATCAGGTACAGCAGGGCATGCACCGGATTGCTCGCGGTGATCACCCTGAATGTGGCCGCCACGGCAACGCCGGCGGCGAGGTAGAAAGCGAATTCCATGTCCCCTCCTTAGGGCAGTAGGCCTTTGACGTTGATCGGTTCGGCTTCGTTTTGCGCGGCGCCTTTCGGCTTGCCGGCAATGGCCATACCGGCGACGCGGTAGAAGTTGTAGTCCGGATTCTTGCCCGGGCCGCTGATCAGCAGGTCTTCCTTCTCGTACACCAGGTCCTGACGTTTGAACTCGCCCATCTCGAAATCAGGAGTGAGCTGAATCGCCGTGGTCGGGCAGGCTTCTTCGCACAGGCCGCAGAAGATGCAGCGCGAGAAGTTGATGCGGAAAAAATCCGGGTACCAGCGGCCATCTGGGGTTTCCGCCTTCTGCAGCGAGATACAGCCCACCGGGCAGGCCACCGCACACAGGTTGCAGGCCACACAGCGCTCTTCGCCGTCGGGGTCGCGGGTCAGGACGATGCGCCCGCGATAACGCGGCGGCAGGTACACCGCCTCTTCCGGGTATTGCAGGGTGTCGCGCTTGCGAAAGCCATGGCTGAAGACCATGACCATGCTGCGCAGTTGGGTGTAGGTGCCGTGCACCACATCCCGTATATATTTGAACATTCTGTGGTTCTCCTTACTGGGCCGCGGCCAGCACGAATGCGCCGGTCACCAGCAGGTTGATCAGGGTCAGCGGCAGGCAGAACTTCCAGCTGAAGGCCATGACCTGGTCATACCGTGGCCGCGGAATCGAGGCGCGCAGCAGGATGAAGATCATGATGAAGAAGCAGGTTTTCAGGGCGAACCAAAAAAACGGAATCTGCGGCAGGATGCCAAACGGCCCGTGCCAACCACCAAAGAACAGCGTTACCAGCAGCGCCGAGATGGTGATGATGCCGATGTATTCGCCGACGAAGAACATGCCCCATTTCATCCCGGCATATTCGATGTGGTAACCGTCGGCCAGCTCCTGCTCAGCTTCCGGCTGGTCGAAGGGGTGACGGTGTGTCACCGCCACGCCGGCGATAAAGAAGGTACAGAAGCCGAAGAACTGCGGAATGATGAACCAGAGGTTTTCCGCCTGGTAATCGACGATATCGCGCATGTTGAACGAGCCAACCTGAGCGACGATGCCCATCAGCGCCAGCGCCAGGAACACCTCGTAGGACACCGTCTGCGCCGAGGCGCGTAGCGCACCGAGCAGGGCAAACTTGTTATTACTTGCCCAGCCGGCGAACAACACGGCATACACCGACAGCCCAGCCATGGCGAAGAAGAACAAAATGCCGATGTTCAGGTCCGCGACGCCCCAGTTCGGGGTGACCGGGATGATCGCAAAGGCCATCAACATGGCCGCGAAGGCGATCATCGGCGCCAGGATAAAGATGAACTTGTCGGCGAACGGCGGCGTCCAGTCCTCCTTGAAGAACATCTTGATCATGTCCGCGGCGATCTGAAACATGCCGAACGGTCCAACCCGGTTGGGGCCGTAGCGGTCCTGCCACCAGCCCAGCAGGCGCCGTTCGACAAAGCTCAGCAGCGCGCCGCAGACCACCACCACCAGCAGAATCACAATGGCCTTGAGTACGGCGATCAGCACGTCCAGCACTTCGGGGGTCAGCCAACTCATTGCGCGGCCTCCTCAATGCGGGTGACCACGCTACCTGCGATCAGCGCCGGCATGCCCGCCAAACCGACGGGCAAACCGACCACGCCGATGGCCAGCTCTTCGGTGATCTGCAGCGGCAGACGCAGGGTCTGCCCAGCGACTGTCAGGCTCAGCAGCGCGCCATCACTCACCCCCAGACGATCCGCTTCGGCCTTGGCCAGCAGCGCGTAAGATGCGGGAATGCGCTCTTGCAGCGGCGCGGCGCCGGCCGAGGTTTCTTCACTGCCGAACAGGTGATGCAGCGCCACGGCCTGCAAGGTGCCCGGAGCCGGGTTAAAGGCGGCCGGTACACTGAACCACGGCAGCACCGTGCCTTTGGCTTCCAGCAGACGCACACCGGGGTCACCAGCGCGCAGATGGCCGCCGACTTCGTCCTGGAACTTGTTCCAGGCCTGCGGCGAGTTCCAGCCCGGCGACCAGGCGAATGGAATCTGCTGACGGTCTTCCTTGCTGCCGGAATAGCCTTCCATGGAGAAGGCAAACGCCGAATCCTGGTCCTGCGGCTGACGCGGCTCGTGCACGCTGATATTGGCGCGCATGGCGGTGCGACCGCTGTAACGGTGCGGCTCACGGGCCAGCTTGAGGCCCTTGATGCGGAAGGTGGCGTTGGGCGCGGCTTCGCCGATGCGTGCCAGCAAGCTGTTGCTGGCAGCAACGGCAGCGGTCACCGCATCCAGCTGGGTCCAGTCGAGCGGCTTGCCCTGCAGGGTGCTGTGCAGAGCATGCAGCCAGCGCCAGCCTTCACGAATCAGGATGTTGGCGTCGTAGTAGCTCGGTTCGAACACCTGGAAGAAGCGCTGAGCACGGCCTTCGAAACTGACCAGGGTGCCATCGCCTTCGGCGAAGCTGGCTACCGGCAGCAGCAGATGGGCTTTTTCGCTTGTGGCGGTGTGCTGATGGTCGGCGACGATTACCAGCTTGGCGGCCGCCAGCGCGGCATCAACCTGGGTAGCATCGGCGCGACGGTACAGATCGTTTTCCAGCACGATCACGGCATCGGCCTGGCCGGACGTCAGCGCCTGCAGCGCCGCATCGACGGACTCGCCACCCAGCAGGACCAAGCCCATGCTGTTGGCTTCCGGCACTACCAGGCTGATGGAGGCGTTCTTTTCGCGATTCTTCAGCGCGCTGGCGATATTCGCTGCTGCTTCGATCAGGCTCTTCTCACCCAAGGAGGCACCAGAGACGATCAGCGGACGCTTGGCTTCAAGCAGCGCCTCGGCAATCAGCTGCACCAGCTCACCGACATCCGCATCCAGGCCGTTAACCGCCGGGGCGCTTGGGTCGATGGCATGGGCAACGGCGAAACCGATACGCGCCAAGTCGGCCGGTGCCGCATGCACGCAGGCTTCGGCGATGTCATCCAGGCGCGTGGCGGTGACGCTGGCGATAAACAACGGATGCAGCGCGTCCTGAGCGACGTTCTGCACGGCAGCCATGTGCCAGTCCTGAATCTTCATCGACGCGGCGATTTCAGTGGCTTTGCCCTTGACCGCCTGACGCAGGGCCAAGGCCAGACGAGCAGCGGTCTGGGTCAGGTCTTCGCCGAGGATAAACACCGCGTCGTGCAGTTCGACTTCACGCAGGGTCGGCACCGGCAGCGGACCGTTCTGCAGGATGTCGCGGATCAGACGGATATTTTCCAGCTCGCCAGCGGCGATACCGGAGTAGTAGTTAGCCTCGCCGACCAGCTCACGCAGGGCGAAGTTGCTTTCCAGGCTGGCGCGCGGCGAACCGATGCCGATCACCCGCTTGCCCTTGAGCAGCTCGGCGGCCTTGTCCAGCGCAGCGTCGATGCCGAGCTTTTCGCCACCGTCTTTATTCACCAGCAGCGGCTGACGCGGGCGATCAGTACGATTGACGTAGCCGTAGCCAAAACGGCCACGGTCGCAGAGGAAATACTGGTTCACATCGCCGTTGAAGCGGTTTTCGATGCGCCGCAGTTCACCGTAACGCTCACCCGGGCTGGTGTTGCAGCCGCTGGCGCAGCCATGACAGATGCTCGGGGCGAACTGCATGTCCCACTTGCGGTTGTAGCGCTCGGAGTGGGTCTTGTCGGTGAACACACCGGTCGGGCAAACCTCGACCAGGTTGCCGGAAAACTCGCTTTCCAGCACGCCGTCTTCGACGCGGCCGAAGTACACGTTGTCGTGCGCGCCATACACACCCAGGTCAGTACCGCCGGCGTAATCCTTGTAGTAACGCACGCAGCGGTAGCAGGCGATGCAGCGGTTCATCTCATGAGAGATGAACGGGCCGAGCTGCTGGTTCTGGTGGGTGCGTTTGGTAAAGCGATAACGGCGCTGGTTGTGGCCAGTCATAACCGTCATGTCCTGCAGGTGGCAATGGCCGCCCTCCTCGCACACCGGACAGTCGTGCGGGTGGTTGGTCATCAGCCACTCGACGACGCTGGCGCGGAACGCCTTGGATTCTTCATCGTCGATGCTGATCCAGGTGTTGTCGGTGGCCGGCGTCATGCACGACATGACGATGCGCCCGCGCGTATCGTTTTCATCGGTGTACTGCTTGACCGCGCACTGGCGGCAGGCGCCGACGCTACCGAGCGCCGGGTGCCAGCAGAAGTAAGGGATATCGAGACCGAGTGACAGGCAAGCCTGCAGCAGGTTGTCCGCCCCATCGACTTCGAAATCTTTGCCGTCTACGTGGATAGTGGCCATGGTTCAGGTTTCTTCTTTGCCCACCGAAGCGAGCTTGGCTAATGGAATCACGTTGTGCTGCGGGGCCAGGTCAGTGGCCGCCAGAGCGCCATTGTTTTACGCGGGGACGAACTGCCCCGTCGTTGCCGGAGCCGCCGAGCTGGCCACGCCAGCCTCGAACTCCGAGCGGAAATACTTGATCGCACTGCCCAGCGGCTCAACTGCACCTGGTGCGTGAGCACAGAAGGTTTTGCCCGGGCCAAGGAAATTGACCAGACCAAGCAGCGTGTCGATGTCCTGCTGCGTGCCTTGCTTGCGCTCCAGAGCGCGGAGGATCTTCACGCTCCAGGGCAGGCCATCGCGGCACGGCGTACACCAGCCGCAGGACTCGCGGGCGAAGAACTCTTCCATATTGCGCAGCAGCGAAACCATGCTGATGCTGTCGTCCACCGCCAACGCCAGGCCCGTACCCATGCGCGTGCCAACCTTGCCGATACCGCCGGCATACATCAGCGCATCCAGGTGCTCGGGCAGCAGGAAGCCGGTGCCGGCACCGCCGGGTTGCCAGCACTTGAGGGTGTAGCCATCGCGCATGCCGCCGGCGTAGTCCTCGAACAGCTCGCGAGCGCTTACGCCGAAGGGTAGCTCCCACAGGCCAGGGTTCTTCACCTTGCCGGAGAAGCCCATCAGCTTGGTGCCGTGGTCTTCACTTTCAGGGCGGGCCAGGCTCTTATACCAATCCACACCGTTACCAACGATGGCCGGCACGTTGCACAGGGTCTCGACGTTGTTCACGCAGGTCGGCTTGCCCCACACGCCGACGGCGGCAGGGAACGGCGGCTTGGCGCGCGGGTTGGCGCGGCGGCCTTCGAGGGAGTTGATCAGTGCGGTTTCTTCACCGCAGATATAACGCCCGGCACCGGTGTGAACGAACAGTTCGAAATCGAAACCGCTGCCGAGAATGTTATTGCCCAGCAGGCCGGCGGCCTTGGCTTCCTCAATGGCGCGATTCAGATTCGTCGCCGCATCGACGTACTCGCCGCGCAGGAAGATGTAACCGCGATAAGCCTTGAGCGCGCGGGCGGAAATCAGCATGCCTTCCACCAGCAGGTGCGGCAGCTGCTCCATCAACATGCGGTCCTTCCAGGTATTCGGCTCCATCTCATCCGCATTGCACAGCAGGTAGCGGATGTTCATGGATTCGTCGGCGGGCATCAGCCCCCACTTCACACCAGTGGGGAAGCCGGCGCCGCCACGGCCTTTAAGGCCAGAGTCCTTCACCGTCTGCACGATGTCAGCCTGAGCCATCTCACTCAGCGCTTTGCGCGCAGCGACGTAGCCGTTCTTCTGCTGGTACTCCTCCAGCCACACCGGCTGGGCGTCGTCACGCAAGCGCCAGGTCAGCGGATGGCTTTCCTCGCTGCGGGCGATCTTGTTGGCCGGGCCGATGGAGGTCAGCGTCTTGATGCTCATACGTAGGCCTCCAGCAGTTTGGCGACGCCGTCAGGTTGCACGTCGCCAAAGGTGTCGTCGTCGATCATCAGCGCCGGGGCCTTGTCGCAGTTGCCCAGGCAGCACACCGGCAGTAGGGTAAAGCGGCTGTCGCTGGTGGTCTCGCCGAGGCCGATACCAAGCTGCTTGTGCATTTCAGCGACGACCGACTCATGGCCACCGACATAGCAGGTCATGCTGTCGCATACACGGATAATGTGGCGGCCCACCGGCTGACGGAAGATCTGACTATAGAAGGTGGCCACGCCTTCGACGTCGCTGGCGGGAATACCGAGGATTTCACCAATCGCATCGGCGGCGCCATCCGGCACCCAGCCACGGGCTTTCTGCACGATTTTCAGCGCTTCGATCGACGCCGCGCGCGGGTCTTCGTAGTGGTGCATCTCGTGCTCGATGGCCGCATGTTCGGCTTCGCTGAGGATGAAACGATCAGTCTGGATTAGCGTGTTGCTGTTGGTTGTCTGGGTCATGTCAGCGGTCCACGTCAGCCATAACGAAGTCGATACTGCCCAGGTACGCAATCAGGTCGGCAACCATGCTGCCGCGAATCACTGAAGGGATCTGCTGCAAGTGCGGGAAGCTCGGCGTGCGAATACGCGTGCGGTAGCTCATCGTGCTGCCGTCGCTGGTCAGGTAATAGCTGTTGATGCCCTTGGTCGCCTCGATCATCTGGAAGCTTTCGTTGGCCGGCATCACCGGGCCCCAGGAGACCTGCAGGAAGTGGGTAATCAGGGTTTCGATGTGCTGCAGCGTGCGCTCTTTCGGCGGCGGCGTGGTCAGCGGGTGATCGGCCTTGTACGGGCCTTCCGGCATATTGCGCAGGCACTGGTCGATGATCTTGATGCTCTGGCGCATCTCTTCCACGCGCACCATACAACGGTCGTAGGCATCGCCATTAGCGGCCAGCGGCACTTCAAACTCGAAGTTCTCGTAACCGGAATACGGCCGCGCCTTGCGCAGGTCGAAGTCGCAACCCGTAGCACGCAAGCCAGCACCGGTGGTACCCCACTCCAGCGCTTCCTTGGTGTTGTATTGCGCCACACCGATGGTCCGCGCCTTGAGGATGCTGTTTTGCAACGCGGCCTTTTCGTACTCGTCGAGGCGCTTGGGCAGCCAGTCGACGAATTCTTTGACCAGACGATCCCAACCACGCGGCAGGTCGTGAGCGACACCACCGATGCGGTACCAGGCCGGATGCAGGCGGAAGCCGGTGATGGCTTCGATCACCTTGTAGGCGCGCTGGCGGTCGGTGAAGGTGAAGAACACCGGGGTCATCGCGCCGACATCCTGAATATAGGTGCCGAGGAACAGCAGGTGGCTGGTGATGCGGAAAAACTCGGCCAGCATGATGCGAATCACGTCGACCCGCTGCGGCACGGTGATGCCCGCGAGTTTTTCCACAGCCAACACGTACGGCAGGTTGTTCATCACCCCGCCGAGGTAGTCGATGCGGTCGGTGTAGGGAATAAAGCTGTGCCAGCTCTGCCGTTCAGCCATCTTCTCGGCGCCACGGTGGTGATAGCCAACTTCCGGCACGCAATCGACGATTTCTTCACCGTCGAGCTGCAGGATGATGCGGAACGCACCGTGGGCCGACGGGTGATTGGGGCCGAGGTTAAGGAACATATAGTCCTCGTGCTCGCCGCCACGTTTCATGCCCCAGTCTTCCGGTTTGAAGCGCGCGGCTTCTTCTTCCAGCTGCTGCTTGGCCAGGGTCAGGCTGAACGGGTCAAACTCGGTAGCGCGCGCCGGGTAATCCTTGCGCAGCGGGTGACCTTCCCAGGTCGGCGGCATCATGATCCGCGTCAGGTGCGGGTGGCCGCTGAAATTAATGCCGTAGAGGTCCCAGACTTCGCGCTCATACCAGTTGGCGTTGGGCCAGATGCTGGTGACGCTGGGCACATTGAGGTCGCGCTCGCTCAAGGCGACCTTGAGCATGATGTCGCTGTTTCGTTCCAGCGACATCAGGTGATAGAACACGGTGAAATCGGCACCCGGAAGACCACGACGCTGGGTGCGCAGGCGTTCGTCGACGCCATGCAGGTCATACAGCATGACGTAGGGGCGCGGCAGGTTGCGCAGGAAGGTCAGGATCTCGACCAGGCGCTCGCGGGCCACCCACAACACCGGCATACCGGTACGGGTGCTCTGTGCGGTGAAGGCGTCAGCGCCAAAACGGGAATTCAGTTCGACGACCACATCTTGGTCGTCAGCCTTGTACGGCGGTATGGACAGAATGCTGTCTGCAGTCATGGTCTCGGTCGCTATCGGTCAACGGCGTCAGTAGGCGGGCTCAATAGAGCCCAGGCTCACACTTCGTCGGGGCTACGCAGATTGGTCACGGCGATCCGCTGCTCGCGACGCTGCTCTTTCTGCGAAGGCATTTCGGCACGGTAAACACCCTGATCACCGACCACCCAGGACAACGGCCGGCGCTCCTGACCAATGGATTCCTGCAGCAGCATCAAGCCTTGCAGAAATGCCTCGGGACGGGGCGGGCAACCGGGAATATAGACGTCGACCGGCAGGAACTTGTCGACTCCCTGGACCACGGAGTAGATGTCGTACATGCCGCCAGAGTTGGCGCAGGAGCCCATCGAGATCACCCACTTGGGTTCCAGCATCTGCTCGTACAGTCGCTGGATGACCGGAGCCATCTTGATAAAGCAGGTGCCGGCGATGACCATGAAGTCCGCCTGGCGCGGGGAGGCCCGGATCACTTCCGCACCAAACCGCGCAACGTCGTGCGGCGCAGTGAAGGCGGTGGTCATTTCCACATAGCAGCAGGACAGGCCGAAGTTGTAGGGCCACAGGGAGTTCTTGCGCCCCCAGTTCACTGCGCCATTGAGAACATCTGAGAGCTTGCCCATGTAGATGTTCTTGTGGACTTGATCATCTAGCAGCGGGTCGGAAACAGTCTCCCGCTCGCCGACCGGATAGCGCTCATTGGGCGCATCCGGATCGATCCGAGTAAGTTTGTAGTGCATTGCCAAAGCCTCATTGTTTTAGCTTCGCCTGCCGCTCACGACGACCCTGAGGTGCCCAATCGAGCGCCCCGATCCGCCAAAGGTAGACAAGACCTGCCAACAGAATTGCTATAAAGACTGTAGCTTCGATTAGCCCAGCCCAGCCGCTTTCGCGTACTGAAACGGCCCAAGCGAAGAGAAAGAGGGCTTCGACGTCGAAGATCACGAAGAGCATCGCGACCAAATAGAATTTAGCTGACAGGCGCAGGCGCGCACTGCCGACGGGCAACATGCCGGACTCAAAGGGTTCGTTTTTGCTGCGGCCCCAAGCTTTGCTACCCAGCAGGCTAGACAAACCAAGCATAAAGCCAATCAGCCCGAAGACTCCGAGCAGGAACACAGCAAAAGCCCAGTTATGGGACATAGTCGTTACCGCATCAGGCATGCCGGTACTCCCTAGGTAAAAGGAACGGCTTGTAAAATTTTATTATGGCGAACGCGACCCAAAACCGGGTCATTTGCAAAGTATGGCCGCAATTCTATGCGCACAACGCTTTAGTAACTAATTATTTTCTGTTCACAAAGCGACAAAAATACGTAGCCAATCGCCAAAACCCTCTCAACGCATCAACCACGGGCGTTGAACCGCATCAGCAGTTGGTTCGATTGAATACAGCCGCTATGCTTGGCTGCATCTCAATGGATAAAGACTATGACCCTCACCGAACTGCGCTACATAGTCACCCTCGCTCAGGAACAACATTTCGGCCGTGCAGCCGAACGTTGTCACGTCAGCCAGCCAACGCTGTCGGTGGGGGTGAAAAAACTCGAAGATGAGCTCGGCGTGCTGATCTTCGAACGCAGCAAAAGCGCAGTGCGCCTTACGCCTGTGGGTGAAGGGATCGTGACCCAGGCGCAGAAGGTGCTGGAGCAGGCCCAGGGTATTCGCGAACTGGCCCAGGCCGGCAAGAACCAGATGGCCGCCCCCCTGAAAATCGGCGCTATTTACACCGTCGGCCCTTACCTGTTTCCCCATCTGATTCCGCAGCTACACCGCGTCGCGCCGCAGATGCCGCTGTATATCGAAGAAAACTTCACCCACGTGTTGCGTGACAAGCTGCGCAACGGTGAGCTGGACGCGATCATCATCGCCTTGCCGTTCCACGAAGCCGATGTGCTGACCAAGCCGCTGTACGACGAACCCTTCTATGCCCTGCTGCCAGCCGGCCATCCGTGGGCGGAACTGAAGACCATCGACAGCAAACTGCTGAATGACAAGAGCCTGCTGTTGCTTGGTGAAGGCCACTGCTTCCGCGATCAGGTGCTGGAAGCCTGCCCAACCCTGCGCAAGGGCGGCGAAGACAGTGCCAAGCACACCACCGTGGAATCCAGCTCGCTGGAAACCATCCGCCACATGGTCGCCTCAGGCCTTGGCGTGTCGATCCTGCCGTTCTCCGCCGTCGACAGCCATCATTACGCCCCTGGTGTAATCGAAGTGCGCCCGCTCAGCCCGCCCACACCGTTCCGCACCGTAGCCATTGCCTGGCGCGCCAGTTTCCCACGGCCGAATGCCATCGAAGTCCTGACCGACTCGATCCGTCTGTGCTCGGTGGCCAAACCACTGCCCAAGAGCAGTTAACACAAGCCATGACCGAATTGGCCGCGGTTTCTGTTACCGCGCTGAAAGGCGTGGGCGCTGCCCTGGCTGAAAAGCTCGCCAAGGTTGGCCTGGAAACCCTGCAGGACGTACTGTTCCACCTGCCGTTGCGCTATCAGGACCGCACCCGCATCGTGCCAATTGGCGCGCTACGTCCCGGTCAGGATGCCGTCGTTGAAGGCATTGTTGCCGGCGCCGATGTGGTCATGGGGCGGCGGCGCAGCCTGCTCGTGCGCTTGCAGGACGGCAGCGGCACCCTGTCTTTGCGCTTCTACCACTTCAGTCAGGCGCAAAAGGAAGGCCTCAAACGCGGCACACAGGTGCGCTGCTACGGTGAAGTGCGACCTGGTTCTTCGGGTCTGGAAATTTATCACCCGGAATACCGTGCGCTGTCTGGCAGCGAGCCGATTGCCGTGGAACAGACCCTGACGCCGATCTACCCGACCACCGAAGGCCTCACCCAGCAGCGACTGCGTCAGCTCAGTGAACAAGCCCTGGCGCGCCTCGGCCCGCACAGCCTGCCGGATTGGCTGCCGCCCGAGCTGGCCGACGATTACCAGCTCAGCCCACTCGATCGGGCCATTCGCTATTTGCATCGACCTCCACCGGATGCCGACCTGGAAGAACTCGCCGAAGGCCGCCATTGGGCCCAGCACCGCCTGGCCTTCGAGGAATTGCTGACTCACCAACTGTCGCTGCAACGCCTACGCGAAAGCGTCCGCGCACAGCAGGCCCCGGCGCTGCCCCTGGCGAAACGCCTGCCGCAGCAATACCTGGCCAACCTGGGTTTTACCCCCACTGGCGCGCAACAGCGGGTCGGCGCGGAAATCGCCTACGACCTCAGCCAGAGCGAGCCGATGCTGCGCTTGGTGCAGGGCGATGTCGGCGCCGGCAAGACCGTGGTCGCCGCTTTTGCCGCACTGCAGGCACTGGAGGCCGGCTATCAGGTGGCGCTGATGGCCCCCACCGAGATTCTTGCCGAGCAGCACTTTATCAACTTCAGCAAATGGCTCGCGCCGCTGGGGATCGAAGTCGCCTGGCTGGCCGGCAAACTCAAGGGCAAGGCCCGCGCCAGCGCCCTGGAACAGATTGCTGGCGGCGCCCCAATGGTGGTGGGCACCCACGCGCTGTTTCAGGAGGAAGTGCGCTTTGCCAATCTGGCGCTGGTGATCATCGATGAACAGCACCGCTTTGGCGTGCAACAGCGCCTGGCCCTGCGACAGAAAGGCATCGGCGGGCGTATGTGCCCGCACCAACTGATCATGACCGCCACGCCGATCCCACGAACCCTGGCGATGAGCGCTTACGCTGACCTCGACACGTCGATCCTTGATGAACTGCCGCCTGGCCGAACACCCGTGAACACCCTAGTCATCGCCGACAGTCGCCGCCTGGAAGTGGTCGAGCGTGTACGTCTGGCCTGCAACGAAGGGCGCCAGGCGTACTGGGTCTGCACGCTGATCGAGGAATCCGAAGAGCTGACCTGCCAGGCAGCGGAAACCACCTTCGAGGATTTATCGGCGGCGCTCGGCGGTCTGAATGTGGGCTTGATTCACGGGCGCATGAAACCGGCAGAAAAAGCCGCGGTGATGGACCAGTTCAAGCAGGGTCGGCTGCAGCTGTTGGTCGCCACTACCGTGATCGAGGTCGGCGTCGACGTACCCAATGCCAGCCTGATGATCATCGAAAATCCGGAACGCCTGGGCCTGGCCCAGCTGCACCAGCTGCGTGGCCGCGTCGGTCGCGGCAGCGCTGCCAGCCATTGCCTGCTGCTCTATCACCCGCCATTGTCACAGCTGGGCCGCGAACGTCTGGCCATCATGCGCGAGACCTGCGATGGCTTCGTGATTGCCGAAAAGGATCTGGAATTGCGCGGGCCCGGTGAAATGCTCGGTACTCGCCAGACCGGCTTGCTGCAGTTCAAAGTCGCCGACCTGATGCGTGATGCCGACTTGCTTCCAGCAGTGCGCGATGCCGCGCAAACCCTGCTGGAACAATGGCCGCAGCATGTCAGCCCGCTACTTGAACGCTGGCTACGGCATGGCCAACAATACGGACAAGTGTGAGCGAGAGTCTGCTGGCGTTTCGTTCGCAGGCTGCGTTGCTGCGCAAAATCTCGCAAGACTAAACGGAGGACGCAGGTAATAGTGTTGCCTTACCAAGTCATCCAACAGCGCATGGCGAGATTTTTCGCGCAACCCGAAGGGCAGGCCTGTTTTAGCGCGATACTGGGTTTCTCGACACTCATTTGGCACACCAAACTTCGTGTCTCGTGCCTTGCCTCGTGCTAAAACAGATCCCAGCGCGGCCGCTAACGAAACGCCGACAGCCCCAAACAGCACAACCGTCGTCTGCGCCGCATTTTCCTGATCCCGCTGTTTATACTCGGGGTATTGCTACTTCTGCTGGATACCGTCATGACCGAACTTGCCCTTGCTCCCGAGACCGCTCCGCGCCCGCCAGCGGTGATTCTGCAGTTGCTGGAAAAGCTCGGCCTGCCCTATCAAGTCTGCCGTGATCTACCGGGTCTGGCGGTCGCACAGCGGCTTCAGGCGGTGTTGCTGGATGACGCAGTGGGCGCCCTGCTGGTGCTCTATCCACAGAGTCAGCTACTCGACCTCAACCGCCTGACTGAACTGACCGGCCGCCAGCTAACGGCCGTCAAGCCGGAGCGCCTGGAGCGGATGCTCGGCAAGCACAACCTGAAAGTGCTACCCGGCCTACCGCCTTTGACCAGCTCGCCGTGCCTGTATGACGAACGCCTGCTGGACGTGCCAAGCCTGTACATCGAGTCGGGCCAGCCTGGTGTGCTGCTGGAACTGGCCATTGATGCGTTCAAAAGCCTGCTGAGCAAAGCCAGCGCCGCGCGCTTTGGTGAGCCGCTGAGCAATATCCGCCTGAACCTCGACCGCCCAGACGACGACCGCGCGGAAATCACCCTGGCGGTGCAAGCCTTTACAGCCCGGCGCATTCAGCAGCGCCTGGAAGAAACCATCGAAATCCCCCCCCTGCCGGAAACTGCGCAAAAAATCATCAAATTGCGCGTCGACCCGGAAGCCACGGTCGATGACATCACCGGCGTGGTCGAAACCGATCCAGCCCTGGCCGCCCAGGTGGTCAGCTGGGCCGCCTCACCTTATTACGCCGCCCCCGGTAAGATCCGCTCGGTGGAAGATGCCATTGTCCGCGTGCTGGGCTTTGATCTGGTGATCAACCTGGCCCTTGGCCTGGCGCTGGGCAAAACCCTGAGCCTGCCCAAAGATCAACCGCAGCACGCGACGCCTTACTGGCAACAGGCGATCTACAACGCAGCCGTAATCGAAGGGCTGACCCGCGCCATCCCGCGCGCGCAGCGCCCGGAAGCCGGCCTGACCTACCTCGCCGGCCTGCTGCATAACTTCGGGTATCTGGTGCTGGCACATGTGTTTCCGCCGCACTTCTCGCTGATCTGCCGGCACCTGGAGGTCAACCCGCACCTGTCGCACAGCTATATAGAGCAACATCTGCTCGGTATCAGCCGCGAACAGATCGGCGCCTGGCTGATGCGTTACTGGGATATGCCGGAAGAACTGGCCAGCGCCCTGCGCTTCCAGCATGACCCGGAATATACCGGCCCCCACGCCACCTACCCGAACTTAGTGTGCCTGTCGGTCAGCCTGCTGCGTAATCGGGGTATCGGTGCCGGCCCGCAGAGCGAAATTCCACAAAGCCTGTTCGACAACCTAGGCATTAGCCGGGAAAAAGCCGAAGACGCCGTGAGCAAAGTGCTGGCCGCCGAAGTCGCGCTGCGCGAACTGGCCGCGCAATTTCACCCTGCGAACTAAAGCGGGCTGAACAGAAAAAGGGGCCCCACGGGCCCCTTTTTCATGGCTGTCGGCTGACTATTTCTTCAGCTGCGCGCGCCGTGCGGCAAACAACTCCGGCAGCACCTGCACACTGCTATCGAGCAACTGCGCTACGGCTGGCTGCTCATACAGGGCGGCATATTCAGCCAGCTTTTCACTGGGCATCTGCCGGTAGGCATACAACATAAAGGACTCCACCGCTTGCGCGCTGGAAGCCCGCAGCGCGTCTTCCTGGGCCTTGGTTTGAGTGCTCAGCGCTTTTTCGTCGATGCTTTCGCCACGTCCCTGCAACGCCAGAAACGCCTGGGTTTTGCCGACTTCATAGCGCAACAAGGTGGCCAGGGTCGTGGTGTGTGCGGCAGCATCCAGACGACGGATCAAAGCAAGACGCTCCTCACGCGGCGGGCGATCAACCAATTGCGTGCGATAGGCTGTCAGCCCCTCAGCACCCCCTTCACCAACCGAACGCTCGGCGGCAGTAAAGCCCTGCGCCAGCGGGCTTTCCAGCAGGCTCTTGGCCTGTACCAACTGGGCTTGATCGAGTTTACCGGTCAGCTTCTTGGCCAAGTCCAGGCACAGGCCATCGGCGGCAAACACCTTGGCCAGCTGCGCTTGCTGTTTATCGCTCAGCCCGCGTTGCACCAGCGGCGCGCTCTGCTCGCAGAGCAAACGAATGCCTGCCAGCTCGAATAACGGCGCAAAGGCCTCGGCTTTGGGGGGCGCGGCATGGACAAGGGTGGTGGAAAACAGCAGGGCAATCAGCAACAAACGCATGGGCAAACTCTCACTAGGGCTATGCCCAGCCTAGCGAATGCGGTGCGCGCAGGCCAGCCCTGGCGCGCACAGCTGCGGATCAGGCAGCTTTTTTGGCGGCGTCTTTCTTTTTCGGCATCAGGTATTTGGTCAGGCCCTGGAACCAGATGACCAGCGCAGGGTTGCCCTGGATTTGGATGTCCTTGTTCTGGATGCCCTGCATAAACGCCAGCTGCTTGTTCTTCGCGCTCATGGTAGCGAAACCATAGGCAGCATCCTTGAAGCCCAGGGCGAAAGCCGGCTCAGTGGCCGCGCCGCGCTTGCTAGTAATGCGTTGATCTTTGACGATGAAGTGACGGGCAACTTTGCCATCCAAGGTGTGCAGTTGGAACACCATATTGCGATCGACCAACTGCTGCTGGAATGCCGGGTTTTCACGGCTGGCCTTGGCCATCAGGCGGCCCAGCATCCACAGAAGAAAACGAAATTTCATGCGCAAGGCCTCGCGAAGGGTAGGGAAAAGGCGGCGCATTGTAGCGGTTTGCAGCGGGGACTACATCCGGCTGAAAGAAGGGCGTGAGTACGCCAGCCGGTAGGAGCGACCCGGAGCCGAAGGCTCCGGGCTGAGGACTCAGTTAACCGCGTCTTTCAATAACCCGCAGAAAACCGTTTCAAAATTCACGTTTTGCAATTTATTTATTCATAATCATGCACTTACAATGTATAAATCCATGCTACTGCGCTAATCGTTTCAATTCAACCCCTCAGCCCCCTAGATTCGTTGCGGAGGGATCAGGATCGCCGTGATTTTGAAACAGCGACCGCTCGGTGACTCCCCCAACACGATCTATGAGCTGCCAGAAAATGATACGTTTTGATAAATCGGTGCCTCCAAAGCTGCTTGTAATACACGAACATCCCGTCCTCCGCGCCCAGGCTCGCAAGCATCTGGAGTCATCCGGATACACGGTGGTTGAAGCAGGTAGCTGTAGAGAGGCTATCGCAATCATGCATACCTGCACCTTCGCAGGAATAATTGTCGATAACGATATGGCTGATTATGAGGCTGCATCTCCACTTTCCGCTCGGAGCGCTACTGGAAACTCTAATATCCCGTGCATAGTACTTGCAACAACTCGGGTTATTCGAAAGCCGGATAAAGATTTCAACACAACCTTAGATGATTACTTGTATAAGCCTTTCAAACCTAGCGCTCTAGCCAAGCATGTACATCAATTAATAAAGACCTCTGTTGAGATCGAGCATTTAAGGCTTGTATGCCCCGCAGCCTACGCATTGACAGGGACAACAGGAATTAACCTCACAAAATTCAACCTTCCTTTTAAACAGATGATTGTGCTTCATGCTCTTGTCAGCAACTCACCTCGCGTTGTGAGCAAAGCATGTTTCGTAGACGTTCTATATTCACACAAGAGCCCGCCAATAAATCCTTATAATGCGGTAGAGTCCTTAGTTTTTCATTTACGTAAAAGACTACGCGCCGAAGAATCAAATGTGAGTATAAAATCTGTTCGAGGCGTTGGGTATAGAGCTTCCATTAACCAAATACAGAATTCGATAAAAAATGTTAATTTTCTGAAGCTCTAAAAATCCAGCCTCTACGAAATATCGGGATTGAAAGCCGCGTCTTTACCGGATTTACTTTATCAAATTAAACGTTTAAAACATCCTAGTACACCTATCACCGACTATGGGTGCCGGACTTGGTGATGAAGGTATTTCTTCGACTTTAACGATGATTTGTTCGTTACTTAATACGCTGAGGGCAGGAAGTGCTTAGACGGTTCTTCTGACCGGGATGCCCTTCTCAATGAGGTGAAGGCTGTCAAACTGCCCATGATCGTTATGAACGATGACGACCCAAACGACCGGTTGTGTCCATATTGTCTGGGTGAGCGCTCCCGGCCAAGAAGCCAACGGGCTCATTTTCCCGTCCTTTTGTCGCCGCAACGCGGAACATACTGTGCTGCCACTCTGGCGTGGGTGTCATCAAGCGTGCCGCTTCGTGTGAGAACTTAGCTATCAAGGCATACTTGCGGGTCTTTCTTTTTTGCTTCAAGTTAATCCTCGGCATACATGAGCGCGCAAACATCTCTCAAGCTTCGCAATCGGCACACGCGCCCGATCGAAGTAGCACGCGTAAAAGCGCTGCAACCATCGCAGATCCATTCATCAGCCATGCCTCAACGTCTGAGTCATAATCTCCATGCTCACACCCACTAATTTCTTAGTCAATGACACGGCCAACCCTACACATTCGCAACTCGCACTACTCCAGATTCATTAGGCGTCAACACATCAAAAACAAGCCAACAACTGCTGCCTGTAATGCTGGGAAAAACTCACCTGATAACTTGGCTCGACTGAAAAGCCCTCTAGTGAAATGATGCTCGTAGTTCCAGCCCCAATAGCCTGCTCTTTGCCACATCCAATACTGTTATCCAGATTATTGATATTGTCTGCAGCCTCGGCCGAACTAGGCGTTGAGCCTGAAGTGGAAGCTGGCATCTGTACCTCGCTCAGTACCGCCAAGTCCTCCGGCAAATCATCCGCAATTCTCTCAGCCAAACACTGCAGCGTCGGCTCCGCCAACATGAACAGCCAAGCTTGATCATCTGACTCACCTGTACGCCTAAGCACTCGCCCAAGCACTTGCCGATAATGCAGCTCGGTGCGAATACGGCTGAGATAGCAGCACACCTGAAGCCGAGGGATGTCCGTTCCTTCGCTGATCATTCCGACAGCGACAATCCAGGGAGAGGCGCTCTGCCTAAACGCATTGATCACCTGCTGCGCATCCGGGATTTTGTTGGTCACAATGCAGCAAACTCCACCCCTGGACTCCAGAGCCTGGGCAATTTGCTGAGCGTGCTCAATGTCAGTGGCAACAACCAAACCGGCAGCATCCGGCTTGATTTGGCGAAGCTCATTGAGCTTGCTACAGCCAAGATCGAGTAGCTGATTGATCACGTCGTCATGGCGTAGCAATTCTTCGTAGGTGACAGGCGATTCCCCCAAGAGTTTGGCAATGCTGGGGAACATCCTGACTGTACTCTCAGGCCCCATCTCCTCAGTCAGTTTCACCTTCTGATTGTCGAGCAAGACAATACGAGGAGAACGGCACACCCCGTCGGCAATAGCCTCTTTCAGTCCGTAGCGGTAGTCACAGATCAAGTACCCTTCTGGTGTCGAGTAGCGGGCTAAGACAATAGCCCGGTCATCCGAGCGCCATGGCGTACCAGAGAGAGCCAAGGTGAAGGCTGCGCGGTCTTGTATCCGATGCAATATTTGTTGCCCCCAGGCGTTGCTGAGAAGAAGATCATGGCCAGCGCAGTGGTGAATTTCATCGAAGACCACAAATACACGGTAGTCATCAAGAAGCTGCCAGAATCCTTCATCTCGGTACTCCATGGCCTGGTAGGTAAACGCCGTTCCCACAGCACCTATCTGGCCATCCAGTCGCCTACCAAGTACCTCAGCGAAGGTTGAGCGGAAGCCATCGACAACCTGGCAGGATGGCGCGAAACACATAACCAGATCGATTCTGTCCTGCTTAAGCAGCCTGCTGGCCAGCTCTGCTGCCATGCGCGTCTTCCCAGCACCCGGTGTCGCCTGGCAAAAGAAGTGCGGTGTGGCAGTAAAGTGCTCCAACGCCGTGTCGATGCAGCTGAGTTGCCAGTCCCGCAGCGATGTGGTCATCGTTTAGAGGCAAGCGTCTTGAGGGTCTTTTCGATGGCGCGAAGATGTCCTAGCAGACGTGAACTGCGATCTCTGGCCTCCAGGTACTCGTCCTCAACCTTATCCCGCAAATGCGGCATATCTTCTAGGAGCAGTTTGAACCGCTCTGCCTCGCCCATCGAAGACAAAAAGTCCAAGCGGATTTCTTTGTGGAGCGTTTCCAAATGCTGATCTGCACTGGCTGACGATTCGAGCGGGACAGCCTCAATTTCATGCGCTGCTGATTCCCGCTCGTGCTCACAAGCAGTCTTGAGGCTGTTCTCAAACCCGTTATCGATCAGCTGCAATTGCAGATGTACCGGAATCGGCTTCAGGTGGTAGACCTGCCCACGCGGACGACGCTCTTCATCTAGCACAAGCCAGCCCATGCGCAGTAATCGTCGAATCTGTTCATACACATAACGGCGTAAATCGGCGACACGAAAAGTCATGCCATCTAGGCGCTTGGCATAGGCATCACGCAGTTCACGGGTCGTGAATCTTGTGTTCCCTTCTTCCTGAAGCAGCTCATACAGACGCCTGTCGAAGATAAACGAGGCCGATTTCATTGAGGCACCAGAAGAGTTAACGCGGAAAAATGCGGATTATAGTCCGTGGCTCCTGCGTCCGCAAACGCACGATAGTGCCGTCTCAGAGGAATTGAGACGGTCATGGATAAATTGGCGAAAGTGTTAGGGGAACGCATCCGAACACAAAGGAAGATTTGCCACATGTCTCAGGATGTACTGGCGTTGGCCTGCAGTATCGACCGTAGCTATATGGGCCGGATCGAGCGTGGCGAAGTAAACATCACCGTCGAGAAGCTTTATCGCATCGCAGGCGAGCTGGCCTGCGATCCATCCCGCCTTCTGCCTCAAATGTCAGAGCTACAACCGCCTGATTGATACTGGCGAAGCCTGGCGTTATCTACTGACTGCTCGGATTTGTTTTTCGGCTCCAAGGTGCCGTCCTGCACCAGCTCGCGCATGAACTTTTACACCCGCATGCTTTCTGGGTTATTCGGGTTGAGGGAACGTGCCGCAAGCTTGGCGGAAGTGGAGACGCCCTCCATAATGAAATCAGAGCGAGGCTTTCTAACCCAAAGTCTGTGGTTCCTTGCTTCATACGAGCAACCCGCCATTGCTCGTCCCACCAAATCCCGACGCATCAAGGTCCATACTGCGAGGACTGGTTCATGGAGCAAGCTCTTTCCGCCCGGATTGATCAAGAACAAGACCGCCATTCCCTGACCCTTGACGCGTTGGCCGAGGTGGATGCAGGCCGTGTGATTAACCACAAAGCAGTCCAAGATTGGGCTGACAGTCTCAGTGACGGAGATCCTACCCAGCGCCTTCTGCGCTGATACGCCCTCAAGTAATAGCGCTAGGCAGACTACTGCCTGCCCAAAAACTGCAATTGAACTAAGGGTATCTATGTTTGACTACAGTGATCCGCAGTACAAAGAACTATTTGCACTAGCCACAGAAGTTCTTGGCAGTAGCGAAATGGCTGTTGCATGGATGAATGGACCTGCTTTAGGCCTAAATGGCTCTCGTCCGATCGACCTTATTTTCGGCCCAAATAGTGCGGAGGACGTGAAAGCTCTATTAGATCGTATGCACTATGGGATTTATCATTAGCAAAACTATGGCAGCGGCTCGCGATTGCACGCTTGAATAATTGCTTCCGTTCTTTTCACGAACAATTCTAAGCTTTACCTCTAAATGGTTCGGCCAACTGATCTATATATCCGGTGGGGTAGCGCCGATCACGCAGGCCGACATCATTACTACCAGGTTGCTTGGCACTGTCGTAGAAGGTTTTGAATAGCAGATCCCACACCAACAGAAACTCGCCGAAATTAACTTGGGCATCCTCAAAATCACGTTTGTGATGCCAACGATGTGTTTCAGCTACGCCGATAATGCGCCGCAACCATCCAATCGAATAATCTAAGTTGGAGTGCTGAAAAGCCAGATGCACCGTGAGTATTCCAAACCAGGTGGCCACCAGCGAAGACGGTGTTCCCAGCGCGAACAGCAACAACAATCCAGGTCCTGCCATGATGGCCGCATGCAGGGGATGACGCCGCTCTCCGTTCATCCAGTAGAGCCGCTCAGCGCTGTGATGGGGCTCGTGTAGGTGCCACAACCAGGGGATGTGATGGCTGAGGCGGTGCATGGAATACAAACTCAGGTCTAAGATAGCTGCCACGATGAGCAGTTGTAGCCAGAGAGGCAGCTCGGTAGGAAACCCACTCAGCTCAGCAGGCACAAGGTCCCCCACACGAGATAGAACAGCGGCAGTGAACTGGATGACCGACAAATTCACGACTAGGTGAATAAGGTCCGTTAGAGTGTCATCGTGATCGTTGAGCCAGTCCTGCCGGAAAGGCTGGAGTCGCTCCATACCAGCTACACAGCCGACTCCCACGGCCGCCAGGATTGCTGTGCTTGGCCAGTAAGGGATGCCTTGATAAAGCAGCCAGATCATCGCTGCCGATATACCACCGAAAATCGCCGGATAACTAAACCAGCGAAGCAAAAACCTCGACGCGCTGCCCATTGTGAACCCTCCATGCAGTTGGTTTCACTTTGAACTGTTCGCCCGCTATACGCTTGAACGAAGGAGCTAATAACTCGGGCTGTGGATACGCAAACAGCATCGGTAGAAGTATCCCGGTTGAAGTAAATGTCAGCTTTGTAGCCTCACATGACCGAGCGCTGAAGAGGGGTCGAGTCCGAACAGCGCACGAAAAGAACGTGAAAAATGGGCTGCGTCGGCAAATCCAGCGGCATGAGCGGCCGCTGTTAGATTATGTCCGATAGATACGAACTGCAGCGCCACAACCAGCCGACTCCATTTGCGATAGCTACGCAGCTGAAGTCCGGTTTGCTCGACAAACCAATGAGAGAACCGGGTGGGCGACAGATGCACAAGCGCGGCCAGTCGCACCCGATCATCTTGTCGCTCTTCCAGCGCCTGAAGCACAGCCCGCATACGCGGATCAGCCGCCTGCGGTGTTTTCAGGCCTAGTAGTCGCCTGACCTCCTCACGAACCAGCTGAGCAGATACCTCCGGCGTTTCAAGTAGCTGCTCGATGGCAGCCGTATTGTCTGCCGGGATCGAGACCAACTGGGCGGCCGATATACAGCTCATGGCACGGGCCTCTTCCGACAGCGCATCAAGGTAGATCGAAAGCACTTCAGTGCCTTCAATCTGGTGCAGTGTGCCAGCCTTTATGCAGATGGCCGGAGCAGTAAGCACCTGATTCAGACCTCGCACCGTCACTTGACCGCAAAGGCCAATGGTCACTTGGTGCGCCATATGGCTGTGCAGATCATGGCTGCCAGCATGCCCCAAGAAGATCCCCAGCCCTGGCGATACCCAGGCTTTTCCACGCCAGCAGACGCCCTCGGAAATGGCCATTTAAGCGCCTCAGGCCTTTGTGTCGTGCTGCTGTTCGATTTTGCGAATTTCGGCCTGAAAAGCCTCATCTAACAAGCTCGGCTTCTTGCGCCAAGGCTGGCGGTCAGGCTTGCGCTGGGCGGCGTACAACACAACTTCAGCTCCCGTGGTAGCGACAAAGCTTTGTGCTTGTCGCTCAAGTTCGGCCCTCAACTCGTCTTTGGTCATAGCGCTCCTAGGATGGTTGCTGGGGGAAATTCCATGTGAAAGGCGGTGATGCCATTGCTGGAAGTGCACCAGATCTTGCCATTGTGGGCCGCCACAATGGATCGAGTAATGGCCAAGCCAAGCCCGGCATTGCTCGGGCTGCCTTCACGGCGAGCCGGGTCTACTCGATAGAAACGGTCGAAGAGCTTATCCAGGTGCTCCGGCTTGATGGTTTCGCCTGGGTTCTCGACAATTAGAGTAACGGCACTTGCGGTCGACTTGATCGTTACCAATATCGTCTTCCCGGCAGTTGTATAGCGCAACGCATTGGACAACAGGTTCGAGATCGCCCGATCCAGCATCAGCTTGTCACCCAGCACGCTGCCAGAGCCGGTCACAACCAACTGGATGCCTTGCTCGTCCGCTAATAGGTGGTAGTACTCAATCAGCTTGGTGGCTACCTCGCTGAGCTCAATGCGCGATTGCTCGGGAATGATCAGGCCGTTGTCCGACTTAGCCAGGAACAGCATGTCATCGATCATTCGCGACATGCGTTTCAGATCGTCTAGGTTCGAGTAAAGATTCTCTTCATAGGCTTCGAGGTTACGTTTTTGGGTGAGTACCACCTCGGTGTGCGTCATCAGATTACTGAGTGGTGTGCGTAACTCATGGGCGATATCGGCAGAAAAATTTGAGAGCCGAACAAATGCATCGTCGAGCCTGGCAAGCATCGCATTGAACGAAGTCACCAACTGCTGAAGCTCAAGAGGGACGGGCTCCAGTGGAATGCGCTCCTTCAGTGACCGCGCAGACATCGACGTCGCGACATGGGTCACCTGTCGCAGGGGTCTCAACCCACTACGCGCGACCACCCAGCCCAACGCAGCGCTGACCAGTGCGCTAATCACCAAGCCAATCCAGAACCACCGCTGCAACGTTTCAAAGAAATGCACATGGTTGGTCACATCAAGGATCAGCAAAGCCGTTAGAAACGCAGGTTGGTCAGGGGTTGATACCTGCGCGGTCATCCCTCGATACATGTGTCCATTTTCCTCCCACGCCCACATGCCGTGGTCAGGATTGAGGCGGTATTTCTCGGGAATATTGAAAGGCAGTGGCTCGGCAAAAAGCACGGTACCGTCGTTTGCAAGGATGATCGCCGCTAAATCGTGGTGAGCCCCTAACAGCGCTTTCAGCTGAGGCAGCACCTCTTCAAGGTCTGCATGGCTACGCGTATTACTCAGGATTTGCTGAGTCGATTCTAGCTTCTCGTCCAGCGTCTGCTGGTCAAGCATCATGAAGTGATGCCGGCTGAGCTCGTTGAAACTCAGGCCGGCCACCGTTAGGACTGCAATCACCGCAAACATGAACATCAAACTCATACGCGCGGTCAGTGACAGGTGCTTCATTCAGACTCCGGCGCATCAAGCATGTAGCCCATACCACGAGCGGTATGAATCAGTTTTAGCTCGAAATCATCGTCAATTTTCGCCCGCAAGCGTCGGATAGCCACTTCAATCACATTGGTGTCGCTGTCGAAATTCATGTCCCAGACCTGGGACGCGATCAACGACTTGGGAAGAACTTCGCCACGCCGACGCAGCAGTAATTCGAGCAGCGAGAACTCCTTTGCAGTCAGATCAATCCGCTTACCACTGCGCACGGCACGACGCTTAAGCAGATCAACTTCAAGATCGGCTATTTTCATTGTGGTCTGCGTCGGCGAACTATTGCCGCGGCGGAGCAATGTCCTGACGCGGGCTAACAACTCAGAAAAAGCGAAGGGCTTGACCAGGTAGTCGTCCGCCCCCAGCTCTAGACCTTTCACACGATCCTCGACACCGTCCCGCGCCGTCAGAAATAACACCGGGACATCCTTACCTGCAGCCCGAATCATCCGCAGCACTTCCCAGCCATCCAGGCCCGGCATCATCACGTCCAGAATCAACAGATCATAGGCCTCGCTCAGCGCATGCTGGAGTGCATCCGTTCCCGTCATAACGCGGTCGACGTTGAAGCCAGCCTCAGTGAGACCTTGTTGCAGGTAAGTGCCTGTTTTTGGCTCGTCTTCAGCGACCAGAAGTTTCATGCGGGCGGTTCCCAAATTTTGAGTGGCCTGAGTGTGCAGTCAAATCCCCCTCCCAACCAGAAGCTTACGAAAATGTAATCCTAGCTTCAGGCCTCTGTCAGGCGGCCCTGTCTAGGGTGCAAGCATGAGCACTAGGTTGTGCTCTTGGCCCTCTAATGAATAACAACAGAGGTGCCGGTCACTGCTTCAATTGAGGAGACTGCCCTATGAAACTGCTTAAACCTTTATTTCTGGTTGGTTCGCTCCTGCTTGCTTCAGCCGTTTGGGCAGAGGGCGGGAGTGACCGCGTCTTCGAGCGCATCGAGAGCATGCGAGACAAAGCCGAAGCGGTACTAATTCAGGCGGAAAAGGCTCCCGCCAGCGAGCGCCATGTGCATATGAAAGAGCACATGAAAATGCTCGACGAGATGATGAACCAGCTTCACAGCGAGCATCCTGCTCCCGGCATATCTACGGAAGAACATCTTGCGTGGATGGAGCGACACGACAAATTGGTCGACGACGTACTTGCGCAGATGATGCGTGAGCACAAGCTGATGATGGCCGATAAAGAGTGTCACCCATAAGAATTCCCATCTTCAAGGCCTTCATGATTGCTCCTTTGGCCTAGCGGCACCTCGACGGTGCCGCGTTTTTTTCAAGCTGACTAATTTGTAGTTTTGGGGTCAGCCCCCCGGCAGGAAACGGGGAATAGCATGAGATTTCCAACCACCTCAGTGAGGTCTCATCATGAAACGTTCACGCCCCCAGTTGTTGATCACGGCGCTGCTGTTCGCAGCTGCAACTCAGGCCTCGGCACAAACGCTTGGCCTTGAAAGCAACATTGGTCAGCCGGCCAAAGCAACCCCCGCTACACGTACAGTTTTCGTGAAAATGGATGACATCAGCTACGGCCAGAAGTCTATCGATGTGAAGCCTGGCGAAACCGTCCGCTTCGTGTTGAAGAACGAAGGGGCACTGATGCACGAATTCAATATCGGTAAAGCCGTATCGCAACTGGATCATCAACGCAAAATGGCTGCTTTGGTCAAGGACGGCACACTGACGCCAACAGGCAAAGCGAAGTCAATCGTCTGGCATGAACGGTCGGGCCTTGGAGACTCCAATCCACCTGGCATTCCTGAAGTCGTTGAAGCAATACATGATGACCCAAACGCCATCCTTGTTGAGCCCGGAACTACCAAGGAGTTTGTCTGGACCTTCAGCGACTCGGCCAACCTCAACTTCGCCTGCACCCTCCCTGGACATTATCAGGCCGGGATGGTCGGTGAATTCGTAATGCGCTGAGACAACAATCAGGTGCCCCCGGCCAATGCCGGGCCGCACCTGATTTCAGTGCATCTTTCAGATATGTAGTTTTCGCGTAAGCCAGCTGACAGCACCGCCTGATTAGCATTGATGTTGTTCCTAACAACTCCATTTTCCGAGATGCATTATGAAAGCCAAACTAACTTCATTTTTTCTCGCCACAACCCTGGTTTTCTCCGCCTCTGCTGCCATGGCTAACCCGAGCCATAGTAAAAGCGATATAGGCCAACCAGGAGACGCCAAGCAAGCTGATCGCATCATCGAAATCAAGATGGGCGATATCTATTTCGAGCCGAAGAGCATTGATATCAAAGCAGGAGAAACCGTCCGCTTCGTACTCAAGAATGAGGGCTCGCTACTGCATGAATTCAACCTGGGCATGGCAGCCGCACATGCAGCACATCAAAAAGAAATGGCCGCAATGTTTCAGAACGGCACGCTGTCTCCAACGGGCGCACAGGACATGAGCAACATGGATCATGCTATGGGCGGGATGAAGATGGTCGGCATGAAACACGACGATCCAAACAGCGTCTTGATCGAGCCGGGAGCCACTGAAGAACTGGTATGGACCTTTACTAAGGCAACGGGGCTTGAGTTCGCCTGCAACATCCCAGGCCATTACCAATCGGGGATGGTTGGTAAAGTGAACGTACGCTAATCATTGAGTTCGGATTGATATACGTCAATTGCTGGGACGCAGTAGAGACTATTGTCATTTGCTGTCCCACCAATACTGCCTCAACTCAAACGAGGATCGAGCTATGGACCACTCCCACCACCCAGGCTCTGAATTGCCATTCTGGAAAAGCAAAACTGGCATTGCACTGATCATGTTGGCTGTCATCGCCGTTTTTTATGTGGCCCGCGAGCATTTTGGCCACATCTCCCAGGCACTGCCTTACTTGATTCTGCTGTTGTGCCCGCTGATGCACATGTTCGGCCACAACCATGGTGGGCATTCCCATCAGGATGGTGCTGATACTCCCAAGGACGACAACCGGAAGTAAGCCCTATGCACACCACATCGCGCCAACTTGACCATGAGCATTCCAAGCATCAGGAAGACCAGCATGGGAGTCAGCACGATCCGGTGTGCGGCATGGCCGTCAAGCCAGACAGCCCATTCAGTGAGAGCCACGAAGGTCAGACATACCGTTTCTGCAGCGCGAAATGCCAGGAGAAGTTCCGGGCAGCACCTACCAGCTATTCGAACCCGCCCAAGAGTACGGAACACCAGCATCATGAAGCTGCGCCTCCCTCATCAGGGGCCGCAGGGACGGCGGAGTACACCTGTCCTATGCATCCAGAAATACGCCAGCCAAAACCTGGCAATTGCCCCATCTGTGGCATGACCTTGGAGGCAGTGATTCCGGAGCTGGAGGAAGAGGAGAATTCAGAACTTAAAGATTTCTCCCGGCGATTCTGGTGGACACTCCCACTCACGATTATCGTGACGGTCTTGGCTATGGCCGGCCACTCATTAACGCTATTTCATGGCGCAACGCAGAACTGGGTAGAGCTTGCCTTGGCGACGCCTGTGACACTCTGGGGCGGCTGGGTATTCTTTGCCCGAGGCATCGACTCAGTCCGTCATCGCAGCCCAAATATGTGGACACTGATTGGCCTGGGTACAGCCGCAGCCTACCTCTACAGCGTTGCTGCGACCCTGGCCCCACAGCTGTTCCCCCAAGCTTTCTTCCAGGACGGGCGCATTGGTGTCTACTTCGAGGCTGCGGCGGTAATCATCTCCCTGACGTTGTTGGGCCAGATGCTCGAACTCAAGGCTCGTTCACAAACCTCAGCCGCAATCAAATCGCTATTGGGCCTGGCACCCAAAACCGCGCGGCGCATTAACCCTGACGGCCAGGAAGAAGATATTCCGTTGACCCATGTGCACCTGGGCGACCATCTGCGAGTACGTCCCGGCGAGAAAGTCCCAGTTGACGGCACCGTTCTCGAAGGCGAAAGCGCCGTCGACGAGGCCATGCTGACCGGCGAACCGCTACCGGTTACCAAGCGCGTTGGCGATACGCTGATCGGCGCAACCATGAATACCCACGGTAGCCTGGTAATGCAGGCGCAGAAGGTGGGGGCCGACACCATGTTGTCCCAAATCGTGCAGATGGTCGCCAGAGCACAGCGCTCCAAGGCCCCCATGCAGCGCATGGCCGATGCAGTCGCGGGCTATTTCGTACTCGGCGTGATCGCCATCGCGATCCTCACGTTCTTCGGCTGGGGCTTTTTCGGACCGGAGTCGGGCTGGGTATTCGGCCTGATCAACGCGGTTGCCGTACTAATCATTGCCTGCCCTTGCGCACTTGGCTTGGCGACCCCCATGTCGGTGATGGTCTCGACAGGCAAAGCTGCCACCAGTGGCGTCTTGTTCCGCGATGCCAGTGCCATAGAGAACCTGTGCAAGATCGATACGCTGATCGTCGACAAGACCGGCACGCTGACCGAGGGACGGCCTGTATTTCATAGCGCAGAGGGTAGCGGTCAGTTCGCGCCTAACGAGGTGCTGCGCTTTGCTGCAAGCCTCGATCAAGGCAGCGAGCATCCGCTGGCTCATGCAATCGTTGACCACGCCCGCGCCCAAGGCGTTGAGTTGGCCAAGCCGGATTCTTTCGAGTCGGGCTCAGGCATTGGTGTGCGTGGCCACGTGGACGGTCGACAACTGCAACTGGGTAATACTGCGCTGATGGAAGAGGCCGGAGTAGATGTCACCCCTCTGCGCAACCGTGCAGAGCAACTTCGACTGGAGGGCATCAGCATTATTTACTTGGCGGTAGATGGCGTACTGGCAGGGCTGCTGGCTGTCTCTGACCCGATCAAACCGAGCGCCAAGCAAGCAGTCATCCGACTTCAAGAGGTCGATGTGAAAGTCATCATGGCCACCGGTGATGGACTCACGACCGCAAGAGCTGTGGCCAAGGAACTGGGTATCGAAGAAGTCCATGGCGAGGTTAAACCCCAGGATAAGGAAAAGCTGGTGGCCGACCTGCAGAGCTACGGTCGCCGAGTGGCCATGGCTGGCGACGGCATCAACGATGCCCCCGCACTGGCCCGTGCCGATGTCGGTATCGCGATGGGAACCGGTACTGACGTGGCCATGAACAGTGCTCAGGTGACCTTGGTCAAAGGTGATCTGATGGGCATCTTACGGGCAAGAACCTTGTCCGTAGCCACGGTGAAAAACATGCGGCAGAACCTAGCCTTTGCCTTCATCTATAACGCCATGGGAATTCCACTCGCAGCAGGGGTTCTTTATCCCCTGACTGGCCACCTGCTGTCGCCCATGATTGCGGCACTGGCCATGAGCGTCAGTTCAGCATCGGTTGTATTCAACGCATTGAGGCTGCGGAAAACCCGCATCGACTGAAATGAACGTGAATCTAAAGCCAGTCGGCAGGTATCAGTAATTCCATCAATTCCGAAAGAACATCTACCAACGCTAAAAAACAAGCTTGACCTTACCATCGTGTCAAGGTCGATGCTCAGGTTACGGCATCTATGCCGCCTAACCAACGAGGTGATTTATGTTCGTTCTACAGGTATCAGGAATGGGTTGTGGCAGTTGCGTCAGCAAGATCACAAAGGCAATTCAGGCGGTAGATGACACCGCAAAAGTGGAGATTGACCGTGCTGCCGGCAAGGTATCGGTAGACAGCCAAGAACCCGCGGAATCTATCCGCAAGGTGATTCAAGACCTGGGTTATGCCGCGCAGGTCAGCGCGTAAGCGCCAACTGAGTGGTGATCGAGACACCCTCAATCCGAGCTTTTGCGAGCGCTGAGGTCATGGCTTCGGGGCCATGACCTCATTTGAACTCTTAATATCAGACCAGCACCGCTACCTGGGCCTCGATCAGAGTTTCCACGGCCGCGTAGAGGTCAATATCCGTTTGCTGAGTTTTGATCGACACCACCAGACTGTACCTCACGGTGTCGTCATATCGCTGCTGCTTAACGAGAGTTTTCCACCACCCCAGTGCGGGATAGATACCAAGCATTCCCCGACCCGCCAGTTCGGCTGCAGTGCCTCGCCAGATGTCCGAGTGGAGAGAACCGCGATGCCGTGTCTGAGTACCGAGCAGCCAGTTCGGATCTGAGCCGCCGCCCTGGTAACCACCTTCTTCCTCATCCCGTGCACGCTTGTTGATGCGCTGGCGGAACTGGTCACGGTCTTCGTTTGGGCGACTGACATCAAAGCGCAAGCCGTGCGACTCGTAGCGATAGC
Organism: Pseudomonas sp. FEMGT703P; assembly: GCF_002786345.1. NCBI lineage: Bacteria > Pseudomonadati > Pseudomonadota > Gammaproteobacteria > Pseudomonadales > Pseudomonadaceae > Pseudomonas > Pseudomonas sp. FEMGT703P. Next base: position 178,103 of record NZ_PGCM01000004.1, on the reverse strand, counting down.
GCCCCTTGATACCGCGTTCGGCTATGCCAGGGTTTGGCTCTACGAAGTAGGAAAGGGTCACTCGCATTTCCACCTCGATGTTGCCTAGGTTGAGCAGTTCCTCCTGTGGCCAGGGAAGCAAGTGAAGATGCATGTCCCGCGCGGTGGGCGGCTTGGTGCCCTGCCTCATGAACGGCCTCAGATGATCCTCGACAATCATGGTCAAGGAGTCGCCGGCGCTCCACAGGGCACGACTCAGGTCTGGTACGCCAAAGCCGCAGTGCTTAACCAGATTTTCGTAGCCGGCCTTAGTGCCAGCAGCAAGGAAATCCTGTCGCATACGATCAGGCCACTCAGCCGAGTGCACGATTAGGGCTCGCACAGTTTCGGGCCAGAACTGTGGGTAGTTGGTGGAGACTTGTGCCGCCATACGAGCTGCCAGCGCGGATGCTGCGCTGGTGGCGCTGGTCGTCGTCAACAGCCGTCGCTCTGGTTCGTGGGCAGTGGTTACGAGGGATAGGCATGGCTCGGTGTAGGCTGTATGCCCATCTGTGGCCAGGTTGCCTCCCTCGAACACTACATCGGGTTTCAAGGGCCAGGCCGAGTTGGTCCAGGTCCCAGAAGTCGTGCTATATGGGCTGAGGCTGCCTGCGGCAGCGATCGGGCGCAATCCAGGATTGGGAGGGTCGATAGTGACTTTCTGGGTGTAAGCACCTACGCACAGCGCATTCCAGGCCTGTGCCGGGTCATGAATTCCGTCTGTGGTGGTGTTGTGCGGGTAGAGGGTGGCCTGGTTCTTGTCCGCATTACCGGCAGACACGACGATCAAACGAGGGTTGGCTCTCTCCCCCAATACGTCGGATGCGAGCTCATCAACTGCGGCTGACCATGCGGAAGGGCGGCCACGATCCCGGTAATCGAGACTGGTGATCGCCATGCTGTAGACCCGGCGCACTTCTGGCTTGGCAGTATCCGGTTGGGTTACAGCGTCGATCATCAGCGCGCCGTAGGGCTCCTTCTGATTTCCTTGGGCAGCGGGAAGCAGTTTCACCGACTCAAGGCGGTGCTCGATCGAAATGGGGCTTTGTCCACTAAGAGGGTCAAACAGATCACCATAAAGTGCGATTCCAGCTAGCTCTGTGCCATGACCCGTAGTGTCCGCGAGCCCCCAGTTGGCATCGACGGTATAGAGGTCATTCGCGTCAATGTGCTGAGCCAAGAGTGGGTGGCCCCGATTGACTCCGGTATCTAGGAGGCAGACGCGGATACTGTCGTCCCCTGCGGGGGTGGTTCGCTCAAGCAGGTTCTCGACCCATTCTCTTTGTTCTAGCGGCGCAAGAGCATCAAAAAACTCGGCGGTGTCCTTGGCTCTACGAATCTCGGCGACTTCGTTGAGCAGCAAGAGTGACCGAGTTATGGCTGCTCGTGAGGCGTAGACATTGAGGACTGTCCGCTCAGGAAACTTCAGCACTTTTTCGGATGTATGAAAGCCACATGCTTCGGCAACCGACTTAAAGCGGTTCAGCACTGCTTCACGGCCGTCCCTGATAGGCAGCCAGAATTCCCACCAAATAGTTTCGTTTTCATCTGGCGGCAACACTGCAGGATCATCGGTCCACAAGGCGTTGAAAGCTGCGACTCGGATTTCTTGGATTGGATTCAGGAGTGGAGCGTTGCGCGGACTCCCCTTGGAGGTCTCTACCTCCAGGTATTGCCTGACGAGGTTCTCAAAGGCTTTGAGCTGGCCATCTGGAACAAACACAGTGGCGAAGTCAGTATTCGTGGCGGGGTCATGACGCAGGTTCATAAGCTCGATGCGCTGAGCGCCTCGGGCAAGTCCTTCGAATGCAAGCGCGTAACCAGGCTCACTGCGAAATTCGATTTGCAGGCCGTACCCACCATCGGGCCTGTCCCCTTGTCGCATTTGCCTTTCAGATGCTTCGCGCTGCAGCTGCACTGCAGAGGCCATCTGACCGCTGACATGCTGGAGTTGAGCGAGTAGCTTCCCGCCATGAGCCCCTCGATTTGGCGTGGGGTAGCGAGGGTCTCGTGTTGCTGATGCTGTGGATCGGAACCGTTCGGGTAGTCCCTGTCCCTGGAGATGAAAGTGAGGCCGTTGTCCGTTGATCGATTCCGTCATCTAAATGCTCTACTACGTTAGGAGTGCCGCCTCCCGTGGAAAGTCTTCCGTTCTTCAAGGTGTCTTTCCACGTCCTTGACCGCCATCTCGGTACGATCATGAATGATCGTGTCCTTGATCGCGTCGTCTGCCGCCCTCGCCAGTTCTGCATGGCTGAGCCCCTCTGCGACCTTGCAGAGTTTGTCCCAGCTGCGAATCGACTTGGAAAAGTTCGCCAGTCGATTCTTGAGCACAGCCTTGGTCTGTTCCTGATTGGGCAGTCCGTATTCGACAACATCATCGAAGCGCCGGAACAAGGCGTAGTCAAGAATTTCAGGGTGGTTGGTAGCAGCGATGATCAGGCTATTGGACTGGTCCTGCTCAATCATTTGCAGAAAGCTGTTCAGGACGCGGCGGATTTCGCCCACGTCGTTGGCAAGGCCACGCTGGGAGCCGATGGCATCGAATTCGTCGAAGAAATATATGCCGCGTGTATCGCGAATGGCATCAAAAATCTGACGCAGCTTGGATGCGGTCTCACCCATGTACTTGGTGATGAGGCTATCAAGCCGGACGATGTACAGCGGAATCCCAAGCTCGCCGGCAAGCGCCGAGGCGGTCATGGTCTTGCCGGTACCGGGTGGCCCTACCAAAAGCAGCTTGCGGCGAGGTGAGAGGCCATGTGCGCGGATCTTCTCGAAGTTGCGCTGCTCATTGATGATTCTTCCAAGACGGCCATGAGTGGCCTCGTCCAGGATCATTTCCGAAAAGCGAGTCTTCGGAAGAGCTACTGACAGCAGGTTGCTCAGCTCGCCGCGCGGCTGGCCTATGGGCACCGGCTGCCCGGAAGGCAGACGATTTTTCTTGGCCGAATCAATTAGAGCCCGCAAATCTTCTGCAAGCTTCCCGTGCCCCTGCTTAGCCTCATGGGCCGCCATCTGCATAGCAACGGCAAAGAAATGCGTGTCATCTCCCTTGATATGCGAGCGCAGAAGCGCTTTCAGTTGTTCGCCGCTAGCCATGGTTATCTACCTTCCCGTAAGGGTTAGTTTAATCGTTAAGACCCGCTTCTGACCTTGAATACGTCAACTTTTATTCACACAAGCAATCAGTGTCTGGCCTGAGTTCAACGCAACTCATTTAACACCGCGGCCCTGCCAAGGGCGGTGGCCATCCAGCTGGGAAGGCTCGCACGGACCGAACCTAGGCTTTCCCACTCCACCTCCGCTAAGTGCCGCCGAAGTTTCTGGGCCGAATTTTCAGCCTGATCTTTGCCCACCCAGGCCATCGCCCTGAGCGCATCCCCGGCCGGCGTCGCACCCAAGGAGAACAGCCAGTAGGGCGCGTGCTGGAAGTAAATTGTCCGGGAGCCGACTACTAACCGCTTACTGCGCCCTGTGGTGAGGTACACCTCTTTAGTAGAAGCAGCTCGCGTCAACCCCATTGATCTCGCGGCCTGTGCGCCATCGAGCGAGATGCACTGCTTACCCTGAGCGGCGATTGATTTCGCCAATGACTCTGCCGACGGTGCCCTGGCCTGGTCTTTTTCACGCACCGGCGCAACGTAAATACCGCGCGCTATTCGCATCAGTTGCCCGGCTTTAGCCAAGCGACAAAACGCCTGATCAACCGCCGCACGACTACCAAGATGAAGAAACTCCTTGGGCGCAAGAACTCCACCCTCGCTTAGGGATTGGCTGCGTTCCAAGATCGCTTGCGGGATCGATCGCATATGAAAGCTCGGCTCATATCAATGTCAGATATTTGATTATACTTCTGATATTTGAGCAACAGCCGTTCGTCTTTTGTCGCCAGAGTTGGGCTAACCGGCTCTTTCTTACTGAGCTACAGGTATTCGAGGCTGCGCTGAACGTCACAACGGTGCGAAGGCTAAAGCGGCACAGGTGCTCGCGCATGTAGTACAGGTGCGAGCCAAGCAGCTGTCACCCAAAAGTTCTTAGCGTGCGGGCTCAGCCCAGAGTCTGATGCGGGTTGCGGCAGTGCCGACGGCAGTTCGAACTGGCGCGTCGTGAAATAAATCGCCCACATGCCTTGACCTTCCCACACGGGGAAGCTTGAAACTTCTCTTCAACAGAAACATTCAAGGGATATTTCAATGGCTTCCGTTGCCCAACAAGACGTCAATCCATCCATGGCCTCAGTCACTCGCCTGAGCCTGCCCGTCGAAGGTATGACGTGTGCATCGTGTGTCGGCCGTGTCGAGCGTGCGCTGAAAGAGGTTCCCGGCATGCAGACGGCTACGGTCAATCTGGCCACCGAGCGCGCCGACATAACCTTCACCAGCTTGGCCAGTCCGCAGGCGGCTGTGCGCGCCATCGAGAGTGCTGGCTACACCGTTCGCGAAGAGACCACCGAGCTCGCGATCGAGGACATGACCTGCGCTTCATGTGTGGGCAGGGTTGAGAAGACGCTCGCAAAAATCCCGGGCGTACTCGAAGCCACGGTCAACCTGACGACCGAGCGCGCGCGGGTGCGCCACCTTGCTGGGGTTGTCACCACGACCGACCTTGAAGCTGCAGTCGAACAGGCGGGTTACAAGTCCCGCCGCTTGTCCGTCGAAACGGCGACTGCTGGAGATCAGGACGCCGAGCGTCGTGAGAGCGAGGCACGGGCGCTGCGGCGCGATCTGTTTGTTGCATCCATCCTCACCTTGCCAGTCTTCATCCTTGAGATGGGCTCTCACCTCATTCCAGCCGTGCACCATTGGGTGATGGGGGGCCTGGGTCAGCAGACGAGCTGGTATATCCAGTTCGCGCTTGCCACCCTCGTTCTATTCGGTCCGGGCCTGCGCTTCTTCCGCAAGGGCGTACCGGCGTTGCTGCGTGTCGCCCCCGACATGAACTCGCTGGTCTCGCTCGGTACTGCGGCTGCATACGGCTATTCGGTGGTCGCGACCTTCATACCCAAAGTGCTTCCGCAAGGTACCGCCAACGTCTATTTTGAAGCCGCCGTGGTCATCGTGACCTTGATCCTGCTCGGACGAACGCTGGAAGCGCGCGCCAAGGGGCGAACGTCGCAGGCGATCAAGCGGCTAGTCGGACTTCAGGCCAAGACCGCGCGCGTCGAGCGCAACGGCGAGACGATCGAAATTGCCCTTGATCAAGTGGCGACAGGTGACGTCGTGCTCGTTCGTCCGGGCGAGAAGATTCCGGTCGACGGCGAGGTCGTCGAGGGCACCTCTTATGTCGACGAGAGCATGATCACCGGCGAGCCGGTGCCCGTGTCGAAGGGAGCGGGGGCAGAGGTCGTAGGCGGCACGATCAACAAGACGGGCGCTTTCAGTTTCCGCGTAACCAAGGTCGGCGCGAACACGATGCTCGCGCAGATCATCCGCCTCGTCGAAGAAGCGCAGGGTTCCAAGCTGCCGATACAGGCGCTGGTCGACAAGGTGACCATGTGGTTCGTCCCGGCCGTGATGGCGGCGGCCGCGCTGACTTTCCTGGTCTGGCTGATCTTCGGCCCAGACCCGGCGCTGACCTTCGCGCTCGTGAATGCGGTCGCGGTTCTCATCATCGCCTGCCCGTGTGCCATGGGGCTGGCCACGCCGACCTCGATCATGGTCGGTACTGGCCGCGCGGCCGAATTCGGCATTCTCTTCCGCAAGGGTGAAGCCTTGCAGGCGCTGCGCGATGTGAGCGTGGTCGCACTCGACAAGACCGGCACACTGACCAAAGGACGTCCCGAGCTGACCGACCTCATTCCCGCCGAGGGCTTCGAATACAACGAGGTTCTGGCTCTCGTTGCGGCGGTCGAGACTCGCTCAGAGCATCCGATCGCCGAAGCGATCGTCGCAGCCGCAAAGCAGCGGGACATCACCCTTTCACCCATTGAAGGCTTCGACGCAACACCAGGCTTCGGCGTGTCTGCCAAGGTCGCCGGTCGGACCGTCGCTGTCGGCGCGAACCGGTTCATGACGCAGCTCGGCCTTGACGTGTCGAGCTTCCTGCCGACCGCCCAGCGTCTTGGCGAGCAAGGCAAGAGCCCGCTCTATGCCGCGATCGACGGCCGCCTGGCGGCGATTATCGCGGTCGCCGATCCGATCAAGGAAACGACGCCCGCTGCGATCAAGGCGCTGCACGCGCTCGGGCTCAAAGTCGCGATGATCACGGGTGACAACGCTGCTACAGCCGCAGCGATCGCCAAGCAGCTCGACATCGATGAAGTCGCTGCCGAGGTCTTGCCCGACGGCAAGGTCGCAGCACTGAAGAAGTTCCGGATCAATGGGGCTCGGGTCGCCTTCGTGGGCGACGGTATCAACGACGCGCCGGCACTCGCAGAAGCGGACGTCGGGCTGGCCATCGGGACGGGAACCGATGTGGCGATCGAGGCAGCTGACGTAGTACTGATGTCGGGTGACCTGCGTGGCGTGCCGAACGCCATCGCGATCAGCCAGGCAACGATCCGCAACATCAAGCAAAACCTGTTCTGGGCCTTCGCCTACAACGCCGTGCTGATTCCGGTCGCGGCGGGCGCGCTCTACCCGGTAAACGGCACGCTGCTTTCGCCGATCTTCGCTGCTGCTGCGATGGCCTTCTCCAGTGTCTTCGTGCTCGGTAACGCGCTCCGACTCAAACGCTTCCGGGCACCTATGACGGTCGAAACCAGCACCGCGAACTCAGTAAACCTAGCGATATCGACCAAGTCACGCCTGGTGTCCGAGCACTGATCTTGGGCCGAAGCACCTCTGCACTGAACACCAATACGGGTTAAGGAAGGAACTGCATGCCGAAACTTATTCACACGGAGATCCGGGTGACGGATATCAATATTTCACTGCGGTTCTACCAGCAAGCCTTTGGACTCAAGGAAACCCATCGCATTGAGTTTGACGATTTCTCCCTCGTTTATCTGCGCAATTTCGAGAGCGAGGCTGAAATCGAACTCACTTGGAACAGCGGACAGGCCGAATACAGCCACGGCAGTGGTTACGGTCAGGTCGCGTTCGTCGTCGACGATCTGGGCCTGCATTTCAAACAGCTTTGCAACCTCGGTTTAAAGCCTGCACCCATCAAGGAATTTAAAAAAGGAGGCGAGCTGCTGGCCCGCTCCTTTTTTATTCAGGACCCCGACGGCTACAAAATCAAAGTTCTCCAGCGAGGCGGGCACTACCAGTAAAACCAAGTACCAGCAGTCCTGTGCCAGTAACGAAATGGAGATGAAAATAAGAGATAGTTGCAGGAGCTGAGCGCACCACGGTTACCTGAGCATCAAACGCGTGATTTAAGGCTTTTACCTCTTCCGCCAACGAGTGAAAGAGGTAACTCTCGGCCAGTGGCACCACGCCCTGCACATCCAAGGCATTATTTACCCACGCTGAAGCAGTCCCTCACAGACCCATTGCTTCAGCCAGGTAACAGCTCGCTGGGGAGCCTGCTCGCCGTGTTGACCCAATAAGTCCTCGCACAGCGAAGCGAATGAGCCGCCATCGGCAAGCAACCGCAAAGCCGAAGCTTCACCCGGCTCCAGAGTACGGTACTGGCACACCAACTCATGCCGCCAAACCAAGCAATCCAGGGGGGCGGATAGCGCAACGGCAGCAGGAATATCGGCCTCGGCCTTGGCAGCCACCCACATGCCCAAAGTGTTGTGCTGCAACTGCAACCAACGAACCGAGGGGATAAGGCACACCCGCAGATAGACCCAGTCATCGGCGGAAAAACTACCCATCACATCCAGCGACAGCGGTACTGCATCGGGTGCGTCGAAGGCCAGGGTAAAGGCCCACTCAAGTGTGGCGAGTTCCAGCATCGGAGAACGCTGTGGCTCGGCAATATAGCCACTGACGAACTCTGGCAGCTTTTCACCCAGCCAGCGCAAACTGAAATGTCTCGGCGGCCACGCACTGATGTAAGCCAATGCCAGCTGTTCGAATGATTCGTCACCCAACCAACGATGCAGCGCTGGAAAGTCTTCCCTCATGACTGAGAGAAGCCTGGCGCGATAGGCATTGTGGTAAATCATCAGGCCATCTGCAGCAGGCAGCGTATTGCTACCTTGAATCTGCACCAACAGCTCAGAAGGGATAACGCTATCGCCTGTGGCCAGGTAACGCTCCAGCGCTTCCTGCTGAGCACTCAGGCGCATGGTGCGGCAGCCCCTAGAACATTGGCGGAGATAGAGCGCGCCTTGAACAGCTCCGCTAATAGCTCGTCAAAGGGCGGGAAATGATCATCTCGCTCAATCAGGGTGGCAGTAGCACCCAAATAGCTCAGCGTTTTGCTATACAGAGTCCAAACCGGATCGGCAATCGGCTGATCATGGGTGTCGATGAGGTAGTGGCCGTAGTCGCTGTGGCCAGCTAGGTGGATCTGGCGAATTCGACCATGAGGCAACTCCATGATGAATTGCCAAGGGTCGAATCCCTGGTTACGTGAACTGACGTATACATTGTTCACATCAAGCAATATCTCGCAGCCCGTCAGGCTACTCAGCTCGGCCAGAAACTGGGACTCACTCATACACGAGGTTTTCCACTGCACGTAGGCCGACACGTTTTCAAGCACCAGGGGGCGCTGCAATACATCCTGAACCAGCCGAACCCTTGACGCGACATGCAGCAGGCTTTCCTGGGTGAATGGCAGCGGCAGCAGATCATGCAGGTGATGGGCACTACCCCGACTCCAACACAGATGATCAGCGACCCAACAGGGCTGAACTCGGTCGGCCAAGGTTTTCAATTGCCGCAAGTAGTCGGCGTCGATCTCATGAGGACCGCCAATCGACAAGGAAACCCCGTGCATAACCAGCGGATACTGCTCTTTGATCGCGTCGAGAAAATAGAGGGCTTTCCCCCCGCCGACCATGTAATTCTCGGAGATGATCTCGAACCAGTCGACTTCAGGACGTTGCTCCAAAATCTGCTGGTAATACTCGCTACGTAAGCCCAGGCCAAAACCCAGCGTGTTGCTTTTGCTCATTAGAACTCCGAGTCAAGGGAGTGACTTGCACTCCCTCGGATGGACTTACTCGCTGGTTTTACCACCGGCCTCATCGCACTTTTCTTGGGTCATCAAATTGAAACCCTGGCCTTTGCATTCCCCCTGGCCTTTGCAGGCATTCTTTGCAGTCATGCAATCGTTTTGGCCTTTGCAGCCATTCACACCAAAGCATTTGACTTCGGCTGTTTTCGCGTCCTGAGCCGCTTGAACCGGCAGGGTGGCAAATAGGCTGGCGGCAACGAGTGCCAATGCAGCGCCGGTAGCAACGGTATTTTTCGTCGACATAGTGGCTATCTCTCTTGAGCGTTGTGTGGGGGTCAGGACTATTTAGCGCCACTGACCGGAAGAAGCTTAGGCATCGCTGCCAGGCATGCCATAAAACGAATCCGCGCAGGCTTCATAAACGGGCATGAGTAGACACTACAGAGGCCCGTGGAGACTCGACAAGAGAGAAGTAGCAACCTGACAGAACTGTAATGTTCAGCTCAGGTTTATGACAGGGCGCTCTGGTTAAGGTTACTTCGAGCCTGAAGCTCAATGCCTGATGCCGACCCACTCAGGGTCACCGGGCCAACTGAACTGAATCGAGGAACGCCCATATGAAATCAATTAAAACCCTGTTCGTGGTTATCGCGCTTACCGCCTCCTCTTTGGCGATGGCCGAAGGCGGTGCTGACCGGACTTTTGCTCGCATGGAACAGGCCAGCAAAGTATCGATGGAAGCCTATCAACTGGCCCAGCAAGAGAAAAAAGAGTCGCCGGTTGCAGGTAATAAAACCCAAACAGCCGACCACGCTAACTGCTAGTACACGGCCAACCTGACAGAAATGTAATCACTTAGCCGGTTGAGATATGGCAATTTCTCAAGCTCGCTGTCGAACCGATTTGAAAAATCACGGCAGTGGGCAAGGCTGATAGGGAAACCCTCCCAGGATGAAGCTGACAATCAACCTGAAGTTACGGTTGTTTACCCTGGTTCCTCTAACTGATTGGACATAACGGCATGCACTGCAAAACCTCAAGACGAACCTTCGTAAAAGGCCTGGCCGCCACCGGCATTCTCGGAGGCCTTGGCTTGTGGCGCACTCCCGTTTGGGCGGTGACCAGCCCAGGTCAGCCCAACGTATTGACTGGTACCGACTTCGACTTATTCATTGGTGAAACGCCAGTGAACATTACCGGAGCAGCCCGGACCGCGATGGCTATTAATGGGTCCATTCCAGGGCCAATTTTGCGCTGGCGGGAAGGCGATACCGTCACACTGCGTGTGAAAAACCGCTTGGCCGAAGACACCTCGATTCACTGGCACGGCATCATTTTGCCCGCGAACATGGATGGTGTGCCTGGCTTGAGCTTCCACGGCATCGCGCCCGATGGCATGTACGAGTACAAGTTCAAGGTCAATCAAAATGGTACTTACTGGTACCACAGCCACTCTGGGTTGCAGGAGCAGATTGGCGTTTACGGTGCCCTGGTCATCGATGCCAAGGAGCCTGAGCCGTTTAGCTATGACCGTGACTACGTGGTGATGCTGACTGACTGGACTGATGAAGACCCAACACGGTTATTGGCCAAGCTTAAAAAGCAGTCGGACTACTACAACCAGCACAAGCGCACCGTTGGCGACTTTATCAATGACGTGAGCGAGCAAGGTTGGTCGGCAGCGGTTGCTGATCGCAAGATGTGGGCCGAGATGAAGATGAGCCCCACTGATCTAGCCGACGTAAGTGCCTACACCTACACCTACCTGATGAATGGCCAGGCACCTAATGGGAACTGGACAGGTATTTTCAAACCGGGCGAAAAGCTCCGTTTGCGCTTCATTAACGGCTCGGCCATGACCTACTTCGACGTGCGCATTCCAGGCCTGAAGATGACGGTTGTTGCGGCCGATGGCCTGCACGTCAAGCCAGTCAGCGTTGATGAGCTGCGCATCGCCGTGGCCGAGACTTACGACGTGATTGTCGAACTCGCTGACCAAGAGGCTTACACCATTTTTGCCCAGTCCATGGATCGCACCGGCTATGCCCGCGGCACTCTGGCTACACGTGAAGGGTTGAGCGCTCCAGTACCCGAAACCGATCCTCGCCCCCTGATCGCCATGGGCGACATGGGTATGGATCACGGCAGCATGGCGGGCATGGACCACGGCAGCATGCAAGGCGGCATGAGCGGCATGGATCACAGCAAGATGGCCGGGATGGACGCTGGCGGAATGCAAGGTGATATGGCAGGTATGGACCACAGCAAGATGGCTGGCATGAGCCCTGGCACCATGCAGGGTGACATGGCCGGTATGGATCACAGCAAAATGACCGGCATGGACCATTCAGGTATGGCGGGTATGGGCGCAGCAATGCAATCGCATCCGGCCTCTGAAACCAATAACCCGCTGGTCGACATGCAAACCATGACTCCGACCCACAAGCTTAACGATCCAGGTATCGGCCTACGCGACAATGGTCGTCGCGTGCTGACCTATTCCGACTTGAAAAGCATCTTCCCCGACCCGGATGGCCGCGAACCCAGCCGAACCATTGAGCTGCACCTCACCGGGCACATGGAGAAATTTTCCTGGTCCTTCGACGGCATCAAGTTCTCGGATGCCGAGCCTTTGCGCCTTAAGTACGGCGAGCGTGTCCGCATCACGCTGGTCAACGACACCATGATGACTCACCCCATCCACCTTCACGGCATGTGGAGTGATCTGGAGGATGCGAACGGCAACTTCATGGTTCGTAAACACACCATCGACATGCCGCCAGGTTCCAAACGCAGTTATCGAGTGACTGCCGATGCATTGGGTCGCTGGGCCTACCACTGCCACCTACTACTCCACATGGAAATGGGCATGTTCCGTGAAGTTCGTGTGGATGAGTAAAGGAGATATCTGATGAGTACTTTTATGAAGCGGAAGGCCCTGGTTGGCAGCGCTACCTTATTGAGCCTTTTGGCTGCCCTACAAGCCCCGGTGTTGTTGGCCGGCGAAGGTCACAGTGAGCACGAACAACATGCTACTGAGACACAGGCTCCCAAATCGGTACCTGACAAGAAGGCCGCACAAGCGAAGGAAAGGGCTGCTAGTCAGCAGATGGATCACGGGGACATGAACCATGGCGGCATGGATCACGAAAGCATGATGGATAAGCATGGCGGCACCGAAGCCGAAGCAGGTTCGAACCATGACCACTAGGTTTTTACGTCCGCCCCTAACAGCACTGGCAGTGTCGCTGAGCATGCTTGGCAGCGGGCTCACCCTCGCTGCGGAAGAAATGGATCATTCGGCAATGGGCCACGGTTCCATGCCGATGGACCATAGCAAGATGAACCACGGTTCTGCCAAAGAGCCGATGAAGGGCATGGATCATAGCCAGATGGGCCAGAGCCAACAAAAGGCTCCGACTATGGACCACAGCAAGATGGGTCACGGCGCTATGCAGGGGCAGATGGGGGGTATGGATCATTCAAAGATGAACCATGGTTCCGCTGACGCCACGAGAACTACCAGCCGCACGCCTATCCCGGTACTGACAGATGCGGATCGTGAAGCAGCGTTCCCGCCTTTGCCAGGCCACAAGGTTCACGACAGCGCCATCAACAGCTTTTTCCTACTCGATCAGCTCGAATACCAGGATGCCGATGAAGGCAGCACCTTGGCTTGGGATGCGTCCGGCTGGATTGGCGGAGACATCAATCGTCTCTGGCTTCGCTCCGAAGGTGAACGCACCAATGGCGTAACTGAGGATGCTGAATTGCAGGCCTTGTACGGGCGCTCGATTGGTCCTTGGTGGGATGTGGTCGCGGGTGTTCGCCAAGACTTCAAGCCAGAGTCGCCACAGACTTGGGCCGCATTCGGCATCCAGGGTATGGCGCTGTATGCCTTCGAGGCGGAGGCCACTGCCTTTGTCGGCGAGAACGGCCAGACGGCTGCGCGCTTAGAGGGCGAGTACGACATTCTGCTGACCAATCGCCTGATCCTTCAGCCGACCGCTGAAGTGAATTTCTACGGCAAGAACGATCCGGAGCGAGGCATCGGCTCCGGTCTGGCCAACGCCGAGGTCGGTCTTCGACTGCGTTACGAGATCATTCGCCAGTTCGCACCCTACATCGGCGTTTCCTGGAGTCGCTCCTTCGGCAACACGGCCGACTTGGCGCGAGATGAGGGGGAGGATGTTGAGGAGGCACGCTTCGTTGCCGGTATTCGGATGTGGTTTTGAGAGCCTGACATGAAAAGAACAATTAAAACCTTAGTGGCGGCGAGCGTAGTCGGAAGTATCGCGGTAGGTGCCGTGGCCTATTTTGGCCTGGTCAACGTGGGTGCCGATGATCCTCACTTCCCAGCAGTGCATGCATTCCTGACGATGGCCCGTGACCGCTCTATCGAAGTGCGCTCCAAGGACATTGAGGTGCCTAACCTCAATGACGAGGCACTGATTAAAGCTGGCGCAGGCAACTACAACTCGATGTGCATCGGCTGCCATTTGGCACCAGGTGTTGCGGAAACAGAGCTTAGCCAATCCTTGTATCCCGCTCCGCCGAACTTGGCCCAAGTGGGTATCGATGGCAATCCAGCCGCCGCATTTTGGGTAATCAAACACGGCATCAAGGCCACCGGCATGCCGGCCTGGGGCAAGAGCATGGGCGATCAGTACATCTGGGGGATGGTCGCGTTCCTCGATCAATTGCCGAAAATGGATGCCAATCAGTATCAAACGCTGGTTGCATCGAGCGGCGGTCACGAACATGGCGGTGGTGAGACCCAGATGCATAACCACGAAGGTCAGCATGGAAGCGCCAAGACGGATCATCACGCCGAGCCTGAAGCTGCGACAGATCATCATGCTTCGGATAGTTCAGTGACGAACGCAGGTGCTGATCATCACGGCGCTTCGGCTAGCGGTGCGGACCATCACGCAGCAGATATGACGCCATCAGGCAGCGGCGCAGACCACCATGCAGCTGATGACCCGAAGACACAGGGTGGCGTTGATCATCACGACCCAGCGCAAGCTCAACAGGAGCAGCCCCCGGCTCCCGCTCCCAAAACTCACACCCATGCCGATGGCAAAGAGCACCTACATGACAGCTAAACGTAATGGCGCGCGAGTGGCGATGCTGGCCGCCTTGTTTATGACCTCAGCAGTCCATTCAGCTGATGCCCTGACAATCGACGTACACCGTGATGCAAATTGCGGATGCTGCAAGAAGTGGATCTCGCACCTGGAAGCAAACGGCTTCAAAGTCATCGACCATGTCGAGCGCGATATGTCCTCGGTGAAGCAACGACTCGGCGTCGCCCCAAGACTGGCGTCCTGCCACACCGCTGTGATCGACGGAAAATTTGTCGAGGGTCATGTACCAGCAGCGCAGGTCATCGAACTTTCCAAGCGCTATGACCTGGCTGGCATCGCCGTTCCTGGCATGCCGGCAGGCTCGCCGGGCATGGAGGTTGACGGTACCCAGCACGCTTATCAGGTGATCGGATTGACCAAGGCCGGTACTGACCAAGTGATTGCCGACTACCCCGCGAAGTAACCCCCGCTAAAACCGAGCACTTACTCTTTAAAAGGATGAGTGCTCGGAATCATAACTGCGCAGTCCTGCGCCCTCTTTCAAACCCCAAATAAAGTACGATTGGCCTAGGAAATCGAGGTTCAGGTCAATGAAACACAGGATAAACAGATCTCCCTGAGCGATCCCGATGCCCGCTCGATGAAGACCTGTTTCAGCCAGGACGACACCGTCGAAATACTGAGCCCTGAATTTCCTCTTCTGCTAGGCATGGCACTAGGCTATTGTTCAGTCAGACCTACATCTGTGTGTTGCAAAGGGACTGACCAATGGAAGGATTTCGACTTGGCTAGATGCACGGCACCAACAAGAGGCCATCGCTCAGCAAGCGCAGCAGCGGACTGCCCCGCATGTAGTAGCCGCTATAGCGGTTACAGGTCAAATGCATATTCGCCTTCATTCTACTCCTCGTCGGGTAGCAGCGGAGCTAGTTCTGGCAACAATGGCGGCGATGGCAGCAGATCCAGCAGCAGTTCAAGGCCGCGCTGGTCGAGAGCGGGTTCGTCCGTGTCGTACACGTCTACCCAGGTGCAGTCACTCACGCCAATCCGCGAAACCGTGGAGGCGCGAGCTGCGGCGCAGCCTGATCTTCGTGACGTCTTCCTGTGCCACGCTTGGGACGACCGGCAGGGTCCGGCCAAAGAGCTGCATGAGTTGCTCGTGGCGGCTGGTGTCAAAGTTTGGTTCAGCGAAAAGGACCTTGGCCTAGGCGTTCCGATGATGCGCGCTATTGACAAGGGCTTAGCAAATTCTCGAATTGGGCTTGTTCTGGTGACCCCTGCGCTGCTGGCCCGCCTCCCCAAAGAGAGCGTCGCCGACAAAGAGCTTTCGGCACTCCTGGCGGGTAATCAGCTCGTTCCCATCGTGCATAACACGACGTATGAAGCTCTCCGCAATGTCAGCCCCTTACTCGCCTCCCGAAGTGGTCTGGACACTGAAGAAGACTCAATGGCGGTAGTCGCGGCAAAAATCGCCGAGCTGGTCGCGCTCTAGCGCCATTGCTCGCAGATGTTCGCAATTCCGATGCGCTGTTCGGAAAAATGCGCTCCAACCCCTCGGTCAACCAGCCCCACCTCCGGCAGACCGGTTATCTCCAACGGTAGTGTCCGCTTTTTGCCCCTATTTGCCCTCTGCGCAGGGCAGCTTAGGGTCGGTATGAGCCCCTTAGCTTCGACTTCTGGTCTGCCAGATTCTCTGCAATCGGCGGTCAAGCCCAATACAAAGACTGCTCAGGTCGTGGGGAAGTGCGTGGTCAAACGCGCTGCAATTGCGCCAAAAAGGCACCCGAGGGTGCCGAAGGCTGTCTCCAAACCAAAGGAGCACTAACGGAGACAACAGCCGCGCAAGGCGAGTGCCCGCAGGCACTCGCCGACAACGCTTTAAAGCACTTCGAGCGGATATTCGACGATGAGACGAACCTCATCCAGATCCGATTCGAAATCGGTTGCACGGGTAGTCGCTTGGCGAATACGGAAGGACATGTCTTTCATTGAGCCGGCTTGCACGACGTACTTGGCTTCGATGTCGCGCTCCCATCGCTTCTGATCGGTCAGCGGATTACCATCATCGTCGCGCCGCATGTAAACCTCGTTGGCGTTGGTGTAGTCAGCATCCCAGCCCTGCGCGTAGCGGGTCATGAAGCTCAGGCCGGGTACACCAAAAGGCTCCATGTCCAAGTCATAGCGCACCTGCCAGGACTTTTCCTTGGGCGAGTTGAAGTCGCTGTACTGGATGGAGTTATCCAGGTAGATCGAGTCGGACTGACGCAGGTAATCGAAATCGTCATCGCCGTTATTGCGCTGAATGCCAACCATGACGGTATGGGCACCAAATTGCACTCCAGCCTTACCGCTCCAGATGTTGTTATCGAAGCTGCCCAGATGTTGTTTTCCCTCATCGACAGCTTTGTAGTAATTAAGTCCACCGATCAAGGCAACATCGTCGGAGAGCGGATAGCTCAACGTGGTACCAGCGTAGTACTGGTTCCACGCATCTTTGAGACGGCTGGTATAGAGGCTGATGCCGACGTTGTCGTTGACCGAGTAATCGCCGCCAAAATAGGCAATCCAGGGAGCGTCGACGGAGCCGGCATAGAACGTTGCGAAGCCATCGCGCATGCTGCTTGAGTTGGGCTCGCTCATTGAATGCAGGCGGCCACCTTGCAGGGCCAGGCCGTCAATACTGTTGTTGGCCACGGTGATACCGCGGAAGCTTTCGGGCAGGAGTCGCGAGTCGCCGTATTGAACGACGGGGCTAACAGGAAAAACATCGCCAGCTTTGATGACTGTATCCATGAACCTGGCTTTAACCGCACCTCCCACCTTGGAGTAGTCATCCTCGGGTTGCCCTGCACTGTTGTAAGGCATCACATCAACGGAGCCACCTGCGCCGGATCGCCCATCACCAGAGTCGAGTTTCAGGCCCAGCATCGCAAACGCGTCGATACCAAAGCCAACGGTACCCTCGGTGAATCCAGACTCAAACTGCCCGATGATTCCATGGGCCCACTCTTCCGAGTAACCATTACCTGTGCCGCTCGACTGCCCCTTACGAAAGTCACGATTGAAGTAGAGGTTGCGATTCAGAATAGTGAGGCTGCTGCCCTCGACGAAGCCTTCGGCCTTTTCTTCGGCGGCAATTGCAGCCTGTCCGGTGCCGATACTCAGAGCTATCAGCGATAAGCAAAAAAAGGGGTTATTCATGTGACGCTCCTGAATTATTTGGCAGTTTTATCTCGGTGAGATTTCTTGTAGTAGTTGCCGTAGCGCGCCAGGTATCGCCCGTGCGCGCTCACGCCATACTTCCACACGCCAAATAACGTCAGGGTGACTTGAAAATTACTTTTAAGTCAGTGACCTGTAAGCTCCTATGTAGCTCAGTTTTGATTCCGGCAGGCTGTACCCATTGCCCGATATTCAACAGTCTGCAAATCGCCGCTGGAGTCCTCATAGGTCATCTGAGCCGGCATTACCTCGCAACCAGAGCCTGTAGGGCTCGTATGTACAACCTTCGCGATGTCCAGCTTCATGCCGTAGCGATAGTGAGTCACCTCTGGCGGAGTCTTGCCACGAGCAGCAGCGTATTCCTGCATCGCTCTTTCATTATCCTGAATCATTCGACCATAGACACGGTCACCGCCGCCTTCGGCCATAACCAAGGACGATGCAGAAAGAATAGATACCGCCAAGACAGATTTAAGAATGTTCACGTTTAATTCCTCTACTTAGGTTGTAGTGAAAATATAAACGTATGCACCTGTCATCAAAGTGAAGCGAAAATTACATCTTCGTAATTGCAGTATTAGGGGGCTTTTTAGTAGCTCAAAAATATTAAATGACAGGGGCAACTCAGACTTCCTCTCCAGTTACCCTGTGTCATCCCCAGACCTGCTACATCATGCTTCTCCCCCTTTACGCCGCATCAACCAATACGCTGCCGGCAACACCAGCATCGACAACAATGGTGCGGTAATCATCCCACCTACCATCGGAGCGGCGATTCGCTTCATGACTTCGGACCCTGCTCCCTCGCCCCAGAGGATCGGCAATAGACCGGCAATGATCACCGCGACCGTCATCACCTTCGGCCGCACGCGCAGTACCGCCCCCTCTCGAATTGACTCAAGCAAAGCAGGATTATCTGTGCGCCCCGCTTCAACTCGGGAATGCCAGGCGTTCTGCAGATAGATCAGCATGATCACCCCGAACTCTGCCGACACCCCAGCCAGCGCAATAAAGCCAACACCAGTGGCCACCGATAGGTTGAAACCCAGCCAGTAGAGCAGCCAGACACCGCCTGTCAGGGCGAACGGTAAGGTGGCCATGATCAGCAAGGCCTCGGCCAAACGATTGAAGGTCAGATAGAGCAGCACGAAGATAATCAGCAGTGTCGCCGGAACCACCCAGGTTAGGCGTGCATTGGCGCGTTCCAAAAACTCGAACTGCCCCGAGTAGGAAATGGTCATGCCCGCATCTGGCTGCACAGACTCCGACACCCGCTGCTGGAGCTCACGTACGGTCGACGCTAGGTCACGGTCACGGACATCGACATAGACCCAGCCGGAAAGACGTCCGTTTTCGCTGCGCAGCATCGGTGGTCCTTCGCTCAGGCTTATGTCGGCCACAGAACCGAGCGTGATCTGCTGGCCTGCCGCCGTAAGGATGGGCAGCCGTTGCAACGCCTCGGGGCTGTCTCTCCACTCGCGGGGATAACGCAGATTGATCGGATAGCGCGCCAACCCTTCTACGGTTTCACCGATGTTGCTGCCACCAATAGCACCTGACACCACCGCCTGGATTTCATCGACGTTGAGGCCATAACGCGCTGCGGCCAGGCGATTGATTTTTATATCCACGTAACGCCCGCCAGTCAGTCGTTCAGCCAGCGCCGAACTCACCCCCGGCACCTGTTTGGCCACCCCTTCGATCTCACGGGTGATGCGCTCAATATCGACCAACGAAGTGCCGGCAACCTTCACCCCGATAGGACTCTTTATACCGGTGGCGAGCATGTCGATGCGGTTGCGGATCGGTGGTACCCAGATGTTCGAAAGCCCGGGGACTTTTACCGCTTGATCAAGCTCATCGATCAGCTTCTCCGCTGTCATGCCATCGCGCCACTGATCGCGTGGTTTGAACTGCACCGTAGTCTCGAACATCTCCAGTGGCGCGGGGTCAGTGGCGGTCTCTGCTCGGCCTGCTTTGCCGAACACCTGCGCCACTTCCGGCACACTGAGAATCATGCGGTTAGTCTGTTGCAGCAGCTCAGTTGCTTTACTTGCTGGAAGGCCGGGCAATGCCGAGGGCATGTAGAGCAGGTCGCCTTCGTCCATCGCTGGCAGAAACTCACCGCCAAGCCGACTTAGCGGCCAGAGACTGGAGACGAAGACCAGTAATGCCAATGCCAAAGTGGTCTTCGGCCATGCCAGCACCGCTTCAAGTACAGGCCGATAGGCCGCGATCAGCCAACGGTTCAGGGGGTTTTTCTGCTCATTGGGTATATGTCCGCGTATCCAGTAGCCCATTAGCACCGGTACCAGAGTGACTGACAGCCCGGCAGCAGCAGCCATGGCATAGGTTTTGGTAAATGCCAGCGGACCAAACAGCCGGCCCTCCTGGGCTTCGAGGGTAAACACCGGGAGAAACGACAGGGTAATGATCAGCAAGCTGAAGAACAGCGCAGGGCCAACCTCGGCAGCCGCCTTGCCGATCACCTGCCAATGCGTATCGCCTTGTAGGCGCTCGTTCGGATGCTGCTCTTGCCACGTTTCGATGTGCTTGTGGGCGTTCTCAATCATCACCACGGCCGCATCGACCATGGCACCAATGGCGATGGCGATACCGCCTAGGGACATGATGTTGGCATTGATGCCTTGATGACGCATGACGATAAACGCCATAAGGATGCCGAGCGGCAGGGTAATGATCGCCACCAGCGAGGAGCGCAGGTGCCAGAGAAAGATCAGACAGACCAGGGCGACGACGACAAACTCTTCCAGCAGCTTGAAGCTGAGGTTATCTATGGCCCGGTCAATTAACTGGGAGCGGTCATAGGTCGTCACCAACTCGACGCCCGCAGGTAGGCTTGCGCGCAAGCTGTCCAGCTTCTCTTTGACTGCGCTGATCACTTCGCGAGCGTTTTTGTCCGAGCGCATGATCACCACACCACCGACCACTTCGCCTTCACCATCTAGCTCGGCTATGCCACGGCGCATCTCCGGGCCGAGTTGAATGCTGGCTACCTGGCCAAGCAAAATTGGTATGCCGGTCTGTGAGGTGCGCAACGGCACATTGCGGAAGTCCTCCAGGCTTTCCAGATAGCCTGAGGCACGCACCATGTATTCACGCTCGGCTAACTCAAGGACGGCACCCCCGGCTTCCTGGTTCGCCCCCTGTAACGCCTCCTCAATCTCCCGCTGCGTCACACCGTAGGCAACCATCTTCTGCGGATCGAGCACGACCTGATACTGCTTGACCATGCCGCCTAACGTGGCGACCTCCGCCACGTTAGGTAGGCTTTTCAGCTCGTACTTAAGAAACCAGTCCTGGATTGAGCGCAACTGCGCGAGATCATGTTTGCCGCTGCGATCCAGGAGGGCATATTGGTAGATCCAGCCCACGCCAGTGGCGTCTGGACCAAGGGTGGTGGTGACCCCATCAGGCAGTCGATCCTGCGCCTGGTTGAGGTACTCCAGTACGCGGGAACGTGCCCAGTAGAGATCTGTACCGTCCTCGAATAACACGTAGACAAACGAGTCGCCGAAGAACGAGTAACCACGCACGGTCTTCGCGCCAGGCACAGAAAGCATGGTGCTAGCCAACGGGTAGGTGACCTGGTTCTCGATGATCTGGGGGGCCTGACCTGGGAAGCTGGTGCGGATGATCACCTGAGTGTCAGAAAGATCCGGTAAGGCATCCAGCGGTGTGCTACGTAAAGACCAGATGCCCCAGGCAGTGATAAACAGGGTCGCCAACAAGACCAGCATGCGGTTGCCAATCGACCAATGAATCAGGCGCGCGATCATTGGCTGGCTCCTTGTTTAATGAGCTGCTCAACGACCAATCCGGTATCGCTCTGTCGCACAGCAATGCGTACGGAGTCGCCGATCTTCAGTCCGGTCGCGACCTCGGGCTTGGCCAGTTCAAAGGCCATGGTCATGCCGGGCATGCCCAGGCTGTTGAAGGGGCCGTGCGCAAGCGTGACCGTTTGCCCGTCAAGTTCGCGGATCACCCCCTGCGCCTCATGCAGCGGGGGTGGCTCAGGCAGCGCGTCATCGACCTGCGCCATCACGCCCTGCAGGCTGGCTTCGGAGTCGATCAGGAACTGCCCCGAGGTCACCACCGCCTGTCCCTCAGAGAGGCCCGCAAGCACTTCGAAGCGGCCATCGGCCTCCCGCCCGACCTGGATCTCATGAGGACGGTAGCGTCCTTCGCCTTCAGCCAGCATGACCAGGGCGCGTTTACCGGTGCGAATCACTGCCTCGCTGGGAATAAGCAGCACCGGCTGCTCGCCTGCGCTATTCAGCCGCACCGATGCAAACATACCGGGGCGTAACTTGCCTTCTGGATTGGGCAGTTCACTGCGCACCGTCAGCGTTCGTGTCTGCACGTCGGCACTGGGCAATAGTGCAATCACCCGGCCTTTCAGGGTTTGGCCTGGAAAAGCCGTCAGGCTTGCCCTGATCTGCGCGCCAAGCTGAACCGCTGCGGCCTGGGACTCAGGGATGGCCGCGTCGAGCCAGATGCTCGACAGCCCGTTGAGGCGTGCCAGGTCTTGGCCTGCCGAAACCGCCATGCCAGCGCGTAACTCTAGGGACAGCAACTCACCGCCAATTGGGGTGACCAATGTCTGCAATGCCTTCGGTTTAAGGGTACGTTGCACATGATCGATCAACCCTTTTGGCATACCCAGCAGCCGCATGCGTTCACGCGCGGCGTCGACCAGCCGAGCATCACCGCTCTGCAATACCGCGATGAACTCAAGCTGGGCAGCCGACCACTCGGGGATCAGCAGGTCAGCCAACGGCGTTCCTGCAGGCAGTACATCTCCGGGGGCACGGCCATAGACCCGCTCGACAAAGCCGGCAGAGCGCGCCTGCAAAGTAGCGACTTCGCGCTGGTTGTAGGCCAGTGAACCTACCGCATCGATACCGGATGGTAGTACTGCCCGTACGACCGTCGACGTGCGCATGCCTAGGTTCTGGATTGCTTGTGCAGGCACGCTGATAGCGCTCGTATCCTGCTCAGTGCCGGCATACTTCGGCACCAGCTCCATGTCCATAAAGGGAGACTTGCCTGGCTGCTCGAAACGCTGAGTCGGCACCATCGGGTCGTACCAGTAGAGCACCTGGCGATCTTCTGATTTTGCTGCTGGCATCTGCTCATGGGATGAGCTTTGCTGGCCCAGCCAGAAACCGCCAGCGGTTCCACCCGCCGCGATGGCTAGGCCCAATAGGCAATACTTCAGAGTGAGCGCTTTCATTTCAGGCCCTCCACATAGGCGTAATACAGACTTGCGGAGAGCTGGCTGAGCTGGCGCTGTTGTTCGATTTTCCGCAATTGCGCCTCGATCAGGTCACGACGGGCATTGATCACAGCCGCCAATTGACTGTTGCCCGCTTTGTAGGCAGCAAGCTCCAGATCCACGCGCTTGCTCGACAAGGGGATAAGGTGTTGTTCGGTACGGATCAACATCTTGCGCAGCTGCGCCAACTCGGCGAGGCCGCTTTCCAGTTCGGCTTGGTGAGCGCGCAGCAGCACCTCCTGTTCGGCCTCCACCTGGGCCACGCTGTGTTGCTTGGCGTTGATCTTGGGTCCCTGACGGGTGCCGACGAACATGGGCAGGTCAAAGGTGAACTGCAACATCACCATGTCGCCGAACTGGTTATCACGGTTGTTGTAGGCGAACTCCACACCCCAGTCGGGTTTCTTCTCGGAAACTGCCTCGGCCAGCTCAGCATTAGCTTCGCCCACACGGGCGGCCGCAGCCCGCAGATCTGGATGTTCCCCCAGGCGATGCTGCAGGTGCGGTACTTCCAAGCTAAGCGCAGGTGGAGTCCCGGCCAGTGGCTGACTCGCATCATCGCCTACCCAGCGGCGTAACGTGGCGCGTGCAATCGCAACATCACGATCCAGCTCATCACGCCGGTCCTCAAGCGTTAGTGCTTCCTGATCGGCCTGAAGAAGCTCGCTGGATCGCGCGGAGTTGCCAGCGATCAATGCCTGTATAGCTGAGCGCAGCAGGGTGATCTGTTCATCCAACTCAGAGAAAAGCTCAACGCGACGCTCTGCGTAATAGACATCGAGCCAGCTCAGCGCCGTCTGCCGCTTGGTCTCCAAGACCATCGCGCGTTGCTCTGCTTCGGCACGGGTAACAGTGGCCTCAGCCAGTTGCCGGCGAGCCTGGCGCTTATCGCTGTTGGGCACTTCCTGCATCAGGCCAATGCGGCGCATGGTCATAAAGTCGCGATTAAGCGAGTAGCGATCCGGGCCTTCAATCGGCAGGTTATCCACGCCCAGGATCAACTTGGGATCAGGTAGAGCATCCG
The DNA here is from genome assembly GCF_002786345.1 of Pseudomonas sp. FEMGT703P. Lineage (NCBI taxonomy): Bacteria > Pseudomonadati > Pseudomonadota > Gammaproteobacteria > Pseudomonadales > Pseudomonadaceae > Pseudomonas > Pseudomonas sp. FEMGT703P. Next base: position 154,429 of record NZ_PGCM01000004.1, on the reverse strand, counting down.
ACGGAAGCACAGCCTGTTGTGCCGACTCGACTTGGGCCTGCCTGGCAAGATTCTCTGGGGCCGTACGTTCGACAAGGGCTTGAGCACGGGCGAACGTAAGTGGCTCCGCCTGCGCGGTGAGAAATGAACTCACCCACAGCACAGCAGCCAGCACGCCCGAACAGCCACGGCGTGCGAAAAGGAAAGCAGGCATGCTTTCGTCTCCAATGACGTTGATCGATGCCGCCTAAATGCAGGCGACAACAGAACGCTCTCTTAGCGGAGCGCATTTCAGATCAGAGCATCAGGAGACGCGGGGTGGACGCCAAAGACCGGCGGGCTCTCGTTGAAGTAGCGGCTGTATCAGCGCTGTTTGCGGGGAAGCATGCAATGGAGCGAAGAGTTTGATCACCACAGTTTGCAGCAGACCACTGGTTTTGCATTCCTGGCCGGCTTTGCAGGGCGATTTGCTGCCTGAGCTGGATGTGTCGCTCATGTCCTCACAGCAAGGAGCCTCACTGCCGGCATGATCCATATCGGCCATGGCACTTTGCATCGGGCAAGGTTCAGCTGCCGGCATGCTGCCAAAAGCTGGCAGCATCAGGCTGAGTACCAAAACCAGGACCGAGAAAAACCGATACATAGCGGTTGCCGTTAGCGTGTCTGAATAAACATTAGCAGAGCTCTTTTGCTCAACACAGCGATAAAACGTGCCATGGAACACTTGATCAATAAACTGGATTGTCTGGTCACTGTGGCGATTTAGAGCACTGGTAGTGCCAGCCAGCATCGGGCGGGCGGGTTCTGCTTGGGCTTGGACATATCTTCAACCTTTCCACGGCGGCAAGGTCAAGCGTTTTTCTTTCAGTTAACTAACACTTGCATATCAAGCTCTGCAGTGCAGCACAGTGTGGGTGAGGCTCGCGATGTTGGATCTTCCTTGATCCAAGCGCGTCCTGCGTCTCCTCAATGAACGTGATTACAACAGTGGAAGTGTGTAGCTGACGATCAGGCGGTTCTCATCAACGTCGTTGCCGAAGTTGGTTGAACGTAGTGTGGCGTTGCGCCATTTCACGCCCAGGTTTTTCAGTACGCCGTCCTGGAAGACATAGGCGATGTCAGTGTTGCGCTCCCACTCCTTACCATCGGCTTTGCCTGCGCCTAGATCAATATTGTCACCAGTCAGGTAACGGGTCATGAACGTCAAGCCAGGGATGCCAACGCTGGCAAAGTTGAAGTCATAGCGGGCCTGCCATGAGGTTTCGTCTTTGTTAGCGAAGTCGCCGATCTGTACATAGTTGACCAGGAACGGATCGGTGCCGTTGATGTAGGCGTAACCGGTGTCTCCGCTCATGCTCTGGTAGCCAACGCCGAGGGCGTGGCCACCAAAGGCGTAGGTAAACATTGCTCCGAATGCCTTGTTGTCGACGTTGCTGTTACCTTCGTCGGTAGAGCGGGCGTAGCGCAGATCAGTTTTCAGCGATTGTTTGTCACCTAGCGGCAAGGTGTGCAGGACCGTGAAAATATGCTGCTTGTAGAACTCGTCCAGATTGCCGTAGTTGTAGCCGGTGGCCAGGTTGCTGTTCCATTTGTAGGTCGCCCCGGCGAAGTTGAATTCATCGCTCGTCTGGGTTCCGCCGCCGCTGATAGCGCGGGCTGCGCCGCTGGCAATGCTGAGGTCTTCGCTATCGGATGAGTCGCGCTGACTTACTTGCTTGAGCTGGCCTGCATCGAAGGTAAGCCCGTCAATCTCCAGCGAATTCAGGTGCCCGCCTTGAAAGGTCTGTGGCAGCAGGCGCGAATCGTTTGCTTGGACGGTTGGCAGTCTAGGTTGCAGCGTGCCCAGTTTCAGCACGCTGTTTGAGGCGCGCAGCTTCGCGGTTAAGCCCATCTCACCATATTCATCCTGCGCGGCACGAGGTGCTTCTTTATCGCGCTTGAGCAGGCCCGAGCCTGAGCGGTCGGCGCTAGAGTCCAGCTTGAGGCCAAGCATGCCAATGGCGTCGATGCCCACGCCGACTGTCCCTTCGGTGAACCCGGATTCGTAGCGCAGCAGGAAGCCCTGGGCCCATTCTTCCTGCTTTGATTGGCTGGCTGAGTCTTGGCGGAAGTCGCGATTGAAATAGAAGTTACGCGCTTCCAGCCCGGCTTTGCTGTCTGCGAAAAACTCAGCTGCGGCTGGCTGGCTAAGACTGAGTACCCCAGTACTCACCGCGACTGCCAAGAGGGTCTTCTTCATTGTTGTTTATCCATGTTCAGGGGGGTGGCATATCGGGGAGCCGTCGCTGTATGCCGTGCTCTCCGAATAGGGGCGGGTTCCTCTGCGGCCAATCTTCGGCTGGTCGTTATGCCTGTACGCCTGCAGGTCTAGGTCGAGGAACCATTGCGGACTTTGGGGAAGATCAAACGGAATACGGTGAAGCTGCCTGGCAGGCTACTGACCTCGACCGTGCCCTGATGCAGGCTCATGATCGAGCGAACAATTGCCAGGCCCAGCCCTGTCCCACCTTCGGCACGAGAGCGGCTGGTATCGACGCGGTAGAAGCGTTCGAACAAATGAGGGATGTGCTGTGCGGGGATGCCAATCCCCGGGTTTCCCACCGAGAACGACACGGTTTCGCTGTGCTTCTCGATCAGCAGCGAGATGTTTGCGCCAATGGGGCTGTGCCGAATCGCATTGGACAAGAGGTTTGAAATGGCGCGCTGTACCATCAGCCGATCACCGAAGGTTCGGCCGGCCCCGGAAATGCTCAGGCTGATCTGTTTCTCTTCAGCGGAGATGCTGAACAGATCCACAACGCGTCTTGCCTCGTCCTCCAGTGCAATCTTCTCGAAGGGAACCAGGGATGCGGGGTGGCTGACTTGAGCGAGAAACAGCATGTCGGACACGATTCGGGTGACGCGCTCCAGCTCTTCTGTGCAGCATTCCAGTACGGCTTTGTACTCCTCAGGTGGACGCTCTCTTGAGAGCGTTACCTGCGCTTTACCCATCAGGTTGGTGATAGGTGAGCGCAACTCATGGGCCAGGTCATCAGAGAACTGCGATAGCTGCTGAACGCCACCATCAAGACGATGCAGCATGAAGTTGATGCCGTGGGCCAGCGCGCTGAGTTCTTGTGGAAGTTTGTCGACGGAAATCCGATGGGTCAGATCCTGCGTGGATATCAGCGATGCAACCTGGCGAAATTGCCGGAGCGGAGAAAGGCCCCGTTGTACAATCCACCATGCGCCCATGCCAATTAGCGCCAGAAGAAGAGGGAGCGCGATCAACGTTGACTTGAGGTAGGCACTGAGCAGTGCTTCGTCGGCAGATCGATCAATTGAGAGTAAGACCCTGACGTGGTCGCCGTCGTTGAGCAGCATCACCTTGGATGCGGTCAGGAAGTTGTTTCCCTCAGCATCCGACCAGCTTTGGTAAATAGGGGTATCGCCTGCTGGTATGTTGGCAAGAATGGGCTCCCTGGATTTCTCACCCAGATTCAGGAGTAATTTGGTGCCTGACTTTTTCCCGTAGATCGTCAGGTGCAGATTGTCATGCCCCATGACCAGATCCAGCAGCTCGTGAGGTTGCTGGGCAATTGCATGTGCGCTCATGTCTTCGGCGAGATTGTGCTGAATCTGCTCAAGTTTGCCGTCAAGACTCTGCTTGGCCAACGAGTCCAGCTCATGGGTAAGCGCGAAGTAGGCGAGTGCTGCTAGCAGAACAACCAGTGCCGCCCCCATCACGCTGACCGACAGGCCAAGGCGCATGGATAGACTGGTCGGCTTCATGCACGTTCCTCAAGCACGTACCCGACACCCCTGAGGGTGTGAATCAGCTTGTTATCGAACGGGTCATCAATTTTGGCGCGTAGTCTGCGGATGGAGACTTCGACGACGTTGGTGTCGCAGTCAAAATTCATATCCCAGACCAGCGAAATGATCTGGGTGCGCGATAGCACTTCCCCAGAGCGGCGCATCAGTAGGTGCAGCAACGCAAACTCTTTAGTGGTCAGGTCGATGCGCTGCTCACCACGGAACGCGCGGTGCCTCGCCGGATCAAGCTCAAGGTCGGCTACCCGCAGCACTTCCGGTACTGGAATTTGCTCGCTTCGCCGTAGCAACGTACGAATTCGCGCAAGTAACTCAGGGAACTCGAACGGTTTGACTAAATAATCATCCGCCCCCAAATCCAGGCCTTTAATTTTATCCACTAAGCGCCCGCGTGCAGTCAGCATTATCACGCGAGTACTGCTGTTACTGCGTATATGCTCAAGCACGCCCCAACCATCAATTCCAGGCAGGTTTACATCAAGCACTACCAAGTCGTAAGTGTGCTGCCTAACAAGGTGGAGACCGTCCACGCCAGTGGCGGCCTTATCAACTACATAGCCACTTTCGCTTAAACCTTGGTGTAAGTATTCGGCAGTCTTGGGCTCGTCCTCGACAATAAGGATTCGCATAAAAATTCACCTTAAAATATGCGGCCAGTATTTCTAGATATTTTTTTGTTATGGCTGCGGAGTGGTTTTAATTCTTTCATCGGCGGTCACGGATATGACCTACGGCTTTTCAGGTTGCTCCAAGGCTAAAGCCTGAAGCGGCTTTAGGGTCAAGCTGTAATGCCTATTTCGCATGGCTCAAAGGGGTTAAGCGACAACATGTCGCAGTACTTGTCCTTATCCAAAACACCCAACTTTTGACTGGCAGGGCTGCCCGGGGGCGCTACCCGCGAGGCAACCGCTATTTAACTGTGTTTGTTTCTAGTTGTTGCTGGGCGCTAAATTGCCTGCTCTCTTGAGCGCTGCCAATACTAATACAGGCCTACTTGGAAAAGTGCTGGATAACGTATTTGTAATTTTCCAGTCACCTTGCTGATAGGCATGGAGCACTACATTCTGCCGGGAATTGGCTTTCTACTTATTTTCCCAAGCGATAATCCTCGATATCCCTCGGGATTAATAAATATAAAGGCCTTCATTATATTCCAGCAGAGCTAGTTCTGTGGAGGACTTTAAGTGCATGTAAAAACAATGGCCGGACATGGAGTTGGAATAGGTAAATTCTGTGTATTTTCAGGGCTACTGGCTGCATTGTTAATTGCTCCAGTTCCAACAACTGCTGCCGAATCAACAAGGCAGTCAATAACGATTGATGAGGCGTTTGCGCAAGCGCTCACTGAGAACCAGGAGTTCGCTGCAGCACAATGGAATACAGGTATTGCCGAAGGTGCTCGTACTCAAGCTGGGCTGATCCCGAATCCTGAGTTGTCCTGGAGCGTTGAGGACACGCGCAGTGAGTCGCGCGTTACCAGCATTCAGGTATCTCAGCCAATTGAGCTGGGCGGCAAGCGTAGCGCGCGTATTGATGTGTCTGAGCGTGATCAGGACGCGGTGGCGATTGATCTGGAGCGTAAGAAAAACATCTTGCGCGCTGAGGTCATCCAGGCCTTTTACTCAGCTCTGCGTGCCCAGGAAGGACTGCAGCTTTCCACACAGTCGTTAGACCTTGCCCGTCGCGGACTTCAGGTGGTCGAAGGGCGCGTAAAGGCCGGCAAGGCTTCGCCAATCGAAATTTCGCGTGCTCAGGTGCAGCTTTCGGAAATTCAACTGGAGCTGAATCGCGCACGCCTCAATCAAAGCAATGCCTACAAGCAACTGGCGCTCATAACGGGTGCCAAGACACCGAACTTCGCGCATGTCGAGGGTGATCTTGAGCGCCTGCCGTACCTGCCGTCGCAGGCTGAGATGCTTGCACGCATAACAGATACAGCGGACCTACGGCTGGCCAACACGCAAATCCAGCGTGCCGAGTCTTCCTTGGAACTCGAAAAGTCGCAGCGCATTCCAGACCTCACCGTCAGCGTTGGCAGCCAGTACGACGAAGGGCTTGGCGAGCGCGTCAATTTGCTCGGCTTGTCGATGCCTATTCCGTTGTTCAACCGCAACCAAGGCAATGTGCTGGCCGCTGCTCAAGGAGCTGACCAAGCGCGGGATTTGCGCAATGCCGCAGAGCTCCGCCTGCGCGCGGAAGCCCAGCAGGCATTTGAGCAGTGGGAAAGCGCTAGAAGTGAAGTCGACTCGATCAGCGGCACACTGCTGCCGACCGCGCAGCAAGCAGTAGAGGGCGCAGTACGTGGATTCGAGATGGGCAAGTTTGCCTTTATCGATGTACTCGATGCTCAGCGCACCCTCGTAAGCATGCGCTCCCAATACCTGAATACCCTGGATGAAGCTATTTCGGCCTGGGTGAGCTTGGAGAAGATTTACGGCTCCCAACTCAACATCGAATTCAAAAAATAAGCATCTCTCACACCTACATAACGCCTTAGATGGTCGCGTCATGCGACATGAAGCCTCGCCTGCTTTCCTGGCGGCTGCATGTTTATTGAGCGCGTTTAGTCGCCGCCTGGGCATGAGTCAAATTCAATACTTTTGATAATTTGGAGTTACCAATGGCATCAACAACTCCCAGAAAGCAGTGGCTGATGATTGTGGCTGTTGTCGTCATCGGTTTAGCCGTGGCGGGTCTGATTCTAAGTGGTAGCCCTGGTAAGTCCGGGGAGGAAGGCCATGGCCATGATGAGAGTCATGAGGATGTATCGGCTCACGCAGATCCCGAGCACCACGGGGAGGCTTCGGCCGACGAGCATGAAGAGGCCGATGAGCATGCAGATAAAGAGCACCATGAAACTGTAGAACCCACCAAGGGCGAGCATGGCGGCAAGCTTTTCACCGAGGGTGATTATGCACTTGAAGTGACGATTTTTGAGGAGGGCGTAGAGCCTCAGTTCAGGCTCTATACCTACCTGGACGGTAAGCTTTTAAATCCTACTGAAAGCACGGTACAGGTGACCTTGTTGCGTCTTGGCCAACCTGCGCAAATCATCAATTTCAGCAAAGAGAATGACTACCTACGTGGCGATGCCGCGGTTGTAGAGCCGCATTCATTCCAGGTTTCCATCAGCGCCAAGCACAGTGGCAAGAGCTATTCGTTCGGTTACGAGCAGGTTGAGGGCCGCGTGACGATGACGGATGCGCAGCTTGAGCAGGGTGGCGTCACGCTCGCCACTGCTGGTCCAGCGAAAATCGCCTCCACGCTGCAAGTGCTCGGCGAGGTTCGTTACAACGGTGACCGCACGGTTCAGGTGACCCCGCAACTTGCCGGGCGCGTCGACTCGGTGGCGGTTAGTGCTGGCGATACGGTCAGCAAGGGTCAGGTATTGGCCAAAATCTCCAGCCAGGCGCTGGCCGAACTGCGTGGCGAGCTAATGGCCGCCCAGCAACGCTCTGCGCTTGCCCGCACGACCTATGCACGTGAAAAGCAATTGTGGGAAGAGAAGATTTCCGCCGAGCAGGACTTCCTGCAGGCGCAAGTTGCCATGCAGGAAGCTGCTATCGCAGTGCAGCGCGTCCAGCAACAAATCGCTTCGCTGGGCGGTGCCCCGGCCAAAGGCCAGAATCTCACCGAATTCGAGATTCGTGCCCCTATCGATGGCGTGATAACCAGCAAAAGCATCTCTGTTGGTGAAGTACTCAAAGAGGACTCCGCAGTCTTTACCGTCTCGGATTTGTCGACCGTATGGGTGGACTCAACCGTCGCGGCGAAAGACTTGGGCGTAATCGCCGAAGGGCAAAACGTTGTCGTGAGCTCCAGCGCATTCGCCGCCACGGCTAAGGGCTCCATTTCCTATGTCAGCGCTCTGGTTGGGGCGCAAACCCGCTCGGCGACTGCTCGCATCGTGCTAGCCAACCCAGATCGGATATGGCGGCCTGGTTTGCCAGTGACGGTCGAGGTGATTGCCGAGGAGAACGACGTTCCCGTTGCAGTAGCGGTCGAAGCGATCCAGACCGTTCGCGATTGGCAGGTAGTGTTCGGCCGCTTCGATAACCAGCTAGAAGCTCGGCCTCTTGAGCTGGGCAAATCCGACGGCCACTTCGTCGAGGTTATCTCGGGTCTGAAGGCGGGCGATCGATACGCGCTGAAGAACAGCTTCCTGATCAAAGCTGAGCTTGGCAAAGCCGGCGCGAGCCATGACCACTAATTCGGAGTCGAGCTATGAAACAAGTTACAGCTATTTTTCGTCCGATCCGGCTTGAAGCCGTCGAGCAAGCGCTGCACGCACTGCCGCATCTACCAGGATTCACCATCCTGCCAGCCCATGGTCATCCGCGTGGTCACGGCAAGGATCATGGATATATCGCAGACGAATGGAATCCAGACGCCCATCAGCATCTCGTGCTGCTGGCGTTCTGCTCCGATGAGGTTGCCGATGAGATCGTCCATGCCATCGAGAAGGCCGCCCACACAGGTGTTCCCGGTGATGGAATCGTCGCCGTGGCCCCTTTGACCGACGCATTGCGCATCCGTACTGGAGAGCGCGGTGATGCTGCGCTTTAGGGGAAATTGACATGTACGAACGATTAATTCGCTTCGCCATCGACCAGCGCTGGCTAGTCTTGCTGGCTGTGCTCGGCATGGCGGCGTTGGGTGTTTACAGCTACCAGAAGTTGCCGATTGATGCGGTTCCCGACATCACCAACGTGCAGGTGCAGATCAATACCGAGGCAAAGGGCTACTCGCCACTGGAAACTGAGCAACGCGTGACCTTTCCGATTGAATCGGTAATGGCTGGGCTGCCCAACTTACAGGAAACGCGTTCAATCTCACGCTACGGGTTGTCGCAGGTCACCGTCATTTTCGAAGACGGCACAGACATCTACTTCGCTCGTCAGTTGGTGAATGAGCGGATACAGGAAGCGCGTAGCAATCTACCCAGTGATCTGTCGCCGAGCATGGGGCCAATCGCTTCTGGTCTGGGCGAGATCTACATGTGGACCATCGAGGCGCAAGACGGTGCGAAGAAGCCGGATGGCAGCGCCTATACTCCGATGGATTTGCGTGAGATTCAGGACTGGATCGTCAAGCCGCAACTGCGAACCGTCAAAGGTGTTACCGAGATCAACACCATTGGCGGTTATGCCAAGGAGTTCCAGGTTTCACCCAAGCCGGAGCGCCTGGTCGCACATGGCCTCAGCCTGCAGGACATTGTGGTTGCGTTGGAGAGCAATAATGCCAACGTTGGTGCGGGCTACATCGAACGCAGCGGCGAGCAGTACCTGATCCGCGCTCCGGGACAAGTCGGCAATATCGCTGACATCGCCAACATCATCATCAAGAACACCGATGGTGTTCCTGTGCGCATCGGTGATGTGGCCGAGGTTGGCCTGGGTAAGGAGCTGCGCACCGGGGCCGCTACTGAGAACGGCCAGGAGGTGGTGCTCGGCACTGCCTTTATGTTGATTGGTGAGAACAGCCGCTATGTATCGCAGGCTGTCGACCAGCGCATAAAGGAGATCAATCGCAACCTGCCGAAAGGAGTCATAGCGAAGACGGTCTATGACCGCACTGTATTGGTCGATAAGGCCATCAATACGGTGAAGAAGAATCTGATCGAAGGCGCTCTGCTGGTTATCGCTATCCTGTTCCTGTTCCTGGGTAACATTCGGGCGGCCCTCATCACCGCAATGGTGATTCCGCTGTCGATGCTGTTCACCTTTACGGGCATGGTCAGCAACAAGGTCAGCGCGAACCTGATGAGCCTTGGCGCACTCGATTTCGGCATCATCATCGATGGTGCCGTGGTGATCGTAGAGAACTGCGTGCGTCGTTTGGCTCACGCCCAGGCCGCAGCAGGCCGAACGTTGACCCGTAATGAGCGCTTCCATGAGGTGTTCGCGGCGTCGAAGGAGGCGCGTCGTCCACTGCTGTTCGGCCAACTGATCATTATGGTGGTGTACCTGCCGATATTTGCGCTCACCGGCGTGGAAGGCAAGATGTTCCACCCAATGGCGTTCACCGTGGTGACAGCCCTGTTCGGAGCCATGATCCTCTCGGTGACATTCGTCCCGGCAGCTGTTGCACTGTTCCTCAATGGCAACGTCAGTGAAAAAGAAAATCGGCTAATGGCCTGGGTCAAGCAAGGCTACGCGCCGTTGCTAGATTGGGTCATGGTCAGCAAGCCGTTAGTGCTGACCATTGCGACAGTCATCATGGTGCTTTCTGGTTTAGCTGCTTCGCGGATGGGCAGTGAGTTCGTGCCGAGCCTGGATGAGGGCGATATCGCTTTGCATGCCCTGCGTATTCCTGGCACTAGCCTTTCGCAAGCAATTGAAATGCAGGTGCAACTCGAACAACGAATCAAATCCTTTGCCGAGGTTGATACGGTGTTCGCCAAGCTTGGAACTGCTGAAGTCGCAACCGATCCAATGCCGCCGAACGTGGCGGACAACTTTGTCATGCTAAAGCCGCGCGACCAGTGGCCCGATCCTGATCGCAGCAAAGCCGATTTGGTTGCGGCGATGCAGGAGGCGGTTGAACAGGTTTCCGGCAACAACTATGAGTTCACTCAGCCCATTCAGATGCGCTTCAACGAGCTGATCTCCGGCGTACGCAGTGACGTCGCAGTGAAAGTGTTTGGCGATGACATGGATGTGATGAACGAGACCGCCGAGCAAATCGCTGAGGTGCTGGAGGGTATTCCAGGAGCAGCTGATGTGAAGGTCGAACAGACCACCGGTCTGCCGATGCTCAGCGTACAAATCGACCGTGAGAAAGCCGCACGATTCGGTTTGAATGTCTCGGAGATTCAGGACGCCATTTCCACCGCCATCGGCGGGCGCGAGGCGGGTGCACTGTTTGAAGGTGACCGGCGTTTCGATATCCAAGTTCGCCTGGCGGACGAGTGGCGCAATGATGTCGACAAGATCCAGCAGCTACCTATTCGTCTGGCCAATGGCGATGGGTTGGATGGCCCAGGGTTTGTGCGCTTGGCTGATGTGGCGAGTGTGGTGTCCGCACCGGGGCCGAACCAGATCAGCCGTGAAAGTGGCAAGCGCCGCGTGGTGGTCACCGCTAACGTTCGCGGTCGCGATATCGGCTCATTTGTCGCCGAGGCCGAGAGCAAGATCGCCCAGGCGGTTAGCGTCCCTACAGGCTACTGGACGACCTGGGGCGGCACCTTCGAGCAGCTTCAGTCGGCGGCCAAGCGCCTGCAGATTGTCGTACCGGTCTCATTGCTGCTGGTGTTCACACTGCTCTTTATGATGTTCGGCAATGTCAAAGATGGCCTGCTGGTGTTCACCGGCGTGCCCTTCGCGCTGACAGGCGGGATCATGGCCTTGTGGCTGCGAGATATTCCGCTCTCGATCTCCGCGGGCGTGGGTTTCATTGCTTTGTCGGGCGTGGCGGTGCTCAACGGCCTGGTAATGATTTCCTTCATTCGCAGTTTGCGTGAGAACGGCATGGGGCTGGACGAGGCCATCCGCGAAGGCGCATTGACGCGCCTACGGCCAGTGCTGATGACTGCTTTGGTGGCGTCTCTGGGCTTTATTCCAATGGCCACTGCCATCGGTACGGGCGCGGAAGTTCAGCGCCCTCTGGCGACGGTAGTGATTGGCGGAATTCTGTCCTCAACAGCGCTGACGCTGCTGGTTTTGCCATTGCTCTACCGCTTGGCCCATCGTCTGCGCTAAGTTCACAGCGCTATTCGTTTGCAACTGAAAAGCCCCGCTCTTGAGCGGGGCTTTTTGCTTACCGTAAATACCGCTCAATGTGGGCGGTGACTGTGCCGTGACGTCCTCAGCGGCTTTTTTTACGCCAGATGAGAATCGGCACTGCCCGGATGTAGACAAGTTCACCCACCAACTCAACCAGTGTCTGGGTGATGACCGCTGCGGCTGCAAGCCCTCGTATTTCTTCAGGTAATGCCAGGGCCAGCGGAAGAACCACCAACGAGTTACGTGTGGCGGTACTGAAAGTAACCGCTCTCGCCGTCGAGGCGGGCAGTTTATAAGCTTTTGAAGCGAGTGCGCCCACTACGGGGGCCAAAAGCATGAAACCGATATACACCGGGATCACCGGTAAAAGCTGGTCGATATCACGTACCACTGGCGAGATTTGCGACCCAACCACCGCAATGAGAACTGCCGCCATCGCAGGGACTGGCATCCATGCCCATACGGTGTTCCAGCGACCTACGATCCGCGAGCGCTTAGCCAAGGCTGCTGTAGCCACCGCGAGCAATAAAGGCACGACAATCAGTGCGAGAAAGGCTTCAGCGAAAGGCGCTATCGAGATAACGACTTGGGATTGCTCCCCTAGCATAAAAGCCAAATACACAGGCAACAGCACAAGTTGCAACAGCAAGAGGATGGGGGTTGCTGCAAGAATCGCACGCGAGTCGCCTCTGCCTATGTGCGTAAATACCACCACGTAGTCGATACAGGGAGTGAGCAAAACCAGAAGAGCGCCGATTAGTACTGCCGGGTGTTCTGCGAGCCCTCTGGTTAGTGCCCACACCAACAGTGGACTCAGTACAAAATTGGCGATCAGCAAGGCAGACATGAAGCGTTTGTTGCTAAGACTCTCGCGGAAATCAAGAAAGGGGATTTGCAGGAACATCGCGTACATCAGCACGGCGATAGTCGGGGTCACTAATGCGTTCAGGCTCTGCGTAGCTGCAGGAGCTATTAACCCACCGATTGCCGCTGCAATGACCGCAACGAAATAGATCGGTATCTGGTTTTGTTCAAGCGCATCCCTACTCATAGCATCCTCAAGGAGTAAAAACTTCAGCTTACATGAGGTAGCGGAGAGCGCGGCGATACTCTTGGATGGCCTGAATCATGAAAAATTGAGATGGGCACGGCGTCTAGCTATTGAGTAGGTATCTGCTGACGGTGCAAGGGCGCGGTATTCAAATGACACCGTGTTCTAGCATCGGGGTGATAGCCAGTGCCTTTGCAGATATCAGGCAGATCAATCTAAAGGCCTGCACCGGTATCATTTTGCCCTTCTTGCTACACGCTGACAGCGATGGCTTGTTGCAGACATGAATGACTTGCGGAAGAGTAGAGTTAGTTTTCTAGCTTGGAGGTTTAAACTCCCAGTGAGTCTTTTTTATTAAAGATTAAATAAAAAAAGCGCCCCGAAGGGCGCTTAGGGTACACCTCTTTCCAAAGGAGCTCGGGAGCTTCTAGAGGTGAACATCGTTCGGAAGTGGGCGGTTAGTCAGCGTTGGTTTCTTTTTTAATATCGGTATTGGCCCGATTTTGGTTGCTGGTCTTAACCTTTAGTTCGTCCGCCGGTTTGGCAGAAGGCTCAGTTCCGTGAATTCGTTTTTGATCTGCTCGAAATTTTTCCTGAGCTTTCATTGAGCGATCATAGCCATCTTCTGCATAAGTCTGTGTGGAGCCGACAAGAAGTACCGATCCAATAACTAGAGCTTTCAACATCTTCATAAGGCAGGCCTCGTAAAATTCAATTAGTAGCTTGTCGAGGTTCATGGACAAGTTCTGCAAGTTCGAGTGAATTTTACGGGGGTGAAGCTAACAGCAGCGTGAGCTCAACATTACATTCTTGAAATCTAATAACTATCTATCTTGTTATGCATGAGCGGGCAGGGCTTTTAGAGCCCGCCCGCCCATCCATTTTTAGAGCACGCTCAGTGGGTACTCGACGATCAGACGAACCTCGTCCAGATCCGACTCGTAATCCGTTGCGCGGGTAGTCATCTGGCGAACGCGGAAGGACATATCTTTCAGCGAGCCAGCTTGTACGACGTACTTGGCTTCGATGTTGCGCTCCCAGCGCTTCTGGTCGGTCAGCGGATTACCATCGGCATCACGACGCATATACACATTGTTGGCGTCGGAGTAGTCCGCATCTGTACCCAGCGCATAGCGCGTCATGAAGGTCAGTCCAGGAACGCCATAGCTGGCCATATCTAGGTCGTAGCGCAGCATCCAGGACTTCTCTTTCGGCGAGTTGAAGTCGCTGTACTGAATAGAGTTGTCGAGGAAGATGGAATCAGACTGGCGCAGGTAGTCGAAATCATCGTCGCCGTTGTTGCGCTGGTGCGACAGGGCAACGCTGTGTGCACCGAACTGCACACCCACTTTGCCGCTGTAAATGTCGTTATCGAACTCACCCAGCAGCTGCTGGCCGTCATCGACAGCTTTGTAGTAGTTCAAACCACCGAACAAGGAAACACTGTCGGTCAGCGGGTAGGTGAAGGACGTACCGGCATAGTGCTGCTTCCAAGCATCCTTGAGTTGGCTGCTATAGAGACTAAAGCTCAGGTTGTCATTTAGCGAATAGTCACCGCCGAAATAGGCAACCCATGGCGACGCGACAGAGCCCGCATAGAAGGTTGCGAATTCATCACGCATGGTGCTGACCTGCGGCTGGCTCATGGCATGCAGGCGGCCACCCTGAAGGGTCAAACCATCAAAGCTGGTGTTCTCAACCGTAACGCCGCGAAAGCTTTCCGGTAGCAGGCGGGAGTCACCGTAGTGAACCACCGGAGTCATGGGGAACACATCACCCACTTTGACAACGGTGTCGAATAGCCGGGCTTTTACTGCACCACCCACTTTGGAGTAGTTATCTTCAGCTTCACCATCACTATTTACCGGCAGCAGATTAACAGTACCACCTGGGCCATATCGACCATCCCCGGTATCCAGTTTAAGGCCGAGCATGGCGAAGGCATCAATACCAAAGCCTACGGTGCCTTGGGTAAAGCCCGACTCGAACTGGCCAATGATGCCGTGTGCCCAAGCTTCAGTATAACCATTGTCAGTGTTGCTCGACTGACCTTTACGAAAGTCACGGTTCATGTAGAAGTTACGGTTGAGAATATTGAAACTGCTACCTTCTACAAAACCTTCGGCTTGCTCTTCTGCGGCCGCCATGAGCGGAGCTGCACTGACAATCGCCGAAAATACTGCAAGGGATAGTTTGGTTTTATTAAGCATTTATTGCTCCTTTATATTGGCAGTTATTAGTCTAGTTTTCGCCATGGCGTTCTTATAGGTATTGCACCCTCAAGCGCTCTGCGCCTTTGGGGAGCTGAGCCCTATCCTTGCAAGCTGAAGATAACTTGAAGATGATTGGAAAATTACAATTCTGTAATCTTCACAAGGCGGCAATAAAAGTTGTCTTAAAGCGACATTTAAGTGCAGGTTTTCAACAAAAACGGCGTATAGGCCGTGAGAGCGCCCAGCTTGGGTTGGCCCAGGTCATTCGCTAGAGAGGCGATCAGCTCACTGCAACGCTATGTATTGCAGTGAAATGGGCCACTTGCTCCAGAGGATATGAGTCGCCCATTCCAGTGGTTGTGCACCACTCTGCTGATGGTTTCGAGCCATGAACCAGTAGTTGAATCAGCTCGCGTTTGAGTTCGGCCGAGCTCGCAATCGATGCGATCTCCAGCTCAGATTAACTGCGACTGGCATAGCCTTGGGCTCACATTGGTTGCGGGCGAGCGAGCTTACGTTGGGTGGCATCGGCTCAACGGGCGCGCGCTTTCATCAGCTAGCCAGAGCCACTCACTAGGGGCATCGTGTTGCACCTAGCGGCAGCCCTTCGCAAGAGAATCCGTTAGCCTTGGCTTGTAAGGTCTCGCCCAAAGGGTTCGGTCAACTGTCCAAGGTAGTCTTTGGGATAGTCCTTTTCATGCAATCCAACCTCTGCCTCTCCCAGCTTCCCTGCGCTGTCGTAGAACGTGCCAAACAGTCGATCCCACACCATCAGAAACTCTCCGAAGTTAACCTGGGCATCCGCAAAGTCGCGCTTGTGATGCCAGCGATGAATTTCAGCAACCCCGATGATGTGGCGCAGCCATCCCAGTCGGTAGTCCAGGTTTGCATGCTGGAACGCCAAGTGCACGGTCAAAATGCCAAACCAGGTAGCAACCACTGCGGATGGAGCACCTGATGCGAGCAGAATCACCAGCCCCGGACCGGCCATGAGTGCGGCGTGCAAGGGGTGTCGGCGCTCCCCGTTGATCCAGTACAGCCGCTCGGCGCTGTGATGAATCATGTGAAAACGCCACAGCCAGGGTACATGGTGGCTGATACGATGCATGGCATACAGGCTCAGATCGAGCACGGCGGCGACCAGCAGCAGTTGCAGCCAAAGTGGGCTCTCGACTGGGAAGAGACGAACCGTAGCTGGCACTGCATCGCCCAGCCTGGCCAGGATTTCAGCGGTGAACTGGATGACGGAGAGATTCACCAGCATGTGCAGTAGGTCGGTCGCGGTGTCTTGATGATCCTCAAGCCAGGCTTCGCGAAAAGGCTGGATGCGCTCTAACCCCGCGACGCTTAACAGACCCACCGCGGCGACTACCGGTGTGGTGGGCCAATACGGCACTCCCGCGTACAGCGCCCAGAGCATGAAGGCGGCACAGCCACCAAACACAAGTGGATAGCTCAGCCAGCGTAGGGGGAATCGCAGGAAAATAGGCATCGCTCAGCTCCTGGGTAGGGAGCCATGACTGTATGTGGGGAGACCCGCTTTCGGCTTGAACGAAAGAGCTATGACTCCTGAAGATCGACCTCAGCCAGTGCGGAAGAAGGATCGATGCCCAGCAGCGTCCGGAATGTCCGGGAGAAATGCGCCGAGTCAGAAAAGCCCGCTGCATGAGCTGCTTCGGTTAGTCGTACACCTTTGGCCACATATTGCAGGGCCTGCGTGAGACGCAACCATTTCGCATAGCTGCGCAGCGGCAGGCCGGTTTGCTCTACAAACCAGTGGGAAAACCGTGAGGGGGATAAATGCACCAACGCGGCCATTTCGTCGCGTCCCATTTGGCCACTACGCAGCGCCTCAACCACAGTGGTCAAACGAGGATCTGAAGGCGGCGGATCGGAAAGTTGCAGTGATTGGCGCACCCCCGCTCTTACCTGAAGTGCAGTGTGCCCTGGCTCACGTAGCGCCTCGATAATCGGCGTGATATCCCCCGGCGCGATCTCAATCACCCGCGCTGTTTCGCTGCCACACAAAGCACGCGCCTCATCGGACACTGCATCCAGATAGATCGATAGCACTCGGTTGGCGCTGAGCCGATGCGGCAAGCCGGCCGGGATGAAGACGGCCGATCCTGTTTGAATGCCCAGCGGCGTTTCAACCAATACAGGTGAATCGAGACCCGCTGAGATCTGATGTGCCTGATGGTGGTGCCAATCCTGGTGGCCGGCACGGCCATGAAAGATGCCGATGCCGGGCCCCACCCAGGCATGGCCTGCCCAGCGCACCGCGCCTGTTGAGGGCAAGTCTTTCATTCTCTGGCTCGGCCGATTTCCTCATTCGGGTTCAGTAAGCTGCTCAGGATCAACATGGTCGCACCACCGACGATACCGATATCCGCCAGGTTAAACGCAGGCCAATGCCAGGACTGCCAGTAAAAATCCAGGTAGTCGATCACATGGCCTTGCGAGGCTCGATCAATCAGATTGCCAACGGCACCGCCTAAGATGAGGCTATAGCCTAGGGCTTCGCTGTTGGCTCTGGGTTTACGCAATATCAGAGCCAGCACCACCGAAACGACCAAGGCGATGACGCTGAAAAAGTAACGCTGCCAACCACCCGCGTCAGCCAGGAAGCTGAACGCTGCACCGGTATTCCAGAAATGAACCAGATTGAAGAACGGGGCCAGCGGAATGACGCTGCCGACCGGTAGCGCCCCCGCAATTGCGCTCTTGAGCGCTTGGTCGGCCGAGGCAATGGCCAGCGCTAGCGTCCACCAACGCCAGGGAGCGATAAAGTGTGTCACTCCAGGAAGTGACTTCATTGTTCTCCTCCTTGGAGAAGTCGCTGCAACTCCTGAGAGATGGGCATGGGCGCGAAAGCACTGATCCTCGAGCGGCCGGTATTGCCGATGGGCACCCAAATTCTGGAAAACAGCAGGGCCGCGACAATGCGCGGTATTTGCCCCGCCACCTCGCGATAATCGCCAATTTGCCAGCCGAGCGTGAGCATCAGCCAGTGTGACCTGGCATGCAGCAAAGGTTGGCGCTGAGTCAGGATGTGCGCGCGCTCCAGCCATTGAAAGGCATCTGTACTGCGCTGTTCCTGCATGGCCTGCCGGGCCTGCTGAAAGGCTTGTTCAATTGCGAGTTGCAATGCTGCTTTCATCTTCAATCCTCCAACCCTACTTTTTAAGCAGGCGCAGGCCGTTGAACACCACCAGCAGACTGACACCCATGTCGGCAAAGACGGCCATCCACATCGTCGCCTGCCCCGTTAAGGTAATGGCGAGAAACAGGGCCTTGATCCCTAACGCCAGCACGATGTTCTGCTTGAGGATGACGGCGGTCTGTTGAGACAGGCGGATGAAGGCCGGGATCTTGCGCAGGTCGTCATCCATCAAGGCCACATCCGCAGTTTCGATGGCCGTGTCCGTGCCGGCGGCGGCCATGGCGAAACCGATTTCAGACTTCGCCAGCGCCGGCGCATCGTTGATGCCATCGCCGACCATCCCTACAACGTAGCCGCGCGCCTGCAATGCTTCAATGGCCTGCAATTTGTCGACTGGCAGAAGGTTGCCGCGTGCCTCGTCGATGCCTACCTGCTGTGCAATCGCATCTGCGGTGTGCGGGTTATCGCCGGTCAGCATTGTGGTCTTCACGCCAAGCGCGTGAAGCTCCTCAATTGCCTGGCGGCTGGAGTCCTTGACGGTATCGGCAACGGCGAACAGGGCAATGGCACGCTGCGGATTGCACAGCACCACCACTGTTTTACCTTGGCGTTCGAGACGCTCCAGCGTCGCTTCCAGCTCGGGTGAGCAGAGGCCAAGCTCTTCCACCAGGCGGTGGTTACCCAGGTGGAAATCTATGCCTTCGATGGTGCCTCGAACACCTCGACCCGGCAGGGCTTCGAATCCCTCAACGGCAGCAAACGTCAGGCCATTCTCAGTGGCATGCTTGGCTATTGCCTGCGAAACCGGGTGGTCAGAGCGACTGGCGAGGCTGGCAGCATGAGTACGGTAGAGTTCTGAATCCTGTTCAACCAACGGCATGTAATCGGTCTGTACCGGCTTGCCATGAGTAATGGTTCCGGTTTTGTCGAGTGCCAGGAAGCCAAGCTTGCCACCGATTTCCAGATAGACGCCGCCTTTGACCAGAATGCCTTTACGCGCCGCCGCTGCCAGGCCACTGACAATGGTGACGGGCGTCGATATGACCAAGGCGCAAGGGCAGGCGACCACCAGCAGCACCAAAGCACGGTAGATCCAGTCGTACCAGGGCTCGGCCATGAAGAGTGGCGGCACAATGGCGATAGCTAGGGCGAATAGGAATACGACAGGGGTGTATACCTTGGCGAATTGATCGACAAAGCGCTGGGTCGGCGCACGTGAACCCTGCGCCTCTTCGACCGCGTGAATGATACGTGCCAGCGTGGTGTTGGCAGCGGCGGCTAGGACGCGGTATTCCAGGGAGCCGGCTTCGTTGATGGTTCCTGCAAAAACCGGGTCGCCAATGGTTTTCTCTACGGGCAGGCTTTCCCCCGTGATGGGCGCTTGGTTGATGGTGGAGTTGCCGGACGTAACCTCGCCGTCGAGACCGATTCGTTCGCCCGGTCTTACCCTGACCAATGCGCCTACGGCGATAGTTTTAACGTCAACTTCAAGCCATGTGCCATCGATCTGCTGCACCGTGGCGCGCTCCGGCGTCAGATCCATCAGGCCGCGGATGGCATTGCGAGCCCGATCCAATGACTTCGCTTCGATCAGTTCTGCTACAGAAAAGAGGAACATGACCATGGCCGCTTCTGGCCATTGCCCAATCAGCACCGCACCGGTCACCGCGATACTCATCAGCGCATTGATGTTCAGGTTGCGGTTCTTCAGCGCGATCCAGCCCTTTTTATAGGTCGTTAGGCCGCACAGCAGAATGGCGAGCAGCGCCACGCCAGCCACAGCCCAATCTGGCGCAAGCTCGGCAAAGTGGATCACTTCCGCCGATACGGCGGCCACGCCCGAGAGCGCCAAGGGCCACCAGGCTTTCTTGCGCGGGGTTCCTTGCGCTTCTTCATTTGCTGTTGCTGAATCCTCAACCACTGGCGTGAAACCAAGGTCGCGAATCGCGGCCAGTGCTGCTGGCAATGCTTCTGCTGTGTGGCTAAACGTCAGTACGCGTTGCAGCAGGTTGAACTCCAGCGCGCTGATGCCGGGCACTGAGGAGAGCTTGTCGCGGATCAGCTTTTCTTCCGTTGGGCAGTCCATCTGTTCAATTTTGATGCGGGCTTGCCCTTCAGCAGAGAGCGGTTCTGCCTGCATTCCCAGGGACAAGATCGCCTCCTCGATGGGGGCGGTCGACGGCAAGTTGTGCCATACCCCAAGAATCCGTTTGATCAGGTTGAAGTCGAGCTTATCTACGCCTGCGAGCTTGCTCAGCTTGTCCTGAATCAGCGACTGTTCGGTAGGGCAGTCCATTTGCGCAATGCGAAAGCTGCTGAGCCTGGAGCCAGCTACGGCATTTACCGTTGAGGCTGTAGCGGAGGAGCACTTAATTGCCTCATTGGGGTCACAGCAGACATCATTTGAAACCGCTTCAGGTTTGTGTTCATCACTGCAGCAGCCAGCCATGGGGGTATCCTCATTGATCAGTTATGCAGAGTGAACACCCTGAAGCCACTACAGGGTCAAGCGTTTGTCGAAGAGGTATTTCATGAAAATTGGAGAGCTGGCCAAGCTTGCCGATTGCCAGGTTGAAACGGTTCGCTATTACGAGCGCGAGGGGCTGTTGCCGGCTCCGGCTCGCAGCGAGGGTAACTACCGCCTGTACAGCAGTGAGCACCTTGAGCGGCTTACGTTCATTCGCAACTGCCGAACGCTGGACATGACCCTGGACGAGATCAGAAGTTTGCTGGCGCTGATGGATCGGCCAGAGGAAAACTGTGAGGGTGTAAATAGCTTAGTGGATGAGCACATTGAGCATGTGCAAGCACGCGTGACCAGCCTGTTGGCGCTGCAAAAACAGCTGGTTGAGTTGCGCCACCGCTGCGCTTCTGAGCGGGGCGTAGACGAGTGCGGAATCCTCCAGCGCCTGAACACCACTGGCGGAGTCAATGCGCTTCCGGATGACGGGCACACCCATGTTGGGAAAAGCCACCGTCATTGACCATCGCCTTAGAAGAGCGCGGAAAGTATTTACAAACCCCCGGCGCGATTCACGTTGTAGTTGCCAGCCCCAGCCTTAATGGGAGCTTCGTCATCAAGATGAACCGCCCAGCTCGATAGTTGCTGTGCCTGCTGGTTGCAACGCCAAGCGAATCGACCGGTTCCTGTGCAGGACGCATGCTGTAACACAAAGCCAATCGACAGCTGCTGCGGGCCCGCTAACGTGCCATCCCTATTTAAGGAAAATGGCGAGTAAATAACGATGAGAAGCCAGAGTCACCCCTCCGCTAACCCCTGGGGTTTGCTGCTCTCTGTGTGGTTGCTGGCTGTGGCCGCAACCCTAGCCGCCTTGTTTATCGGTGAAGTCATGGGCAAAACCCCATGCGTGCTGTGCTGGTTCCAGCGCATCTTCATGTTTCCTTTGGGGGTAATGCTGACGGTCGCCTGTTATCGCGCGGACTTCGCCGTTTGGCTTTACGCCTTGCCCCTGGCCGTTATCGGTTGGGCAATCGCCCTGTATCACTCCCTGCTGTTCATGGGCATACTTCCAGAAAACCTCAAGCCGTGTAGCGCCGGAACCTCCTGTTCCGGGGCCGATATGCTGATCTTTGGTAGCGTGCCGCTGCCGCTGCTTTCCCTGGCGGCTTTCACCGCCATCGTCTTGCTTCTTGCCCTGATTCGCCGGAGAACCCTTGTATGAATAGACGTGCCATCGTACTGACCATCAGCGCTGTAACCATTGCCGGCTTTATCGCTGCGGCAGTGCTCTATCAGCGTTTTTCAGCACCTCAGGAGACTCAAGCAGTCACCCAGGCGAGCAGTTCGTTGGTACGTTTCCACTCGCCAACCCTTGGGCCAATCAAGGCGCCGGTCACCATCGTCGAGTTCTTCGACCCATCGTGCGAAAGCTGCCGGGCGTTCTTCCCCTACGTAAAGCAAATCATGGCGCAGTACCCACAGGACGTGCGTCTGGTCGTGCGCTATGTGTTGTTCCACAAAGGTTCAGAAGAGGCCGTGCGCCTGCTGGAGACGGCGCGAATGCAGGGGCTTTACGAGCCTGTGCTAGCAGCCGTGCTGGAGGCCCAGCCGCTGTGGCATGACGACGCGAAAGCGCAGAAGGCCTGGGAAGCCGCAGCAGCAGTTGGCCTGGATGTCGAGAAGGCCCGCGCCACGATGAACTCGCCGGCTATCGACGACATCCTGGCTAAAGACGCAGCGGACGTTAAGAAAGTGGGGATTCAAGGCACGCCAACTTTCTTCGTCAACGGCACGCTGTTGACGAAGTTCGGCCCGGAGCCGCTGCTAGAACTAGTGCAGAGCGAACTGCAAAAAGTACGCTAAACATAGCGACTGGCGCAAACGCTGTGGCTGCGTTATCGAGCACTTTTATGCGAACACTGGAAAACAGGATACCTCCGCCGATTGTGGCCAGTATTTTCGGGTTACTTATGTGGTTGGCAGCCTGCTATGTGCCAGGTCTCGCCTCGAAAACCTCTGGCCTGATCATCAAGGGCGGCCAGGAGGAGTTATCGAGGTTGGCGGTAAACGAGTACCGTTGTATGTCCGCGGCAAGGGCGGCGGGAATTGCGGTGCCGGAACTCTATCTCTCCGCCAACGCCAAGTAGTTAGTTATGCGCCGCATCGACCGAGATGAGAAGCTCAACCCCATCGGTTTCGAGGACAGGGTGGCATTGAGGGGCTGGCCGCGGAGCAAAAGTACAGCAAGAGCTATTTGGCCTTAAATGCCAGTACAAAGCCAGATGATGGCACCCGACTTGGCTAGTGCCCCTTTGATGGCAGCTTGACCACCGAGCCGCCTTTGGCAGGCTTACGAAACACTGGGCTCTCATCTAAGAATTCCGCAGGATCGATATTCTTACGGCGAGCAATCATAGAGGCGTATATGAGTCTTTCGCGCTCCCTATTTAATTGCTTCGTCAACTCCTGGACCTGTGCCTTGAGCACCTCGATCTGGTGATCTCGATCACGATCTCTGGCCGCTTTCAGTGAAACCTCTTGATCGAACTGTTTCTCACCACGAGCATAACTTTTGACAACTTCCTTAATACGTTGAAACTCTTTTTCAAATTCCTTGTTTCGCCAAAGGGTCGGCTTAGATACACCAGACTTATCGGTAATATACTTCCACCCAAAGTTTGAAGGATCTATCAGCTGTCTTTCAAATTGTTGCAATACCGAAAAAGCTTTACCCCATTGCTCAGTAGACGTAGTCACAATCAAGCTACTCCACATTGGAATACACAGTCGCTTGGAACAGAGCCATTGGTCCTAAATGGCTGATAGTCCTTACTCTTTTCAACTTGAATTTCGTTAAGCACCACCTCAGAATTATCTAAAATATAAGAAGCATTTCTAAAAATCGCCATTTGATGTTCGATATGCATTTCAACAGACTCTACCGGGATACTGGGTCTATTCAAGGCTTCAAAAAGCCGCGCCAACTCAATTTCTGATCTATTACGCTCTGACTCGACTTGCTTTATTTGAACTGGATCTAAAAGATCTACAACGAACTCTCTACAGCCTTTTCCTGAATTGCCGGTCAGACACTTCAGATGAAATTCGCAGGGCTTCAAATTAATATCACGAAAACAATGCCCAAGCGGACCGTAATGTACGGTTTGCAGCATATCAGTCAAAAAGGTCTGCACATTCTGGGTCGGAATATCATTGTCAGTCCAAGCCTTGACCTTATTCGCCAGATCACCAATAAAGCGGGACTGCTCAGAGAGCATAAGCTCACCGACTTTCTCAGCACGTTCTTTAGCAGTCTGATGATCGTAATGATCACCTTGACTATCAGATCTTCCCATCCACTTATTCACAATACTTGCAGCCAAGCCCGCCCGAAAAAGTGAATTAGTTTGCCAATGTCGTCCCTTGTGGGTCTGAAACGTACTTACAATCTCTTCATTGGCTACAACACCGTAACGGACAAACGCTGACTGCCCCTGCTTAGCTGGTTTTATCGCATATAGAACAGAAAAATAGCCAAGGATAGATGGAATGTGTTCGTTATACACACCGCCAAGATTGCTTGGGACAACAAATAAATAATCAGAGACTTTTTGATTTATCCCAAATGTAGCCGAACCAATCTCTACTCCATCCGCTAGAAGTTCCTCTTTAATTCCCTGGATTAGTTCTGACTTAACTTTTGTATTAACTGATACAAAAGCATCTACAACGGCACTTTTAATGCTGGCCTGTTCAACCAAGAACCCAGATACGGCAGAATGCTTAACTCTATTGCTTTTCGCGACTGGCCTATAAAAATTGATTCGTTCTTCCGAGACTCTAAGAAACGAGTAGAACCCAGCCGCATTTGCATTAGCAATGTAGGTCATGGTCTTCTGGTTGAACAGCTCTGGATAAAGTTCCTCAGCATCTAATATCGGAATGTAAGCGCGATAATCATACCCACCACTGACAATATTTCTTATTGCGGCAACTGCATCGTCACGACTAAGATATACTATCCTCGCACCATAAAGACACGACTCCCCCGTCAAGACAAAGGCTTCCAAAGAAGCCAGGCTTTGCGACTGCAACCTATCTTTTAGAGCGTGTACATCCTTAGACCGACTTCCTGCAGGTGGTCGTTTATGGAGCACCTCAAAAAACTCAGAATATAAAACAATATTGCGGCGAAACTCTATCAATTGAGCAAGTCGCTGCTTAACATCAGATCCTCGTACATAATAAACGCACTTTACCTTTCCGAGTGATTTTGAAGTTATCTTAAATCCGTTTTTTTTGTAGAATTTAAGGAGTGAAGTAGAGTCGTGCGAATTCGAGGCAAATGGTAAGTACTCACGCAAATTCTTGAGCTCAACAAGTTCTTCATCCGGCAGATACTTCAGGAGGCGCAACTGTCTTTCAGACGCTGAAACATTAGACTCTATTTTCTTAGATAGACAGTTTAGGGTAGACTCAATATGCCGATCAATTGCTTCTGTTCTTCCCTGAAAGCGATAATCGAGAGTCTCGGCATAGGAACCATCTTCAATGCTCAAAGCCCTTTTTCTGTAGGGTTCGCAGATGGCATCAATTCGGAGAACCGCTTCACAGAGGGCGGCTCTCCAGATAGTAGGGACATACCTGGCGATTGGCTCCGCACCTTTTTCTGTCCATACTCGACAATATAACTCACTGTTTATTGTAACTAAGCAGTTCTTAGGTAACCGCAGAACCTCCCCGATTCTTAGGCCTAATCCATATTGAAATGCCTGAGTCAGAACCGACAACATATCCATCTGAGCACGAAAGCTGCCATCCCACTGGTCTTGCACTGCCCACTTCAACGCTATGATTGCTTTGACCAATTCTGGAAGCGGCAGTTTATCTCCAAGGGCAACACGGCCATACTTATCTTTCTCTTGAAGATCCTGCGTACCGATGAGGTCAAAATTGCTAACGGTCAAGGAAGAATTAAAGATGAATCTGATAAAATAATTTAGCGATCTACATGCACTAGCAGGTGATTTATAGCGTGTTTGAATATATTTAAACGTTGTCATGTAGGAAGATTGATCAAGCCCTCTAAGGTTAACAACACCCTGAGCAGCCATATACTTTACCGCAGCCGATAAGTCCATAACGCGACCAGCTGATACCACCTTGTGGTCCGCCCTTCTGTCCCAGAGATAACTTACCAAGAAGACCTTATTAAGTAGCATTAACTCTGCATTAGTTTCTCCGCGAGCCAGCAAATAAACATTATGCCTTCCGTTATATAACCAGGAGAGATCCTCCCACTTTGACCCATTGAAACAACTGAGTTTTGAGAATCTCTCCTCGGCTTTGCTGGCAAGGCGGTTTAGCTTAATCCGAAGCTCCTCATGCAAAATATCCTGTGCCATTATATTTTGCACTCAGACTTCCTTCACATTAATTAGAACCACGTCCTGCCCTTCAGAGTAGGCGATTGCAGCACGGCAACCAGCTATGGCCTGGTCTATAACTGAAACTACATTAGCGGTGCTGACGGTTAGCAAGCGATCTTTTCGCTCTACCAAACCCTCCAAAGCACTTTCATGTGCTACAACATCTTTATTAGGACAAAATCTGTCACACGAATAGCAAGATACCGCCGGCTCCTCGAAGCATATAGATTGAGACGCACACTTTCCTATGACATTGAAATTTCTTGGTTCACATACGTGACTATATATATTATTTACAAGGTCACCTTCTCTCATCCAAGCAGCTGTGAATTGCTTCTGTTCAATGCGACTCAACGTAGCATTTTCTAGAATCTCCCACATTTCATGAGTGAATCTGAAGTAGTGTTTAATGCTATTCGTATCATTGTGATCGAGTAAATCGGCAAGCTCTTCTGGCGAACAACCGGACATTACTGCTTGCGTGCCAACCGTGTAACGAAATCTATATGCACACAAACTGAATTTCTTTCCGGTACGAGGGGAAAATGGCAGCCTATGTTCATTTCCCCAAAGGATATAATTAATTTTGCCACTCGACTTTTGGTAGAGTATGGCCCGCTTTGACTCATCTGAGAAATAGTCACTTGACAACCGCTCTGCATCTTCCCAGTAGTGACTTCCTAAGGTATTTCCGTCTCGTTCTAAATTTATCGATTTTGAGTTAATAAAAAGTGGTAGCTCTGCAGGATCAATACCATCGGGATTTTTTGCAGAATCTATGTAAGACTGAATAAGACTTGCAGTTCTTTCCGTGAGTATTCGAGAGCTGAATTGAACTCGCCGATTGCGCGAATCTTGCTTCACGCGCGGCACGTTAAGATAATACAATCCGCTCCTACTATCTTTAATAAAATCTTTTCTTTTCAATAAAGAAATTTGTATTGGTCTCAACCCAAAACACAAACACAGATCTAACACCAAGCGAAATTCCAACGGAAGTGCCTGGTTATTAACCTGACCTGACAGTACGGAAACTTCCTCTCTAGTAAATGGCCCTCTGGCATCATCCATTACAAATAGAGCTAAATAGGCATTTTCTTTACCTGAATAATTTCGAAGTTTATGGAAATCCTCATACACTTCAAGTGAAAGATCTTCATAGCCGCAAAGCAATAGAAACTTCAAAAATTCCTTACAAGCAGAGATATATGCTGCCTTTTCTTTATTTTCAAGCACAGAAAGACTTTCCAAGAAGTCATTGATATGAACTCCTTTGGACATCTCACGGGCAAACAAATCAAGAAATTTATATTTAATTCTAACAGTTGAAGCGTGATATCTCTCCAAGATATATCTTAGATAACTCCTCGCAATCTCTCTTAACTCAAAATCCAACAGATTAAGATAATGTGATGTAAGATAAACAAACTCACCCGTATCATCCGGCAATTTTATTGCAGATCGAAAGCCACCATACTCATCAAATAATTCGATGTCATAGCCCAATCGACTTTTTACAAAAGTGCCTCCCGGCAAAAAATCTGAAAGTTCATCGTTGCCGGACAACACCCTCTGACTCTGGAGTTCTTTCATTTAATCAACCAGTTGTGGCTTAAGGGCTTCTTGCTGGAGTAGGGCTTGTAACTCGGCTACTTTGGCTTGTATCGATCCTTTAGCATAATGCTCAGGCATATTACTATTCTTAGCCCAACCGCCTGCCGCTTCCTGAATAGGTGCTTTCAAAATCTTACGACTTAAACCACTTTCACCCTTAAACTTTCTATCCAGTGCCTGATTCAAAAGATCATGAAACGTATTGCGAAGGCGATGGGGGCTGAGAAGACCCACAAACTCTGGATATTGTTTTATAAGTTCATTCAGGATTGAATTAGGAGTCTGCACTGAAAGAGGACGCCCATCCCGGTAAGACAGGAAGACATAGCTTGTTGACTGCCAGCCGATGAATTCTTTTCTGACATTCACAATGTAGTGTTCAACTAATGCGGCCAGTTGATCATGCAACACCACCTGCCGACCGAGTGTTTTAACTGAGGGGGACTCAGCGCGAGGATAATCAATCACATCTTTGTTCTTGACGATGTCGTAATACTTTCGCATTCCTGTAAGCTGGAAATTATTCAGCTTCAACAGTAACGTCTCACCTTTACGATTTCCGCCCAACATCAATAGAAGCAGGAGAATATAATTTCTCCATCGCACCTTATAAATCTTCCAAGGATTTAAATTATTGCTCTCATCAGGGTCAATAATAGCAATGAACTTAGCCTGAAGTGCAGGAGTAAGGCCGATCCTGTCTTTTTTATCGCCCCTGTAAGGAGCTTTCATATACAACTTGAAGCCGGCAGTCATCCTCTCATACGAACGCTTAGCAATTTTAAGTTGCTCCAAGTTTCGAGCGCACCGCCCCTCATAGAACAGCCATAGGTAATCTATAAATTTTTTAGCGCCTCGCATGCGGGCACCATACCAATTCGGATTAACCTGCTCGCCGCTCTGTTGAGCAAAGCCGCAATACGATGAGAAAGATTCAATTTCACCGATAGTAAGCGGATTAAGATTTGCGATGCGCTCGATCAAATCTACTTTTTGAATTTCACAGAACCGATATAGGATCAGAATTGAACTCTGATCAACTCGTATGGTATTTGGCTTCGAGCCATTGTCGAATCGTTGCAAAGCATACGCGCCGGCAAATATATCAACCTGGCTACTTTCAGTTACTAACTTTAGTTTTATACCGCCCAATTTATCGAAGACGACGGTAGTGAGCGAAAAGACTGAATTCTTCAAATGAAACACCGCGCTTTTTTCACGAGCACGGAAGCCTATAGACAGGCTAAATGGGCGTCAATAATGAAACGCTACTGCTTCAATGCGGTCACTTTTTCTTTTAAATACTTAATGAAACACCGTTTCGATATTTTCACTTACCCCAGATAGTGCAAAGCCCCGATTCTCGGGGCTTTGCAGAACTTATCCACAGAAAATGAAACACTCTCTGTTTAATTTACAGCATCTTTCAGGGACTTGCCTGGTTTGAAGGCTACGGTGTTGCTGGCCTTGATCTTCACCGGCTCGCCGGTTTGCGGATTTTTACCGGTGCGAGCACCACGGTGGCGTTGCACGAAGGTACCGAAGCCGACCAATGTGACGCTGTCCTTGCGGTTCAGTGCATTGGTGATTTCTTCGAGTACGGCGTTAAGTACACGGTTTGCCTGATCTTTAGTCAGATCCGCCTTATCGGCGATGGCGGCGGCGAGTTCCGGTTTACGCATAAATGCCTCTTTACGGTTTTTTGTTGTTGTGTCCGGGCTGCTCTGCGCGAGCAGATACCAAGGCGCGGCAACAGCTCTAGGCTGCGGCAGACTGAGGGAGGATGGCATGCCATCCAGCCCTGCGCCAGTCTTGTCCGACAGTTAAACCGGGCAATTTTGTGGCATATCCGACAGAACGACCGTCATTCAGGCCAAAAGCGCAGGCAGCAGCTTATTCAACGCCAATTTGTCCTGCACGGCCGTACCGGTGAGGGCGTAGCCCAGTAGCGCACCGCTGCTGTCATGGCACAGCGCCTTGATATCAGCGCCGCTGCCTTCAACGCTCCACTCGCCTTGCAGCCCGCGCGGTGGTGGCGATACCACCAGCGGACAGACCGGAGTTTTTACCGTTACTGGCATCGGCCCGTAGCTGACTGCCGTAGGGGTACCGGCCAGGGTTTGGGCCAGTGCACGGGCACTGGTCATCAGCGGCATAACGTAGAGCAGGTTGATGCCATCGACTTCGGCGCAATCACCCAGGGCGTAAATATTGGCGTGCGAGGTGCGCAGCTGGCGGTCGACCATCACCCCGCGATTGACCGCCAGCCCAGCCGCTGCCGCCAGCTCGATACGTGGACGCAGGCCCACAGCCGAAAGCACCAGATCGCACTCAATCAGCGTGCCGTCGGACAGGTGCGCTTCCAGTGCATCACCTTTGTGATTCAGGCTGGCCAACACCGGCCCGAGGTGAAAGCGCGCGCCCAGCCCTTCCAGACCCGCTTGAACTGCGGCGGCAGCAGCCGGATGCAGCAGGCCAGGCATCACCTGCTCGCAGGGTGCGACCAGTTCGACCTGGTAGCCGCCCAGAATCAGGTCATTAGCAAACTCACAACCGATCAGCCCGGCGCCCAGCAGCAGGACGCGCTGCTTGCCGGCAGCAGCCGTGCGAAAGCGTGCATAGTCTTCAAGATCATTGATCGAGAAGATCGCATCGTCGGCATCACCTTCCACCGGCACACGAATCACCTCGGCGCCCCAGGCCAGGATCAGGTCGCGATAAGGCACAGCCTCTTCGCCAATCCACAGCTGCTTGTGGCCGGGGTCAATGCCGCTGATCCGAGTATGGGTGCGAATTTCCGCGTTGAGCTGATCGGCCATGGCGCCCGGCTCGGCCATGCTCAGGCCATCGGCATCCTTGTTTTTGGCAAAGCCGGTGGACAGCATGGGTTTGGAATACGAGCGACCGTCGTCAGCGGTGATCAGCAGCAGCGGGGTCTCGCTGTTCAGCTTGCGAAATTCACGGGCCAGGTTGTAGCCGGCCAGGCCGGTGCCGACGATGACGACAGGTGCACTCATGCTGCATTCCTCACACAGGCCGCGCATTGCGGCGGCCGTAATAGATTTCAGGGCTGACGCGGCTCAGACAATCTCGATCATCTCGAAATCCAGCTTGCCGACGCCGCAATCGGGGCACAACCAATCGGCGGGAATATCTTCCCAGGCCGTGCCCGGGGCGATGCCTTCCTCGGGCAGGCCGAGGGCTTCGTCATAGATAAAACCGCACACCACACACTGCCACTTGCGCATAACCACCTCGCGCTTAATCAGCTCGTTCGAGGGTTTAGTATGCGCACTCGCTAAACAAAACGGCGACCCGCAGGTCGCCGTTTGTCACAGCCTGGACTCAACCGATTTCGATCATTTCGAAATCCAGCTTGCCCACGCCACAGTCAGGGCACAGCCAGTCTTCCGGGACATCCTGCCAGAGTGTCCCGGCGGCGATACCGTCATCAGGCCAGCCTTGGCTCTCGTCGTAAATCAGTCCACAGACCACACATTGCCACTTCTTCATAACTACCTCAGGTGGATCACACGGCTATTGCGCCGGGGAAACTACCGTATATGCGCAGGTGCGCCAAGCCGCCGGGCGATGAATAGCGCGCCATTGAGGCCAACCAAAGTCGGGTTGTGCCCGGCGTAGCGGCCAATCGCCGCGCCTTGCGTCATCTATCCAGGCGCAAGGCCCATGCTAGACTCGCGCGCCTCTGCCTACGGTGAAACCGCTCGTGCCCCACACCGCCCTCGCCCACCCGCCGCGTTGGCTAACTGCCAGCCAGCTGCACCCTGCGCCCACTGCTGCGGTGCGCGACTGGCTATTCAATGAGGATTCGCTGACGCAGCGGCTCACCGCCCTGTCGGCCGATAGCTTCAGCGTCACCCCGCTGCAGGAAGGCTGGCAGCACCTGCGCAGCGATGAATGCAGCGCACTGGGCGTGGTCAACGGCAGCCAGGGCTGGGTGCGCGAAGTGTATCTGCGCGGTCACGGCCAACCCTGGGTATTTGCCCGCAGCGTGGCAGCCCGCAGCGCATTGGAAGGTTCCGGCCTGGCGCTGGACCAACTCGGCAGCCGCTCGCTGGGAGAGTTGCTGTTCAGCGACCGCGCCTTCGATCGCGGCGAACTGCAGGTATGCCGCTACCCGGCGCAGTGGCTGCCAGTGGAAGCCTGCCGCGAGCGCCTGTGGGCGCGGCGCTCGTGCTTTAGCCGTGGCGCGCTGGGCGTATTGGTGGCCGAGGTGTTCTTACCCGCATTCTGGCAGGCCGCCGAGATCGACACGCCGTAAGGCGGGTGTCGTTTTTACATCCACCTGACAGCCACCATGCTGGATCGATAAAACGTGATCCACCCTACGCCCGTCTTATAATCAGCCGCACCTCGCATGGAGACGCGCTCGATGTATACCCGCCTGCTGCATTCACTTAATCGCCTGCACCCACGCGCCTGGGACTTTATCCAGCTGATGCGCCTGGACAAGCCCATCGGCATCTACCTGCTGCTGTGGCCAACGCTGTGGGCGCTGTGGGTTGCTGCCGAAGGCGTGCCGAGCGTGAAGAACCTGCTGATCTTCGTGTTCGGGGTGATTCTGATGCGCGCTGCTGGCTGCGTGATCAACGACTACGCCGACCGCAACTTCGACGGCCACGTCAGCCGCACCAAGGCCCGGCCGCTGGCCAGTGGCAGGGTCAAGCCGCGTGAAGCGCTGATCCTATTCGTCGTGCTGGTGGCGCTGAGCTTCGTGCTGGTGCTGTTTACCAACGCCACCACCATCTGGCTGTCGTTCGGCGGCCTGGCTCTGGCCGCCTGCTACCCCTTTATGAAGCGCTACACCTTCTACCCGCAGGTGGTGTTGGGCGCGGCCTTCTCCTGGGGCATGCCCATGGCTTTCACTGCCGAAACCGGCAGCCTGCCACCGGAAGCCTGGCTGCTGTATATCGCCAACCTACTATGGACGGTGGCCTACGACACCTACTACGCCATGGCCGACCGCGAGGACGACCTGAAGATCGGCGTGCGCTCCACCGCCATTCTGTTTGGCGATGCCGACCGTCTGATCATTGTCATCCTCCAGGGCCTGGCGCTGCTCTGCCTGCTGCTGGCGGCGGCGCGCTTCGAGCTGGGCTTGTACTTCCACCTCGGTCTGCTGGTCGCGGCCGGCTGCTTTGCCTGGGAGTTTCACAAGACCCGCAACCGCAAGCCAATGGCCTGCTTCAATGCCTTTCTGCATAACCATTGGGCTGGTCTGGCGATCTTTATCGGCCTGGTAGTGGACTACGCTGTGCGCGGCTAGAAAGAAGCTTTGCCGCGCACCTGTCATATCGCTGCAATAATTCCGTTATCTAATGCAGCCCATTACAGCGAGATGACCCGAGGCTTGACCCATGGTTGGCAAGAACATCCTGATCGTCGATGACGAAGCACCGATCCGTGAAATGATCGCCGTGGCCCTGGAAATGGCCGGCTACGAGTGCCTGGAAGCGGAAAATACCCAGCAGGCACATGCCATCATCGTCGACCGTAAACCTGATTTGATTCTGCTCGACTGGATGCTCCCCGGCACCAGCGGCATTGAGCTGGCGCGTCGCCTCAAGCGCGATGAGCTGACCGGCGACATCCCGATCATCATGCTCACGGCCAAAGGCGAAGAGGACAACAAGATCCAGGGCCTGGAAGTCGGCGCCGACGACTACATCACCAAGCCATTCTCCCCGCGCGAACTGGTCGCCCGCCTGAAAGCCGTGTTGCGCCGCGCTGGACCAACCGACAGTGAAGGGCCGATCG
The DNA here is from genome assembly GCF_002786345.1 of Pseudomonas sp. FEMGT703P. Taxonomy (NCBI): domain Bacteria; kingdom Pseudomonadati; phylum Pseudomonadota; class Gammaproteobacteria; order Pseudomonadales; family Pseudomonadaceae; genus Pseudomonas; species Pseudomonas sp. FEMGT703P. The sequence goes on along the minus strand of NZ_PGCM01000004.1, from coordinate 121,204 downwards.
AAGTTGGCGGCCTGCTGCTCGACCCAGTCAGCCACCGCGTCACCATCGACGGCAAACCGGCCGAGATGGGCCCCACCGAATACCGCCTGCTGCAGTTCTTTATGACGCACCAGGAGCGCGCCTACACCCGCGGCCAGCTGCTAGACCAAGTCTGGGGCGGTAACGTGTATGTCGAGGAGCGCACCGTCGATGTGCATATCCGTCGCCTGCGCAAAGCCCTCGGTGAGGCCTACGAAAACCTGGTGCAAACCGTACGCGGCACCGGCTATCGTTTCTCCACCAAGAGCTAACACGGTTAGGATGGCCTGCTGGCGCGATGAGCGCTCGGTGAAAAGGATTGATTGGCGGATGAGCTCGAATTGAATCAAGACTGGCGCGGCCCCCTGATACGTCGCTTGTTGCTCCTGGTCAGTGTCTGCCTGCTGCTGGGGCTGATCACTGGCGAATACGCCTGGGCACTGGTCATTGGCCTGGCCGGCTACCTTGGCTGGCACTTGCAACAACTGCTACGTCTGCACAAATGGCTGCGCACCCGCCAGGGTGACGAAGCGCCGCCCGATGGCTACGGCCTGTGGGGCGAAGTGTTCGACAGCATCTACCACCTGCAGCGCCGCGACCAGAAAGTCCGTGGCCGCCTGCAGGCAGTGATCGACCGCGTCCAGGAGTCCACCGCTGCGCTTAAAGATGCGGTGATCATGCTCGACCGCGACGGCAACCTGGAGTGGTGGAACATCGCCGCCGAGAAACTGCTGGGCCTGAAAACCCCACAGGACAGCGGCCAGCAGATCACCAACTTGGTACGCGACCCGCGCTTTATCGAATATTTCGAGAACCACAATTACATCGAGCCGTTGGAGCTGCCCTCACCAGTCAGCGACCGCCTGCGCCTGCAATTCCACATCACCCAGTACGGCAACCGCGAACACCTGATGCTGGTACGCGACATAACCCGCCTGTTTCAGCTGGAGCAGATGCGTAAGGATTTCGTCGCCAACGTCTCCCACGAGCTGCGCACCCCCCTGACAGTGATCAGCGGCTACCTGGAAACGCTGTTGGATAACGTGGAGGACGTAAATCCGCGCTGGCTGCGCGCCCTGCAGCAGATGCAGCAGCAAGGCGGACGCATGCAGAATCTGCTTAATGACCTGCTGTTGCTGGCCAAGCTAGAAGCCACCGACTACCCCTCGGACAATCAACCAGTGGCCGTCGACCTGCTGCTGCTGAGCATCAAGAACGATGCCCAGGCGCTGTCCGGCGAGCGCCACCACCGCATCAGCCTGGAAGCAGACCCGCACCTCAAGCTCAAGGGCAGCGAAACCGAGCTGCGCAGCGCCTTCTCCAATCTGGTGTTCAACGCCGTGAAATACACCCCGGACGAAGGCAGCATCCAGATTCGCTGGTGGGGCGATGAACAGGGCGCGCACCTCAGCGTGCTGGACAGCGGCCTGGGTATCGAGGCCAAGCATCTGCCGCGCCTGACCGAGCGCTTCTACCGGGTCGACTCCAGCCGCGCCAGCAACACCGGTGGCACCGGGCTTGGCCTGGCCATCGTCAAGCATGTGCTGCTGCGTCACCGCGCGCGCCTGGATATCACCAGCACCCTGGGCAAAGGCAGCACATTCACCTGCCACTTTCCGACGCTGCAAATGGTACGGCGCGGCCAGTAACCGCGCCCTACTTGCAAAGCCGGCTGTCAGCCCCCACCCTTTAGCGGTCATTCACTACCCGAACCCTTTATGGACCCCTCCACGAGTTACGTCGCCAGCAACTATTTCGCCGATTTCGGTCTCGTCCTATTCGCTCTGTTTCTGGTGCTGCTCAACGGTTTCTTCGTTGCCGCCGAGTTCGCCATCGTCAAACTGCGCGCCACCAAGGTTGACGCCCTGGCGGAAAAAAATGGCTGGCGCGGGCATATTCTGCGCACCGTACACAACCAGCTCGACGCCTACCTCTCAGCCTGTCAGCTGGGTATCACCCTGGCCTCCCTCGGCCTCGGCTGGGTCGGCGAACCGGCCTTTGCCCACCTGCTCGAACCGCTGCTGGCGGGTATCGGTATCGAATCGCCGAAGCTGATACATGGCATCGCCTTCTTTACCGCGTTCTTTATCATTTCCTACCTGCATATCGTGGTCGGCGAGCTGGCACCCAAGTCCTGGGCCATCCGCAAACCCGAGCTGCTGTCGCTGTGGACGGCCGCGCCGCTGTACATGTTCTACTGGGCCATGTACCCGGCGATCTTCCTGCTCAACGCTAGTGCCAACGCCATCCTGCGCGTAGCCGGCCAGGGCGAGCCGGGGCCGCATCATGAGCACCACTACAGCCGCGACGAACTCAAGCTGATCCTCCATTCCAGCCGCGCCAGCGACCCCAGCGACCAGGACATGCGTGTGCTGGCCTCGGCCGTGGAGCTGGGCGAACTGGAGGTGGTGGACTGGGCCAACTCCCGCGAGGACCTGGTCTCCCTGCCGCTGACAGCCGCATTGGATGAAGTGTTCAGCGTGTTTCGTCGGCACAAGTACAGCCGCTACCCGATCTACGACGATATCAGTGGCGAGTACGTTGGCGTATTGCACATCAAGGACTTGCTGCTGCACTTGTCGCTGCTGGAGATGCTGCCCTCGGCACTGAAACTGGCTGACCTGATGCACCCTGTTGAACGCGTCGGCCGGCACATGCCGCTGTCCAGCCTGCTAGAACAATTCCGCATAGGTGGTTCGCACTTCGCCTTAGTCGAAGAAGCCGACGGCAAGGTAATCGGCTACTTGACCATGGAAGACGTACTGGAAGCCCTGGTGGGCGACATTCAGGATGAACACCGCAAAGCCGAGCGCGGCATTCTCGCGTACCAGCCGGGGAAACTGCTGGTACGCGGCGACACGCCACTGGCCAAGGTCGAACGCCTACTCGGCGTCGACCTCGATCACGTCGAAGCGGAAACCCTCGCCGGGCTGATTTACGACACCCTCAAGCGCATGCCCGAGGAAGAGGAAGTACTGGAAGTCGACGGCCTGCGCATCATCGTCAAGAAGATGAAAGGCCCGAAGATCGTGCTGGCCAAGGTGCTTAAGCTGGATTGAGGGACAGACTGCCGTAGAACGTGTTTACGATCTTGCGAGCTAGAGTCCTACACGGCGCTACCTAGGAACAGCCTTCGGCTGGTCAAGACAGCGAGCAAGCGGACTGGGCTCGCACGCGAGTGTACTTTCGTACATGAGCATTACTCATTCCACTCGCCCTTCGGGTCGCGCTAAAGCGCGTTAGCCGTAAGCGGCTTGCCGAGTCTTTTTTAAACGCAGTAAGACCGAAGCGCAGCAGATCGTAAGCAGGTTCTTACTCGCCGCCGACAGCGAAATTAGGCAGGCTGTTGACCGGCTGAGCGAAGTTGAACGGGATCGACTCCAACGCCAAGCCAACGTTGCGCTGCACCACGAAGTGCAGATGCGGCCCGGTGCTATTGCCCGTGTTGCCCGAACGCGCGAGCAGGCTGCCAGCACGCACACGGGCACCTTCACTGACGGCCACCGACCCCTGCATCAAGTGCAGGTAAACGCCCATGGTGCCGTCGTCGTGCAGGATGCGCACATAGTTGCCGGACGGGTTGTTGCCGCGCCCACTTTGCTGATTCTCGGTTTTCACCACGATGCCACCGCGCGCCGCAACAATCGGCGTGCCTTCGGGCATGGCGATATCCATGGCGTAACGGCCTTTGGGGGTGAAGTGGCTGTACTGGCCGTTAGCCCCTTGAGTCAGACGGAACGGCCCACCACGCCACGGCAGTGGGTAGCTTTTCTGCGTCGGCAGCAGGCGCGGGTCGCCCATCGCATAACGCAGCTTGGGGGTATACCGCATGGGTTTGCTGGCATCACGCGGGGCCAGGGTGGCCAAACGGATATTGCTGCGCGGCGGTAATACCCAGCTAATCGGCTTTTCCGGCACGCCGGTGACGTTATCCGCAGCTTCCAGGCGCAGTTCAATTTGCACCGGGGCGTGCAGGTCGTTGCGCACCAACAGGGTTTCACCGGCCTCGTGTTTCTTGGTCTCCAGCTTTACCTGATTGTCCAGGCGCTCAACCATACGGTCGCGAAACACAAACACCTGGGCACCGGGCGCGGCCTGGTCGGTATAGGTGACCACGCCGTTAGCATCGGTGTACTTGTAAATAGTCAACGCCGCTACCTGGCCGGCAAGGGTCAACAAACTGCAGAGAAGTATCAGACGCCCTAGCATAACGACTCGGATCTTATGATTTGTCTGTCCGGGCCAATCAGATTAGCAGCCGAACCCATGCGACGCGAACCGGCGCGCCAGGGTTGTGAGCCATCTCGCATGCACCGGCGGGGTAGCCTGCTCAGGCGCCGGGGCTGAAATGCTTCTGCGCAGTTCCCCGGGCGATCAGCCGGGAGATGTAGTCGAGCTTCTGCGGGTCGCGGTCGACGAATCTGAAGGTCAGTTGCAGCCACTCGCTGTCTGGCTTCGGCTCGAAGGCCGCCACGGCATGCAAGTAGCCGTTGAGCCGAGCGGTTTCCGCCGCGTCGCCCTGCTCCAGATCTAGCACCGCACTGTCGAGCACCTGCGGCAGCTCCTCGGTGCGTTTAACCACCAACAGTGCTTCCTTGAGGCTCAGGGCCTTGATCACGCAGGACATGGTGGCGCCACCGGGTAACCGCAGTTGACCCTGCCCGCGCCCGCTGGGTGCGCTGGTAGCAGGTGCCTTGGCGGCGGGTTTGCTGGCAAAGGCAGCAGCGGCTTGCACGGCGGCGGGTTTGACGGTATCGGCTTTACCGCCAGTCAGTGCGGACAACGAATCGTTGGCGAAGGCACCGCTGCTGAGCATTTTCGGTGGGGCACTGGACACCAATGCCTGCAACTTGCCAGCCCGGCTCAGGGCCTTCTTCACCTTGGTGATCAGCTGCTCGTTGGAAAAGGGCTTGCCGATAAAATCGGAAACGCCCGCTTGAATCGCCTGCACCACGTTCTCTTTGTCACCGCGACTGGTGACCATGATAAACGGGACGATCTTCAGAGCATCTTGCTCGCGGCACCAGGTGAGCAGCTCCAGGCCGGACATTTCCGGCATTTCCCAGTCGCACAGAATCAAGTCAACCGGCTGACGCGTCAGCATCTGCAGGGCTTTGCGCCCATTCACGGCTTCCTCGATCTGGATACCTGGAAAGTGGTCGCGCAAACCCTTTTTCACCAAATCACGGATAAAGGTTGCGTCGTCCACTACCAGCACGCTGACTTTGCTCATCGGCCACTCCTGTTCTGATGGCCATAAGCATAGTCACGGCTACTGGCCAAAGGCCAACCGAAATGCACCCAATGTCGCGATCAGGTGCATCTTGGCCATCGGGCAATGCGTTCACTGCCCGCAACAGCCGACTCAGCTGTCCTTCTTGGTGCCCTGCACTTCTTCCTGCATGCGGGTCAGGCCGAGGTGCTTCACGTCGGTGCCGCGCACCAGGTAGATAACCAGTTCGGCGATGTTGCGGGCGTGGTCACCGATGCGCTCCAGCGAGCGCAGCGCCCAGATGATGTTGAGCACGCGTGCGATCGAACGTGGGTCTTCCATCATATAGGTGACCAGCTCACGCAGAGCGGTCTTGTACTCGCGGTCAACGGTCTTGTCGTATTGCGCCACAGACAACGCCAGGTCAGCGTCGAAACGGGCAAAGGCATCCAACGACTCTTGCACCATCTTGCGCACTTGGTCGCCGATATGACGCACTTCCACGTAGCCACGCGGCGCTTCACCTTCTTCGCACAGCAAGATCGCGCGCTTGGCGATCTTGGTGGCTTCGTCACCGATGCGCTCGAGATCGATTACCGACTTGGAGATGCTGATGATCAAACGCAGGTCGGATGCTGCCGGCTGACGACGAGCGAGAATGCGCACGCACTCTTCGTCGATATTGCGTTCCATCTGGTTAATCTGGTCATCAATCTCGCGCACTTGCTGAGCCAGACCGGAGTCGGCGTCAATCAGTGCGGTTACGGCGTCGTTAACCTGCTTCTCGACCAGGCCGCCCATCGCCAGCAGGTGGCTGCGCACCTCCTCCAGCTCGACGTTGAACTGCTGGGAGATGTGCTGGGTAAGGTTTTCTTTGTTGATCATGTGCAAACCCTTGAATTAACCGAATAACGTCTCTGCTTAGGATGGGCTTTGGCAGAGGGTGCTGGGCAAGGAGGCGGAACGCAGGCAGTACAAGTAGTCCGGCAAGTTCCGCCGACGCAGTCCAGCGCACTCTGACATGGCCATCAGCCGTAACGACCGGTGATGTAGTCCTCTGTCTGCTTCTTGTCCGGGTTGGTGAACAGCGTATCGGTATCACCGAACTCGATCAGTTTGCCCATGTACATAAACGCCGTGTAGTCCGATACCCGCGCAGCCTGCTGCATGTTGTGGGTAACGATGACGATGGTGTACTTGGATTTCAGTTCGTAGATCAGCTCTTCGACTTTCAGCGTGGAGATCGGGTCGAGCGCCGAGCAGGGTTCGTCAAGCAGCAGCACTTCAGGCTGAACTGCCACGGTGCGGGCGATCACCAGACGCTGCTGCTGACCACCGGACAGGCCGAGAGCCGACTCGTGCAGACGGTCTTTGACCTCATCCCACAGTGCTGCGCTTTTCAGTGCCCACTCCACGGCTTCATCGAGCACGCGCTTCTGGTTAATACCCTGGATGCGCAGGCCGTAGACCACGTTCTCGTAAATGCTCTTGGGGAACGGGTTGGGCTTCTGGAACACCATGCCGACGCGGCGACGCAGCTCAGCCACGTCTTCGCCTTTGCGGTAGATGTTCTTACCGTCGAGGTTGATTTCGCCTTCTACGCGGCAGCCGTCAACCAAATCATTCATCCGGTTGAAGGTGCGCAGCAGGGTTGATTTACCGCAACCAGACGGGCCGATAAACGCCGTCACACGCTGATTGGGGATAGTCATCTTGACGTCGAACAGCGCCTGCTTCTCGCCGTAGTACAGGTTCAAACCCGGTACGTCGATGGCCACGCGTTCGTTGGCCATGTTCAAGCCCTGGCGGTCGCGGCCGAGGGCCGCCATGTCGATACCGTGTGTGTGTGCTTCGTGCTGCATGGGATGCTCCCTACGCTAACAAATTCGTTAAGCCGCCACGGCCAGTGGGCCGTGGCGCAATGATTAGTGATCCAGCGCCTTGTACTTCTCGCGCAGGTGGTTACGGATATAAACCGCCGCCATGTTCAGCACCACAATGACCAACACCAGCAACAGCGCAGTGGCATAAACCAGCGGCCGCGCGGCCTCAACGTTGGGGCTCTGGAAGCCGACGTCGTAGATGTGGAAGCCCAGGTGCATGATCTTCTGATCAAGGTGCAGGTACGGGTAGTTGCCATCCACCGGCAGGCTCGGGGCCAGCTTGACCACGCCCACCAGCATAAGCGGCGCCACTTCACCAGCGGCGCGGGCCACGGCGAGAATCAGGCCGGTCATCATGGCCGGGCTGGCCATTGGCAACACCACGCGCCAGAGGGTTTCTACTTTGGTTGCGCCAAGGGCCAGGGAGCCTTCACGCACGGCGCGGGGAATCCGCGCCAGACCTTCTTCGGTGGCCACGATCACCACCGGCAGGGTGAGGATCGCCAGCGTCAGCGAGGCCCAGAGCAAGCCCGGCGTACCAAAGGTCGGCGCCGGCGCGGCTTCGGGGAAGAACATGCGGTCGAGCGAGCCACCCAGCACGTAGACGAAGAAGCCCAGGCCGAACACCCCGTAAACGATGGCCGGAACGCCCGCCAGGTTGTTTACCGCGATACGGATCACCCGGGTCAGCGGGCCCTGCTTGGCATACTCACGCAGGTAGATGGCCGCCACCACGCCAAACGGCGTCACGATCACGGCCATGATCAGGGTCATCATCACGGTGCCGAAAATCGCCGGGAAGATGCCGCCTTCAGTGTTGGCTTCACGCGGGTCGTCGCTGACGAATTCCCACAGCTTGGCGAAGTAGAAGCCGAGCTTTTCACCCATGCCCATGGCATTCGGCTGGAACGCGCGCACCACCTTGCCCATGCTGATGGTCACTTCGCGGCCATCAACGGTCTTCAGCGTGACGCTGTCGCGATTGAACGCCTGATTAAGGGCGATCAGCTCGGTTTCCAGCACCTTGTATTCGGCGTCCCACTGCGCGCGCTCGGCGTCCAGTTCAGCCTGGGCAACATCGTCCAGTTTGCCCTGCAGCTCCAGCTTGCGGGTTTGCAGACGGATGCGCTCCAGGCCGGCGTTGATCCGCCCGATGTCCTTCTTCTCCAGGCGCACCAGCTGAGTGTGCAACTGCTCGACACGCTCAATACGCTCCTGCAGCGCCGGCCAGCTGGCATCACCCTCGGCGACCAATACGCCGGCTTCCTTGACGTTGACCAAGTAACCGTAGAAGTTACCCCACTCGCGGCGCTCCAGCGCCGTGAGGTTTTCCGGGGTACGCTGGTTACTCAGCCACTCGCCGACCACCCAGGTGAAGTCCGCGCCATACACATCGCGGTTACCCACTTTGAACAGCTCGCGGGTCATAAACTCGCCGCCTTCAGCCTCCACCGGCAAGCCGGAAGCGGCCAAACGGGCACGCGGCACTTCTTCGATCTGGGTGATCTCACCGGCCATCACCCGGGCTTCCTGACCAGGGATCTGGTAGTCGGCTTCAACGATATCAGCCGGCCAGAAGTGGCCGAGGCCGCGCACGGCGATCACCATCAGCAGACCGAGGGTCATGATCACCGCGATCGACACCGCGCCGGCGTTCATCCAGATCCACGGCGAACCGCTCTTGAACCAGGCTTTCAGATTGTTCTGTTTCACGGACATATACCTTCCCAAGCCTTAGAGCGAGGCGTACTTGACGCGCAGACGCTGGCGCACCAGCTCCGCCAGGGTGTTCATGACAAAGGTGAAGCCGAGCAGCACCAGCGCCGATAGGAACAGCACGCGGTAGTGGGTACCACCCACTTCCGATTCGGGCATTTCCACCGCTACGTTGGCAGCCAGGGTGCGCAGGCCCTCAAAGATGTTCATGTCCATGATCGCGGTGTTACCGGTGGCCATCAGCACGATCATGGTTTCGCCTACGGCGCGGCCCATGCCGATCATCACCGCGGAGAAGATGCCTGGGCTGGCGGTGAGAATCACCACCCGAGCCAGGGTCTGCCACGGCGTGGCACCGAGGGCCAGGGAACCGAAGGTCAGGCTCTTCGGCACGCTGAATACGGCGTCTTCGGCAATCGAGTAGATGTTCGGGATTACCGCAAAGCCCATGGCCAGACCGACTACCAGGGCGTTGCGCTGGTCGAACGGAATGCCTAAGTCATTGCTCAGCCACATACGCATATTGCCGTCGAACAGCCAGTTCTCCACATGGCCGCTCATGGCCAGCGAGACATAGCCAATGAGCAAGATTACTGGGATCAGCATCGCCGACTCCCAACCATCCGGCACTCTCAGGCGAATCGACTCCGGCAAGCGGCTCCACAGGTACCCGGCCAGCAGAATACCGATGGGGGTGAACAGCAGCAGACTGAAGATGCCCGGCAGATGACCCTCCACATAAGGTGCGAGGAACAACCCGGCGAAGAAGCCAAGAATAACCGTTGGCAACGCTTCCATCAGCTCGATCACCGGCTTGACCTTGCGGCGCATGGCCGGAGCCATGAAGTAGGCGGTGTAAATCGCTGCGGCAATCGCCAGCGGAGCTGCCAGAAGCATCGCGTAGAAGGCCGCTTTCAGCGTACCGAAGGCCAGCGGCGCAAGGCTCAGTTTAGGTTCGTTGTCAGTGCTGGCAGAAGTCGACTGCCAGACATAGCCAGGCGCGTCGTAATTCTCATACCAGACCTTGCCCCACAATGAGCTCCAGGAAATTTCCGGATGCGGGTTGTCGACGATCAAGCGCTGCAGCTGACCATCACTTTCCACCAGCACGCGGTTGGCACGCGGCGACAGGGCGGCCAGGGCCTGACCTTCAGCCACCGGCTCGACCAGCAGAGTGCGGTGTGCGGTGCTGTGGAAGATACCCAGATTGCCTTTGGCATCCAGGGCGAAGAAGCCTTTGCGGCGCTCTTCCGGGAGAATCTGGATGATCGGGCTGTCGGCCAGCTTGAAGCTACGGATCGACTTCAGTACCGCCTTGTCGTCTGCTTCGCGCACCATAAACCACTGGGCGATGCCGCCACTGCTGTCGCCGATCATCAGCGAGATACCGCCGAGCAGCGAAGTGGCGTTGCTGACTTCCCGCTTGCCGTCCTCCAACAGCTTGTAACGACCGTTCAGGCTGTTGCTGCGCATGTCGAAGACATCGGCCGTGGCACGGCCGTTGACCACATACAGCCACAGGTGGCGTGGGTCGATGATCAGTGCCTTGATCGGCTCAGCAATCTGCGCCAGCGCAATACGCTCCTCGCTTAGGGTAACTTCGCCGGTCATCATGTTTTCTTCACGACCGAGCTTGAGGACATGCAGCTCAGTGCCAGTGGAGCCGGTTAGCATCAGGGTACCGCCATTCAGGCTGACCCCCATGTGGTCCAGCGCGCGGCCTTGCGGATCAAGCTCAATCGGCGCTTCGCCGAATGGATATTCGATCTTCGGCGTGATGGTTTGCACATCGTTCGGGTAGCTGAGCTTGTAGACGTGCTGGAATACCAGCACCTTGCCGTTCGACAGGCCCAAGGCGACGCGGTTGCTGCCCGGCTGGTCCTGGCCGACGGAGGCAATCTGCACATCCGCGGGGATCGGCAGCTGCACGCTGCTCAGCGGCTGCATCTTCTTCGCATCGAAGAATTGCACCTTGCCATTCTGGTCCAGGCGCATGGCCATCTGGTTCTGTTCTTCCAGGGTCAGCAGCAGCGGCGTGGCCGCTTCATTTAACCAGGCAACCTGCACCGGCTTGCGGCTGTCCAGGCTAGCGCCCTGGAACATCGGCAGCACCACGTAGGCCAGGTAGAAGAAAATCAGGGTGATGGCGCCAAGCACAGCCAGGCCACCGACGGATACCGCCCAGCGGGCGAAGCGATCTTTCAGCGCACGGATACGCCGTTTGCGCTGCAGAGCCGGAGTGTTGAAGTCCAGCCCAAGGGATTTGGAGGTGGCGGTCATGGTTTCACTAGCCAAGTCATTCATAGGTAAGAGCGTCTCTGCGCAGCCATGAGCGCGCCATAATGAGTTCTGTCGCTATTCGCGCGGCCACTTTAACCACACTGTATGACAGAAAAGTTACAGCGCTTTGACAAAGCAACGCCCACCTGTCGTAAACGAAGGCGGGCGTGCGACTTACATAGGCGTCCTTGCCAGTCAGGCCGGTCTTACAGACCCAGTTCCTGCAGGGTTTTATCAACCACTTTCTTTGGCAGCGGGATGTAGCCGTCTTTCACCACGACATCCTGGCCTTGCTTGGACAGCACCAGCTTGATGAACTCAGCGTCCAGCGGGCTCAGTGACTTGTTCGGCGCCTTGTTGACGTAAACGTAGAAGAAGCGCGACAGCGGGAATTTACCTGCAAGCGCGTTCTCTTCGTTGGCCTCAAAGGCTTCGCCGCCTTTCTTCGACAGCGGTACAGCACGAACACTAGAGGTTTTGTAACCGATACCGGAGTAACCGATAGCGTTTACGGTGCTGGAAATCGACTGCACAACAGATGCCGAACCCGGCTGCTCGTTAACGTTGGCTTTGAAGTCACCCTTGCACAGTGCCATTTCCTTGAAATAGCCATAGGTGCCGGACACGGAGTTACGGCCAAACAGCTGAATTGGCTTATCAGCCCATTCGCCAGTCAAACCCAGGTCACCCCAAGTCTGTACATTGCTGCCACCGCACAGGCGAGTTGCAGAGAAAATGCCGTCGATTTGAGCCATGTCGAGGCTCTTGATCGGGTTGTCCTTGTGCACGAATACCGCCAGGGCATCGATGGCCACCGGTACGGCAGTCGGCTTGTAGCCGTACTTCTCTTCAAACGCCTGAATCTCGGCATCCTTCATTGGGCGGCTCATCGGGCCCATGCTGGCGGTGCCTTCGGTCAGAGCGGGCGGCGCAGTGGACGAACCGGCGGCCTGAATCTGAATGTTTACGTTCGGGTATTCCTTTTTGAACTCTTCAGCCCACAGCGTCATCAGGTTGGCCAAGGAGTCGGAACCGACGCTGGACAGGTTGCCCGATACGCCGGAAGTCTTGGTGTAGCTCGGCAGAGCCGGGTCGACAGCAGCAACCGCAGTGGCGGTAGCCACGCCAGCGGCGACAAACGTCATGGCCGCCATCAAACGCTTAAGTTTCATGCCTTACTCCTGGAAAACTAGTGTTGGATTGAACGGGGCCAAGTATTTGTAGGCCGCATGACGACTGTATGTAATCAATGTGACAGTTAGATGAATGCAGCCAATGTTTTGCTGCAGTCGATGAACTGAGGTGCAACGCCCAGGCGGCCAAGTGCCATGGTCGCCCTGCGACTGCTGAGTCGCTATACTCGCTGCGCCCGCACTCCCGCGGGCCTGCAGGGCCGACCCGCGATAGCCGCAGAGCCTAACTCGCCGCCACCGCCAAGCCCCGTACCGCGCCAATAAAAACAACCGCGCCGCGAGCCTAGATAGATGCACGATTTCGAACAGGAAGATCCCATCCCGCAAGGCGACCTGGCTTTGCAAATCACCGCGCTGCCGCGTGAAACCAATGGTTTTGGCGATATCTACGGCGGCTGGCTGGTATCGCAGATGGACCTGGCCGGCACGGCCATGGCCTGCAAGGTTGCGGGCGGGCGAGTAGCCACCGTGGCTATCGATCGCATGGCCTTTCTGGTGCCGGTGGCGGTGGGTGCGCAACTGTCCTTCTACACGCAAACCGTGGAAGTGGGCCGCAGCTCGATTCAGATGCTGGTTGAAGTGTGGAGCGACGATCCGCTGTCCAGCGAATGGCGCAAGGTTACCGAGGCAGTCTTCGTCTTCGTCGCCATCGACGGCAGCGGTCGCACGCGCCCGGTGCCAGCGCGGCGCTGATTGCCGATGGTGAAACGAAAACGCCGGCTATGAGCCGGCGTTTTGCTGTGCGCTAAGAATCAGCCGCGGATGTTGTAGATGTCCTTCTCATTCAACTCGGCGTAGTCGTACAGACGCTGCAGATAAGCCTTCTGCTGGGCCCATACCTTGCTCGCTACCGGATCGGCGGCGGCGCTGGCATCGACCACTTCGGCGGCCACTTCCTTGAGTTTGGCCAGCACTTCATCCGGCAGACGGCGTACTTCTACGCCCTCGCCTTTGAGCTGCTCCAGGGCTTCCATGTTCTTCGCGTTGTAATCGTCGAGCATGTCGCCATTCACTTCGCGAGCGGCGGCGCGGACGATAGCCTGCAGATCAGCCGGCAGGGTTTCCCAAGCCTTGATGTTGATATCCAGTTCGAAGGTGACGTTCGGCTCTTGCCAGCCCGGGGTGTAGTAGTACTTGGCGGCTTTGTGCAGGCCCAAGGCCTGATCGTTGTATGGACCAATCCACTCGGTGGCGTCGATGGCGCCAGTTTGCAGCGCGGTGAAGATTTCACCGGCCGGCATGTTGACCACCGTGCCGCCCATCTTAGTCAGCACCTCGCCACCCAGGCCTGGGGTACGCATCTTCAGGCCCTGGAAGTCGGCCACGCCGTTGATTTCCTTATTGAACCAACCCGCAGTTTGCACGCCAGTCGCACCACAGGCCATCGGCAGTACGCCGAACGGCTTGTAGGTTTCTTCCCACAGCTGCATACCGCCACCCTTGTGCAGCCAGGCATTCATTTCCTGGGCGTTAGGGCCAAATGGCAGGGCGCAGAAAAACTGGGCGGCTGGCACTTTGCCTTTCCAGTAGTAAGGCGCGCCGTGGCCCATTTCGGCGGTGCCGCGGCTCACAGCATCGAATACTTCCAGCGCCGGCACCAACTCGCCTGCGGCATAGACCTTGACCTTCAAGCGGCCGTTGCTCATTTCTTCAACCAGCTTGGCAAAGCGCTCGGCACCGACGCCTACACCCGGGAAGTTCTTCGGCCAGGAGGTAACCATTTTCCAGTTGAAGGTTTGGCTGCTCGCGCCTTCTTGGGGCTTACCAGCGGTTTCAGCCTCTTGTTTACAGCCGGCCAGTGCCGTGGCTGCAAGGCCTACGCCTGCTGCTGCGAGAATTTGACGACGTTTCATGCAAAGCTCCTTTATTGTTGTAGTGGTCTGACCACAGGATCACTGCGGACCCACCGCGCCTGAGTAACATAGGGGTAAGTGACTCTCAAGCCTAGCGGATACGACTAAAGTTGTAGTGCCATTGCCGCATGCGTACAGGCCTGCCTAGAATCGCCGGCCTGCCTGCCCACAAAGCCCATAACCATAAGGACTCATGATGTCCGACAAACCTCCTCTGCTGCTCGGCCTTGCTCGTTTGATCGACTCTGGCAACGCCTATTTCGGTAAAGCCTGCGCCTGGCTAACCCTGTTTCTGGTACTTGGCACCGCCATCGTGGTGATCCTGCGTTATGGTTTCGGCATCGGCGCCACCGCCTTGCAGGAAGCCGTGTTGTACGCCCACGCACTGGTATTCATGGGCGCCGCCGCCTGGGTGTTGCAACGCAACGGCCACGTGCGCGTCGACATCTTCTATCAGACGTTCAGCCCCAAACGTAAAGCCCTGGTCGACAGCCTCGGTACCTTGCTGTTTTTGCTGCCGGTGTGCCTGTACCTCGGCTGGAGCAGCTGGGATTACGTCGGCAACTCCTGGTCGACCCTGGAAGGCTCCAGCGAGTCGGGCGGCCTGAAATTCGTCTACCTGCAGAAGAGCATCATTCTGGTGCTGGTGATCAGCCTGGTCTTACAAGGAATCTCTGACTTGATCAAATTCGCCAATATCCTCACCGGCCGCCTGCAAGTCGCGGAGGTGAACCATGGCTGAGTTGATGGCGATTCTGCTGTTTATCAGCATCTGCGCGGCCCTGATGGCCGGCTACCCGGTGGCCTTCACCCTGGGCGGTGTGTCGCTGCTGTTTGCCGGTATCGGTATCGTCACTGGCACCTTTGATGCCGGCTACCTGGGCGCCCTGCCCAACCGCCTGTTCGGCATCATGAACAACCAGACCATGCTGGCGGTGCCGTTGTTCGTGTTTATGGGCGTGATGCTGGAGAAATCCAGGGTCGCCGAAGACTTGCTGGAGTCCATGTCGCGGCTGTTCGGCACGCTGCGTGGCGGTCTGGCGATTTCCGTGTGCGTGGTCGGCGCACTGCTGGCGGCATCTACCGGTATCGTTGGCGCAACCGTGGTGACCATGGGCCTGCTGGCCCTGCCAACCATGCTGCGCCGCGGTTATGACCCGGCGATTGCCACCGGCACCCTGGCCGCCACCGGCACCCTGGGGCAAATCATTCCGCCGTCCATCGTGCTGGTACTGCTGGGTGACGTGATGTCCAGCGCCTACCAGCAGGCACAGCTGAAGATGGGCATCTTCTCGCCAAAGACCGTCTCGGTCGGTGACCTGTTCGTCGGCGCCCTGGTTCCGGGCCTGATGCTGGTCGGTCTGTACATTGTCTACATCATCGTGGTGGCAATCTTCCAGCCGAAGAAATTGCCGGCACTGCCGCAAGAAGAGCTGGGCCCGATCGAATGGGGCAAGCTGATCAATGCCCTGGTGCCGCCGCTGCTGTTGATCGGCGCGGTACTCGGCTCGATCCTCGCCGGCTACGCCACCCCGACCGAAGCAGCCGCACTCGGTGCAGTCGGCGCGATGCTGCTGGCCTTCTACAAGGGCAAGCTGAACTTCGGCCAGCTGCGTGAAGTGACCTACGGCACCACCGAAATCAGCGCCATGGTGTTCCTCATCCTGATTGGCGCCTCGCTGTTCTCCCTGGTGTTCCGCGGCTTCGGCGGCGAGGCGATGATCGAGGACGTGTTCGCTCAGTTGCCTGGCGGCGTGCTTGGCGCGTTCTTCTTGGTGATGGTGGTGATCTTCCTGCTCGGCTTTATCCTCGACTTTATCGAGATCACCTTCGTGGTGGTGCCGATTGTCGGCCCGGTATTGCTGGCCATGGGGTTGGACCCAGTGTGGCTGGGCGTGATGATCGCGCTGAACCTGCAGACGTCCTTCCTCACGCCGCCGTTCGGCTTTGCGCTGTTCTATTTGCGCGGGGTCACGCCGCTTTCGGTGCCCACCAGCACCATCTATAAAGGTGTGGTGCCGTTTATCCTCCTGCAGATCCTGATGCTGGTGATCGCCTATATCTTCCCGGGGCTGATCACCTGGCTACCGGAGCAGGTATACGGCAAGTAACACGGCTGAAAAACATCAAAGCGCCCGTCCCAGTGACGGGCGTTTTGCTTTCTGCGCGCAAGCTGCGCTCCAATAGACTTCTTTAAATTCCTATATCTATGAGTACGCCAATGGCCAGATCCCATGTTGAACGCCTTGAACTGGACGAACTGACCTGCTGGCGCGCACGCGTAGGAACCCGCGAGCTGCTGATCAGCCAGCAAGGCGCGCAGGTACTCAGCTACCAGGAAGATGACCAGCCGCCGCTTATCTGGCTCAGCGAGCAAGCCGCCTACAAGCGCGGCCAGGGTGTGCGCGGCGGTGTGCCGGTGTGCTGGCCTTGGTTCGGCGGCCTGCAACGCAACCCGCAGACGGTGCAGGCCATGCATCTGCAGCCTGCCGCTGCGCCCGCCCACGGCCTGGTGCGTAACCTCGACTGGCAGCTGCAAGGCATCGACAGCCGCGATGATGGCGTCCAAATCGAGTTCGTCTACAACAGCGCAGCTCAGCCCCTGGCCGACTGGCCCCACGCCGCCGAACTGCGCCTGAGCATTCGCCTGGATGAGCGCCTGCATATCCAGCTGAACAGCCGCAATTTGGGCGACACGCCGCTGGCCATCAGCCAGGCGCTGCACAGCTATTTTGCCGTCAGCGATATCCGCAACGTCGCAGTCGAAGGCCTGCACGGCTGCCGCTATATCGAAACCCTGGAAGACTGGCAGCAACGCCAGCAGGACGGTCTGCTGCAGTTCAGTGGCGAGACCGACCGCATTTACCTGGACACCCCAGCGCAGCTGAGTATTCTCGACCGCACATGGCAGCGGCGCATCCAGCTGCACAGCAGCGGCTCAAACTCGGCCGTGCTGTGGAACCCCTGGATCGACAAGGCGCAACGCCTCTCGCAATTCGCCGCCGACGCATGGACCGGCATGCTGTGTATCGAACACGCCAACGTACTGGACGACATCCGCGTACTGGCGCCGGGCGAGCAACATCAGCTCGGTTTGAGTCTCTGGGCTGAATCCTGTAGCGATTAACCGACCAACGGTTTACGCCCTCCCTTCGCCGAGCCCGTTCGGGCTCGGCCGCAGCACATCGGTCACAGACCAACCCGGCAAAACCTGCACTGCATCACACTAACTTGCAGCAATTCGGCAACTTCTGTGACGAGCCACTAATTTGCCAGTAAGCAATTACTTACATATATAGAGCCATATACCTACACAACTTCCCAGGCACATCTTATTGTGACGAAACACTCACAATTTTTAGGAACTATCGTCCCATCTATTAATCCCCGAATATCTCCCACTGTTACATATTTCACACTTTCAACGGTTGTTCGACACGAGCCATGGGGCTAGGATGCCCACCTCACTAGGACGTGCGCAACTTGTTGCACATTTAAGTGCGCAACTTTTTGCGCACTTCGGGCGCAGCAAGACGGTCTTCAAATGCTTAATCAGCTTTAATGAAGTTACCCGCAGCGATAATCGAGTCATGGAATGACCTATTCAAACAAGCTCACTGCTCATTATTTAGAGCTGGCCAAACTCCCTATTAATGAAGGGAACTTTGCCGGTAATGACGTGCGTTATTCCAGCGAATACGAAGTTCTCGAAAATGAGCTGGGAAAAGCCACGGCGCTGCACGAAACGGCGGCGATTGACTGGCAAAAGGTCCGCGAAAACAGCGAGATCTTGCTCAGCGCCCACTCCAAGGATTTACGCGTCGCCGCCTGGCTGATCTGGGGCCTCTACCAGCGCGAATCCTTCCCCGGTCTGCAGGCCGGTTTCAGCCTGCTGCACTACCTGTGCATCAATCACTGGACCGAGCTGCACCCACGCAAAGCCCGCACCCGCGCCGCCGCCATCAGCTGGCTGATTCCGCGCCTGGAACAGGCGCTGGCCGAGCACGTACCGATTGGCGAACAACTGGCACTATTCCGCAGCCTGGCCGAACAACTGCGCGCCCTGGAAGCCTGTCTGGCCGAACACCTGGGTGAAGATGCGCCACTGCTGCTGCCGCTGTGCCGGCGCCTGGATGAGCTGGTCAAGCGCGCCAGCCAGGGTCAGCCAGAGCCAGGTTCGGTCGGTGCGGCGATTGCACAGGTCAAGCAGGCTGCCAGCCAGATGCTCACCCCCGGCGCCCCGGTGGAAAGCGAAAAAGAAGCGCACAAGAGCCTGCGCAGCCTGCAAGACCAGGCCCGCCCGCTCTGCGCCTATTGGCTGAAACAAAAAGCCAGCGACCTGCGCGCCCTGCGCCTAGCCCGCACTCTGCTCTGGCTGCCCATCGACAGCCTTCCGGAACGCAACGCCGAACAGATCACCGCACTGCGCGGCCTGCCAGCCGACAAGCTGGCCAGCTATCAGGAGCGCTACCAGAACGGCCAGTACGCCGATCTGCTGGTCGACCTGGAAGCCAGCATCGCCCGCGCGCCCTTCTGGCTCGACGGCCAGCATCTGGTCTGGCAGTGCCTGCATGAGCTGGATGCCGAGCAGGCGATGCGCGAAGTGGAAATCCAGCTCGCACTATTTATGCAGCGCATGAGCGGCCTGGAAGAACTGCGCTTCCACGACGGCAGCCCCTTCGCCGACGCGCAGACCCGCGCCTGGCTCAGCACCCATGTGATGCCACACGTGCAGGCCCCGGTCAGCGACAACACCCCCGTAGCCAGCGAGGGCAACAGCCTCCCGGCTTGGGATATCGCCCTGCAGGAAACCCTGCCCAAGCTGCGCAAGGACGGCCTCAAGTCGGCGGTGCAGCAACTCAAGCTCGGCCTGGCCAAGGCACGCGGCGGCCGCGAACGCTTCTTCTGGCAGCTGACCCTGGCGCGCCTGTGCTACAGCGCAAAGAAATACGAACTGGCCAAGACCCAACTCGAATCGCTCGACCAGACGCTACAGGCCACCGGCCTCGGCGACTGGGAACCCGATCTCGCCCTGGACGTACTGCGCATGCTGCACAGCTGTTGTGAGCTGTTGCCGCAGAACCACGCAATACGTGAAAGCAAGGAAGAGATCTACCGCAGGTTGTGCCACCTCGATCTTGAAGTGGTACTGGACTAGGCCCTCGGGCCATAACCGTAACGGAGAATGACCATGGCCAAAGAAGGCTCGGTAGCCCCCAAGGAACGCATCAACGTCACTTTCAAACCCGCCACCGGTGGTGCTCAGGAAGAGATCGAACTGCCACTGAAACTGATGGTTCTGGGTGACTTCACCCAGCGCGCCGACGATCGCAAGATCGAAGACCGCAAGCCGATCAGCATCGACAAAAACAGCTTCGACGAAGTGCTGGCCAAGCAGGAACTCAACCTGACGTTCGCCGTGCCTAATCGTCTGCAAGACGACGCCGAAGGCGACGACATGGCCGTGCAGCTGCGCATCAACTCGATGAAGGACTTCAACCCGGCCAACCTGGTCGACCAGGTCCCTGAGCTGAAAAAGCTAATGGAGCTGCGCGACGCCCTTGTAGCTCTGAAAGGCCCACTGGGCAACGCCCCGGCCTTCCGCAAAGCCATCGAAAGCGTGCTGGCTGACGACGACTCGCGTGACCGCGTACTCGGCGAACTCGGCCTGGCTGCCCAAGGCAAGCTGGACTCCTGATTAAATTAACAAGGAAGCTAATTCATGAGCACTAGTGCAGCAGTAGAAAGCGGTCGCAGCGCCGCCGACCTCGGCATCCTCGACCGCATCATTGCCGAGACCAAACTGACTCCAGACGACGAAGCCTATGACATCGCCAAGCGTGGCGTGTCGGCCTTTATCGAAGAGTTGCTGAAGCCGCAGAACGAAAATGAGCCCGTGAAAAAGGCCATGGTCGACCGCATGATCGCGGAGATCGACGCCAAGCTCAGCCGGCAGATGGACGAAATCCTCCACAACGCCGAGTTCCAGGCGCTGGAGTCCTCCTGGCGCGGCCTCAAGCTATTGGTGGATCGCACTAACTTCCGCGAAAACATCAAGCTGGAGATCATCAACGCCTCCAAGCAGGATCTGCTCGATGACTTCGAAGACAGCCCGGAAATCACCCAGTCCGGCCTGTACAAGCACATCTACACCGCCGAATACGGCCAGTTCGGTGGCCAGCCGGTCGGCGCGCTGATCGCCAACTACTTCTTCGACCCGAGCGCACCGGACGTCAAGACCCTGCAATACGTTGCCAGTGTCGCCAGCATGTCCCACGCGCCGTTTATCGCCGCTGCCGGCCCGAAATTCTTCGGCCTGGAAAGCTTCACCGGCCTGCCGGACCTGAAGGATCTGAAAGATCACTTCGAAGGCCCGCAATTCGCCAAATGGCAGAGCTTCCGCGAGCAGGAAGATGCTCGCTACGTCGGCCTGACCGTACCGCGCTTCCTGCTGCGCAACCCGTACGATCCAGAAGACAACCCGGTGAAGACCTTCGTCTACAAAGAGAACGTCGCCAACAGCCACGAGCATTACCTGTGGGGCAACACCGCCTACACCTTCGCCTCCAAGCTGACCGACAGCTTCGCCAAGTTCCGCTGGTGCCCGAACATCATCGGCCCGCAGAGCGGCGGCGCGGTAGAAGACCTGCCGCTGCACCACTTCGAAAGCATGGGCGAAATCGAAACCAAGATTCCGACCGAAGTGCTGGTCTCCGACCGTCGTGAATACGAGCTGGCCGAAGAAGGCTTTATCGCCCTGACCATGCGCAAAGGCAGTGACAACGCCGCATTCTTCTCTGCCAACTCGGCGCAGAAGCCGAAGTTCTTCGGCATCAGCGAAGAAGGCAAGACGGCTGAACTGAACTACAAGCTCGGCACCCAGCTGCCGTACATGTTCATCATCAACCGCCTGGCCCACTACCTGAAAGTGCTGCAGCGCGAGCAGATCGGCGCGTGGAAAGAGCGCACCGACCTGGAGCTGGAACTCAACAAGTGGATCCGCCAGTTCGTGGCCGACCAGGAAAACCCGAGTTCCGAAGTACGTAGCCGCCGTCCGCTGCGCGCCGCTCAGGTGATCGTTAGTGATGTTGATGGTGAGCCGGGCTGGTACCGCGTCAGCCTCAACGTGCGCCCGCACTTCAAGTACATGGGTGCCGATTTCACCCTGTCGCTCGTCGGCAAGCTGGACAAGGAATAAGCATCCTTATGGCCGGGTACGGAAGCCTATTCGAACGCCTCGGCGGTGAAGCCAGCCAGCGCGCTGGCTGGAGCCGCGAGGTTGCCGCCATGGCGTCGGTGGCTACCCACCTGGCGAAAATGCTCAGCACCCGGGCGGGCAGCGTGCAAACGCTGCCCGACTACGGGTTGCCCGATCTCAACGATATGCGCCTGTCGCTGCACGATTCGCTGCAGCAGGCACGTATCGCCATCGAACGCTTTATCGAAGCGTACGAACCGCGTTTAAGCGACGTGCGGGTGATTTCCCTGCCCCGCGACAACAACCCGCTGAGCCTGGCCTTTGCCATCGAAGGCCTGCTGGAAGTGGACGGCTTAAAACGCCAAGTCAGTTTCTCCGCGCGCCTGGACGGCAGCGGACAGGTCAAGGTCAATTAAGGAGAGCCCATGTCCGGTAAACCCGCAGCCCGCGTCAGCGACCCAACCGCCTGCCCGATTCCCGGCCACGGCACCAATCCGATTGTCGCCGGCTCGCCCGACGTGCTGTTCGACAGCCTGCCCGCCGCCCGCATGGGCGACCCCACCGGCTGCGGCAGCGCCCTGGCCAGCGCGGTAATCCCCACCGTGCTGATCAACGGCAAGCCAGCCACCGTGCTCGGCACCGTGGGCAACCATGGCAATCCGGTGATCGCCGGATCCGGCACCGTGCTGATCGGCGGCTGAGCCGACACAGCCACAAGGACGAACTGCTGAATGTCTTTTAACCACTACTACCAGAGCGAACTCACCGCCCTGCGCCAACTCGGCAAGCGCTTTGCAGAGCGCAGCCCTGCGTTGGCGCCGTTTCTTGGGCAGAGCGGGCGCGACCCGGATGTCGAGCGGCTGCTGGAAGGCTTCGCCTTTCTGACTGGGCGCCTACGGCAGAAGCTCGATGATGAGCTGCCGGAGCTGACCCATTCGCTGATGCACCTGCTGTGGCCGAACTATATGCGTCCGCTGCCGGCGTTCAGCATGTTGCAGTTCGACCCGCTCAAACGGCCGGGCGGTGCCTTGTTAGTGCCACGGCATACACCGGTGGAATCCAAGCCGATCCAGGGCGTGACCTGCCGTTTCCGCACCGCCTTCGCCACCGAAGTGCTGCCGCTGGCGCTGAATGGCCTGGATTACTCGGTCAAGGGTGACGGTGCGCTGCTCAGCCTGCGCCTGGCGATGAGTGCCGATGGCCATCTCGGCGATCTCGACCTCAAGCAGTTGCGTCTGCACCTGTCCGGTGAGCGCTATATCAGCCAGCTGCTGTACCTGAGCCTGCTGCGTCACCTCGGCGGCGTGCAGCTGGTGCTGCTGAATGCGGCCGGCAAGCCGTTGCAGGGGGCCGATGAGCGCCCACTAGTGCCACTGCAGCTGCCGGCCAGCAATGTTCAGCCGGTGGGCTTTGCCGAAGATCAGGCGCTGATCCCCTACCCGCTGAACACCTTCCGCGGTTACCGCTACCTGCAGGAATACTTCGCCTTCCAGGACAAGTTCCTGTTCGTCGACCTGCTCGGCCTGGATGTGCTCAAGCGCGTGCCGGAAGACGTGCTCAAGCAGGCACGCGGCATCGAGCTGCGTTTCGATATCCACAAAGCCGGCGTGCAACGTATCCGCCCTACCCTGGATAACGTACGGCTGTATTGCACGCCGGTGGTCAACCTGTTCGCCCACGATGCCATCCCGATTCGCCTAGACGGCAAGCAGGATCAGTATCTGCTGCTGCCCTCGGAGCTCGACTCCGAGCATTGCGGGGTGTTCTCGGTGGATCGCGTCACCGGCTGGAAGCCCGGCGGCAAGGGGTATGAAGAGTACGTACCGTTCGAATCCTTCGAGCACGACGCCAGCTTCGACGTGCCGCTGGCGCGCCCGCACTACAGCGTGCGTCAGCAACCTTCGCTGCTTGGCGACGGCCTGGAAACCTACCTGAGTTTCGGCCTGCGCAACCTCGATCAGCACGAAACGCTGTCCATCGAGCTGACCTGTACCAATCAGAACCTGCCGCGCCAGCTGGGCCTCGGTGATATCTGCATGCCCTGCGAGGACACCCCGGAGTTCCTCACCTTCCGCAATATCAGCGCGGTCACGCCGAGCTATGCGCCGCCGCTGCACCGCGACTTTCTCTGGAAGCTGATCAGCAATATGTCGCTGAACTACCTGTCGCTGGCCAACGTCGACGCGCTCAAGGTGATCCTGGAAACCTACGACCTGCCGCGCTACTACGACCAGCACGCGGAGAAGGTCAGCAAACGCCTGCTCGACGGCCTGAAAAGCATCAGCCACCAGCACGTCGACCGCCTGCATCGCGGCTTGCCGGTACGCGGCGTACGCACGCAATTGACGATCAACCCCGAGGGCTATGTCGGCGAGGGTGACCTGTTCCTCTTCGCCACCGTACTCAATGAATTTTTCGCCCTGTATGCCAGCTTGAACTCGTATCACGAGCTGCGCGTACAGAGCACACAGGGAGAGGTGTACCAATGGACGCCGCGCATGGGGCTACAGCCCCTGCTCTAAACCGGCTTAGCCGGGGCATCCGCGAGTACAGCCTGTTTCAGGGTGTGCAGCTGGTGCTGGAACGCTTGCACGCCGCCCATCCTGAACTGGATGAAGAGGCGCTGTATCAGCGGCTGGAACTGCAGGCCAACCCGAGCATGGGGTTCCCCGGTAGCGATATCGATCGCGTGCACTTCTTTGAAGAGCACGGCGAGCTGCGCGCGCGTCTGCGCATCAACCTGGTCAGCCTGTTTGGTGCCGGCTCGCCGCTGCCAGCGTTCTACGGTGAACAGGCGCTGGGCGACAGTGAAGACGGCAACCCAACGCGGGATTTCCTCGACCTGTTCAACAACCGCCTGCAGCGCCTGTTACTGCCCACCTGGCAGAAATACCGCTACCACACACGTTTCCAGAGCGGCGCGGTCGACCCGTTCTCCGCGCACCTGTTTGCCCTGATCGGCCTGGGCGGTGAAACCATTCGCCAGGCGCAAGAATTGAACTGGAAACGCCTGCTGCCCTACCTCGGCCTGCTCAGCCTGCGCGCCCACTCGGCAGCGCTGATCGAGTCGGTGCTGCGCTACTACTTCAAGCACGCCGACCTGCATATCGAACAGTGCCTGGAGCGCCAGGTGGAAATCCTCGGTGAACAGCGCAACCGCCTCGGCCTGGCCAACAGCCAGTTGGGCGAAAGCCTGGTACTGGGCGAGTTCGTACGCGATCGCGGCGGCAAGTTCCGCATCCATGTACGCCAGCTGAACTGGGATCGTTTTCATGAATTTCTGCCTATCGGCAGCGGCTACCAACCGCTCTGCGCGCTGGTGCGCTTCACCCTGCGCGACCCGTTGGATTACGACATCCGTCTGGAGCTGCGCCAGGACGAAATACGCGAATTGCGCCTCGGCGCGGACAACCCCTGCCTACTGGGCTGGACCACTTGGCTGGGGCGTGACAACGCAGACGGCGTGGTCACCCTCGGCAGCAAAGCTCATTAAGGATTGATGAAATGATCAACGTCGATTTACAGCAACTGGTGCAAGCCCTCGACGCTGCCAGCAAACAGGACCTGGAAACCGCCGCCGAGCGCTGCGTAATCCGCGGCGGCAGCAAAATTCTCGTGGAAGACCTCTTGCTCGGCCTGCTTGAGCGTCCCGAAGGCTTGCTGCCTCGCGCCCTGCAGGATGCCGAAGTGGACGCCGGTGAACTGGCCCGTGCGCTGCAACCGCGTGGCGAACACAGCGAATCGCGCAACCCGGTGTTTGCCACCGAACTGGTGCAATGGCTGCAGGACGCTCTGCTGGTTGCCAGCCTGGAACTCGGCCAGAGCCAGATTGATGAAGCCGCGCTGATCCTCGCCCTGCTGCGCAACCCGATGCGCTATGCCGGCAGCCACTATCAGCCACTGCTGGCCAAGCTGAATGCCGAGCGCCTGCGCGAATTCGCCATGGCTCAGCAGCCGCAAACCGCCGCAGGCAAGCCGGCTGCCGGTGGCGAATCGAACCTCTCGCGCTTCACCCACAACTTCACCCAGCAAGCCCGTGACGGCAAGCTCGACCCGGTGCTGTGCCGCGACGGCGCGATCCGCCAGATGATCGACATCCTCGCCCGCCGCCGTAAAAGCAACCCGATCGTTGTCGGCGAAGCCGGTGTCGGCAAAACCGCCATCGTCGAAGGCCTGGCCCTGCGTATCGCCGCCGGTGAAGTGCCGGCCGCGCTCAAGGGTGTCGAACTGCTGTGCCTGGACCTCGGCCTGCTGCAAGCCGGCGCCAGCGTCAAAGGTGAATTCGAACGCCGCCTGCAGAGCGTGATCGATGAGGTCAAATGCTCGCCCAAGCCGATCATCCTGTTTATCGATGAAGCCCACACCCTGATTGGCGCCGGTGGCCAGGCCGGCAGCGGCGATGCCGCCAACCTGCTCAAGCCCGCCCTGGCGCGTGGCGAGCTGCGCACCATCGCCGCCACCACCTGGAGCGAATACAAGAAGTACTTCGAGAAGGACCCGGCCCTGGCCCGCCGCTTCCAGCTGGTGCAACTGCATGAGCCGACCGTCGATGAAGCCGTGACCATCCTCCGTGGCCTGGCACCAGTGTATGAAAAGAGCCATGGCATCTACCTGCGTGACGACGCTGTGGTCGCCGCCGCCGAGCTGTCCGCGCGCTACCTGGCTGGCCGCCAACTGCCGGACAAAGCCGTCGATGTCCTCGACACCGCCTGCGCGCGGGTACGCATCAGCCTGGCCGCCGCCCCGGAAGCACTGGAGCGCCTGCGCGGCGAGATCGCCGAAGGTGAACGGCAGAGCGAGGCCATGGGCCGCGATATGGAAGCCGGCCTGAACATCGACAGTGAAATCCTCGACCAGCTCGAAGCACGCCTGAGCCAGGCCCGCGCCGAACTGGAGCAGATCGAAACCCGTTGGGCGGTGCAGCGTGAACTGGCCGAGCGCTTGCTGGAATTGCGCAAGCAATGCGCCAGCCTGCGCCAGAATACTAGCGACGCCGAGAACAGCGACGGCCAAGCCGTGCAGTTGGAACAACTGGAAGGCGAGCTGCGCGCCGTGCAAGCCGAGCTGGCCAGCGCTCAGGTGAATGAGCGCCTGGTCAGTTTTGAAGTCTGCCCGCGCCTGGTAGCCGAAGTGATCAGCCACTGGACCGGCGTACCGCTGAGCCAGCTGGCCCGCGAACACAACAGCAAGGTACTGACCTTCGCCCACGACCTCGGCCTGCGCGTACGCGGCCAGGCGCAAGCCATCGCCGCGCTGGACCGCTCCATGCGCGCCACCGCCGCCGGCCTTAATCGCACCGATGCGCCGGTCGGCGTGTTTCTGCTGGTCGGCCCCAGCGGCGTCGGTAAAACCGAAACCGCACTGGCCCTGGCGGATCTGCTGTATGGGGGCGAGCGCTTCCTCACCACCATCAACATGTCCGAATTCCAGGAGAAGCACACTGTTTCCCGCCTGATCGGCGCACCACCCGGCTACGTCGGCTATGGCGAAGGCGGCATGCTCACCGAAGCCGTGCGGCAGAAGCCTTACTCGGTGGTGCTGCTCGATGAAGTGGAAAAAGCCGATCCGGACGTGATGAACGTCTTCTATCAGATCTTCGACAAAGGCGTGGCCAACGACGGTGAAGGCCGCGAGATCAACTTCCGCAATTGCCTGATCCTGATGACCAGCAACCTCGCCAGCGAGCGTATCGCCAGCCTCTGTGAGGGCGGCCAGCGTCCAGATGCCGAAGACCTGGAGCAGGCAATTCGCCCGACCCTGACCCAGCACTTCAAACCGGCACTGCTCGGCCGCATGCGCGTGGTGCCGTACTACCCGATCAATGGCGAGGTGCTCAACGAGCTGGTTGGCCTCAAGCTCGCGCGTTTCGGCGAGCGCCTGCAACGCCGTCAGCTGCAGTTCAGCCATTGCCCGGCGCTGCTGGAAAACCTCGCCGACCGTTGCAGCCACAGCGACAGCGGCGCGCGCCTGATCGATCACCTGATCGACCAGCACCTGCAACCGCTGGTGGTCGACCGCCTGCTCGACGCCATGGCCAGCGGCGAAAGCCTGCAACGCGTACACGCCACCCTGGACGGCGAAGGGACGGTGGTCTGTGAGTTCGCTTAACGTGTCGCTGATGTTCAGCCAGGTGCCGCAGCCACTGCGCTATGCCGAAGCGCTGTTGCAACGCTTCGCCACGCTGGCGCGCGCGGCCAATAGCAACGCCCTGCTCGGCGGCCTGGTGGAAAGCGCCGCGCAGCTGTCCGGCAGCGAACTGAGCCAGCTGTACCTGCTCGACGACACCCACACCCGCCTGACCCTGTCTGCTGAATGGCAGGACGGCCTACTGCAGCCGCGCGCGGATGCCAGCCTGTCCAGCGACTACGACGGCGAACAACTGCTGCAATACTGCCTGTGCCAGAACCAGACGCTCAGCCTCAATGAACTGGACAGCAGCCTGCACCAGACCGGCTTCCTCCCCGAGGCGCAGCAACCCTGGCGCAGCCTGCTGTGCCAACCGCTACTGGATGAGCAGAAAGGCGTCACCGGCCTGCTGCTGATTGCCAGCCAGCGCTCGCGTGAACTGCAGGGTTTTGCCGACTCGCTCGGCCATCTGGGCAGCTTTGTTGTCGCCCAACTGCATCTGCTGCAGCGCCTGCGTTCGCCACGCAGCGAGCAACCGGTTGCCGTGGTCAGCACGCCCTGCGCCAGCGGCTATGGCCTGATTGGCGACAGTGCGCCGATGCGCGCGCTGTATCAGATGATCGGCAAGGTGCTGCACAACCCAGTCAGCGTTTTGCTGGCGGGCGAAACCGGCACCGGCAAGGAGCTGGTGGCCCGCGCCATCCACGACTGTGGCTTCCGTCGCAGCAAAGCCTTTGTCGTACAGAACTGCGCCTCGTTGCCGGAAAACCTGCTGGAAAGCGAACTGTTCGGCTACCGCAAAGGCGCCTTCAGCGGCGCCGACCGCGACCATCAGGGCCTGTTCGATGCGGCCAATGGCGGCACCCTGTTTCTCGATGAAATCGGTGATATGCCGCTCAGCCTGCAAGCCAAACTGCTGCGCGTGCTGCAGGAAGGCGAAGTGCGCCCGCTGGGCTCCACCGCCACGCACAAGGTCGATGTGCGCATCGTCGCCGCCACTCACCACAACCTGCGCAACTTGGTGGAAGAAGGCCGTTTCCGCGAAGACCTGTTCTATCGCCTGGCGCAGTTCCCCATCGAACTGCCGGCCCTGCGTGAGCGCGATCAGGACATCCTCACTCTGGCGCGCTACTTCGCCGACAAGGCCAGCACCTTTCTGCAGCGTAACCAGTGCCGCTGGGCTGATAGCACCCTCGATCACCTGGCCCGCTACCCCTTCCCCGGCAACGTGCGCGAGCTCAAAGGTCTGGTCGAACGTGCAGTGCTGCTGTGTGAAGGCGGCGAGCTGCTGCCAGAACATTTCGACCTGCGCCAGGCCGGCAGCAACGATGAGCCCGGCATGAACCTGCGCGAGCGCATGGAGCGCGTCGAACGCAGCCTGCTGCTCGACTGCCTGCGCAAGAACCGTGGCAACCAGACCAGCGCCGCCTGCGAGCTGGGCCTACCGCGCCGCACCCTGCTGTACCGCATGCAGCGGCTGAATATCAGCCCGGCTGACGTGTAAGGCTTAAGGAGAAGAGCATGTTCAACGCCGCCAATCAGTCCCATTTCAGCCTGAGCATCGAAGGTGCCAGCCACGATCTGCAGGTGCTCGAATTTACCGGCCGTGAAGCCATCAGCCAGCCGTTCGTGTTCGAGCTGGAGCTGATCAGCGAGCGCCCCGATCTCGACCTAGAAAGCCTGCTGCACCAGCCGGCTTTTCTCGCTATCAGCCCGGACGGCAGTGGCATTCACGGCCTGATCTACCGCATCGCCCAGGGCGACTCCGGGCAGCGCCTAACCCGCTACCACGTCACCCTGCGCCCGCAGCTGGCCTATCTGGCGCACCGCATCAATCAGCGGATCTTCCAGCACCTGAGCGTGGAAAAGATCATCAGCCAGGTGCTCGAAGAGCACGGCATCCAGAGCAATGCCTACAAATTCCAGTTCGGCCCCAGCGTCTACCCGGCGCGCGAATACTGCGTGCAGTACGACGAAAGCGACCTGCACTTTATCCAGCGCCTGTGCGAAGAAGAAGGTATTCATTACCACTTCCAGCACAGCGAACAGGGCCATGTGCTGGTCTTCGGCGATGATCAGACGGTGTTCCCCAAACTAGCGCCCACCGCGTACCAGCAGGACAGCGGCCTGGTCGCCGACGACCCGGTGATCAAGCGCTTCGCCCTGCGCCTGGAAACCCGCAGCAACCGCGTCACCCGCCGCGACTACAACTTCGAAAAACCCAAGCTGCTGATGGAAGCCGCCTTCAACAGCGAGTTCCAGCCTGACCTTGAGGACTACGACTACCCCGGCAGTTTTGTTGAACGCGAGCGCGGCAAACACCTGGCCAAACGCAACCTGGAACGCCACCGCAGCGACTACGAACTGGCCTGCGGTGAAAGCGATCAGCCGCTGCTGGTCAGCGGCCACTTCCTCAGCCTTAGCGAGCACCCTCGTGATGACTGGAACCAGCTCTGGCTGCTGACTGAAATCAGCCATGAAGGTAAACAGCCGCAAGTGTTGGAAGAGTCCGTCACCAGCCACACCCAGGTCAGCGACGGTTTCCAGCAGGGTTATCGCAACCGCTTCAGCGCCACGCCCTGGGATGTGCTGCATCGCCCAGCGCTGAAGCACCCGAAACCCAAGGTGCTGGGCAGCCAGACCGCTGTGGTCACCGGGCCGGCAGGTGAAGAGATCCACTGCGACCAGTACGGCCGGGTCAAAGTGCAATTTCACTGGGACCGCGAAGGCCAGGCGGATGACACCACCAGCTGCTGGCTGCGCGTGTCCTCCAGCTGGGCCGGCGATGGCTACGGAGCTATCGCCATCCCACGCATCGGCATGGAAGTGCTGGTGACCTTCCTCGAAGGCGATCCCGATCAGCCGCTGGTCACCGGTTGCCTGTACCACGCAGCCCACGTCGTGCCCTACGCGCTGCCAGCAAACAAGACCCGTAGCCTGTTCAAAACCCTGAGTAGCCCAGGCGGTGGCGGCTACAACGAGCTGCGCATTGAAGACAAGAAAGGCGCCGAACAGATCTATCTGCACGCCCGGCGCGACTGGGACGAAAACATCGAGCACGACCAGAAGATCCGCATCGGCCACGAACGCCACGACACGGTCGAAGCCAACAGCTACAGCCAGTTTCTCGCCGAAGAACACCGCACCACCCACGCCGACCGCAAAGTGGAAACCCGCAGCAACGACCACCTCACAGTCGGGCAGAAACAACATGTGAAAGTCGGCGTCGGCCAGTTCGTCGAAGCCGGCAACGAAATTCACTACTACGCCGGCAACAAAGTGGTCATCGACGCCGGCATGGAACTCACTGCATCGGGCGGTGGCAGCTTCCTCAAACTCGACCCAGGCGGCGTCACGCTCAGCGGCGCGACGATCAAGATCAACTCTGGCGGAGCGCCAGGTAAAGGCTCGGGCATTGCTATCCTGCCGCCCACTATTCCGGGGGCAGCGGATGCGGATAAGGCGGGCAATCTGCTCGATAGCGCCAACGCCAACACCACTTGGTTGGAATTGAACCTGCACTACAAGAACCTGGAGCCCGTGCCGGGTGCAGCTTACCGCGTCGAGTTTGCAGATGGTTCTGTTCGTGAGGGCGTTTTAGACACGGACGGTTTCGCCCGGCTAGAAGATGTACCGCCTGGGCCGGCCAAGGTGTGGTACGGCGAAGACCCGCGCCCATTCGTGCGCAAGTCGGTCAAGGCAGTCGACGTTACCGATGCAAGTATTGAGGACGACTTGCGCAAGCTTGGACTGGACCCCAGTCAAGTTGATTTACAGCAATTGGTTGAGCAAGCAGCAGGGAGGCTGGCATGAGCACTGGAGAAAAGCAGGCGGCATACAACGAAGCATTAACCGAACTGGCTGCTGGTATTGCACTAGGTGCAGTGCCCTTCCTAGGCCAAGCGATTGATGCCTATGACACGGTTGAGTCGTGTATCCATCTCTACAACGAGAAGACTGCCCAGGGCAAAGAAGACGCCCAGTTTGACTTGCTAATGGCCATCATCGGTTGGATTCCAGGGCCGGGCGACGGCCTGAAAAAAAGCCTGCGTATTGTCAACAAGGATCCTCAACGTTTTGCACCTGTGTTGTTTGACCTGCTGCGCTTTGTTCTGCAGGAGTGTGGTGTCAAAACCAGTCCGGAAGAGCTGCTGGCACAGGTATTTAACGCAGGTGCCCTGCGTGCCGAACTGGACGAAATCATCTCTGGGGTAAAAGGCTCATCTGCATTCAAAAACCTGCCCGCATGGATGCAAAGCGCCGTATTGACGGTACTTTCTACTTCACGAGACAGCATGCCTGCTCTTGTCGGGATCGTCGAAAAACGCCTGACCAAGTGGAAACGTATACAACGCAATAGCGCGGCTGCATCGGCTGGAAGAGGTCCACGCCAAGGGCAAAAGCCCGCCGC
This sequence comes from Pseudomonas sp. FEMGT703P, assembly GCF_002786345.1. Taxonomy (NCBI): domain Bacteria; kingdom Pseudomonadati; phylum Pseudomonadota; class Gammaproteobacteria; order Pseudomonadales; family Pseudomonadaceae; genus Pseudomonas; species Pseudomonas sp. FEMGT703P. The sequence continues at coordinate 89,314 of NZ_PGCM01000004.1, read as the reverse complement.
CAAAGATGGGCAAGTGGCCGCAGAGGGCAAAGACGGGGCGAGCCAAACTCACTCCAACAAAATCGATAACTCCAGCCTCGGCACCCAAACACTCTCCAGCCTAACTAACGAAGGCTTAGGAGTCAGCGGTGAACATATCGCCGACTACATTTGCGCCGACGAATTCGGCTGGGGCAAAGACTGGGATGGTCACGACAAGGGCGTCGAAGGCCAGTGGCTGGAAGGCAAGCCAAGCACCCGCAAGATGGGCAAGCTGTCGAAAGGCGGCAGCCCTAAATCGCCCCACGTGCTTTACAAACTAACCGACGGCGCCAACGGCACAGGTATCGATGCTGTTTGGCGTGCCAATCCTGCTACGAACGGTGGGAAGAAATTCGCCATTGTCGAAGCAAAGGCGAGTAAGGATGAGGACGCTCCAAAGTTCCTGCGTAAGCTGAACAATAAGCGCAAACCAGGTATCACCTCCAAATTAGGCGTTTCGGGAATTGCAGATCCCAGTGAGCTTTTAGAGCCGCGTGAGGAGGATGTAACCCCAAACCCGCCATCCAAAAAGAAAAAGAATAAGTCTGGTGGAAAGCAAGGAACAACGCCATCCACACCTCAGGCCTCGAACCAAGCGGCGCGACCTAATAAGGGCAATCGCATTCTTGTGCAAATGAGCAAAGAATGGATATACGAGAACATAATCAAGTCATTTCCTCGAAGCACATACCAAATAATTCTAACCTCATACAATAGGCACTTGTTTTTTTCACCTTTATATCACCCAAGTGGAAGCCCTAAAAGCCACGCTGAGGCAAAACTATCAGGGCAAAAAAACGAGCATGCAGAGCATGCTGCCTTTCACTATGACGATGCAGAAATAACTCAAGCCGTTAATAAGAAGAAGAAATCTCTCGTCGCCAAGCACGGCAAATTAACTACTCTGGCTATTGAGTAACTTATCTATGCAAAGAAGACAAAAATTTATTACCCCTGGCTACTACAAGAGCGTACTCGCGTTATGTGAAGGAACAGAATCTTTTTGGGCTAACAACTCAATGGAGTCTGACTCTGCCGAGCAAGAGGCAGCCCTCAAGGCTCGAGATATTCAATCCGCTGCACTTGATAAGATTTTTATTCAATATACAGCCGGCGAGCCCATTGATGTGCTTATTCCGTCGCTGGAAAAATTGATCGATAACTACGAAAATTACCAGAGAGCACTGGAGATACAAGAGCAGCTTCCCAATATTTCACCCCTCGCCATCGACGATTGGCCTGGACAATACGAAGAGTGCGTACAGGTTATAAGTCTCTGCATTCTGCTGCATCGGATCGACTTGCTGCAGCGCTTTGTCGCCTTGTTAGACAACGCCGGTTATGCCGGTGAAGACACGCTGTATGAAGATCTACTACGCAAAGTTTTACCTGGCCGCAATGACTTGGATGAGTGGTATCACGATATTTATACGCCGCTAATCCGAGCTATTTATGCACCCACCAAAGAAGAGGCATCCGCATTACTGAAGCTTTATTGCGATCAGTGGTACAGCGCTTTTGAAGACAAGCAAACCAATTGGCATGACACCCACCTAGATATCGACGGCGACGAGGGCAGTTATTACGGCTACTGGGCCTTCGAAGCCGCTGCCATTGCCTTTCTTTACGACATCGACGACAGCGAAGTCGATCATATGGTCTACCCCAAAGACCTGGTCGCTTACGCCCGTAATTTCAGTTCGTCGCCTAACTCTGCAAAGACCGGCCGCATCGAATCCGGGCAACCCTGCCCCAAAGCGGGCTACTGGTTTACCCCGGCACAAGCCAATTCCCGGCGTGCGTTCAAGCAGGGCGAAATCATGCCTGCTTTCGACGGTTCCCGTTGGGGCGCGACGCTTTGGTATTGGTCCGGCGAAGACGATGCCTGATATCTGCTTACCCACCTTTCGCACTTAAAAGAGAAGAGCAACCGATGCTGAAACGTTATTACCCAACCGCCCTGCTCGCCCTGGCTCTATGCCTCTCCGCCTGCAGCGGCAATTACAAGTTCAACGATGACGAATACCGCCCGCTGGGCGAACCGCAAGCAGTGAAACGCGGCAACTGACCGCAAGGAGTTAACAACCATGGAACTGGTCTTCGATGTGGTCAGTGCACAGCAGTTCGTGCCAGGTCTATTGACCACCAAAACCTTCAAGCAGGCCGGCGGCATTATTGGGCGGGCGGAGGAATGCGACTGGGTGATTCCGGATCGCAAGCGTGTGCTGTCCAGCCGGCATGCCGAGGTGAGCTACCGCAATGGCTCGTTCTATCTGACCGATACCAGCAGCAATGGCATCCAGCTGAAAGACAGCGGCGCCAGCCTGCGCAAGGGCGAGGCCCAGCGTATTGAGCATGGCAGCGTGTATTGCTTTGGCGATTTCGAGTTGCGTGCGCGGCTGATTCAGGACCCGGCCATGTTTGCCGGTGATATCGGCCGTGCGCAGCCGGCCGGCAGCATCATCCCGGACGATGCCTTTCTCGATCTCGACCCGCTCACCGCCATCGACCAGCAGGAGCGCGTATACGCAGAGGTCGATGACCTGACGGCGATTCTGCGTCCGCATAACGTGCAGGCGCAGCAGCGTGACTATGCGCAGATTGATGAAGAAAACCTGCTGGTGCCTGCGCTGGTAATGCCCACGCCTGAGCCGCAGCCCAAGCGTGCACCGGAACCGGTGCGACTGCCGCCGACCTTCTGGGAAAAATTCTCCGAGGCCCTCGGGGTCAAACTCGATGATCTCGATGACGATGCCCGCGAAGCCCTGGCCATCCACAGCGCCAAGCTACTTAAGCAGAGCATCGGCAGCCTGCAGCAAAGCCTGCGCACCCGCAGCGAGCTGAAGAACGAACTGCGCCTAGCCCTGACCACCGTGCAGAGCGCCGGCAACAACCCGCTCAAGCACACCGCCGACAGCAGTGAAGCGCTGAGCGCCCTGTTGCGTGGCGGCAAGGCCGGGCAACTGAGCGCTGAGCAGACCATCAGCCGCAGCTTCCGTGATCTGCAGGCTCACCAGGTCGCGCTGCTCGCTGCCAGCCGCGCGGCAGTCAAGGGCATGTTCGAGCAACTGTCGCCGGAGCAACTGAGCCTGCGTTTCGAGCGCGAGGGCCGCAAGCCGCTGATCGCCACCGCCGGCAGCCGCTGGCGCGCCTACCGTCGCCTGCACAGCGCCCTGGAGCAGAACGACGACTGGAGCGACCGCCTGTTCGCCCGCGACTTCGCCAACACCTACGAAGAACAGGTTCGCCTGATCGCCACCCTCAACAACGACGTTCAAGGATGATCTCCATGCACCGTTTCACCTGCCTGGCCCTGTTGGCCGCCATGCTCAGCCTCACTGGCTGCGCGGCGCTTTCGCCCTATTCGGATATGACCAAGCTCGACCTGACCCTCAACGGCAGCGATGAGCTCAACCCGGACCTCAACGGCCGCCCTTCGCCGATCGTCCTGCGCCTGATTGAGCTGAAGCACCCGGTGGCCTTTGAGACCGCCGATTTCTTCTCGCTTTATCAGCGCCCGAAAGAAGCCCTGTCGCCGGACATGGTGGTGCTCGAAGAGCTGGAGCTGCGCCCAGGCGAGCAACGCGAAATGAAGCTCTCGGTACAACCGGGCAGCCGCTATGTCGGCGTGCTGGCGGCCTACCGCGACCTGCCAGAAAGCAACTGGCGCGTGGTGATTCCGCTGCAGGAGCGGGAACGCAACAGCAGCGTGCTGACCCTCGATGCCCTGGGCATCAAGGCCCAGGACGACGCCAACAAGGAAGAGGAATAAGCCATGGCCATGCATAAAGTGGTCTGGCAGGAAGGCATGTTGCTGCGCCCGCAGCACTTCCAGCAGAACGACCGTTACTACGACTACCAGCTGAAAACCCGCACGCAGAAGCTCGACAGCTATGCCTGGGGCTTTTTCGAGCTGGAGATCGACCGCCAGTTCCTCAATATGGGCAAGCTGGTGGTGAGCAAGGCCAGCGGCATCCTGCCGGACGGCACCCTGTTCGACATCGGCGCCGAGCGCGAGCCGCTGGCCCTCGACGTGCCGCCGAACACCGGCAACACCCCGGTGTATCTGGCACTGCCCCTGGTTACCGGCAACCATATCGAGAGCCGCCGCCCGGAGCAGCAGGACGTGCTGGCGCGCTTTACCGCCTTCGATGAAGAAGTGACCGACTCCAACGCCGGCGACAGCGCATCGAGTCAGGTCAGCTGCGGCCGCCCGGATTTCCGCCTGCTGCTCGGCGAGCAACAGAGCGACCAGGCCTACGTCAAATTGCAGCTGTGCGACGTGCTCGATACCACCCCGGACGGGGTGATCAGCATCGACCCGGAATTTATTCCGACCTACGTCAACTTCCAGGCTTCCGGCTACCTGCTCAGCTGCCTCAAGGAAGTGATCAGCATGCTCGCCCACCGTGGCGACATTCTTGCCGAACGTATTCGCGCTACCGGCAAGGTCGGCGGTGCGGAAGTCGGCGATTTTATGATGCTGCAGCTGATCAACCGCTTCGAACCGGTACTGCGTCATTACCTGGGCATCGAGCAGGTGCATCCGGAGCAGATCTACCGCGAATTGCTCGGCCTGCTCGGCGAGCTGGCGACCTTCTCCAGCGAGATCAAACGCCCGCGCCTGGAAGGCCGTTATCTGCACAGCGATCAAGGCCTGAGCTTCCGCAAGCTGATGGATGCAATCCGCCAGGTGCTGTCGATGGTGCTGGAACAGCACGCCATCGAAATGCTCCTGCAACAGCGTCAGTACGGCATTCAGGTGTCGCCGCTGCACGATCACAAACTGCTCGCCACCTCCACCTTCGTCCTCGCCGCCAGCGCCCAGTGCGACTCGGAAGAACTGCGCCAGCGCCTGCCGGCGCACCTCAAGGTCGGCCCAGTGGAGCAGATTCGCCAACTGGTCAACCTGCACCTGCCCGGCATCAAGGTCAAACCGATGCCCGTGGCGCCACGGCAGATCCCCTTCCACTCGGGCAAGACCTACTTCGCCTTGGAACTGGGCTCAGAGGAACTGGCGCAGCTGGAACGCTCCGGCGGCTTCGCTTTCCACGTGTCCGGCGAGTTCTCCGGGCTTGAGATGAAATTCTGGGCGATCAGGAACTGACGATGACGACCAAGGAAATGGAATACGGCCAGGACGACAAAACCGTCATCCTCAACCGCAAGGGCGATGCCCCCGCGCACAGCCCGCTGACTGACTTCGCCGCGCCGCCGAAATTCGAGCAGCTGGAAGAACGTATGATCTACGCCGCGCGCCTGCGCCCGGCCGAGAGCTTCAATATCAGCCTCAACCCGCTGGTCGCAGCCGCCGCCGCCCTGCTCTCGGAAGTCGTGCGCCTCAAGCACAGCTTCGACAGCGAAGACATGCATGCGCTAAACCAGCGCCTGGCCAGCGCCATCAAGTTGTTCGAACACCGCGCCCTGCATGAAGGCGCGGAAAGCAGCCAGGTGATGGCCGCGCGCTACGTGCTCTGCACCGTGGTCGACGAAGCCGTGGTGACCACGCCCTGGGGCAATGAGAGCGAGTGGTCGCAGATGAGTCTGCTGTCCTCCTTCCACAACGAGACCTTCGGCGGCGAGAAGTTCTTCCAGCTGCTCGAGCGCCTGTCGCGCAACCCGGTCAAGCACCTGCCGATGCTCGAGCTGATGTACCTGTGCCTGTCTCTCGGTTTCGAGGGCAAGTACCGCGTGCTGCCGCGCGGCATGCTCGAACTGGAAGCGGTACGCGACAGCCTCTACCGGCAGATCCGCCAGATGCGCGGTGACGTACCGCGCGAAGTTTCCCCGCACTGGCAGGGCCTGAAAGACACCCGCCGGCGCCTGGTACGCATCGTGCCGTGGTGGCTGGTGGCGCTGTTCACCCTGGTGTGCCTGGTGGTGATGTATGGCGGTTTCGCCTGGGTATTGGGCGAACAACGCGAAACGATTTTGCAGCCGTACGAGCAACTCGACCCGTCTGCGGGTGTAAGCATGGATGATCTGAAATGAAGCCTTTTTTCGGCAAGTTAGCCGCATTTTTCCGCAAGACCTGGGTATGGAGCCTGTGTCTGGTATTGGTTCTGGCACTGCTGGTGTGGTTTGTCGGCCCATTGCTCGCGGTCAACGATTACAAGTTCTGGGAATCGGCTACCAGCCGCCTACTTAGCATCAGCGGGTTGTTCCTGATCTGGGGCCTGGCCATGGTATTCGCCAGCTGGAAGGCCACCGCCCGCAAAAAGGCCGAGGAAGACGACGCCGATGCCCAAGAGCGCCTGCGCCGCGAAGGCCTGATCAACGAAGAGCAGCTCGAGCTGCGCAATCGTTTCAAGCAAGCCCTGCATACCCTCAAGCGCTCCAGCCTGTACCGCGGCCGTAGCGAAAAATGGCGCAACGAGCTGCCCTGGTACCTGCTGCTCGGCCCACAGAGCAGCGGCAAGACCAGCCTGCTGGACTTCTCCGGCCTGGATTTCCCGCTTAATCGCGGTGACCAACAGCGCCTGACCAAAGACGTTTCCGGCACCCGTTACGCCGACTGGTATTTCGCCGACCATGCGGTGCTGATCGACACCGCCGGGCGCTACCTGACCCAGCCCGACCCGGCCATCGACAGCCGCGCTTGGGACACCCTGCTAGGCCTGCTGCGCAAACGCCGCGCACGTCCGCTGAACGGTGTGCTGGTCAACATCCCCGTGGAGCAGCTGCAAGGTGGCAGCGAAATCGAACTGGAAAATCTCGCCCGCCAAACCCGTCAGCGTCTGCAGGATATTCACCAGCGCCTCGGCGCCGATGTCCCGGTGTATCTGGTGCTGAGCAAGGCCGACAAGGTGTTGGGCTTCGATGAGTTCTTCGACCAGCTTTCGCGCGAAGAAAGCGATCAGGTACTCGGCGCAAGCTTCCGCAAAGAGCAGAACGCCACCGACGTGCAGGTGATTCGCCAGGAGTTCGAAGAACTGCTTCGCCGCCTCAACAGCCAGGTGATCCTGCGCATGCACCAGGAGCGCGACACCCAGCGCCGTGGTCGTATCCTCGACTTCCCGCACCAGCTGGGCCTGCTCGGCGAGCGTCTGTGCCTGTTCAGTGAGCTGGCCTTTAGCGGCAACCGCTACCAGCGCGCCAGCCAGCTGCGCGGTTTCTACCTGACCAGCGCGCCGGAACTGAACGACCAGCTCGACCCGAGCACCAGCAGCATCGGCCGCAACCTAGGCCTGTCCAGCAGCGCCCTGCCGACCTTCCGCACCGGCCGCGCACGCTTTATCAATCACCTGCTCAGCCGAGTGATCTTCCCCGAAGCCGACCTGGCTGGCCTCGACCAGAAGGAAGTCCGTCGTATCGACTGGGGCCAACGCGCCATGTACGCCACCGCTCTGGTGGTGCTCGGCATATTCGGTGTGGTCTGGGCCGGCGGCTTCTCCGGTAACCACGGCCGCCTGGAGCAACTGCGCGACCTCGCTCAGCAACTGACCCAGCAACACAACAGCCTCGGCGCTCAGGACGATGCCCTGCGCACCCTCAAGGCGCTGGATCACAGCTACGCCGCCACTCAGGTATTCCCGCCGGTGGATGAGGTGTCCTACCTGCAACGCGGCGGTCTGTACCAGGGCGAGAAAGTCGACCCGACGCTGCAACAGGCCTACCGCGCCGAGCTGGAAAACCTGCTGCTCAGCCGCGTCGGGCGTCAGCTGGAAGCGCAGGTCCGCGCCAATCTGGGTGACCGTGAGCGCCTGCTCAACAGCCTGCGTGCCTACCTGATGCTCAATCTGGAAGAGCGCCGCGACAAGGCCTTCCTGCAGGAGTGGCTGGCGGCCGACTGGTCGCTGCGTTACGCCGGCAACAGCGCCGGTCAGCGCGGCCTGAACGAGCACTTCGAGCGCCTGCTGTCCGAGTCGTTCGCGCCCTACTCGCTGAATGAACCGCTGGTGGCCCAGGCCCGGCAGATCCTGCGCAGCGAATCGCTGGCCAACGTGGTCTACCGCATGCTCCGGGATCAAGCGCGCAGCCTGCCGGAGTATCGCCTGAGCCAAAAACTCGGCCCGCAAGCCGGTCTGTTCGTTGGCAGCGACTACGCCATTCCGGGTTTCTATACCCAGGTTGGCTACCAGAAAACCTTCACCGCCAAGGGCGCCGACCTGGTGCGCGACCTGCTGCGCGACAACTGGGTACTCGGCGAAGGCGACACCCTCAGCAGTAACGACCTCAGCCGTCTGCTGGTGGAAATGGAGCAGCTGTACTTCCGCGATTACGCCAACTACTGGGGCGAAGCCCTCGCGCAACTGTCACTGGACCCGATCGGCAGCGCCGGCCAGGGTGCCCTGCAACTGGCCGGCCTGACCGCCGCCAACTCGCCGCTGCTGCAACTGCTGGTGGAAGTGCGCGACAACACCCGCTTCAAAGGCATGGCCGAAGCCGCCGATGATGCCGGTGCCGCCGCCGAAGCGCTGGAAGGTGCCAAGGGCAAGCTAGGCAAAGTCGCCAAGCTCGCTGGCGCTGCCGCCGAACAGGCGCAAGCGGCACTGGTGAAAAACCTGCCGGATACCGCGCGGAAAACCCTGGAGCGCCGCTTCGAACCGCTGCACCGCCTGCTTGATGAGAACGGCGGTGCCGGCCCGGAACTGGCCACCACCCTGCAGGCGTTGGATGCCCTGCAACTGCAACTGGCCAGCCTGGCCCACGCCAGCGCTCCGGAGCAGGCTGCGTTCGAACTGGCCAAGGCGCGTATGGGTGGCCAGCGTGATGCGATCAATCAGGTGCGCAGCAGTGCCGCGCGCCTGCCGCAACCGGTCGGCAACTGGCTCGGCCTGCTCGCCGAAGACAGCTGGATGCTGGTGCTCAACGACGCTTACCACTACCTCAACCAGCGTTATAAGAGCGAGCTGTACGCCGCTTACGACGGCTCGTTGAAGCAGCGCTATCCGTTCAGCGCACACAGCGAAAGCGATGTGGCGATTGCCGATTTCCGCGAGTTCTTCAAGGCTCAGGGGATTGCCGAGCGCTTCTTCGACAACTACCTCAAGCCGTTCGTCAGTGGCACCGCCGGCCAGTACCAACTGCGCCGCGTGGATGGCCGCGGCCTGCCGCTGTCGCGCGAGTTCCTGCTGCAGATGAGCCACACCCAGACCATCCGCCGCAGCTTCTTCGCCGAGAACCCCAACGAGCCGAAAGTGCTGTTCAAGCTCGAACCCTACTCGCTGGATTCCAGCCTAGGCCGCGCCGATTTCCGCTTCGGCAACCAGCAGATGGAATACCGCCACGGGCCAATCGTGCAGACCGCCTTCAGCTGGCCGTCCGAAGCCAACGAAGGGCGCACCAGCCTGGTGGTCGAAGAGCTCGGTGGACGCAAAGTGGGTATCGAGAAGAACACCGGCCCCTGGTCGCTGTTCCGCCTGCTCGACCTGATGAGCGTGGACTACCACAGCGGCCGCGATGTGCTGATGCTCAAGGCCGACCTCGGCGGTCTGCGCGCCAACTATCTGTTGCACAGCCAGCGCTCGCCAAACCCGTTTGACCTGGACCAGCTGCGCAGCTTCAAACTGCCGGCCACGCTCTGATGCAGGAGGTTGCCAACCTCTGGCGCAGCGCTGCGCGTACCGACACCGGCAAGGTGCGGGCGCGCAACGAGGATGCCTTTCTGGCCCTGCCAGAGCAGGGCCTGTGGGTGGTTGCCGACGGCATGGGCGGGCACCAGAACGGTGCCCTGGCCAGCCGCCTGATTGTCGAGCAGTTGGCCGAGCCGAGCGCAGGCGATTTGCCGCAGCGTCTGGATGAGCTGCGCAAGCGCCTGCATTCGCTCAACCGTCGCCTGGGCCAGGAGCTGACGGTTACCGCCGCCCATCCGGACCCGGTGATCGGCAGCACGGTGGTGGCGCTGCTGATCGAGGGTGACCGCGCCGCCTGCGTGTGGGCCGGCGACAGCCGCTGCTACCTGTGGCGCGGCAGTCGGCTGTATCAGCTCAGCCGCGATCACTCGCTGCTGCAGCAGCTGATCGATGAACAGCAACTCAGCCCCAGCGAAGCTGCTCGGCATCCGGCAGCGCACGCCCTGACCCGCGCCATCGGCGCCAGTGACGAGCTGAAGCTGGAAATTCTCGAACTGGATGTGCTGCCCGGCGATGCCTTTCTGCTGTGCAGCGACGGCCTCTACCAGGGCCTGTCGGCCGATGCTTTGGGCGCGGCGCTGAACCTGCCGTCACCGCAGCTGACGCTGAATCGCTTGTTCCAGCAGGCCCTAGACGGCCCGGCGCGGGACAACCTGAGTGCGGTGGTGATCCGCCGATGAGGACTCACGGATGAGTGAACAGCTGCTCGACGAACTGCAGCTGGCCAGCAGCCCGACCAGCGACCTGACCTACTTCGCCCTGGCCGCGACTGCCGCCAAACCGGCGGCGCAAGCCCCGCGCGAAGTACTCAGCGAACTGCCGGAAGTGCTCGGCGGCCGCTACAAGATCGAGCGCCTGCTCGGCGTCGGCGGCATGGGTGCGGTGTATCGCGCCCGTGATTTGCTGCGCGAACAGTTCGGTGATCCCGAGCCCTATGTGGCACTGAAAACTCTCAGCGATGACTTCGCCGAATACCCGGACGCCAACTCGCTGCTGTACAGCGAGTTCGCCCTCACCGCGCGGCTTAATCATCCGCATGTGGTCAGGCTGTTCGGCTTCGAGGTGGATGTGCCGAGTCAACGCGCCTTCCTCACCCTGGAGCTGCTCAAGGGCCTGACGCTCGACCAGTTGCTTAGTGAACGCCCCGAGGGCCTGCCTTGGAGCGAGCTGCAGGAAATCGCCATCGCTTTGCTCGATGCCCTGAGCTATTCGCACAGCCTCGGCGTGCTGCATGGCGACCTGAAGCCCAGCAATGTGATGCTCGCCGAAGACGGCCTGCGCCTGTTCGATTATGGTCTCGGCCAGCCCGTGGAAGGTCTGCTACCCGGCCTGCCGCGCCTGTGCCGCAACCGCTTTACCGCCTGGACGCCGCGCTATGCCGCCCTGGAGCTGCTCGACGGTGCGCCGCTAACCGCCGCTGCCGATGTCTATGCAGTGGCCTGTGTGCTGTATGAGCTGGCCAGTGGTCGCCACCCGTTCAGCCGGCAGAGCGCCAAACAGGCCAAGGCCATGGAACTGGATAAACAGCTGCAACGCCCCGAGCAGTTACCGGCGCATTGCTGGCCCGCCCTGCGCACCGCGCTGGCGTTCGATGAAGCACAGCGCAGCATCAGTTGCACGCAGTTGCTTGAGGTATTTCGCCAGCCCACGCCCAGCCGCTGGCGGCGCTGGCTCCGGCGAGGCACTTAGTAGGTTGGCGCTGAGGCACGAAGCCCAACGGCTCCTGGCGACATCAATGGATGATCTTTTAACAAGGAAATGACCATGTTCAACCCGGCCAATGAAACCCACTTCAGCCTGAGCATCGAAGGCCTTGAGCACGACCTGCAAGTGCTCGAGTTCAGCGGCCGCGAAGCCATCAGTCAGCCCTATCGTTTTGAGGTGGAACTGATCAGCGAAAACGCCGAGCTGGATCTGCAAAGCCTGCTGCATCAGCGCGCCTTTCTCGCCTTTACCCCAGACGGCCTGGGCATTCACGGCCTGATCTACCAGGTCGCCCAAGCCGAATCCGGCAAGCGCCTGACCCGCTACAAACTGAGCATCGTGCCGCAGCTGAGCTACCTGGCCCTGCGCACCAATCAGCGGATTTTCCAGCATCTAACAGTGCCGCAGATCGTTGCTCAGGTGCTGCAAGAGCACGGCATCGTCGAAGGCGGCTACCAGTTCCTGCTCGGCCCCACGGTTTACCCCACGCGCGACTACTGCGTGCAGTACGACGAGAGCGACCTGCACTTCATCCAACGTCTGTGCGAAGAGGAAGGCATTCACTACCACTTCCAGCACAGCGAGCAGGGTCATGTGCTGGTCTTCGGCGATGACCAGAGCGCCTTCGGCAAACTCGGCCAGCCCACTGCCTACCTGCAGGACAACGGCATGACCGCCGACGAGCCGGTGATCAAGCGCTTTGCCGTCCGCCTGGAAACCCGCACCAGCCGCATCACCCGTCGCGATTACGACTTCGAGCAACCACGCCTGCTGATGGAAGCCGCCTTCAAGGAAGATCGCGACCCCGAGGCCAAGCCGCTGCCGGATCTTGAGGATTACGACTACCCCGGCCGCTTTGTCGACCGCGCGCGCGGCAAGCACCTCAGCCAACGCCACCTCGAACGCCACCGCGCCGACTACCGCCTGGCCGAAGGCCGTGGCGATCAGCCGAAACTGCTCAGCGGGCACTTCCTCGAACTCTCCGACCACCCGCGCCAGGACTACAACGACCTCTGGCTGCTGCACGAGGTGATTCACCAGGGCAAACAGCCGCAGGTGCTGGAAGAGTCAGTCACCAGCCATACCGCAGCCAGCGATGGCTTCACCCAGGGCTACCGCAACCACTTCAACGCCACGCCCTGGGACGTACCCTTCCGCCCGCCACTGGCCCATCCAAAACCCAAGGTGCTCGGTAGCCAGACCGCCGTAGTCACCGGCCCAGCAGGCGAAGAAATCCACTGCGACGAATACGGCCGGATCAAGGTGCAATTCTTCTGGGACCGCGAAGGCCAGGCCGACGACACCACCAGCTGCTGGCTGCGCGTGGCCTCCAGCTGGGCCGGTGATGGCTACGGCGGCATCGCCATCCCGCGCATCGGCATGGAAGTACTGGTGACCTTCCTCGAAGGCGACCCCGACCAGCCGCTGGTAACCGGCTGCCTGTACCACGCCGAACACGTCGTGCCTTACGACCTGCCGGCGAACAAGACCCGCACCGTATTCAAAACCCTCAGCACATCGGGCGGTGGCGGTTACAACGAGCTGCGCATCGAAGACAAGAAAGGTGCCGAGCAGATCTACCTGCACGCCCAGCGCGACTGGGACGAAAACATCGAGCACGACCAAAAGATCCGCGTCGGTAACGAACGCCACGACACCGTCGAAGCCAACAGCTACACCGAGCTCAAAGCCGAAGAAAACCTGACGGTCAAAACCGAGCGCAAGCTCGAGGTCAAACCCGACGACCACCTCACCGTCGGGCAGAACCAACACATCAAACTCGGCACCGCCCAACTGACCAAAGCCGGCCGCGAGATACATCTGAAAGCAGGGCAAAAGATGGTCATCGAAGCCGGCACCGAACTGACCCTCAAAGCCGGCGGCAGCTTTATCAAACTCGACCCCGGCGGCATCACCCTGCTCGGCCCCCTGGCCAAAATCAACGCCGGCGGCGCACCGGGTAAGGGCTCGGGGATCAAGATCAAACCACCGGTACTGCCGGGTGCGGCGGATAGCGATAAGGCGGGGAGTTTGTTGGATGAGGCATTGGTAGGAGGCCTGCTCAACCCCAAAAAGAAAGTAAAAAGAACCATGAATTTTTCAGGCTGAGGTAGACAGTGAACGCCATGACCAAAACAAACACGCCTGGGAGCCGATATATCGTCGGCCAGGTAGTCGTATTCATCCTGACCTGTGGCTACCTAGCTGGTTGTACGGCCCTTGAACTTGAACCCATTACCTATCAGGAAGCCGTCACCCAATATCAGGAGGGGGGCGGCATCGAGAATTATCGCTGCGCGCTGGTGCCGGCCGATGAGCATTACAAGGCCCTGGACGATTCCCAACCAATCGCCGTTGAGATCGATGACGTGCTGTTCGTCAAGATTGATGGATTTGTCCATGAGCTGCAGCAGCGCGAGATCGATGAAACACGCACCGCCTATGCCTTCGAGGATATGAGCGCCGCTCTTACCACGGTCAGCCAGCTCAATAAGTCCGAATACAACGAGTCGGATGACCGGCACGTTGACCTTACCTTCGCATCTGCTGGCCAAACAGCCACCTACAAGACCTTCGGAGCGGCCTGCGGCCTCTAACCGTTAAAGAAGATTACAACTTTTTCATAGGACAAGTCATGACAGGGCGTCGCTTCAAAATCGTTGAAAGTGTGGGAAGGCGTCTCGAGGACGTGAACAGTTACGAGGATCTCGCTAAGCACCACCCTTCCTCGGGGCGTGAGCCGAACCGGGACTACGAAACCATCAATGGCCAGCTTGAAGAAGTGCGTCATATCGGTGGTCGCACGCTTATCAAGAAGGACTTCGTGCTGCTCGTCGAGGGCAGCAACCGCTCCATCCCGGTTCCAAGTCCGCTGGCCGGCTATGCCAGGACCAGCCGCTCCTACGGCACGCTGAAGATCTATGACGCCCCAACCAATGGCCAACTGATCGGACAGATTCTGCACCTTCACCCCACCTTCAAGGTCAACGACGGGGACGCCATCACCTACGGCCAGCACATTGGCCTTCAGGCGGGAACGGATAGAGCAGGTGCCCAAAGCTACGCCATCCACGTTCACGCCGAACTCGAGGAAGGTGACTTCAAACGCTATATCGCGGATATGGTGAACGGCACACTGAACCCGGACGAGGCAAAGCCGACCGCCGCCGAGGGCAGTAAAGGCGGTGCCAAGGGTGATTGGTGTTACCCCTACTCGGCGACGGCGGGCCATTCGCTGCAACACCTGACCGCATTGAGCAAAGCCAAGGGCGGCTTTTACCCGATTGGTGGAAATGGTTTGTGGCATGGCGGCATTCATCTGGACAAAGGCACATCCGATGCCTTCGACCAGAGCCGTATCAACTGCATGACCCACGGCGAGGTAGTCGCTTACCGTGTAGACGAGGAATACCCCGTCAGCACTTACAACGGCACACCGCCGTTTCAAATACGCGCACCGTTTTCCACCGCCTTCGTCCTGGTTAAACATACGCTCCAGGCCAAGGCGCCCACCACCGAAGACGCATCGAAACCCCAGCCTCCGGCGTTGACGATCTACAGCCTGTACATGCACCTCAAATGCTGGAAAGACTATCTCCAGAACGAAAAGCTGGAACGCCCAGCGTTCTGGGGTTCCAACCTGTACACCGTCAATACCCGCAGCAACGAACTCAACGTTCGGGGCGAGGCCAGGAGCAACGCACCCATCGTGGGCAAACTCACCAAGGGTGCCCAGATTCGTATCTCGGGTGAAGGTGCATTCCTCAAGCTCGAGGAGGTCATCAGCGGCAACACCGAGCCGGTATTGACGCCAAATGAAGACGGAACGCTGCCAGGCTATGTCTCTTCAACCTTTCTGACGCCTAAGGCACAACCCAAAGCCATGGGCTCTATCGTGTTGCTGGACCCGCCAGTGCCAATCAAGGCAGGCGATCTGATTGGGCATGTAGGCAAGTACCAGAATCAGAGCGACGGTTCGCCTCAGGAACTGTTGCACCTTGAAGTCTTCAGTTGTGATGACGTCCCTGCGTTCATCGGCCAAAGCCGGACGTGGGCGCAGAACCTGCCGAATGAAGAAAAGACCCTACTCAAGGTCCATGCAGGGGCCAGTAAACTGATCCCTCACCGCGAAGACATCAAGAGCGGCAATCCGCCGAAGCTAAGCGATGCAGGCGCCGAGATCGGTGTTGACCTGATTCTGCCGCAGAACTTGCTGGATGCGTTGCCGGCTGAGGCCAAGATCAAGGTCGCGGCCAGCAACACTGCAACCGGCTGTACACCCGAGACCAATTGGTGGCGACTCGATAATCTTCTGGCCGACATGGATGGACAGCCCATCAATGGCTGGCTGTCGGAACAGGAACTCATTACAACCCGCCACAGCCCATGGGAATGGGAAGGCTTCGACTTTGTCGAAGATACCGACACACCACGCTCGGGGCTGGCCTACTACCTCAACACGGCACGCCGCTTGTCCGATGATGAAAAGACCAGCTACCAGGCCGCAATCGACCAATCTGACAAAGGGCCCGTACGAAGCCGTCTCTACGACATCATCGACAGCAATCGCGACGGAAAGATGACCTCAGAAGAAATCCAGGCAGCGCTGGAAAAGCCATGGCACGCTCAATCCATCTCGCAGCTTGTCACGCAGCATGACAGTGAGTGGTTCTGGGATTCCTCGCGCTGGGACGAACTCGATGACCTGATGGGCCACAGCCCCGATGATCCCAACCAGGATTGGGTTGAGGAGAAGAGTCGTATCAGGGCGTTGAGCTGGTGGAGTGATGTGGCAGGCAGTCTGAAACTTGATGCGACGGGCAAGGCTTGGCACTTCCAGCCGATAAATCTGGTAATCATGCAGAATCTTTCGGCTGCACCGGCTTCCGAGCTGATCAGTGCGGAAAATATGCAGAAGATATTCCCGTCATCACAAGAAGCCGCACGAGAAGAAGTCAGGACACTGTTCAATAAATATGCGGGCTCATTTGAAATCAATACGCCAGAACGAATTTCTCAATTCTTTGCGCAAGTGAAAGCAGAAGTAGGCGACGCGCTGGTGGGTAAAGAAGAAAGTCTGTGGTACTCGACGACCGCGCTTCGCAGCACGTTCGCCAGGTATTTCAGCCATTACCCTCAGGAAGCGGAAGAGTTGGGGTATAAACGAATATCGAAACAGCAGTACAACAACCTTCCTGCCAACGCAAAAAGCGCTTATACGGTTAAAAACGACTATGCCTATTCCCAGCTGCCACAAGAGGATGAAATCGCCAAGCGTATTTACTGCTGTAGCGTTCCCGGGCAGAACTTCCACCTGACCGCCGGGGGATGTTCGGAAGGGCTGTCCTACAAAGGTAAAGGCTTCATTCAGCTCACGTGGAAAGAAAACTACAAAGCGGTTGAAGCTCTTTTGAAAGCTAAGGTACCAAACGAAAATATCAATATCGTCGCCAATCCAGATCAAGTACTGGAAACCAAATATGGACTGCTGACCGCCCTAGGATTCTGGGAGTGGCAAAAATTGAACGCGAAATCTGGCCCTAGCACGACCAATACCGATCAAATAACCAAGGTCGTGAATCTTCATACTAAAAGCTACGACAAGCGGAAAGAGAACTTTGAATTCATATACGGGATACTGAAAAATGCACAATAAATTCAGCATATTGCATTTTTCACTCGCCTCAACCTTGGTGCTAGCCTGCGTTATTGCGAACGCCGAAACGATACGACCTGAGGGGCTGTCCTCACTACAAGAACTGCGCCTTGTAGATAGTAACGACGCACGCTCCCAGCGCCTGCTGATTACAGACCTTGCAGGCACTACGGTTGTTGATTCGGATAAAGCCCTGCCCCGCATCGAAAACTCGTACTCGCCCAATAGTTACGACGGCTACATGGCTGACCTGGCCGCCGAACACCAGGGGAAAGTATCGGTTACCGATCTGCAAGGTGAACGCTATACCCTGCTCTCGCCCTCGACCCAGGCGGGAGACTATCTGGTTCTGATCACCAGAGAGGACGGGAATGGCGCATACAATTTCAACCTGAAATTCAAGTACAACAGCGCCGCAAAGTCCTTTGACCTTACACAGGTCCTGTTGAATGAAAACGACACCGAGTGCGAGCAGTCGCGGCTCAGTACGTACGTAATCGACAAGCAACATCTTGCCTTCACGTCGATAGACGACTTCGACGGTACCCGTGCATTCGGCAAGCTGAAGGATCTGCGCTTTGAACATCAAACATCAGGGACCGCGTCAGAAAAATTGATGTCGCAGACCGAGTCAGACAATTTCAACGCTGCGCTGCAAGCGTACAAAGCTGACGACAGTGAAGAATTGAAGACTCTTGTCAGCTATTTCATTGCAGGTGAGGGCGATGGCACATGCAATCCTGGAAAATACATCGTTGAAAAATATTACTTCCCTAAAAAAGTCAGCTGGTCCAATGACCTTGGCTTCCTGTTCGAGCAGGCGGGGTATCATTTGGAAGCCGCTGAGCTACTGAAACATATCACGCTGAAGCACCCAGACAGAGTGGTCGCCTACTTGAATCTGGCGGATGCTTATTGGGCACTAGGAAAGAAAGAACCCGCTCAAACAGCCTACAACCAGTACTACGAAAAAATGATCGAGGCCGGAAAGAAAACGAGAATTCCGGAGCGCGTCCAATCGAGAAAATGACATGTAGTAATGCCGCTAATCCCGCACAGAGCCTACTCTGCCAACTATCTGTAGGGAAAAATGACTTCAACATTTAGCCGTTCCGATCATCAAGCCTTGATTGCGGGGCATGCTCAAAAGCAAGGGGCCACCTCAGAAAAAATCTCGGCCAAGGAAATCGTCACGCCATGAAGCACATGCTATGCGCCACACTGCTTTCCCTTGCGCTAGTCACCCCCGCACAAGCACAGGCAAAACCTCTCACATTCGATAAAGGTGGCAGCACTGAATCCTACCGGGCGGATATGAAAACCGGTGAGTTGACGATCAGTTGGGGAACAGAAACCAAGGTATTCGCAGATCTCGTTGGCTACGCCGGCCAGGCGTCCAGAGCCTTGGTTTCGTTCAACGGGGCTCCTGCACTGGTTTATGAAAACGCCGGATCAATTACTTCTTTCGAGGTGTTCTACACCCTCGCGCTAAAAGAAAAAGTTCCGGTCATCGATTGCCTGTACGGCAATATCCGCAATGGGCATAACGGTGTTTCTATCCGCAAGGCTGTGTGCAATCTGGATAAGCCGCTGTCGAGCGGATACCAGGACCTGATTTTCGCCTACTCGGACAAGTGGATCGAAGCCTCTAATTCGGTATCCCTGCAATCGGTTATGGCGGAGCCCTCGCAGCCAGCCGATGCGCCTCTTGGCCGCCTAGGCGAGGTTGATGTCGTATTGCGCTACAGCACGGTCGACGAGCTGATGTCCGCTGCCCCGAAAACCATCGCGACGTTGGGAAAGAAAACCCATGAGGTGAGCAACGGCAATGCGTACTTCGTTTATGAGGCTGATGGCATCACGCCGCTGGCGCTGGACGTGGAGACGGAACCGGCCACACACACGCTCAAACGCCTGACAGCAGCAGAGCTGCTGCGCAGCATCGAAGCCAACTGAGTGGCTCCAAGCTGATTACGCTAACGCGCTGAGCGAAAGGTAACTACCGCCCCGCCGCCTCCAACGCCTGCGCCAACTCGGTAGCATCGGTAAACCGGCGCTGCCCCTGTAGCTGGCCCTGGCGCAGGTCGAGCCAAAGTACGCTGGCATTGTCCGCCGGGTATCGGGGTGCGATGCGGGCGTCGCGGTCGAGGAAGACGCGGTAGTTGTAGTCGCGCATTTTGGGGATGGCGAAGAGTTTGCCGATGATGCTCGGCATGCGGCTGATATCGGCGAGAAACACCGTGTGGCGCTGCTCCAGATAGCCCTTGGGCTTGCCCTGCAGGGCGGCGTCAACGAGTTTGGCGGCGTCCATGCTGCGGGCTACCAGCAATACTTGCAGCTGATCGTCCAAGGTGTAGGCCTGGTCGTGCTGATCGAGCAGGGTCCAGGGCGCCAAACGCTCACCGGTTTCCAGGGCCATGCTGGTGGCGGAGAACAGGCACAACAGCAGAGCAATAGCGGCTTTCATGGTGGGCACTCCGGCTTTATAGGTCGTCATCGGTCACCACTCTAACCAGATCCGCCTGCATGGCATATGCGGCATCCGCCAACTCGTTGTTGACCTGTTCAATCTTCAGCGTACCGCTGACCCAGAGCGGGGCGTAGATGTCTTCCAGTTCAATACCTTTGGGGTAGCGCACCAGCACCAGCTGATTGGGCGGTGGCGGCGGTACGTGGATGCAGGCGCCGGGGTAGGGAACCAGGAAGAACAGCGTGCTGTGGCCCTTGCTGTCGGTTTCCAGTGGAACCGGATAGCCGCCCAGGCGCACCGCCTTACCATCGAAGGCGGCGACGGTTTTCGTCGAGTACATCACCGCCGGCAAGTTCTGATCCTGCTGCTTGAGGCCACCGGGGTTATAGAAGCCACTGTCCTGCTCAAGGCCTTGGTGGCTGATCTCGGGCATGTCTTCCAGGGCCTGGCGGTCTTCCGGTGGCATCAGCTCCAGCCAATCGGTTTCCGGAAGTTCGGCACAGGCCAGGGTGCTGAGCAGCAGCAGAGGTAACAACAGGTAGCGCATCGGTGGGCTCACAGGGCAGCGAAGTGACAGGGCCTTAGCCCTTTTTAACAGCGCCGTAGATTACCAGCAGCACCACCGCGCCGATTACTGCACCGATAAAACCAGCAGACTCGCCCACCTTGTAGATGCCCAGCGCCTGGCCGCCATAGGTCGCAGCAATCGAGCCGCCGACGCCCAGCAGGATGGTCATGATCCAGCCCATGCTGTCGTTACCCGGCTTGATAAAGCGCGCGATCAGACCGACGATCAAGCCGATAAAAATGATGCCAATAATGCTCATGCGAGCCTCCTCAGTGGACGGTGGGATTTGCGACCGTTGATCTGACCACGGGAAATGCTGGCAGTTCGCTACTCTTCGGTCTCCGGTGGCACGACACCGTAGCGGTGGTAGATGCGGGCAATCTCGCCACTCTCGCGCATGCCGCGCAGCGTCTGCCCCAACTGCTCGTAGAGGGCCTTTTTGTCACCCAGATAGTGACGCTTCGAGGCACCGTAATAGTTACCCACGGATTGCTCGTACTGGTAGTCGGCATAGCTGTAGTCGCTGAAGCCAATCTTGTGGAACTGCGCCTCAATGGCTTCGGCATCCAGCACCACCATCACATCCAGGCGTCCGGCACGAAACATCCCGGCCAGCAGGTAGTCGTCCGTCGCCAGGCTTTTTGTCAGGGCACTGTCGCCGTCGAACTGATCGAAATAAGCGGTGCCGCGTTTGACCCCGATCACCTTGCCCTGCAAGTCGGCATAGCTGCGCAGGCTGGCCTGCTGACCGGTCTTGACGATAAAGCGGATGCTTTTGCGCTGGGTGCCGATAGACGGCAGAAAGTGCACGTAGTCCATGCGCTCGGTGGTGAACAACACACGGGGGGCTAGATCAATCCGCCCGGATTTGAGGTCTTCCAGGCTGCGCACGAAGGGCGCGTAGCGCCATTCGATTCGCGCACCGACGCGTTGCGCAGCCGTATTCAAGACCTCAATCAACGGGCCAACGGGCAGCGCGTCGATGGCCTGCATCTCTGGCGGGCGCTCGCGGTAATCGGCGCGCAACACCTGTTCGGCATGGCACAACGGCAGGAAGAATAGAGACAACAGCAGTAGACACTTCATGACTAGGCTCTTGTGTGTTCTACGCAAGAGCCTAGTCACAAAGCAGGGGTCAGGCCTTGGCGATCAGCGCTTCGACAGCCGCGATCTGCTTATCCAGAGTGGCACGATCCGCACAGCGCAGGGTGGCGTGACCGACCTTACGCCCAGCCTTGAAGGCCTTGCCGTAGTGGTGCAAGCGGCAGTCGGCGATGGCGATAACCTGCTCCACCGGCGGAACCACGCCGATAAAGTTGAGCATCGCGCTCTCACCGATCTTGGCGGTCGAACCCAGTGGCAGCCCCGCGACGGCACGCAGATGGTTTTCGAACTGGCTGCACTCGGCGCCTTCGATGGTCCAGTGCCCGGAGTTGTGCACGCGCGGGGCGATTTCGTTGGCTTTCAGGCCGCCATCGACTTCGAAGAACTCGAAGGCCAGCACGCCGACGTAATCGAGCTTGGTCAGCACGCGGCTGACGTAATCTTCGGCCAGCGCCTGCAGCGGGTGATCGGTGCTGGCGATGGACAGTGCCAGCACGCCGCTGTCGTGGCGGTTATGCACCAGCGGGTAGAAGCGCGTTTCGCCATCACGGGCGCGCACCGCCACCAGCGACACTTCGCCGGTAAACGGCACGAAGCCTTCGAGAATGCACGGCACGCTGCCCAGCTCAGCAAAAGCGCCGGTTACGTCTTCGGGCTTGCGCAGGACTTTCTGGCCCTTGCCGTCGTAACCCAGGGTGCGGGTCTTCATCACGGCCGGCAGACCGATACTGGCCACGGCGGCGTCGAGGTCAGCCTGCGATTGGATATCGGCGAAATCCGGGGTCGGAATGCCGAGGTCCTTGAACATGGATTTTTCAAACCAGCGATCACGGGCGATACGCAGCGCGTCCGCGCTCGGGTACACCGGGACGAACTGCGAGAGGAAGGCCACGGTCTCGGCCGGCACGCTTTCGAACTCGAAAGTCACCAGGTCAACTTCATCAGCCAGCTGACGCAGGTGATCCTGATCGCCGTAATCGGCGCGGATATGTTCGCCCAGCGCTTGCGCACAGGCATCCGGCGCAGGGTCGAGAAAAGCGAAGTTCATCCCCAGCGGCGTACCTGCCAGGGCCAACATGCGACCCAGCTGGCCGCCACCGATTACGCCGATCTTCATGGGTTAGGCCTCACGCGGGTCCGGATTGTCCAGTACGGTTTCAGTCTGTTCCTGGCGGAACTGCTTGAGCGCCGCATGAAACTGCGGATGCTGGTGACCGAGGATGCTCGCGGCAAGCAGCGCGGCGTTTACGGCACCAGCCTTGCCGATGGCCAGGGTAGCGACTGGAATACCGGCCGGCATCTGCACGATCGACAGCAGCGAATCGACGCCCGACAGCACCGCCGATTGCACCGGCACGCCGAGTACTGGCAGGTGGGTCTTGGCCGCACACATGCCCGGCAGATGCGCCGCGCCGCCGGCACCGGCGATGATCACCTGAATGCCGCGCTCTTCAGCCTGTTCGGCGTACTGGAACAGCAGGTCCGGGGTGCGGTGGGCGGAAACCACCTTCACTTCGTACGGAATGCCCAGCTTGTCCAGCATCTCGGCGGTGTGGCTAAGGGTGGACCAGTCGGACTTGGAGCCCATGATCACGCCAACCAGTGCGCTCATCGTCGTGCCTCTTCTTCATCAAGTGCCCGTAGGCGCTGCAGAAACTAACAAGCCACGCTGGAAACCAGGCGTGGCTTGTTAGGGAATGAATTATGGCGGTGCGGACCGCCAAAGGCCGCGCAGTATACCGTAAAGCCTGGGCTGGCGTGCACACCGACGCACCGTTTGTCGCGGGCCGCACGCCATGATGCCCAGTGGCAGCTCAGCTAGCGCCACGAGCAGACCTGGCGCACAAATCGCGGCAGGCGGCCTGGCTATACTGGGCGTCCTTTAAATGACCCAGGACACCACCATGACAAGGCTGTCACTGCTCCTCGCCGCTGCCCTCTTCACCCTCAACGCCAACGCCCTCGAACTGGCCAAATACCCGCAAGTATTCGATGCCGGCAATGGCATCAGCGTGACCGTCGCACCCAGCAGCGACGGCAAACAGGCGCTGATCCAGGTCAGTGGCATCAACCACCCATTGGATGAAGTGGTACTGCTGAGCACAGTCAACGAGCACGGCAACGATGAGCGGGATTACACCACCACCCTCGACGGCAGCGCCTACAACATGCTGATCAAGCGCCAGGGCTGGGGTGGCGAGCAATACCAGCTGTACCTGCCGAGCACCGACGGCTTCGAACTGGGTTTTGATGAAGCCAAGAGCAAACAGACCAAACCAGCCAACCTGCTGGCGCTCTACGAGCAGCAGAAGAAAAAAGGCATTCAGGACAAGCTGAGCAGCTTCGACCGGGAAAAGCGCGTGGCCGACTTCACCCAGCAGCTGCAGCAGATCGACCAGGACGCCTCGAAGGCCTGCAACACACCGCTGACCACCCAGGTTGACTGGAACGCCATCGACGACGACAAGCTCAAGCGCCTTAGCGTGCCGAGCTTCTGCGGTGAAGTGGTCAACCAGCTGGCTAACCTGTGCCAGAACGGCGACGAGCAGCAGGCTGTCGCCAAGGGTCTGAAAACCGTGCAGTGCAGCTTTGCGCAGAAGCTCAAGCTGCGCGAAAACGAGGCGACCCTGACCTTCACCACCCATGAAAAAGCACCCAATCAGGGCGACTTTATCAACGCCTTCCTGCGTAATCGCTAAATCATCCTAGATCACAGCGGTCCGGATCAGCCCCGGCCGCTGCGGTACCGCGGCATAGTTCTTGCCTCATTCAGGCATCCTGAACTGTTGCGGTTGTCCCGATGTTGCACGCCCACCTGACCACCCTGCATGTGGTTTCGATGATTCTGGAGTTATTTGCCGCACAGCCCGAGCTGACCGAGCCCTTGCTGGCGGGCAGCGGCATCACCACGGCTGATCTGGCCTGCGCAGACACCCGTATCACCCGCGCGCAGGAATTGCAGGTGTGCGCCAATGCCCTGAAAGTGCGCAGCGATCTGGGCCTGGAGTTGGGCCGGCGCATGCACGTGTCGGCGTATGGCATGGTCGGTTACGCCGCGCTATCGAGTGCCACCTTTGGTGACGCTTGGCGCTTGCTGCTGCAGTACCCCGCCCTGCTCGGCACCTACTTCAAAATGGACCTGCAGATTGAAGGCGAGTTGGCCTGGGTCAGTGCCAGCGACTACCAGCACAGCCCGGCACTGGAAGTGTTCAACGTGGAAATGTGCCTGGCCTCACTCAAGCTGATCAGCGATGACCTGCTCGGCCAACCGCTGCCGCTGAGCGCCGCGCAGTTCCGCTATGGCGAACCCGACTACAGCGCGCGCTACCCGCACAGCTTCGCCTGCCCGTTGCAGTTTGACGCGGCACGCAACGCCTTCGCCTTTCCCGCCAGCTGGCTGCAACAACCACTACCGCTGGCCGATGCGGTGACCCACCGGGAAATGCTTGAGCGCTGCCGCAAGCAAAACAGCGAGTTCAACACCCGCCAGGCCTGGCTCGCGCGTATCCGCCAGTTATTGACCGAACAGCTCACCGCGCCACCCGGCCTGGAACAGCTGGCACAGCAGATGCACTGCTCGCCGCGCACCCTCCGTCGGCATCTGCAGGAACTGGGCACGCACTACCAGGAACTGCTCGATGAGCTGCGTTTTGAGCGGGCAAAAACCCTGCTTGGCCAAGAGGAATGGCCGATCTGCCGCATCGCCGAATACCTCGGCTTTAGCGAAACAGCCAGCTTCCGCCATGCCTTCCAGCGCTGGAGCGGCGTTCCGCCAAGCCGTTTCCGCGCGTAGGTTCATAGGCTTGTGGGATGCTCATTCCTCGGGCCGAACATTGCGGTACATCTGCAAGCGTGAGGCTTCATGCAGGCCGCGACTGAGCGCCAACAGGCGCTGGAACTCTTGCGGGTGATCCGCGGCCACGTTATCGCGCGGGGTGGGCGAGTGCAGGCTGTGCAAGGTCGGCGAGCTGCCGTCATGCTGCATCTGCAAGAGGAAGTCGCGGGTCACCGCGCCGATCACCGGGAAGCTGCCTTCCTGCAACACCAGGGGCACCACCCGTTCGCCTTCTGGCGCCGGCTGCTGGATATCACGCCCCAGGCTGCCGTTGCTGAACGGCACGCCAAGCATGCCCGCCACGGTAGGCAGCAGATCGGCCAGCCCCACCGCCTCATCAAACTCGCGTGGCGCCAGCCACTGCGGCGCGTGGATCAGCAGTGGCACGTTGTTGCTCTCCAGCCCCAACTGCTCGAAGGCCGGCGCCATGTGCGGGATCTGGCTGATACGCGTGTTGTGGTCACCAAAGAACACGAAAATGGTGTTGTCGTAGAAGCCGTGTTCCCTGGCCAGCTCCATCAGGCGGCCGATGTTGAAGTCCAGCAGGCGCACGGCGTTGTACTGCTCCACGCTGCGCGAACCGGCCTGCTGCACCTGCTCCAGCGGTAGATCGAGCGCCTCGAAACTATCGTTGTTCTTGGGGATGGTGAAGGGCCGGTGGTTGCCGGAAGTCTGCAGGTAAGCGAAGAACGGTTGATCCTTGGGCACCGCGCCGAGGATGCGGCTGCTCTCCTTGAAGAAATCCAGATCAGAGATGCCCCACACGTCGACCTGGGGTGACTGCCAATCACGTTCCTCATAGAGCCGCACGCCGTCGATGCTCTGGCGAATCAGCGCATTGATATTGGCCCAGCCGGCGTTGCCGCCGATCATGTAGAACTTCTCGTAACCTGCAAGCTGGTTGATCAGCGTGCGCTGGCGGGCAATCAACGGATTGCGCGTGGCAGTCTCCTGGCGCGACACGTCGGGAATGCCGGTGATGCTCGCCCACACCGTCTTGGCGGTGCCAGTAACCGGCACGTAGAAGTGCCGGAAGAACCAGCTCTCCTGAGCCAAGCGATCCAGATTCGGTGTCGGGTTCAACGGGTTGCCGTAAGCCCCGACGGCACTGGTGCCGAGCGATTCGAGCATAACGAAGACCACGTTGGGCGGGCGCTCGGCCTGGATGCGGTGCGCCTGTACCGGTTGCTGACGGAAGAAGTTCAACCCCTCCGCGTCGCGGTCGCTGACACCCAGGTAGTCAGCCACCACCGCGTAATGCTCACGGGTGGCCGCCTCATCGAAGGCGCTGGGTTCAAGCGTGAGGGTGTCGAACAAAAACAACGCCGGATTAAGGCCCAGCGCCGCCACTTGGCTGTTGCCGCTGAAGAAGGCATCGCTCCAGCGCAGCGGCACCGGGTTCTCCAGGTTCAACGCCGTGGCGCGGCCGAGCAAGCCAAAAAACACCAGCACGCCCACCACCGCCGCGCCGCCAAAAGCCGGCAACACGCCAACACGTTGCGCTGGCGGCCGATCCAGGGTGGCACGCTCCAGGCGCAGCAGCGCCCAGGCCCACAGCGTCACACCAGCCAGCCAGGCCAGGGTGATCCATAGCACCGGATAGGTTTGCCAGAGCATGCCGGCGGAGATCTGCGCATCACCAGCAAAGCGCAGCACGGTGGCGTTGAGGCGTACGCCCAGGTAGGCGTAGTGGCCGAAGTCGAGGATATACAGCAGACCCAGCGCCGCCACGGCCAGCACTAGGTAGGCACGCAGCAACCAGCGCACGGCGCGAAAGCGCGCCAGGCGCAGCTTGGGCAGAGCCAGCAGGATGCCTGCCGGCAGCATCAGCAGCAGGGCCAGGCGCAGGTCGAAGCGCAGACCGATGCCAAGGGTGGGCAGTACGTCCGACTCGCTGATGCTTTCGACGGCGGAGAAGCCCAGCAGGAACAGCACGCGCAAGCTGGCGAAGAGTATGAACAGTAGCGCTGTCAGGCCTGCCAGATAATGCAGGCGACGGGATTTCAGCCAGCTCATGCGGCGTTCCTTGTGTCAGTTGTACGCATGCCCTGACGCCGCGCCAGCAACCCGCGCAGGCCGGAACTCAGCAGTGCGCCAAGGCTGTAGAGGGCCAGGTAGGGGTCAATCAGGTAATCCCAGTAGTTTTCCGAAGCGTTCAGGTGCAGGGTGAAGGCCAAGGTCGCCAGCACCAGCGCCAACGCGCCGAGCCAGCTGCGCTGGATGATCAGCACCAGGCTCAGCAAGCCCAGTACCAGCAGCATGGGCCGCGGCGCAAAGCCCAGCTGGTACGGGTCGCTGTAGCTCAAGCCCAGGGCTGCCGGGTAGAGCAGTACAGCCAGGCCGGCGAACAGCGCCAGGCTGGCCAGGCGATCACGGGGGCTGGCTCCCGGCAAGCCAAAACGGCACAGCGTCGCCCAGCTCAGCAGCACCAGGCTGCTGATCGACAGGTCACCGATGTAGGTGCGCAACTGCAGCGCCAGGCTGATGCCCTGTACCGGCATCAGGCTCAGCAGCAGACTGCCCATCAGCAGGATGCCGCGCTGCGCCGCATTGCGTGCCAGTCGAACGAAGATCAGGAAAACCAGCAGAGTGAACGCCAGGTGCGGCAACCAGAAGTCAGTCATGTGGGCGGCGCTCCGTCAGCCAGGCTTCATTGAAGGCCAGGTGCTTGATAAACATGTCGTTCCACGAATAGACCAAGTGATACGTGCCATCGGTGTCACGGGTGAAATAGGGGTATTCGTAATCGAAGTCGCACCCCGTCGGGCTGCACATCCGGGCACTGACCTGCTCAAGAAAGCGCGCCTCCTGCTCGGGGCGGCCGCCGCTGGCGCGGAACTTCTCGCGGATCACCGTCGGAAATTCCGCCGGCGCGATGGGTTCGCCCCAAGGGTTGGGGCTTTCATCCAGCTCACCGAGGGTGCGCCAGTTCGCCAGCTGGCTGTCGGTGGCGTAGAGGGTCAGGCGGAAGCGACCATCCTCCAGATCATTCATCGCCACCAACAGGCTGCCATCGGGACGACCGACGGCGGCCAGCGATGAGTTGGGGTTGCTCGGTTCCAGCGGTTGCGGCGTACTCCAGGTGCGCCCGCTGTCCGTGGTGTGGCTGGCCAGCACACGGTGATGCTGCTCGCCGGCATAGCGCAGTAACGCCACGGCACGCTGCTCATCCAGCGCCACCACGGTTGGCTGCAGCGAGTAGCGACCCTTGCCGATGCGGTACTTGCCCAGCACCTCACCGCGTGCGCTCAGGTGCAGGTACTCGGGGAATTTGCCGAGAAATTCGTGATACACCGGCAGGCCAATGCTGCCATCGGCATGAAACACCGGTGCGGCGCGTACCAGGGTGCTGATGTTGAGAAACGGGCTGGTCACCAACTGGCGCGGTGCCGACCAGGTCTTGCCCAGGTCGTCGGACACCATTGCATTAACCGCACTGCCGGCCCAGCCGCCAAGCGAAACCGAGACATAAAACAGCCACAGGCGCTGGTCCGGTGCCAGGCTGATCACCGGGTTGCCCAGCTTGCGGATGTGCTTACCGACCGCGCGCTGGGTGGATTCGCGGGTGGCCAGCACGCGCTCGGCACTCCATTGGCCGCTGCGGGCGTCAAAGCGTGCGGCGCGAATTTGCACATCCGCCGCGCCTTCGCGACTGCCCGCAAACCAGGCGGCCATCAGGTCACCGCCAGGCAGTCCGGTAATGGAGGCGGAGTGCACGAAGTCGTCCATGTCCGACGAGGCGAATTTCGCGCTGAATTCCGGCGCACTGGGCGTCGGCGCCGGTAGCGCGGCGAAGGCGGCAGGCGGCTGTGCCGGTGCGCGCTGCCACGCCCCGGCGAACACTGCCAGTACCGCCGTGAGCATGAGGGGGATGAGCAGTTTTGGCGTCATGGCTTGGCCACATGCGCGGTGGCGACTTCAGCCACAGGCGTGGCATCGACCGGGTTGTAATAGATTTCGACCTTCTCGCCGTTCACGTCGAAACCGTAAATCTCGTAACAGTTACCCGGAGTGATGCGGAATTTGGTGATCTGTACGCCCTGGTTTTTCATCTGCTGACGAAAGTGCGATTCGGGCATCCAGCCCGCGCGGTCGGCGCTTGGGCATTCCACATCCGCCAGCACAGGCGTGGCCAGCCAGGCACACAACAGCGGCAGTACCTGGCGAGTCTGATTGAGCATGCTCTGCCCCCTTATCGGCAATGAAGGGGCAACGCCCCCGGCGGGGCGCACCATGCGTTTTCCAAGCTTAAGAAAGGCTTAAGGTTCATGGCTTGTTACAGTTTGCGCGGCTCGGTCAGCCGTGGCGGCCATGAAATTTGGCCACATCGATCTCCTTTTGGCCGTTGTCAGCGTTCTCCATCCGGCGATGCAGGCGAACAATGCAGGCACAACAACAAGCCTGGAGCCGTGCCACATGCTCACTTTTTACAGCGACGACCATCACCTGCACCACGGCAGCTGCGAGCTGATCGACGGCCAACTGATGCCCTGTTTCGAAAAGCCGCAACGCGCCGACCACATCCTGCAACGCGTCAAGGACCGTCAGCTCGGCGAGGTGCGCCCGCCCCAGGACTTCGGCCTGGCGCCGATTGAGCGCATCCACAGCGCCGCCTACCTGAACTTCTTCAAAGGTGCCTGGGATCGCTGGCAAGCGCAGAACGGCACTGGCGATTTGCTGCCCTTCACCTGGCCGGCACGCACCCTGCGCCAAGTCATCCCGCGCGATTTGCACGGCCAGCTTGGCTATTACAGCTTCGACGGCGGCGCGCCGATTACCGCCGGCACCTGGCAGGCAGCTTACAGCGCGGCCCAAGTGGCCTTGAGCGCCCAGGCTGAAATCGCCGCCGGCGCCCACAGTGCGTTTGCCTTATGCCGGCCACCGGGCCATCACGCCGCAGGCGAGTTGATGGGCGGTTACTGCTACCTGAACAACGCCGCTATCGCTGCCCAGGCCTTTCTCGACCACGGCAAGCAGCGCGTGGCGATCCTCGATGTCGATTACCACCACGGCAACGGCACTCAGGACATCTTCTACACCCGCAACGATGTGCTGTTCGCCTCGATCCACGGCGACCCGGCCGACGAGTTCCCCTTCTTCCTCGGTTATGCCGATGAACGCGGCGAAGGGGCTGGCGAGGGCTGCAACTTCAACTACCCATTGGCCATGGGCAGCCCCTGGGCGGTGTGGAGCGCCGCACTGGAAGAAGCCTGCCAGCGCATCGCCGAATTTGATGCCGAGGTGATCGTGGTGTCGCTGGGTGTGGACACCTTCAAGGACGATCCGATTTCCCAGTTCAAGCTCGACAGCCCGGATTACCTGGCCATGGGCAAACGCATCGCTGCCCTTGGCAAGCCGACCCTATTCGTTATGGAAGGCGGTTATGCAGTGGAGGCCATCGGCGTCAACGCGGTCAACGTGCTGGAAGGGTTCGAAGCAGCTCACGTACAGGCCTAGCCAACACAACATCAATAATGATTCAGGGGTGAGACACGATGAACACGATCAAACACCTGCTCGCTGTCGCCGTCTGCGGCGCAACCCTGCTGGCCACGGCGGCCCAGGCACAAACACCGGAGCAATCGCCGGGCAAGCAGCGCGAGCTGCGCGTGTACAACTGGGCCGACTACATGTTGCCCTCAGTGCCCAAGGATTTTGCCGCCAACAGCGGCATCAAGCTGACCTGGGATATTTTCGACACCAACGAAGGCCTGGAAGCCAAGCTGCTCACTGGCAACTCGGGTTACGACTTGGTGGTGCCAACCAACACCTTCCTGGAAAACGAAATCAAAGCCGGGGTGTTCCAGAAACTGGACAAGAGCAAGCTGCCCAATTGGCAGCACCTCGACCCAGGCCTGCTGAAGTTGATGACCGCCAACGACCCCGGTAATCAGTTCGCCGTGCCTTACATGTACGGCACCGTGTTGATCGGCTTCAACCCGGCCAAAGTCAAAGAAGCCCTCGGCGCTGACGCCCCGGTGGACAGCTGGGACCTGATCTTCAAAGAAGAGAACATCAGCAAACTCAAGCAATGCGGCGTGGC
Source organism: Pseudomonas sp. FEMGT703P (assembly GCF_002786345.1). NCBI lineage: Bacteria > Pseudomonadati > Pseudomonadota > Gammaproteobacteria > Pseudomonadales > Pseudomonadaceae > Pseudomonas > Pseudomonas sp. FEMGT703P. Next base: position 58,338 of record NZ_PGCM01000004.1, on the reverse strand, counting down.
CATGCTCGACTCGCCTGGTGAAATTCTGCCGATCGCCCTGCACTACCTGGGCCTGGACCCCAACAGCACCAAGCCTGAGGACTATGAGAAAGCCAGCGCGTTAATGCTGAAAATCCGCCCTCACGTGGCTTATTTCAACTCCGCCAAGTACATGACCGATATCGCCAACGGCGACATCTGCGTGGCCATCGGCTATTCGGGCAGCTTCTACCAGTTCGCCAACCGCGCCAAAGAAGCGGGCAACGGCGTGGTGGTTGATTGGCGCTTGCCGAAAGAAGGTGCACCACTGTGGTACGACTCCTTCGCCATTCCGAAAAGCGCACTGAACGTCGCCGAAGCCCATGAGTTCCTCAACCACCTGCTCGAACCCACGGTGATTGCCCCCATCAGCGATTTCCTCGGCTACCCCAACCCGAACAAGGACGGCATGCCGCTGGTCGGCGCGGCAATCCGCGACAACCCTGGCCTGACCCCTACCGCCGAGGCGCAGAAAACCCTCTATGTGCTGCAGCCCCTGCCGCAGAAGACTGAACGCATCCGCACCCGCGTGTGGAACACCATCAAGTCGGGCACCTGATGGCCACTCATCGCTGATAAGGCGTTCGGCTCAACGAGCGCTGGTAGATAAAAAACGCCCCGCCGAATGGCGGGGCGTTTTTCCTGCAATGCGCTTAACGCAGCCCGGCTCAGCAGGACACTGGCTCATCCGCCAGGCGACGGTGCACCCCTTCAATATGCTCGAACAGTGATTCCATCAGCTGCACCAGCGCTGGATCGAAATGCTGCCCGGCTTGCTCACGAATCAACGCCTGAGCCTTTTCCGCCGACCAGGCGGGCTTGTAAGGGCGCGTGGAGCGCAGCGCGTCATACACATCGCACAGCGCCACGATGCGCGCTGACAGCGGAATGGCCTCACCCGCCAGGCCCTGGGGGTAACCGCTGCCATCCCACTTTTCATGGTGGTGCAGGGCAATCTCTGCGGCCAGAACGAGCAACGGCGAGGCCGCACTGTCCTGCAAAATATCGTGGCCGATTTGCGCATGGGTATTCATCACCAGGCGCTCGTCATCCGTCAGTTTGCCGGGTTTGCAGAGGATGCTATCGGGAATGCCGATCTTGCCTACGTCGTGCATGGGTGCGGCCTGGCGCAGCAACTCCACCCACGGAGCATCCATGCCGTAGGCGCGTGCCAGCAGCGCAGCCGACTCACCGATGCGCATGATGTGATTGCCGGTTTCGTTGTCCTTGTAATCCGCCGCACGCGCCAGGCAGCGAATTACCGCCTGATAGCTGGCCCCCAGCTGCTCAGTCCGCCGCACAACCCTGTCTTCCAACTCACCCCGCTCACGCTGCAGGGCTTGGCTGGCCTCGCTCAGTTGCAGGTTATTGCACACCCGCAGCAGCAGTTCGGGCAAGTCCAGCGGCTTGCAGACGTAATCATTGGCCCCCAGTTCTAGGCCTTTGCGGCGGTTTTCCACGTCATTCAGTGCCGTAACCAGGATCACCGGTGCACAGTGTCGATCACGGGCCGCCAGTTGCCGCAAAATCTCGAAACCGTCCGGGGCCGGCATGTCCAGATCCAGCAGCAGTAGGTCCCAATGCTGGTTCTGCAGCCACTCCAGCCCCGCTGCCGAGTCACTAAAGCCTTTGACCTCTCGCAGCCCGAGCACTCGCAAACTCGACTCCAGTAGACGCAGGTTGGCGGTGACATCATCAATCACCACCACCCGGGAAAACCGTAAGGATTCACTCAGCATCTTCCATTACCTCACTCAGCAGGGCCTCGACCAGGTCATGCAATTCCTTCATATCCAGCGGCTTGCGCAACAAGCCCTGGCAATTAGCCGCTGCAGCGGTAACCTCTGCACTCATCCCAGCCGTTAGCAACACCACGGGCAAATGCTCGGTGTGCGGGTGGCGGCGTAGCTGCGCAAGCAACTCCTGACCGCTCAACCCCGGCAAGTCCAGGTCCAGTAACAAGAGGTCGGCGGGGTCACTCAGCAACTGCGCTAGCGCCACCTGGCCATCACTGGCCACGCTGACACGGCCTAGCTCAGCCAATTCCGCAGCGACGGCCTGCTGATTCGCGGCGTCGTCTTCAGCGTAGAAGATATGCACGCCCTGACCGGCACGACGTGACCTGTCAGGCGCGACAAATGACATCAGTTCAATCCAGAAGCTACTGCCCATGCCTGGCTGGCTGCTCACGCCGACGCTGGCACCCATCAGGCTGGCGTATTCACGGCACAGCGACAGGCCAATGCCAGTGCCCTGAATCGCGGTGTTTTCACGCCCCAGGCGCTGGAACGGGGTAAACAACAGCGCCTGCTGTTCGGCACTGATGCCCAGCCCGGTGTCATCAACCTGCACGCGCACATGCCCGTCGAATACCCGGACGCTGAAGGTGATCTGCCCATTGGGGCTGTTGTATTTCATGGCATTGGATAACAGGTTGAGCAGCACCTGGCGCAGTCGGCGAGGCTCGGCGCGGACCTGCAACGGCAGGTCTGGCAGCTGCACATTGAACTGCAAGCCTTCGCGCTTGATCTCCTGACGCACCAGGTCGGCGCACTCATTCATAAGCGTGCCGAGGTCTACCGCCTGCAGCTCCAGCTGCGGCTTCTGCGCCTGGATGCTCGACCAGTCGAGGATATCGCCAACCAGCTGATTGAGGTGCTGGCTGGCCTGGAGGATTTCTTTGAGGTATTCGTCCTGAGTGGTGGGCGGCAGATCCCCCATGCGCATCAACTGGCTAAAGCCCTGAATGGCATTGAGCGGGGTGCGCAGTTCATGGCTCATGCTGGAAATAAAGCGCGACTTGGCCTGGTTGGCCGCCTGCGCCTCCGCAGTGGCTTGGCGCAGGGCTTCCTCACCCTTCTTGAGGGCATCAATATCCACATGTGTGCCTGCCAGCACGCGTGCTTGGCCCGTGTATGGGTCGTACTCCACCACCCGGCCACGCCCCATTAGCCAGGAGTATTTACCCCCGGCATCGGCAAACCGAAACTCGGCTTCATAGCGCTGACTGCTGCCTTCACGCACGCGCTGCACGGCGTCGCGAATACCCCTGACATCGTCCGGGTGAACGCGCTGCAGAAACTGCTCCTCACTGAGGACGTCCTCAACAAAGCCAAACCGTTTGCAGAAGCGCCCACGCACATGCACCAGCCCCGTATCAAAGTGGCGCTCCCAGAGACTCTCCGTCGCCCCTTCCAACACCACTTCAAGCCGCTGTTGGGCCTCGTGGTTGCGCGCTTCACTCTGCTCTAGGGTGATGCCCATTTGCGCGGCCTGTCCGGCCATATCATCCAGTTCACGGATATCCGCAGTTACCCGCGCGGGATGCCACTGGCCCTGACCAATTGCCGCCATCATCGTGGAAATACCGGCAATCGGCCTGAGCAAGTACTGACTCAGGCGCCGTGAACGCACCCACATAAAGGCAAAGAACAGCAGGTAGAACATCACCAACCCGGCGATCAACAGAAAGCCGATCTGCTGATAATGCGTCGCCAGCAAATTGGTCTGACTGAAGACCTGTGCTTCGTCCACCACGGTCAGCAGCTGCCAACCAGTGGCCTCGATGGTGGTCCAGGCCACCATATGCGTGCGCCCGCCGAGGCTGACCGATTGCACGCCCTGCGGTTGGCGCGCCATGGCCTCGGCCAGAACACGGGTCTGTGCATGTTTGCCCAGGTTGAAATCTTCGGGCTTGAACATCTCGCGGCGGATCGCTTCTTCATAGGAGTGCGTCGTCAGTTCATTCAACGCAAAGTCGTCTTCGCCCGCCTTCGGCATGGCCATGATGTTCAGGTCCTGGCTGACCAGCATGGCGTAGCCGTCCCAGGGCACTTGCAGCTGGTTGATCTGCTCGAGAATGCCGCCCACGGTGATGTCCACGCCGCTGACGCCCTCAAGGAAATCACCGCGGTACACCGGGGCAACGGCCGACATCATCCACCCCTGGCCAGCGGGGTCGAGGTAGACATTGGTCCACACCACCTCACGCGTCGGGTTATGCGCCGCATCCGCGAGGTAATAGAAATTGAAATCGGGAATGACCATGTCATGCGGGTACTGGTCCGGTGTGCGGAACCAGGGGTAGATGTGGTTGAGGCTGTCCCAGCTGTTGAAATACAGGCTGGCCACCAATGGGCTGCTCTGTTTGAGTTCGCGCATCAATGGGTCGAGCGTTGCCAGCCGAGCCGCCTTGTTCAGGTCCTGCTGGGCGGCGGGCGTCGCCGCCGAGTAGAAGAACGCCGCGCCGCCCGTGTCCTGCGGGCTGTAACGCACACCGCTTTCGGTGATTGCCAGAGTCGGCGCGCTGACCGCTGGCTGCAGCAAGGCGCGCTGCGTCAGGTTGCGGTAGGTGGTTGTCAGGGCTTCGATTTGGGTCAGCTGACCCTCGATGATCCGTGCTTCCAGGTTCGCAGAGGCTTGCAGGTCACTCAGGGCCGTCTGTCGTAAATAATCAATCTGGGCATCACGAATGGCGTTGTTGCTGAAGAGATAGATGGCTATCAGTGCTGTCTCTACCACGATCAGTGGAATCAGCGCACTTTGCACAAAGGCCCGCCAAATCCATTGGCTCAGACCGAGAGGAGGTTTTAGCGGCACGAGGGCTGACTCCTGTTAACAGTCACAGACGGCAAGCGTAGTCGCTGCCGCGTGATGCCAGAATGATATCAGCGCAATCCTTAAGGGCTTATTAGCCCTTAGTCACCCCCTACCCAAGGCCGCCCAATCCTCCCTCCAGTTTGCGCCACAGCAAGCGCACCGAGGCCTTGCGCACCAGGGCGCAGCGGTACAGGCGAATCTCCAGCGGCGCTTGCCACTGTTCATCACCGCACACCACCAGCTCGCCGCGGGCCAGTTCGGCGGTCACGCTCAGGCGCGGGACCCACGCCACGCCCATACCTTGCAAGGCCATGCTTTTCAGGCTGTCGGCCATCGCCGTTTCGTACACCGTGGTCGAGCGCAGCGCGCGTTGGCGCAGCAGCAGGTTGACCGAACGACCGAGAAACGCCCCGGCGCTATAGGCCAGCAGCGGCACGCTTTGGCCGCTGTTGAGGTCGAACAGCGGCGCGCCGTCTTCGCCCACCGCGCACACCGGGAGCATTTCCGTGCGGCCCAGGTGCAGCGAGGGGAAGATTTCCGGGTCCATCTGCAACGCTGCGTCCGGGTCGTAGTAGGCGAGAATCAGGTCGCAAGCGCCTTCACGCAGCGCATGCACCGCCTCACCGACGTTGGTCGCCACCAGACGGGTGGTCAACGGCAGCCCTTCACGGCGTAGGCGGGCAATCCACTCGGGGAAAAAGCCCAGGGTCAGCGAGTGCGCGGCGGCAATCTGCATGACCTCACCCTGCTGGCCTTCGAGGTTATGCAGATGACGCACCACCTCACCGAGCTGCTCGACCATGCTCCGTGCGGTGACTAGAAACAGCTGGCCGGACTCGGTCAGCTCAATGGGCGTGCAGGCGCGGTTGACCAAGGTCAGACCGAGCATGTTCTCCAGGCTGCGAATTCGCCGACTGAACGCCGGCTGGGTGACAAAGCGCTTTTGCGCTGCCTGGGAGAAGCTGCGGGTAGCGGCCAGGGTGACAAAGTCTTCCAGCCATTTGCTTTCGAGGTTCATGGATCAGCCCTTGTGCATGCGAATACGTCGGCCAACGCTGAGCGGTCACACCAACGTTATGCCGATTATGCATGACCCAGTGCTTAACAGCATTGGCCAGTACCAAGCTGCAGCCCCTAATCTACGGGCCATCGCGGCATATGCCGTATTTCCTGAGATGACCTTGATCATGTCCCCTGCTGCATCCACTCGCCTCGAAAAAGACCTGCTCGGCACCCTCGACGTTCCTGCTGATGCCTATTACGGCATCCAGACCCTGCGCGCCGTGCAGAACTTCCGCCTGTCCGGCGTGACGCTGTCGCACTACCCGAAACTGGTGGTCGCCCTGGCCATGGTCAAGCAGGCCGCCGCCGACGCCAACCGCGAGCTGGGCCACCTGTCCGCCGCCAAGCACACAGCGATCAGCACCGCGTGCGCACGCATCATTCAGGGCGAGTTTCACGACCAGTTCGTGGTCGACATGATTCAAGGCGGCGCTGGCACCTCGACCAACATGAATGCCAACGAAGTCATTGCCAACATTGCCCTCGAAGCCATGGGTTTCGAGAAAGGTGACTACAAGCAGCTGCACCCGAACAACGACGTGAACATGGCGCAGTCGACCAACGACGCCTACCCGACCGCCATCCGCCTCGGCCTGCTGCTCGGCCACGACAGCCTGCTGACCGCGCTGGACAAACTGATCCAGTCGCTGTCGAAAAAGCACCTGGAATTCAGCCACGTGCTGAAAATGGGCCGCACCCAGCTGCAGGATGCCGTACCGATGACCCTCGGTCAGGAATTCCGCGCCTTCGCCACCACCCTCGGCGAAGACCTGCAGCACCTCAAGCTGCTCGCCCCGACCCTGCTCACCGAAGTCAACCTGGGCGGCACCGCGATTGGCACCGGCATCAACGCCGACCCGCAATACCAGCTGCTGGCGGTTAAACGCCTGGCGATTATCAGCGGCCAGCCGCTGACCCCGGCCGCCGACCTGATCGAAGCCACGTCGGACATGGGCGCCTTTGTGCTGTTCTCCGGCATGCTCAAGCGCACCGCGGTGAAGCTGTCGAAGATCTGCAACGACCTGCGCCTGCTCTCCAGCGGCCCGCGCACCGGCATCAATGAAATCAACCTGCCCGCGCGCCAGCCAGGCAGCTCGATCATGCCCGGCAAGGTCAACCCGGTGATCCCGGAAGCGGTCAACCAAGTGGCCTTCGAAGTGATCGGCAACGACCTGGCGCTGACCATGGCAGCCGAAGGTGGCCAGCTGCAGCTGAACGTGATGGAGCCGCTGATCGCCTACAAGATCTTCGACTCGATCCGCCTGCTGACCCGCGCCATGGATATGCTGCGCGAGCTGTGCATCGACGGCATCACCGCCAACGAAGCGCGCTGCCGCGAACTGATGGAAAACTCCATCGGCCTGATCACCGCGCTGAACCCTTACATCGGCTACGAGAACGCCACGCGCATCGCCAAAGTAGCGCTGGACAGCGGCCGTGGCGTGCTGGAGCTGGTGCGCGAGGAGAAGCTGCTGGGCGACGCCGAGCTGGCCGACATCCTGCGCCCGGAAAACATGATCGCCCCGCGCCTGGTGCCCCTCAGCCAGTAAGCGAACCTCTGCGTTACAGGAGGCTACCCCCGCCTCCACTCCTCAAGGGATGGCCACGGCCATCCCTTTTTTGTGTCATACCCGCGCCTGGGAAGAGTGGTCTGCATGGATGCGCTGTTGCCGCGCGGCAACGATTAGCTGCCGAGCTGACGAATCCATTGTTCATAGCCCGCCGCATCAACCTGGGTGGCCCTGGTGCCGCGCCCCGACGATGCCCAGCGCAGCTCGCGCGCCTCGCTGGGGCTGTACCCAAAATGGTGGCGAAATGCCCGGCTAAAGTGCGCCTCATCGGCGAAGCCCCACTGATAGGCGATCACCCCGATATGCCGCTGCTCATGCGGCTGACAGAGCTGGCCATGGATGCGCTCCAGCCGGCGCTGGCGAATGTAGGCCGCCACCCCGCCCAGCGGCTCGAATAACCGGTAGAGCCGCGACCGCGACAAGCCAAGCTGGCGACACAACCATTGCGGGGAAAGTCCGGGGTCGGCCAACGCCTGTTCAATGGCCCCCTTAATTCGGTTCAGCTGACCGGCCTCAATGGGCTGACGCGCCTGTTCGAAACTGTCCAGGCTGGGGTTTAGGCAGGCGCCGAGTAGATCGACAGTGGCCCGCGCGACGTCGCCGGCTTCATCTAGGTGAAGCTGCGGCAAACGCTGCTCAAGGGCATTGAGGTAATCACCGAACAGACTACCCAGGCCGCCGCGCAGAATCCGTCCATGGATATCACGCAGTGGTCGACGGCTCTCCAGGCACTCGCGCGGAACCACCAGGTTGGTGATGTGGGCGCGACTGGCCAGGGTGTCGAAACTGCACGTGAGGTCCAGCACAAACAGCTCGCCTGGCTCGACGCAAAAGGGTGTGCCGGCAAAATCGCCGCGTTGTCCGCCAGAGCGGTAGACCTGCAACAGCACATGGTCGAGCTGATCAGCATGAATACGCCGTGCGCCACGACACAGACGCTGCGCATCTAGCACAGCCGTGCCGAACACCAGGTCCCCCAGGTGGTAGGCCTCGACCTCCGCATGAAAATCAGCAGACGGCTCGCTCCCAGGGAATATCTGCGCCTCGAACATCACCCCGATGCTCTGTCGCCACGCCTCAAAACTATCCGTGCCGGGCAGTTCGCGGGTGCTGAAGCGACTGACCGGCAGCTTCTCTGAGTCCATTGCCAAACCTCCATCCCTGGGACGCGGCAGAGTCTTGTGCATCAGGGACAAACCGTCAAGAAACTGGGACAGCAATCCAAGTACACCGGCAAAGCGCCAACATACAGTCACCGCCTGGATATTCCGTGAGCACATGACAGGAGACGCAATGTCAGCAAAGGCATTCGGTGATTGCCCGGAGCGGCAGCCATGAGTGGTGCCGCCTGGTTGGCCTACCTCGCGGCGATCAGCGCGCTGATCATCTCGCCAGGCCCCTCGGCGTTACTGGTGGTGCGCACCGCCAGCAGCCTGAGTTTTGTCGCAGCCATCCGAGTTATCCTCGGCGGCAGCCTGTCGGCGCTGATCCTCATCTGTGTGTCGCTGGCTGGGCTGGCGCGCCTGGCCGGGGAGGATCTGCTCGGCCTGCTGCGCCTCTGCGGTGGCCTGTATCTGCTCTACGCCGGTATCAGCCAATGGCGCCAGGCGGCGCCAGGCGGCGCCACTGCAGACCCAGAGCCCCAGTGCACCCCACCAGCGGTTATTCCTGTCAGCGTTTCTGGTCGGCATGAGCAACCCCAAGGACATCCTGTTTTTCTCCTCTTTTCTCAGCCTGCTGGTCCCTCAGAACGGCAGCCTGCTGCTGCACAGCCAGATCGTGCTGGTCTGGGTGCTGGTCGACCTCGTGATCATGCTCGGGTATGCCTGGTTCGCTCGGCATCAGCGGCTACTCGACGGCCGTCAGTTATCCCGATGCTGCGCGGTGCTGCTGGGCGCCTTCGGCAGCGCAGCGCTACTGCTCGAAACGCAACCGCTCTACGCCCACCTCAGCGCACTCTAAGGCGGCGCTAGCACCAGGCCCGGCGCAGCGCCCGCAATGCCTCGCTGATCTGCGCTTCAGGCACCGCGGCAAAGCCCAGCACCAGCCCGGCGCGCTGATCTTCCGGCGTGCGGCTGTCGGGCAGCCAGTAACTGCTAAGCGCGCTGATCTCCACACCAACCCGCTCGGCGGCGCTGATCAGCTCACGCTCGCGAGCCAGGCTGTCGACCCGTACGCACAGATGCAGACCCGCCTCCACCACCGGCAGCGGCGCGCAGCCGGTTACATCCGCAGGCCAGCCCGCCAACAGCGCATCGCGCCGGCTGCGGGCCGCCGTGCGCATGCGGCGGATATGCCGCTGAAAGTGACCGGCGGCGATAAATTCGGCCAGCACCGCCTGGGTGCCGATTTCCGAATGGCGTATATCCAGGGCGCGACGTTGGGCAAAGGCTTCGGCCAGCACCGGCGGCAATACCAGATAACCCAGACGCAGCGCCGGAAAGGCGATTTTGCAGAAGGTGCCGACGTAAAGCACCCGGCCCTGGCGGTCGAGCGCCGCCAGCGGTGCCAACGGCGTGCCGCTGTAGCGGTACTCGCCGTCGTAATCGTCCTCGATAATCAGGCCGTTATTACGCTCGGCCCACTCCAGCAGTTGCAGGCGCCGCGCCAGCGACAGGGTGACGCCGGTCGGGTACTGGTGAGATGGCGTCACGTAGACCAACCGGCACTCTTCAATCTGCTCCAGCGCGGCGGTGTTAAGCCCTTCGCCATCCACCGCCACACCGCACAGTTGCGCTCCAGCTATCGCCAGGGCATGGCCGGCAGCGCGGTAACCGGGGTTCTCCACGGCCACCCGCGCGCCGGGCGTGACCAGCAATTGCGCGCACAAGCTGATGGCCTGCTGCGCGCCATTGGTGACGATGATCTGCGCCGGATCGCAATGCAGGCCGCGGCTGTTGCGCAGGTAAGCGGCGATCAGCTCGCGCAGCTGCCAATCGCCAGCCGGGTCGCCATAGCCCAGACGCGCCGGCGAGGGTTTGCGCCAGAAGCGCGCGGACAAGCGCGCCCAGGTTTCGAAGGGAAACAGATCAAAAGCTGGCACGCCGACGCGAAACGCCCGTGGCGGGCCGCTCAATGGCGGGTTCAGATGATGATTCTGTAACAGCTGCAAAGCGGCACTCTGCGTGCTGCCAGACAGCTGAGCCTGGGCAGAGGGCGCGGGCGTTGGCCGCGTCGCCCCGCTTAACTCGGCCACATAAGTGCCGGCGCCGATGCGCCCCTCGATATAGCCCTCGGCATACAGCTGATCGAAAGCGCGGGTCACGGTGTTGCGCGAGATACCCAGCAGGTTCGCCAGATCACGACTGGCCGGCAAGCGCGTGCGGCGTTGTAGGCGGCCATCGAGGATGCGTTCACGCAGCGCCTGATACAGCTGACGCGCCAGGCCGCGCTGTGGGTCGAGGTGAATGCCGGACAGATCGACCGGCAGCGGCGCAGCGGACGGAATGGCCATGCCGATTGGCTCCATAGAAGTCGCAGAAAGTGGATCTTACAACAGACCAATATTCTGCCTAGCATGGCTCCATCGCGTTCGCAGGCTGTTGAAAAACTACCTGCGTTGCCATTGCGGCGTTAAAAACAGGCCGAGACACGGCGTCTCAAAATGCTCATTTACAGCTCGTAAACTCCGCTTTTTCGCCTGTTTTTGCCTTGCACTGGCTGCCTCGCCAACGTTTTTCAACGGCCTGCTAGGAGCCCGCCCATGTACACGCCCGCCGCCTTCCGCCAGGACGACCTCGTCACGCTGCACCAGCAGATACGCGCAACGCGCCTGCCTACGCTGGTCAGCCACGGTACTCAGGGCCTACTCGCCAGCCATCTGCCGTTGCTGCTGGATGCCGATGAAGGCCCCTACGGCACACTCTACGGCCACTTCGCCAAGGCCAACCCGCAGTGGCGCGACCTCGACGAGGGCAGCCAGGCGCTGGTGATCTTCCAGGGCGCGGAGGCCTATATCAGCCCGTCCTGGTACGCCGTCAAAGCCGAGCACGGCAAGGTGGTGCCGACCTGGAACTACATCAGCGTGCAGGCCCATGGCCGCGCCAAAGTGTTCGATGACGCCGAGCGTCTGCTGCAATTGGTCAGCCGCCTCAGCGATCAGCACGAAGCCGAGCGTCCGCAGCCCTGGGCGGTCAGCGATGCACCGCGCGACTACATCGACAGCATGCTGCGCGCCATCGTCGGCTTCGCCCTGCCCATCGAGCGCCTGGAAGGCAAATGGAAGCTCGGACAAAACCGCAGCCAAGCCGACCAAACCGGCGTGCGCGAGGGCCTGCACGCCAGCCATGACCCATGCGACCGCGAACTGGCCGCACAGATCAATAGCCAACACTTAGCCAAGGAAGCGCCATGAGCATTGAAATCCGCCCCGTCAGCACTACCGATCACGCCGCCTGGTTGCCGCTGTGGCAGGGCTATCTGCACTTTTACCAAAGCGCGTTGCCCGCCGAGGTCAGCGCCATGACCTGGCAGCGCTTTCTCGACCCGAGCGAGCCCACCCATGCCGCCCTCGCCTGGCGTGACGGCCAGGCCGTGGGGCTGGTGCAGTGGATCTTCCACCGCAGCAACTGGTCGCTGGAGCACAGCTGCTACCTGCAGGATCTGTTTGTCGGTAGCGATCAGCGCGGCGGCGGCATCGGGCGGCGGCTGATTGAGCACGTCTATACCCAGGCCCAAGCGGCCGGCTCCAGCCGCGTGCATTGGCTGACCCAGGAAACCAACTACCCAGGCCGCCAGCTCTACGACCGCATCGCCGAGCGCTCGGGCTTTATCCAGTACCGCAAACAGTTCTGAACAGGAGCTGCAGCATGCCCCAGCAACCGCTACACGACTGGCAGCCCGTGCCCACCCCGGCCCATAAACCCCTGGACGGTCAGTATGTGCGCCTCGAACCGCTCGACCCGGCGCGCCATGGCGACGATCTGTGGCAGGCGTTGCAAGGCCCGGATAGCGACCCGGCACTCTGGGATTACCTGCCCTACGGTCCATTCAGCGAACGCGCGGGGTTCGATGCCTGGCTGAGCGGTCATGCGGCCAGTCGCGATCCGTTGTTCTTTTGCGTGATCGGCCTGAGCCAGCAGCGTGCAGTTGGTCTGCTGAGCTATCTGCGCATTGCGCCCAAGGATGGCTGTATCGAGATCGGCCATATCGCTTTCGGCCGCGCCATGCAGCGCAGCCCGGCGTCGACCGAGGCGGTTTACCTGCTGGCTAAGCTGGCCTTGGGCGAGCTTGACTACCGCCGCCTGGAGTGGAAATGCAACGCCGACAATGCCCGCTCGATGCGCGCCGCCAAGCGTCTGGGCTTCCGCTACGAAGGGCTGTTTCGCCAGCATATGGTGGTCAAAGGGCGTAACCGCGACACCGCCTGGTTTGCCATCCTCGACAGCGAATGGCCGGCCTGCAACGCGGCCTTCGAACGCTGGCTGGCGGTGGACAATTTCGATGCAGAGGGGCGGCAGCAGCAGCGTCTGCAAGACCTGCGGTAATAGCGCAGCGATTTATTCGATCTCGAACAGCCCGTTCTTTAGCGGTGCATCGGCCAGCCGCTGGCGCACGTCGTCGTCGATGCGCGGATCATCCGGGCGGTACAGGCGCACCTGGCGGTAGGCGCTGATGCGGTTGATCTCGGTGCCCAGGTATTCCCACACCACGCGGGTACAGGCCGGGCTACGGCGGTCGCCGCTGGAGACGCCGGTTTTCAGGCCGTTCAAGCGGGTGATGCGGCTCTTGTAGCTGGGAATCAGAATGGTCTGACTCATTTCGTTGAGGGTCAGCGATTCGTAGTCCATCAGAAACAGCCGGTCCTGCAGCTGAAACGCAGCACCTAGGTAGCGGCAGCGCACCCAGTCTTCGCCCTGCACGTCGGCGCTGGCGGATCGCTCCTGACGCTCCTGGCGCTCGAACAGGAAGTCGCCGTCCTCCTCCCACAGATGCACCAGCGACAACAGCACGGTGCCCGGCACCGACATGCAGTTGGAGTATTCGAAGTAGTAGCCGCAGTAACGCGACAGGTTGCCGGCATGTGCGCGCAGGGGCTTGAGCAGCTCCACCAATGCGTCGGTACGTGCGCCGGAAACCTGGCCCGGCGTACGCGCACCAATCAGGTCGGCAAACTGCTCGGCCGGCAGGCTCAGCTCGTAGGCTTCGACACCGAAGAAATCGCAGATCCGCTTGAGGTTGTAAGCCGTCGGTCGGCTTTGTCCGCTCAGGTATTTGTTGAACTGGGCGCGATTGATCGCGAGCTTGCGGCAAACCTCGGCGATTGACCGGTAATGGCTGCACAACAGCTTTAGATTGGACCCTAGATGGTCGGACATGGCGGTTTTCCTGGTGATGCGAGCGACGCGATTCTAGCATCAACTCGCATCAGTTCGCCGCGACCCGCGAAATTGCACGACAAAGGCCCTTGCACAACCATGCCGGGGCCGCACGGTGGCGCGGTGTCAACCTATCTAAAACAACAAGAGAGGCAACCTCATCATGCTCGATCTGCTCAATGACCTGCTCTGGAGCAAGGTCCTCATCGTCGCCCTGGTCGGGCTCGGTCTGTACTTCTCGATTCGCTCGCGTTTCGTCCAATTCCGTTACTTCGGCGACATGTTCCGCATCTTCGCCGAAGCCTTTGAGCGCCAGCCAGGCCAGCTCAGCTCGTTTCAAGCACTGATGCTTTCGGTCGCTGGCCGCGTAGGGGCCGGCAACATCGCTGGCGTCGCAGTGGCGATCATGCTCGGCGGCCCTGGCGCCGTATTCTGGATGTGGCTGGTGGCGCTGCTCGGTATGGCCACTAGCTACTTCGAATGCTCCCTGGCGCAGCTGTACAAGCGCCGCGAGGCTGATGGCACCTACCGTGGTGGCCCGGCGTTCTACATCCTGCACGGCCTGGGTCAGCGCTGGATGGCGGTGGTGTTCTCAATCCTGCTGCTGGTGACCTTCGGCTTCGGCTTTAACGCCGTACAGTCCTACACCGTCGCCACTTCGCTGCATGACACCTTTGGTCTGCCGACCTATGTCAGCGGTCTGGTACTGGTAGCGGTCATCGGCCTGATCATCTTCGGCGGCATCAAGCGCATCGCCAGCATGGCTGACGTGCTGGTACCGATCATGGCGTTCTCCTACATCGGCATGGCGCTGGTGGTACTGGGCATGAACATCACCGAAGTACCAGAAACCCTGGCCCTGATCGTGCGTAGCGCCTTCGGCCTGGAGCCAGCTTTCGCCGGCGGTATCGGTGCGGCCATCATCATGGGCGTGAAACGCGGCCTGTTCTCCAACGAAGCGGGCCTGGGCAGTGCGCCAAACGTAGCAGCCGTCGCCGAGGTCAAGCACCCGGCCGCTCAGGGCATCGTGCAGTCGCTCAGCGTGTTTATCGACACCATTCTGGTATGCACCAGCACCGCGCTGATCATCCTGCTGTCGGGCGTGTATCAGCCGGGTAGCGAGATGGCGGGCGTCGTTCTGACCCAAACTGCTCTGGCCGCCGAAGTTGGCGAATGGGGCCGCGTATTCGTCAGCATGGCGCTGCTGCTCTTCGTCTTCACCACCCTGGTGTACAACTACTACCTGGGTGAGAACGCCCTGAGCTTCTTCAGCAAGAAGCGCTGGTTGCTGCAGCTGTACCGCGTGATGGTGATTGCACTGGTGCTGTGGGGCTCGATGCAGGACCTGTCGACCGTATTCGGCTTCGCCGACGTAACCATGGGTCTGCTGGCATTGGTCAACCTGACCGCCATGTTCCTGCTGTTCAAGACTGGCCTGCGCCTGATGCGCGACTATGACGACCAGCGCAAAGCCGGTGTAGAGTCCCCAGTATTCGATGCGAAAAACTTCGCTGATCTGGACCTCGACCCAGCCGCCTGGCCAAACGCGGCGCAAAACGCCCCGGCCAACCATGCGGAAATTGGCAACAGCGTGCATCAGCGCTAAGCCGCCGCTAACGCTGTATACGCTGTAATAAACAGGGGGCTTGGCCCCCTGTTTTCTTATAAGAACAATGAAAGTACGGAGACCCCTGATGGGTTGTAGCAATCTTCTGGTGCTCTACACCGGTGGCACCATCGGCATGCAAATGAGCGCCACGGGCCTGGCCCCAGCGTCCGGTTTCGATGAGCGCCTGCGCCGCCAGCAAGCGCTGGAGTCTCAGCCGCTGCCGCAATGGACCTTCCGCGAGCTGCTGCCGCCAATCGACAGCGCCAATATGAACCAGCACAACTGGCTGGCGATGGTCGCGGCGATTCGCGCCGGCATCGAGCAGGACGGCTGCGACGGCGTACTGCTGCTGCACGGCACCGACACCCTGGCCTACAGCGCTGCCGCCTTGAGCTTTCTGCTGCTGGGTTTGCCCGTACCAGTGATTCTCAGCGGTTCGATGCTGCCGGCCGGTGCCGAGGGCAGCGATGCCTGGGGCAACCTGTTCGGCGCCATGCGTGCGCTGCAGGCCGGCGTCACGCCGGGCGTGCACCTGTATTTCAACGGTGAGCTGCTGCATGGCGCGCGGGTGAGCAAGCTGCGCAGCGATGCCTTCGATGCCTTCCACGTGCTGCCACGCCAGCGCCAGAGCCCACGTGCGGAAAGCATTCCAGCGAATATCGACTACCGCCAACCGCGCCAGCCGGTGAATCTGGCCGTACTACCGTTCTACCCCGGCATCCAGGCAAACCACGTGCGCGCCTTGCTGGACAGCGGCGTGCAAGGTCTGCTGCTGGAGTGCTACGGCAGCGGCACAGGCCCGTCAGACAACGCTGAACTGCTCGATGTGCTCAAGGCCGCCCATGCACGTGGCGTGGTGCTGGCCGCAATCAGCCAGTGCCCGCACGGCCATGTCGAATTTGGCGTATATGCCGCCGGCAGCCAACTGGCCAGCGCCGGGCTGATTTCCGCCGGCGGTATGACCCGTGAAGCGGCGCTGGGCAAGCTTTTCGCCCTGCTCGGCGCCGGTCTGAGCCAGGCCGAGGTGGAACACTGGTTCGCCCTGGATGTCTGTAGTGAACGCGCCGATTGAAGGCTGGGCTCTTGCAGCTAGGCTGTAAGGGCTTTACTAAACCAACGAGGTTGCCAGCATGCCCATCCGCATTCCCGTCGAGATCCGCCCGATAACCGACGCCGACCATGCCGTATGGCTACCGCTGTGGCAGGGCTATCAACGGTTCTATATGACCGAGATCGCCGCAGCGACCAGCGACACCACCTGGCAGCGCTTTCTCGATCCGGCCGAACCGATGCACGCCGCGCTGGCCTGGCACGAAGGTCAGGCGATCGGTTTGGTGCACTGGATCTACCACCGCTCGACCTGGACACCCGGCGACTACTGCTACCTGCAGGACCTGTTTATCAGCAAGGATGTACGCAGCAGTGGTGCCGGCCGTAAGCTGATCGAGCACGTCTACCGCGAAGCCCAGGCACAGGGCTGCTCGCGTACCTACTGGATGACCCACGAGAGCAACAGCAAGGCCATGCTGCTGTATGAACGTATCGCTGAACGCTCTGGTTTCATCCAGTACCGCAAAGTGTTCTAAGCACTGACTGCGTGGTCAGAAATTATGCCATGCGCTCTTGCCGCAGGCAGATTACAGCGTTATCTTTTGCGCCACGCCCGGCCACCTGCGCCGGCCGCGCACCTGGATCAGCAGACAGGGTAAACACTGAGCTGGCTAACCTGAACCCAACTTCAGAGGAGCCAACTCAATGGCTGCTACACGTATCTGGATCAAAAACCCCCTCGCCATCTTCACTGCCAACAACCTCGACGCTGCCGGCGGCTTGGTGATTGACGACGGCGTAATCAGCGAACTGCTCAAGGCCGGTCAGCAACCCAGCCAACCCTGCAATCGCACCTTCGATGCCCGCGAACATGTGGTGCTGCCGGGGCTGATCAACACCCACCACCACTTCTATCAAACCCTCACCCGCGCCTGGGGCCCAGTGGTCAATCAGCCGTTGTTTCCCTGGCTGAAAACCCTTTACCCGGTGTGGGCACGCCTGACACCCGAGAAGCTCGCCCTGGCCAGTAAAGTGGCCCTCGCTGAACTGTTGCTGTCCGGTTGCAGCACCGCGGCGGACCACCACTACCTGTTCCCAGGCGGCCTGGAAAACGCCATCGACGTGCAGGTGGAAGCGGTGCGCGAACTGGGCATGCGTGCCATGCTCACCCGCGGCTCGATGAGCCTCGGCGAAGCCGACGGCGGCCTGCCACCGCAGCAGACCGTGCAACAGGGTGAAGTGATCCTGACCGATAGCCAACGACTGATCCAGGGCTACCACCAGCGCGGCGACGGCGCGCAGATCCAGATCGCCCTAGCGCCCTGCTCACCCTTCTCGGTGACCCAGGAAATCATGCGCCAGAGCGCCGAACTGGCCGAAGAACTGGACGTGCGCCTGCACACCCATCTAGCCGAAACTCTCGATGAAGAGGACTTCTGCCTGCAGCGCTTCGGCCTGCGCACCGTGGACTATCTGGACAGCGTCGGCTGGCTCAGCTCACGCACCTGGCTGGCCCACGGCATTCACTTCAACCCGGATGAAATCGCCCGCCTCGGCCAGGCCGGCACCGGCATCTGCCATTGCCCAAGCTCGAATATGCGCTTGGCCTCGGGCATCTGTCCGACCCTCGACCTGGAAGCCGCCGGCGCACCCATAGGCATCGGCGTGGATGGCTCGGCCTCCAACGATGCCTCGAACATGATTCTCGAAGCGCGTCAGGCTTTGTATATCCAGCGCCTGCGCTACGGCGCCGAGAAGATCACCCCGGAACTGGTGCTGGGCTGGGCCAGCAAGGGTTCGGCCAAGCTGCTGGGGCGCAGCGATATTGGCGAACTGGCGGTGGGCAAGCAGGCCGACCTGGCCTTCTTCAAACTCGACGAGCTGCGCTTCTCCGGCAGCCACGACCCAATCTCCGCCCTGCTGCTGTGCGGCGCAGACAAGGCCGACCGGATGATGATTGGCGGCCAGTGGCGGGTGATTGACGGCCAGATCGAAGGCCTCGACGTGGCCAAGCTGATCGCCGATCACCGCCAGGCGGCGAAGGAGCTGATTGCCGGGTAAAACGCGTAGTCGGCTAATCCACGACACCCGAGACGGGTTTACGGTCTCGCGAGCTAGAGTGAGACGAGGCTGTTTTTAACGCAGTATCACCGACGCGCAGCAGATCGTGGCGCGCTAGAACACCGACCAGCCGATCCGCTCGCTCAGCAGCTCCAGGGCCTTGATCCCGGCCAGGGAGTTGCCGGCGGCGTTCAGCTCAGGTGACCATACGCACACGCTGAAACGCCCCGGCACCACCGCGACAATGCCGCCGCCAACACCACTCTTGCCCGGTAGGCCGACACGGTAGGCAAAGTTACCAGCTTCGTCGTACAGGCCGCTGGTGGCCATGATCGCGTTGACCTGTTTGCTCTGCCGCGCACTCAAAATCGACTGACTGCTGTGCTTGCAGAAGCCGTCGTTAGCCAAAAAGCAGAACGCCCGCGCCAAGTCGACGCAGCTCATGCGCAGCGCGCAGTAACTGAAATAGCTGCGCAATACCGCTTCCACATCGTTGTGAAAATTGCCGAAGGACTGCATCAGGTAAGCCGCCGCTGCATTGCGTGCGCGGTGCTGGTATTCCGACTCGGCCACCCGCTGGTCCACCGCCACCTCCGGATTACCCGCCAGACGGCGCACAAAGTCACGCATCGACAGCACTGGCGCAGCAAAGCGCGACTGATTGATGTCGCAGATCACCAGCGCACCGGCATTGATAAACGGATTGCGCGGCTTGCCCCGCTCGAACTCCAGCTGCACCAACGAATTGAAGGGTTGGCCGGAGGGCTCATGACCCAAACGCTGCCAGATATCCTCACCGGAATGCTCGATCGCCTGCACCAGGCTGAACACCTTGGAAATGCTCTGCACGGAGAACGGCGTGTGCGCATCACCGGCGCAGAACAACTCGCCGTCGTTGCTGTACACCGCAATGCCCAGCTGGTTGGCCGGCACATCAGCCAGTGCCGGGATGTAATCGGCCACTTTCCCTTGCCCGATCAGCGGGCGGACTTGATCAAGAATTTCATTCAATAGCGCTTGCATACTCAGGCCCATAGCGGCGCCCAGACGCCCGGGCTCTGTGGCTAGACGCTTGCGGCAAGACGCTGATCACAGCCGGGCCCGGAAAACTTTTCAGGAACACCCCCGGCACAGGCAAACCCGATCAAAACTGGGTATATTGCGCGCCCGCGCAGCTGGCCAATGGCCAGATTGACGCCTGCTCGTGAATGTTCACGGATGACCATAAGGATCGACACGCATGTCCGCACTCCGCCTCAGCACCCTGTTACTCATCGCCCTCGCCTGCGCAGGCTGCTCCACCGGCGCCTGGTTCAAACTGCCGGAAAACAGCACCCTGGTGATCAACGAACGACCGGCGAAGAACAACCAGGGGCTTGTCCGCAGCCGTCCCTTCTCCTGGGGCGCCAGCGCAGGTATTCCCTACCGTATCGAAGACAATCAGGCCAATACCATCCGCTCTGGCAAATTGAAGAGCCGTTTCCGAGTGGCCTCGATCTTTTGGCCACCAGTCGGCATCGCTTACTGGCCAATGGGTTTCGGTCAACGCTGCTTTGATCTAACCGGCGAAGCACCGCAGACCTGTACCTATCAAGACCTGCTGGAACTGCGCACCGCCCATCGCCTGCGCCGCTAAAACTTTTCCGCGCGCAGCACTTCCACCTGGGCCAGGTAGCAGACCATGGCGTAGTTGGCGTAGTAGCGCGCCTGCAGGTGGCCGGCGATGCGTTCAGCGACATCGCGGGTGCAGATGATATCCACGCGGATATTGCCTTCGGTGTCCCAGCCGGCACTGCGCACGCCGCGGCCACCTCGGCCGCGGGCATCGGAGATGGTCCAGCCCGGCGCGCCGAGCTGTTCCAGGTCAGCCACCAGCTTTTTCTCCAGCGCCGCTTCGCAGATCACGGTAAGCAGGGTGCGGATATGCGCGTCCATCTAGAGCCCCCAGGCCATCAGCTGTTCGGCCAGCATCAGGTACAACGGGATGCCGACGATGATATTGAAGGGAAAGGTAATGCCCAGCGACGCCGTCAGCGACAGCGACGGGTTGGCCTCGGGCAAGGCCAGGCGCAAGGCCGCCGGCACGGCGATATAGGAAGCAGACGCCGCCAGCGTAGCCAGCACCGCTGTACCGCCGAGGCTCAGGCCCATAAAACGACCGAGTAGCGCGCCGATCAACGCACCGAACAACGGCATCAGCAAGGCAAAACCTAGCAGGCGCAAACCGAACTGCTTGAGCGAGCCGAGCTGACCGGAGGCAATCAGCCCCATCTCCAACAGGAACAGCGCCAGCACCGGTTTGAACATGCTGGTGTAGAACGGCTCCAGCGGCTTGATTGCCTCTTTTCCGGCAATCGCACCGATGATCAGGCCGCCGAGCAGCAGCATGATGCTCTTGCCGAGAAAGATTTCCCGGCCCAACTCGCCCCAATCGGTGTCGCGGGCAATCCCCTTAGCCAACAGGATGCCGACCAGAATCGCCGGGATTTCCAGAATGGCGACAAACAGTGGCATGTAGCTTTCGAACTCGATGCCCTTGGCCAGCATGTAGGCCACGACCACAGCAAAGGTCCCGGCGCTGACCGAACCATAGTGCGCCGCCACTGCGGCGGCATTGACCCGGTCGAAGCCCAGACCGCGCAGCACGGCAAAGGCCAGCAGCGGCAGCGCCACACCCAGCCCCAGCACCCAGGCGGCCTGCCCGAGCAACTGCCAGCTGGCCTGCTCGGCCAACTCCACACCGCCGTGCAGACCAATGGCCAGCAGCAGAATGATGGAGAGGGTTTCATACAGCGCAGGTGGCAATTTCAGCTCGCTTTTCAGCAAACCCGCCAACAGGCCGAACACAAAGAACAGCACCACCGGATCCAGACTCACCGCGCATTGCTCCCGTATTGAACTGCTATTAAGACGCCTGTCGCGTCACACCTGCTCGAATAAAAGGTCATGCCCCCACCACGCGTTGTGCTGATACCCGCAGTTTTGCCCAGTCTCCTGCTGAGAACAGCAGAACCCTGCACAGCGGGGCATAACCGAAAAAAGGAGCCTTACGGCTCCAGGGACTCAGGCACTGGGCCTAAGAACCCATGCAGGTGCGACGAATAAGCCGCGCCTGCGGTGTAAAAAGAAGCCCCAAAAAAGCCATTCAAATGCCTGTTCAAACAGCCGGGGCTTCCGAGGTTAACCTTCGATTTCCACCAGTACGTCGCCCGGATTGACCCGGTCGCCCTTGGCCACATGCACCGCCGTCACGGTACCGGCAATCGGCGCCTGCACTTCGGTTTCCATTTTCATCGCTTCGCTGATCAGTACCGCCTGACCGGCCTTGACCGTGTCACCGACCTTGACCAGTACATCGACGATATTGCCTGGCATGCTGGTGCTGACATCGCCCGGCGCACTGGCCTGCTTACGCTTGCCAGAACTGCCCGCGACAAAATCATTCAGCGGTTCGAACACCACTTCTTCCGGCATGCCGTCGATCGACAGGTAGAAGTGGCGCTTGCCGTCGCTCTTCACGCCAACGCCGGTGATGTCGACGCGGTAGCTTTCGCCGTGTACATCCACCACGAATTCGGTCGGTACACCTTCACCACCCGCTGGGGCCACACCGCCGGCTTCCGGGATCGGCAGCAGCACCTCCGGTGTCAGGGTGCCGGCAGCACGGTCTTCAAGGAACTTGCGCCCGATATCCGGGAACATGGCGTAGGTCAGCACGTCTTCTTCGGACTTGGCCAGGCTGCCGATTTCCTCGCGCAGTTTGGCCATCTCCGGCTTGATCAGGTCGGCCGGACGCACTTCGATGACTTCTTCGCTGCCAATCGCCTGCTTGCGCAGCTGCTCGTTGACCTTGCCCGGCGCCAGGCCGTAGCGGCCTTGCAGATACAACTTCACCTCGTTGGTGATGGTCTTGTAGCGCTCGCCAGCGAGGACGTTGAACACCGCCTGGGTGCCGACAATCTGCGAGGTCGGGGTAACCAGCGGCGGAAAGCCGAGGTCTTCACGCACCCGCGGGATTTCCGCGAACACTTCGTTGATGCGATTCAGCGCGCCCTGCTCTTTCAACTGGTTGGCCAGGTTGGACATCATCCCGCCCGGCACCTGGTTGACCTGCACGCGGGTGTCCACGGCGGTGAACTCGCTTTCGAACTGGTGGTACTTCTTGCGCACCGCATGGAAGTACAGGCCGATCTCCTGGATCAGCGCAAGGTCCAGGCCAGTGTCGTAGGGGCTGCCCTTGAGTGCGGCGACCATCGACTCGGTGCCCGGATGGCTGGTGCCCCAGGCGAAGCTGGATATGGCGGTGTCGATATGGTCGGCACCGGCTTCAATCGCCTTGAGCTGGCACATCGAACCCATGCCAGCGGTGTCATGACTGTGGATAAATACCGGCAGGTCGACTTCCGCCTTCAGCGCCCGCACCAGATCAGCAGTGGCGTATGGGGTGAGCAGACCGGCCATATCCTTGATCGCGATGGAGTCGATGCCCATGGCCTGCATGGCCTTGGCCTGCTTCACAAACGCCTCAACGGTGTGCACGGGGCTGGTGGTGTATGCGATGGTGCCTTGTGCGTGCTTACCGGCGGCCTTCACCGCTTCAATGGATACGCGCAGGTTACGTACGTCATTCATCGCATCAAAGATGCGGAACACGTCGATGCCATTGACGGCGGCTTTAGCCACAAAGGCGCGCACCACGTCATCACTGTAGTGGCGATAACCGAGCAGGTTCTGTCCACGCAGGAGCATCTGCAAGCGGGTGTTAGGCAGACCGGCCTTGAGTTTGCGCAGGCGCTCCCAGGGATCTTCCTTGAGGAAGCGCACGCAGGAATCGAAGGTCGCGCCGCCCCAGACTTCCAGCGACCAGTAGCCAACCTGATCAAGCTTGGCGCAGATCGGCAGCATGTCATCCAGGCGCATGCGTGTAGCGATGATCGACTGGTGGGCATCGCGCAGGATGGTATCGGTGATGGTGATCTTCTTGTTCATGGTCTGATTCCTTCCCCTACAGGCCGGCGTGGGCAGCGATGGCGGTGGCAATGGCGATGGCCAGGTGCGACGGGTTGCGCTTGATCGAGTATTCGGTCAGCTCCGGGTGCGACTCGACAAAACTGGTGTTGAACTGGCCGCTGCGAAATTCCGGGTTACGCAGGATTTCCTGGTAATAGGCGGCGGTGGTTTTGACCCCTTGCACGCGCATGTCATCCAGGGCGCGCAAGCCACGGGCCAGGGCTTCTTCCCAGGTCAGCGCCCAGACGATCAGCTTCAGGCACATGGAGTCGTAGTGCGGCGGAATGGTGTAGCCGGTGTAGATCGCCGTGTCGGTGCGTACTCCAGGACCGCCGGGGGCGTAATAACGGGTGATCTTGCCGAACGAGGGCAAAAAGTTGTTCTTCGGGTCTTCGGCATTGATACGGAACTGCAGGGCGAAACCCCGGTGGATGATGTCTTCCTGCTTGATCGACAACTCCAACCCCGAGGCGATGCGGATCTGCTCACGGACAATGTCGATGCCGGTGATTTCTTCGGTGATGGTGTGCTCCACCTGAACCCGCGTGTTCATCTCCATGAAGTACAGCTCGCCGTCCTCGGCCAGCAAGAACTCCACGGTACCGGCGTTCTCGTAACCCACCGCTTTGGCGGCGCGTACCGACAGGTCGCCGATGTAAGCGCGCTGCTCAGGAGTCAGCTGGGGGCTGGGGGCGATCTCAATCAGCTTCTGGTTACGCCGCTGAATTGAGCAATCGCGCTCGAACAGGTGCACGGTGTTGCCAAAACTGTCGGCAAGCACCTGCGCCTCAATGTGCTTGGGATTGACGATGCACTTTTCCAGAAACACTTCGGCACGGCCGAAGGCCTTGGTCGCCTCGGAGATCACCCGTGGGTAGGCCTGCTCCAGCTCGTCGCGGCTGTTACAGCGCCGGATACCGCGCCCTCCGCCGCCATTGGTGGCCTTGAGCATCACTGGGTAGCCGATGCGGTCGCCTTCGCGCAGTGCCTCGGCGATATCCGCCACGTTGCCTTCGGTACCGGGGGTGCAGGGTACGCCAGCGGCGATCATGCTGCGCCGCGCTTCGGTCTTGTCGCCCATGCGCCGGATCACTTCCGCGCTCGGGCCGATAAACTTAATGCCCCGCTCGACGCAGATGTCCGCCAGCTCGGCGTTTTCCGAGAGAAAGCCATAGCCGGGATGCAGTGCATCACAGCCGGTTTCCACCGCCAGGTTGACCAGCTTGCGCGGGTTCAGATAGCCGGCCAGCGGTTCCTCGCCAATGCTGTGGGCTTCGTCGGCGCGCTTGACGTGCAAGGCGTGGCGGTCGGCATCGGAGTACACCGCCACCGAGCGAATACCCATTTCGGCACACGCTCGCACGATGCGTACGGCAATCTCACCGCGGTTGGCTATCAGGATTTTCTTGATCACGAGCCAGCGTCCTCGATCACGTGAGCAGGCGAACGGCAAAACCGGTCGACGTGTGACCGCAACAGCAGCAGCGGTCAGGTGCTCACGCTACGCCGGCTTGGTGATTAACCAAAATCAATTATTATTGGGTTAGGCATTAGCTAAAGATTATAGTTAAGCCTGACCACTGCCCTCACACAGGTAAAATTTGTGCGTAAGTCCTTGCTGCGTATGACTTTTCGTCAGATTCAGGTATTTCGCTCGGTGTGCAGCCACCTGTCCTACAGCCGCGCCGCAGAGGAAATGGCCCTGACCCAACCCGCCGTAAGCCTGCAGATTCGCCAGCTGGAAGAGCTGATCGGCCAGCCGCTGTTTGATTACATCGGCAAGAAGCTGTACCTGACCGAAGCCGCCGAAGCCCTGCAACGCGCCAGCGCGGATATTTTCGGCCGTTTGGAAAGCCTCGACATGCAGCTCTCTGACCTACAGGGCTCACTGCAAGGGCAATTGAGCCTGGCGATCGAATCCAGCGCCAAGTACTTCATTCCGCACCTGTTCGCCGCTTTTCGCCAGCAATACCCGGAAGTCAACTTACAGCTGGTGGTCACCAATCACACCCAGGCCCTCAAGCGTCTGAACGCCAACCGTGATGACCTGTTGATCATGTCGCGGGTGCCAACGGACATGAACCTGGAGTTTCTGCCCTTTCTGACGAACCCTATCATCGCCGTGGCGCCCGCCGATCACCCGTTGTGTAGCCAGGGCCCACTGAGCCTGCAGGACCTCACCGCATTTCCGCTGCTGATCCGCGAAGCGGGCTCCGGCACGCGCCAGGCCTGTGAGGAGTATTGCCACCAGAAGCGCGCGCACTTCGCGCAAACCTTGGAAGTCGGCTCCATGGAAGGTCAGTGCGAAGGCGTCATCGCCGGCCTTGGCCTTGCCCTGCTGCCACGTCACGCGGTGCGCCGCGAGTTGGAATGCGGCGTCCTGCGTGAGCTGCCGGTGAGCGAGCTGCCGCTGCTGCGCAGCTGGTGCCTGGTGCACCCGCGCAGCAAATACCTGTCACCGGTGGCCCAAGCGTTTTTCGCCTTCGTGCGCGATCAACGCAGCCTGATCAACACGCTGGCTGAGCGGTTTGCTGCGCCAATGCCTGCTTGCCCGCCAGGTAATTAGCTGCAATCAACTCCGGAAAGTCGACCAACTCATGTTGCAGCTGACGCTGCTCGGCATAGCTTTCAATGGCGCGACGGTATTCCATGCGGCGCTGGTCGATCAGCTTGCGCCGAGCTTTTGCATCGCTGCTTTCGTGAGACTGCGGTTTATCCAGATAGCCAGACATAGGGTGCAACTCCCAAGCTGAGTAAGGGAGTACCAGCATCGACCCTGGATATGACGCTTTGATGGCCACGCGATAACGTGGCGATGACATCAATCTTCGACGGTCTTATGCGACTTCGGCGACAGGCGCAGGCTGCGCAGACTGCGTTTGACACTCTTCAGGTGATTCACCAGGCCAGGGCCACGGGCCATGGCCACGCCCATGGCGAGTACGTCGATCACCACCAGGTGGGCGATGCGCGAAGTCAGCGGAGTGTAGATTTCAGTGTCCTCCTGCACATCGATGGCCAGGTTGACCGTGGCCAGATCCGCCAGCGGCGTCTGACTCGGGCACAGGGTGATCAACGTCGCGCCGGTTTCACGCACCAGGTTGGCGGTGATCAGCAAATCCTTGGAGCGCCCGGACTGCGAAATGCAGATGGCCACGTCGGTAGGTTTCAGGGTCACCGCACTCATCGCCTGCATGTGCGGGTCGGAATAGGCTGCAGCCGTGAGCAGCAGGCGGAAGAACTTGTGCTGGGCATCCGCCGCCACCGCGCCGGACGCACCAAAGCCATAGAATTCCACACGCTGGGCATTGGCAATCGCGGCAATGGCCTGCTGCAAGGCCTGGGTGTCGAGCTTTTCGCGCACTTCGATCAGGGTGTGCAGAGTGGTGTCGAAGATTTTCAGGCTGAAGTCGGCCACTGAGTCGTCTTCATGGATGGCGAACTGGCCGAAGCTGGCTCCCGCAGCCAGGCTTTGCGCCAATTTGAGCTTGAGGTCCTGAAAACCAGTGCAACCAATCGCCCGACAGAACCGTACGATCGTCGGCTCGCTGATGCCGACGCTATGGGCCAGCTCAGCCATGGAGCTGTGCATGACCGAAGCCGGATCAAGCAGAACATGGTCGGCGACCTTGAGTTCCGATTTGCGGAGTAGATGACGCGACTGGGCAATGTGCTGCAACAGGTTCACAGGTTTAGGCTCGGCTTTTGGCTAACGAATCCATCTAGCACGCCGCATCGGAGTCATGACTCGGTTATGATCGGCGAAAGACAGGTTGTAGTGGTCTTGTAGTTATACTACATGGCCGCCGCCGCCGCACGGTTAAACCGAGTCGGAGTTCCCACCTTGAGCATTCCCTGCGACATGCTGGTGTTTGGCGGCACCGGCGACCTGGCCCTGCATAAACTGCTGCCAGCGCTCTACCACCTGCATCGCGCCGCGCGCCTGCATACCGACACACGCATTCTGGCCCTGGCGCGCAGCGCGCTCAGCCGCTCAGCGTTTCAGGCCCTGGCCGAGCGCCATTGCCGCGCTCAAGTAGCGCGCAACGACTTCGACAACGACACCTGGGCCAGCTTCGCCGCACGGCTTGATTATTTTGCCATGGATGCCAGCCAGAGCGCCGATTTCGGCCGCCTGGGCAAACGCCTGGGGAACGATCCAGAGCGGGTGCGCATTTACTACCTGGCCACCGCGCCGGATTTGTTTGAAGACATCGCCTCGCACCTGAAAATCGCCAGCCTGGCTGGGCCCAAGGCGCGCATCGTGTTGGAAAAGCCGATTGGCCATTCGCTGGAGTCAGCTAAGGCCATCAACGCGGCCATTGGCGCCGTGTTCGATGAGTCACGGGTGTTCCGCATCGACCACTACCTGGGCAAAGAGACGGTGCAGAACCTGATGGCACTGCGCTTTGCCAACGCCCTGTTCGAGCCGATCTGGCGCGCCGGGCATATTGATCACGTACAGATCAGCGTGTGCGAAACCCTCGGCGTGGAAAATCGCGGCGCTTACTACGAAAAAGCCGGCGCCATGCGCGACATGATCCAGAACCACCTGCTGCAGCTGCTGTGCCTGGTGGCCATGGAAGCGCCGGTGCGTTTCGACGCCGAGGCGGTGCGCAACGAGAAGGTGAAAATCCTCGAAGCGCTGAAACCCATCACCGGTCTCGACGTGCAGGACAAGACCGTGCGCGGCCAATACACCGCCGGCAAGATCGGCGGCCAGGAAGTGCCCGCCTATTACTTCGAGAAGAATGTCGACAACGACAGCGACACTGAAACCTTTGTCGCCGTACAAGCCGAGATCGACAACTGGCGCTGGGCCGGCGTACCGTTCTACCTGCGCACGGGCAAACGTTTGGCGCGTAAAACCTCGGAAATACTCATCCAGTTCAAGCCAGTGCCACATCAACTGTTCGGCGGCGGCGAAGCCAACCGCCTGTTGATTCGCCTGCAACCGGAAGAACGCATCAGCCTGCAACTGATGGGCAAAAGCCCCGGTAAGGGCATGCACCTGCAGCCGGTTGAACTTGACCTCAACCTGGCGGATGCCTTCCATAAACAGCGCCGCTGGGATGCCTACGAGCGCCTGTTGCTCGACGTCATCGAAGGCGACTCAACGCTGTTTATGCGCCGCGACGAAGTGGAAGCCGCCTGGAGCTGGGTCGACCCGATCATCAAAGGCTGGCACCAGCACTACCAGAGCCCACGCCCCTACCCGGCCGGCAGCGATGGCCCGGAACAGGCCGGCAACCTGCTTGAACGCCACGAACGGCAGTGGATGGAATAGCCCAGCGGCTAGGCTAGTTGCTCTTCAAACACTTGCAGCACCGCTTCTGGCAGTTGCTGACGCAAGCCCTCGCCGCTGATCAACAGCAGCAGCGGCAGCAGTTTACGCAGGGTCGCTGGCTGCAACCCCGCGCACACATCGGCTTGCCGCGCTAAGGACAAACCGCCCAGCACCTGCGCTGCTACCGGTAGGTTGCGGTCCACCACCGCAGCCTCGGTGAGCTTGCACAGGTAGCCGGTAGAGAAGCTGCGCAGGCTCTCGCTGATCAGCGGCATATCGACGATGTGCCGAGCAATCTGCAGCACATGGTCAACATCGTTGATGCCGTAAATCAGCACCTTGATCTGCTTGGCCGACAAGCACTCGGCATACAGCGCCGCCGTGGCAAACGCACCATCGGCGCAGAGCTGGCGCGCCACCTCCAGGTGCAGGCTATCGGGCAGGCTGAGGTAGGTGTCGAGGATCAGTCGCGGGTCCAGATGGGTGGTCACCGCCGCCGCAAACTCAATGGGCATAACCATGATCAGCTCACGCAACTGCCCCGGCGGCATATGCGGCGCCAGCAGCGCGGCTTTCTCGGCTCCCAATTGCTGCACCAGCCCCAGTTTGACGCTTAACGGGGCCATGGCCTGGGACGCCAACAACAGGCGCAGGCCGACACTCAGGCTCGCGGGTTTGCGCATACGCACCTCGATTCAATCCAGACAGGCGTGCAGGATTACTCGCGTGAGGTGCAAAGGCAGCCATCTTTGATCCGGTTGCACAGCGGGCAGGCACGCTGTCGACCGATTCAGGTGGGAATAGAGGAAACACCGCGATGGCACGGCCCGGAAACCGACCGGTGAACTATGCGGCGCTGGCCGCCGGCCGAGCGCCACGCCAGAAGTACAGCAGCACGATGGGCAGCGCCAGCAGCCCCAGCACACCGGCGCTGATAAACAACGTGGCAA
Source organism: Pseudomonas sp. FEMGT703P (assembly GCF_002786345.1). Taxonomy (NCBI): domain Bacteria; kingdom Pseudomonadati; phylum Pseudomonadota; class Gammaproteobacteria; order Pseudomonadales; family Pseudomonadaceae; genus Pseudomonas; species Pseudomonas sp. FEMGT703P. Next base: position 28,804 of record NZ_PGCM01000004.1, on the reverse strand, counting down.
AACCCAGCTGCTCGGCCAGCCAGCCGCTGGTGGCGCCCACCAGCCCAGCCAACAGCAGCTGCACGCTGGCCTGCAGGGTAAAGTCCGCGCCCTCATGCTCGGGCCGGCACTGGCGCATCATCACCGCGAACAGCGCCACCGTGGACATGCCATCGGCGGTCTGCTCGAACAACGCCACCAGGTAGACCAAGCCGGTGCTGCTGCCGGCATTTACCAAAAGAGCCATGGCGGCGATCCCGCAAGCCTGCAACAGGCCGAACAGCAGCAGCGCCCGTAACGCGCCGATCCGCGCATACAGCAGGCCGCCGAGAAACGCCCCGGCGATGCCAGCCAGGCTGCTGATAAGGGTCAGCTGACCCAGCTCAGCATTGCTCCAGCCCTGATCCACCAACATCGGCTTGATCATCGGCGAACCCAGCGCATCGCCCAGCTTGAAACTCAGCAGCACCGCCAGCCAGAACAGCATGCCGGGCTGCAGCAGCAAGCCACGGTAATGCCGCAGCAACAGCCCAGGCCCGGCCGGCTCCACCTGCGCCGGTTGAAACGGCAGCTCGCGTCGCTCGTTAAAACGCCAGATCGGCAGCGTCATCAGCACCAGCAGCAGCGCCACCAACGCCACACTCAGGTTCCAGCCCAGCGCATCCATCGCCAGCAGCAGACCACTGCCGCTGACCAGCATGCCGACCTTGTAGCCACCCACCTGCAGACTGTTGCCTAGCCCGCGCCAGCGCTCTGGCAGCAGGCGTACGGCCAGCCCATCAGTGGCAATGTCCTGGGTCGAGGCAGCCAGGTTGACCAGCAGCAACAGGCCGATCAGCAAGAAAAAATGACTGTCGAACAGCCGCTCGGGACTCATCAGCGCCAGCGTCGCAATCACCGTAATGACGCCAAGCTGCAACGGCAGAATCCAGCCGCGATGATGACCCAAGCGCGGCGAAGCCAGCCGATCCACCCACGGCGCCCAGAGCACCTTGAGCAACCAGGGCAAGGCCAACAACTTGAGCAGGCCAATCAACGCCAGATCGACACCATGCTGACGCAGCAACACCGGCAGCGAATGCGCCAGTAACCCCGAGGGCAAGCCCTGGGCGCAATACAGCGAGGCCAGCAGGATCAGGGTGGCATTGGCCGGGCGCGCTGCGGGGGCGGAAGAAGTGGGCTGCATGTTGCGTCCTGCGAGTCAGCGAAAGCGCGACAGTAGCGGCCAGGCCGGCGGCAGACAAGCCGCCGGCCTGCCAATCAGAACTTGCTGACCTGCTCGCGCAGCAACTGGGCGAACTGCTCGACCGGCACCGGCTTGCTGATCAGGTAACCCTGGATCTCGTCGCAGCGCTGGCTCTTGAGGAAATCCATCTGCGCCTGGGTTTCCACGCCCTCGGCGACCACCTTGAGCTCCAGGCTGTGGGCCATGGCGATGATCGCGCGGGTGATAGCGGCGTCTTCGCTGCCGGGGGTGAGGTCGCGGATAAAGGTCTGGTCGATCTTCACGTAATCCACCGGGAAACGCTTGAGGTAGCTGAGCGAGGAATAGCCGGTGCCGAAGTCGTCGATGGCCAGTTTGACCCCCAGCTCGCGCAATTGCTGGAAGGTGCTGATCACACTTTCAACGTTGTCCAGCAACTGGCTTTCGGTCAACTCCAGCTCAAGGTACTGCGCCTCAAGGCCGGTTTCATCGAGCACCTGGCGCACCAGGCTGAGCAGGTTGCCCTGGCGCAGCTGATGCACCGAGAGGTTTACCGACACGCGAATATGCGCCAAGCCCTGCAGTTGCCAGGTACGCGCCTGCAGGCAGGCTTGGCGCAGGACGAATTCACCAATCGCGCCGATCAGCCCGGTTTCTTCGGCCAGCCCGATAAAGTCGCTCGGCGGCACCAGGCCCAGCTCCGGATGCCGCCAGCGCACCAGCGCCTCGGCCGCATTGAGGCTGTCGGACGCCAGGCACAGCTTGGGCTGGTAGAACACTTCCAACTGGCCTTCGTCGATGCCTTTGCGCAGCTGGTTTTCCAGCTGCAGGCGCTCCAGGGTGCAAGCCTGCAGGTTATCGGTGAAGAACTGGAAGGTGTTGCCGCCCAGGTGCTTGGCGTGTTGCATGGCCATATTGGCCTGGCTGACCAGAGCGGAGATTTCCCGCGCGTTATCCGGCAGCAAGCTGATGCCCAGGGAGGCGCTGACCACCAGCTCATGCCCGCCCACGGTCATCGGCACGCGCAGCTTGCTCAGTAGGCGGCTGGCCAACCGTGCCAGGCTGGAGAGGCTGCCGTAGGCGTCGATGAGGATGGCGAATTCATCACCGGACAGACGCGCCAGGGTATCGGCCTCCGGCACAGCCTGAGTCAGGCGCCGGCTGACCTGGCGCAGCAGCTGGTCGGCGACTTCATGGCCGAGGCTGTCGTTGAGCAATTTGAAGCGGTCCAGGTCGACGTGCAGCAAGGCGATACTGCGCCCGCTCTGTCGCGCCCGCTGGCTGGCGTCGTGCAGGCGCTCCTTGAACAGGCTGCGGTTGGCCAGGCCGGTCAGTTCGTCGTAGTGCGACAGGTAGCGCAGGCGCTCTTCGGCTTCCCGGCGCGACGACAGGTCGGCGAAGAAGCCGACGATATGGCTGACACTGCCCCGCGCATCGCGCACTACATTGAGTTGCAGCCACTGCGGATACAGCTCGCCGTTCTTGCGCGTTTCGATCAGCTCACCGCACCAGGTGCCGCTGTTTTCCAGCTCCAGGCGGATCATCTGATACTGCCGACGGCTGTCGCTGCTGCTGATCAGGCTGATTACGCTTTTGCCGACCACTTCGTCCTGGCGATAACCGGTCACGTCGCTGAAGGCCTGGTTGACCGACAGCAGGCGGTAGTCCGGGTCGAGAATCACGATGCCTTCGCTGGCGGCCTCGAACACTGTGGCGGCCAGCTGTTGCTGCTGCTCCTGCACCTTGCGCGCACTGATATCACGACGGGTGCCGAGCATGCGCAGCACGCGGCCTTCGGCGTCGCGCTCGACCGCGCGGCCACGGTCTTCGATCCACACCCAATGACCGGCGGCGTGCTTGATGCGGTATTCCACCTGATAGTCGTCACTGCGCCCTTTCATATGCTCGACCAGTGCACGACGCAGCACTGGCAGGTCATCCGGGTGCAGGCGCGGCTTGAGGTCGCGCAGCATCACCTGTACTTCATGGGGCTCCAGGCCGAAGATTTCCTTGAGGCGCGAGTGGTGCACCTCATCGCTCTGCAGGTCCCAGTCCCACAGGCCCAGCTCACTGGCCTCAATCGCCAGGGTCAGGCGCGCGCGGCTCTTGCTCAGGGCGTAGGTGGTTTCATCCAGTTCAAGCGTGCGCTCAGCCACGCGCATTTCCAGCTCATCATGGGCCAGGCGTAACTCGTGTTCGGCACGCCGCCGCTGTTCCACTTCATGGGCAAGCTCACCATTGAGACCTTCAGCCTGCTGCTTGGCGTGCTCCAGGTTGCTGATCAGTGCCTGGTTGTGAAACCGCTGTAGCAAGCTGCGCTGCACCAGCCGATTGACCTGCCAGGCCACCACCAGCAGGGCCAGCAGCAGAATACTGCCGAGCACACCCCAGCCCTGTTGCAACGGATGCTCGCTGAGCAGCAGATAGCCCACCGAGGGCAGCAGGCAGGGCAAGGCAAAACTGAGGAAGGCGGTAAAACTGATGGCATAGGCCACGCTGGCTGAAAGAATCGCCGCGGCAATCAGGCCGTAGACCAGGGCTTGCAGGTAAAACACATCCGCCGGCACCAGAGCGATAGCCGCAAACGCCAACGTCAGTCCCGAAGCGCCCGCGCCAAACAGGAACAACAGACGCCAGGAGCGTTCAGCCTGACGGCTGGGCAAGGCAGTATTGAAGGCCCGGACCTGCACCAAACGCAGCACGGCGAGGATCACCAGCCAGATTGCCCAGCTGACCAGCAGCACCGGTGGCAGCGCGCCCCATAACAGGAAGGCACACACCACGCCGCTGAGCAGCATGAACAAGGTTGGCACCTGCGAGCCCTGATAGAGCATGCGGGTGCGTTCGGCGGCGATATCTGTCGCGAACAGCTGAGCCACTTCCCGCCCGGAAGTCGGCTTGAGGCTATTGGCGGCAGCAAATGAAGTCGATGCGGTCATAGGCGATTTTCTTATAGTGGTTGCCTAAACGTCGGCGCAGCATACGCGAGCTAGACGCTTCGCCCAAGCCGGATGTGCGCCAATTCACAGTACAAATACCCAACTTTCGATGGTCACAGCCATAGCCCATCTACGCTCGTTGAGCTGACTCACCAGTCGTCCAATAAAACCGCCACAACAGCCTGGTTTGCCCTGCCTGACGCAGCCCCCTAGAATGCCGCGATGCAAAATGACCCCGAACTCCTGATTGCCTCTCTTAATGATGCCCAACGCCAGGCTGTTGCCGCGCGTGTGGGCCGCCAACTGGTACTGGCCGGCGCCGGCTCCGGTAAAACTCGCGTGCTGGTGCACCGCATTGCTTGGTTGATCCAGATCGAGAATGCTTCGCCGCACAGCATCCTGTCGGTGACGTTCACCAACAAGGCTGCCGCCGAAATGCGTCATCGCATTGAGCACATGCTCGGTGTCAGCCCGGCGGGCATGTGGGTCGGCACCTTCCACGGCCTGGCCCACCGCCTGCTGCGCGCGCACTGGCAGGAAGCCGGCCTGGCGGAAAACTTCCAGATTCTCGATTCCGACGACCAGCAGCGCATCGTTAAGCGGGTGATCCGCGACCTCGGCCTGGATGAACAGCGCTGGCCGCCTAAACAGGCGCAGTGGTTTATCAACGGGCAGAAGGACGAAGGCCTGCGGCCAAAGAACATCCAGCCCGGCGGCGACCTGTTCCTGGCCACCATGCTGAAGATCTACGAAGGCTACGAAGCGGCCTGCGCGCGCGCCGGGGTCATCGACTTCTCCGAGCTGCTGCTACGCGCCCTCGACTTGTGGCGGGATAAGCCGGGCTTGTTGGAGCATTACCAGCGGCGCTTCCGGCATATCCTGGTCGACGAATTCCAGGACACCAACGCCGTCCAGTACGCCTGGCTGCGCCTGCTCGCCAAGGGCGGCGACAGCATGATGGTGGTGGGCGACGATGACCAGTCGATCTATGGCTGGCGCGGCGCGAAGATCGAAAACATCCAGCAGTTCTCCGATGACTTCAGCGATGCCGAAGTGATCCGCCTGGAGCAGAACTACCGCTCCACCGCCGGCATCCTCAAGGCCGCCAACGCCCTGATCGCCAATAACCAGGGCCGCCTGGGCAAGGAACTGTGGACCGAAGACGGCGATGGCGAGCCGATCAACCTGTATTCCGCGTTCAACGAGCACGATGAAGCCCGCTATGTGGTGGAATCGATTGAGGATGCCCTGCGCAAGGACGGCCTCAAGCGCAGCGAAATCGCCATTCTCTACCGCTCCAACGCCCAGTCACGGGTGCTTGAAGAAGCCCTGCTGCGCGAGAAAATCCCCTACCGCATCTATGGTGGCCAGCGCTTCTTCGAACGCGCGGAAATCAAGAACGCCATGGCCTACCTGCGCCTGCTCGACGGCCGCGGCAACGATGCGGCGCTGGAGCGGGTGATCAACGTACCGGCCCGCGGTATCGGCGAGAAGAGCGTCGAAACCATACGCGAATATGCCCGCGCCCATGATGTATCGATGTGGGAAGCCATCCGCCTGATGGTCGCCGCCAAGGCCTTACCGGCCCGTGCGTCGGGTGCCCTGGCCGGGTTTATCGAACTGGTCGAAAACCTCGCCGCCAAAGTGTTGAGCATGCCGCTGCACCTGATGACCCAGACCGTCATTGAGCAGAGCGGACTGATTGCCTACCACAAGGCCGAAAAAGGCGAAAAAGCCCAGGCACGCATCGAGAACTTGGAAGAACTGGTGAGTGCCGCGCGCACTTTCGACAACACCGAGGATGACGAGCTGACGCCGCTGCAGGCCTTCCTCAGCCACGCCTCGCTGGAAGCCGGCGACACCCAGGCGGCAGAAAACGAAGACAGCGTGCAGCTGATGACCCTGCACAGCGCCAAGGGCCTGGAGTTCCCCCAGGTGTTTCTGGTGGGCATGGAAGAAGGCCTGTTCCCACACAAGATGAGCCTGGAAGAGCCCGGCCGCCTGGAAGAAGAGCGTCGCCTGGCCTACGTCGGCATCACCCGCGCCATGAGCAAGCTGGTGATTACCTACGCCGAAACGCGCCGTCTGTACGGCAGCGAGACCTACAACAAGGTGTCGCGCTTCGTCCGCGAGATTCCACCGCAGCTGATTCAGGAAGTGCGCCTGTCCAACAGCGTCAGCCGGCCGTTCGGCGCGGTCAGCCGCAATATGGGCGGAAACAGCATGAGCGGCGACAGCATGTTCGCCGGCAGCGCGGTGCCGGACACCGGTTTCAACCTCGGCCAGCGCGTGCAGCACTCACTGTTTGGTGAAGGCACCATTCTCAACTTCGAAGGCTCCGGCGCGCAGGCGCGGGTGCAGGTGAATTTCGAGAGCGAAGGCAGCAAGTGGCTGATGCTCAGCTACGCCAAGCTGCAGGCGCTGTAATCGACAATCTATTCAAACAACAAGGAGCCCCCATGATCCGCCGCCCTCTGCTGCTCGCCAGCGCCCTGCTCGCCGCTTTCGGGCTCGCCGGCTGCAAGGAAGAACCTGCCGCGCCAAAAGCTACCGCCGAGCCGGTACAGACTTTCCACTGGAAGATGGTCACCGCCTGGCCGAAGAACTACCCCGGCCTGGGCACCGCCGCTGAGCGTTTGGCCGAGCGGGTCAAGGCCATGAGCAACGGCCGCCTGACCATCAAGGTGTATGCCGGTGGCGAACTGGTGCCGCCGCTGGAAGTGTTCGACGCCGTGTCACGCGGCACCGCCGAGCTGGGTCACGGCGCGGCCTATTACTGGAAGGGCAAGGTGCCGGCGGCGCAGTTCTTCACCGCTGTGCCGTTTGGCCTGTCTACCAGCGAAATGAACGCCTGGCTGAGCAAGGGCGGCGGTCAGGCGCTATGGGATGAAGCTTATGCTCCCTATGGCGTAAAACCGATGGTCGTGGGCAACACCGGCATGCAGATGGGCGGCTGGTACAACAAGGAAATCAACTCGCTGGATGACCTCAAGGGCCTGAAGATCCGCATGCCAGGCCTGGGCGGCGAAGTGCTGAGCAAACTCGGCGCGACTACCGTGAACCTGCCAGGCGGCGAGGTATTCACCGCTCTGCAAACCAACGCCATCGATGCCACCGACTGGGTCAGTCCCTACAACGACCTAGCCTTTGGCCTGCACAAGGCAGCCAAGTTCTACTACTACCCAGGCTGGCAGGAACCCCAGGCGGTACTCGAGCTGCTGGTCAACCAGAAGGCCCTCGACAGTCTGCCGGCAGACTTGCAGGCAATCCTCACGGAAGCGGCCCGCGCCGCCAGCCAGGACATGCTCGACGATTACGTCTACCACAACGCCATGGCTCTGGATGAGCTGAAGCAACAAGGCACCCTGCTCAAGCGCTTTCCCGACGACGTGTTGGCCGCAATGCAGCGCGAGTCCGCCGTGGTGCTCGGCGAACTGGCCGCGCAGAGCGAGCTGAATGGGCGCATCTGGGCTTCGATGCAGGCCTTCCAGGCCCAAGTCAGCCAGATGCACCAGCTGTCGGAGAAAGAGTTGTACAACTGGCGCTAAGTACCCGCCACACGCACAAACAAACGGAACCTTCGGGTTCCGTTTGTCGTTTCAGATCAGCCCGACGGCGCTCGCCGCCCATACTGCATGGCGAGGTGAGCCGATGAAACGCGCAACTGTCTCCGCGTCACAGATACTCGATAGCGCCCTGCAACTGGCCGATGTTTGCGGCTGGGAACGCCTGCATCTGTTCGATGTGGCTGCCGACCTGGGTGTGGGCCTGGATGCCATCGCCGTGCATTACCGCGAGAAGGATCAGCTGGTGGAAGCCTGGTTCGACCGTGCCGACCAGGCCCTGCTGGCGCGCGGCAACGACGCAGACCTGCTGACGCTAGAGCCGGCCAAACGCCTGGAAGAATTGCTGATCGCCTGGCTCGACAGCCTGGCCGCGCACCGCGCAGTGAGCGGACAAATGCTGCTGTACAAGCTGGAACCGGGGCATATCCACCTGCAAATTGGCGGCCTGCTGCGCATCAGCCGCACCGTGCAGTGGTGGCGTGAAGCGGCGCGGCGGGAAACCCTGCACCTGTGCCGTATCGCCGAGGAAAGCCTGCTGACCGGCGTGTACCTGCGCTGCTTTATCCACTGGCTGCGCCACCCCGAGGAAAACCCCGCCGACTTCCGCGCCCTGCTGCGCCGGCAGTTACGCTGCGGGCCGCTACTGGTGCTGCTGCGCCGCTGACTCAGGCGCACGGGCAAAAGCTCGAAACATTCTAGGCCTAGCCAGCGCCGCTCACGCCGGGCAAGATGCCGCGCGTAGATCCAATCACCAAGAGACAGCTAACCATGCAGCGTTTCCTTAGCATCGCCCTGGCCATGTTCCTCAGCCTGGGACTGACCACCATGAGTTTCGACGCCGAAGCCAAACGTATGGGCAGCGGCAAATCCTTCGGTTCCGCGCCAAGCCACCAGGCTCGCCAAGCGCCAGCCCAGCAAAGTGCAGCACCTGCAGCGGCCGGCCGTCAGCCTGCAGCAGCCAGCGGTGCATCGAAGTGGTTGGGCCCATTGGCCGGTCTGGCCGCAGGTGGTCTGCTGGCCTCGATGTTTATGGGTGACGGCTTCGAAGGCCTGCAGATCATGGACATGCTGATCTTCGGCCTGATCGCCTTCCTGCTGTTCCGCTTCCTCGCCGCCCGTCGTCAGCAAGCCAGCCCGGCGACTGCCAACGGCGCACCGATGCAGCGTGAAATGCCAGCGGCTCCAGCCTCGATCTTCGGCGGCAGCAGTGCAGCGGCTGCGATCAAGCCGGTGATCAATGCCCCGGCCTGGTTCAACGAGCAGAGCTTTATCAGCGCCGGTCGTGAGCACTTCCTCAGTCTGCAACAGCACTGGGATGCCAACGAGATGGACAAGATCGCCGAGTTCGTCACCCCACAGCTGCTGGAATTCCTCAGCCGCGAGCGTGCCGACTTGGGCGATGGCTTCCAATCCACCTACGTCGATAACCTCGATGTGCAGCTGGATGGTGTCGATGATCTGAGCGACAAGACCGTTGCCACCCTGACCTTCACCGGCGTGGCCAAGACCTCGCGCTTTGACCAGGGCGAAGTGTTCAGCGAAAGCTGGCGCCTGGAGCGTGCTGTTGGTGACAACCAGCCGTGGCTGGTGGCCGGTATCCGCCAGAACGGCTGATCCCTCGCTATGCTGAGAAAACCCGGGCAAGTCCCGGGTTTTCTTTGTCTATCATTCAGCAACTGTATGGACTGGCGCGCGGCCTACTCAAAGTGCAATCTGATCCGCGCCAAGCACACCACCCTGAGGATTAAGCAATGATCGGATACACCACTGTGGGCACCACCGACATGGAAAAAGCCAAGTCGTTCTACACCCCTTTGCTGGCAGAGATGGGTGCCAAAATCGTCATGGATTTGGGCCGCATCGCGTTCTATGGCATCGCCAAGGGGCAGCCGATGTTTGCCATCTGTATTCCCCATGACAAGCAAGCACCGACGCCAGGTAATGGCCAGATGATCGCGCTGCCAGGCGGATCACGCGAGGGTGTGGACAAACTGTACGCCAAAGCCATCGCGTTAGGCGCAAGCGACGAAGGGGCGCCGGGCGAACGCATACCGGGCTTCTATGGCGGCTATTTCCGTGACCTGGACGGCAATAAACTGGCCTTCTTCCACATGGGCTAACCGCTAGCCCGGATCGACGCTGGTACCCGGCGGCTTGGCCGCCGGGGCTGGCTGCTGGGCCTTTTCACTCCATGCCTGGATTTCTTCACGGCGCTGACGGCTGTTCAGTTCAGCGCGGTCAATCATTTCGTTGTAATCAGCCAGCCAGCTGCGCGAACCCGGCAGCATATTGGCCAAATCACGCATACCGGCCTTCAGCCCCTGCATCACTTGCTGATAATCACGCTCCTGAGCCTGCAATACCTTGCTCACTTCAGCGATGGTGTCTGGGTTCTCCACGCGCTCGAACATTCCGGTCAGCTGCGATGCCTGCTGGCTGGCCAGCAGTTCTTCCTGATTGCTCAATGCGGTCTGCTGCACGGCCAGTTGCTGCTCAATCTGCAGGAGCTTTTTTTCCAGCACCTGAATACGCGGCCCATCACCGGCACTGAACACGCTGTGAATATTCAGTCCAACCGAAACCAGCATCAGACTACCCAGCACCCCGGCCAACGCCAGGATAAACAGCCGGTTGCGCTTGCCAGCGGTGGTCAGCAGTTGGAGCCGCTCCTCCTCGCTGAGCGCACCGCCTTCCGATTCTTGCGTTTCACTTTTCATGACTCGACCAATTAATGACGTTCAAAAATTGACGCACTGTCCACATGAACAATAGCACTGTGCCAGCTTTTTGCTTAGACCCGTCTAAGGTATAAGACGCTCCCGTATTACCTGCAAAAGAGGCTAACCCCTTGGAAGAAGTCATCGAACAGTTGCGCGAACTCAACGAGCCGGTGCCCGTCCCGCTGGAGTTGCCGGAAGAAGAAACCCTGGTGGAGATTCAGGAGCAGATCCTTATCCATCTGCCCTTCGCCCTGCGCGAATACCTGCTGCAGGTCAGCGATGTGGTCTACGGCCGCCTGGAACCGGTAACCGCCAGCGACCCGCAGTCGCATACCTACCTACCGGAAGTCGCCGCCACCGCCTGGTCGCTGGGCGTACCGCGCGAATTCGTGCCGCTGTGCGAAGACCACGGCAACTACTACGTGGTCGAAGAAGACGGCACCGTGCTGCTGTGGGAAGCGGAAACCGGCGAAATCAACGAAGACGAAACCTGGGAATCGGTCTGGCACTGGGTGCGTGACGTCTGGCTGGAAAGCTAAGCGTTTTTTACGGCCTTACGTGCGGCCCTGCGGCGTTATACACACCGCAGGGCCGCAGTCGTTTCAGGGCAAATAAATCCTGAACACCCCTCCACCCAGCGGTGCGCCGTTGGCCAGCTCTATATACCCGCGCACACCGTGGCGTTCGTGCAGCTCGGCAATGCGCCCGGCGAAGTAGAGGCCCAAGCCGGTGCTGCCGGTGCTGTGCTTGAGGCCGAGGACGTAGTTGGATTGCTGGCTGAGCATCTCCTGCGGGTAGCCCTGGCCGTCGTCACAGATCGCCAGCACCAGCTTGCCGCCTTCCTCCCAGGCCCGAATCAGCAAGGCGCTGTGGGCGTAGCGGATGGAGTTGGTGATGATATTGGCGACCACCGAGCCGAGTAGCTCTTCATCGAAGAAGCCCATCAGATCGAAGCTTTCCACCTCGCAGCGTGCGCTGATCTGCCGGCTTTGCAGCACCTCGAAGTGCCGCGCCAGCTGGGCCTGGAGAAAATCCTCAACCTCGTGATAACCGGGGCGCATAGGCAGCTGGTTAACGCCGAGCTTATACAGGCCGAGCAGTTGCACCAGCATGCCGTTGAGACGGGCAAACTCGTACTCGATCACGCCCTGCTCGCTGGCCTGCTGCTGCTCAGGCGGCAGCTGCGACTGCCACTGCGCATGGGCGCGGGTGAGCATAGCCAGGGAGTTTTTCATGTCGTGTACGGTGGAGGCGATCACCGTGGAGAAGTCCAGTCCTCCGGGGGAATCACTCATTGGCCGGACGCTCGCCGCTGCAGTTGCAGGTAACGCGCATGCCGGGCATCCGTCTCGGGCATCTGGCTGACCACGGCCAGGCAGCGCCGACACTCCTCGAGTAAAGCGGCAGACGCTTCGCCGCTGGCCGATTGCAACAGCGATTGTGCGGTATTGAGGGCGATGCTGATGTTCTTCGGTTGCAGGGCAAAGGCCTGACGGAACAACCGGAGCGCCTCGTCGAACTGCTTCTGCTGGTAGCAGCGCACACCTTGGCGATTGAGCTCCACGGCCTCTTTACCGCCAGAGAGAATCTCGGCGTTGTCAGTCTGCCGGGCCACGCCTTGCATCACCTGCGGGTCGTCGCCGTATACCTCGACACAACTTTTCAGCAACGCATCACTGGCTGCCGTCTGGCCCAGCGCGCGCAACTGACTGGCGACGCTGAGGGCAGTATCGGCGGCGAACAGCTGCGGCAGCTTTTCCATCGCCGCAGCGGCTTCGGCGGCCAGTTGCGCAGCACGCTTGGGCTCGCCGGATTTATTCAGGCTGCTGGCCAGGGCCAGGCGTGAGCGCACCTGCACATTGGGGTCATGGGCATAGATTTTATCCAGCTCACCGAGAGCCTGACTGACCTCGATCTGCAAGCGCTTATCGAGCGAGCCGTCACCGGCCTGGGCGGTGATCGCCTGGGCCAGACCAAGGTAGTTTTCCGGGCTCTTGAATTTGGAGGTGCGACCTTGCTCCATGGCTTGTCGATAGGCCTTCCCGGCGCTGTCGAAGTCCTGGTTATCCAGCGCCAGTTTGCCCAGCTGCATCTGCCGGCGAATCGCCAGCGGAGCCAATTTGACCGCATCTTCCAGGGCTTGCTGAGCGCGCTGGCTCTCGCCCTGCGCCAGCAGCACGGCGGCCAGGCCGTCGTACAGTGCCGGCATCATCGGGAATAGCTGCAAACCCTTCTCGTAGAGGCTCTGCGCACGACTCAACTCGCCGCGCTTGTGCATCAGGCCGGCCAGCGCCACCTGCGCCCAGGGCAACGGTCGCTCGGCCAATACGCCATTGAGCAGCTGCTCCAGCTCATCCAGACGCCCCAGCTCGCGCAGCGCCGTGGCTTGGTAGCGCTGGCACAAGGGCAGGTAGCGCTTGTCCTGCTGGCTGAGGGTTTTGCAGGCCTCCAGTACGGCGGCCGGGTCCTGTTTGTCGAGGCCTTGAAGAATGCCTTTGAGCGCAGTTTTGCGCTCCACCAGTTTGTCCAGGCGCTGATCGAGGCTGGCGCGGTTGAACGGCTTGGTCAGGTAGGCATCCGGCTCATGCTCAAGGGCGCTGAGGACCATGGCCTGGCTGCTTTCGGCGGTGACCATGACAAAGATGCACTGATGACTGATCAGCTTGCCGGCGATCAACTCTTCCAACACCTGCTGACCATTCTTGCCGCCGCCCAGGTTGTAGTCATGCAGGATGATGTCGTAGCGCTTGTTGCGGCACATGCTCAGGGCTTCTTCACCGCGATCGGCGGTGTCCACATCACGCGCACCCATGTCACGCAGCATGGACTTAAGCGAACTGCGAAAGTCGGTGAAATCATCGACGATCAGGATGCGTTTACTGCCGTATTCCAGCATTGAGGAGCCCTTGTGCTGTCGTCTCAGAGTCGAATCAGTGTAGTTGTCGGTGCACCCGCTGCCAGCAAGGCAGCGTCCACTCAACGCTGGCCGGATTCCAGATCAAGCAAATTGAGAAGAAAACGCGCGAAGTAACTCAAGTCCTGTTCCATGGCCTGGCGCGCAGCCTTGGCATCACCGGCTTCGATGGCGGTAAAGGCCTCTTCGTGAAAGTCGTTAAGGCGCAACGACAGGTCCGCACCCGTGAACAGCTGGTTGAAAAACGGCCCAACCTGCAGCCACAACGACTCAATGCTGCGCAACAGCACCGGGTTGCCACACGCGCTGTAGAGGTGCAGGTGAAACTGGCTGTTGGCATTCAGGTAAGCCTGCACCTGGCGCTGCTCGATGGCCTGATCCATGCGCGCCACACAGTCACGCAGCTCAGCCAGGTCGGCCGGCGTCAGGCGCGGGGTGGCCAGTTCTACAGCCAGACCTTCAAGCCCCAGACGCACCTGGAAAATGTTCTGATAACGCTCGCGGGTCATCGGTGGCACTCGCACCGAGCGCTGTGGCTCGCCTTCCAGCGCACCCTCAGCGACCAGGCGCTGCAAGGCGGCGCGTACCGGCATCGGGCTGGTGCCCCACTCGGCCGCCAGATCACGAATTTTCAAGCGTTCACCGGGCTGGAAGCGCCCAGCCAGCAGGCCTTCACGAATACGTTGGTAGAGTTGATCTTGCAGGTTATCGGCCATGGTTCAGCAGCATCCTTGTGCCGGCGGTGCAGGGAGTTGGGCAAGTGTCAGCGAGCAGTTACGCATGGGTATTCCTTCTAACGAAGAGCGCCGCAATTGAGCGGCGGCATGAATTCTACTGGTTCACGGCGCCTTGTTCTCGATCAGGCAGTTACCGCCATCCACCACCAGCACTTCACCGGTGATGTAGCTGGCCTCCGGCGAGGCAAGGAAGGCTACCGCCGCTGCCACTTCGTCAGGCCGACCGGCGCGACCCAGCGGGGTGTACTCGGCGGCATGGCGTTCTTCGTCGGTGCTGGAGCCGGTGGCAATCCAACCCGGCGCCACGCTGTTGACCGTAATGCCCTGTTTGGCCACTTCCAGCGCCAGCCCCATGGACAGGCCGAGCATGCCAGCCTTGGCCGCGCTGTAGGCCGCCTCACCAGGGTTGCTGCCACGGGTGCCGGTGGTCGAGCTGATATTGACGATGCGCCCGTAGCCGCGTGCACGCATGCCTGGCAGGACCGCGCGCGTGAGCAAGAATGCCGTGCCGAGGTTGCGCGCGATGGACAGGTTCCAGGTCGCCAGGTCCATGTCCGCCAACTCGGCAAACGGTTCGGGGCTGCCCTGCATGGCCATGCCGGCATTGTTCACCAGAATGTCGATCTGCCCCCACTGTGCGTGGGCCCAGTCGAGTAATTCAGCGACCTGCTGCTCATCAGTGAGGTCAGCGGCGCGACCCCGTGCTTGAATACCTTCTGCACATAGTTCAGCGACCCGTTGCTCGACCCGCGCACTGCTGGCGGTTAACAACACTCGCGCACCGGCACGGCCCAGCCGGCGCGCGATCGCCAGGCCGATACCGGATTCACTGCCCGCGCCGCTGATTAACGCAACGTGCTGTTGAAAGACCATTTCATAGAATCCTGTGATCACAAATATGGCGATAATCTAGCAATAAAGCCCAATCAAACCAATGCTTGAGTTTTCTGTGATCACAAAATAGCATGTGCAGATATTCGAACGAGGTGTTCAACATGACTGCCAGTGGTATCCACCCATCCGCCGTAGAAACCTTCGCCCAACGTGAGCGTGAGCGCTTTATCGCGCGCAATCCAAAATCCGTGGCCCTGGCCGAGCGTGCGCGCCACTCGCTGTACGGCGGCGTGCCGATGCACTGGATGGCCGACTGGTCGACACCGGTGCCGCTGTTTGTCGAGCGGGCCAAGGCCGCACGCTTCTATGACGTCGACGGCCACGAATACATCGACTTCTGCCTGGGCGACACCGGCACCATGTTCGGCCACTCCCCGGACCCGATCGCCAAGGCCATCGCCGAACAAGGCAACAACGGCCTGACCACTATGCTGCCCGGCGAGGATGCGGTGGTCTGCGGTGAGCTGCTGGCCGCGCGCTTCGGCCTGCCGTTCTGGCAGGTCACCGCCACCGCCACCGACTCTAACCGCTACGTGCTGCGCTGGGCCCGCGCGATCACCCAGCGCAAAACCCTGCTGGTGTTCGACGGCTGCTACCACGGCACCGTGGATGACGTGATGGTGCGCTGCATCGACGGCGAAACCGTGCCGCGCTCCGGCCTGGTTGGCCAGGCCTACGACCTGACCCAGTACAGCCGCTCCGTGCCGTTTAATGATGTGGCAGCGTTGGAAGCCGCACTGGCCCAGGGCGACGTCTGCGCCCTGATCTGCGAACCAGCGATGACCAACATCGGCATGGTCCTGCCCGAGCCGGGCTTTATGCAGACGTGCCGCGAGCTGACCCGCAAATACGGCACGCTGCTGATCATCGACGAAACCCACACCATCTCCACCGATATGGGTGGCTGCACGAAGCTGTGGAACCTCGACCCGGACTTCTTTGTGGTCGGCAAGCCGATTGCCGGCGGCGTGCCTTGCGGCATCTTCGGCTGCAGCGCAGCGATGGCCGAGGCCATGACCACAGCGCGCAAACGCGCCAGTGAAGGCAGCCATGGCCACGGCCACAGCGGCATGGGCACCACCCTGTCGGCCAACGCCCTGGCCATGCACTGCATGCGCGCCAACCTGGAACAGGTAATGACCGAGGCCGCTTACGCGCACATGTTGCCGCTGGCCAAGCGCCTGGCGGATGGCTTCCGCACGCTGATCGGCAAGCACGACCTCAGGTGGTCGGTGACCGAGCTGGGCGCGCGCAGCGAGTTCCAGTTCTGCCCGGTGTCGCCGAAAACTGGCGCCGAAGCCGAGGCAGCGTTCCACGACGAGCTGCAGATGGCCCTGCACCTGTACCTGATCAACCGCGGCATCCTGATCACCCCATTCCACAACATGACCCTGTGCTGCCCAAGCACCACTGCCGACGATGTGGACAAGCTGATCAGCATGCTCGACCAGGCCCTGACCGAACTGCTGGCCATCCCCGGCGCCCGCGAGTAACTCATCGATCAGCCTGTGGGAGGGGCTTCAGCCGCGACAATCGCCGCTAAAGCGCCTCCCACGAATTGACGACTCACTGTGAGAATCACCATGCAATTCGCCAATCCCCAGGAAGCCCGCGATTTCCTTACCGCCCACCCCGACGTGCGTCTGATCGAACTCATGTTGATCGATGCCAACGGCATCCCACGCGGCAAGCTGCTGCACCGCGACGAGCTGCTGGCCATTTATGAGAGCGGCCGGCCGCTGCCCAGCTCGATCCTGGCGCTGACCATTCAGGGCGAGGACGTTGAAGAAAGCGGCCTGGTCTGGGAAGTCGCCGACGCCGACTGCTGGACCTACCCGCTGCCCGGCAGCCTGACCCTGCAACCCTGGCGCACCACGCCCACCGGTCAGTTGCAGGTGAGCATGCATCCGACCCAGGGCCTGCCGGCAGCGCCGGCCGACCCACGGCATGTGCTGGTGCGCGCCATCGACCGGCTCAAGGCCGACGGCTACCACCCGGTAATGGCGGTCGAGCTGGAGTTCTATCTGCTGGACAAGACCCGCGACGCCAATGGCCGTCCGCAGCCGGCGCTGCAAGCCAACGGCGTGCGCCCGCAGGCACCACAGGTGTATGGCGTGCTGGAGCTGGAGCAGCAGCAAGCCTTCCTCGACGACCTCTACGCCGCCTGCGAAGTGCAGGGCCTGCCAGTGCGCACGGCGATATCTGAATACGCGCCCGGCCAGCTGGAGCTGACCCTGGAGCACCGCTTCGACGCGTTGCAAGCGGTGGATGAAGGCGTGCGCTACAAGCGCCTGGTCAAGGGCGTGGCCAACAAACACGGGCTGCAGGCCTGCTTTATGGCCAAGCCGTTCGGCGACCAGGCTGGCAGTGGGATGCACATGCATGTCAGTCTGGCGGATGCCGACGGCAACAACCTGATGGCATCCGAAAACCCACACGGCACGCCACTGCTCAAGCACGCCATCGGCGGCATGATGGCCACGCTCAACGATGCCCTGGCCATCTTCTGCCCCAACGCCAACTCCTTCCGCCGCTTCCAGGCCAATAGTTACGCGCCGCTGGCCAAGAGCTGGGGCGTGAACAACCGCACCGTGTCGTTCCGCGTGCCCGGCGGCCCGGCCAAGAGCCGCCACGTCGAGCACCGCATCTGCGGCGCCGATGCCAACCCTTATCTCGCGGCAGCGGCGATCCTTGCCGGCATCCATCACGGCATCCGCAACCAGATCGATCCGGGCGAGGAAATCATCGGCAACGGCTACGAGCAGGCCCGTGAAACCCTGCCCACCGACTGGTTGACCGCCCTGCGCGCGCTGGAGAACTCGGCCTGGGCCAAGGACGCACTCGGCGAGGACTTCCTCAAGGTGTTCCTGGCGATCAAATGGAACGAGTTCCGTCAGTTTATGGGCGAAGTCGGCGAGCAGGATTGGCGCTGGTACCTGACCCACGCCTGACGACAACGGCGGCGCAGGCTACGCTGTATTGGATCGGAGCACCCTGGAGTGGCCCATGCGCCTCTGCATTATCCTGGTCTGCTGGCTGTACAGCGTAGTTGCCCTGGCCCAGCCGTTGCGTGTTGGCCTGGAAAACCACGACTACTATCCCTACTACAAGGCTCTAGAGGGGCAGGCCTACGACGGTTACTGCATCGCCCTGCTGCAGGCCTTCGCCAAGCACGAAGGCCTTGAACTGGAACTGCGCCCGCAACCGGTCAACCGCCTGTACCGCAATATGCTGGGTGAACATAGCCTCGACCTGCTGTTCCCCGATAATCCGGCCTGGCCCCGTAAAGCCCGTGACGGCCAGCCGCTGTATTACAGCCAAGCCGTGGTGGAGATCGTCGACGCCACCTTGGTACGCCGCGAGCAGCTCGCTCAGGGCCTGAATGCGATCAAACGGGTGGGTATCGTGCGCGGCTTTACCGCCGAGGCCTGGCAACCACTGCTGGATCAACACAGCATCGAACTGGTGGAAGTGCAGGACATCCAGAGCCTGATCCGCATGCTCGAACGGGGCCGCCTGGATGCCATCTACGCCAACCCGCAGGTGGTGGAACACCATATGCAACTGCTCGGCATCGCACCGCAGCAACTGCAGCGTGACCCGCAATTACCGCAGATCACCACCAGCTTTCACTTGAGCAGTTACCGGTATGACCAGCTGATCAAACGCTTCGATCACTTCCTGAGCGAGCAGGCCCCCATGCTCAACCAGCTGCGCCAGCAGTTCGGATTGCCCTGATCAACCGCGCGGGCCTGCCCCTGCACCTGCTATGGTTGCCACAAACCCAGCACAGAGCCCGCTATGGAACCCGGAAACGCCCAGCTGTCGATGACCGTACTGATGACCCCGGACATGGCCAACTTCTCCGGCAATGTGCACGGCGGCACCCTACTCAAATACCTCGATGAAGTCGCCTACGCCTGTGCCAGCCGTTTTGCCGGGCGCTATGTGGTCACCTTGTCGGTGGATCAGGTGATCTTTCGCGAGCCCATTCATGTTGGCGAACTGGTGACCTTCCTCGCCTCGGTCAATTACGCCGGGCGTACGTCGATGGAAGTCGGCATCAAGGTGATCACCGAAAACATCCGCGAACGCTCGGTGCGTCACACCAACAGCTGCTTCTTCACCATGGTGGCGGTGGATGAACAGGGCAAGCCGGTGCCCATTCCCGCCCTGGAGCCGACCACTGCGGACGCCTTGCGGCGACAGCGCCAGGCCCTGCAACGCCGGCAGATCCGCCACGAACTGCAACAGCGCTACCAGGCACTGAACGAAGAAAAAAGCTGAACGAGCAGACAACACCACACGCCAGCGGCACAATTACGCCCCGTGCATAACACCGAGTAAGGCCATGGAAAGCCTGTATTTCTCCCCCATGCTGCTGGGCCTGAACCTGATGCTGGCGAGCGCCATTGCCTGCAGCGGGCTCTGGTATTTCTCCCGCCCCTACCGGGGCCCCGGTTTGTGGATGCTGGGCAGCTGGACCCTGATCATCGGCATCCTGCTGTTCATGGGTTTTATGGCCAGTGGCAGCAAACTGCTGAATATTCTTGGCAATGCCCTGCAACTGGCCGGCGAGGCGATCATCCTGCTCGGCGTGTTTCGCTTTCTCGGCCTGCCGCTGCCCTGGTGGACCGTACCCGCCAGCGCCGGATTGATGAGCCTGGCACTGAGCTGGCACTGGTGGCTCAGCCCCATCAACTCGGAATACCTCGTCGCGCTGTACGCCGCCATTGGCGGCCTGCTGCCCCTGCAAGCCTGCTGGGCGCTATGGCGTGCGCCCAGCGAGGTGGAACTGCGCGGCGTCTGCCAGTTTGTCGCCATCGCCTTGCTGGGTTATGCCCTGGTCACCTTGCTGCGCGGCTTGATTGGCCTGCACGATGGCCTGCAAGGCATCGTCCATGACGACGTCACGCGCTCGGTAAGCTACCTGCTGCCCTACAACTTCGGCATTCCCCTGTGGCTTGTGGCCTTGGTCGGCCTGGTACTGCTGACCATGCGCCGCATCCTCGCCGACAGCCAGCGTAACGCCCTGCAGGCCGCTGCCAACGCCGAACGTTTCGAACGCCTGATGAGCGTGAGCAACGCCGGGGTGATGGTGCTCGACGGCGAACGCATCATCGACAGCAACCCCAAGCTGGAACAGCTGTTTGCGCAAACCCGTGAGCAACTGCTCGGCCAACCGCTATCGCGGCTTTTCGACAGCAGCAGCCAACAGCCGCTCAGCGAACTGCTGCAACAGGCTGATGGTCGTCCCCACGACCTGCTTGCTCAACGTGCGGACGGCCAGCCATTCGCCGCCGAGCTGAGCATCGCGCGCCTGGCCGAAGCGCAGCAGCAGGTCGCCGAGATCCGCGATGTCAGCCAGCGCAAGGCCCTGGAAGAACAGCTGCGCCAACTCGCCACCACCGACCCGCTAACCAGCGCCCTGAACCGCCGCGCCTTCCAGCAACGTGCCGAACACGAGCTGAGCCGTAATCAACGCCAAGGCACCCCGCTGTGCTTGGCGATGCTCGACCTCGATCACTTCAAACGGGTCAACGACCAATACGGCCATACCGTCGGCGATCAGGTGCTGGTGGCGTTCAGTGAACTGTGCCGGCAGCAGGCGCGCAGCACCGACTTGTTCGCCCGCTTCGGCGGTGAAGAATTCGTCATCCTCCTGCCCGACAGCGACCTCAACGCTGCGCAGCAGCGCCTGGAACGGCTACGCAACGCCCTGCACGCGCAGCCCCTCGCCACCGTTCAGGGCCCGTTGCACGCCACCGTCAGCATCGGCCTGACCTGCGCCCGTCCCGGTGACAGCCTGCAACAGCTGCTGCAACGCGCAGACACCCAGCTGTACAACGCCAAAGCGCAGGGGCGAAACCGTGTCTGCGTGGATGCGTAAGCGAACGACAGGCTCTGTTAAGCTCAGCCTCCTGCCGCCGGAGCCGCCATGATCGACCTCTTCGATGTATTTCTGCTGATGCTGTTCGCCACCGCGTGCGCCTGGTTGTGGCATGCCCATGGTCTGCGTGAACACGCACTGGGGTTGGTGAAACAACATTGCGCCAAATCCGACATCGAGTTGCTGGATGAGAATGTCGCCCTGCGGCGGCTCGCCCTGTTACCCGATGCACGCGGGCGCAAGCGCTTGGCGCGGGTGTATGGCTTCGAATTCACCGTCACCGGCGAGCAGCGGCATGTCGGCAGCATCACCCTGTTTGGCAAACAGCTGGGGCGTATCGAGCTGGCGCCGCACCCTTTCCGTGAGCCGCCGGCACCCAGCGCTCAGGTGATTGAGATGCAGCAGTGGCGCAGTCAGCGTCAGGATTCGGACAACAACACGCCGCATTAAGGCCGACTAGTTAAAATCCCGATCAGCCAGAAAGACCAAGATCTGCTGCCATTCGGCGCGACAGCCGTAGGTCATCGACCGGCGTAGCACGCGGCATTTCAACCGATGCCAACGCCCGCCCAACTGATTGCGTCGGCAACCCGCAAACAGCCATTGCGCCTCGAACCCCTCCCACACCCCGGCGACGGCCCAGTGGTTAAGCCAGACCTGCGGTGCCACCTCATACGCGTAGATCTGCTGCAATTCATCCAGGCTCAAACCACTGGCGCGCAACCGCGTGGCGATAGATCGGAGCGCCGTCTCATCCAGCTCAGTGTCCAGCCACAGCTCGGAGAGCGCCAGCCAGGCATCCTCACGGCAGCTCATCGGGCTTAATCGCGCTGCAACAAAAAATGCGTAACCCGCGCGGCGCTGTCGATCGGGTGCTCCTGCATAAAGCAGTGTCCGCCGGGTACCACATGGGCGCTGACCTGGGCGTTACTGGCGCACCAACGTGCCACCGATTTAGCGACAAAGGGGTAGCTGCGCTCGCCATAAAGAACCTGCGTCGGCGTCGTCACCTTGGCCAGTGACGGCCACAGGCGCTTGGGAAAGGAACTGAAAATATCGGCTTCGCGACTTGGCCGGCAACGCAGCTCGGCGCCCTTGTCGCTGTCTTTCAAGGCATGCTGGATATACGCGGCAAACGCTTCTTCGGTCCAGCCACGGAACATCCCACGGCCATGCAACGCGTCATACGCAGCGGCGCGATCTGGCCAGCTGCTGCGGCGCTTGAGCGCCTTGCTGGCCAACGTGGTGCGCCGGCTCAGGCCCACAACATCGGACAGCGCCATAACGCCGATCATCGCTGGGCTGAACAGCACCGGATCAAGCAACACCGCACGCTGAAACAGTTGCGGTTGCTGGGCCAGGATCAGGCTGGTCAACACCCCGCCAAAGCTGTGGCCCAAGGCATAAGCCGGCGCACCGCCAAACCGCTCACGCCCGGCGTTAAAAGCTTCTACCGCCAGTTCGGCGCTGCGGTTCCAACCGTGGAAGCGGCCACCGTGATCACTCTCACCATGCCCCTGTACATCGCATAACCACAGGTCGAAATCCTCGGCCAACAGCGCCAGCAGTGGTGTGTAGACCCGACCGCAGTAGCCGTTGCCATGCAGAAAATGCAGCACGGGCTTGCCCGAAGGCGGTGAATGCCAACCGCGCAAGGTAAAGCCGGCGCTGCTGTCGTGTGACCAGGGGTGGAGATGCATGAGCGTGCCTTGCGTGATCGTATTCAGGTGGGGATTATCCGCATCGCCAGAGGACTCGTCAGTTCTATCTGACTCCGGCATCCTGGCCGCAGACCTATCAAGGAGGACGTCAGGGTGTTTGTTTTAATGGAATCCAGCCATGCAGGCTTTATCGAGCACCTGCAAGAACAACTCAGCAGCGCCGGCATCGACTGCCATGTACTGGACATGGGACGCGCCGCAGACGGCGAACTGCACTTTGCTATTCGCCTACCGCTTTACAGTCAGATGAGCCACGCTCGGCACCTGCTGTACCGCGACAGGCTATTTGCCCTGCGCATCGACCCTGCGTTCCGCCAAGAGTGGCATGCACTGCGTGAAGTACCCAAACAGCAGGCGTTGCAGTGGATCACCTCACCCCTGGCTTTGCGTATCAGCGCCCTGGCTGTGCTGATTCTGCTGTTCGGCAGCCTGGCCGAAATGCTCTGGCGCTAATGCACAAGCCGCGAACCCGGCCTGCAACGCCGACACCTCCTGCGCTTCGCTGAAGATCAGCTCCAGCCGCGAGTCCTTGCGCCATTCGCTGTTTTGCCAATGCAGGGCAACAGCGTTAAGGGCGTTGGCGGACAGCCAGCCGGCATTGGTGTGCAGCACCAGCTTGGCGCGGCGCCAGGGCAAGCTGCTCAGCCACTCTTGTACACGCATCAGCTCGAACTGCTGGCTGGGGTGCCAGCGCCAACCGATGCTCCAGCCTTCGGCCTGCTGTTGCACCTGGCAGATCGGCTCGCTTGAGCTGCGCCACAGTTGTGGCAATGGCGCCGCGGCCGTGGGCAGGTTATCCGGCATAGCGTCGCCATCGGCCTGGACGCTAAAGCCGGGCAGCGCTGCGAGCGGCAAGGCACCCTGACTGGTCCAATAAATCGGGCGCGCGGGCAGTTGCGCCTGGATGCGCGCCTTGGTTGCTTCATCTAGATCTTCGGCCTTGTTCAACAGCAGCAGCCCGGCACGGCTAAGCGTCGCCTGCTGGCTATCGGGCAGCGCTTCACCCGCAGCAAGGGCCTGAGCGTCCAGCACCAGCAGCGGTGCCTGCACCGCCAAAACCTCAGCCCAGGGCATTTCACGCAGTTGCTCAAGCAGTACCAGAGGATGGCCGAGGCCGGACGGTTCGATCAGTAGGCGATGCGGTTTGGCTTTGCGCAACAGCCGGCCAAGGCCAACCTGAAACGGCACGCCGTTGACACAACACAGGCAACCGCCCGCCACTTCGCCCAGGGCCACGCCATCGTCATCGGTGGTCAGCAGCGCGGCATCCAAACCAACCAGGCCGAATTCATTGATCAGCACCGCCCAACGTTCGTGCGCCGGACGCTGCGCCAGCAGATTACGGATCAGGCTGGTCTTGCCAGCACCCAGGGGGCCGGCAATTAGGTGGGTAGGGATATTTTTCAGCATGGTCGGCGCTTGCCACTGTCTATCGAGAAGAAGAGTCCTGCTGCGGCCATTCTAGCGGTGTAGAGCATCGTTAGAGCGGGCCTACGCAGACTGATTAAAAACAGCATGCTAGAGTCGCCGGCATATTTTCAGAGGGTCAATGGATGCGCGTTTTTCTGCTGCTGAGCCTGTTCACACTGTCCGGCCTGGCCTGGGGTGAAGCCTGTGTGGTGCATAGCCAGGCCGAGCGCCTGGATGTGAAGGTCTGCCAGCAGAACCGTAGCATCCCGCCCAACCTGTTCCGCACCGGTTTCTGCCAGCCGCAGCTGCAGGGGCAGAAGGTCGAGGTGGAGTTTGTCGAGCAGTGCCCGATGGGCTCCTTCGGCGTATGCCGCAATTCAACGGTGGGCGGCACGCCCTATAAGCAGGATGTGCATTATTACGGCGTGGCCAGCGACGCCACCTACCTCAAGCCCTTCTGCGAGCAGCAGAGCAAGGGTGTATGGATGGCGCGCTAACCGTCATCAAAGCGTAATCCTGTCTATGTTTTAGTGGCCTTGGGTACCTCACCCCTGCATGCCGGGTCACGCGCCGGTGTGCCTTTCTGGTGCTTAAGGCTGCTTTCTCGCAGCCTATTTTTTTGCCTGAAATTTAAGCCAGCCAGTCCAGGGTCAAGAGCAATCGCCGCTCACCGGCCGGCGGTTGCGGCGAGCGGTGGATCAAGCCGCCGCCCTCGTTGCCAATCCACTTCTCGCCCTTGGCCAGCAGCACATGGCCCGCCTCGGCGTGCTCGATCAACGCGGCATCGCTGGGTTCGGCGGCCGGGTCGCCGAGGCGACGACGCGCCATTACGCCCTCCTGCAGCCACTCACTGCCAACCCCGGCGTAGCTGGTAATCAGCCGCACCGGCACGTGGTCAACGTGAAAGCGCGGGCACATGGCCTTGTCGAGAATACGCAGGCGCAGGCCGATGCGTTTGGCATCGAACAGGCAGGCAAAAGCACTGATCAGCCAACTAACGTCCTGCAAAAAGGCCGCCTGCCCCGGCAGATCGCTGTAGCCATCGACCAGACCGCTCAGGTTCGGCTCACTCTCCGGGCTGGCCAACTCCAGCACCATGGAGTGGCCCAGCGGTTCGCCCTGAGCCAGCAAAGCGCTGGCGAAATCACTGATCTGTGCCGGCAACTGGCGTTGCCAGACGGCCAAGTTGACCTCGTCACGCAGTACCTCGCCAAGCACATCAATCTGTTCGCTGCTGACCTGCTGCAGCGGATGGCGCAGCACAGGCGCGAGCATCAGGCAGCTTCCTCATGCCAGGGGCCAAACGGGTCGGGCAGCGCCTGCCAGGCATCTACGCCCAGGGCCATTTCCGCATCGGTCAGCAGGCAGGCATCCAGTTCGGCGGTCAGCAGAGCGAAGTCGATGTTTTGGCCGATAAACACCAGCTCCTGACGGCAGTCGCCGGTTTGCGCCTGCCAGTTTTTCATAATTGCCTGTAGCCCTTCTTCGTCGGTCGGCCATTGCGCCTTGGGTACGAAGCGCCACCAGCGCCCGGCAAAGCCGTGACGCATCAAACCGCCCGCCTGGGACCAGCTGCCGGCCTCCTGGTATTTGCTGGCCAGCCAGAAAAAGCCCTTGCTGCGCAGCAAGCGGCCATTGGTCCATTCACGATTAATAAAGTTGAAGAAGCGCTCGGGATGCAGCGGCTTGCGCGCCCGGTAAGCCGTGGAAGCAATACCGTATTCCTCGGTTTCCGGAATGTGTTCACCGCGCAACTCTTTAAGCCAGCCCGGTGCCTGGGCGGCGCGCTCGAAGTCGAAACGACCGGTGTTGAGGATTTTCTCCAGCGGCACCGCGCCCATGGCCATCGGCACAATTTCGGCGTGAGTGTTGAGGCCCTTGAGGATGGCCATTAGCTCTTCGCGCTCGTGGCTGCTGATCAGGTCGATCTTGCTGATCAGTAGCACATCGGCGAATTCCACCTGCTCGATCAGCAGGTCGGTGATCGAGCGCTCGTCCTCCTCACCGAGGGTTTCGCCACGGCTGGCCAGGCTTTCGGCCTCATGGAAATCGCGCAGAAAGTTCACCCCGTCGACCACCGTTACCATGCAGTCCAGGCGCGCCACATCGGCCAGGCTCTGGCCGTCCTCACCACGGAAGGTAAAGGTTTCCGCCACCGGCAGCGGTTCGCTGATCCCAGTGGATTCGATGAGTAAGTAATCGAAACGCCCATCGCGGGCCAGGCGGCCGACTTCTTCCAGCAGGTCTTCGCGCAGGGTGCAGCAGATACAGCCGTTGCTCATTTCCACGAGCTTTTCTTCGGCGCGGTTCAGGCTGACATCGCGCTGAACTTCGCTGCCATCGATATTGATCTCGCTCATATCGTTGACGATTACCGCCACCTTTAAACCCTGGCGGTTTTTCAGAATGGCGTTAAGCAGGGTGCTTTTACCGGCGCCGAGAAAGCCGGACAACACGGTTACGGGAAGACGATTGGTCATGGTTTCAGGCTCCATCAGAATTCTGCGTGGCGCAGGTGTTTTTCGCGTTGTTCCTGACGCTCTTTGGCTTCGATGCACAGGCTGGCGGTAGGCCGTAGCAAAAGGCGCTTGAGGCCAATCGGCTCGCCGGTCTCCACGCACCAGCCGTATTCACCACGGGCCAGCCGCTCAAGGGCTTCGTCGATTTTGTCGAGCAGCTTTTTTTCCCGCTCCAGCAAGCGCAGTTGCCACTGGCGTTGCTCTTCGGCGCTGCCAATGTCAGCGGGATCGCTGCTGGTTTCGCGCTCGCGCAGGCCTTCGAACTCTTCGGCAATGCGGGTTTGCAGCTCGCCGCGCTGGGTGAGCAGCAGCGCGCGGAAGAACTGCTGCTGCGCGGCATTCATGTAGTCATCTGCCGGCTGGGCGAGCAGTTCGGCGTGGGTAAGCGGCGTTTCGGTCATCGTCAGGATTCGCTGGCTTTGTAATTTACTTGTTATAACATAACATTTAAACCCACAGCCGAGGGCTGATTTCTGATGAACGCACTGACCTTGCCGGACATAGCCACGCAAGCGCCTGCCCACGTCCTGGCCCTAGACTGGGTCGGCATGCAGGGCATCGCGCTGCCGATCAAACTGGCTGAGCAACACATCCATGCCCGCGCCGATATCGGGGTTAGCCTGGACTATGGCAATGCGCGCGGCATCCATATGTCGCGCCTCTACCTGGCGCTGCATGCGCTGGAACAGCGCGAACTGAACCCGACGACGCTGCGAGAGTTACTGGGCGAGTTTCTCGACAGTCATCAGGGTTTGTCGCAGCAGGCATCGATTACCTTGCGCGGCGAGGCCTTGCTCAACCGCCCAGCACTGGTCAGCCCCCTCTCAGGTTGGAAGGCCTACCCCTTCGAAGTGCGTGCACGCCAGGATTCATGGGGGTTTCACGTGGAACTACAGGTAGAAGTGACCTATTCCTCGACCTGCCCTTGCTCCGCCGCCCTGGCGCGCCAGCTGATTCAGCAGCGCTTTGTCGAGGACTTCGCCAACCAGCCGCTGGACCACGCACAATTGCTGGCCTGGCTCGGCTCAACCCAGGGCATCGTTGCTACACCACATAGCCAACGCAGTACCGCCACTTTGCAAGTGCGCCTGCACGGCGACAGCGCGAAGTTGCCGCTGGTTGCGCTGATCGACGCCGCCGAACAAGCCCTCGGCACCGCCGTGCAGACGGCGGTAAAGCGCGCCGATGAGCAGGCCTTTGCCCTGGCCAACGGGCAAAACCTGATGTTCTGCGAAGACGCCGCCCGTCGCCTGCACAGCGCCCTGCGCGAACAACCGGCCTTCAGCGCCTTTCACCTACGCGTGGTGCACGCGGAAAGCCTGCACGCCCACGATGCCGTTGCCGCCAGCACGTGGAACTGGCGCTGAGGCGATTTACCTGGCCCATACGCGGCGCTAACCTGCCGGGCAAACCCTTGCAGCCACTCCGATGACAACCCAGCCGTCCGCCGCATTCAACTTACGGGCCTACCAACCTCAGGATCTACCCGCCCTGGTCGCACTGTTTCAGGCATCGGTCAGCCAGTTGACCACCCAGCATTACGACGCAGCGCAGCGACAGGCCTGGTCTCCCGAGGTTGCAGACCTATCGGTCTGGCAAACACGTTTGATGTCACTTAATTTACTTATCGCCGAAGATGGCAGCTCAATGGCCGGATTTATCGGCTTTCGCCTGGATGGCTATATCGACCTGCTGTACTGCGCGCCCGCTTATGCCCGCCAGGGTGTGGCCAGCGCCTTGTATGCCGCTGCCGAGCAACGCTTGCGCGCGGCGGAGGTGCGCGAGCTGTTTACCGAAGCCAGCCTAGTGGCCCAGGCGTTTTTTGCCGGTCAGGGATTTTCTGTGCAGCAGGCACAGACGGTGACGCGCGGCACTGTTAACTTGCCGCGCATGCTGATGCGCAAAACTCTGGAGCTGCGATGAACACCCTGACGATTATCGTGCTAACCGCCGTGGTGCTGGCCGCCTGCGCCCTGGCACTGTGGAGCTGGTACAACCAGCGCAAACTGGAAAAACTCGATGAGCGGATCAACCGGCAGAGCGAGCTGATCGCACAACTCGACAGCGTGTTGGAAAACCCGCAGCTCAGTGAAGCCGAGCAGTTGGCGAAGAGCGAAGCCTTGCTGGCCAAGCTGCAGGAAACTCGAAAGCCTTAGCGTTGCTGAGGTCATGATGTGTGGGAGGGGCTTTCGGCTTGGGCATCCTGCTCCGCTCTACCTCCTGCATCCATGCAGTCGTAGCCGCGATCAACGTTAGTCGCGGCTCAAGCCCCTCCCACAGAAGCTTCCTACCAACCGCCGCCTCCCCCGCC